>NZ_SELP01000009.1 GCF_004145845.1 Loktanella sp. IMCC34160 | reverse complement strand
AGACACTTCGCTGTAGGGCAGTGTGTAGTCCTGTTTTGCAGGACAAATCGGCCGGGAATTGGACTGATGTTGCCTGAAGCAGGCCAATCGGCCAAAGCCTCCAATCTCTATCGAACACCTTCTGCGCCCCAAAGCTTTGCAAATACAACAGCTTGACGTGCAAACCCTTAAAAACACATTCCCGCCGGGTTGGCGAGGCCTGTGTGCTCGGCGCCCTTTGGCGGCCCTAGACCAGCCCGCGGGCCCAGAGCGCCCAGATGACCCCGCCCCCGGCCACGAGGACCACCAGTCCGACGAAGGCTGCCCAGTTCAGCAGGGCATCGCGCCGCCGTTGGGACGGGTCGATCTGGCGCAGGTGATCGACGACCACGCGTCGCGCCCGCGCCACATGGTCCATGTCCACCATCCGTGCCAGTTTCCGGTTCCCGATCAACTGGCTGGACTGCTCCAAGAATGTCGCCTCGCGCCGGACCGCGCGCGGCAGAAGCCGCCGGGCCTTGCGCAACTGCGCTTCGAGCGTCTTGCCGCGCACGCGCAACCGTTCGGCCAAGAGGCCGCGGATTTCATCCACTACGGGGTCAAGCGCATTCGGGTCCATAGGCCAGCCATAACCATGAGTCGGCCCTCCCGCTCAATCCCGCTGGCATCCCCGGCCCAAGGCCGCTAATCGTTGTGCCATGTTGAACACGATCCGGCATGGCGCCCCGACCGATAAACCCACCCTGCTGATCGCCCATGGGCTGTTTGGATCGGCCCGGAATTGGGGCGTGATTTCCAAACGGCTGTCCGACGAACGCGAGGTCGTCGCGGCCGATATGCGCAATCACGGGCAAAGCCCCCAGATGGCAACCCATTCCTACCCCGAGCTGGGCGATGACCTTGCGCAGGTGATCGACGGGCGCTGGGACGTTTTGGGGCATTCAATGGGTGGCAAGGCGGCGATGCTGCTGGCCCTGACCCACCCCGAAAAGGTGGGCAAGCTGGTGGTGGCCGATATTGCGCCGGTTCCCTATCAGCACACCCAGACGCACAATATCGACGCCATGCGCGCCGTCGACCTGTCCCGCGTCGGCAGCCGTGCCGATGCCCTTGCCCAGTTGGAAGGGCTGGAACCGGGACTGGCCGAATTCTTCTTGCAATCTCTGGATCTGAAGGAAAGGCGCTGGCGCCTGAACCTTGATGTGCTTGAGGCGGAAATGCCCAAGATCGTGGGCTTCCCCGAGATTGATCTGCCCCCGTTCGAAGGGGATACCCTGTTCCTGTCAGGGGCGAAGTCGGATTATGTGCGGCGGGAATACCGGGACCGGATCAAGGAATTGTTCCCCAACGCCCGCTTTGCCAAGCTGCCCGATGCGGGTCATTGGCTCCACGCCGAAAAACCGCGCGAATTCGAAGCCGCCGTGCGGACCTTCCTGAATATGTAACCCGGCGCTACTGCGCCGCCATCGGCATCCGCGCCAGTTGGCACTGGGTCCACAGCTCGCTTAGCGCGCCGACCAGATGGTCGATATCGGCCTGCGTGTGCACCGGCGACGGGGTGATCCGCAGCCGCTCGGTTCCCTTTGGCACGGTCGGGTAGTTGATCGGCTGGATGTAGATGCCAAAGCGGTCCATCAACACATCCGACAGGTATTTGCACTTCACCGGATCGCCGACCATCACCGGGATGATGTGGCTGGGGTTCGGGATATGCGGGATGCCGATCTCGTCCAGACGGGCGCGCAGATGGGCCACGCGGTCCTGCTGGGTCTCGCGTTCGGTGCGGCTGTCCTTCAGATGCCGGATCGAGGCGCAGGCCCCGGCTGCTACGGCAGGCGGCAGCGCGGTGGTAAAGATGAACCCGCTGGCGAAGGACCGGATGAAATCGCAGAGGTCAGCGGAGGCTGCGATATAGCCGCCGACCACGCCAAAGGCCTTGCCCAGCGTGCCTTCGATGATCGTGACGCGGTCCATCAGCCCTTCGCGTTCGGCGATACCGCCGCCGCGCGGGCCATACATGCCGACCGCATGCACCTCGTCCAGATAGGTCATGGCGTTGTACCTGTCGGCCAGATCGCAGATTTCGCGGATCGGGGCGATATCGCCATCCATCGAATAGACGGATTCAAAGGCGATCATCTTCGGCTGCTCGGCGGGCAGGCTGGCAAGATGCCGCTCCAGGTCTTCCAGATCATTGTGTTTCCAGATGATCCGCTGCGCCTTGGAATGGCGGATGCCTTCAATCATCGAGGCGTGGTTCAGCGCATCCGACAGGATCACGAGACCGGGGATCTTTGCCCCCAGCGTGCCCAGCGTTGCCCAGTTCGACACATAGCCGGAGGTGAACAGAAGCGCCGCTTCCTTGCCGTGCAGATCGGCCAGTTCCCGCTCCAGCAGCACGTGGTGGTGGGTGGTGCCGGAAATATTGCGGGTGCCGCCCGCGCCCGCGCCCACGGTATCCAGCGCATCATGCATGGCGGACAGCACCGCGGGGTGCTGCCCCATGCCAAGGTAGTCGTTGGAACACCAGATCGTGACCGGCCGGACCGCCCCGTCCTTGTGGTTGACCGCTTTCGGAAAGGCCCCGCGTTCCCGTTCAAGATCGGCGAAGACGCGGTAGTTGCCTTCATCCTTCAGCCGGGTCAGCGCCGACCGGAAAAAATTCTGGTAGTCCATCAGTCTTTAGTTCCCCACTGCGTCCTGAACGATGCCGTCCAGCAGGTTCTGGATGACCTGCATGTCGCCTTCGGGCATGTCGCGGAAGCCCATGGTCACCGCCCCGTCCCGTTCAAACACGAAGATCGAATAGGGGCAGTGCATGATGTTCATGAAATCCGCCTCCATCACCTCGCGCGAGAGTTGGGCCGAGCAGAATTGATACACATCGGCATTGTCAAACAGGACCACGTCCGAGCCGACATCTTCGCCGGTGCGGGCCAGCATGTCGCCGGTGTGGCTGACCCAGTCGATGACCAGCCCCCGTTCGATGATCGCGTTTTCCAGCGCGAAGGTGGCATCGTCAAAGCTGCCATCGAAGGGATAGGTCGTTGCCGTGTCGGCAAGGGCCGGTGCGGCAAGGGCGAGGGAAACAACTGCGGCAGATGCAAAAGTCTTCATGGTTGGGATCCTCCCTTTGTCATCCTGCAACTATGCCAAGGCGACGGGGCGCCGCCTTGACATGGATCATGCTGTCCGCGCCGGTTACATCCCGCCTTCCGATTGGATGTAAGCCAAGACCGCGTCGATGTCGGCCTGATCGCGCAGACCGGCAAAGGACATCTTTGTGCCTGCGCGGGCCTGACGCGGGTTGGTCAGGAATTCGGCCAGCGATTCCGCTGTCCAGACCTCGCCTGCCGCGGCGGCATCGGCGAACCCGTTCGAGTAGTTGAAGCCGTCAACACTGCCCACAACCCGGCCCATCAGGCCATTGAGTTCCGGACCGACGCGGTTGGTCGCGCCGTCGCCAACCTGGTGGCAGGCCTGACACTTGCGGAAGACGCCCGCGCCTTCCTCGACCAGCGCCGGATCAAGGGCTGCGGTTTCTTCCGCGGGTTCAGCGGCGGGGGCGGCCTCTTCGGTTGCAGCCTCTTCAACCAGGGCTTCCTCGGCGGCGGGGGCTTCGGCGGCAGGGGCCTCTGCCCCGTCGCCTTCGACCACGCCGGATTCTTCCGGGGTCACGTCCAGCACGCTGGCGCGCATGGTGATCTCTACCGTCTCCTTGCAGTTCTCCATGCAGATTTCCGGGCGCACGAAGGCCGGGAATTCGGTCTCAAGCCGGTCATCCATAAAGAACCCGCCCTCGTTCGGCAGCCGGACTTCGGCGAAGTTTTCATGCGACAGTTCGAAATCGTCTTCGACAAGGTTATTCACGTAAAGAAGATAGGCGGTGATCGCATAGGTTTCATCCGCCGTCAGGCTTTCGGCCTCGCCAAAGGGCATCGCCCGGTGGACATAGTCGAAGACCGTCGACAGATAGGGCCAATACGACCCGATGGTTTTCACCGGATCCTTGTTTTCCAGCGTGTCCCAGCCCCCGGCCAGAACCGGCCAGCGGCCCACGGCCTCGCCAAAGTCGCCGTGGCACATGGAGCATTTCTCGACAAAAACCTCCTCGCCGGTCCAGACATCGCCGGACCCTTCCGGCAGGCCCAGCCCATCGGGGCGCACGTCGAAATCCCATGCGGCCACTTCTTCCGGCAGCGCCTCGCGGCCCAACCCATAACCGCCTTCACGCGATGGCGCGGCGGGTTCGACGATGGCGGCGGCCATTTCAACCGGCGCTTCCATCGGGGCCTCGGCGGTCGCTGTCTCTTCCACGGGGGCCTCTTGCGCCTGTGCCGGCTGCACCGCGATCACGGTGCGCAGCGGCGCGGGGATGTCGACGACGAACTGGTCGGCCATCACATAGGCAAGCGTCAGGATCGAGGCAGCGCCGGCCCCGGCGGGGGCGAAGATCTTAAGAAATTTCGACATTTTCGGCGATCCCTTGTTCGTTCACGTACCAGGTCTGGATACCGTTGTTGTGGTAGATCGAGTTTTCGCCCCGGATGGCACGAAGCTCGTTCTTGGTGGGCTGGACATAGCCGGTGCTGTCATGCGCACGGCTTTGCAGCAGCAGCGGTGTCCCGTCCCAATCGAATTCAAAGTAGAAACGGTGCATCGACTTGTTCAGCGAGGGACCGGACATGCGGGCCTGATACCAGTTCTTGCCGCCGTCGATGGTCACGTCCACGCGCGGGATCGTGCCACGGCCGGACCACGCCACGCCGGTCAGGACGGTCGGTCCGGGGCCATGGGTGATAGGGGCCTGTGGGCTGGGGTTGGTGATGACCGATTTGGCATCCATTTCCCAGGTGAACCGGCGGGCCGTCCCGTTTTCCAGCAGGTCGGTGTATTTCGAGGTCTCTTCACGGGCGTGCCAGGGCTGGTCGCCCACTTCGATACGGCGCAGCCATTTGACCCACATGTTGCCTTCCCAGCCGGGAACGACCAGACGGACCGGGTAGCCCTGTTCGGGGCGCAGCGCCTCGCCATTCATCTTGAAGGCGATCAGGCAGTCGTCCATCGCCTTTTCGATCGGGATCGACCGGTTCATGCCTGCCGCATCCGCGCCTTCGACCATGATCCATTTGCCGTTGGTCTTGACCCCGGCCTCTTCCAGCAGCAGGCGCAGCGGGATGCCGGTATACATGACGTTGTGGATCATACCGTGGGTGAACTGGCAGCCGTTCAGCTGCGCACCGGCCCATTCCATGCCCGAGTTGGCCGCGCATTCGAGGAAGTAGACGTGGTTTTCACGCGGGAACCGCTTCAGGTCTTCCATGGTGAAGACCATCTGCTTGTCCACAAGCCCGTTGATCATCAGCCGGTGTTCGACCGGGTCCACCTCGGCGATGCCGCCGTGGTGCCGTTCAAAGCACAACCCGTTGGGGGTGATGATCCCATCCAACTCGTGCAGCGGCGTGAAGTTGACAGAGGAAATCGGATCGGCGGTCAGCCAGGGCACGGAGCGGCGGATGACATGGGCCTCGTGCTCGGACGGCATCCCATAGGGGTAGGCATCAACACCTTCGCCAAGGAAGGTCCGCCAGGGCTGCTGTTCCACGATGGCCGGGTCGGGCGCGCCCTGCCCCTTGGCAACCGTCGCAACGGCCCCTGCCCCGGCAGCCGCGGCCCCGGTCAGGAACGACCGGCGGGACGGCTTCATACCTTTGAAGATCTTGTCCATCTGTCTTCCCTCTTTGACATGATCGCCGCCCGTCGCCGGATCGGCCTGTCAGCGCAACGTATGCGCATTATTGAATGTTTTCAGGTAAGGAAAGGCCCGCCCAACGCACGTCGGGCGGGCCAGACCGATTAGTTACGAACCGACGGACCTTCGACCGCAAGCCCGTTGCCGCGCGACGCGACATAAAGCTCCAGCGCCATGAACTCCGGGCTGCCGACCGCATAGGTCTCGGCACGGGTGTCACGGACACAACCACGGAAGCGGCCCTGCACACCGTTCAGCTTGGCATTCTTCAGACGGTAGGTCGGGAAACCGTTGATCTGACCCTGGCTAAGGTGATCGGCGCGGATGTAGTTACCGTAGTTGTCTTCGTGACAGTTGGCGCAGGACAATTCCAGCTGACCGGTGCGGGTGTAGTAAAGCTCGCGCCCCTGTTCCCACATATCGGCAACCGGACCGTCGATAGCCACGTTCACGATTGTGCCACGGCCGACCGACGAAATCAGCGCCTCCATGTTCAGCATCGGGGTCTTGTCGAGCCCCCATGCCTCGGCGCCCATCTGTTCGGTGCGGCAGGCGTCGATCTGCATTTGCAGGTTGCGAAGTTCGCCCGCTTCCTCGTTCCAGCGCGGATAGACGGCACGGACGTTAGTCATGGATTCAGCCGCGTCGCCGTGGCAATCCGCACAGGATTTGCCCTCGGTTCCCTCGGCGGTGTTCCAGGCCACCATGGCATCTTCTACGGCCAGCATGCCGGGGTTGTCGAAATCGTCCATTTCCATGGCCTGGGTCTCGTCGGACCGGAACCGCCAACCCGAATAGACCGTCCGCAGCGCCCCATCCAGGTGCGCCGCAGCCGGGGCTTCGGTCACGATGTCGATCTCGCCGTTGATGGTGAGGCTGTCGGCGTCCTGTGCAAGTGCACCCTGTGCCCCCACGATCATGGCCGCCGCCGCGATAGCCCCCCGTAGCATTGTTTTTTTCATGTTGCTCCTCCCTGTGGTGGCCCGGCCTTAGCCGATCGCGATTTCCTTCGTATCGGTGTAGACCGACCCGTCATCGTCAAACCAGGTGAAGGTGAAGGTCCCGGCTTCGGGCACCAGCGACTGGAATTCGAAATAGGGGTTGGTCGAGATCGCGGGCTCCAGGGTCACGTCGATGACGTTCTGACCGTTGAAGTCGCAGGTGAAGCGGTTGATGATCGACCGGGGGATCGGGTTCCCGTCGCCGTCTTTCCGCTGGCCCGATTCCATCGTGTGCGAAATCAGGGTCTTGATGGTGATCGTCTCGCCTGCCGCCGCCGAGCGGGGGACGCGGACGCGGGGTGTAACGTTTTCTGCCATGTCTCTAACTCCCTCTTCTCAGCTCAGCCGCCGCAGCCGCCGATGGTGACTTTCACTTCGGCGCTTGCCTGAACAAAGCTGCCGTCGGCCATCTTGGCAATCGCGATCACGTCCTGCGTGCCGGCCAGACGAATGCGGGTCGACGCCTGCTGTGCCCCGGCCAGCGGGCCGAAGGTGAAGGTGGCGACCGGCGGGGTCGGGTTGCCGGCGGCCAGCACCATGATCGACACGGCGCCGGGGGCGTTGACTTCGATCGGAACGGTGTTGCCGTTTTCGGCGATTTCCGGCGCGGTCAGGGTGATGCCACCCTCGCCCACGGCCGCGCCACCGGTGAAGGCGGCGATGTTGTCTTCAACGGCAGCCGAGGCACGGAACGGCAGCATCGCCGCCGCGGTTGCGCTCATCGCCATCAAGAGCGTGTCTCTACGCGTAAAGGTCATGGTTTCTCCTCTTGCGAAACGTCTTGTCGCTTAGTCCTGAAGGGTCATCAGGTAGGCGACAACATCCTCGATCTGTTGTGCGGTCAAAAGCGGGGTGGTCGGGTCCGACCCGGCCTTGCCGGTAAAGGCGTCGCCGATGCGGATGAAGCCGGTCGACTTGTAGAAGCTTGGCATCATGCTGTCGGGGAAGGTGTTCTTCGCCCCGGCGACGATACCGCGCAGCTGTGCCTCGTCCCAGCGGGACCCGGCACCGTCCAGCGACGGGCCAACCTCGCCGTGGAACGGGTAGTCTTCAAGTGCGGTCACCTGGTGGCAGGCGATGCAATTGCCCAGCCCGCGGCTGGTCATCACTTTTTCGCCTTCCGCCGGATCGCCCGCCACGCCGGTCAGCGATTCGGCGATCTCGCCGTATTCGCCAAAGACGACATCCTCGGGGGCGGTTTCCGCCGTGACCATGCCCGCTGCGATAACCGCTGCGGCCGTAAATGGAATGATGCGCTTCATGGGCCCTCCCTGATCCTCCCTGTGTGCGTCATATCTTGCTTTTGGCATACCGTAGCGCACCGGACTTCAGATTAGCAATCACAAATTCATTTATTTGAATATTGCTGCACTGCGGCGCACTGGCGGATGGCCATGGTTACCCGTCCGACCCGTAGAGTCCACCACCTTCTGTCAGGATACGCGCATGATATTTCTGGAAATTCTCGTCCGTCTCGTATCCATGCTCCAGAACCCAGGTCAGCATGTTGAAGAACATCCCCTTTGACAGGGCACCCGGCACATAGGCCACGGCGACCCGGTTCGCGGGCAGTTCTTCGGTCACCTCTTCAGGGAAGAACAGAATCGTCGGGGTGAACATCAGCCCCCACTTCTGGACCGCCTCTTTCTCGGTCAGAACCTCGCCGTCAAAGTCGGTCACTTCGACGTCGCCGAACATGTTGATCTGGACGAAAAAGAATTCGTCGTTCAGCAGCGCGTCAATCTCGGGCGTGGGATACACCTCTTCGTGCATCTTGGTGCAGTAGATACAGCCACGCTGTTCGATGATGATGGCAAGGCGCTTGCCCTCGACATTGGCCTCGTCCAGATCCTCGCGCAGGTCACGAAAGGTGTCATGCATCCAACCGGTCTTGTGCAGGCCATCGTCGCCCATCGTCGCTTCGGCAGCGCCCTGCCCGGCAAGACCAAGCGCGGCAATCGCCGCAAGGAACGTCCGTCTGAACATCGGGTCTCTCCTCTCCGTTCTGCTGCCCGGCCCGGTGGGATTACCCCAAGCTCCGGAAAACCGGGAAAACTTCGATCAGCCAGTTGCTGATCACATTGACGCTGTTGGTGGCGATCAGGATCGCGAAGACGATCAGCAAAACCCCCATCACTTTCTCAACATAGCCCATCTTGGCGCGATGCCGGGCCATAAATGACAGGAACGGACGCGCGAACAGCGAGGCGATGACGAACGGCAGGGTCATCCCGATGCCGAAGACCGCCAAAAGAAGCGCCCCTTGCGTCAGATCGCCCATCCCCGAGGCCATCATCAGGATCGTCGACAAGACCGGCCCCACGCAAGCCGTCCAGCCAAACCCGAAAGCAAGGCCCATGACGTAGGCCCCCAGAACGGTCGAGGGGTCCGATTTGCTTTCCATCCGCGCCTCGCGCATCAGGAAGCCGATGCGGATAATCCCAAGGAAATGGAGGCCGAACACAAAGATCACCGCCGCGGCCACATAGGACAGCGGCTCTTTCCAGGCCGAAAACGCCTGCCCCAGCGCCGTCGCCCCAAGGCCTAGCAACATGAAAATGGTGGTTACGCCCAGGGCGAACATGACGGCCGAAACGAACAGGCGCCGCTGCGCCCCCGGCGCGATGTCGCCATCGCCACGCAACTCTGCCATGGAAATCCCGGCCATATAGGAAAAGTAGAACGGCACCATGGGCAGGATGCAGGGGGTCAAAAAGGCCAAAAGCCCGGCGACGAAAGCCCCGATGAAGGTCACATCCATGATGCGGCTTGCCCCTTGAGAAATTCACATATTCAAATTATGATAAGTGAAACTGTCCACGTCAATCGAACTTGGGGCCACGCAATGCGAAATGTGATCCGACTGCTTGGGATCGGTCTGGCCCTGTCCGCGGGCGCGGCATGGGCCGAGGTTCGTCTGGTCATGGCCGAACAGGTCGGCTGCGCCTATTGCGAGCGCTGGGATGACGAGATTGCAGAGATCTATCCCAAGACCGGCGAGGGACAGGCGGCCCCGCTTCTGCGCTATGACATTCATTCCGGAACGCCCGCCAGCTTCGAACTGGCCCGCCCGGTCAACTTTACCCCGACCTTCATTCTGGTGGTGGACGGGCAGGAAGTGAACCGGATCGAGGGCTACCCGGGCGAGGATTTCTTCTGGGGGCTTCTGGGGATGATGCTGGAACGGGCCGAGGTGCCCGTTGTTCCGGCCCAGCCCGCAGGTGCAGAGGCCAACGGGTAACAGGCGGTCACAGATGCGCATGGATCGAAACAAAACGCTTCAATCCTGCACAAAGCTGGGGCAAAAGCCCCGCCAAAGTCCCGACCGCCGCACATTGGAGAGGATCTGACATGGGGATCCCGATCATTGATGACCGCATCTGCGAGGAAGACCTCGACAAGATGATGGAAAACGCCACCGAGGCGTCCAACTTCCTCAAGGCGATCAGCCATGAGGGGCGGTTGATGATCCTGTGCCATCTGGCGACCGGCGAGAAGTCGGTGACCGAGTTGGAAGACCTGTTGTCTGCGCGGCAGGCCGCCGTGTCGCAGCAACTCGCCCGGTTGCGGCTGGAGGGGCTGGTGACGCCGCGGCGCGACGGCAAGGCGATCTACTACCGCTTGACCGACAATCGCCCCCGTCAAATAATCGACCTCGTCTACGATCTGTTCTGCGCGGCCGACTGACCATTCGGGTCCGGTGGCGGACGGCATGACCGCGGGGAGGACTGAATGCTCGACATGATTGGTGAAGGGAACGCCGCGGCCCTCGTGGGCCTGCTCGGCGGGGTGATGCTTGGGCTTGCGGCCCGGCTTGGGCGGTTCTGCACCCTTGGCGCGATCGAGGACTATTACTACGGCGACAACGACCTGCGCCTGCGGATGTGGGGCGTGGCCATTGGTGTCGCGGTTCTGGGCAGTTTCGGATTGATGGGCGCGGGGCTTCTGGACGCGGGCGACACCATCTACCTTGGCTTTGCCTTCGCGCCGATCGGGTCCATCGTGGGCGGGCTGATGTTCGGCTATGGCATGGCGCTGGCAGGGAACTGCGGCTATGGCGCGCTGGCCCGGCTGGGCGGCGGCGACCTGCGCAATTTCGTGATCGTTCTGGTCATGGGGATCAGCGCCTATGCCACGATTTCCGGCCCGCTGGCCTGGGTGCGGGTGCAACTGTTCGACCAATCCCCGGCCACGGGCAACCTGCCGGGCATTGCGCATTCGCTGGGCGGCCTGACCGGCCTGTCGCCGGTACTGGTCGGTTGCTCAATCGGGGCGGCGATCCTTGTCTTTGCCGTGGCCCCGGCCCGGATGCGGGACAAGCCCGCCTATATCGGCTGGGGCGCGGTTGTCGGGGCTTCGGTCGTGATCAGCTGGGCCGGAACCCAGTGGATCGCCCGAAATGGGTTCGACGGGCTGCCGGTGGTGTCGCACACCTTTTCCGCCCCGCTGGGCGAGGCGATCTTCTGGACCATGACCGCCAGCGCGCAACCGCTGTCCTTCGGGATCGGGTCCGTGGCCGGGGTCTGGATCGGGGCCTTTGCCGGGTCGCTGATCAAAGGGCATTTCCGCTGGGAGGCCTGCGAAGACCCGCGCGAATTGCGCCGGCAGATTTTTGGCGGCGGGATCATGGGGGTCGGCGCAGTGATCGCGCTTGGCTGTTCCATCGGTCAGGGGCTATCGGCCTTTTCGGTGCTGGCCTGGTCGGCCCCGCTGACCCTTGCGGCAATCCTTGCCGGCGCGGCCATCGGGCTGCGGCACCTGATCGCCGGATTTGCCCCGGCGGATTAGGGATGGTGGGTCAAGACCCACCTTACCCGGGGGCGCTTCGCCCCTCACCTGAAAGCTCATGGCCCCCAGAGGATATTTGGAACCCAAAGAAGAATGGACCGTGAGTCCAGTCCCCTTCTTTGGGTCTGAAATATCCCGGGGTGAATGGCCCGCAAGGGCCAGAGGGGCAGAGCCCCTGATGTAAGGTGGGTTTTAACCCACCGCCCCCTGCCGCCTGCGCATACGCTGCAAGAGTGATACGGTTCCAAGGGTTCTCAGAAGGATCAGGACCATCCCCCCTGCCAGCGCTGCGCCAAACAGCCCCAGCGCCATACCGATCCCCTGCCCCGCCGATGGCAGCAGCGCCAGAACCCATCCCCAGCCAGACTGCCCCATCAGGTAGGGCAGGATCAGGGCCGCCATGAGGGCCGCCGACAGGATCACCGCCAAGACCGCAGGCACCCGGATTGCCCCGCGCGGTGCCCGCAGGGCCCGCCGCGCCGCCTGCCGCAGCCGCTTCACATCCTCCTGACAGGCCAGCAACAGCGGCACCACCAGCAGCACGATCACCATGCCAAAGCCGAGACCATAGACCAGCGTCACGACCGTGGGTTTCAGAAACTCCGCCTGACTGGAGGGTTCGAACAACAGCGGCGCCAGCCCCAGAACCGTGGTCGCGGTTGTCAGGAACACGGCGCGCAGGCGGTCCGATGTCCCTTCGACGATCGCCTGCGCCATCCCCTTGGATCGGGCATATTCGTCAATCGTCGTGACCAGCACGATGCTGTCGTTGATGATGATCCCGACCATCCCCAGCAGGCCGACCACGGAAAACAGGCTCATCGGAATTCCCCAAGCCCCATGTCCATAGATCGCGCCGACAAGGCCAAAGGGGATCACGGCCATGACCACCAGTGGCCGGGTCCAGCTTGCGAAGATCCAGGCCAGCACCAGGTAGATCGCGGTCAGCACGATCACCAGCGAGGATTGCGCGTCGCCAAGGAAATCCCGTTCCTGCTGGCGCAGCCCGCCGGTCGCGCTTTCGACGCCAAATCGGGTTTCCAGCGCGGGCAGGATTTCCTGTTCCAGCGCCTCTTGCACGGCGGCGGCCCGGTCGGCGTCGTCTTCGGAGATTGACCCGTTGACGGTGATCTGCAGGATGCCATTTTCCCGACGGATCGTCGAAAACCCGGTTTCGCGGGTCACGGTCACGATGTCCGCGACGGGCACATAGACCCCGCTGGGCGACCGGACCATGGCCCGTTCAAGGAAGTCGGCGGTGATCTCGCCCTCCGGCAGTTCCACGCGGATCGTCGCCGATCGCGCCCCGTCGGGGTAGGTTGCCGCCTCGATCCCGCCCAGCATGTTGCGCAGCGTCCGGCCAAGGTCTTCGATCCCGAAGCCCAGCGCCTGCCCGCGCGGCGTCAGTTCCAGCACCAGTTCGGCCTTGTCGTAGGCAAGGTTGTCTTCCAGCCCCGACACCTCGGGGAAACGGGCAAGGTCGGTCTTCAGCGCCTCTGCCGCGGCCTTCAACGTGCGGGTGTCCGAGCCGAACAGGCTCACCTCGATCCCGTCGCCTCCCGGCCCCGCACCCCAACTACGGAAGCTGACCGTTTCGGCCATCGGATGCTGGACGATCTCGTCCTGAATCGCCGCGACAAAGGCCGAGGACGCATAGGGCCGCAGGTCCGCGTCGATCAGGTCGATGGATATGGCCCCAAGCTGATAGCTTTCCTTCGTGTCCGCGCCCGACAGCGCCCGGCCGCTGTTTCCGCCGATCTGGGTCGTGACATAGGCCAGCGGGCTGGCACCGTGCTCCGCCTCGAACCGGGCGGCGACGGTCTCTGCCGCGCGCTGCAATTCAACCATCATCGCCACGCTGTCGTCGCGGGTCGCGCCGGGCAGCATGGCGAAATTGCCCGTGACCTGACCCTGTTCGGGGGCCGAGAAGAACCGCCATTGCACGTCACCGCGGATCAGCTGCGACACCTGCAGCGCCAACACCAGAACCACCCCCGCCAGCACCGGATAGCGGGCCCGGATCGCCAGCGTCAGAAGGGGCCGGAACAGGACCCGCCGCACCCAGTCAAAGCCCCGGTTCACCAGCCGCGAGGGCCAGTCGTACCAGGCGGTCTTGCCCCCGCGTACCACGGAATGGGCAAGGTGATTGGGAAGGATGATGAAACATTCCACAAGGCTCGCGGCCAGAACCGCGATCACGGTGAAGGGAATGTCGGAAATCAGGTCGCCGAACCGCCCACCGACCAGCGCCAGTCCGTAGAAGGCTATGATCGTGGTCAGCGTCGCCGAGAGAACCGGGCTGAACATCCGGGCGGCGGCGGTTTCGGCAGCGACCTCGGGGGGCTCGCCCAGCCTGCGTGCCCTGTGGTCGGCGTGTTCACCCACCACAATGGCATCGTCCACCACGATCCCCAGCGTGATGATCAGCGCAAAAAGCGAGATCATGTTGAAGGTCAGCCCGCCCAGATACATCAGCGACACGGCGGTCATCATCGCCACCGGTATACCCGCCGCCACCCAAAGCGCCGTGCGGGCGTTCAGAAAGAAGAACATCAGCGCCAGAACCAGCGCCAGACCCTGCGCCCCGTTTTCCAGAAGGATCCGAAGCCGGGCGGAAATCTGTTCGGCCCGCGCGCTGACAAGGTCGATCGTGACCCCATCGGGCAGGTTGGCCTGCACCTCGGCCGCGACCTTTTCGACGCTGGCCTGAATGCCGATGGCATCGCCCTGCGCCGACCGGTCCACCCGGATCGAAATGGCCGGGTTGTCGCCCACGTAAATGGCAATATCCCGGTCCGCGCCCTCTACCCGCACGCGGGCCACATCGCCCACGGTCAGGGCCGATCCGTCAGGGTTTGTGCGCAGCACGATCCCGGCAATCTCGTCGGCGGATTGCTTGGCCACCCCGGTGCGCAGCCGGGCGTCGGCGGAAACATCCCCCGCAGGGCTGGCCCCGGCCTCCGCGGCGATGGCCGTGGCGATCTGGGCCATGGTCACATCGTGTTCCATAAGCGCCAGCATCGGCACTTCAACCACGGTCGAGGGCGCGGCATAGCCGCTGATCGAGGTCCGGTTGACGCCTTCGTTGAACAGCCGCGCGATCATCTCGTCGCCGAACCGGGCCAGCTGATCCAGCCCCACAGGGCCGGTGATCACCACGTCGGTCACCCGGTCGCGGAACCCGCCCGACCGTTGCACCGGGTCTTCGGCGTCTTCCGGCAGGGTGGACAGCCCATCCAGAACGTCCTGAACGTCCTTTGTGGCCTGATCCATGTCGTAGCCCGGCTCGAAATCAAGGCTGACGCTGGCCCGCCCTTCGGTAGAGCGCGCAGAAGATGACGCAACCCCTTCGACGGTCAGAAGCGCGGGTTCGAGGATCTGGATGATCGCGGCGTCGACGTCGCTAGCCCCGGCCCCGTCCCACGCGACGCTGACGGAAATGCTGTCGGTCACGACGTCCGGGAAGAATTGGGCCCGCATCTTCGGATAGGTCAAAAGCCCCGCCGCGATCAGCAACACCATCAACAGGTTGGCCGCCGTGCCGTGGCGCACGAAATAGCGGAAAATGCCGCCCGCCGCGCCGCCGATGATTCCCTCGGGCCCGCGCATGGGTCAGCCCCCCATCCGGGATTCGATCCGGGCCACGACCTCGGCCGGGACCTCGTCGCCTTCAAGCTGGGACAGAATCCGCGCCTTGGCGTCCTCGGGCATCCGGCTGTCGGTGACAAAGGCCACGATCCGGGCCTTGCGGTCCGGGTCCAGCGCGATCATCTCCGGAGGCGCCGGTTCTTCGCGCGCGGCGCCGGGGCGGTTCGGCGCAACCTTGATCCCCTCGCCCAGAAGCGGCGACAGTTCGGCCACGACCTCGCGCCCGGCAATCGCCCGCGCCTCGACGATCACATGATCGCCCTGGGTCCGCAAAACAGCGGCAGGCAGCCGTTCCAGCCGGTCCTCTGGCCCAAGGACAAGGACGGTTCCATCGGCGGCAACTGCCGTCGCGGGCAAGAGGGCGACGCCGGGCAGCGGGTCCTCGGTCACCGAGACGGTCACGAAATCGCCGGGGCGAAACCCGCGCGGCCGGTCGAGCGAGGCAAACAGCAACCGACCGGTCTGCCCCTCGCCCACCTCTGCGCTTTCGCGGGTGATGGTGCCGCTGGCCGTCAGGTCCACCCCATCGGCGTCCAGTGTGACGGTCAGGGCGGCATTACGCAGTTGCCCGCCGTCATCGATCAGGCGCGCGTATTGGCGGGTCGAGACGCGAAACGCCACCTCCAGCGCGTCGGGATCGACCAGCTGCGCGATCTGTTCATTGGCATTCAAACGCCCGCCAAGGCCCACGTTCACCCCCGACAGGGTGCCGGAAAACGGCGCGAAGATCTCGGTCTCGGCAAGGGTCCGTTCGGCCTCGTCCAGTGCGATGCCGGCACGGTCCAGCCGGGTGGCGGCAAGATCGACACGGCTTTCGGCCTGGGCAATGCTTTGCCTGCGCGACAGGACCGCCGCATTTGCCGAAGACACTGCCAGTTCTGCCGTTTCGACAGCCGCCGCCGTGCCGGTGCCGCGATCCAACAGATCCCGCGACCGCACCAGCGCCTGTTGCCGCAGCTCTGCCTGTTCCTCTGCCGCGGCCAGTTCATCTGCCCCCAGCGCCAGCGCACGGTCGGCATCGCGCAGTTCAGCCTCGGCATCGGCCAGATCCGCCTGCGCCCGCGACAGGGCCGCCTGCGCATCGGTCGGGTCAATCGACAGGATCAGGTCGCCGCTGGCCACGCGCCCGCCATCGGCCAATGCCGGATGGGCGGTCTCGACCGTTCCGCCCACGGCCGCCCGCAGATCCAGCACCCGCTCGCTGCGTAAGGTACCAAAGACTTGCATCTGCGGGGTGATCACAGAAGGCTCCACCGCGATGACATTGACAGCCACAACCCGTTCCCGCCGGGGGAAAGACCGCCCGTCGTCTGCCATCCGCGCCTCGACCGCGGTGCGCACGGTATTCACCGCCACCGCAAGGATCGCGATTGTCATCGACAACAAGAAGATGCCCAGAAGGCTCCGGCCCAGAAAACGCATATCAATCTCGCACGTATGCTTGGGGGCAGTTCGCGCACCCATCCTCGGTTATATGGGCCGACAACGGGATTCCGTCGAATTTTTTCTGTGATCAGGCGTTTGACCTGTGATCAGAAACGCATCCGCTCGCGGATCGTGGTCTTGTCGAACGCGGCCTGCATGGCGGCCCCGTCATATTCCGTCTCGACCCACTCACGGAAGGGGATCGGCCCCTTTGCCAGACGCTCGCCATAACAGTGCAGAATGTAATCCAGCGTCCCGGTCTTGGTCAGTTTGATGTGAAGGAACCGAAACGACAGCTGTTTGCGGGCTTCCTCCAGCGGCGCCTTCATCACATGAAGCAGGTAGACGGCGGCGGCCAGCCCGGTCCGGTCCGCCCCGGACTTGCAGTGGATCAGGGTCGGCGTGTCGAGTGTGTCGAACAGGTCGATCAGCTCCAGAAACCGCTCGCGCGTCGGCGCCCTGCGGGCGGCCATCGGCAGGTCGATCAGGCGCAGGCCCAGCGCGGCGCAGCTTTCGACCTCGAAATGATAGAAGGCTTTGTCGGTCTTGCCCCGCAGGTTCAGGACCGTTGTAATCCCAAGTTCGGCATAGGCGCGAAACCTGTCGTCGTTGGGGTGGTTCGAGCGCCAGAGCAGCGGCGCGACCCGTTCGAAATTATGCCACTTATACCGCAGGATTCCGTGATCGACCCAATCGGCATAGAATTGGGACTTCTTCCGTTCTTCCGGGTCGGTGATGTCGTGCGTGAACTTGGCCCGATAGGAGTCCTCCCACCGTTCAAGCCTGTTCCACAATTTCCGCAACATTGCCGTCCGTCCGTAAAGCCCCCGCCCCAATTGGCGGTTCAGCGGGTGGATTGCAACCGCTTTGCCTCAGGTCCAGTGCATGCCGGCCTCGCCCGCGATGACGTGGCGGGCCCGAAGCGGTGTGTCATAAGGCAATCCGGCGGCATCGCAAAACGCAACCACCCAGGCGTCGTCCATCGTCAGGAAGTCCAGAACCGACCCAAGAAAGGCCGGGTCAGCGGCCTGCGCCCTAAGGTCATCCGCCGACGCCCCGGTCGATCCCAGAAAGACGGGAAAAAGATCATCGTTCGCCGCCAGCCAGCCCAGGGCCTGGATCGCGATTGTCTCGGCACGTTCAGGATTCATTTGCCTTCCTTACGAAAACGGAAACCGTTTCTTAACCATTCAGCAGGACTCTTGGACAAAGGGCAAGCAAGACGCCCGTTGTGAGGATTTTAGGATGTCGGGCCGTATCCTGATAGTTGATGGTGTTGCAACCAATCGTATCGTGCTGAAGGTAAAGCTTCTTGCGGCACAATACGCGGTTGTGCCCCGGTCAGATCCCCAATCCGCGATGCAGGCAGTGCAAACCGACCGGCCCGACCTGATTCTCATCGAAACCAGCCGCCTTTCGGACGAAGTCCGTGGTTTTGTCCAATCCGTGCGCACCGCCCCGTCCACCCGCGCCATCCCAATCATCGCCATGGGGCATTTCAATGGGCCGGCGGACCGGCTGGCCGCGCTTCAGGCCGGGGCCGATGACGTTCTGGAAAAGCCGCTGTCGGACACGCTTCTGCTGGCCCGCATCCGGTCCCTGTTGCGCGCGCATGACGCGGATGCGGAACTGCGCCTGCGCGAGGACACGGAGCGGGCCCTTGGATTTTGCGAAGATCCTGCGGGCTTCGATGGGATTGCCCCCGGCAAGATCGTCCTGATCGCCGATCCGGTGGCCCGGGCCGTGGGCCTGTCGCAGGCGCTTGGCGCAGGGGCGCGGGACCGGGTGCGCGCGCTGGACCCGGACCGGGTCCTGTCCCCCGGCGGGCTGGATGACGTGCCGGATGTCTTTGTCATCGACGCCCGCAACGGTGCCGGGCTGATCGACAGCGGGCGGGTGTTCAGTCTGCTTGCGGATCTGCGCAGCCGCGTGGAAACCCGCCATTGTTCGCAGTTCGTGCTGACTCCGGATGGCGACGACGAAACAGCGGCCATGGTTCTGGACCTTGGGGCCAATGATGTCGCCGGTGCCTCTGTCGGGCTCGAGGAGATCGGCTGGCGCATCGCCCAACTGGCGCAGCGCAAGGCCCGCACCGATCGTCTGCGTGACACCGTGCGCCACGGGTTGCAGGCGGCAGTGACGGACCCGCTGACCGGCCTTTATAACCGGCGCTATGCCCTGCCCCACATCGACCGGATGGCCGACCGCGCCCGCGAAACCGGACAGGACATCGCGGTCATGGTTCTGGACATCGACCATTTCAAGCGGATCAACGACACCCATGGCCACGCTGTGGGCGACGCTGTCCTTGTCGGCGTCGCCGAACGGCTGCGGTCGAACCTGCGGGCGGTCGATCTGGTGGCCCGGATCGGCGGCGAGGAATTTCTGGTGGCCATGCCCGATTGCGACAAGGCCACGGCCCGGATCGCGGCAGAGCGGTTGCGCCGCGCGGTCGAGGCAGAACCCTTTCAACTGAGCAGTGGCGCGACGATCAACGTGACCCTCTCTGCCGGGGTCGCCGTGGCCCATGGCATGTCAGCCGACCTGCCCGACATGACCCGCGTGGTGAATGCCGCCGATCACGCGCTCTTTGCGGCCAAATCGGCCGGGCGCAACACGGTCAGCATCAGCCAATCGGCGGCCTGAACCTAGTCCCGGTCCCGGTCGCCGCCCCGAAACTCCCGCAGTTCCTGTTCCAGCCGGTCGGCGAATGCCGCGCGTTCCGCCGCGGTCATGGACTGCAACTGACCCAGCAGCGCATCCTGTCCGGCCCGCATCCCGGCCGTGGCCCGGTCCCGCTGTCCGGCGAAAATCGCATCAACCGCCGCCGGGTCGAACGGGTCGGCCCGCAGCGCGGCCATGAAATCGCGCATCGCTTCGGCGCGGTCGCGGCGGCTTGGCGGGCGAAGGCCCTCTTGTCCGCGCAGATGGTCCCGCAGTTCGCGGCGATGATGATCGTCCAAGGCGCGGGCGAAGGGCCCCAGCGTCATGTCAAAGCCGCCAAACGGACCGGGCGCGCGGCCCTTGGCAATGCCCCCCACGATGACCCCGGCCACCATCAGGTTCAGCGCCAGTGACACGATCAGCAGGGTCCGCAGGGACCGGCGCATCGGCGGCTTCGGTGTCTTGTCATCCTCGGCCATGATCAGCCCTCCAATCCCAGAATATCGTCCGCCGAAAAGATCGACACGGATACGGATTCGCCCCAGATCGCCGTGCTGAGCCCGTCCAGACCGGCGGGGGGCGCGACGCCGAACCAGACACCGACCGCCGCCGCCGTGGCAAGGCCCGACACGCCGGCCACCCCGCCCAGCGCGGCCCAGAGCCCGGCAAGAAACCCGGGACGGGCCGCCGCGACCGGAACAGGGCGGGACGCTTCAAGTGCTTCGGCCGCATCGCCAAGGATCGCCTGCATCAGCGCCTCGGAAGGGTCGGCCACGCGGGCAGATCGCGCCTCTGCGAACAGCGCCTCGAGCATCCGGTCTTCGGTTTGGGAAAGGTCCTTGTCAGTCATGTCCATACCCCAGTTCATCCTTGCGCCCGGCAAGCAATGCCGCAAGCGCCCGTTTTCCCCGCGCGGTCAGGCTTTCCACGGCCTCCACGCTGATTTCCATCACCTCTGCGATCTCGGGGTTTGACAACCCTTCAAGATGGCGCAGCGCCACTGCCTGTGCCTGCCGGTCCGGCAGCGCGGCCAAGGCATCGCGAAGGGCGGTCATCCGCGCGCCCTCTTGCATCTGCTCTGCCGGGCCGGGACGGCCGTCCTCCGGCTCGGCCACGGCGTCGAAATCCACGGTGCGGCGACGGCGGCGGAGCCGGTCGGTGCACAGGTTGGCAACGACCCGATACAGCCATGTCGTCACCTGTGCCTCGCCCTGACGCCAGTCTGGCGCGATCTTCCACAGGCGCATCATCGCGTCCTGCGCCACGTCCTCGGCCTCGGCCCGGTCACCGCCCAGCATGCGGGTGGCCTGCCCCAGAACCCGCGGCGTCAGCCGCGCGGCCAGAACCCGCGCCGCGCCCATGTCGCCATTTGCAAAGGCGACCAGAAGCGCCCCGTCGGGGGCGGCATCAGGGCTGTTCGTCTCTGGCAGGCGCGCAGCTAGGGTCATGGGCAAGAGTGCTATCCTGTGATTGCCCCGGCGACAATCGCCGCCGGGACAGGGGTGGGTCAGTTTCCGTGGCGGCCACGGCCCTCGCCGCGTCCATGGCCCTGACGGTGTTCGCCCATCTCGGCCATGGCGGTTTCGAATTCCTCGGCGGTCACGACGCCATCTTCATCGGCATCCATGTGGCTGAACATCCGCTCGAAGGGATCGCGCCCCATCCGCCCGCCGGGCTGCGGCATTTCTTCGGCCTGAAGCAGCCCATCCCCGTTTTCGTCGAATTCGCCGATCATCCGGGTCACCCGATCCTCGGCCCGCGCGGTGATTTCGGCCACCATCGCAGCGGTCAGTTCCTCGGGCGACAGGGCGCCATCCCCGTCCGTGTCCTGGGCGGCAAAGCGGTTCGCGGGGGCAGCCTGAAGCTCTTCCAGCGTCAGCGACCCGTCACCGTTGGCGTCCAGCGTGGCAAAATCCATCATCGGGCCCATCTGCGGGCCCATGCCCCGGCCCATACCGGCGCCGTCATGCCCGAACCCGGCGGCATTAGCCCCCGTTGCGACGAAACCAGCGGCGATCGCGGCCAAAAGAAGCGGAGTTTTCATGGTCTTGTTCCTTGTCTGTATCAGGTCAGTCTTATGTGTCGCCCGGCCCTCAACTGCCGAACTTGCCCATAGAACGCGGCGCGGCGTAGGTTCCGTCGCAGGACGTGCATCTTTTTTTCAGTTTGCTTTGCGACAACCCGCCGCAACGACACTCAGGCCAGATTTCTTTAGATCAGGGGCCTTGCCCCCTGTGGGACGAACGGAGGCCCCATGTCCGACCAAGCCACGAATACAAGCGTTGCCAACATCATCGACCCCGACGACCGGCCGACCGGTCCGGCGGTCATGCGCGGATTCCGCCGCCGCTGCCCCAATTGCGGCGAAGGTCGGATGTTCTCGGGCTATCTGAAGGTCGCGGATAGCTGCCCGGCCTGCAAGGAAGAGCTGCACCACCACCGCGCCGACGACGGCCCGGCCTACCTGACGATCCTCGTGGTCGGGCACCTGATGGCGCCGCTGATCCATATCGTCTTTACCCGGTTCCGGCCCGAACCGCTGGTGATGGCGACGATTTTCACGGTTGGCTGCGTGGCCCTGTCGCTCTACCTTCTGCCAAGGCTGAAGGGGGTCGTTGTGGCGATCCAATGGGCCAAGCGGATGCACGGGTTCGGGGCTTCATCCCGGTCCTGACAGACAGGGGACCGGATGACCGACAAGACCGCGATACGCGACGCCGCGACCATCATCCTGCTGCGTGACCGGAAGACCGCGCCGGCGGTGCTGATGGGGCAACGCGGGTCTGGCGCGGCCTTTATGCCGAACAAATTCGTCTTTCCGGGCGGGGCGATCGACGCGGTGGATGCCACCGTGCCCTTGGGTGCGCCCCTACCCCCGGTCTGTGCCGACCGCCTGACCGAAGACAGCGCGCTGCCGCCCGGACAGATCGCCGCCGCCGCGATCCGGGAGCTGTGGGAGGAAACCGGCCATATCCTTGGCACCACTGGCGACTGGCCCGAAGCCGCCCCGCGCGGCTGGCGCGGGTTTGCCGCCACCGGCCACCTGCCCGACGCCGCCGCCCTGCAATTCGTCTTTCGCGCGGTGACCCCGCCGGGCAACCCGCGCCGTTTTGACGCCCGGTTCTTTCTGGCCGACGCCGACCACCTGCGCACCGACCCGGATGATTTTTCCCGGGCCGAGGATGAACTGGCGCATCTGCAATGGGTGCCGCTGGACAAGGCGCGCAGCTTTGATCTGCCCTTCATCACCGAGGTCGTTCTGGCCGAAATCGCGGCCCGGCTGGATGACCCCGGCCCGCCCCAACAGGTGCCCTATTTCCGGCACGAGGACGAGCGGCATTTCATGGAACGGTTGGGCGGCAGGTCGCCTCTCGCGCCCTAGGTTCGGGGGATGGTGGGTTAAAACCCACCTTACGTGTGGGGCTCTGCCCCTCTGGCCCGTTCCGGGCCATTCACCCCGGGATATTTATTGACCCAAAGAAGGGGGGACTCACGGCCCATTCTTCTTTGGGTTCCAAATATACTCTGGGGACCATGAGTTACCATGGTGGGGGGCGAAGCGCCCCCCGGGTAAGGTGATCGCCCCTCAGGCCACCAACACCAGCCCGATGACCGACCCGCCCAGAAGGATTAGCCCGGCCCACTCCCGGCCCGTGATCGCCTCGCGGAATACGAACAGCGAGGCCAGCGCCGAAAGCGCCACTTCCACCTGTCCGACCGCTTTGACATAGGCCACCTGTTGCAGGGCGAAGGCGGTGAACCAGCAGGCCGATCCGATCATTGAAAACACGCCGACAAACCCGGCGACCCGCCATGCGGCAACCACCCGGCCAATTTCGGCCCGGTCCCGCCAGCCAAGCCAGAGCGCCAGTGCCAGTGCCTGACTTGCGGTGACGAAAGACAGGGTCACCAGCGCCCGCAACACGGCGTCCCCTTCGGCCAGCGACAGGGTGGCGCCGCGATAACCCACCGCCGAGACGGCAAAGGCCAGCCCGGACAAAAGCCCGATCCCCGCCGCCGGGTTCACCACCCGCCGCCAGCCGCCCCGCCCATCAGCGCGCGGCGTGTCCGACATCAACAGAACCCCGCACAGCCCGACAAGTATCGCCACGAAAGCCAGCGGCCCGACCCGGTCCCCCAGCCAGAACATGCCGACCGGGATCGACAGGATCACTTCGGTCTTCATGAAGGTGGTTCCGACCGCGAAATTGCGCAGCGAAAACAGCGCCACGACACAAAGCGTGCCAACGATCTGCGCCGCCCCGCCGATTAGCGCCGGTCCGAAGAACCCCGAGGGCAGCTCAGGCAAGGCCTGCCCGCTTGCCGCCGCGTAGGACAGCGCCAGCACGGCAACCATTGGAAAGGAATAGAAGAACCGCGCGAAGGTCGCCCCGACCGTCGACAACCGCGTCGATTTCAGGTGCTTTTGCAGCATGAACCGGATGGTTTGGGCCGTCGCGGCCAGAAGGGTAATCGGGATCCATGCTGTCATGGCCCGCTCTATGACCCGAAATCAGTCCTTGGGCCAGAGCGGATGCGGCACCGGGTCTTTCGCCTTGGACAGGTAGCGGCGGAACACCTCGGCATAAGACCGGAACCGGTAGCCTTCGTTGCGCCGCAGGTAGTGATCGCGGTTGGACCGGTATAGCGCGGGCAGGTCATACCACGGCACCTGCGGGTGCATGTGGTGGACGACGTGCAGGTTATTGTTCAGGAACAGGAAGGCCAGCGGCCCCCGGTCTTCGATGATCACGGTCCGGGCGCGGGCCTTTTCATGGGCCTGATGTTCAAGAAAAGTGCGGATCTTGATCAGCGCCAGCCCGAAATAGGTGGCCAGCAGATAGGCCCAGACCGGCATCGGCGACAGCGCAACCAGCCAAAGCACCAGACCGGCGGCAGGCAGATGCAGCAGCCAGTCGCGCATCACGCTGCGATCTCCCTTGCGGATCAGCCGCAGGTCGCTGGCCATCCACATCACCTGCCCGACCAGCGGCCCGACCGTCAGCCGCCCGGCCAACGTATTGTTGAACCGCAGCAGAGCCTGCACTGCGCCGGTCATCCGGCCCCAGACCGCCGGATCGAGGTAGTTGCTTTCGGGGTCGTCATAGGGGTCGGTCAGGGTCTCGTCATGATGGTGGGCCAGATGGGTTGCCTTGAACCGCCCGTAGGGCACGCAAAGCGACAAGGCCGGGAACATCAGGGCAGCGTTCAGCCAGCCCGCCCGGAACGGGTGCCCGTGGATCGCCTCATGCGTCAGGGAACTGTGCAGCGCGATGGCCACCGCCGCCACCGGCACGGCCAGCCAGAGGGACAGGGGCGCAAGCAGGGCCACCGCCCCGGCCCAGGCCGCGTAGCACGCCGCGACCAACCCCAGCGTCCGCCATTCTACACGCGGCAATGACCGGCCCCGCAAGATGGCTGCCTCTGGTCCCGATGCTGCGCCGCTGTCCATTTCGCCCTCTTATCTTTTGTTATTCTTTGGATAATCGGGTGCCGGTGCCTCGGGCATTCTGAATCTGATTAACTTTTCTAATCAATGGTGATAATATTCGACATCATGGCGAACTCTATCGACAAACGTGACCGCGCTGCCCTGTTTCGGGAAAGGATCGCCCTTGCCATGACCCGTGCCGGCGAAAGCCAAAGCGGGCTGGCCCGCGCCTGTGGCGTGGACCGGTCGACCATTTCCCAACTGCTGAAGGGCGATGGGGCGCGGCTGCCCAATGCGCAGCTGGTGGCGGGTTGTGCGGCGGCGCTGGGGGTCTCGGCCGACTGGCTGTTGGGGCTGTCGGACCGACCGGAACTGGCCGCCGACCTTGTGGCCGCCGCGATGACCATGACCCGCGCCCCCCGCGCCCTGGTGGATGAAACGATCTTTGGCTGGCATCAGGAAGCGGCCGGATACAAGATCCGCCATGTGCCGACCGGCCTGCCGGACATGTTGAAAACCGATACGATGCTGGCCTGGGAATATGGCCCGTCGCTGGGCAAGACGGCGGAACAGGCAATTGGCGCCAGCCGCGACCGCCTGAACTGGATGCGGGCATCGAAATCCGACTACGAGATTGCCCTGCCCCTGCATGAAATCGAAAGCTTTGCCCGCGCCGAGGGTTATTACGGCGGGCTACCCCGCGACATTCGCGCCGCCCAGATCGCCCATCTCCGCGGCCTCTATGTTCAGCTTTACCCCTCGCTTCGGGTCTATCTGTTCGACGCCCGCAGGCTGTATTCCGCCCCTGTCACCGTCTTTGGCCCGCTGCTGGCGGTGATCTACCTTGGGTCGTCCTATCTGGCCTTCCGCGATACGGAGCGGGTGCAGGCGATCACCCGGCATTTCGACGGGCTGATCCGCGAGGCAGAGGTGTCCAGCCGCGAATTCATGAACGAGTTGGACCGGATCGAGGCCCAGGTTGCATAGGCCATGGGCCTGCGCCTGACCGCCTTAGACCTGCGGATCCGGGTTGACCGTATGCCCGTCTACGGCGATCACCTGCCCGGACACCCGCCGCGCCCCGTCCGAGGCAAGGAAGACCGCCATATCGGCGATGTCCCGCGCTTCAACCCAGGTCTTCATCGACACGCCCGCTGCATAGCCGTTGTAGACCTGATCGCGGGTCATGCCCTTGGCCTTGGCCTCGGCCTCCAGCACCCGTTCCATGCGCGGCCCTTCGACCGCGCCGGGCAGGATCGCGTTGGACCTAATGCCAAACGGCCCCAGTTCCATCGCGACCGTCTTCATCAAGCCGATTACCGCCCATTTCGCCGCCGCATAGGGGCTGCGGTTGGGATAGCCATAGATCCCGGCGGTGGAGGAGGTGAACAGGATCACCCCCTGCCCCGCCGCCTTCATCAGGGGGGCTGCGTATTTCGCCACAAGAAAGGCCCCGTCCAGCGTCACCGCCGTGCAGGCCCGCCAGTCGTCCAGCGTGACTTCTTCGATCGGGGCGGTCGGACCTTTGACGCCCGCGTTGGCGCAGAGCACGTCTAGCCCGCCCGCCCCGGCGATCCCGTCGAACAGCGTGGCGATCTGCGTCTCGTCCGCCGCGTCCACGACCCGGCACCGCCAGTTGCCGGGGCAGGATTGCAGCGCGTCAGTGTCCACATCGGTGACCCAGACCTCGTAGCCTGCGGCGTCAAAGGCCTCGGCCATGGCGCGGCCGATCCCGCTGGCCCCGGCAGTAATCAGGACGCGGGGCATTAGCGCACCCCGACAGCCGCGCCCGCCCCTTCGGGGCGCGGCAGGGCCGCATGGGCCCCGGCCACGCGCGCCAGCGGAGCGGCGACAGACGGCCCCGGCTCGCTGGCCTTGCGGGTCTCAAGGCTGACGTGGATCAGCATATGTTCCCCGGTGGCCAGCAGCCGGTCGCCGTCAAACATCCGGTGGAACAGGTGCATCTTCTTGCCCGCCCCCAGAAGAACCTGAGTCTCGACCCGGATGCGCGCCCCGGCGTGTGCCTCGTCGATGTGACGAATGTGGGTTTCGGCGGTGAAATAGCTACCGCCCGTGGCGATGTAATCGGCGTCGCAGCCTACCATCGCCATGAACTTGTCGGTCGCATCCCCGAAGGCCTGAAGATAGCGGGCCTCGTTCATGTGGCCGTTGTAGTCGGTCCAGTCGAGTGGCACCGCGCGGGCCACGGTGACGATGGGCGCGGACAGATCACCCACATCGTCCAGCGTCTCGGGCAGTTGGTCGATCCGGCGGTCCTGATCGTTCAACAGCGCCCCGGCACCCCATTTCTGCGTCTTCAGCCCGCGCATCATGGTGACAAGGTTGTTGTCGCGGATCCGTTCCAATTCGCGGATCGTATGCATCCCCGACTGGGCGTCGGACTGGTCGGCGATCTGGTTGGTCAACTCGTCGGTCAGTTCTGGCACATCCATCAGCTTGGTCCAGGGCCAGGACAGGCAAGGGCCGAACTGGGCGATGAAATGGCGCATCCCGGCCTCGCCCCCGGCAATGCGGTAGGTTTCGAATAGGCCCATCTGCGCCCAGCGCAGGCCAAACCCATAGCGGATCGCGTTGTCGATTTCTTCGGTGGTGGCGATGCCGTCCTTGATAAGCCACAGCGCCTCGCGCCAGACGGCTTCAAGGAAGCGGTCGGCGATATGGGCGTCGATCTCCTTGCGCACATGCAGCGGGTAGCAGCCGATGGCGGTCAGGATACCCTTGGCGCGTTCCACGTCCTCGGGGGCGTTGATGTCCGAGGGGACCAGCTCGATCAGCGGCAACAGGTAGACCGGGTTGAATGGGTGGGTCACGACGATCTGGCCGGGACGGGTGGCGCAGCCCTGCAATTCGGACGGCTTGAAGCCGCTGGTCGACGACCCGATGATCGCGTCGGGGGCACAATGTTCCTGAATGGTCTGGTAGACCTTGCGCTTCAACTCCAGCCGCTCTGGCACGCTTTCCTGAATCCACTCGGCCCCGGCAACGCAATCGGAAATGGTGTCGTGAAAGGTCAGGGTGCCTTCCTCGGGCAGAGCCACGTCGGACAGACCGGGCAGCGACCGGCGTGCGTTGTCCAGCACTTCGCCCACCTTGCGGCCCGCTTCCGGGTCCGGGTCGAACACGCGGACGTCCCAGCCCATCAGCAGGAACCTCGCGGCCCAACCGCCCCCGATGACGCCCCCGCCGATGATCGCGGCGATCCGGTTCTTTGCATGCGCTGCCATATCTCTCCCTTTCACAACGCGAGACCCCCGCCCCCGCCGTACAGGCGGGACCGAAAGCAGACTGGACCCTTGTCCATGAAAGGGGCCGGGCGTGTCAGGCGCGGCCGGGTCCGAAGCCCCCGAAACCCGTGGTCAGGTGTCGGGGTGATTGAATTCTTCGTCCGGGGACACGTTGTTGTGGTTGGTCACGCGCGGATCACAAGCCCACATGGAGCTTCCCGCGTCGTGAATAACCAGCCCGCCAAGGGCGACGCATTCCTGATAGGTCATCGAACGATTGCCAAGAACAAGGTATTCCTTGAACGCCCCACCGCCCGAAGACGGGGCGGCCATTCCACCGCCCGGAACCTCTTCGCAGGCGACCAGGCCAAGGATGCAGACAAGAAACAGCTTCTTCATGGTTACAACTCCTTCAGACGGGACAGATCATACCCGTTGAAGTCGAGAATTTCACGTGCCGCGGCCAGCTTGTCGGCGGAAATCTGCGGGGTGCGGCTCAAAATCCAGCCTGACCGGCCGTCCGGCGCCCCCACAACGGCCACGGTATAGTCCTGATCGACCCACAGCACCCAGTAGTCGGAGGCCACGAAAGGCACCGACGCAAACCGCACCTTGAGCCGCCCCGGCCCGACGATTTCGGCGGTGCCGTCGATGGTGCTGCGGATACTGCCATCTGCGGTCCGGCAGGTATTGCGCACCCCGATCAGCCCGTCGGGGCGGGCAGTGTATTCCGCAGTAACCCCCACGCAACCCTCTTCGAACGGGACCGGGTAACGGGCGACCTCGTGCCAAAGCCCAAGGTAGCGATCTGGCTCGAACAGCGCCTTCGACGCGATGGGGACGCTGGCGTCACGATATGTTTCAAGCGGCACCCCGCAGGCCGTCAGGCCAAGGGTCAAGGCAAGGGCGAGGCCGGAAAACAGGCGGCGCATGGGGTATCCTCCGTTGGGGCAGGTTCCCCGAACGGTAGCACGCCCCTTCACGCACGCCAGTGCCCGGTCCCGCGGTGCCATATCTAGGCCGGGGCCCGCTTGGTCAGGCCAAGCTTCTTGCGGACCTCCTCCGGACCGATGACCCGGGCGCCAAGGTTTTCGATGATGTTGACCGACCGTTCGACCAGTTGTGCGTTGGTCGCCAGAACGCCCTTGTCCAGCATCAGGTTGTCCTCCAGACCAACCCGCACATTGCCCCCGGCCAGAACGGCGGCCGCGACATAGGGCATCTGGCTGCGGCCCAGTGAAAAGGCGCTGAAGGTCCAGTCGTCGGGAACATTGTTGACCATCGCCATGAAGGTATTCAGGTCGTCGGGCGCGCCCCATGGCACGCCCATGCACAGCTGAACCAATGCGGGGCTGTCCAGAATGCCGTCTTTCACCAGTTGCTTGGCATACCACAAATGGCCCGTGTCAAATGCCTCGATCTCGGGCTTGACGCCCAGATCCGTCATCATCCGGCCCATCGCCTGCAACATGCCCGGCGTGTTGGTCATCACGTAATCGGCCTCGGCAAAGTTCATGGTGCCGCAATCCAGCGTGCAAATCTCCGGCAGGCATTCGGCCACATGGGCAACCCGTTCGGCGGCACCGATCATGTCGGTCCCGGCCGCGACGGGCAGCGGGTTATCAGTGCCGCCAAAGACAATGTCGCCGCCCATCCCGGCGGTCAGGTTCAGGACCACATCAACCTCGGCATCGCGGATGCGGTCGGTCAGTTCGCGGTAGTATTCCAGCTTGCGGCTGGGGGCGCCGGTCTCGGGGTCGCGCACGTGGCAATGCACCACGGCCGCCCCGGCCTTGGCGGCGGCGATGGCGCTATCGGCGATTTCCTTGGGGGACCGGGGGACATGCGGGCTCCGGTCCTGGGTGCTGCCCGATCCGGTAACGGCGCAGGTGATAAAGACCTCTCGGTTCATTTGCAGGGGCATCTTGGTCCTCCGATCCTTGATTCTGTCCCAACTATGATACCGCTTGGCAGTCTGCGCTTTCCGTTTTACGCATTGTTTTTGATGAATAGCGCATTCCCCAGTCTTCCCACCGATCGGCCGGTCCGGGTGGGTGTCCTTGTTCTGGACGACACGAACCTTTTGTCCCTTGCCGCGGCAGTGGACCCGATGCGGGCCACGAACCGCTTCGCCGGGCGGCGCGTCTTCGATTGGACCTACCTGACCATGGCGGGCAGCCCGGCGCGGATCACCGCCGGGTTCGATATCCCCGGCGCGGCGGTGGGCACGGTTCCGGTGCCGGACCTTCTGATGCTGGTGGCCAGCTTCAGCCTCGACCGGCAGGATACTCCGGCGCTGCACCGGGAACTGCGGCGGATGGCGCGCGGGCGGGCTGTGATCGTCGCGGTTGACGGGGCGGGCTGGCTTCTGGCCTCTGCCGGGCTTCTGGACGGTCAGGCCGCCACGACCCATTGGGAAGACCTTGACCGGTTTGCCGCCCGGTTCCCGCGCGTGGAAACCGTGCGCGACCGGTTCCGGGTTTCGGGCCGGATGCTGACAACCGGCGGGGCCAGCCCCTGTCTTGACATGATGCTGGCGCTGATCCGGCATCACGCGGGGGCCGACGTGGCTGCGCGGGTGGCAGGCGTGTTCATCTATGACCCCGTTCATGCGGGCGATGCGCCGCAACGGCTGGTGCCCACGCTTGCGCTGTCGCGGCGGTCGCCCCTGATCGCGCGGACCATTGCGGAAATGGAAACCCGGCTTGACGCGCCCCTGCCCATGGACCGGCTGGCCGCGCTCTTGGGTGTGTCGCGGCGGCAGCTGGAACAGAAATTCCGGGCCACATTGGGCCAAAGCCCGCATGGCTATTGGCTGGGCCTGCGGCTGGCCGAGGCGCAGCGGCTGGCCCGCGACACGGATATGGCGGTGCAGGACATTGCGCTGGCTTGCGGGTTCTCAAGCCACGCGGCCTTTGGCCGGGCGTTCAAAGCGGCCTATGGCACCTCGGTCCGCGACATCCGCAGGCTACGCGGCAACTGGCCCTGACGGGCAAAGGCGGGTTGAAACCCACCTTGCAAACGCGCCTTGTCCCCTTCTTTGGGTCAATAAATATCCCGGGGTGAATGGCCCGGAACGGGCCAGAGGGGCAGCGCCCCTTTGACCGCAGGGCCTAATCCCCAAAGTACCTTGGGAAAAATGAGAGCGTGAAAAGTAAGGTGGGTTTCAACCCACCCTCCTTCAGTATGGCATCGGGATCGCCTTGTTGATGCGGTCGATTTCCTTGGTCACCTCGGGCGACAGTTCCATGTCCTTGCCCCTCAGGATATGGGCCAGTTGATCAATCGTCGTCGCCCCGAAGATCGCCGAGATCGGGAAGGGCCGGCTGCGTTGCCAGGCCATGGCCATATGCACGGGGTCCAGCCCGTGATCGCGCGCCAGATCAAGGTAGCGTCCGACCGCCTCGAAGGCGCGGGGGGTCTTGCGGCCGCCAAGATTGCCGTTCAGCGACATCCGGCTATCCTCGGGCACGGCACCGTCCTGATATTTTCCGGTCAGCAGCCCGGTGGCGAGCGGCGAGAAGGACAAGAGCGTCACCTTTTCGTTCACCGCCATTTCGGCCATGTCCGCATCATACATACGGCACAGCAGCGAATATTCGTTCTGCACCGTCGCCATCCGCGGGCCGCCCACCTGTTCGGCCACGTCGATCCAGCGGGTGCAGCCCCAGGCGCTTTCGTTGGACATGCCGAAGGCCCGGATTTTCCCGGCCTTCTGCGCCTGCCCCAGTTTTTCCAGAACCCCGGCCATATGGTCGAGCGTTTTTTGCCGGTCCTGTCCGGAGGGGTCGTAGGTCCAGTTCTGGCGGAACATGTAGGACCCGCGCATCGGCCAGTGAAGTTGATAGACGTCGATATAGTCGGTCTTCAGCCGATTCAGGTTGCCGTCCAGAATGCGCAGGATCGACTCGGGGCCATAGCCCTCTCCGCCCCGGACCATCTGGCTGTCGCCCCCGGCCTTGGTGGCAAGGATGATATCGCCGCGCCGCCCGGTCTTTTCCAGCCAGTCGCCGATGATTTCCTCGGTCCGGCCAACGGTTTCCGCCCGCACCGGGTTGACCGGATACATCTCAGCGGTGTCGACGAAGTTCAGACCATGATCCAGTGCCATGTCGATCTGGGCATGGCTGCCCGCCACATCGGTCTGGGTGCCAAATGTCATGGTGCCAAGGCACCAATCCGGGACCATGATCCCGGATTGGCCAAGTTCGATCTGTTTCATTCGGGGCTCCTTTCCGCGCGTTGGGCCGACCTTAGCCTGACGCGCGGCAGGGGCAAGCCCGACAGGTCAGGGTTTCAGGTAGGAATACCCGGCCTCCTGCAACTCGATCAGTCGCACGACCCCCGACGTCACCATCCCCGCCTCTTCCAGAAGCGGCACTTCGGCCCCGGCGGCTTCGCTCATCTTGCGGTGGGTATTACCGCAGGCCGCAAAACTGATGGTATCACTTTCCAGCGACATCGCGGCAATCCTATCGGCCACCGGGCTGGTATCGGCGCGCAGCATGTGAAGACCCGGGCCATAGGCGACCACCTCGATCACCACGTCATCCCCTTGCGAGGCAAAATAGCTTTGGACGTTCTGCGCGTTGTTCAGCGCGATGTTCATCACCTGCGGATCATTTTCGTTCACATGGATCGCCAGATAATGGGTCACCCCCTCTGCCAAACTCATGAGCGGGGTAAGCGCAAGTGTGGTCGCCAGTGCCAGTTTTCTGATCATCTTGGTATGTCTCCCTGTTGCCGGGCCCGAGGACCCCCGGGTCAGGCTAGCACCCCCGAGCGAAGATTTCATCCTTCACCTTCAAGGCCGTCAAACGACCTGAAATGGCGGAAAAGGGCATGGCGCGGCGAGGATTTCCGGTCATAAAGACCTCATGCGCATCCTGATCTCCTTCGCGGCCCTGTTTCTGTCTGTCGTCCTACTGCAAATCGCCACCGGGGGCGTTGGCCCGCTGGATGCGTTGGTGGGGCTTGGGGCCGGGTTCACGAAACCAGAGGTCGGGTTTCTGGGCTCGGCGCATTTCTTTGGCTTCTTCATCGGCTGCTGGTGGGCGCCACGCCTGTTGGGCGATGTCGGCCACGCAAGGTCCTTTGCGACCTTCACCGCCCTTGGAGCCATCGGCCTGTCGGCCCACGTTCTGGTCACCGATCCCAATTGGTGGGCGCTGTTCCGGGTCGCCAGCGGAATTTGCGTGGCTGGCTGCTATACTGTGATCGAAGCGTGGTTGCAGGCCAAGGTGACCAACGAAAACCGGGGCCGGGCGATGGGGATCTACCGCGTCGTCGATGTGGGCGGGTCGTTCATGGCGCAGGCGATGGTCGGCTGGCTGGCCGATCTGGAAACCTATCTGGCCTATAACACGCTGGTCATCCTGTGCTGCACCGCGCTGCTGCCGATGGCAGTGACCAAGGCGACCCAGCCGGTCACCCCAGCCGCAACCCGGTTGCGGCCTGCGATTTCCTGGCGGATGTCGCCGCTGGCCACGGTGGGCGTTGTGGTGGCGGCCCTTTCGGCTGCCTCATTCCGGATGGTCGGGCCGATCTACGGGCAGGAAATTGGGCTGACACCGGACCAGATCGGCTATTTCCTTGCCTTCTTCGTGTTCGGCGGGGCCATCGCACAGATCCCGATCGGCTGGCTTGCGGACAAGTTCGACCGGCGCTGGATACTGATCTGGCTGTCGGTCGCGGCGGTCCTGTCCTGCGTGGTGACCGTCGGGGTGGCGCATCTGGGCACCGTCTGGGTGATGCTGGCGGCCAGCTTCTTTGGCTTTACAACCTTCCCGATCTATTCGGTCGCCGCCGCCCACGCCCATGATTTCGCCAGCTCCGAAGAACGGGTCGAACTCTCCGCCGCGCTGATGTTCTTTTACGCGGTCGGGGCGATTGGTGCGCCCTATGTCTCGTCGACGCTCATTGTCTGGTTCGGGCCGGCGGCATTGTTCACCCTGATCTCGGTCGGGCATGTCCTGCTGATCGTTTTCGGGCTGGCCCGAATGCGGGCGCGCCCGGCGGAAACCCGGACCCGCTATGTCTATGCGCCGCGCACCAGTTTCGTCATCGGGCGGTTGATGGGACGCAGCCGGGAAAAATCCGACGACTAATCGAGTGTTCCACCGAGGGCGATGACGAGGGCGGCCATATCCTCCGGCATTGGTGCCTCGAACGTCATGTCTTCGCCCGTCACCGGATGGGTGAACCCCAGTTCGGCGGCATGAAGCGCCTGCCGGGCAAAGCTCTGCGCCGCGGCAAAACCCGCCTCTCCCACCGATTTCACCGGCAGCTTGCGCCGCCCGCCATAGACCGGATCGCCGATCAGCCCATGGCCCGCATGGGCCATATGCACCCGGATCTGGTGGGTGCGGCCGGTTTCCAGCCAGCATTCGATCAGGGCGGCAACCGGCGGGGTGCCAAGGGGGTGCAGGATGCGGGCGCGGGTCACGGCATGGCGGCCGCCATCGAAACTAACGGCCTGCCGCTGGCGGTCGGTCCTGTGCCGGCCAAGAAACGACTGGATCTTGAGGATATTGCCCGGTTCGAAACTGGTGCCCTTGATCCCATGAAGGCGCGGGTCATTCTGGTCCGGCACCCCATAACAGACGGCAAGATAGCGGCGGTGCACGCTGTGCTTTTCGAATTGCGCGGCAAGGCCGTGATGCGCCCGGTCGGATTTCGCCACCACCAGAAGGCCACTGGTTTCCTTGTCGATCCGGTGCACGATGCCGGGTCGCTTGGCCCCACCCACCCCAGACAGGCTGTCGCCGCAATGATGGATCAGCGCGTTGACAAGGGTGCCGCCGGGCGTGCCCGGCGCGGGGTGAACAACCATGCCCGCGGGCTTGTTCACCACGATCAGGTCGGCGTCCTCGTAAACCACGTCCAGCGGGATTTCCTCGGCCCCGATATGGCTTTCGCTGGCTTCCTCTACCGTAATATCCACCGTGTCGCCCTCGGTCACGCGATGGCGGGGGTTGGTCACGACCTCTCCATTCAGCCTCACCGCGCCCTCTTCGATCAACTTTGCAAGGCGGGACCGGGACAGGGACGCGCTCTCTGGCACATCCAGCGAAAGCGCCTTATCAAGGCGGGCAGGCGGATCTTCGGAGATCCGGAAACTGACGAGGGTCTCGGGCAATGGATACCCCTTCTGAAGACGGTGAACCCCTGCCGCCGCAGCTGATGTTTCTCAAGCGGCTGGTGACCGGGCTGGCCGTGGTGATGATCGCAGGCTTCCTAGTGCTTATCGCGGCGCTTGTCATCCGGTTGAACCGACCGTTGATCACTTTGCCCGATCAGATCGCCCTGCCAGCCGGGGCAGAGGCGCAGGCCTTTACCCAAGGTGCAGACTGGTTCGCGGTGGTGACAACCGACGACCGGATCCTGATCTATGACCGCGCCAGCGGGGCTCTGCGGCAAACGGTGACGGTCGACTAGGGATCGTGGGTCAAGACCCACCTTACCCGGGGGCGCTTCGCCCCCCGGCCCCCCCGAGGATATTTCCAACCCAAAGAAGAAGGGACGCTGTGTCCAGCCCCCTTCTTTGGGTCAATAAATATCCCGGGGTGAATGGCCCGCAAGGGCCAGAGGGGCAGCGCACCTGCACGTAAGGTGGGTTTTAACCCACCATTGCCGGATGATACTCGTGTTGGGGGGATGGTACCGCCTCCCTGGCTTGAACAGGGGACCTCTGGATCCACAATCCAGCGCTCTAACCAACTGAGCTAAGGCGGCACTGGGCGGGGACTTAGCGCCGCCGAACCACGAATGCAAGGGGCCAAATCCGCCCGGATTTCATTTTCCGCCCCCCTGCCCGGGCTTGCCAATCCGGCCATCCCCGCTGTAGGAGGCGGCAGGTCATCTTAAGGCGGACACACCCAATGGGCATCAATACCGAACGCGACATCGAAGCCAATCTGCAGATCGGCCCGACCACCGAAGGCATGGTGCGTCTGTTCATTCAGGCTGGCGATATGGAGATCCCGATGGACTTCGACCCGGACGAGGCCGAAGAGATCGCCGAGGAAATCCGGGCCGCCGCGCAAACCATCCGCCGCAGCCGCTGACCGCGCCAATCCATTATTTCGCTTGCGCGCGGGCCGGGGCGGCTGCCACCTTCATCGCAGGAGGTGCGTCATGCGCAAGATTGTTCCCAATGCCGAAACCCTTGGTGGGTTCACCTCGGTCCTGTTTGGGGCGTCGGTATTTGCAGCCGCGACCGCTTCGGGTCTGCCGGTTCCGCCCGGGACCGCACAGGTCAGCTTTGGGCTCAGCACGGTTATCGGCCATCTGACCCACCGCCGCCGTTTTCACGCCGAAAAGATCATTGCCGACCTGCGTCGCCAGATCGAGGAAGACTGGACCAGTCACCTTCCCAGCCATGCCGATCCCGGCCAGATCGAAGCGGCGATCCGCGCCTTTGACGAGGTGCTTCCGCTGATCGAGATTTCTTCGGCCGAGGTGGTGGGCCGCAGGCTGGACCCGGCCCGGATGGCCGACCTGTTTCTGGCCAAGGCAGAGGCGGCCCTGCCCGATGTCTATCGCCCGGCATCACGCCATGACGCGGACGCCCGGCTGGCCCGCGCCTTCCTCGCCGATCTGACGGAATCGGCCTATCGCCGGTTGCTGGCCATGCCCGAATTTACCGGCAGCCTTGCCCCGGCGATCTGGTCCGACCTTCTGGGCCAGATGGACCGGGTCGAGGATCAGCTGACCACAGGGTTCGAGGCGACGACCGGGCGGCTCGATACCATCGAGGCGCTGTTGCGGACGGCGTTGGCCACGGGCCAGCAGGCGCAGACCGCCCGGGCCAGCGGCATCACCGATGCGGCGCTGGTGGCCCTTGCGTCGCGCGTGGCGGCGGATGTGCGCGACCCCGAGCAGGCCTTTCGCGAATTGGAACGGGCCGTGGACCTTGCGATTACGGTCCAGACAACGCCGTCGCAGGACACGCCGGCGCTGGGTCAGGTCGCCCGTCTGTCGGCAGAAGGCCAGCACGATGCCGCAGGCGAGGCGATCGACGCGGCCCTGGCCGAGGCGGAAGCCGCCCACACAGCCCGCGTCAAGGCGTTGTTGGAGGCGGGGTTGCAGCAAGACCTGTTGCGCCGCGACCCTGACGCTGCCGCGACCCGGCTGTTCCGGCTGGCAACGGAAGGCACAGTGCCGGGCACGGAATTCGACGCGCTGTCGGCCCTTTGGATGGAATGGTTCAGCCGCGGCCGGGACAAGGCGCTGATCCTTGATCTGGAGGTGGCAGGCGCATTGGCCGTGAAGATGGCCGAGTTTGCCCGAACCCCGGTCCAGCAGGGCACGGCCGCGAACTATGCCGGGATCATCCAGCACACCCTTGGCGAACGTCGCCCGGATATGGCGGCCCTGCACGCCGCTGTTGCTTCCTTTGAAGAGGCGCTTGCGATCTGGGACCGCGCGGACAACCCGACACTTTGGGCCAAGGCGCAGATGAACCTTGCCAATAGTCAACACGCCATCGCCCAACGCGACCCCGGCAACGACCGGCTGAACCGGGCGATCGCCGCCTATGACGCGGCCCTTGCGGTTCGGACCCGTGACAGCGCAGCGTCGGATTGGGCCATGACCCAGATGAACCTTGGCACCGCATTGCGCACGCTGGCCGAACTTGAGGCAAGCAGTGACGCGGCCACCGAGTCGCTTGCCGCCATCGACGCGGCCCTGACCGTCCGCACCCGGTCTGCGGGCGAGCCGGGATGGGCGGTGACACAGTTGAACCGGGCGATGACCCTTCGGGTCCGGGGTGAGTTGCAGCGCGACATCGCGGACCTGCAAGAGGCGCTGTCGGCCCTGCACGAGGTCGTCCCGATCTGCGCCGAGCAGGGGCTGACCTATTATCGGGCGCTTGCGGACCGGGAACGGGGGGCGCTTTGTGCCGATCTGGCCCGTCTGGGCGGCCAATCGGACCTGCTGGCAGAAGCCCGCAGCTTTTTCCAGCGCGCGCTTGACGGGTTGGGCACCGATGGGGCGCCGCTGGACCGGATGGTCGCGACCGCCATGGATGCCTGCGTCGACCAGATTGCGGGCGGGGCAGAGGACGCTGAACGGTTTGACCTTGCCCGCCGGGGGATCGAAGACCGTGGCGAACGGTTACTGCTGCGGGGTCTGGACCGGTTTGCGGGGATCGGCGCGGCGAGTGGTGCCGCCGCCGCTGCCCTGGTGTCAGAACGCCCGTGACCAGGATGGATCGCGGGCCGCGTGCTGTCGCAGGGCGGCGTGACGGGCGAATTTCTGGATCATCACCTTGCGTCGCGCCGGGGCAAGCTTTGCCTCAGGGCCCATGCGGATGATTTCCGCGCCGAAGGGGTCCGCGAGGATCAGGCCGGTGTCATCGGGCAGAAGTTCGGTCGGGAAATCGGCATCAACCGCCCAGAAGAACCGGTCGCACCATTCCAGATAGCCCTGCCATTTGCTATCGGACTGAAAATCGGCGCGTCCGGATTTGCATTCGACCACCCAAATCTCGCCCCTTGGTCCCAGCGCCATCACATCAACCCGCAGGCCGCTGGTCGGCACAAGTTCCTCGACCGTCACAAAGTCATAGCTGAGCATATGGCGGCAGACGCCACGGGCCAGAAGCTGGCCGGGTTTGAGCATGTCGTCGGGTCGGATCTCGGTCATGGGCCAAATATGAACATACCGTGAACACCCGTCAACCTTAACAAAATGTGTCCGGATTGGGATAGGCGCTACAATATCTGCCCGGAAATGGCCTTGAATCCTCCGTTCCTTTGCCATTCGCTCCAATCAAAAGAAGATCAAATCTTATCGGAGCTGCCACTCATGACCCTTCTTCAGCACATCGCCTCGGAAATCACTTTCTTCAATGTCTGTATGAGCCTGATCGCGGTGGGGCTGATAGAACGGGGGCTTTACATGCTGCCGGAAAGCATTGTCGGCGAAGGTGGCTGGCTTCTGGACACCGGCCCGGCTGTCTGACCCCTTGCGGTAGCGCCTCGCGCACCCTACCTATGGTCGCGGCGGGTTTCTGCGCTTCACGTGACCAACGTTGCATTCCAGTGGCCTTAAACAAATCCGAGGGAGCTGGCTCTGTCACGGCCCTGGCCATGTTATCTGGCGCCCACCTGTACATACAGGTCCTCGGGAATCAAACGCCCACGGTTGTCGTGGTGCCCGCCACCTAATTCCTGACTAGACGGATCGCGCAAGGACGACAAAGGATATCCCGGTCGTCAGCGCATTCAGCCCCATCAGCAGACCGATTGCCCATAGCGCCGTTCCCGGCAGGCCCGAAATCAGCATGGCCCCAAGGACGAGCGAGGCCAGACCGGAAAACCCCATCCAGGCCCAACCCTTTCCCGGCCGATGCTGAAAGGCGATGAACATCTCCATCGCGCCCTGAACCAGAAACGCCAGACCGACAAGGAAGGTCAGCCCGACCAGTCCGGTCAGCGGGAAGAAGGCCAGATAGACCCCGACGGCAAGCTGCAGGAAACCGGAAAGGCCCGACCAGATCGCCGATCCCCAGTCCCGCGCCCAAAAGGCGTGATGCAGGGTAAAGCCCCCCGCGACAAGGAATACGACCCCAACCAGAACCTTGGTCGCGATCGAAGCCACAAGCGGGAAGAGAATCGCCAAGACGCCGATCCCGATCAGGATCCAGCCAAGACGCTGGAACCGGTCCCGGCCCGACTTGATCGCGGCATAAAGGTCGGATTGTTTGAACTCTGGCGGAAGGTCGGACATGAACGCCCCCTGTTTGTGCTAACTGCCCGCAGGAGACCCCACCCGGACGGGAATGGCAACCTGTTCGGGCACCGGCGCGCGCCGCCCGCCGCGCGGCTCGTCGTCGTCATCGTCCTCGGCCATGGACATCACCGCAAAGGCGAACTGCACCCCGGCGAAGATCACCCCGTTTGACAGGAAAAGCATCAAAACAGCGATCCAGCCCTTGTCGGACCGGGCCACCAACCCGCCCAGCCCGGCGATATCGAACCACAAAAGCAGGGCCACGAAGACAGCCGACAGGCCAAAGCCAATGGCGACATTTCGGATATAAAGCTTGATCAGGTCAGGCGGTGGATTGGCGAACATGGCGGATCTCCCCTCGGCCCAAGGGTATGCCTTTGCCCGGAAAGGTCCAATTGGGACAAAACGACCCGGCGGAAAACCGCGGAAAGCCGTCGCATCGGCGGTGCCGGGTCCGGACAAACCGGCTAGGCTTAAAGGAAAAGCGAGGGTGTGATGGAGTACGAAACGGTCAGCCCCGGGGAGTTCGGGCGCAGCCTGACGGGTCTTGGGATCAACCTGCTGGTGCGGGACGTTCGGCGCAGCGCCGGGTTCCTGTCGCGGGTGTTCGACATGCGGGCACATCGCATCAGCGCCGATTTCGCGATCATGACCTACGGCCAGCAGGTGTTCCAACTGCACGCCGATGGCACCTATCACAGTCACCCCCTGCCCTCGCTGCTGCCCGAATCCGGGCCGCGCGGCGGCGGGATTACCCTGCACCTGTTCGACACTGACCCTGACAGGGCAGCGGCCCGGGCGGAAGAAGCGGGCGGCATGGTCCTTCAGGCCCCGGCGAACAAGCCCCACGGGCTGCGCGAATGCGTCATCCTGTGCCCCGACGGCTATGCCTGGGGGCCAAGCCGGCATCTGACCCCGGAAGAAGAGGCGGCGACCGGCGGCTAGCCCTTGACCTTTGCCGCCCCGCCCCACAGCGTGGCGCCCGAAAAGATCAAAGGAGTCCCCCATGTTCGGCAAACTCGTCCTGACCGGCGCACGCGGCAATCTTGGCAATGAACTGCGCGGACCGCTGTCCACGCTGTGCCGCGAACTCGTGTCCACCGACATCCGCGAAGCGCCGGAAACCCTGCACCCCAACGAGACCTACGTTCAGGCCGACGTCGCCAAGATGGAGGAGATCGGACCGCTTCTGGAAGGGGCGGATATGGTGATCCACTTCGGGGCCATCGTCGATGAAAAGCCGTTCGAAGAGCTGTGGGGGCCGAACTACGTCGGGGCCTACAACATTTGGGAGGCCGCGCATAAACACGGGCTGCGCCGGGTCGTCTATGCCTCGTCCATCCATGCGGTGGGCCTGTGCGAAACAAACCGGGGCATCGACACCGATGAACCGCACCGGCCCGACACGTTCTATGGGCTGGCCAAGTGCTTCGCCGAAGATCTGGGCCGGATGTATTGGGAAAAACGCGGGCTGGAATCGGTCTGCCTGCGGATCATGTCCTGCACGCCGGTGCCACAGAACGTGCGTGCCTTGCAGACCTGGCTGTCCTATCGCGACATGGTGCAACTGGTGGTCCGGTCGGTGGAAACCCAAACCGTGGGCTTTACCGTGGCCTACGGGGTGTCCGCCAATACCCGCGCGCCGGTGTCGAACCACAAGGTCGGTTTCCTTGGCTACCGGCCGCAGGACAATGCCGAAGACTGGGCCGAAGAGCTTTTCGCCAAGGCCGTGGACCCCGACCCGCAGGATCTGGCGCAAACCCGTCTGGGCGGCCCCTTTGCCAGTGTGCCGCTGGGCGAAAGCGGGATCGCGGGCATTCAGGCGATGAGCAAGGGAAAGAAGGGCTAGGCCGCAAATTGGGTAAGGTGGGTCAAGACCCACCCTACGACGCCTGACATCCCGCAGAACCGTCCCAATTTCCTCTTGCAAGGTGGGTCTTGACCCACCGTGCAGGGAAACTTTCGACCTAGCAGCCCAATGCGTCCGTCAGGCTGTCCGCCCCCGTGTAGGGGCCGATGTCCCGGCTGGTCAGCTGTCCGTCCGACAGGCGCGTCGCCATGATCCGGGTCCAGTTCGCGTTGGCGGTGATGACCTCGGCCAAGCCGTCGCAGGTCCGCAGCCCGCCTTCGATCACCGGTGATCCAAGCTGGTGGTTGGTGAACCCTTCGGCGGCGGCCTCGTCCCGGTAAGTCCACAGACCATCAATGACCGATACTTCGATCACCCGCAGCACCTTGGCCAGATGGGGCCGGTCGACATAGGCGATCTCGACCCGCCCGTCCCCGTCCAGATCCGCCACGGCGGCAATCGCCAACCAGCGGTTGCGACGGCCGATCGGCGCTGTCTCCAGAACAGCGGCAAGGTCGCCCGCGACCTCGTCGATCACGACGATTCCGGCGCCCGAGGTGAATCCGCTGCGCACGGCCACGACCTCGGGGCTGCCATCGCCATCCAGATCGGCAAGCCGGGGCGCGGTGTCTTCCCAGACCGCTCTGGTCAGGCGCAACCGGCTCGTCCGGCCGGCCTGGTCGATAACCAGCGTCTCGTATTCGCCGTTCTGAACCGCGCCATGCCCATAAACGTCCGTCGGCGCGTCATAGGACGCGCCGGTGATCTCGGCCAGCACACAGGCGGGCCACAACAAGAGGGCCGCAAGTGCCCCCCGCCCGATCATCAGATCTGCTTTTCCGGCATCTGCACGCGCAGCCCGTCTAGCGCGTCGGTCACCTTCAGTTGGCAAGTCAGGCGCGACTTGGCCGGGTCCGGTTCGAACGCGAAGTCAAGCATGTCTTCTTCCATCGCGTCCTTGGCGGGCAGCTTCTCGACCCAGGCGTCGTCCACATAGACATGGCAGGTGGAACAGGCGCAGGCACCGCCGCAATCGGCCTCGATCCCCGGGATGCCATTATCGCGGGCGCCTTCCATGACGGTCAGCCCGTTTGCCACCTCTACGGTGTGTTCCTTGCCGCCGAATTCGACATAGGTGATGCGTGCCATGATCTGTCGGTCCTTCGCTCGATCCTTCGTTCGGACCCCTATCTAGGCGGGACCGGGGGCGCATTCCAGCCCCAAAGCGGCACCTCGCGGGCTGCGCTGCGACATTTGACTGGCCGTGATCCGCCCCCGGGGGTCATTTGCGCTTTGGTCCGGCCCTGGTTTTGCGATAGGATTTGCGCAGAACCAAAGGCCGCAGGGTCAGAGCAGTGAACGTCAGAAACAGTCGCCTTGCCGCGCTCGCGCTGGCCACAGGGGTGCTTTGCGCCTGTGATCCTGCTGTCGTGCCCGAGGTGATTACCCCGCCCGCATTGCAGGCGGCACGGGTCGAACGGGACGCCAGCGGCGCCTGCTTCGGGCGCGACGTGACCCCGGCCGTGATCGAAACCCGCACCGAGCAGGTCATGGTCAGCCCCGCTGTCCCTGGACCCGATGGGACCGTCCTGTCCCCCGCCAGCTTCCAGACGGTCACCCGGCAACAGATCGTCCGCGAACGACAGGAAGTCCTGTTCGAAACAATTTGTCCCGAAGACCTGACCCCCGCCTTCATCGCCGCCCTGCAACGGGCGCTGGCGGCGCGGGGGTTCTACATCGGGCCGATCACGGCTCTGATGGACCTGCGCACGCGGCGGGCCATCCAACTGTATCAGCGCCGAACCGGGCACGACACGGCGATCCTTGATATCCGCACCGCCCGCGACCTTGGGCTGGTCGCAGTGCCACGGGACGGGGGTGGAAACTGACTACCTGTGCTGGTCGATCAGGATCGGGTTGCCGTCCGGGTCTATCACGACAAAACTGCCCGGCCCCTCTTCTCCACCCTGTTCCTGCGTGATCTCGACCCCAGCGTCGCGCAGCCGGTCGCGGATGTCCCAAACGTCGTCGAACGGGTCGACATTGCCAGCGGACTGATCCCAACCGGGATTGAAGGTCAGCATGGTTCCATCGAACATGCCCTGAAACAGCCCGACAAGCGTCTCGCCGTTCTTCATGATCAGGTAGTTGTGGTCGATGTTTCCGGCATAGACCGAGAACCCAAGCTTTTCATAAAACGCCTGCGATGCCGCGAGGTTCTTCACGCCGAGACTTATCGAAAATGCACCAAGTTTCATGTGGCTCCATCCTTCTTCCTGCGGACAAAGTAGCACATTATCCCGCTTCCCATTCAACCAATCCCACAGCATTCTGCCGGCATGACAAACGCGCTTTACCGAAATGACCGTGCGGGCCAGTTCCCGAAAAGCTACTACGCCACGACCGTGGACCTGCCCCCCGAACGTGCCGCGCTGCATGGCGAGGAGCGGGCGGACGTCTGCATTGTCGGCGCGGGCTATACCGGGTTGGTGGCCGCATTGACCCTTGCCGAACGCGGCCTGTCGGTCGTGGTGCTGGATGCCCAGCGCGCGGGCTGGGGGGCGTCGGGCCGCAATGGTGGGCAGGTGGGTTCGGGACACCACAAATCCCAAAGCTGGCTGGAGGCACGGGTCGGCCGCCCCTTGGCCCAGCAGATGTGGCAGATCACCGAGGATGCAAAGGCACTGGTCCGAGATCTTTCGGCCCGCCACGCGCCCGAGGCGAACTATCGTCCGGGCAATGCCTATGGCGCCTATTCCGCGAATGATTTCCGTGGGGTAGAGGCCGAAGCTGAACTACTACTTCAATATTACGGGTATGATCAGATCACCCCGCTTGCGGGCGATGATTTCCGTGCGCTGGTCAAATCCCCGCTTTATGCCTGTGGCCATCTGGACCGGGGGGCGGGCCATCTGAACCCGCTGCGGTTCGTCCTTGGGCTGGCCCGCGCGGCAGAAGCGGCGGGGGTGCGCATTTTCGAACGATCTGAAGTGCACAGGATCACCCATGGCGATCCCGCCCTGGTGCAAACCAGCCGGGGCCGGGTGCGGGCGGGTCATGTGCTTCTTGCCGGGAACGGTTACCTGCCCCGGATCGAACCCCGCGTGTCCGCCCGCGTCATGCCGATCAACAGTTTCATCGGCGCAACTGAACCGCTGACCGATCGCCAGCGCGAAGTTCTGGCCGAAGACATCTGCGCCCATGACAGCAGCAATGTCGTCAACTACTTCCGGTTCGAAGATGGGCGCTTTCTGTTCGGCGGGCGTGCCAATTATTCACTGACCTTCCCCAAGGACATGGGCAGCACCCTGCACAAGCGGATGATCCAGATGTTCCCGCAGCTTGCCGGGGTCAGGTTCGACTACACCTGGGGCGGATCACTGGGCGTCACCATGACCCGCCTGCCCGCGGCCATCCGGGTCGCGCCCAATGTTCTGTCGATCTCGGGCTATTCCGGGCACGGGCTGGCCCTGTCCTGCATGAGCGGGCGGATCATGGCCGAGGCCGTCGCGGGCCAGGCCGGCCGGTTCGACGTGCTGGCGCAACTGCCGGGGCGCCCCTTCCCGCTGGGAACTGTCCTGCAGGAACAGACCATGGGTCTAGCGATGATGTGGTTCCGGATGCGCGACAAACTGGGCATCTGACGGGCTGTCGCAGGGTTGTCGTGGAAATGTCACGCGGGCCATGTTAGGTTTTCCCGAAGTTAGATTTCAGGAAAGCCGAAAATGACTCAGCCGCCCAATGTCTACGACGCAGAGCCGATCCCCGCCGCCGCGATGGAGGAGGTCGCGCGGCTGCTGAACACGGGCGACCTGTTTCGCTATACCTCGGCCAAGGCGCCGGTTGCCTTTCTGGAAGAGGAATTCGCGGCCCTTCTGGGCGCGAAATACGCGCTGGCGGTGTCGTCCTGTTCGGCGGCGCTGTTCCTGTCGCTGAAGGCGCTGGACCTGCCGCGGGACGCGCGGGTGCTGATCCCGGCCTTCACCTTTGCGGCTGTGCCGTCGTCCATCGTCCACGCCGATTGCATCCCGGTTCTGTGCGAATGCGGCGACAACTACCGGATCGATCTTGACGATTTCGCAGCCAAGCTGCCGACGGTTCAGGCGGTGATCATCAGCCATATGCGCGGCCATACCTCGGACATGGACGCGATCATCGGGATGTGCGACGCGGCGGAGATCCCGGTGATCGAAGACGCCGCGCATTCGCTGGGCACCACATGGAACGGCCGCAACATCGGCACCATCGGCAAGGTGGGCTGCTTTTCCTTCCAATCCTACAAGCTGATCAATGCCGGCGAAGGCGGAATCATGGTCACCGATGATCCCGACTTGATTGCCCGGGCAGTCATCATGTCGGGGGCTTATGAACACAACTGGAAAAAGCACCCGGTTTTGCTGAACGCCTTCGCCCGTTGGCAGAACAAGCTGCCGCTTTATAACCTGCGCCTGAATAACCTGTCGGCGGCGATCATCCGCCCGCAGCTGGACGAACTGGCCCGGCGCGTTGCAGACGGGCGGCGCAACCATGATCACGTCGCGGCGGCGCTGAATGCCTCGCCCTGGCTGGAGGTGCCCGAAAAGCTTGCGCCCGAGGAACGCGCCCCGGATTCGATCCAGTTCAACCTTGTCGGAATGGACGACATGGCGACCCGCCGGTTCGCCGCTGCCGCAGAGGCGAAGGGCGTCAAGGTGCAGGTTTTCGGCCTGAGCCAGGACAATGCCCGCGCCTATTGGAACTGGGAGTTTCTGCCCGAAAAGGTGGAATTGCCCCGGACCCGCGCGATGCTGATGAAGGCCTGCGATGTGCGCCTGCCCGCGCGCCTGACGTTGGAGGACTGCGATGCGGTGGCGACGATCCTCACTGACGCTGCGGCAGAGGCGATGGCGGCACAGGCCGCCTGATCACAAGACCCGAAGCCGCCCGTCCAGCCACGGTCGGGCGGCGATTTCCGGCCCGACGATCTGATCCTGTAGCAACCCGCGCAGGTGCCCGGCGACCGTCGCCGGCATCGCCCCCAGCACCCCCTGCCGCGCGGTCAACTGGATCACCCGCGCCATGGGCGCGAAGGGCAGCGGCAGGATATCTACATCCCTATTGAACCGCTGCGCCCGCGACAGGGCCAGCGGGGTCAGGATCGTCCACCCGGTCCCGCCCGCCACCATGGCAAGGATCGCATGGTAGCTGTCCAGTTCGAACCGGTAGCCAAGGGTCACGTTTTCCCGTGCCAGATGGGCGGCGATGGTCCGGCCCATGTGATGCCGCGTGGTGTATTGGATCAGCGGCATTTCGTCGAATGCCGTTGCCCCCTGCCCCTTTGGCACGGCGGCGACAAAGGGTTCCTCCAACAGGCGGTGCACCTCCATCCCCGCGCCCGTGGCCCCCATGTCGGCGGCGACGACCACGTCCAGCGCCCGTTCATCCAACAGATCATACAGCCGATGCGACGCCCCGGTTTCCAACAGGAACTGGCATTGCTTCAGCTCTTCCCCCATGCGCGACAGAAGCGCCGGGGTCACGTCGGCATCGAAGTCTTCGATCATCCCTAGGCGGAAACGGGTCAGCCGGGACATATCCGACAGGGCCAGTTCGGCGCGGGCCTGTTCAGCCTCGTTCAGGATCGCATTGGCACGGCGCAGAAAGATTTCGCCCTTCGGGGTCAGGCCGATGGGCCGTTGCCCCCGGTCCAGAAGATCGGTGCCAATCGCCGCCTCAAGGTTGGTCAGCTGCTGGGATACCGTCGCGACGGAGGTGTCCAGCCGCCGCGCCGCCGCCGAGATGGAGCCTTCGGCCGCCGTGGCCACGAAGACCTCGATCCCCCATAGCGTGATCCGCCCTTCGGTTCTGGCCATGCCTGCCCTTTCTGACTGCTTCGCCGCAGGCTAGGCCCCGCGCCGCGCGGCGGCAACCGCCTATCCTTCGACGGCCTGCCCGAAGATGGCAATCACGAACCCAAGACCTGCCAACAGGCCGAAACCCGCAGCTAGCGCCACCTGCCGCTGGTTCAGGGCGGACAGCGCAGCAATCCCTGCCTGAAGCCCATAGTAGACAGCGAAGGCACGGCTGGCGATGGCGATGATCTGGAACACATCCGCCGCCCAGGTCAGGACCAGCCCGGCCCCGATCAGCAGCGTATAGCCCTGAAGCGGCCGCACCCGTCCGCTCGTCAGTTCCTGCACCAGCCCACCGGCCCCGCCCGTATCGGCCACCGCCGCGCTGAACTGTGCCGACAAGGCCGCCGCGATCAGCAAGGGCGGCAGAACCGGCGCCACCAGCCCCATCATGTCGATGATCGCGGTTTCAGACAGCGGGACCTTGCCTGCCGGGAACAGGAACACCAGCAGCGAGATATAGGCCATGTAGATCCCGGCCGAGAGCCATTGCGCCCAGCGCATCGACCGGATCCGCATCTCCGCCGAATAGGTGTTGCCAAGATAGCGCGAGGTTTCGAACCCCTGCACCGTGACGATCAGCCCAAAGGCCAGCGTCACCGCACCCCAGCCTGTGGCAACGGCGGGGTTGATGACAAGATTGCCCGTCGACGCCTGCTGTCCGAAATGCAGGGCCAATCCCGCCAGCAGCCCTGCAATAATGGCCAGCTTGATCCCGACCGAGGTTTGTTCCATCCCTTCCAGCGCACGAAACCCGCCAAACAGCGCGGCGGCAAGGATCACCCCGTAGATCAGGGTGGTCACCCATCGGGCGGCGCTGTCGGGGGCATCGGGCCAAAGGCTGGTGGCGAAGGCGCCGAACAGGTTCAGGTAGTAGGCAACCGAGATGACATAGGCCAACGCCAGCGCCCATGCCGCCAATGTCTCGACCTGTTCGGTCCGCGCATGTCGGGGCGGGTCGGTATCAATCCGGGCGATGTTGAACCGGATCGCCGCGCCAAACCCATAGGCGACAAGGCAAAGCGTGGCCATGACCAGCGGGGCCCAGACGCCGAAATTGTCATCCAGCACCGGGCCAAGAACCAGAAATCCGGACCCGATGATCGACGCAAGCGGGGTGACGGTCGCTTTCCACCCATCGGCCCTCCGCAATCGCGGCCAGAGCAAGAGCGCGGCGGTCAGTCCGACGCCGATCAGAACCGCAAGGGTGGTTCCCATGTCGATCCGTTTCCGGACCCGTCAGGGCCCTGCTACTTGGTCATCCGCGAAAGCTTTTCCTGCAAGGCGGCCAATTCACGTTTGATGTCGTCAAGGCCCTCGGCCTCTGCCCCGCCCTCGGACGGTTGCGGCGACGAGGTGCCCATCATGCCCCCGGTCATGGCCTTGAAAAACGCCTCCTGCTGGGCGCGCATGGCCTCGAACCCGGGCAGTTTTGCCATCGGGTTGGCCTTGCCCATGTTTTCCATCATCTGGCTTTGGCCTTCGCGCAGCATGTCAAAGCTGGCGGCAAGGAATTGCGGCACAATCGACGAGGCCTGGCTGGTATAGCTGCGCACAAGATCGGTCAGCACATCCACCGGCAGGACACTTTCGCCGCGGCTTTCGTGTTCGGCGATGATCTGCAACAGATATTGCCGGGTCAGGTCGTCGCCGGACTTCAGGTCGACAATCTGCACTTCGCGCCCTTCACGGATGAAGGCGGCGATGTCTTCCAGCGTCACATAATCGCTGGTTTCAGTGTTGTAGAGACGGCGGCTGGCGTAGCGCTTGATCAAAAGCGGCTTCATTTGCTCGGCCACGGCGATCCTCCCCGGAATGTTTTGCGGCATTGCAGAGAAGGCTACTGCGCCTGCAGCACGCTGTGAAGCCTTTTCGACAGGAAAGCGCCCCAAAGCAAAAGGCGGCCCGCGTTATGCGGACCGCCTTTCCAGGTGCCGGGATCGAGGGAGGACGACCCCGGCGATGTCTTTCGACTTACTTCGCGGCTTCGGTGGCCTTCTTGGTCGCCGTGGTGACTTCGGCAGCGGCCTTCTGGGCAGCGGCGGTCAGGTCGGCGGTGGCCTTCTGAGCGGCAGAGGTCATTTCTTCCGAGGTCTTCTTGCCAGCGGCGAGAACCAGTTCGAGGGTCTCGGTCTGCACCTTGCGGGCGATCTCGGCATAGGCAGCCATGTGCTCGGCAGCGGCTTCGGCCGAAGCGGAGGCGAAGTCGGTCATTGACTTGGCGTAGTCGGCCGGGTCAGCTTTCGCTTTGGACACGTTGGCCAGCTTGGCGAGGGTGTCGTTGGCCCATTTGGCGGACAGGTCGGTCGACTTCTTGGCAGCGTCAAGGGCAACGCCCGACAGCTTTTCGGTCAGCGAAGTCTGGGTCTTGAACGCGTCTTCCATGGCTTTGGTGTCAACCGGGAATGCGCCCATCATGTCTTTGAAGACGGCGGTGAAGTCTTGGGTCTTGGCCATTGTGGTAACCTTTCAGGTGTCTCGCGGACCGTTGCGAGGGAGAGATCAGGGAGGGAGGAGCCCCGGTCCGCAGTGAATTTCTGACACCAATATGCATGCTGCAGTGCAGCATTTCAAGTTTTTTCTGCACTGCAGCAATAAAAATTCTGCGCACGCAACAAAATCAGAGGTTTAGTCGGCTCAGAGTTTGGGCGCGGCCGATACATAGGTCCCCGGCGCGGGGCAGATCGGCTCGAATCCCGGTCCACCCGGTGCCCGCGCGGGCACCTGCTTGCCCGATTTCTCGGCCAGCCAGGCCTGCCACTTCGGCCACCACGACCCTTCATGGGCATCCGCCGAGTCGCGCCAGTCCTCTGCCGTCAGCCCAATTTCCGGGTTGGTCCAGTGGCCGTATTTCTTCTTGGCCGGCGGGTTCACGATCCCGGCGATATGGCCGGACCCGGCAAGGATAAAGGTCTTGTCCTTCGACCCCATCTGCTGAACCCCGCGGTAGGAGGATTTCCACGCCGCGATATGGTCTGTCTCGCAGGCCACGGCGCACAGCGGTACGGTCACGTCCTTCAGGTCCACGGTTTCCCCACAGACATTGAATCCACCCGCAGCCAGCTGGTTACCCTGACACAACTCGCGCAGATACTGGACCGCCATCTTCCCGGGCAGGTTGGTGCCGTCGCCGTTCCAGAACAGAAGGTCGAATGCGGGGGGCGTCTCGCCCATCATGTAGCTTTTGATCGCGGGCTTGTAGATCAGGTCGTTCGACCGCAGGAAGGAAAAAGTGCGTGCCATATAGAACCGGTCAAGGATGCCGGTGGCGGCGCATTCCGCCTCTAGCCCATCGACGAAATCATCGGCAAGGAACACGCCCACTTCGCCCGGATCAGAGAAATCTGTCATGGTGGTGAAGAAGGTCGCGGAATTGATCGACGTATCCTTGCGCCGTTTCATCACCCCGAGCGTGGCGGAGAGGGTCGTCCCCGCAATGCAATAGCCGACCGTGTTCACCTTCTTGGTGCCGCAGATGGTCTTTGCGGCCTCGATCGCGGCCAGATACCCTTCTTCCACATAGGTATCGAGTGTCACATCGGCATAGCTGGCATCGGGGTTGACCCAGCTGGTCACGAATACGGTGAAGCCCTGATCGACTAGCCATTTGATCAGGCTTTTCTGGGCGTTCAGGTCAAGGATGTAGAACTTGTTGATCCACGGCGGGAAAATCACCAGCGGGATCTCGTGCACGGTTTCGGTCGTGGGGGTATATTGGATCAGCTCCAGCATCCGGTTGCGGAACACCACCTGCCCCGGCGTCGTGCCGATGTTTTCGCCCACCTTGAAGGCGGATTTATCAGCAAGGCTGACGATAAGTTCGCCCTGGTTTGCCTCCAGGTCGCGGACAAGGTTTTCAAGCCCGTCTACAAGGCTTTGGCCCTGCGTTTCGACGGCCTTTTCCAAAGCGTCGGGATTGGTGGCGAGGAAGTTCGTCGGTGCCAGCATATCGACAATCTGACGGCTGAAGTAATCCAGCCGCTGCCGGTCGCGTTCGGACAGACCTTCCAGACCGCCAAGTGATTCCTGCATCGCCTCGGCGTTCAGCAGGTACTGCTGCTTCATGAAATTGAAGAATGGGTGGCTGTCCCACAGCGGGTTGGAAAAGCGCGGATCGGACGGGCCGGTGTCCTCGGGCGGTTCCAGCTTGCCATGGGCAATCTGGTTCTGCGCCTCGACGTAATGCTTCAGCGTCTTGCCCCAATACCCCACCTGATGTTCGATCATCTTGGCGGGGTTGTGCATCATTTCCGCCATGTAGGCGGTGGCCGCCTTCATATACAGGTCCTGCCCCGGACCCTGCAACGAGGCCGGAACGTTGCGTTTATGCGACATGACCTTGGCCAGACGCTTGGTCAGACCCTCCAGCTTTTCAAGGTTTTCTTCCAATTTGCCGAGGTCTGCGGCCCCTGCGGCATCCTGATCAAATTCATTTGTTGTCATATTAACCTCTTGGGCCTATTTTGCAGGTGCAGCATAACCGCCGGATGTCGTCGGATATGCAGTAACCGTTTGAAGCGCCCCCGCCGGGGGCCGGCGGCAGGAGAGCTTACATGAAGTATATGTTCACTTACGACCTCATGGAAAGCGCCCGCAACACCAACCAATGGTTGGGGGCGACGGCGCGGGCTTTTGCCGCATATCCGGGCATGGCCGCAACGGCCAACCCGTGGATCGACTGGATTGGTGCCTGGGGCGAGGTGACGGAACGCACATTCGAACGGATGGTCGCGAAACCTGACTGGGGAATTTCCGCCGTGACCGGCGAGGATGGCAAGGACCATACGGTTGTCATCGAAACCCGCGTCGCCCGTCCTTTCGGTGACCTGATCCATTTCAAGGTGCCGGGCCGCCGCCCGCGCAAGCGCCGGGTGATGCTGGTCGCGCCAATGTCGGGCCACTACGCCACGCTGCTGCGCAAGACCGTGATCAGCCTGCTGCCCGATTGCGAGGTCTATATCACCGATTGGCATAACGCGCGCGATATCCCCGTTTCCGCCGGCAAGTTCGATGTCGAGGATTATACGCTCTACCTTGTCGATTTCATGAAACACCTCGGGCCGGACCTGCATGTCATCGCCGTCTGCCAGCCCGCGCCGCTGACGCTGGCCGCGACCGCCTATCTGGCGGGCGAAGACCCCAAGGCGCAGCCCCGCTCCCTGACCCTGATCGGCGGCCCCATCGACCCCGAGGCGAACCACACCGAAGTCACCGATTTCGGCCGGTCCGTCACCATGGGCCAGTTGGAAAACACCATGATCCAGCGGGTCGGCTACAAATACGCTGGCGTCGGGCGGCTGGTCTATCCGGGCCTGCTGCAACTGCAATCCTTCATGTCGATGAACGCCGAGACTCACGCCAAGGCGTTTTCCGACCAGATCATCCGCGTCGCCAAGGGCGAGGCGTCGGACCATGACAAGCACAACGTCTTTTACGACGAATATCTTGCCGTGATGGACATGACGTCCGAATTCTACCTCTCCACCGTGGAACGGGTGTTCAAGAACCGTGACATCGCCCGCAACGATTTTACCGTGGCCGGGAAGACGGTGGATATCGGCAAGATCAGCACCGTCGCGGTCAAGGTGGTCGAAGGCGAGGCCGATGATATTTCCGCCCCCGGGCAATGTCTTGCCGCGCTGGACCTGCTGACAGGTCTGCCGGACAGCAAGAAGGCGGCCCATCTGGAGCCGGGCGCGGGACACTACGGGATTTTCGCGGGCAAAAGCTGGCGCAACAACATCCGGCCGCTGGTTCTGGATTTCATCGACGCCAACAGCGGCACCCCGTCGAAGCCGAAAATCGCAGCCGTCAAATGACGGGTGGGGCGGGCCCAATCCGCCGCGCCTGACGATATTCCCGGTCCGCGCACCCATCTTGTGCCGTCAAAGCCCCGTCATGATTTCCATCAATGACCGGGCAAGCTGCTGTTCGCGGCGGTTGCTTTCGGCGATATCGTCGAACATCCGGCCGAAATCCTCGTCCAGATCGGGGGCGCCGAATGGCACAACACCCGGTCGCCGCCGCCGAACATAGCTGTCGACGATGACCATGGATTCGTCGGTCTCGGCGATCCCCACCCCCATGACGCCGGGATTGCGTTCCTGGATGGACACCTGAAAGCCAACCCATTGCCTGGGATCGTCGGGGTCAAGCGCCTCTGATTCCAGAACGACCGCGACGCTGGTACGGGACCACAGGAGGGTTGTCTCATTGCCAATGAACTTGAAGTTCGGCTCTCGGTCTCGTCCGGCCTTGCGCACAATGGTTTCGATTGCGACCTCGATTGCCGCGACCCTGCGAAGCGTCGCCTCTAGCTCGCCCTCGCCGGGGCCGGTGTCGCCGAAGTATGAAACCAACTCCCGCCGGTCCAATGTGCCCGAGGCCATCCCCAGAAGATCCCCGGTCGATGGCGTGCCCCCGCCCGGCAGGGTCGGGCCGATCAATGGTCCGGTCGCGGTCCCGGCACAATCGGAGCAGCCATTGCCAAGCGGCTCCAGTCCGACAAACAGGCGTCGGTTGATCTGGTTCTGCTGTTCGGGGGTCAGGCCCAGACCGGAGAAATCAAAGATGTCGGCCTGCACGAGGGGGTGATCCAGATCCAACCGGGTCTGATCGGCCCAATCAAGCACCCCATCCGTCCCATCTTCCATCTGAAACTGGTCAAGGGTGGTGTTTGGACTGCCCTGGAGGGTCGGATCGAACTGGAACTGAAATTCAAACTGCTGAAGCGGGCCCTCTGCCCGCGCGGCGGCGGCCCAGACCAGAGCGGCCACAATGACGGTCCTACGCATTGGCCTTCTCGGCGGCTGTGAGGGGCGGGAACAGATGGTCGCGGATGCGCCCCAGATAGACCCCCAACACCGTTTCAAGCGCCCCGATGATGACCTTGAGCCAATCAACGGTCAGGCCCGGTATTTCGATCATCGGCAAGAGGTAGACAAAGAAGCTGCCGCCGATGGAGATCAGACAGACAAACTGCGTGATCCGCACCACCTCGACCGGAACCATTTTCCCGCGGCTTTTGGACCCCCGGTTACGCAGCATCTCGTCGAAGGCGGCAAGCGCCGTCGCGCCCAGCATCGGGAAGCCCATCAGCAGAACATGAACCGTGTCGATGACTTCGAACTTGCCGAACAGCGGCACCATGATCAGCCCGAACAGGAACAGCCCCAGATGCCCATAGATCAGGATCTGTGCGATCCTGAACCGGAATTGTCTTTCATACATCGCAACACCTCCGTTTTCGCGGGGCGCCGACGATGAAATCAGATTTCAACTTTCAAACCAAAATGGCCGGCGACAGATCCCGTTCTTGAAATTACCCGCTTCCGGGTCGGCTTGATGGTCACACAACCGGGGGTGTCGCGGCAAGTCGGGTTTCCACCACCCTTGCGGGCCGGGCTATCGCAGCACAAAGGGCTGGCGCAGCCATTCCTGAAGGATCGAGGTGACGGCCTGCGGCTGTTCCAGCATGGGCATGTGCCCGGCCCCGTCGATCACTTCCAGCCGGGCATACGGGATCAGCTCGGCCATGAATTCATGCCGCTTGACCGGCGTCTTGCCGTCCTCCGCCCCGCAGATTACCAGCGCGGGTTGCTTGATCCGGCGCAGAACCGCCTGCTGGTCCTTGCGGCGCTGCATGGCGCGCGCCTGCCGAACATAGGCATCCGGCCCATTGGCTTTGGCCATGGCGCTGATCTTGGCAAACACATCATTGCGCTGCGGGCCGACGGCAAGGTCCGTGATCCGGATCTCGGCCCCGATCGCATCATCGAACCTACCGGACCGCGCCGCGACGATCCGCACTTCGCGGTCGGCGGCGTCTTGCGGGGTCTCTGCAAGGGGCGTCGTCCCCATCAACGCAATCCGGGTGACCCGCTCCGGGGCGCGGCGCAGCACCTCTTGCGCGACGACACCGCCGTAGCCATGACCGAACAGGGCAAACTTCTGCGGCGCGCCGGACAGGATGGCCGAGGCCACCTCTTCCACCCGTTCGCCCCCGGTCGTGGGGGCAATGGCGACCAGACCGTCGCGCCCCAGTGCGGTCATCTGCGCCGAAAATACCCGCGTATCGCAGAACATGCCCGGCAGCATGAGGATCGGTTCGATATTCATTGATGTCCGTCGCGCGCGCGGCGCGTCCCTGCCCTGCTGCCCATGCCTGTCACCGGTCTTGTTGGTTGCGCCCACAATGCCGCAGCCGGGGGGAAAGGGGAAGACCCGACAGCCATATCGGCGGGGTTGATCCTGCCGCCCCGTTGACCTATTTGCCGCCCTTTCGCCGCGACGGAGCCCGCCATGACCCGCACACTCGCCATCGACTTCGGCACATCAAACACCGCCGCCGCGGTGATGCGGGACGGTGCGCCTTGGGTTCTGCCCGTCGATGATGGGCGCGATACCCTGCCGACGGCCGTCTTTCTGGACTTCACCCGGCGCGACACCCTGTTCGGGCAGGCCGCCATTGACGCGTTGATTGACGGGCGCGAAGGGCGGTTCATGCGGGCCCTGAAATCGGTCCTCGGCACCAGCTTGATGCATGAAAGGCGCCAGTTTCTGCAGGAACGGTTGACCCTGACCGAGATCGTGGCCCGGTTCCTGTCCGCCCTGAAGGCGCGGGCCGAGGCTGAGACGGGCGACCGGTTCGACCGCGTGCTGTCGGGCCGCCCGGTCCGGTTCCATTCCGCCGACGCCGCCCGCAATACCCGCGCCGAAGACGACCTGCGCGCCTGCTACAACGCCGCCGGATTTTCCAAGGTCGCGTTCCTGCCAGAGCCAGAGGCCGCTGCCCGCGCCGCCCTGCCCGACGGTGGCGACCGCACCGGCCTTGGCCTTGTGGTGGACATCGGCGGGGGCACATCCGATTTCACGGTGTTCGAAGGGGGCGGGGCGGACATCCGCGTTCTGGCGTCCCACGGGGTGCGGATCGGCGGGACCGATTTCGACAAGGCAATCAGCCTTGCCCACGCCATGCCGCTTCTGGGCCGGGGCAGCCTGATCCGCGCGGAACTGGGCGCAGCCCGCAACCCGGCCCCCGCCGCCCTGTTCAACGATCTGGCCAGTTGGGAAAAAATCCCCTTCGTCTATGATCCCGCCACCCTGCGCGACGTGGCCCGGATGCAGCGGCTGGCCGATGAGCCGGAAAAGCTGGCCCGGCTGCACGCGGTGCTGGAAATGCACCTTGGCCACGACGTCGCCTTTGCGGTCGAGGCAGCGAAGATCGCGGGACAGGCGGACCGCGCCCAGATCGACCTGTCCGTCGTGGAACGCGGGCTGGCGGTCGACTTCTACCCGCTGATGCTAGAGGCGGCCATCGCCCCCTTCGCGACCGAGATCGCCGAGGCCGCATCGGAAACCCTGCGGGCCGCCGGCCGCACCCCCGACGATATTGCCGAGGTGATCCTTGTCGGCGGGTCCAGCCTGCTGACGACAGTCTCCGACAGTATGGCCGCGCTCTTGCCCGCGGCCCGCCTGCGCCGGGGCAAGGCCTTTACCGCCATCGTCGAAGGATTGGCGATTGCCGCCGATCAGGCGGACGCGGCGGGCCGGTAGAGGATCAGCAATCCAAGGACTGAGAGGATCAGGATGCCTGCGGGAAGATAGGTGATCGACCATGCCAGCGTGTCCAGGGCCGCCTCGGACTGGGCAACCGTTTCTCCCGTCGCCTCTTGCCAGCCCTTGGCCTGAAGGATCAGCCCAAGGATTGCCGGGGCGAAGGCATTGGCCAGTTTCTGCCCGAACAGCCAGACCGCCGAAAACGCCCCTTCGATCGCTTCGCCGCTTGCCTCGCGGGTCCGGTCCATCAGGTCCGGGTAGATCGCCCATGGGATCTGTTGATACGACCCGTTCGCCATCCCGGCCAGAACGAACAGGCCCGCCATAACCGTGACGCTGACCGATGGCAGGTTTGCCGCCAGCCAGACCAACATCCCGACATAAAGGATCAACCCGATTACCAGCGCGTTCAGCTTGCCAACCCGGTGGGACAGGATCACCCAGACTGCCTGACTAAGGATCGAGCCGAGGACGAAGGCCGCGAACAGCAGGCTGAGCGTGGTCAGGGCCTGCGCGGCCCCGGACAGGGCCGTCTCGCCAGTGTCGGCTATCAGGTAAGTGGCCGCAAAGGGCAGCCCCGCAGTGATGATCGCGACCGCGAGTGTCATCACGCCATAGAGCGCGGCAAGGATCATGAAGGGCCGGTTCGACAACACCAGCCGGATCATCCCGCCAAGGTTGACCGTGGCCGCCTCGTCCACGCGGGGGGCGTTTCGGGTCGCGAATAGCGACAACCAGATCGCGCCGACAATCAGTGGCGAAACCGCCAGCGCGGCCATCGCATATCCCATGCCGCCTGCCAGACCCGGCACCAGCGCCCCGCCAATCAGGATGCCAAGGCTGGCAAACCCCATGCGCCAGCCCGTCATTGTGGACCGTTCGCGCGGATCGGTCGTCATTTCCCCGGCCTGTGCGCCATAGGGAATGGCCACCATGGTAAACCCGATTGTCGCCAGCCCGAAAAAGGCGATGACCCAGCCGATCTTGCCCACCATGCCCAGCCCGGCGGGCACCGCGAAAAGGCCCACCATGGCCGCCGCCATCACCACGGCCCCAACGGCCATCCACGGGGCGCGACGGCCGAACCGGCTGCTCGTTTTGTCCGACAGGACGCCGACCAGCGGATCGGTCACCATGTCGAAGATCAGAACGGCGGTCGTCACGAACCCCGCGATGCCGACCGGCACCCCAAGAAAAGCCGTCAGGAAATTCAGGACAAGCAGTTGCTTGACCACCACGAAGACCACGATCCCCATATCGGCAAGGCCCCAGCCCGCCTTTTGCAACCCCGATAGCGCCATGCGTCCCTCCCCGCGCGTTTGGTGGCGACGGTAGGGCCGGTCACGCGCGGGCCAAAGCAGAACCTTGCGTCACCCGGCGCGGGCGATCACCTCTGCCACGGCCGCGCCGATCAGGGACAGGCAGGTATCGTCGGAAAACCGATGGTCGGCGTCCTTGACCAGCGTCAGGCGAATGTCGGGGCCGGTGGCATGGTCCAGCAGCCGGATCGCGGTTTCGGTCGAAACAGCGGTATCGGCCGTGCCTTGCAGGAAGCGTGTCGGGAAAGGCAGGTTCAACGGGTCGCGCAGGACAAGGCATTTGCGCCCGTCCACGATCATCTTCTTGGTGACGACGTAGGGTTCCATATAGTCCGAGGGCAGAAACACCGGTTCGCCCGCGGTGATCTGTGCCTTCTGGTCTTCACTGAACCCGGCCCAATATCCGTCTTCGGTAAAATCCGGCGCGGCGGCGATGGTCACCAGACCGGCCACGCGGTCCGTCATCGCGCGGGCCAGAAGCAGCGCCTGCCATCCCCCCATCGACGACCCGACCGCGATCAGCGGGCCATCGGTCAGGGCGGTGACAGCGGCGATCGTGTCTTGGTGCCAGTCGGCGATGCTGCCCTCTTCGAAGGTGCCGGAACTTCCGCCATGGCCGGAATAGTCGAACCGCAGGTAGGCGCGGCCCTGCGCCCTTGCCCAATCTTCCAGCCAGATCGCCTTGGTGCCTTCCATGTCGGATTTCAACCCGCCGCAAAAGACGATGGTCGGGCCCTGCCCTTCGGTTTTCACGTAGGCGATCCGGCGCCCCTGCGGCGTGGTCAGAAATTCGGTCATATCGGCCTCAGTTGTTGATGCTTTGCGCCAGTACACGGCTGATCACCGTCAGCGGCTGGCCGGATTGTTCGGCCCAGGTGTTAAAGGCCTCCTGGACCGCGGCCCAGGCCTTTTTGGAGGTCGGGGCCTTGTCGATCACCCCTTCCGCGACCAGCCGCGCAACCACGTCGCGCGACAGGATGAACCCATCCTTGCCCATCTTGCGCAGCAGGTAGGCCCCGGTGCTGCCACCCAGCCGTGAGCCGGATTTTTGCATCCATTGCAGCAACCCGGCAAAATCTTCGGCGGGCCAATCGGCGATGCGCCGGCCAAAGCTGCCATGGTCGCGGGCGACCTCCTGTATGAAGACCGCGTTTTCCTGAATAGCCCGGACCTTGGGCGGGCTGCGGATGATCCGGGGATCAGCGATCAGTGCATCGAACCGGTCATCGCTGATCATCGCGCAGCGGCCCACGTCGAAATGGTCAAAGGCCTCTTCGATCCCCGGCCACTTCTTGTCCACCACGGTCCAGCTAATCCCGGCCTGCATGATGCCCCGCGCCATGCCTGCCAGCCAGAGATCGTCGGGGATGGCGGCGATCTCCTCCGGGGGTTTGGCGGCGGCGATCCCGTCCAATACCGCCCCGAAACTTCCCTTCCGCTCTGCGGCCATTGCCAGAATGTCATCAAACTTGCGCATGTTGCCCTCCGCCGCGTGGCCCGTTTGACGACAAACCTGTCACGACCGCGCCGCCGGGGCAATCGGGCGCTTGACCCCTGCCAAAGATCGGGCCATTTAGGCGCCACACATAACCCGCAACCGGGCGTTCCGTGGGCGCCAAACCGACGAGGAGCTAGGCCGATGAGCCAGATTTCCCTGACCTTTCCCGATGGCAATGCACGCAGCTACGATGCAGGCGTGACCCCTGCCGAAGTGGCCGCATCCATCGCCACCTCGCTGGCGAAGAAAGCCATTTCCGCGAGCGTGAACGGCAAGCATTGGGATCTTCAGTGGCCGATCACCGAAGACGCCAGCATCGCCATCAACACGATGAAGGACGACGCCCCGGCGCTGGAACTGATCCGGCACGACCTTGCCCATATCATGGCCCGCGCCGTGCAGGAGATCTGGCCCGACACGCAGGTCACCATCGGCCCCGTGATCAAGGACGGCTGGTATTACGACTTTGACCGGGCCGAGCCTTTCGTGCCTGAAGACCTCGCGCTGATCGAAAAGAAGATGAAGGAAATCATCAACAAGCGCGAAGAGGTCCGGACCGAGGTCTGGGACCGCGCCCGTGCGGTCAAGCACTACGAAGACAGCGGCGAACCCTATAAGGTCGAGCTGATCGAGGCCATTCCCGGCGACGAGCCGCTTCGGATGTACTGGCACGGCGACTGGCAGGACCTGTGCCGTGGCCCGCACCTGCAAAACACGGGCCAGGTGCCCGGCGACAGCTGGAAACTGATGTCCATCGCAGGCGCCTACTGGCGTGGCGACAGCAGCCGCGCGCAGCTACAGCGTATCTACGGCGTGGCGTTCCAGAACAAGGACCAGCTGAAGGCGCATCTGCACATGCTGGAGGAGGCCGCCAAGCGCGACCACCGCAAGCTGGGCCGTGAGATGAACCTGTTCCACATGCAGGAAGAGGCCCCCGGTCAGGTGTTCTGGCACCCGAATGGCTGGACCATCTACACCACGCTTCAGGACTACATGCGCCGCCAGCAAAAGCGCGGTGGCTATGTCGAGGTGAACACGCCGCAGGTCGTGGACCGCAAGCTGTGGGAGGCCTCGGGCCACTGGGAGAAATACCAGGAAAACATGTTCATCGTCGAAGTGGACGAGGAGCACGCCCGCGAAAAGGCCGTGAACGCGCTGAAGCCGATGAACTGTCCCTGCCACGTTCAGGTCTATAATCAGGGGCTGAAGTCCTATCGCGATCTGCCGCTGCGCATGGCCGAGTTTGGGTCGTGCAACCGTTATGAACCTTCCGGGGCGTTGCATGGCATCATGCGGGTGCGCGGGTTCACGCAGGACGACGCGCATATCTTCTGCACCGAGGACCAGATCGAGGAAGAGACCAAGATCTTCATCGACTTCCTGTCGATGATCTACCGCGATCTTGGCTTTGAAAGCTTCAGCGTCAAATTCTCGGACCGGCCCGACACCCGCGCCGGATCGGACGAGGTCTGGGACAAGGCCGAGGCGGCCCTGAAAGCCGCGACCGAAGCGGCGGGCTGCGCCTATACGCTGAACCCCGGCGAAGGTGCCTTCTACGGCCCGAAGCTGGAGTTCGTTCTGACCGACGCCATTGGACGTGACTGGCAGTGCGGCACTCTGCAGGTGGATTTCGTCCTGCCCGAACGGCTGGACGCGACCTATATCGGGGCGGATGGGGCGAAACACCGGCCCGTCATGCTGCACCGCGCGACGCTGGGCAGCTTTGAACGCTTCATCGGCATCCTGATCGAAGAACACGCGGGCAAGCTGCCGTTCTGGCTGGCCCCGCGTCAGGTTGTCGTCGCCTCCATCGTGTCGGACGCCGATGATTACGTCCGCGAGGTCGTGGCGGAATTGCAAAAGGCGGGCGTCCGGGCCGAGGCCGACCTGCGCAACGAGAAGATCAACTACAAGGTCCGCGAACACAGCCTTGGTAAGGTGCCCGTGATCCTTGCCGTTGGCGCGCGCGAGGTCGAGGAACGCTCGGTATCCGTTCGGCGTCTGGGCGAGAAGGAAACCGCTGTAACATCGCTGACGGAGATCGTGAGCGAGCTGCGGAAATCGGCCACCCCGCCCGATCTTCTGTAACAAAACGCCCCAGAACACTGTTACAGGCCCGCCGATTCACGATCGGCGGGCCTTTGTATTTGTTGGGGATTGCCGCGCCGCAAACGCGAAACCCCTTGGCCCACTTCTCACACATCCTCACGCCGCCGCGATGCACGCGGGCGTGAGTGGCGGGTGACGGTCACTCACCCCTAGGTTTGGTCAGCGCTTCGGGCAGCCCCCGACGCTAAGACAGATGGCCCGGACCGGGCCGACCAACAAAAGGGAATGACCATGTCCAAGACTTCCAAGACGATCGTCGTCGCATCTGCCGTTGCCACCGCCATGACCGCGCTGGCCCATGCCGCCGCAGCCGAAGAGAACGAAAAGTGCTACGGCGTGTCGCTGGCCGGTGAAAACGACTGCGCCGCCGGACCGGGCACTACCTGCGCCGGCACCTCGACCGTGGACTATCAGGGCAACGCGTGGACGCTGGTGCCCGCAGGCACTTGCGAGACGATGGAGCTTCCGGGCCACCGCATGGGCGCCACCGCCGCCTCGCTCGAGGCCGATGGCTATAACGGGCTCGCCCGTGACCTGCCCGAAGGCACTTCGGAAGAAGGCCTGAAGATGGTTGAGATGATGGATGACGACATGATGGAAGAATCCTGACCTCGCCTCCGGCCCCGCCTATTTGGCGGGGCCGACCCAATTCACACGACTTCAAGACAGAGCACGCCATGTTTGACGTCCCCCCGTCCCATCTGCCCCCCCTGCCCGGGGTCGGCTACAAGCCCCAGCACTACAGCGCGATCCTTGCGGACCCCGCGCCGGTTGGCTGGTTCGAGGTGCATGCAGAAAACTACATGGGCGACGGCGGCCGCCCGTTGGCGCAACTGCGGGCGCTGGCGGATCGGTTTCCGATTTCCGTTCATGGCGTCGGCCTGTCGATCGGCGGCGAGGGCCGCCTTGATCCCGACCACCTGTCGCGGTTGAAACACCTGTGCGACTGGCTGCGGCCCGCGTCCTTTTCCGAACATCTGGCGTGGTCCACCCATGACAACCAGTTCTTCAACGATCTTCTGCCCCTGCCCTATACGTCCGCCACCCTGACGCGCGTCTGTGACCACATCGACGAGGTGCAGGACGTGCTGGGTCGTAAGATGCTGCTGGAAAACCCCTCCTCCTACCTTGCCTTCGCCGAAAGCGAGATGGCAGAGCCGGAGTTCCTGCGCGCGGTCAGTGACCGGACCGGGTGCGGGTTGCTTCTGGATGTGAACAACGTGTTCATCTCGGCCACGAACCTTGGCTATAACCCCCGCGCCTATATCGACGCCTTCCCGTTGGACCGCGTGGGCGAAATGCATCTGGCAGGCCATGACGAGGACGAGGACGACAGCGGCGCGGTCCTGCTGATCGACAGCCACGGACGCGAGATGGCCGAACCGGTCTGGGCGCTTCTGGACTACACGCTGGCCCGATCCGGGCCGAAGCCCCTGCTGATCGAATGGGACAATGATGTGCCCGACTGGCCAATTCTGGCAGCCGAAGCCCGGCGTGCCGAAACCGCGCTGGAAAGGATCGCGGCATGACCGAAGTGTCCCAGTCCCAGTTCCGCGCTGCCATGCTGGACTCCGACCAGCCGGTCCCCGAGGGCCTGCGCGACAAGGCGGGCGCGCCTGCGGGCAAGCGGTTCAACGTTTACCGCAACAACGTGGCGGTCGGATTGACCGAGGCGCTGGAGGCGGCCTTTCCGGTCATCCGCAAGCTGGTTGGCGATGCCTTCTTCAAGGCGCTGGCGGGGGTTTACCTGCGCAATCATCCGCCCGCCTCGCCCCTGATGATGCACTACGGGGCCGAGATGCCGGGCTTTCTCAAAGGCTTTGAACCGGTGCGCGCCCTGCCCTATCTGCCCGATGTGGCCCGGCTGGAGATCGCGATCCGGCAGTCCTATCACGCCGCCGATGCGGCGCCCGTCACGGTCGAGGATCTTGGCGCCCTGCCGCCCGATGCCTTTGCCCGGGCAAGGTTTACCTTCGCCCCCGCCGTGCGGCTGGTGTCGTCCCGGTTCCCGATCCACGGAATCTGGGTGGCCAATATGCAGCCCGACGCGCCAAAGCCCGGCAAGGGGGCCGAGGACGTGCTGATCACCCGACCCAAGTTCGATCCGCGCCCGCATCTTCTGTCCCGTCCGGCCGCGATCTTTACCGCCCGCATGATGGAGGGTCAGAGCCTGACCGCCGCCATGGCCGCGGCGGGCGGGGGGCTGGACCTTGGCGAAACCCTTGCGCGCCTCTTCACCGAAGGCGCGATTACCCGAATTTCCTGACCCGGAGGCTCCGATGATCCTGTCCACCTATGACCGCCTTGCCACCACCCTTGACCGGGTCGCGCCGAACCTTCTGCCACTTCTTGCGCGGCTGACCTTTGCCGGCGTTTTGCTGACCTATTTCTGGAAGTCCGCCCTGACCAAGGTGGGCGACGGGATCTTCGGCGTCTTTTCCCCCTCGCTAGGGGCCTACGCGCAGATCTTCCCAAAGGCGATGGAGGCCGTCGGCTATGACGCCAGCCAGTTGGGGCTGTTTCACTGGGCGGTCGTGGTCGCCGGAACGCTGGCCGAATTCATCCTGCCCCTCTTGATTATGCTGGGGCTGTTCACCCGGCTGGCGGCGCTGGGGATGATCGGGTTTATCGCGGTGCAAAGCCTGACCGACCTGTTCGGCCACGGCGGCATTGCCCATGACGGCACGCTGGGCGCATGGTTCGATGGGGCGCCGGATGCGCTGATCCTTGACCAACGCGGGTTCTGGGTTCTGGGGCTTTTGGTTCTGGTGGGTCTGGGCGGCGGATGGCTCTCCGCCGACCGTCTGATCAGAAATGGGCTTTCGGCTCGTCCGGTTTCCCAGCCGCAATAGCAAGGATACCGCCCAGCGCCACGAACCCAATGGGGAACATGGTGCCCACGTTGAAGCCGAAGGCGGCATAGAACAGGCCCGCGGCCACGATCATCAGCCCACCGCCCCAGAGCGCCCGGATCTTGGCCATGGCCCCACCGGCGATTGCCAGAAGCGGCGCAAAGAAGCTGGCGAAGCGGATAAAGCCGGGGTTGTCGAGGACCCCGAACGCCTCGCCCACTTCCTGATAGTTGTCAGTCAGTTCGGCATAGCCATAGCCGAACAGGCCGACGATCATGCCGATCAATCCACCGATCAGGCCAAGAACAAGGGCTGCATTGCGCATCGGGTCGTCCTTTTTCGAATGTCTTTGGAGGTCAGATAAGGGCTTGCGGCGGATTATCCAAGGATTGCCTGCTGAATGGCCGGGGTCCAGCCAACCGACCACCCTTCGTCAGTCCGGATCGCCGGGCGTTTCAACAAGGTCGGATGATCCGCCAAAAGCGCCGCCAAGGGCCTATTACGGTCCCCGTCCGACAGGCCCCGCCATGTGGTCGAGGCCCGGTTGACCGCCTTGTCCCCGACCGCGCCCAGAATTTCGGCAATCAGGTTTTCGGGCAGACCATCGTCGCGCACATCGAGATAATCCACGTCATTTCCCTTTTCCGCCAAGGCCTTGCGGGCCTTGCGGCAGGTGTCACAGGTTTTCAGTCCAATCATCAACATGGGGGGACAATTGCCAGCGTGCGCCCGAGTTGCAAGTTGTCATTTGCCTTTTTCGGAATCGTGTTAGGCTTTCGACACGAGAGACTTGAAGACCACCTGCCACAGGGGGCCAAGACGACTCTCCCCCTGCCCTATCCGGGGCGCTACTGACAGGAGGCCTGCCATGCCCAATGGCACTGTGAAATGGTTCAACACCACCAAGGGTTACGGGTTTATTGCCCCCGATGACGGCGGCAAGGATATCTTTGTTCACATCAGCCAGGTCGAACGGTCCGGCCTGACCGGGCTGGCAGACAACGAGAAAGTGGAATTCGAACTGATCGAGGGCCGCGACGGCCGCCAAATGGCGTCAGAGATCAAGAAGACCGGCTAGCGGTTCGGACGGATCAACCCGAATACGCGCGTGATTGTGGCGCCGTCCGTTGATCCGGGCGGCGCCTTTTGCATCTGGGGCCCGGGGGTCAGGCGTCCTGCCGGGACAACACCTGCCGCAATGTGGCAATTTCTGCCGGGTCATAGGCCCGCCCCTGATCGTCCAACAGATCGTGGAACCAGACGGACCGGTCCGCCGCGCCGCCGTGCTGGGCCACAAGGTCGGCAGGCCAGGGCAGATGGGTCTGGGTTCGCCCCTTCACCATGCCCCATTGAAAGCATCCGACGTTGCGGTCCCGGAACAGGGACAACTGATCGTCGATCCGGCTGCCGACGGGCCGGGCCATCCATTCCGTGCACAGCATTGGCCGCCCGAGGTCTGCCAGATAGTCGATAAAGCGCCGGACGTTGGGGGTGTCGGCATAGGCGTGAAAGGTCACGATGTCCGACAGCGCCAGCGCTGTCTTGTCCGCCGGGGCCTGATAGGGATCATCCGATGATCCGACGGGCGGCGTGACCCATGCCCCAACGGTCAAGGGTTGGCTGGGGCTTTCGGTGCGCGCCCATTCGAAGCAATTGGTCATCAATGCCAGGCTGCGGGCCGAGAAATCCGGCTCGTAACTACTGGACCCGTCCGCCCCAAAGATCATCCGGTTTCCCGGTTCGTTATAAAGATCCCAGAACAGGACGCGCGGGTCGGCGGCAAAGCGGCGCACGATCTGGCGCACATAGGATTGGTATCCGTCCCAGTCGGTTCCGTCCATTAGCGCCGCGCGCCCGGGGCTGGCCACGGCGCGGCTGTTGTGAACGCCGGGAATGGGGTCGGGCTGCGGGCCATATTCAGGTTCCGCCCCGCCAAATCCGCAATCGTCGAAGAAACAGGGCACCGTGCCGATCCCAAGCCCGTCGGCCGCCGACATCAGCCAATCAAGGCGCGCGGCAGTCCCATCGGGGTCATGTTTCCAGACTAGGTAGTGCAGGTTTACCCGGATCGCGTTGAACCCAAGATCGGCGGCCCATCCCAGTTCGCGCCGGATCGTGTCGCGGTCGAAACTTTCTTCGCGCCACATCTCGAGGAAATTCACCGCCGTGGACGGCAGGAAATTGAACCCGCAGACCCATCCGGTCTTTGCCCACCAGCGGTTGGCCTTTTCTGCACTCCAGCGTGGCACGTCGTCTGTCCTTGAAAGAATTCGGGCAACGGCCCCGGGAAAGGGGCCGTTGCGGGGGGCTTAGCGGTCCAGCAGGTCCTGAACTTCGGCTTCGGCGTCGGCCAAGGCAGCGGTGACATCCTTGCCGGTCAGCCAGATCGCCTGAAGCTCGCGGTTCAGAACGTCCTGAATGGCGCCATAGCGTTCGCTGGGCGGCGTATCGCGGGCGATCGCGGCGGTGCCGGTGTATTCGTCGCGATGCGGCAGCCCCGCATATTCCGCGCTTTCCAGAACCGAAGTGCGCACGGCCATGTGACCGGTCCGCGCCCAATCGATGTTGTGGTCGTTGATGAAGGCCAGAACCTTCATCGCCGCCGCGCGCTGGTCCCCGTCCAGCGAGGCCGGGATCGCCCACATGTGGCTGTCGGCCCAGGTGGCACCGGTGTCGAACAGCGTCGGGAAGTCGGCGACATAGTAGTTGTCCAGCGCGACCTCTTCCTTGGCGGCTTCGGCGGTGTAGAAATCCACAACCCATGTCCCGTTGACAAGGATCGCCGCCTCGCCGTTCAGAAAGGCCTGCTGGCTGTCGGCATAGTTCAGCTGCGGATTGGCAAGCCCGGCGTCGAACAGCTGGGTCATCGCGGTCACGGCATTGGCGGCGGCATCGTTGTTGATGGTCGCGGTGTCGCCGTCAAAGATGTTGGCGTTCTGCTGCCACATCAGGGCCAGCACCAGACGCACCCCGATGGGGAATTGCGCAAAATCGGCGGCAAGATAATCCTGCCCGGTCGCGTCCTTGACCATCTGCGCGTGCTGCAACAGTTCCTCGGGAGAGGTGGGCAGCACCGGCTTGCCGTCTTCGACCAGACCGGCGGCGGCCATCAGGTCCATGTTGACGTGCCAGAGGTTGGCGTGGAAATCCATCGGCACGCCGTAGATGCCGCCTTCGTAGCTGACAGCGGCCAGCGCGTTTTCAGACCAGTCGGACGGGTCGATCCCGGCTGCCTCCAGATCGCCCGAGATGTCGGCAATCGCGCCGAGGCCCGCGAATTCCGGCACCCGGTGACGGTGCATGACATGCACGTCCGGCGGGGTGCCCCCGGCATAGGCGGCCTTGATCTGATCATAGTAGTTGCCCCAGTCGGTGGGCAGGGTGGTCACGGTGATCCCGTCAAGCTCCGCATCCGCGGCGTTGATGATCGACTGGATGATGCAGGCCTCGCCCACGCTGGCCTTGGTGTCGGTGCCCGCGTCCTCGCAGGCGCCAAAGAACCGGCCAAGGGTGACTTCCTGTGCCGTGGCCCCGGTTGCGACCGTGGCGGCGACGGCGGCGCCGATGATGAGATGTTTCATATCTCTCCTCCCAATGTGGGGCAGATGCCCCGGTTTATCCCTTGGTCCCGCCGACGGTCATGGCTTGCACCACGTACCGCTGGAAGATCAGGAACATGACAACGACCGGAAGCGAGGCGATGACGCCCGAGGCCATGACGCGGCCCAGCCCTTCCGATTGCGCGAAATTCGATTGGATGCTGGCCAGCCCCAGCGTGATGGTGAAGAACTCCTGCCGTTGCGCACTGACCAGCGGCCAAAGGTAGTCGTTCCAGGCGTAGAGGAATGTCAGGATCGCCAGCGTCATCATCGCGGGGCGGGCCAACGGCAGCATGACGTACCAGAAGATCTGCAACCAACCGACGCCATCCAGACGGGCGGCTTCCTCGATGTCCTTGGGGATCGCCTTGAAGAATTGCAGCATCAGGAAGACCCCGATGGGGACGGCCATGCGCGGCAGGATCAGCGCGTGATAGCTGTTGTGCCACCCGAGATCGGCGAACATGGTGTAAAGCGGGATAAAGACCGCCTGCTCCGGCACCATCAACCCGACAAGGCAAAGAATGGTGATCGCCCGCTTGAACGGAAATTCAAGCCGGGCCAGCGCATAGCCCGCGGTGGTCGATACGATCAGCACCCCCAATGTCATTCCCGCCGCCACGATCAGCGAGTTCAGGAACCACATCGGCGTCTGGCCAAAGGCGAACAGCGCGGCATAGTTTTCGGCGGTAAAGGGGATCGGGATCAGTCCGAAGAAGGTGGTGGATGTGGTTCGGGCCAGCACCTCGTTCGGTTGGAACGACAGGGACACCATCCAGAGCGTTGGCACCAGCCACAGGAACGCCGGAATCGCGAGGGCCATCACCAGCCATTTGTAGGACCGGTTCATTGGTCGTCCTCCCGGCCCAGAACGAATTGCAGGATCGAAAACCCACCCATGATGACGAAAAGGAACACCGCCATGGCGCTTGCCCGGCCCAGTTCACTGTCGCGAAACGCGGTCTGGTAGATGTAGCGGACAAGCACCTGTGTGGTGTCGTTGGGGCCACCTTGGGTCATTAGATGCGCCTGCCCGAAGACCTGGAATTGCAGAATGACCTGCAACACGATGACCAGCGTGATCGTGCGTTTCAGGTTCGGCAGGGTGATATACCAGAAAGCCCGCGCGCCGGTCGCATTGTCCAGCGCCCCGGCTTCGTACAGGTCCTTCGAGATATCCTGCATCCCGGCCAGAAACAGGATCATCGCGATCCCGAGGCTCCACCAGATCGTGGTGATGACAATGGCGGCCATGGCGAACCGTTCGTCGGTCAGCCAGACGATGGGCGAGCCGCCGAAAGCTTCGGTGACATTGGCGATCAACCCCTGCCGGGGCGAAAACATGATCTGCCAGATCAGCGTCACCACGGTGACCGACAGGATCTGACTGAGGAAGAACAGCGTCCGGTAGACCGACATCGCACGGGTTTCGCGGTTCAGCGCCGCCGCGATCAGAAGGGCGGCGACTGTCACGCCGGGCACGGTCCAGCCCACGAACACCAGCGTATTGCCGACCGTTGGCCAGAACCGCCGGTCATACCAGCGTCCTCCTTCGCCGGGATGGAAACCGGGTAGGACAAAAAGCAGGGCCGAGGCGAGCCCGAGGGCGATTGCCGTAACCTTACTCACCCGGCCAGCCCGGCGAAGGAAGACCGACAGGGCGACACCTGCCGCCCCGATCCCCTGAAGCAGCGGGCTGGCAACCGCGCCCCATTCGATATTGCGGCCCCACATGACCCGTTCGTAGTTGCGCAGACCGACGAACTCCTTTGCGTCGGGATTGAAGGCAACCGCCAGAAGGTTCCAGTCGTGCAGGGAAATCCAGATCCCGCGCAGGAAGGGATAGACAAGGAACAGCGCATAGGTCGCAAGGAACGGCAGCAACAGGACAAAGGCCGCCTGCCCCTGCGTGATCCTGCGCTTTTGCCGGGTCTGCCCCGTCATGCTGTGTCCCCCCTTCGCCAACCGCACGCCTCCCGGCACGCGGCAAAGGAATCGCTTCCTTTTCGCTGCTAATATTTATTAGCAATATTTATTAGCACCTCGCAAGCCCCTATGCTCTGCCTGTAGGAGAGGCAGATGAGCAACGAACCGAACCCCACCCCGGCCCGCGTCACGATGAAGGACATCGCCCTTCGGGCGGGCGTGTCGCAATCGACGGTGTCCTTCGTTCTGAATGGCAACGAAGACATGCGCATCAGCGAGGAAACCCGCGCCCGCGTGATGGATGCGGTTGCGGAACTTGGCTATCGGCCGCGCGGTGCAGGCCGCCCGGCACGCGACGAGGCCAGCCGGGTCATTGGCCTGATGGTCGATGAAATCGCGACCAGCCCCTTTGCGGCGATCTCGATCGAAGGGGTTCAGGAAACCGCGTGGAAGCACAACGCCATCGTCGAGGTGGTGATGACAGGCGGCAACCGCGACTACGAGGCGACCGCGCTGCGCAAGTGGGCGGCGGACGGGGTCGCGGGGATCGTCTATGCCTCGATCCTGACCCGTAAGGTGGCCCCGCCCGACGCGCTGGCCCGGCACAGGGCCGTGCTGCTGAACTGCTATGACGCCGAACGCCGCTATACCTCTGTCGTGCCAGCGGAACGGCGCGGCGGCGAAATGGCGACCCGGCAACTTATCGCTGCCGGGCACCGCAAGATCGCCTTCATCACCGGCGAAAACTGGATGGAGGCCTCGGACCAGCGGCTGGAAGGATACGAGCGGGCACTGAGACAGGCGAATATCCCGGTCGATCCGAACCTGATCGTCGAAGGAAACTTTCTGCCCAGCGGCGGCCGGACTGCCACCCTGCGCCTTCTGGACGGTCCTGTTCGGCCCGACGCGATCTTTTGCGCCAACGACCTGATGGCGGTAGGCTGCTACGAGGCGCTGAAAGAGCGCGGCGAACGGGTCGGGGCAACGATGGCCGTGATGGGCTATGACGATCAGGAGATTGCACAACACCTGTCCCCTGCCCTGTCGACCGTCCTGTTGCCGCATCGGGAAATGGGCAATTGGTGCGCCGAATGGCTGTTGTCGCCGTCCGAGGGCGCCGGACTGCAAGAGCGGCTGGAATGCCCCGTCGTGCTTCGGGAGTCGCACATGCGGGGATAGCCGACCGTCTGCCAACAAACCGCCCCCCCAAAAAAAGCAAAGGGCCGCGGTTTCCCGCGGCCCGTCTGCGTGGTGATCGCCGGGTTACATGGGCGGTTCCTTGGCCCCGGTCATGAAGGCCACCGCGTCGGACATGGTGTAATCCTTCGGGTCGATCACGCACAGACGCTTGCCCAGCCGGTGCACGTGGATCCGGTCTGCGACTTCGAACACATGGGGCATGTTGTGGCTGATCAGGATGATCGGAATGCCCCGCGACCGCACATCGAGGATCAGTTCCAGCACGCGCCGGGATTCCTTGACGCCCAGCGCTGCCGTCGGCTCGTCAAGGATGATCACCTTGGAGCCGAAGGCCGCGGCCCGGGCCACGGCGACCCCTTGGCGTTGGCCACCCGAAAGGGTTTCAACCGCCTGATTGATGTTCTGGATCGTCATCAGGCCCAGCTCGGTCAGCTTGTCGCGCGCGATCTGTTCCATTCTGGGGCGGTCAAGCTGACGCAGAACCGACCCACGGAACCCCGGCTTGCGCAGCTCGCGGCCCATGAACATGTTGTCGGCGATCGACAGGGCGGGCGACATCGCGAGGGTCTGGTAGACCGTTTCGATGCCTTCCTTGCGGGCGTCGGTCGGGGAATGGAAATGCACCTTGCGGCCTTCCAGTTCGATCTCGCCCTCGTCCGGGACAACCGCCCCGGAGACTGCCTTGATCAGGGTGGATTTCCCGGCGCCGTTGTCGCCGATCACCGCAAGGATTTCGCCCGGGTAAAGGTCGAAGTCGCAGTTATCCAGCGCGGTCACTTTGCCATAACGCTTGACCAGTCCGCGGCCCTTCAGGATGGGCTGCTTCGCGGTTTGGGATGCTTGTGCTGCCTGTGTCATGCCGAAACCTTTCTGATCCATTGGTCAACCGCCACGGCTCCGATGATCAACGCGCCGATAAGAAGGAAGGTCCATTGCGCGTCGGCCCCGGCCAGGCGCAGACCCAGCGTGAAGACGCCCACGATCAGGGCCCCGAACAGTGCGCCAAGGATCGACCCACGGCCACCGAAAAGCGAGATGCCCCCGATCACCACGGCGGTGATGCTTTCGATATTGGCCAGCTGGCCAGAGGTCGGCGACACCGACCCGATCCGCCCGATCAGCGCCCAGCCTGCAAAGGCACAGATCAGACCGGACAGCACATAGACGGAAATCAGCACGGATTTCACGTTCACGCCGGATAGCTGCGCCGCGTCAGGGTCATCCCCAACCGCATAGACATGCCGCCCCCAGGCCGTGTGTTTCAGCACGTAGGACAGGAACAGCATCAAGACGACCATGAAGATGACGCCGACGGTAAACACCGCGCCCCCCACGTTGAATTTCATTGCGAACAACTGCAACAGGGGCGCATTCGCCTCGATCTCCTGCGCGCGGATCGTTTCGTTGGCGGAGTAAAGGAAGTTCGTAGCCAGAACGATCTGCCACATGCCCAGCGTCACGATGAAGGGCGGAAGTTTCATCACGGCGACAAGCCAGCCGTTGACGAAGCCGCACAGCATACCGGTTACCAGCCCAAGCACGATCGAGATTTCGACCGGGATACCGTAGCGGAAGGTAAACTGTCCCATCACGACCGACGACAGGACCATGATCGCGCCGACCGACAGGTCGATGCCCGCGGTCAGGATCACAAGACTTTGCGCCGCCGCCACGATGCCCACGATCTGCACTTGTTGCAGGATCAGCGTCAGCGCGAAGGGCGAAAAGAACTTGGACCCGAGAAGCAGGCCGAACACGACGATGGACGCCAGCAGGACGAACAGCGGGACAAGCGCGGGGTTCACATGAAGGGCATGCTGCAACCGTGCGAGCGCCCCTTTCTTCTGGCTGGTGAATTCAGCGACCGCTTCGGATCGGCTTGTTTTCACCACGGATTCGAAATCGTCGGCATTGCCAGACATTTTGGCGGCCTCCTCTGCATCGGGTGGGTATTGGGGAGAGTGTAGAGCATTTCTTAGAACAAGGGCGGGAAAAACCCGCCCTTGTCCGTAGTCAACTGATGGACGGGCCGGGTCTTAGCCCCAGCAGAGGTCCATGCCTTCGGCGACCGAAATGCTGTCGACGCCTTCGGCGGGCTTGTCGGTGACCAGCGCCACACCGGTGTCGAAGAAGTCCTTACCGGGGGTGTTTTCCGGCAGGGTGCCGTTGGCGGCGTAGGCGGCAATGGCTTCGATCCCGAGAGCGGCCATGCGCAGCGGGTACTGCTGCGAGGTCGCACCGATCACGCCATCGGCGATGTTCTGAACGCCGGGGCAGCCACCGTCGACGGAGACGATCAGAACGTCGTTTTCGCGGCCAATCGCCTTGAGCGCCTCATAGGCGCCGGCAGCGGCGGGTTCGTTGATGGTGTAGACGACGTTGATCATCGGATCGACGGCCAGAAGATTTTCCATCGCCTTGCGGCCACCTTCTTCGTTCCCGGCGGTCACGTCGTGGCCGACGATGCGCGGATCGGTTTCGTCGCCCCACTTGTTCGGGTCGCCCAGTTCAATGCCGAAGCCCTGCAGGAAGCCCTGGTCACGCAGCACGCCGACGGTCGGCTGGCTGACGGCGAGGTCAAGCATGGCGATCTTGGCGTTGGCGGCATCGTCACCGAGGGTGGCGGCAGCCCACTGGCCGATCAGTTCACCGGCAAGGAAGTTGTCGGTGGCAAAGGTCGAGTTGGCGGCGTCGATCGGGTCCAGCGGGGTGTCGAGTGCGATCACCAGCAGGCCGGCTTCGCGGGCCTGGGTCACGGCGCTGACGATGGACGAGGTGTCCGAGGCGGTCAGCAGGATACCCGAAGCGCCATCGGCGATGCAGGTTTCAATCGCGGCAACCTGGGTCTCGTGGTCGCCGTCGACCTTACCGGCGTAGGAGCGCAGGGTGATCCCGGCTTCGGCGGCGGCAGCTTCGGCGCCTTCACGCATCTTGACGAAGAACGGGTTGGTGTCGGTCTTGGTGATCAGGCAGGCGGATACGTCCTGCGCAGCGGCGGCACCGGCGGTCGTGATGACGGCAAGCGCAGTTCCGACGAGAAGTTTTTTCATGGTTTCCTCCCAGAGAAAGTCAAAAAGTCGGGGCCTCCACCCCGGCAAATCACGGCCCGATGTTTCGACCGCTTGCCCCTAAGACAACGCGATTCGACGGCCTGTGTCAATTAATTAATTAACTTTCTTTATTAATGGATTTCCCCTATAGAATAAGGGTGAGGAGGCCGATAGAGTTGCGCGGCATGGAGGACGGACTGGTAAGATCGATCAGCTCGGGGCTGAGCCAAAAAGGGGTGCGCGACCATAACGAGCGCCTCCTCCTTTCGTTGATTCAGCGCCACGGAGCCCTTCCGGGAAGCGACCTTGCACGCATCGCAAACCTGTCACCGCCGACCGTGTCGGCCATCTTGCGGCGGCTCGAATCTGACGGGCTTCTTGAACGGGGCGACCCGGTGCGGGGCAAGGTCGGCAAGCCGTCGATCCCCATGCGTCTGGCCCCGGATGGCGTCTATTCCTACGGGCTGAAGATCGGCCGCAGATCGGCCGAATTGGTGCTGATCGATTTCTGCGGTGACACCCGGCATCAGCGACAACTGAACTACGACATCCCCCTGCCCGACACGATCTTCGATTTTGTCGGCGCGGCCGTGTCCGAAATCTCAGGCGCTCTGTCACCAGAGGCAGTGGCGCGGATCTGCGGCTTTGGCGTCGCCGCGCCATTTGGCCTGTGGAACTGGCCCAACACCTCGGACGAGTCGGACGCGGCATTCCAATCCTGGAAGGATGTGGACCTGCGGGTTCGCACCGCGGACATCAGCGGGTTGCCCGTCACCTTGATGAACGACGCGACCGCCGCCTGCCAGGCAGAGCACATGTTTGGCCGGGGCAAGGAATTCCGCGACTATGCCTATTTCTTTATCGGGGCCTTCATCGGCGGCGGGGTTGTGCTGAACAACTCGGTCTTCGAAGGCCCGCAGGGCAATGCCGGTGCGCTGGGGTCCTTGCGCACGGTCGGCCCGAACGGGGAAAGCATGCAACTGGTCGATATGGCATCGATCCACCAGCTAGAGCTGCGGCTGCGCGAGGTCGACCTTGACCCCCGCCAGCTTTGGACCGACCCGGACAGCTGGACCAGCCTGTCGCGCTACGTCGATCCATGGCTGGGCCAAACCGCGCAGGAACTGGCCAAGGCAGCCCTGTCCACCTGTTCCGTCATCGACTTCGAGGCGATCCTGATCGACGGTGCCTTTCCCCCTGCAATCCGCGAGGAACTGGTCGGCAGGGTACGCCGCTATATGGCGACACAGGATACACGTGGATTGATCCCCCCCCGGATCGAGGCGGGCAGCATTGGCGCCAAGGCCCGGTCGGTCGGGGCCGCATCGCAGCCAGTTGGCACGCAGTTCATGCTTTGATGCCGCGCGGGCGATCCGCCTGACCCGGATAGCTATTGCCCGAGATAGAATTCGCCGCCACGCCAACCATGACAAACCACTCGAACGAAACACGATCCGGTCACATCAAAGCATTCGCAGGGTCGCCATTCCGACCGACGGCTGCCATGATGATCGAAATCAACAGCCCTTATAGGATTGCCGCATGAAACGGTCGCGCATCAACGAAATCATGGCCTCTGCCGCCGAGATGATTCATGAATTCGGCTTTACCTTGCCGCCCTTCGCCTATTGGAGCCCTGAAGAGTTCAAGGCCCGCGCGCCCGATGTGCGTCATGTGATCGACGCCCGTTGCGGCTGGGACATCACCGATTATGGTGCGGGCCGGTTCGATGACATGGGGCTGTTCCTGTTCACGCTTCGCAATGGCCTGCTTGGCGACCTGCAACGCGGCGGCGGCATGTGCTATGCAGAAAAGCTGCTGATTTCGCGTCAGGACCAGCTTAGCCCGATGCACACCCATGTCATCAAGGCCGAAGACATCATCAATCGTGGTGGGGCGACGCTTGTGGTCGAACTTTTCGGGTCCGACGACAAGGGCAACTTCGCCGAAGACCGCGGCGGCACGATCTGGTGTGACGGAATCCGTCTGGACTATGCCCCGGGCCAGAAGCTGAAACTTGCGCCGGGCGAAAGCGTGACCCTGCGCCCCGGCGACTGGCATGCCTTCTGGGGCGAAGGCGGCGACGTGCTGATCGGCGAAGTTTCGACCGTCAACGACGACGAGACCGACAACATCTTCCGCGAGCCGATTGGCCGCTTTGCCACCGTCGAAGAAGATGAGGCGCCAACCCATCTGCTGGTCAGCGACTACAAATCATGGCTGGGTTGACCCTGTCCCAGACCGGCCAGTAACGCGCTGCAAATGGACGAAGCCATGCGAGGGGCCGACGGGCCCGGCGATCACCGGAAAGCCGTCGCGCAGTGCGCGCGTCGTCTCGACGGGGTTTGCAAGGCAGGGCAAAAGGCCGTGCATCAGCTCATGTCGGGACAGCGGGCAAGGTAATTGGGCTTCATCTCGTCCCGCATGATCGAACAGCCGACCGGCGATCATGCGCATCGTCGTGGTCCTGCCGCAGTCCGAAGGCCCTAACAGGACAAGGACTTCATGATCGAGGACGGTCGGATCAGACGTGCTGACCCCTACGACATTTCCCCACTGCCTCGACGCGCCGAATGGCTTGATATCGCCAATGTCGCCTCCTGACGCCGCCGTATTGCATACGCTTGCAGTTTCGGTAGACTTCTTCGCGCGAGTCTGGCAAGCACTTTTGCATACGAAATTATTTTCGTCTCAACAGGACTGAATACATGACAGATCTTCAAGGCGCCAAAGACCTCGTTCGTCACATGCACGCCGTGGCCGATGCGGCCCCCGCGGGCGAAACAGCCGAATCCCTTTCGGCGGTCCTTGCCCCCGATCACCTTTGGCGCGGCTACCATCCTTTCGGTGAACTTCACGGGGTGGATGCCCTTGGGAGGGTGTTCTGGGATCCGCTGAAGACTGCCCTCACCCGGCTTCAGCGGCGCGAGGATATCTTCTTTGCCGGGCGCAACGAATTGGACGGATATGACAGCACATGGGTCGTGTCGATGGGGCACCTGATGGGGCTGTTAGACCAACCGTGGCTGGGGATCCGGCCCACGGCCAAGATGGCCTTTCTGCGCTACTGCGCCTTCTACCGGGTCGAGGGCGGCAAGATCACCGAAACCGCGATGTATTTCGATATTCCGCACCTGATGACTCAGGCTGGTCAATGCCCCTTCCCCAGTCAGACCGCCGCGCATCTGGTGCAGCCCGGTCCGATCACGCACAGCGGCCTGCTGTATGCGGCCCAGCCAGAGGCCGAGGGCAAGGCGACGCTGGCCGCAATCAACGCGATGATCTCGGACCTTGGCCAATGGAAGCTGGGACTGCCGCTCGAGGAAGAACTGGCTCGGACGTGGCAGGACGACATGATCTGGTGGGGGCCCGAAGGGATCGGCGCGACCTATACGATTGAACGCTATGCCAAACAGCATTCCGGTCCGTTCCGCGCCGGGTTTGGGCAACGGTCGAAGACAAAACACATCGCCCGTCTGGCCGAAGGTCATTTCGGCGGGTTCTTCGGCTGGCCCAACTTTACCGCGGTGCCGACCGGCGGCTTCATGGGCCTGCCCGGCAGCGATATCCCCAGCGAATTCCGGGTCATCGACATCTACCGCCGGGCCGGCGACAAGCTTGCCGAAAACTGGGTCTTTATCGACCTGCTGCATTTCTGGAAGATGCAGGGGCGCGATTTCCTGAAGGACACGACCGGCTACAGCCATGAGAATTGACGCCCATCATCACCTTTGGGACCTTGGGGCCGTCGATTACCCGTGGCTGATGGCGCGCGGCGTCGTGCGGTTCTTTGGCGATCCGGGGCCGATCCAACGCGACTACCTGATCGACGAATTCCGCCGCGACGCTGCGGGGTTTGCCGCCTCCGTCCATATCCAAGTCGGCGCGGCAGATGGCTGGGCCGAGGCGCGATGGGTGCAATCCGTCGCCGACGCGACGCCGGACTGGCCCTTGGCGCAGGTCGCCTTTTGCGACCTGACCGCGCAAGACCTTGCCGCCACGCTCGACCGGTTTCAGACCTTGCCGACACTGCGCGGGGTCCGCCAGATCGTCGGCCGGGCACCGGACGAAGATGCCCAAACCGGGACCAACGCCCTGTTGGCAGATCCGCGGTTTGCGGATGGGCTGCGGCAGGTTGGCGCGCGGGGCTTGTCGTTTGATCTGCAATTGATCCCGGAACTTTACACCCACATGGCCCGCGTTCTTGACCGTGCACCCGACACGACCGTCGCGCTGTGTCACGCGGGGTCGCCGCACGACCGCAGCGCGCAGGGGCTAAAGGACTGGGCCATGCGCCTCAGAACCCTCTCGGACCGCCCGCAGATCACCTGTAAATTGTCCGGGCTGGGCATGTTCGACCATGGCTGGACCACGGACAGCATCCGCCCCATCGTCGAAACCTGTCTGGACCAGTTCGGGCCGGACCGATGCATGTTTGGGTCGAATTTCCCGGTCGACTCTCTCTACAGCGACTACGGCACCATCGTGCGGGCGATCGAAGACATCGTCCCGTCGTCGATGCACGCTTCGGTCTTCCACGACACCGCCGCCAGATTCTATGCCCTGCCATGACCACGACCTTTCGATATCAGACAACCGTCCGCCCGGAATGGATCGACTACAACGGGCATATGCAGGATGCGTTCTACGGGCTGATATTCAGCTATGCGGTCGATGCGTTTCAGGATGCCGTCGGGTTCGACGGCGCCTACCGGGATCGGACCGGCTGCACGATCTACTTGCTGGAGGACCACAAGTTCTTTCTGCGCGAGGTGCGGGAAGGTGCCTTGGTCGAGGTTGAGACTGTGCTCTTGGATTTCAACGAAAAGCGGTTTCACCTCTGGTCGGCCATGAAGGAGGCGGGGGAACTGGTCGCCATCTCAGAAATGGTCGAAATGCATGTGCAGCAGAGCCCTCAGCCCCATGGCGTTGCCATGCCGCGCGCTCATCTCGACCGGCTTGCAGCAGCGCGCATGGCGGCGGCGGATGTCGCCGCCATGCCCCGCCGGTCACGCGGGCTCGGCATCTGACAGACGCGGCGTGCGCCGGTCGCGCGGTCAAGCAGGTTCGGCCAAGACCCCCACTTGTTCAAGGCACCAATCCTGCAACGCGTCGAAACTGGGTGCGATCTCCTCGGCGAGCTCGCCTGTGAATTCAACGAAGGCATCCTTGTTCAACCCGTTGGTGCCAACAATCACCGGCACGTCCAAGGCAAGGGCATTCGCGATTGCCGCGCGGAATCCCCGGCCCTCGGCTTCGTGCTTGCCAAACTTGTTGATGATCAGAAGGTCGGTGTCGGCGCCAAGGCTCGCCTCGACATGCCCGACGGCTTGTTCCAGCGCGGACGGATCAAGGCGACAGCCCTTGGAATGGTCGCCAAGGGATTGCGAGATGCGGATCACCGGCCCGTCCGGCAAGACCTTTACGTCCATGTCACAAGGTCCATCGTCCGGTCGGTCAGAGTTGACCTGAACGGTTCCCGCAACCCGCAGCCCCCGGTTCAGCAGGGCGCTGGCAAGCCGGTGCAGCATGAGGTCGGTGTCGCCACGTCCGGGCGCCATTGAGTATCCGATTTTCATTTGGGTCTCCGGTTCTTTCTTACATCGGCCTTTGGGCCTTTGGTGCCTGCGCCGTCAGGCGCGTGCGTCTTTGGTATCTGATTTGAGGGTTGCGCCAACGATCTCGGCCTTATCCACAAGCTGATCAAGAAAAGCCTTGGCGGCGCGGGACCACGCGGCCTTTTCCCAGGCTTCGGCAATCTTCGGGCGGACGGTCTCGTAGGGCAGCACATGGGTGGGCGCGGCGGCGTCCATCCGGATGATGTGCCAGCCATGCCGAGACAGGACCGGCGCGGCCGTGATCTCGCCCTCGGACAGGGTTCGAAGCGCGGCTTCGAATTCAGGCACGGTGTCGCCCGGACCCAACTGGCCAAGTGTCCCACCTGCCGATTTCGATCCGCAGTCGCTGTAGTCCTTGGCAAGCCGGCCAAAGCCGCGCGGGTTGCCCAGCGCCTCGGTGGTCAGGGTCTCGGCCCGCTTGCGGGCGGCCTCGGTTGCCTCGGGCTGGCGTGGGTCGCAGGCAATCAGGATATGTGACACCTCCCACAACGGGGCCGAGCGGAACCGCTCCGGGTTTCTGGCCCATTCCCAGTGGAGTGTCTCCTCGTCTGGTTCGGAAATGTCGATCGCCTGATCGAGAAGGCCCCGGATCAGGGCCTCCTCCTCGGTTTCAAAGCGGCCCGGCCCAACCTCGGCCGGGTCGGAGGTAATCCCGCGCCGCCGCGCCTCTTGCAGCAGCAGGGTGCGGGTGGCAATGGCATTAGCCGCCTTGCGCCACGCCAGACCGGGTTTGTCCTTGGGCGCGTCGTGGTTCTGCGCTTCCTGCGCGATGACGGCCTGCGGGACGGTTTCGCCGTTGATCACCAGATCGGGGAATAGCGGGGCGGTCATCCGGTCACTCCGCCGGATGGCGACGCTTGCGCGACCGCACGATCTGATAGCCGGGCCGGTTGAACAGATATCGGATCGGCGCGCCAAAGCCGGACAGGATATGCACCAAGCGGGTGAAGGGGAACACAAGGAAGATCGTCAGCCCGAGGAACAGGTGCAGTTTGAAGATCAGCGCGGCGTGTTCGATGTAACTGGCCGCCTGCCCGTCGAAGGTAAAGATCCCCTGCGCCCAGGACATGAACAGAGTCATTTCGTGACCGTCGAGGTGCTGAAGCGAGACATAGATCGTGCCCAGCCCCAGCACGAGTTGTGCCAGTAGCAGCAACAGGATCGCCGTGTCGGCAAAGCTGGAAGTGACGCGGATGCGCGGATCGGTCCAGCGACGGTGAAACAGCATCAGCCCGCCGATCAGGGCCATCGCACCGGCGATCCCGCCCGCGACAACCGCCAGAAGCTGTTTGGCCCCGTGGCTGACGCCGATGGCGTCGAACACCCAGATCGGGGTCAGAAGCCCGACCAGATGCCCGAAAAAGATGACCAGAACGCCGACGTGAAACAGGATCGACCCCCAGATCAACTGCTTGCGGCGCAGCATCTGGCTGGACGAGGTTTTCCATGTGAACGGGTCACGGTCGTATCGCGCGATCGACCCGATGATCAGGACGGACAGGGCGATGTAGGGGTAGATACCAAAAAGGAAATTATGCATCTCGGCCTCCGTTATTCCGCGGCAACGCGGGGGTCGGGGTTGATGGGCTGATCCATGCGGGTCAGCATGTCGCGGACCTGCGGGCAGCCTGCGTTCGGATCGGGACCAAAGCGCACCTCGCTTTCCTCCCAGACCGCGTCGAGCGCCTCCAGATCGTTCGGGTCCACCTCGGGCTGGTCGAGAAGTTCCGCGACCGCCTCCTTGTCCGCTTTCGCGCCCGACAGCTGCAAAAGGGCGGCGAACACGGCAGCATAGGGGCTTTCACGCCGGGCAAGCCGGGCGCTGAGGGCCTCGAAAATATGCGCCGCGTCCGCCAAGGTTTCCTGAGCTTCACTGTGGGAACGCGTGGCCAGGAATTCGAGAAGGACCGGAAGATGATCCGGCAGTTCCGAGGTAACGGGTTCGAACCCGCCGTCCCGATAGGTTTCCAGAAGCGACACCATCGCCCCGCCCCGGTCCCGGCTTTCGCCGTGGACATGTTCGAACAGGTTGAGCGAGAGGGTGCGCGACCGGTCGAACAGCATCACGAATTGCTCTTCGAGGTCATAGATGTCCCGCCCGCTCAGCTCCTCCACCAGCGGGCGCAACGCCCGGCGCGCGGCGGCGGTCAGCCGGGTGTCGGCGGCAAGGACGCCCCCGATTTCCGGCATGGCCTGCTGCAATTCGCGCGTCGGGTAACTCAGGATCAGCGAAAGAGCTTTCAGGGTCCGGTCCATCACATCACCTCCGTCGGCATCTTAAGGGGTTTCTTGGAACCGCCGAACAGCGATCCCTTGGAAAGGCCGGTCGAACAGCCGTTGCTGTCGGTAAACCCGCATCCGCCACGCAGGTCGTAGGCATCCTCGACCTGTTCACGGTGAGTGGTCGGGATCACGAAGCGGTCCTCGTAATCCGCAAGCGCCATGATCTTGTACATGTCTTCGATCACCCGACCACTCAGGCCGACGCTTGCGGCAACGGCTTCGTCGGTTACTCCGTCCACGGTTTTTGCCCGCATGTAGGCACGCATCGCCAGCATCCGTTCAAGGGCGGCAGCGACGGGCGCCTCGTCCCCGGCGGTCAGCATATTAGCCAGATAGCGCAGCGGGATACGCAGGGACCGCACGTCCGGCATGGCGCCGTCGCTGCCGATCGCGCCCGCCTCTGCCGCGTTCTGAATAGGCGACAGCGGTGGGATATACCAAACCATCGGCAGGGTCCGGTATTCAGGATGCAGCGGGAAGGCGACCTTCCATTCCATCGCCATTTTCCAGATCGGGCTTTCCTTGGCCGCCTTGATCCAATCCTCCGGCACGCCTTCGGACCGGGCCGCGGCGATCACCTCGGGGTCGTTTGGATCAAGGAAGACGCCAAGCTGCGCATCGTAAAGGTCGGTCTTGTCCTCGACCGAGGCCGCCTCGGCGATCTTGTCGGCGTCATAGAGCATCACGCCAAGATAGCGGATGCGGCCGACGCAGGTTTCCGAACAGACCGTCGGGTTACCCGATTCAATGCGCGGATAGCAGAGCGTGCATTTCTCGGATTTTCCGGTCGACCAGTTGTAATAGACCTTCTTGTAGGGGCAGCCGGACACGCACATCCGCCAGCCCCGGCATTTTTCCTGATCGATCAGGACGATCCCGTCCTCTTCGCGCTTGTAGATCGCGCCCGAGGGGCAGGATGCGGCACAGGCCGGGTTCAGGCAGTGTTCGCACAGTCGGGGGAGATACATCATGAAGGTGTTCTCGTATTCCCCGTAGATCTGTTTCTGGATGCCTTCGAAATTGTAATCCTCGGACCGTTTGGCGAATTCGCCGCCCAGGATTTCCTCCCAGTTGGGGCCCTTTTCGATCTTCTGCATCCGTTCCCCGGTGATCTTCGACCGGGGCCGGGCGGTGGGGAAGGCCTTCATCTCGGGGGCCGATTTCAGGTGGTCGTAGTCGAAATCGAAGGGTTCATAGTAGTCGTCGATTTCCGGCAGGTCCGGGTTGGCGAAGATATTCGCAAGGATGCGCCATTTGGCACCCTGCTTGGGCTGCAACTTGCCCGACTTCGTCCGCACCCAGCCGCCGTTCCAGCGGTCCTGATTTTCCCAGTCGGTCGGATAGCCGGTCCCCGGCTTGGTCTCGACGTTGTTGAACCATGCGTATTCGACGCCGTCGCGGCTGGTCCAGACGTTCTTGCAGGTGACTGAACAGGTGTGGCAGCCGATGCATTTGTCGAGGTTCAGCACCATGCCAATTTGTGCACGTACCTTCATGATTATGCCTCCTTTCCGGTGGCTTCTTCATCAAGCCAGTCGACGTTCTTCATCTTTCGGACGACAACGAATTCATCCCGGTTCGATCCGACGGTTCCGTAGTAGTTAAAGCCATAGGACTGCTGGGCGTAGCCGCCGATCATATGCGTGGGCTTGAGCACCGCGCGGGTCACGGAATTGTGGATACCGCCCCGGTTCCCGGTCTTCTCGGACCCCGGCGTATTCACGATCTTTTCCTGCGCGTGATACATGAAGGTCGTGCCTTCCTTGATCCGCTGCGACACGACGGCCCGCGCCGTCAGCGCGCCGTTCACGTTGTACAGTTCGATCCAGTCGTTATCGACGATCCCGACCGACTTCGCGTCCACCTCGGACAGCCAGACCACCGGTCCGCCCCTGTTCAGCGTCAGCATCAACAGGTTGTCGGAATAGGTGCTGTGGATGCCCCATTTCTGGTGGGGGGTGATGAAGTTCAGCACGAGGCTGTCGCCCGCATCCTGCACGTCCTTGGTGATGGTCTTGAGGTCCACCGGCGGCCGGTAAGACATGAAGCCTTCGCCAAACGCCCGCATCCACAGGTGATCCTGATACAGCTGCTGGCGTCCGGTCAGTGTCCGCCATGGGATCAGCTCGTGGACGTTGGTATAGCCCGCGTTATAGCAGACCTTCTCGCTTTCTAGCCCCGACCATGTCGGCGACGAGATGATCTTGCGCGGCTGCGCGGCGATATCGCGGAACCGGATCTTCTCGTCTTCCTTGGGCAGGGCAAGGTGGGCATGTTCGCGGCCTGTGATGGCCGACAGGGCCTCCCATGCCTTCACCGCGACCTCGCCGTTGGTTTCCGGGGCCAGCATCAGCACGACCTCAGTCGCGTCGATGTCGGTGACGATCTTGGCGCAACCCTTGGCCGGGCCGTCTTCCCAGACGCCGTTCAGATCGCGCAGGTGCTGCACCTCGTGGTCGGTCTTCCACGAAATGCCCTTGCCGCCATTGCCCAGCTTGTCCATCAGCGGCCCAAGCGCGACAAAGCGGTCGTAAAGCGCGGGGTAGTCCCGTTCGACCGGGATGTAGTTCGGTGCGGTCTTGCCCGGGATCAGGTCGCATTCGCCCTTCTTCCAGTCCTTGACCTGATCCTGCGCCAGTTCGCCCGGCGTGTCGTGCAGGATCGGCAGGGCGACGATGTCGGTCTCCTTGCCAAGGATCTCCGGCGCGACTTCTTGGAACTTCCTGGCGATGGCCTTGAAGATTTCCCAGTCGGATTTGCTCTCATACGCCGGGTCAACAGCCGCCTGAAGCGGGTGGATGAACGGGTGCATGTCGCTGGTGTTCAGGTCGTTCTTTTCATACCAGCTGGCCGTTGGCAGCACGATGTCGGAATAGACCGCAGTGGTGCTCATCCGGAAGTCGATGGTCACCAGCAGGTCCAGCTTGCCGCGCGGGGCGTCGCTGTGCCACTTGGCTTCCTTCGGCAGTTGCCCGCCTTCCTCGCCCAGATCCTTGCCCATGACCCCGTGATCGGTGCCCAGCAGGTGCTTGAGGAAGTATTCGTGCCCTTTGCCGGACGATCCCAGAAGGTTCGACCGCCAGACAAACAGGTTGCGCGGCCAGTTTTCCGGTGCGTCGGGGTCTTCGCAGGACATCTCCAACTCGCCGGACTTCAGCTGTTCGGCGACGTAGGCGGGGATCTCCTTGCCCGCCGCCTTGGCGGCCTTTGCGACCTCCAGCGGGTTGGTCTTCAACTGCGGGGCGGAGGGCAGCCAACCCATCCGTTCGGCCCGGATGTTGTAGTCGATCATCGACACGTCCCAATCGCCCTCGGGAGCGGTGGGCGACAGGATTTCACCAGCCGTCAGCGTCTCGTAGCGCCACTGGTCGGTGTGCGCATACCAGGCGCTGGTCGAGTTCATGTGGCGCGGCGGGCGGCCCCAATCCAGTGCAAAGGCCAAGGGCAGCCAGCCGGTCTGCGGCCGCAGCTTTTCCTGTCCCACATAGTGCGCCCAGCCGCCGCCGGACTGACCCACGCAACCGCACATCACCAGCATGTTGATGACGCCGCGATAGTTCATGTCCATGTGGTACCAGTGGTTCATCGCCGCGCCGATGATGATCATCGACTTGCCGTTGGTCTTTTCGGCGTTCAGCGCGAAGTCACGGGCGACATGGGCGATCTTGTCGGCGGAGACGCCGGTGATCTTTTCCGCCCAGGTCGGGGTGCCCGGCACGTCATCGGAATATTTCGTCGCGACCCAATCGCCGCCCAGACCCCGGTCCAGCCCGTAGTTGGCGCAGAACAGGTCGAACACGGTGGCGACCATTTCCGTCTTGCGGCCGATCTTGATCTTCTTGACCGGCACGTTCTTGGTCAGGATGTTCGGGCGTTTGTCCCCGGTCGAGAAGGTCTCGGTCGCGTCGGCGCCGAAATAGGGAAAGTCGATCCCGACCACATCGTCGTGGTCCTCTTCAAGGACGAAGGACATCGACAGGTCGGTGTCCGCCTCGGCGGCGCGGGTTTCAAGGTTCCACTTGCCCGCCTCGCCCCAGCGATATCCGATGGCGCCGTTCGGGCTGACCAGCCCGCCGGATGTGCGATCCCAGGCGACCGTCTTCCATTCGGGGTTGTTCTTTTCGCCCAGCTTTCCGGTCAGGTCATCGGCCCGCAGGAACCGGCCCGGCACCAGTTGGCCGTCCTTTTCCTCGATCCGGACCAGCATGGGGAAGTCGCTGTATTTGCGGCAGTAATCGGTGAAATATTCGGACTGCCGGTCAAGGTGGAATTCCCGCAGGATCACATGGCCAAAGGCCATCGCCAACGCGGCATCCGTGCCCTGCTTGGCGTTCAGCCAGACATCGCCGAACTTGGCGGCTTCGGAATAGTCGGGGCAGATCACGGCGGACTTGGTGCCGCGATAGCGCGCCTCGGTATAGAAATGGGCGTCCGGGGTCCGGGTCTGGGGCACGTTCGACCCCCAGAGGAGCAGGTAGCCCGCGTTGTACCAATCGGCGCTTTCCGGCACGTCGGTCTGTTCGCCCCATGTCATCGGGCTGGCGGGGGGAAGATCGCAATACCAATCATAGAAGGACATGCAGACGCCACCCAGCAGCGACAGGTAGCGCGACCCGGCAGCATATGAAATCATCGACATGGCCGGGATCGGCGAGAAGCCGAACACCCGGTCCGGGCCATAGGTCTTGGCGGTATAGGCGTTTGCGGCGGCCGTGATCTCGGTCGCTTCGTCCCAGCTGGCCCGGACGAACCCGCCCTTTCCGCGCGTTTCGACATAGCCATTGCGCAGGACCGGGTCGTTCTGGATCGCGGTCCAGGCGGCGATCGGGGACATGGTTTCGCGCATCCGCCGCCAGACCTTCAGCAGGCGGCCCCGGATCAGCGGGTTTTTCACCCGGTTCGCGGAATAGAGATACCAGCTGTAGGACGCGCCGCGGGCGCAGCCGCGCGGTTCATGGTTGGGCAGGTCGGGCCGGGTCCGGGGATAATCCGTCTGCTGGGTTTCCCAGGTCACGATCCCGGATTTGACGTAGATCTTCCACGAACAGGATCCGGTGCAGTTCACCCCGTGGGTCGAGCGGACGATCTTGTCGTGCCGCCAGCGGTTTCTATAGGTGTCCTCCCAGTCGCGGTTTTCGCGGGTCGTCTGGCCGTGGCCGTCGGAAAAACGGTCCAGTTCCTTGGACGAGAGGAAGTTCAATCTGTCGAGCAGGTGGCTCATCTCAACTCTCCTTGGGGTGTCGGCGGCCCCGCGCGGTTGCCCGCGCAGGGCACATGGCGTTCAGCGGGTGCTCAGCACGAGACCGGCGCGTTCTTGCGGCTGTAGAAGATCCAGGTGATCACGACGCAGACGATGTAGAAGACCAGGAAGCCCCAAAGCGCGCCGTGCGGCTGGCCCGTCATGCCGATCGAGGTCCCGTAGGCCTTGGGGATGAAGAAGGCCCCGTAGGCGGCAATGGCGCTGGTGAAGGCGATGATCGCGGCGCTTTCCCGTTCGGTCGTGCGCTGGATGTCCGCCGGGTCACCATTGGGCATCAGGCGGGGGATTTCCTGTTTCATGATCGAGGGGATCATCTGGAAGGTCGAGGCGTTGCCGACACCGGTCAGGAAGAATAGCGCCATGAAGCAGGCGAAGAAGCCCCAGAAGTTGCCCGCATAGTCGCCCGAGGGCAGGAACTGCAGCACGCCCCAGACCGCGACGATCATGCCCAGGAAGACCCAGAAGGTCACCCGGCCACCGCCGAACTTGTCCGAGACCCAGCCGGTCGCGGCCCGGCTGAGCGCGCCGACAAGCGGCCCGAGGAAGGCATAGGACAGCACGTTCACGTCCGGGAACTGCGTCTTCATCAGCAGCGGGAAGCCCGCCGAGTAGCCGATGAAGCTGCCGAAGGTGCCGGTGTAGAGGATACACATCACCCAGTTGTGGAACCGCTTGAGAATGGTCAGCTGGTCGCCCAGCGATGCCTTGGCATCGGCGATGTCATTCATCCCGAACCAGGCCGCGATGGCGCTGACAAGGATGAAAGGCACCCAGATGAAGCCCGCGTTCTGAATCCACAGCTGGCTGCCGTCCGACAGGGTGACGGGGGCGCCACCGATTGCGCCGAAGACACCGGCGGTGATGACCATCGGCACGACGAATTGCATGACCGACACGCCAAGGTTGCCAAGGCCCGCGTTCAGCGCCAGCGCGTTGCCCTTCGTGGCCTTAGGGTAGAAATAGGCGATGTTCGCCATGGAGGACGCAAAGTTGCCGCCGCCAAAGCCGCACATCAGGGCAAGGGCAAGGAACATCGCATAGGGGGTTTCCGGGTTCTGAACCGCGAACCCGATCCCAAGCGCCGGAAGCAGCAACGAGAGGCTGGACAGTGTCGTCCATTTCCGCCCGCCGAAGATCGGGATCATGAAGCTGTAGAAGATCCGCAGCGTCGCGCCCGACAGCCCCGGCAGGGCCGCCAGCCAGAACAGCTGCCCGGTGGTATAGTTGAACCCGATCGCGGGCAGCTTCGCCACGACGACCGACCAGACCATCCAGACCGAAAAGGCCAGAAGCAGGTTCGGGATCGAGATCCAGAGGTTGCGGGTTGCAATGGATTTGCCCTTGTCGGCCCAGAACTGCGGGTCTTCGGGGCGCCAGTCGATCAGGGTGTGCCCCTGCTGGCCGGATGTTGCGGTGATCGCCATTGTTATGTCCTCGCGGGTTGGCGTTTTCTGTGTGGGGCGGCCGGTTCGCCGACCGCCCCGCGTATCGGCCTAGCTGGCCGGATGTTGCGTGGTCTTGGTCCGGGCGATGGCCTGAAGCCCTTCTTCAAGGGCGGCGTTCGCCCGTTCGGCCTTGGCCCGAAGCGTGTTGATGTTCGCGGCGGCGAAATTGGCGCGCTCTTCGTCTTCCTGCCGGGTCGAGAAGCGGACGAAGAAGGCAAGGAAAGAGGCGCAGGTGACGACGATCCCGAGGATCAGGAAGGCCTGGCTCCAGTCGATCATGTTCTTGAACAGGAAGCCCGCCAGAACCGCCCCGGCGTTGCCGCCTGCCCCGACCACGCCGGCAACCGCGCCAAGGGCCTTCTTGTTGATGAAGGGAACCACCGAGTAGGTCGCGCCTTCGGACATCTGCGTGAACAGTGAGAAGACGATCAGTGCCGGCAGAGCCAGGAACAACACCTGCATCTGGCTGAACACCATCAGCGCGCAACCTTCGAACAACAGGCAGATGAACAGCCAGAAGCTGCGGCCGCGCAGCCCCCAAAGGGCGCCGAAGTTGTCACCGAAGATCCCGCCCAGCGTCCGGGCGAAAAGGTTCATCAGGCCGAAAGAGGCGGCGACGAAACCGGCGGCGATCAGGCTCAGGTCGAAGTAATCGGCGAAGTAGAGGGCGGCCACGTTGTTGACCGTCAGTTCGATCCCGAAACAGGCCCCGTAGATCACGAACAGCACCCAGACCCGGGGGTCCTTCAGGGCATGCATGTAGTTGCCGGTGACCTTTTTCTTTTCTTCCATCAGGCCCTTGGCGCGCAGGTCGTCAAAGTTGCCGTCCGGCGCGTCCTGCGTGAGGAAGTAATAGGCGATCCCGATCAGGAAGATGATGACGCCGACGACGACCATGGACAGGCGCCAGCCGACCGCTTCGGAAAACCCGAACCCGATCACGAAAACCGAGAACAAGAGCGGCATGACAAACTGCGTGACACCGCCCCCCAAGTTGCCCCAGCCTGCCGAGGTCGCGTTCGCCTGACCCACAACGTTCGGCGCGAACATCACGCTGGTGTGGTATTGGGTGATGACGAAGGACGCCCCGATCCCGCCGATCAGAACCCTGAAAAACAGGAAGCTTTCAAAGTTCCACGACAGGCCGATGCCCATCACCGGGAAGGCGCCAAGGATCAATAGCCAAGTATAGGCCTTCCGCGGCCCGATCCGGTCGCACAGCCAGCCGATGAACAGCCGCGCAAAGATCGTGATCGACACCGACCCGATAATGGCCCAGCCGATCTGATCCTTTGTCAGCTGCAATTCGTCCCGCACCACCGCCATCAGCGGCGCGATCCCGAACCATGCAAAGAAGCACGAGAAAAACGCGAACCACGTCATGTGGAAGGTTCTGATCTGCGGCATCCTGACGTTCAGGAAGTTCGACCACAGTGCCGTGGCCTTATTCTGTAGTTCCATTTCTGTCCCTCCAATTTCCGGCGAGTCATGCGCCTGTCTTGGGTCGGGACCCTGATGCGGGGGAAACGGGAAAGGGTGTTTGATCTGGATCAGAATCCAAAGAAAAATGTTTAAAATAAATGACTTAGCGAAAAATGTCAAAGTGTTTGGCGGGGCGAGTCAAATCGGCCCGAAACCATTCTCAATTGGATACTTGACAAATATCAAGTGAGCGGATCACTTAGTGCCTTACGCCACGGGGAAGCGGTGCATATGCCAAGATCATACTTTGACGACGTCCGGCGGCTGCACTTGTTCGCGAAGATGTCACAAGACAGCTTTGACACCCTGATGCGCGGCTCCTACGTGCAGAACTTCCCGCCGCAGATCGACATGATCCACGAAGGCGAGACCAGCGATTTCCTGCATGTGGTTCTGAGCGGAGCGGTGGAACTTTATTCAAGCTGGAGCAATCGCGAGACGACGATGGCGATTGTCCGGCCAATCTCGACCTTCATTCTTGCCGCGACGATCAAGAATGCCCCCTACCTCATGTCCGCCCGCACCGTCGAGAAAAGCCGGATCGCCCTGATCCCCAGTCAGGACGTCCGCGCCGCATTCGATGACGACAGCGATTTCGCCCGGGCCATCGTGACGGAACTGGCCCAGTGCTACCGCGCGGTCGTGAAGTCGCAGAAGGATATAAAGCTGCGGACCTCTCTGGAACGTCTGGCCAACTATATCGTCCGTCAGCATGTGCGCGAAGGCGGGGCCAATGAATTCGATCTTCCCTTCGAAAAGCGAACCCTGTCGTCGCTTCTTGGGATGACGCCGGAAAACCTCAGCCGGGCCTTCAAGAACCTTGTCCCCTATGGCGTCACCGTCGATGGCCGGCGGATCAGGATTGAAGACCTCAATATCCTGAAGGCGTTCGCAAAGCCCGATCCGCTTATAGACGACAGGGCAAGCTAGGGCGTTCGTTTCATCTGAACCCTGCAGAAGACGATTCACTGGCGGTTCAGTATCGGGCACAGCCGATTTGCAGTCACCGGGCAAGGCACGCCCCCGGCCGGTCACCAGCCAGGGATCAGGTATCGGCTGACTTTGGCAAGCGTATCGGCGCTTCGGTCGTGATGCTTCTCAACAAAATCAAGCTTGTCGAGCATGCAGGCCGCCGATCCCACCGGACCCGCAAACGATGACGGGCCGGTTGAGGGAGCGTGTCTCCTCAACCGGCCCGCCAAGATATCCTGCTATCGGGCGGACGATTTCAGGTTGTCGAGCCAGACCGCGACGATGATCACGACACCGATCAACACCTGCTGGTAGAAGGACGAGATCCCCAGGATGTTCAGACCATTGGTAATCATCGCCATGATCAGCGCCCCGATCAGGGCCGTCAGGACAATACCCCGCCCACCGACAAAGCTGACGCCGCCGATGATCACCGCCGCGATGGCCTGAAGCTCGATCGCCTGGGCGACGCTTGGCGGGGTTGCCGCCAGTCGGCCGGTCATGACCACCGCCGCAAGTGCGGCCAGAAACCCGCTGAGGGCATAGATCTTGACCTTCTGGCGATCCACAGGGATCCCCTGAAGCCGTGCCACGCGTTCATTGCCGCCGATGGCATAGACGTGGCGACCAAAGACTGTCTTGTGCATCATGATCCCGACGACAAGGAAGGTCACGATCACGAAATACAGCGGGATGGGCAGCCCGAGAAGCTTGGCGTTGCCGATGTACAGGAACAGCGGCGACAGGACCGGATGCGATACCCCGCCGGTGATCGCAAGGGCCATGCCACGGGCGATCCCCAGCATCCCCAGCGTGGCGATGAACGGCGGGATCTTTGCACGGGTGATGACCATGCCATTGATCCAGCCCGCGAAGGTTCCGGCCAAAAGGCCTGCGAACATCGCAAGGGTCGGGTTCACGTCCATCTGGATCAAGGTGCCGATCACAACGGCCGAGAAGGCCAGAACAGAGCCGACCGAAAGGTCGATCCCGCCCGAGATGATCACCACCGCCTGTCCCGCCGCGAGGATGGCCACAATCGACACCTGTTTTGACAGGTTGGTCATATTGCCGACCGTCATGAAGAAGGGCGACAGGAAGGACAAGATCACCGCCATCAGAACGGCGACCAACAGGATCCAGACGACAGGGTTGGATTTCAGTTTGGCAATACCCATGACCTATGCCTCTTCCTTGTCTTGTGCATGTTCGACCGGGCGGCCCGAGATGATCATCGAAACGATCTCGTCCTGGGTGAAGTTCCGCGTCGGTGCCGTAATCACATTTTGCCCGCCGTGCAGGATCGTGATCCGGTCCGTGAAATTATAGACTTCGTGGATATCGTGGCTGATCCAGATGATCCCGATGCCCTGCTTTTTCAGCTCGACGGTCAGATCCATGACCATCTTGCTTTCTTCCATGCCTAAGGCCGCGGTCGGTTCGTCCATGATCAGGATCTTGGTGTCGAAATGCACCGCGCGGCTGATCGAGATGGCCTGCCGTTGTCCGCCGGACATGGTCTCGACCTCGGTATCAAGCGACTTGATGCGGATGTTCAACTTGCTGAGCGCGCGTTCGGTCTCGGCCTTCATGGTCTTCTTGTCCAGAAAGCCCCATTTGCTGATTTCCCGCCCCATGTAGAGGTTGGAGGGCGCGTTCAGATTTCCGCACAGCGCGAGTTCCTGATAGATCGTTTCGATCCCGAAGGCGCGTGCGTCGTTGGGGTCGCTGATATGGGCCTCGTGCCCATTGACGAAAATCGCCCCTTCGGTCGCGGTCTCGGCGCCTGCCAGGATCTTGATCAGGGTGGATTTCCCCGCCCCGTTGTGCCCCAGCACACCCAGCACTTCGCCGGGGTAAAGTTCGAGACTGGCATTCGTCAGCGCCTGAAGCCCGCCGAAGTTCTTCGAGATGTGTCTCATTTCCACGAGTGGGTCCGGACCAGACATGTCGATGCTCTCCTCTTGTAAAAAAGGTGGCCGGGCGCACCCGACCACCTGTTGTCGCAGCCGATGATTAGTCGAGTTCGATGCCGCGGCTGGCAAGGTATTCGTCAGTGACGTCCTCGGCAGTCATGATCGAGGATTCGACGACGATCCAGTCATCCAGCTCTGCGCCTTCAGTGACGAGGCGATAGGCGGCCATGACAGCCTCGTAGCCGACGCGGTCGGTGTTACCGTCGATGGTGGCGTCCAGATCGCCTGCCCGCAGCGAGGCAAGCGCCGAGGGGATCGCGTCGTCGCCGACGACGATGACCTGATCCGACAGGCCCGCGCCCTTCACGGCCTGAACCGCACCCAGCGCCATCAGGTCGTTGGACCCGAGAATGGCATCCACTTCAGGGTGGGCTTGCAGAATGTCCTCTGCGGCCTTCAGCCCTTTTTCCTGATCCCAGTCGGCGGAGATGGATGCGACGACTTCGATCCCTTCGTAGGAATTGAACACGTCCATCATGCCGTTGAGACGCAATTCAGCGGTCGAGCTGCCGCGGAAGCCTTCCAGAATTGCGACCTGACCTTCGCCGCCCAGCTGTTCGACAACCCATTCGGCCATTCCGGCGAAAGAGGTGCGTTCGTCCAGACCGACAAAGGTTTCGACCTGGGCCGGACCATCGTCAACCTTCGTGTCCGCAGTGATGACCGGAATGCCAAGCGCATTCGCTTCCATCACCTTGGGGATCAGCGCGGTGCCGTTCATCGGAACCAGCACGATCGCGTCATGACCTTTGACAAGTTCGGATTCAACGACGGCGATCTGCCCCTCGATGTCACCGTTATATTCGGCGGATACATAGGACAGGTTAATGCCCAGTTCCTCGGCCGCGCGCAGCGCGCCGTCGCCCATGCGGGCGTAGTACGGGTTGTTCATGTCCTTGACGATGAAGGCCATGCTGATGTCTTGGGCATAGGCGCCGGTCGTCGCCACGCCGGTGGCGAGTGCGGCGACTGCCGTCAGCTTGGTCAGTGTGTTGCGTAGCATTAGGTTCTCCTCCCTGAGTTCTGTTGCAGATCCGCGCCGATCTCCCGTCCGACGAGGTTCCCAACCTTCCGTATGTTCAAGGTGCACCTGACCCATGCGACAGATCGACGCCCAAGATATCCAAAATGAATCTAATCTCTCGAGCATCCATCAATAGTGCCCGTTCTCGCGCATCAGCGTGTCAATCCGGGTCTGCGCCTTGCGCAGGGCGCCGTCGACGGTGGCTTCTCCTTGCAGCATCATGAAAATTTCGTCGCCGAGGATCGAAAGCACATTGCTGAATTCCGGGATCGGCGGCCGTGGCCAGGTCTGCAATTCGCCGCGTCGTTCCATTGCATCGACTTCGCCGATCAGGGCGCTGCTTGCCTGCACCTCGGGGTCGGCGCTGGTCGAGAATCGGGGTGAGGTCAGATTGCCGTTCAACACGTACCATTTCAGCAGTTCAGGGCGGGTCAGATATTCCATGACCTTCCAGGATGTCTTGCGGCGCTGCGTGTCCAGCTTGGCCGGTATCGCAAGGGAAAAGCCCCCGATGGGCGACACGGTCCTTGCCCCCGGCCCATGCGGGTGCGCCACGAATTTCACGTTGTTGTGGGCGGGCGATGTTTCGTCCAGTTCGAAGGCCGCGGCCCGGATGCTCCAGCCATAGGTCATGGCCGCATGGCCCTTGGCAAAGATCCTAATGCGCCGATCCCAGTCGCAAACCATGCTTTCCTTGTGGCTGAACTGCGCCAGTTCTATCAGGAATTTCGCCGCATCTCTGGCGGTTTCAGTGTCCAGTTGGGGCCGGTAGTTTTCCCCCTCGATCTCGGTCACGTCGAAATCATCCCCTAGCCGTCTGAGGTTGATGATTGGCTGGCCAAAATCCGCGAGGGTCTGGATAAAAGTATGCGCCAGTGGCGTCCCGCGGCCGTAGTTCATGACGATGCCTGACAGGTTGAGCGAGGAACGGTGCAGAACTCGGGCGGCGAATAGGATGTCATCGGTCGTGCGAGGCACCGGCAGACCGGCTTCGGAAAACAGGTCGGACCGGTAGAACAACAGCTCTGCCGTGGGCTGGATCGGCAGGCCATATTGCTTGCCCTGCCAAGACGATCCGCGAAAGGCCGCGTTGTGAAAATCGGACGGGTTATGGCGCGATTCCTGCATCACGTCGTTGATCGGTTCGATGATATTCTGGGTCGCCAGCTGCCCGATCCAGGGCAAGTCCACGGCGATCAGATCATAACGCGAATTCGGTCGTTCGGCGTTTTTCATGATCTCGCCATGCAGCTCGTCCAGCGGCAGATTGACGATTTCGATGTCCCCGCCGCAGAATTCATCCAAATTGGATGAAAACTCGCTCAGGGTCTTGAAAGTCGGGTCCTTGGGGCTGAGAATCCGGAACGTCTTGCCCTTGCCGATCCCGGATCGCATGGCCGAGGGATAGGGCAGAATGCGCGAGGCCATGTAGTAGCCGCCGAAGTAGAAATCGCCGATCTCGCTGTCGCCGGTGTTGAAGCCGAATGTAGTCCCCACCACCGACTTGAGCTGCATCGCAAAGCTTTCGAACTCGGTGATCAGCTTGGCGGTGGGATGCAGCGAAAAGGACCGCCCGGTCTCTGACCGTGGCCGTTTGTGCAACAAACCCTCGTCGATCAACTCGCTGATCCGGCGCATGGCGGTGCCATAGGGGACCTCTGCCGCCAGGGCCGCCGAAGACACCAGCGTCAGCTTGCCTTCAAGATGTCGGCGCACGGCGTAAGAGATGATGTTCCAGCGTGGATCGACCGTGGCCAGCGGCGTCCGCTTTTCCGAGATTTCCCGGTTGGAATCGACGAATTTCAGAATCCTGAGAAGTTCTTCGCGGGTCATGGTCGCCCCCTGGGGCTTGTTTCGTTTTTGCCAGCCGCCTGTCCCGC
>NZ_SELP01000008.1 GCF_004145845.1 Loktanella sp. IMCC34160 | reverse complement strand
GTGAAGCTGACCTCCTATCATCGAACCGCCGAAACGACCCTAAGGAGACGATACACAGACATTCAATCCGTCGAAAAACAGACCAAACCGCCCACGTATCTCTTCAAAATACAAATTGTCAAAAAGCGCTCAGAGACAAAATCGACAGTGATGCGCCCTAACTTTCGGCGCGCCCCGCCTCGATCACCTCTGATTTTTTCTTGCGTCTCGTTGCCCTGCGGCCCGTCTGGCGCCCCGTTGCGGCGTGTCCGTCGCTTCGGTGAGGGGGTATTTACGTCCGGCCACCGGACCCTGCAAGTGCTTTTTTCTGCATTGCACGAATTTTTTTCGTTTTTCCGGATTTCCGTATGTTTTTAATGGGTTGCCGCAGCATGCATGCGCAAACCACCGCCGAAACGAAAGAATGTTAGCTGGGCGGACTGAGGAAGACCGCGAGATATTGGGTTATCCACAGGATCAACCACAAGACTCGGCCAGACTCAGCCCGTTTTCACCCGAAGCACCCCCCGGACCGTGCGAATCCGAGTCGCCAGCAGCCCCAGAATCGCCACCGCATAGAGAACCGGTTCGATCTGGAAGCCTTTCACCAGCCAGAGGAAGTGAAGCCCCCCGAGGATTGCGGCCGGGTAGGTCAGCAGATGCAGACGCCGCCAGACTGCCCCGCCCAACCGCCGGAGCGACAGATCGTTCGATGTCAGCGCCAGTGGCAGGAGGAGCACGAAGCCCCCCATGCCAATGGTGACATAGGGCCGCTTGACGATATCGGCCCAAACCGCGCCAAGGCTGCCAACATCCAGAATGGCCCAGACCAGAAGATGCGCCAACGCGAAGACAAAGCACATGACCCCCAGCGCGCGCCGGAACCGCAGAAGGTTCACTCCGGTCCAGCGACGCAGCGGGGTAATCGCCAAAGTGGCGATCAGAAGTTGCAGCGCCAGGAGGCCGTAGCGATGTTCCAGCGCTTCGATCGGCTCAACGCCAAGCCCTCCGGTTGCGCCAAGCCAGAACAGCCAGACAAGCCACCCTGCCCCCACTATATAGATGGGCCAGGTCGGCACGCGCCGAAGCGCCGTATTAAGGGACTGAACAATCGACATCAGTAGAACCTTGTAAGGTCCATGCCTTCATACAGGCTGGCCACCTCGTCATAGCCGTTGAACATGAGCGTATCCTGCCGCGTGGCGAACAGCCCGCCGCCGATCCGCCGTTCGGTTGCCTGCGACCAGCGAGGGTGGCTGACGGTCGGGTTCACATTGGCATAAAACCCGTATTCCCGCGCGTTCAGGATATTCCAGGTGGTGGGCGGTTCCTCTTCGGTCAGGGTGATCCGCACGATGGCCTTGATCGACTTGAACCCGTATTTCCACGGAACCACCAGACGGATCGGCGCGCCGTTCTGGTTGGGGATCGGGTTGCCGTAGATTCCGGTCGCCAGAAGCGTGAGCGGGTGCCGTGCCTCGTCAAGCCGCAGGCCCTCTACATAGGGGAAGGGAATGACCCGGCGGCTGACCCCCGGCATCACCTCTGGTTGGACCACGGTTTCGAATGCCACGTATTTGGCGCGGTCCTGCACCCCGATCCGATCCAGCACATCGGCCAGCTCGATGCCGTTCCATGGCACGACCATCGACCACGCCTCGACGCAGCGGAACCGATAGATCCGTTCTTCGACTTCCAGCCCGCCGATCAGGTCGGTCAGGGAATATTCGCCGGGATTGTCGACAAGTCCATCGACGGTGATCCGCCAGTCGGCGGTATCAAGCGCGCCCGCGTTGGCGGCCGGGTCGGTCTTGCCGACGCCGAACTCATAATAGTTGTTGTAGCTGGTGATCTCTTCCCAGGTGTTCGGTTCCAGCGCCGCCTGTGCCCTGCCCTGCCCAGCCAGCCCCACGGCCCCCAACCCGATGGCCCCGGCCATGATCTGGCGTCGGTTCAGCCAAGCGGCCTGCGGGGTCACATCAGCATGGGTCAGGGTATTGGTCCAACGACGCGCCATCTTTGTCTCCTTGGGTTTGTCTTCGGACTAGTTAGTCCATCCCGCCCGAAGGACGAAAACACTTCGATTCACGTCGATGTGTGGATTCGTTTCAATCCTCGCCGCACCCTAGGGGGTGACGCCCCACCAGCGGAGGGTTTGATTGAAATGAACCCGAATAGTTTCGGCGGCGGCGATCGGATCGCCTGCCTCCAGCGCCGCGATGATCGCCAGATGTTCCTCCATCGCCGAAACGATCCTGTCCCGCAGGAAGGGTCGGGCGTTCTGGATGATCGCGATCCGCAGGCGGTTGGTTTCGTAGTCGTCCGTCAGCAGGCTGTTGCCCAGCCCTCTGGCAAGGAAGTCATGCAGGGTCAGGTCGGTCTTGATCGCCCGTTGCGGCATGCCCCCTGTGCGATCCGACTTGGCCACGGTCAGCAGATCTGCATGTTCCGCCTTGATAAGATCGAGGCCGTCCATGTTTCCCGCCTCGATCCGGCGAACTGCCCCAGCCGTGTCCAGAACCATGCGGTAGTCCAGACAGCGCCGGATGGATTCGGGGTTGGCTTCCATCACGCGCAGCCCACGTTTCGGCAGCGCAATGAGAAGCCCCTTGGACCCCGCATGTTTCACGGCGTCCCGAACTGCGGCAATGGGAGAGTCGAGAAGATCGACCAATTGCGAAATCGACAGGAACTCGCCCTCGCGCAACGTTCCGGCCCGAAATGCATTCCAAAGGGCCGCCTGCGCCCGGTCTGCGAGAAGCTCGCCTTCGATCTTCTTGTTCATGCGGTGCCTCTGCCAGACATTCGACTGCTTTGCAATAAGCTCTTAATTGAAATTCCATATAGTGTTTAATGTAAGATAGCATCTAACATGTTAGTTGCAATGGCACGCGCCGACCAAAGTGCATTCCATCGGGGACATGGGCAGGATCGCGCGCAAAGGGAGGGACAAATGACACAGAATTCACAGGCGCATGTTGCCCAAGGCGGGACGTTGGACCCGGAGGGTCACAACACGCTCAACCCGGCAAGCCCCAGCGAAAAGACCTGGGGCTGGTTCGCGATCTTCAATATCTGGGCGAACGACGTTCAGTCGTTGTTTGGCTATTCGCTGGTGGCGTCGCTTTTCATTTCCTATGGCGTCGGTGGCTGGACTGCCTTTGCCGCGCTGATCGCGGCAGGTCTGTTCGTGATGTGGATGGTGAACCTGTCCGGCGCCGCGGGCGAGAAATACGGGATTCCCTATCCGGTGCTGGCCCGCGCCAGCCTTGGGACGCAGGGGGCCAAGCTGCCCGCGATCCTACGGGCAACCGTCGCGGTCTTCTGGTATGGTGTGCAGGTCTATTTCGCGTCCACCGCCTTGGCGCTTTTGATCCGGTCGATCACAGGAATGAGCGGCGGAACCGAGATCCTTGGCCTGACCGGGATCGATTGGGTGTCCTTCGTGATCGTCTGGGCGTTCCATATCGTGATCTTCTGGCGCGGGATGAACTGGGTCGAAACCTTCCTCAATATCGCGGGCCCGTTCGTCTACCTTGTGATGATCGGCCTTGTCGTCATCCTGTGGCAGCGGTCTGACGGTCAGCTTCTTTCGGCGACGGCGACGATTTTCGCCAACCCGGAAGGCACTTTTGCCACCGAACTGAAGGGCTTTGTCGCGATTGTCGGCACGATGGTGGCCTATTTCGCGGCGGTGATGATCAACTTCAGCGACTTTTCCCGCTATGCGAAGGACAAGCCGACGATGATCAAGGGCAACCTTGCCGGCCTCCCCTTCAACATGATCCTCTTCTCGGCGCTTGCCCTTCTGACCACCGGCGGCGCCGCCGTTGTCTTTGGCGAGGAGATCATCAACCCGACCGAAATCGTCGAACGCACCGATAGCGTGGTTCTGGGGATCATCGCGGCGATCACCTTCTTTGCTGCGACCGTGGGGATCAACCTTGTGGCCAACTTCATCCCGGCCGTGAACGGGATCGCGAACCTGTCGCCCAAGACCATCAGCTTCCGCAAGGCGGGCCTGATCACCTCGGTCTTCGCGCTGGTCATCGGCGGGTTCTGGAACAGCTTCATCAGCCAGTTCGGGATCAGCGGATTTGTGAACACCCTTGGCGCGACGCTGGCACCAATCTTCGGGATCATGATCGTCGACTACTACTGGCACCGCAAGGAACAGCTGAACCTTGACGATCTCTACAACATGGACGGCGGCACCTATCACTACCAGAACGGCTGGAACAACGCGGCTGTCAAAGCCTTCGGTCTGGCGGCGATCTTCTCGGTCGCGACGGTCTGGGTGCCGTGGTTCGGCTTCCTGTCCGGCTACAACTGGGTGATCGGCGCGGCCCTTGGCGGCGTCGTCTACCACGCCTTCGCGAAGAACAGCGTCAAAGTCTGAGGTCCCTTCAGGCGAGTGGGGCCGGCGTGGGGCAACCCTCGCCGGCCCTTTTTGTTCGCGAGGCCGAAAGCTAGGACGGGGTCGGTCCTTTGTAGAACGCCAGAAGCCGGTCCATCCGAACCGAGGTGCCATCCGGCTGCACGATCCGCACATGATGTGGCCGCATCTGGCGCGGTTCCGTCACGCCAACCGAATGGGCGATGGTTTCGACCTCTTTGATCATACCGGTGGCGAAGTTCGACACCCGTTTCCATTTCTCGGCCACGACCAGCCCCTTTTGCAGGTGCGGGTCATGGGTGGTGATTCCGGTCGGGCAGGTATTTCGGTTGCATTTAAGTGCCTGAATGCAGCCAAGGCTGAACATGAATCCCCGCGCAGAGGTGACAAAATCCGCTCCGGCGGCCAGCGCCCATGCCACATCGCCCGGGCCGACCAGCTTGCCGCTGGCGATCAGGCGGATCCGATCCTTCAGCCCGGCCCGATCCCGAAGGGTGGCCACGTGGGGAAGGGCTTCGCGGATCGACACACCGACCAGATCGATCAACGGCATCGGGGCGGCCCCGGTTCCGCCCTCGCCCCCGTCGATGGTGATAAAGTCCGGCGCACATTCTGCGCCGCGCTTATTGATCAGCGCAAAGAAATCGGAAAACGCGCCTTCTTCGCCCATGACAGTCTTGATCCCCACGGGCAGGCCCGTCACCTCGCGCACATGGCCGATGAGGTTCAACAGGTCGCCCCAATCGTCGACCTCGACATGGCGGTTGGGCGAAATGCTGGCCTGTCCCGCGGGAATGCCCCGGACCTGCGCGATCTCGGCCGTGACCTTGGCACCGGGCAGGATGCCGCCCTTGCCGGGTTTGGCCCCCTGCGCCAGCTTGATCTCCATCATCTTGACCTGCGGATGGTCGGCCACCTCTTTCAGCTTGTCGTCGCTCAGCCGCCCCTCGGCATCGCGGACCCCGTATTTGGCCGTGCCGATCTGGAAAACGATGTCGCAGCCCCCTTCCAGGTGCCAGGGCGACAGGCCGCCTTCGCCGGTGTTCATCCAGATGCCCGCGTCCTTCGCCCCCCGTGACAGCGCCCGCACCGCCGGTTTTGACAGGGCACCAAAGCTCATCCCCGAAATATTGTAGAAGGATGGCGCGAAATAGGGTTTGCGGGCGCCCGGCCCGATCACCAGCGCAGCGGTCTTCGCAGCCTGTTCATCCAGCGGCGGAAAGGCCGCATTCACGAAGATCGGGGTGCCGGGTACGCCCAGCGACCGGGTGGAGCCAAAGGCGACCGTATTCCCCTTCCCCTCTGCCGCGCGATCGACCCAATCGCGCTGCGCCCGGTTGAACGGCATTTCCTCGCGGTCCATCGCAAAGAAATATTGGCGAAAGAATTCACCCAGGCCCGTGAACAGATGCCGGAACCGTCCGATCACCGGAAAGTTGCGCCGCACCGCGTCCCGCCCCTGAGACCGGTCGATGATGAACAGCGCCAAAACGGCTGCCGCGCCGATCCCCACGATCAGGATGAAGAAGAGGGCCAGCGCCTCGAGCACATTGACAGTGAATTCGGAAAACATCGGCGGCTCCTTTGGTTTGAGCCCAGCCTGCGCAGAGGGGGCCGCCGGGTCAATGATGCCGATCAAACCGTTGTTTCGATCACAAGTGATCAACTGGATTTGACTGGAAATCCAAAATGGCGGCGGCTTAGTCCGGCTTGGGCCTCAGTCAAGCGGGATAGGCGAAAATATCCGGTCATCCAAACCGGACAGCAGGCGTATCCCTCTCAGATGCCAATGACGGCATCCTCAACGGAGGAACTACAGAATGCTTCGCAGAACCTTTATCGCCCTTGCCGCCGCCACCACCCTGTCTGCCCCGGCCTATGCCGCTGGTCATTCGATGGATATCGTCGACACCGCCGTCGGCGCGGGCAGCTTCACCACGCTGGTTGCCGCGGTTGAAGCGGCCGGCCTGGTCGATACCCTGAAAGGTGAAGGCCCGTTCACTGTCTTCGCCCCGACCGACGAGGCCTTTGCCGCCCTGCCGGAAGGCACCGTCGAGGCGCTGCTTGCCGATCCGGAAGCGCTGGCCGCGATCCTGACCTATCACGTGGTTGCCGGGAAGGTCATGTCGACCGACCTGTCTGACGGGATGATGGCCGCCACCGTGAACGGGGCCGAAATCACCATCGGCCTTGGCGACAGTGTCATGGTCAATGACGCGACCGTCGTGACCGCCGACATCGAAGCGTCGAACGGCGTGATCCACGTGATCGACAAGGTGATCATGCCGCCGATGTAATTTCGCGGCTATTATACACGCTTGAAAATGCTGACCTCGAAGGGCTGGAGATTGCCTTTCGGGGTCACATGAACATGGCGGCGTCCCTCAACCAGATGCAAAAGGCCGGGCTGATGCGTCTCCGCCTCGACCGCGAGGTCGGCTGACGACCACCGCTGAACCGGCAGGTTGGAACACTTCTCGGGACCGTCCGGCGCGAAGGTCGCGATGATGGCCACCCCGCCGGGGGCGAGCCCGGCAGACAGGGCACGGAAATAAGTGGCGCGTTGATTCCGTTCCGTCAGAAAATGGAACACGGCGCGGTCGTGCCAAAAGTCCCATTGCGATGACGGCGTCCATTCGGTGATGTCGGCCGCGACCCAGTTGACGGTGTCGGCCATCGCCCCCAACCGGGTCTTGGAGGTTTCTAGTGCTTCCGGCGACAGGTCCAGAACGGTAATCGGCCCGGCGCCCCTTGCGACAAGCCCATCGACAAAGCGGGATGCCCCGCCACCGACGTCGATGATCTTTGCGCCTTTGACGCTGAACTCGTCGAACAATTGCAGCGACAGCTCCGCCGTCGGCTCGAACCAGGTCAATGCCTCCTCGGCCCTCGCACCGTAGACGGCGTTCCAATGTTCCTGTTTTGACATTCCGCACCCTCAAAAGAATTGCGCCCCCACAGATATGCGGGGGCGCAAAACACATTTCAAGTTTTTAATGTTTAGTGCACGACGGCATCATCGGGTCGGGGCCGGTTGCTTCCCGCAATCCTGTCCCCAACGATCAACCCGTCCGCCCCGGCGCTGACCGGGATGGTGTCGCCGTCCTTCACATCACCGGCCAACAGCATTTCAGCCAGTTGGTCCTGCAACGCCCGCTGGATCACCCGCTTGAGTGGCCGCGCCCCGAAGACCGGATCATAGCCTTCATCGGCGAGCCACTTGCGCGCACCATCATCCAGATCGAGTTGGATGTTCCGCCCGGCCAGCCGCTTTTCAAGGCGGGCAAGCTGGATATCCACGATCCCGTCCATATCGGCCCGACCCAGACGGTCAAAGATGATCGTTTCGTCCAGACGGTTCAGGAATTCGGGCCGGAAGTGCGCCCGGACCGCATCCATCACGTCGCGCTTTGCGTCCGAGGCATCCGCCCCGTCAGGAAGCTGGCTCAGCGCCTGCGCCCCAAGGTTCGACGTCAGCACGATCAGTGTCTGCTTGAAGTCCACGGTGCGGCCCTGACCATCGGTCAGAACGCCGTCATCCAGAACCTGCAGCAGAACGTTGAACACGTCCGGATGCGCCTTTTCGACCTCGTCGAACAGGACAACCTGATAGGGCCGCCGCCGCACCGCTTCGGTCAGAACACCGCCTTCGTCATAGCCGACATAGCCCGGAGGGGCGCCAATCAGCCGGGCGACGCTGTGCTTTTCCATGAATTCGGACATGTCGACGCGGACCATCGCGTTGTCGTCATCAAACAGGAATTCGGCCACGGCCTTGGTCAGCTCGGTCTTGCCGACCCCGGTCGGCCCGAGGAACAGGAACGACCCCAGCGGGCGATTCTCGTCGTTCAGGCCCGCACGGGCACGACGCACGGCATTGGCCACCGCACGGACGGCAGCGTTTTGGCCGATGACCCGCTTGTGCAGGCCCTCTTCCATCCGCAGCAGCTTTTCCCGTTCGCCTTCCAACATCCGGCTGGTCGGGATGCCGGTCCAGCGTTCGACCACCTCGGCAATCTGTTCCGGGCGCACGGCCTCTTCGACCATGACCCCGTCTTCCTCGGCGGTCTCCGCCTCGGCCAGCTTGCGTTCAAGGTCGGGGATGACGCCGTAGGACAGCTCCCCCGCGCGGGCGAGGTTGCCTTCGCGCTTGGCGATGTCCAGATCGGCACGGGCCCGGTCAAGCTGTTCTTTCATGGCGCGTGCGCCTTCCAGCTTGTCCCGTTCCGCCTGCCACTTGGCGGTCATCTCGGACGACCGGTCTTGAAGGTCCGACAGTTCCTTTTCCAGCTTGGCCAGACGATCCTTCGACGCAGCGTCGTCCTCTTTCTTCAGCGCCTCGGCCTCGATCTGCATTTGCAGGATCTGACGGTCGAGCGCGTCCAGCTCCTCGGGCTTGCTGTCCACTTCCATCCGCAGGCGACTGGCGGCTTCGTCCATGAGGTCGATCGCCTTGTCCGGCAGAAAGCGGTCAGTGATGTAGCGGTGGGACAGGGTCGCCGCCGCTACAAGCGCCGCGTCCGAGATTCGGACACCATGGTGCATCTCGTATTTTTCCTTGATGCCGCGCAGGATCGACACGGTGTCTTCCACCGTCGGCTCGTCCACCAGAAGCGGTTGGAACCGGCGGGCAAGGGCCGCGTCCTTTTCGACATACTTGCGGTATTCATCCAGCGTGGTTGCGCCGACGCAGTGCAATTCACCCCGTGCAAGGGCGGGTTTGATCAGGTTGGCGGCATCCATCGCGCCATCTGTCTTGCCCGCGCCGACAAGCACGTGCATTTCGTCGATGAAAAGGATGATTTCGCCAGCGGCGGCCTCGATCTCTTTCAGGACGGCCTTCAGCCGTTCCTCGAATTCGCCCCGGTACTTCGCACCGGCAATCAGCGCGCCCATGTCTAGCGCCATCAGACGTTTGTTACGTAGGGATTCGGGCACGTCGCCGTCGACGATCCGCAGGGCAAGCCCTTCGGCGATGGCGGTTTTACCGACGCCCGGTTCACCGATCAGCACCGGGTTGTTCTTGGTTCGGCGCGACAGCACCTGCATGGCGCGGCGAATTTCCTCGTCCCGACCGATGATCGGGTCGATCTTGCCTTGCTCGGCGGCCTCGGTCAGGTCGCGGGCGTATTTTTTGAGCGCGTCATAGCCATCCTCGGCGCTGGCGCTGTCGGCGGTGCGCCCCTTGCGCAGATCGTTGATGGCGGCGTTGATCTTCTGGGCGTTGACGGCCCCGGCCTCCAGCGCCTCTTTCGCGCGGGTTTTGACCAGCGCAAGCGCGGTCAGCATCCGTTCGACGGGAACAAAGCTGTCCCCGGCCTTCTTGGCGACCTGTTCGGCCTCGTCCAGAACACGGGCGAGCGAGGGATCGACATAGACCTGCCCGTCGCCGCCAGACACCTTGGGCTGTTTGGCCACAAGCGCATCCACGGCAGAGGTGACCTGTTCCGGGCTACCACCGGCCGACCGGATCAGATTGGCAGCAAGCCCCTGATCGTCATCCATCAATGCCTTGAGCAGGTGTTCGGGAAGCACGCGTTGATGGCTTTCCCGCATAGCGATCGTCTGGGCGGCCTGAATGAAGCCGCGCGACCGCTCGGTGAACTTTTCGAAGTTCATGAGCATTCTCCTTCCATAAGCACCCGGTGAATTGGAACGCCCGCATCGGCGGCACATTCCTGTTGGGCCTTGATCCAAAGATGGGAATGCCTTTTCGCCATCGCAAGTCCAGCGGACAAATTTCACCCCCCGAACCTGACCAGAAGTTCAGGTTTTTCCCACTGACATTTCGCGCTAATACCGTGGAGGTGAGTACGAGTTACGCCGGGGGGCAAAATGGACACGACGTGTGAATTGAACGGGCCGACGCCTGTTTCTGACGAAAGTCACGCAATCTCCAGCCGCATCAAACGATTCTTCGAGGCGCATGACCGCGCGGTGGTCGATTCATCGAATCGCAGCGCCCATGTCTTGCCACTGGATCAACGCCAAGCCGAGACAGACCACTAGCGTCGGCCAGTCCGGGCGAGCGAGCTTGACAGAGCGGGGGCGGGGCGTCATGACGCGCGAAACCCAGCCATAGCCGCCGAAAGGAAGCCCCATGTCCGATGACCGCCTCATCGTGGCACTTGATGTGCCCAACGCAATTGCCGGGCTGGAACTGGCAGAACGTCTGGGGGACGCGGTCGGGTTCTACAAGATCGGGCTGGGGATGCTGACCGGGGGCGGGCTGGCGCTTGCCAATGAGTTGAAGCAGGAACACGGCAAGCGCATCTTTTTGGACATGAAGCTGTTCGATATCGGCGCGACGGTCGAGGCTGCGGTGCGCGGTCTGTCCCAGTTCGATTTGGATTTCCTGACCGTTCACGGCGATCCGCATGTGGTGCGCGCCGCCAAGGAAGGGGCCGCCGGATCTGACCTGAAAATCCTGGGCGTGACCATTCTGACCTCGCTCGAACGGGATGATCTGGATGCGTCCTGCTACAAGGATGGATCGGTCGCGGATCTGGTTCAGGAACGCGCCGCCCGCGCGATGGAGGCCGGGGCCGACGGAATCATCTGCAGCCCGCAAGAGGCGGCGCTGGTGCGTGCCCTGTCCGAGGCCGAAGGCAAGTTGATCGTGACACCGGGTGTCCGCCCTGCGGGTGCGGACCTTGTCGACCAGAAGCGGGTGATGACCCCGGCAGAGGCTATCGCGAATGGCGCCGATCACGTTGTGGTTGGTCGCCCGATCTGGACCGCGCCCAATCCCGCCGCCGCCGCGCAGGCGGTGCTGGCGGAACTCAGCTCTCCGCAGGCGCAGCGGCCGAATTCCTGATCCACCGTTCTGAGAATTTGCGGCGGTTTTTCCCCTGAATTCGGAACGCCCCCCCGCCTAACCTGATCCAAGGGGTGCCCCTTCGCGCCCCTGCCGACCAGCTGCCGCGTTTTCCCGAAATTGGATGCGTTCCCGGAGACTGGTAAGGCATCCTGCCCGGTGGCAATGGTGTCCCCATCCCACCGCCACCGGGCAATTTTTCAGTCGTTGATATCTTTGTCCCAGATCTTCACCTGCCCGCTGCGCAGGCCAAAGATCTTGCGGAGCGCGATGAAGGCGGCGAGCGACAGGATTGCGAAGACCACCAGCGATCCGGCAAGCCCCATCGTCACACCAAGCCCGACAATCGCACCGACGACGAGCGCGCCAGCGGCGAAACCAAGGAAGATATAGCCGGGCACGATAACCTCGAGGATGGCGAGCCCGAAGGCCGCCGCCATCCAGACCCACCAAACAGTCCACCAATCGCCGGACATTATTTCGCCCCCCGCAGCATCTTGAAGGCGTCACCGAACGCTTCAAGAGCACTTGCCGGCAGGACGATCGTATTGCTGCCCTGCCCGTTGCCCAGCGCGTTCAGTGCTTCGACCTGCTTCAGGGCGACCTGATATTGCGCCGCCTCTAGCCCGTTTTCCGCAATCGCCACGGCGACGACCTGGGTTGCATAGGCTTCGGCCTCGGCCTGAATCCGGCGGGCCTTGGCAATCTGTTCGGCAGCGTAAAGCTCGGCATCGGCGGAAAGCTCGACCGCGCGCTTCTTGCCCTCGGCCTCTGTCACCTGTGCCCGGCGGGCCCGTTCGGCGTTCAGCTGCTGCAACATCGCCGAGCGGGTCGCCTGATCAAGGTTCACATCCAGAAGTTCGGCGCGGGTTACTTCAATGCCCCAATCGTCGACCACGGCGAACAGTTGGTCTTTGATAGTGCCGGTCAGGGTAGACCGGTTCGACTGCACCTGATCCAGTTCCATCTGGCCGATCTCGGACCGGACGATCCCGGCAACCGTGGTCGCAATGGCGGCGTCCACGTCGCGAATTCGGTAAACCGTCTTTTCCGGTTCGATGATCCGGTAGAAAACGCTGGTTTCGACCTGCACCAGCACGTTGTCGAGTGTGATGGCGTCCTGGCTCATGGTTGGCAACTGGCGTTCGAGAACCGAAATCTTGTGCGCGACCCGGTCAAGGAAGGGAACAATCAGGTTGATCCCCGGCCCAAGCACCGACCGAAGCCGACCGAACCGTTCGACAACATGCTTTTCCGATTGGGGAACGATCCGCACCCCGGCAAGGATGCAGACAATGATGAAGATGGCCAAAAGCAGCAGAACAAGGTTCTGGCCGAGAAACTGGGAAATCATACGCTCGATATCCATTTTTTGAGATCCATTGGTTGTTTCGCGTATTTAAGCAGCAGTCGCGGGGGAAATGAAGCACAACCGCAGCTTGCCACCGCCGGACCGTCGGATCGCCGTCAGGTGTTGCGAAGGGGACTCGGCCCGGTTGCGACCCAATCCGCCAGCCGTTTTCGCAGGCTTGGCACCATCGGGTCCAGTGCCCAGACCCTTTCCAGCGGCATCAGTGCCCAATGCTGACCCTCTTCGCCAAAGACAATTTCCGCCTCTGCCGAGGCAGGCAGCGCCAGAACGAAGAACCAGACCTTTGCATCGGGCCGGTGCGCCGCATCATATCTCTGGGTCCAGATCACATCGCCCTGCCCGACACACAGACCGAATTCCTCATGCACTTCGCGAAACAGCGTTTCCTCGGGCGTTTCCGCCCCTTCGCGGCCGCCGCCGGGGAAATCCCAGTAGTCTGGCCAAGGGATGTCCGGGCGGTTGTCGCGCCGGTAGATCAGAAGCTGCTCGCCGATGAAGACGGCGGCCTTGGCCCCGTCGAAGGGTGCCGTCATTGGGCAGGTTCGACGGCGATCTCGTCGAAGAAAACTCCGGACACAGGCGACCCGTCCGGTGCAAGCTGGATCGCGCTGAGCGGGATGCCAAGGTCGGGGGCAAAGGCCTTTTCAAAGGCAAGCGGTTGAAGTCCCTCCATCTGCAACCGGTCCTGAACCCGCCAGACCGTATAGGTGCAATCACCGATGGTCGCGTCGCCCAGACCGCTGATCCGGACCGTATAGGTTCCGCTGTTCACAACCTCGCCGTTCGACAAAAGCGCTACAGGGCTTGTCCATTCCCGATAGCCCGGCAGGCTATCAAGTTCTGTCGTGTCCCGGTCGTACCTTAGTTCAAGCGTTCCGCCCGCGCCAATCCGCCGGGTGACGGTCAGCCCATGCGAATAGACCGAGGATACGTCTTCCGGCACCCCGTCCCGTTCCATCACCCGCGCCTCGGAAATACCGTCTGGGGTGCGTGTCAGCACGACCGAAAACAGCGGGTCGGTCCGGGTCAGCCGGATGCCGGTTTCAAGGTCTTCGGCTGTCGGACAGTCCTGCGCCGCAACCGAGGATGCGGTTGCAAGCGCCGCCACAAGTGCAATGACCCGATAATTCATGATCTGTCCCTGTCCCGCCGGTCGTTCACCACCTTGGCTATGGGAACGGTGCGGCGGGGGCAAGGGGCGCGTCAGTGCCGTTGCGGCACCTCGACCGAGAGAACGGTGGGAAGGTGCCGGGCGGCTTCGATCCATGTTTCGCCTTCGTCGGGGCTGACAAAGACAGAACCGGTGTTGGTGCCGAAATAGACCCCCGCGGGTTCCGCGCGGTCATTCGCCATCGCCTGTCGCAACACGGTGAAGAAACAGGCCTCTTGCGGCAGCCCGTCCCGCTTTGCCGCCCAACTTTGCCCGCCGTCCGACGATTTCCAGACGGCCGCCTTGGCGTCAGGCGGGAACCGGCCCTGCGTGTCGCCGTTCAGCGGCAGGGTCCAGACGGTCTGCGGATCGCGCGGATGCACGGCAATCGGAAAACCAAAGGTCGAGGGAAGCCCTTCGGTCACGTCGTCCCAACTGCGCCCACCGTCGGAGCTGCGATAAACGCCGTGGTGGTTTTGCTGGTAGAGGACGTCGCCGCCCGGGGCCTGCACCATGTTGTGCACGCAATGCCCGGTTTCGCCGTCTCGGGGTGCGGCGGGGTGATCGTGATGCTGGCAGGCCTCGGCATTGGACAGGCGATTGCGCCGGTCCCAGGTCTTGCCGCCGTCTTCGGTGGCAAAGACCCCGGCCGCCGAAATACCGATCCACATCTTGGCGGGATCAGTCGGGTCCGACACGATGGTGTGCAGGACAAGCCCCGCCGCGCCGCCATGCCAATCGGGCCGCGAGGGATGATCGGTCAGCCCGTCCACCCGCGCCCATGTCGCACCATTGTCCGCGCTTGCCAAAAGATTGGCGGGCTTGGTTCCCGCATAGACGGTTCCATGCGCACACCCAACGGACCAGACCTGCGAAAACTCGTCGCCAAAGGGCGGCTCAGTCGGTTCCCAGCCGATCATCTGGGCGAAATCCGGGTCATTCGCGGCCCAGTCGTCCATCTGGCCCTTGGTCATTTTCGACAGGGTCCAGGTGTCGCCGCCATCGTCCGACCGCCAGACCCCGGCACCGAACCAGTCACCGCCGCCACCGGCCCAGATCGTTCCGGTTTCAGCGTCCCCGACCACATGGTTTATGGGCCAGCCGCCGCAAAACGGCCCCCTCACCTTGAACGCGGATCGGTCCTCCCCGCATTCAATCAAAAAGGCCCCTTTTGTGGTGCCGACCAGAATCGTGATGTCGCCCATTTTCCATGCTCCGTGAAACGCCACTTCAGCCTAGCACCAGTTCCCGAAATGCGCGCGAATATTTGCAGGTGCCCCTCCCCCGCCGCTGAGAGGGATGATACTGTTCGGCCATGCCTGCCATTTGCCGCGATTGCCTGACCACGTTCGAGGAGGGACGCCGTTGCCCGACCTGCCGGTCGCCCCGTGTGACGGCCCATCCGGAACTGTTTCAACTGACCATCGCGCATATGGATTGCGACGCCTTTTACGCCAGCGTCGAAAAGCTGGATAACCCCGAATTGCGCGACAAGCCGGTGATCGTGGGCGGCGGCAAACGGGGGGTGGTTTCGACCGCCTGTTACCTTGCCCGGATCAAGGGCGTGCGGTCCGCCATGCCGATGTTTCAAGCGTTGAAACTGTGCCCCGAGGCGGTTGTCGTGCATGGGCGGATGCAGCGCTATGTCGAGGTGTCGCGGCAGGTCCGGGCGATGATGGACGAACTGACCCCCGTGGTTGAGCCGCTGTCGTTGGACGAGGCGTTCATGGACCTGACCGGCACCGCCCGGCTGCACGGCGCACCGCCCGCGGTCATGTTGGCCCGTCTGGTGAAGCGGATGCGCGACGAGATCGGAATCACCGGGTCGATCGGCCTGTCCCACAACAAGTTCCTGGCAAAGGTCGCGTCGGATCTGGACAAGCCGCGCGGATTTTCGGTGATCGGCGCGGCAGAGACCGGTGAGTTTCTGCGCGACAAACCGATTCGGATGATCTGGGGAATCGGCCCCGCCGCACAGGAAAGTCTTGACCGGGCCGGCATCCGAACCTTCAACGACCTGCTGCGCTGGGAGAAGGACGACCTGATCCACCGGTTCGGCGGCATGGGTGACCGGCTTTGGCACCTTGCGCGGGGGCAGGACCGGCGGCGCGTGTCCCCGAATGCGCCGGTCAAATCCATCTCGAAGGAAACCACTTTTTTCGAAGATACGGGCAATACCGACGTTCTGGACGGCCATATCTGGCGTCTGGCCGAACAGGTGTCGGACCGGGCCAAGGCCAAGGGCATGGCGGGACGCGTCGTGACCCTGAAGCTGAAACGCGCCTCTCACAAGCTGCTGACCCGACAGCATCAGCTGCACCAGCCGACCCAGATGGCCGATCGCATCTATCGCACCTGCCGGGCGCTTCTGGATCAATTGGGGGACGAAGGGCCCTATCGGCTGCTGGGTGTGGGGATATCGCATCTTGTCGATGCGTCCGAAGCGGACCGCGAAGGCGACCTGCTGGACCCGGACGCGGGACGACGGACCGAGGCGGAACGCGCCGCTGATCTGATCCGCAAGAAATTCGGTAAAGATGCGATCATCAAGGGGCGTGCCCTGCGCTAGCGCCGCTATTCCGCCGCCATCGGCTGATCCAGATCCGCCGCACCAATGGTGCAGATGTCACGGACAACCTGATCGATCCGGGCCTTGAAATCCGCGTAGCCTGGCAGGGGTTCGATCCGGGCCTCATCCATGTAGAGGGACCGGTCGATTTCGACCTGAACGGCGTGCTGGCCCCGCGACGGGCGCCCATAGGTCTGGCAGATATAGGCGCCGGCAAAGGGCATATTGCGGGCCACCCGGAATCCTGCTGCGGCAAAAGCGGCCTCGATACGTTCCACGATGTCGTGACTTGCCGAAGCGCCGAACCTGTCACCAAGAACCACCTGCGGCCGGTCCGCCCCGGCGGGGCCCACCGCATCAAGCGCCTCGCGCGGCATGGAATGGCAGTCGATCAGGATCGAATGCCCGAATCGGTTGCGGGACTGGTCCAGCAGGGTCTGCAACTGGTCGTGATAGGGGCGCCAATAGTTCGAAATCCGGCTGTGCGCCTCTTCCATGGTCAGTTTTCCACGATAGATCGGCCGACCATTGGCCACGACTCGCGGCACGACCCCAAGCCCACTGGCCACCCGGGGATTGTGGGCGGGACGGCGCAGACCGTCGATCAGGGCGGGGTCCAGTTCGTCCGGTCCGCGGTTCAGATCGACATAGGCCCGCGGCATTCCTGCCACCAACAGCGGCGCGCCATGTTGCGGAACAGCGGAAAAAAGATCGTCGACAAAGGCATCTTCAGACGACCGGATCGTGTGTTTGTCCAGAATCGCACGGTTCAGGAAGGCCTCTGGATACAGGCTCCCGGAGTGCGGTGACCCGAAAACAACGCTTGTTTCACGGGCGATCGGCAATGACAGTCTGTATGAGTCGGGCGCCAATGGGGTCTCCTTTCAGCTATGAAGATAGCTTTGAAAATGGATTTTCCAAAAGCCCTTGATCCCCCCCGCGATTCCTTTTAAAGACCGCGCTACCCGACGCGGAACGCCCGCGTCCCTTTTGTTTTGGGGACGCAGATGGACGGATCGCCAAAGGCAGATGGGCGGTTAGCTCAGCGGTAGAGCACTACGTTGACATCGTAGTGGCCACTGGTTCGATCCCAGTACCGCCCACCATCTATTCACCGGGCTTCCGGGGGCAACCCCGCCAGCCCATGCACTTAACAGGCGCAATCGCCGCGCCGCGACATGAGGAGAAGGACTATGAAAGTTCGCAACTCGCTCCGTTCGCTCAAGCAGCGCCATCGCGATTGCCGCGTCGTGCGCCGCAAGGGCCGGGTCTATGTGATCAACAAGACCCAGCGCCGGTTCAAGGCCCGCCAGGGCTAAGACGGCAGACAGACCGAAAGAATGCCCCGCCTTTGGCGGGGTTTTTCTTTTGTGGCAGGGGTTAGCCCAACCCGGATTCCCCGTATTTCAGAATAACCGGAACGATGAGGTCTTCTTCGTCATCCAGATGGCGCGAGATCATCCGCTGCAATCCGGCCAGGGTCGATTGCAGGTCACCCGCCCGGTCCTGCAGAAGGGCCCGGTCCCCTTCCCAGACGCCAAGGGCGGCGTTGGCGGCCTCGGCAAAGCCGGACAGGATACCGTCGAGCGCGTGATGATCCGCGTCAAGAAGGTCAAACCCCTTGATAATACGCGCATCTTTCTGGGCCAGGAGTGGGAAGTAGTGCTGATCTTCGATCATGTGGTGACCGTGAAGATCGTTGATGAAGTGGCTGCCATAGCGGGACAGCCGCGCTGCGAATCTTTGCGGGTCGGCGCTACGGTCCAATAGCGCGTCGGTTTCCGACTGCATCGCGGTCATTAGCCGCCGGAACATTTGATGGCGTTCAAGCCAGAACCGGACAAGCCCGCCAAAGGCCGGATCTGCCTCCCACGCGTCACGCGGGTAGTCGCGCAGAAGCACCTGAAGCGCGTCAGGCAACCCTTGGCGTTGATCCAAAGACAGGTCGTTTGAAGATTCGGAATGCGTCATGCCCCTACGATAGGTGCAAGAACCGGACATTCCAGACCCAAGACACACAGCGGGCCAATCCCGCCGAATCAACCCCTACCTGATACTGCCCGCGCCCGTTTTCGGCCCAGCAGCCGCGCATCGGCCCTTTGGTCACAAATCCAATATCGCCCATTTCGGGCGTAGTGACTGCCCAATTTGTTCAAAAAGACGAAACAGCGGCCGAAACGAAGGCAGCGCCCAAAGTGACGTTTGGTCAGTTTCCTTTCCCCCCTTGCTAATTTGATCAACAGGAAAAAGGATCACTCCATTGTCGCGCTTGCCGCGAGAAGCAACCGACTCCACGGCCCTGAACGGGCCCAACGATAGGGAGACTATTTCATGTCCATCAAAATGACCCTCAAAGCGTCCACCGCCGCGCTGCTCGTCCTGACCGGCGGCATGGCCTATGCGCAGGCCACGCATCCCGTCACCGGCGAAGCGCTGGCCGACGTGCAGGAATTCACCTACCGCGTTCTGGACGAGCACAGCTCGACCGATCCGGGTCTTGTTGAAGACGTGTCCGGTTCGGAAATCATCCGCGACCTGTTCGAAGGTCTGATGAACCAGGATGCCGATGGCAACCTCGTTCCGGGTGTCGCGACCGGCTATACCGTGTCCGACGACAAGATGACCTATACCTTCTCCCTGCGCGACGACGCCAAGTGGTCGAACGGAGATCCGGTCACCGCGAATGACTTCGTCTATGCTTGGCGCCGCGCCGCCAGCCCGGAACTGGCATCGCCCTATTCGTGGTACATGTCGCTGATGTCGATCGAAAACGTCGACGCGGTGATCGGTGGCGAAGCGCCGCTGGAAGACCTTGGCGTTGAAGCGACCGACGATCACACGCTGGTTGTCCACCTGTCGCAGCCGCTGCCCTATTTCGCGCAGATGGTGACCCATTCGACCACCTTCCCGGTCCATCAGGCCACTGTTGAGGCCCATGGCACCGAGTGGACCAAGCCGGGCAACATCGTGTCGAACGGCGCCTATGTCCTGACCGAGCATGTGCCGCAGGAACGTTCGGTGCGCGAACGCAACCCGATGTACTGGGACAACGACAACACCATCATCGAAAAAGTGACCGCGCTGGTCATCAACGATGAAAACAACGCGCTGACCCGCTTCCTTGCCGGCGAGCTTGACCGAACCGAAGTGCCGGCCGGCCAGTTCCCGCGCCTTCAGGAAGAGCACCCGAACGAAGCCATCAGCTTCCCGAGCCTGTGTTCCTACTATTATATGTTCAACCTGCGTGATGGCGCGCCCGAAGCCCTGCAGGACCCCCGTGTCCGCAAGGCGCTGAGCCTTGCGATCAACCGCGACGTGATCGTGGACAACGTGCTGGCCGGTGGCCAGACCGCTGCCTACACCTTCACCCCGGGCGCGACCGCATCGTTCACCGTGCCGGACGTTCCGACCGCGTCGATGACGCAGGACGAGCGCAACGCAATGGCGCAGGAACTGATGGCCGAGGCCGGCTATGGCCCCGACAACCCGCTGTCGACATCGATCGTGTACAACACCTCTGACGCCCACCGGTCTATCGCCGTTGCCGTCAGCCAGATGTGGAAGCAGACCCTTGGCGTCGAGGCGGAGCTGGCCAACATGGAATGGCAAACCTTCCTGGAAGCCCGGTCCAACGGCGACTTCCAGATTGCCCGTGGCGGCTGGTGTGGCGACTACAACGAAGCCTCAACCTTCCTTGACCTGATGCAGTCCGAATCCGGCTACAACGACTCCAAGTTCGTTAGCGCCGAGGTGGACAGCCTGCTGGCTGAGGCGAAGACCTCGGATGATCCGAACCCGCTTTACACCCGGGTCGAAGAGATCATCGACGCAGAGGCGCCGATCGCGCCGATCTACCACTATGCGAACGTCTACATGATGGATGAGAACCTTGTCGGTTCCTGGCCGGTCCAGAACGTTCAGCAGAACTGGTACTCCAAAGACCTGTACTTCACTGCCAACTAAGCGCGCAGTGCTCTGAAAAGTCCGCGCCCCCTGTTCCGGGGGCGCGGATGTCTTTGGCTATTCCCGGAGCCCCGATATGTATTCCTATATCGTTCGACGGCTGGCCGTGGCGATCCCGACCATCCTTATCCTGATCGTCCTCAGCTTCTTCCTGATGTATCTGGCCCCCGGTGGCCCGTTCAATTCCGAGCGCCCGATCCCGCCCGAGGTCATGGCCAATATCGAGGCGAAATACGGCCTGGATCAGCCGATGTGGAAGCAGATGCTGGACTATGTGACCGGTGTTGTCTTCCGGTTCGATTTCGGCCCGTCCTTCCAATACACGGACCGCACCGTGAACGAGGTGATTGCGCAGGGCTTCCCGGTGACCCTGACCTATGGCCTCTGGTCCGCATTGTTTGCCGTCGTCGTCGGCGTGGCGCTGGGCGTCGCCGCCGCGATCAAGCACAATACCGCCGTGGACTATACCGCCGTCGGCATCTCGATCGGGGCGCAGGCGTTGCCGAACTTCGTGATGGCGCCGATTCTGCTGTTGATTTTCACCCTTGGGCTGGGCTGGCTTCCCGGCGGCGGCTGGAACGGTGGCCAGTGGAATTATGTCATCATGCCGGTGATCGCGCTGTCGACGTCCTACATGGCGTCCATTGCCCGGATCACCCGGTCGTCGATGCTTGAGGTTCTGAATTCCAATTTCATCCGCACTGCCAAGGCCAAGGGCCTTCCGATGCGCCGCGTCATCCTGCGCCATGCGCTGAAGCCGACCCTGCTGCCGGTGATTTCCTACCTTGGGCCTGCGGTTGTGGGCATGATTACGGGGTCGGTCGTCGTGGACATCGCGTTCTCGACCGGTGGCATCGGGCAGTTCTTCGTCAACTCGGCCTTCAACCGCGACTATTCGGTGATCATGGGCATCACGATCCTTGTCGGCGTCCTGACCATCACCTTCAACCTTCTGGTCGATATCCTCTACGCGTGGATCGACCCGAAGATCCGCTACTAGGAGGCGCGCAATGTCGATGCAAACCGATACCGCCCCCGCACAGATGGGCGAGATCCAGGGCCGGTCCCTTTGGGCAGATGCCCGGACCCGGTTCTTCCGCAACAAGGCCGCGGTGGCCGGGCTGATCGTCCTGATCCTTGTAAGCCTGTTCGCGATCTTCGGGGGCTATTTCGCGAAATTCGAACCTGACTACGTGGATTTTTCCCTTATGGGGGCGCAGGCCTACCGCGGTGTCCCCTCTATCGAAACCGGCCACTACTTCGGGGTCGATATCGACGGGCGCGACCTTTATGCCCGGACCGTGCAGGGCACACGGATTTCGCTTCTGGTCGGGATCGTCGGCGCCATGGTGGCGGTGATCGTCGGCACACTTTACGGGGCGCTGGCGGGCTATGTCGGGGGCCGCACGGACGGGATCATGATGCGGACCGTCGATATCCTGATGTCTATCCCATTCATGTTCGTGCTGATCCTGATGCTGGTTATCTTCGGACGGTCGATCTTCATGCTCTTCCTTGGGATCGGGTTGATTTCATGGCTGTCCATGGCGCGGATCGCGCGGGGGCAGACCCTGTCGATCAAGAACAAGGAATTCGTAGAGGCCGCAGTGGCCATCGGCGTCCCGCGCATGACCATCATCCTGCGCCATATCGTGCCGAACCTTCTGGGGATCGTGATCGTCTATGCGACCTTGCTGGTGCCCGAGATGATCATTTTCGAAAGCTTCATCTCGTACCTTGGCCTTGGGATTCAGGAACCCAATACATCGCTTGGCGCCCTGATCAACGGCGGCACGGAACAGATGAACAACGGCACGCTGTGGATGTTGTTCTTCCCGCTTTTCTTCTTCCTCATCACGCTTTTCGCCTTCTTCTTTGTCGGCGACGGGCTGCGCGATGCGCTTGATCCAAAGGACCGCTGACATGAGCCTTCTGACCATCGAAGACCTGACGGTGACCTTCCAGACCGGCGACGGTCCAGTGAATGCCGTCAACGGCGTGTCCTTTGGGATTGGCCCCAAAGAGACGCTTGCCATCGTGGGCGAAAGCGGATCGGGGAAAAGCCAGACCGCCTTTGCCGTGATGGGCCTGTTGGCCAAGAACGGCGCGGCCACCGGCACGGTGAACTTCGACGGGCACGACCTTTTGTCGATGAAGCCCGCCGAATTGAACAAGATCCGGTCACGCGAAATCGGGATGATCTTTCAGGACCCGATGACATCGCTGAACCCCTACATGCGGGTCAGTGACCAGATGGCCGAGGTTCTGATGCTGCATCAGGGCATGTCCAAGGCCGAGGCGATCACCGAGGCGACCAAGATGCTGGACGCCGTACGCATTCCCGATGCCAAGAACCGCGTGCGGATGTTCCCGCACGAGTTTTCGGGCGGGATGCGCCAGCGCGTGATGATCGCCATGTCGCTGCTGTGCCGCCCTCGACTGCTGATCGCGGATGAACCGACGACCGCGCTGGATGTGACGGTGCAGGCGCAGATCATGCAGCTTCTGGGCGATATCCGCGAAGAATTCGGAACCGCGATTATCCTGATCACCCATGACCTTGGGGTCGTCGCCGGATTCTGTGACCGGACGCTGGTGATGTATGGCGGCCAGATCATGGAAGAGGCCCCGACGCAGACCCTGTTTTCCGATCCCAGCCATCCCTATACCAAGGGGCTGTTGCTGGCCGTTCCCCGGCTCGACCGGGATGACGAGATGCTGCAAACGATTGCGGGCGAGCCGCCGGATATGTCCCGGCTGCCCAAGGGCTGCCCGTTCAGTCCGCGCTGTGCGCAAAAGCTGGACAGATGCCCGGCCGATCGCCCTGCCCTAGAGGTCTTTGACGGCAATCGCCGCCGGTCCTGCCACCTGCCCGTGAAGGAGGTCGCGTAATGTCCGATCAACCGCTTCTGTCCGCCCGCGACGTTTCCGTGACCTTCGATATCCGCCGGTCCGGAAGCTGGCCCTGGACCCCATCCCTGAAGCTGCACGCCGTCAACAGCGTATCCTTCGACATTGCGCCGGGCGAATGCCTTGGCGTCGTGGGAGAAAGCGGGTCAGGAAAATCCACGCTGGCCCGCGCCATCGTCGGGACGGTTCCCACATCCGCCGGGCAGATTCTGTTCGATGGTGAGGACCTTGCCGCGATGTCGGCCGACCAGCGCCGCCGCCACCGCCGCGATGTGCAGATGGTGTTTCAGGATCCGCTGGCCGCGCTGAACCCGCGCATGACCGTGGGCGAGATTATTGCCGAGCCCCTCGTTACCCACGAACCCAGAACGCCGCGTGCCGAGGTGAAGAAGCGCGTGGCCGAGATCATGGAACGTGTGGGCCTGCTGCCGAACCTGATCAACCGCTACCCGCACGAGTTTTCAGGCGGACAGTGTCAGCGGATCGGCATCGCCCGCGCCCTGATCCTGCGGCCGCGCCTTCTCATCTGCGACGAACCAGTCTCGGCACTGGATGTGTCGGTGCAGGCGCAGGTGGTGAACCTTTTGATGGAGCTTCAGCGCGATATGGGGCTGGCGATGATCTTCATCGCCCACGACCTGTCGGTGGTAAAGCACATCTCGGACCGGATCGTGGTGATGTATCTGGGCACGATCATGGAACGGGCCGAGGCGGATGTTCTGACGACCCGGCCTGAGCACCCCTATACGCAGGCGCTGATTTCCTCGGTTCCGATCCCCGATCCGGCGCTGGAACGGGCCCGGCCCCGTCTGGTGATCGAGGGCGAGCTACCGTCGCCCCTGAACCCGCCATCGGGCTGTGTGTTCCGCACCCGGTGCCCGAAGGCGCAGAACAGCTGCGCACAGGCCAAGCCTGAGACGATCGACCTTGGCAACGGACACGGCGTCGCCTGCCCGTTCCACAAGGCCGAGGATGTGCTGGCCGCTGCGGGCTAGGGTTTAGCGTTTCGGGCGACGGGGCGGCTCGGACCCGCCTGCCTTGCGCGGGCCGGGTTTTCCGCCCTTGAAACCGGGTTTTCCAGCCGGTTTTCCACCGGGTTTGCCGGGACGCTCCATACGCTGCGACGGGTCGGATGCCCCTTTGCGGAACGGGGTTACCTCGTCTGCAGGGCGACGCTTGGGGCGGCTGTCGTCGTTGGACCGCGGCTTGCCCTTGGGTTTGTCACCCGATTTCTCCCAAGGTTTTCCGCCACCGGGTTTGCCGGTGGGCTTGTCCCAATGCTTTGCCTTTTCCGGCCGGTCGCCTGCGGGCTTGCCTTTGGAAAAGGGCTTGTCCCCCGGCTTTCCCTTGCTGCGCGGCTTGTCCTTGTCCCAGACCTTGCGGGTCGGTTTGTCGGCGTCGTCGCGGGGGGCGGGGCGGGGCGTGTATTGACGGGGCTCGGCAGCGGGTTCTGCCGGGGCCGGGCGCGGTTTGCGCTCGGGCGCGTCGCGACGCTCCGGCCGGGCCGGACGTTCGGGACGGTCGGGGCGCGGGCCGCGCGCGGCCGGTTTCAGGTCCGGTGCACTGTCCAAACGGCGCACGGTCACGCCTTCTTCAAGTTCGGCCTTGTCGCCAAGCGCAGACAGGAACCTGTCGACGGAGGCTTCGGTCAGTTCGACGAAGGATTCACTTTGTTGGATGCGGATTGCGCCGATGTCGTCTTTTTGCAGGTTCCCGGCGCGGCACAGCATTGGCAGAAGCCAGCGCGGTTCGGCACGGTCGTCACGGCCCACCGAAAGGGCAACCCATGTGCTGGGGCCAAAGGGCTTGCGTTCCTTGGGCGGCTGTTTCGCATCGGGCGGCGACAGGTCTTCCGGGGCCGACCGCGCGGCGTGATACTGCCGCAGGTAGGCTGCTGCGATCTTTTCTGGCGAATGCAGTTCAAGCAGGCGGGCGGCAAAGGCAGCCTGCGCATCGGTCGGTTCATCGTCCCATGCCGGGTCGTTCAACAGCCGGTCTTCGTCCCGGCGCAGCACGTCGTCCGCGCTGGGTGCTTCGGTCCATTCGGCGGTGATCTTGGCGAATTTCAGCAGGCGTTCTGCCTTGTTTGCCAGTTTCGGCGGCACGATCAGGGCCGATGTCCCCTTGCGTCCGGCGCGGCCAGTCCGGCCCGACCGGTGCAGCAGAGCTTCGGAGTTCGAGGGGAGTTCAGCGTGGATCACCAGTTCGAGGTTGGGCAGGTCGATCCCGCGCGCGGCAACATCGGTCGCCACGCAGACCCGCGCCCGGCCGTCGCGCATCGCCTGAAGGGCGTGGGTTCGTTCGCTCTGGCTCAACTCGCCCGAGAGGCTGACCACCGAGAAATTCCGGTTCGCCAGACGGGCGGCAAGGTGGTTCACAGCGGCGCGGGTGTTGGCGAAGATGATCGCGTTGCGGGCATCGTGGAACCGCAGAAGGTTGAAGATGGCCGATTCAGCGTCATTCGGGGCGACCCGGATCGCCTGATAGGAAATATCGGCATGCTGGGATTTGCCAGAGACGGTCGTGACCCGCACCGCGTCTTTCTGGAATTGCTGCGCCAGCTTGGCGATCATCGGCGGCACGGTGGCCGAGAACAGCAGTGTGCGCCGGTCTTCGGGGGCGGCGGCAAGGATGAATTCCAGATCTTCCCGGAACCCGAGGTCGAGCATCTCGTCCGCTTCGTCCAGAACAACAGCCCGCATCGCCGAAAGGTCGAGCGAATTGCGCTGGATGTGGTCGCGCAGGCGGCCCGGTGTCCCCACGACGATATGCGCGCCGCGTTCAAGCGCCCGGCGCTCATCGCGCATGTCCATCCCGCCGACACAAGAGACGACCCGCGCCCCGGCCTTGGCATAAAGCCAGCCCAGTTCGCGCATCACCTGAAACGCCAGTTCGCGGGTGGGTGCGACGACCAGCGCGACCGGGGTTTCCGGACCGCCAAGCGTTTCGTCCTCGCCCAGAATGCTGGACGCGATGGCAAGCCCAAAGCCCACGGTCTTGCCCGATCCGGTTTGCGCGGACACCAGAAGGTCCGCGTGTTCAAGGCCCGGCGCGGTGACGGCCTCCTGCACCTCGGTCAACTGGTCATAGCCACGTTCGGCCAGTGCATCGGAAAGGGTCTTGATCATGGGAAGGGGGTATCCGTCAGCTCTCGGGCGCACCATGCGCCGCTTTGTCTGCCGGTCATCACAAGGGGCAGAGCCGCCCTCCTACTGCGAGACGGCGCAAATGTATATGCGCAATCTTTGCATGGAAGCCATGACGGGGCGGCGGGTCTGGTCCTGTTTGGTTAACAAATCCTGCCTTGGTCGCGCGGGGCCTTTCCCATCCGGAAAGGCGGTTCTGCGATTGTCCCCGCAATCCGACCGAACCCTCCCTTCATGAAAGGACGCCGCATGTGGAGCGACAAGACACCCTCCCTTGAGTTGCCGCTGATCCTGCCGTCGCAAGCGCAGAAACACGTCACCCACAACGAAGCCCTGCGCATTCTGGATGTCGCAAGCCAATTGGCCGTGCGGGACGGGCCGACGCCGACCCCGCCGGTCGGGCCAACAACCGGCGATTGCTATCTGGTTGGGACCGGGGCCACCGGGGACTGGGCCGGACAGGACCAATCCATTGCACAATGGACCGGCACCTATTGGGATTTCATCCCGCCCAAGGCCGGGTGGCGGGCCGATGTGGCGCCGACCGGCGCGACATGGCGCTTCGATGGCACCCAATGGGAACCGGCCGGGACCTATGTGGATCAACTGGGGGTGTCGACGACAGCAGACGCGACCAACCGTCTGGCTGTCCTGTCAGAGGCTTCGCTGTTCACCCATGACGGCGCGGGCCACCAGATGAAGATCAACAAGGCGACCGCCCCGGATACGGCAAGCTTTCTCTACCAGACAAATTGGTCGGGGCGGGCCGAACTGGGCACGATCGGATCTGACGATTTTTCGGTCAAGGTCAGTCCGGATGGAACCAGCTGGATCACCGCCCTGTCCTTTGACGCGACCGACGCCACCGTTTCGGGCCAGTCCGTGCAGCAAAGCCCAACCGACACGACCCCCGGACGGTTGATGCGCGCCGACTTTGGCTATGGTCCCGGCAACCTTGTGGGCATCGTATCGGAAACGGCGGGCGCACCAACGGGTGCGGTGCTGGAATACGGTCAGAACGCAAATGGCCGCTACGTCCGCTTTGCGGATGGCACCCAGATGTGCTGGCACCGAGAGGCGGCGGTATCGCCCGGGTGGGCCACCTGGGCCTTTCCGGCGATGTTTGTCGACAACAACTATGCCCAGACGATCATGCCGAACCCCGGCCTTAGCCCGCGGTGCTGCGTGACCGGATCAAAGGGCGTCGCAAGCGTCGACTTTGCCGTCTTCATCCCCACCAACGGAAATCAAAGCGCCGCTACCTGCGATATGTCGGTGATCGGGCGCTGGTTCTAAGACCTGCGGCGGCGAACAGAAAGGACCCTAGGAAATGCATATCGAACTGGCCCCGGTGCGCCACAATGAACCCCTGACCGTCGAGAAACTTGGCGAGACGCTGATCCTGAACGGCGAACCGCTTGATCTGTCGAGTGTCGCAGAGGGTGAAACGAAAGACCTTGATTGGTTTGACTGCAAGTGGCTTGCCTCTTCCGTGCGCCGCGAAGGGGGGCAATTGTTCTTTCGGCTGATCCTGCCCCATGGACCAACGGCCGGGGACGAAACGCGCTATCCCGAAGCCTTGATCGTTGCGTCGGACGGTCCGGTGGACCTGCCGCCATTCTGATATGGCCTTTGCAACTCCCGCGTGAGGGGAAGTCCGCCGGGTTTTCCCTCCTTGCGCGGGTAGACATGAAAGCGCCTGTGGCATATCGCTGACCCCCAGAATGGGTTTCAGGGACGAAAGCGGTGCGGCTCTCCTTTTTCAAGCGACGTGAGAGAAAGTTCGCTTCAGCGGAAGAGGCGGACAGCGAGGCCGTTGACCCGTCTGCAGAAATCCTGACCGAGCAAGAGGGCGAACCAGTGTCTTCGGAGGCACTGGATGAAGCCTTGATCGCGTTGGTCAAACCGCACTTTGATCCGGAGCATTACGCAAAATCGGACCCCGCCCAATCTGAAACTGCAATCGACGACCTTCTGGCGCATTACCTGACAGAAGGCTGGAAAGATGGGCGGAGCCCGAACCGGGATTTCGATCCGGAGTTCTATCTGGCCAATTATGCGGATGTCCGGGCCGCTGACGGCAATCCCTTTCTCCACTACCTGAATGACGGCATTGCCGAAGGCAGAATTCCGCGCGGCCCCACGGCCACTGAACGGGCGCTTGTGGCCCGGATCGTCGACCCTGCGTTCTATCGCTACCGCTATCGCGATCTGGATGCGGCGATTGACCCGGTTCTGCATTTCGCGACGTTCGGTTGGCGGGAACGCCGGGACCCGAACCCGTTCACGCTCATGCGCTATGTTGCTCGAAACGACAACATTGCCGACATGACCCTCACCGAACTGGCCAATCACCTGAATGGTCAGATCTTTCACAACCCGCTGTTGCGGCGACCGGCGAGTCTGGCAGAGATCCGGGCCGCACTTGGCCAGGGCGAAGACGCCCTTGCCGAACTTTTCCAATTTGACGTCCATGCCTATTCGACGGCGCAGCACGATGTGCTGGGCCAGTCCCCGCACCATCCGGTTGCCCATCTTTTCCACGATGGGCTGTTCCAGAACCGGTTGCGCAACGGGCAGCACCTTCACCGGTTGCTGGTCCCGGTGGATAGCTACGTCAACGACTACGAATTGCTGATAGCGCAGGATGGGCCTTTCGCGGCCACAGGTTTCACCGGACTGCGACTTGACCGACCAAAGCGCGAGGTTGCCGCAGATCTGTCCTCCGTGGCCCTCGCGATTGGCGTGGTGCTGTTCCGCAATCCTCGGGAGGAGGTCGAGCGCCTCGTGCGGTCCGTGCAGTCCAACGCCGCCCAGCGCCCATTCCGCACCACGCTTTGCATCTTCGACAATTCCCCCGAACGATCGGATCTGGACTGGATCGCAGGATTGTGCCCGGACGTGGGGCTTCACATCGAACAGCATCCCGACAATCCCGGCTTTGCAATTGGTCACAACGGGCTGATGGAACATGGCTTTGCCACGGGCGCGACACACTACCTTGGCCTGAATCCGGACGGATACCTGCTGCCGAACGCGGTCGAGCAGGTCCTGAAGTTCGCCGTCGCAAAGGAACATCCCGCCCTGATCGAGATGGATTGCGAACCAGTTTCCCACCCCAAATGGTATCACCCGGTCACCGGCGAAACCGAGTGGGTTTCGGGGGCGGCCTTTCTTCTGGACGCGGAAGCCTATGGCAGAACCGGCGGCTTCGACCCGGCGTTCCCGATGTATTGCGAGGACACTGACCTGTCGTTCCGGGCAAGGATGGCTGGCGTGCGGTTGTATGTCTCGCCCAGGGGCCGTTACTATCACGATACGAGCGGACGACTACACACGCCGGAAAACTGGCGTGCGGGGCGAATGATGGTCGGGACTTGGTATCTCTGCATGAAATGGGGCAACGTGCAGCGCGCCCGCCTGATCCGGTCGGAAATGCTGCGCCGGGGTTTCGACATCGTTGATTTGCCTTCGCCACCCGAAACCGTTCCGGATATTCCGGGTCAGATCGCCGATCTGATGCGTCAGGAGCGCTTTGCGCACTCCCGGTTTTGGAACCATTGAGGGTGGGATGCGCATGAAACGACCTGCATCCACCAAACGTTCAGCGCGTGTAGAAGACCGCGCCGCGAAAGGGCCCGCCAAGAAATCGGGTCAGGACATTTTGCATGCATCGGGGCCGGTGCATGACCCGAATTTGCCGCTGATTACCGTTGGCGTGCGGTTTCACGACTTCGGCAAGATGGCGCTGCTTGAACGCTGCCTGCAAAGCATTGCCGCGCAGGCTGGTGTGCGGGTTCATGTTCACCTTGCGCTTCAGGGTTTCTCCAAACCCGAGCAAGCAACCTGCCGGGCAGCCGCGCTCGCGGCCCTCGACGGTTCGGGCTTTACGATCGAAATTGACAGCTTGCCAAACCCCAAGCGGGCGGACCTGCGGTCCCGGCTGTTGAACCGGATCGTCGAGCGGCACTATGCCCAGCGGATGGCAGAGTTCCTTTGCTTCATTGATTTCGATGACATCTGGTTCCAGCATGCCCTACAGGTGCTTGTTGAACCGCTTCTGATGGCGGATTTCGCGGTCTCCTACGCGGATATCCACTGCGCCGATGTCTACTACGACGACGGACAGACCTATCTTCGCAACGTCAAAGACGTCTTCCATATCAGCCAGAAGACCAAGCGAGACCTGCTGCGCGGAAACTTCCTGCCGTTGCACAGCTACATGTTCCATACAGGCCGCATCGACCAGTCGCTATTGCGCTATGACGAGTCCCTTGAGCGCCTCGAAGATTTCGATGTGCTGCTTGCCATTGCCGCCCATCATCCGTTCAGTGGCCTTCACCGCGATCGCCTCATCGGATTTTACAACTTCTATCAGACGGTCGAGGGGGGGCTGAATACGACCCAAAGTGTTTTCGCGACCGCCGAACCCGACCGGAAGGACGACAAGTGGATCAATGCAACCAAAACCGTCATTTCGCGTCACGCGGGAACCAAATGGCAGGACTTCTGGGGCGAAGAATGGCAGATCTGACGGCTTGGTCCGAAGGGGCGATTTAATGAAGAAAGTCATCACGTTCGGCACCTTCGACCTGCTGCACGAAGGACACCTGCGCATTCTGCAACGCGCGCGGGCCGAAGGTGACTACCTGATCGTCGGGGTTTCCAGCGACCAGTTGAATGACCGCAAGGGCAAGCGGACCGTCTTTCCCGAGGCGCAGCGGCTCGCCTATGTGGCGGACCTGAAGTACGTGGACGAGGTGTTTCTGGAAGAGTCGCTGGAACTGAAGGACGACTACGTCAAACGATACGACGCCGACCTTCTTGTCATGGGAGACGACTGGGCCGGCAAGTTCGATTGGGTCAGCTGCGATGTCCGCTACCTGCCCCGGACCGAGGGGATCTCCTCGACCCTGATCAAGACCGAGATCAAGCAGATGGCACGCTGCGGCCGGGCCCTGTTCGGCGACACCTATCTGGACAAGCACATGGACTGCGCTCTGACCATCGTGAACCAGCTTACCGCGCGCAACGTGGCCCCGATCCTGACCAAGGAGAACGCGCTGCCGCGCAAGATCGACGCGGACGTCCTTGTCTATTTCAACAAACCCATCAACCCGCCTTTTCCCGAATATGACCGGAACAAGCGGGTGCTGATCGACCACGGCGCCAGCCATCTGAAATGGTTCCTTGGGTCGCGGGAACGGTTCGATTTCTTCGACGTGATCCTGACCGCCGGCCCGGACCATGTGCGCGCCCTGCAAGCGATCTTTGACGGGGACGAGACCCTGGGCAAGGCGCGGGCCGCGGGCTTTATCAAGTCCGAAGATCTGTTGTCCGACCCAAAGATGACACGGGCAGAGGTCTGCGCCCAGGCCAAGCTGGACCCGGCAAAGCCAATCGTCCTGTTCGCGCCGACATGGCATATCACCGCCAATGACGACATGATCCTTGCAATCGAGGAAATGCAGAAAGTCGACAACCATGTTGCGTCTTTCCATCCGGAAACCGCGCATCTGCCGATGGACCGCCTGAACACCGTCCGCAACATCAACGGGATCACCACCGAATTGATGAAACACGCCGATGTCGTCGTCTCGGATCTGTCGTCGACGATCTACGAGGCCGCGGCGCTGGGCAAACCTGTCGTGCAGCTTCTGCTCAAGGAATACCCGGACAACACGGCGGTGTTGTTCGACCTGCCACTGTCAGCCGGAACCGCCGAACACTTCTGCGGGGGGCTGCCGTGCCGCCCTGAGGGGCTTGTCGATGCCATCACGCGCGCGACGTCGGGCAACGCGGCGACGCTTGCCATGATGTCGGACTGCCGCGACCGGATCCTTGCCGGGACCTACATCACCACAGAGGCAACCAACGCGATTGCCGACCAGATCACCCTGACCTGCGAGGAAAAGCGGCAACCGCCGCTGGCCGGGGTCAGCCCCGCGCCCGAACGCCCCCGGACCCCGCGCCATCGACGCAATCTGTTTTTCGCAAAGAACCGGCTGATTGGCCACGGCGGCGGGAATTTCAACGGCCTTCACGCCTCGAACAGTCGCGAAGCGATGGAGGCGGCGCTGGATGTCGCGAACATCGTCGAGATGGATTTCTGCATGGGCAAGGACGGACTAATCGTCGCCCATGACACATTTGAACCCCGTTACGGGCTAGAGACCGGGTTCGCCGATACGAAAGTTGCCGATTTCCTTGAAACCCGTTTCGACGGCACCTTGACCCCGATTGGCGCCGAAGAGGTCGTTCGCCGCGCCACACGCGCCGGCAAGGCCCTTGTTTGCGACATCAAGCCGACCAAGGATGCCTATAAGTCGGTCGCGCAGGAACTTCGGCGGATTATCGAGGAACACGGCGAGATCGAGCAGACCGTGATCCAGTGCTATTCGGTCGAGGACTTCACCGAAGCCATGCGGCTGGGCTTCAAGCGCGCGATGCTGCCCGCCTGGAAATACTTCTACCGCAATCCGATTGGGCCAGAGGTCTTCGATTTCTATCGCCGCTGTATCGAGATCAATGCCGATGCGGTCTGGGGCCTGTCCCTGCCCTATACAAACAAACATATGGATGGGCCGATCATCGACCATCCCGATTTCATGCGGATGTTTGCATTCTGGAAGCGCATCTTCATTCACGGTGCCCCGGCAGAGGAATATCCGCGCATCCTGCGGATGAACGTCGGGCTTTTCGCCGATTGGATCGACCGGAAGACCGAGTTCAAGGATGTTCCGAAAGGGTTCGATTGGCGGCGCTACCTGTTCCTGAACCGGGATGTGATCAAGGCCGAACGGGTAACCGAGGTCGAGGCGATCCAGCACTATCTGAAATACGGTCAGGCCGAGGGCCGCCCGACCGACTATGACCTGCCGACCGGGTTTACCTATTCGGGCTATATCGGCCGCAACCCCCGTCTTCGCAAAGCGAGCATCAACGCGTTTGACAGTGCCGCTGCCCATTACACGCGCTATGGTTCCAAGGAAGGCTTGGAAATCTGATGTTCGGGGCAAGACATGCTTGATCGGCTGATCCTGCATATTGGCGACCACAAGACCGGCACGACGTCGATTCAGGACTATTGTTTTGCCCAGCGCGAGGGGTTGGCCCGGCAGGGGATCAACTATCCCGACGATGGCGCCATCACGACGACCGGGCACCATGCCTTGCAGACCTGGCTTTCCCAGCCTCGGGGCAAGCCGCCACGCACGAAATTCGATCTCGAAACCGTTGCGCCGATCTGGCAGGACCGGTTCGACGGGGCGACCGTGTTCCTGTCGAGCGAGAACTTCCGGTTCCTGAAGGTCAATCAGATCCAGAAGCTGGCCACCCTCCTTCCTGCGCGGCAGGTCGAGGTCATCGCCTATTTTCGCGCGCCGCTGGACCGGTTTCTTTCGGGTTACAAGCAGCATGTGAAAAGCTCTGAATCGCGCTGTTCGATGGGCGTGGCCGAGTTCATGGATGCGCTGAATTACGACAGGGTCGTGGATTACACTGTCGTCATCGACCGTTGGGCAGAGGTTTATGGTCGGGACGCGATCAACGTCCGGTCCTTCCGAGGCGCCAAAGGGGGGATCGTCCGCGATCTTCTGACCACGATCGGGGCGGACCCGGACCGTCTGCCCGCTGACCAGAAGCATTCCAATGTCAGCCCCGACGATCTGACCATCGCCGCGCTGGCCGTCCTGAACAACGCGCCGCGAACCGTGGTGCAACATGCGGCAATCCTGCGCGCCTTGGGTGAAACTTCGCGCCCGGAAGACAAGGCTTTTGGCCTGTTGGCCGGGCCTCATTTCACGACCATCCGCGACCGTCTGACCGCCCCGATCAGCAATTTACAGGGCGCGGCGGAGCTTGGGCTTCTGGATGATGACCGCTTTGAGAAGGCAACGCCCATCGGCATCGAGACCGTTCAGGAACGGATTCGCCGTATCCGGGACTTTCTTCGCGCGCTTGATATCGCGCCCTAGGAGGTCGCGACGCCCGAACCGGTTATCCTGCCGTCGCTGCCATCGCCCTGCGCCCGCAGCTTGCCGAGGAATATCTCGTCCTCGTCGACAAAACTTTCCATCCCCCGTGCCAGCCGGTCGGACCCAAGTTCATCCAACAGGCTGGCCCATCGCGATACACCCTGCGTGAGCGGACCCCTGTTGGTGTTCTGGCCGACGATGTCCGGGCGTTGCCCCCAAAGCTGTTCGATATCCGCCTCCAACGGCGACAGATCTTCGAAATCGTAGATCGCCGAGAGCTGTTCGGCGTTCAACAGGGCCGCCGTTACCAGATCGTCCAGTTCAAGACGCTGGTCCTCTTTCCGGCGCTCGAGTTTGCGCAGGGCAAAATAGGTCAGGGTCCGGTTTGCCCAGGCCAGACGAATACGGACGGAAAGGTCATCGTCCTGATTGAAGAAGAAGCATTCCACCGGCTCGGTCAGGGCCGCGTGAATGCCGTGGTTGCGGACCGGGTTGCCGCTGGCGACCTGATCCCGGATCTTCTTGCGCATGTAGAAATAGAAGGAGGCAAAGCGCTCTTTGGGATCGCGGATCACCGAGAAGGAAAAGGGCTGTGGCAGCATCGCCTCGAGCCCGTCCCAATGCAGATGGCCGGAGTGCAGGATATATCCCCGCGGAAAGCTGGTGGGGCCGGATACCTGCGACTGAAGCCGGAACGGCGCAATCTTCTCTTCGCCACAGATGGTGCCAAGGGCATGGTGGATCGTTTGCCCCGCAGTCTTCGGGAGATGAAGAAAGACAATTGGTTTCACGTCCGGCAGACCCTTCCGCTTCAAGAAATTTCTATCGCAAAACACTTCGGCACGACAGCACACAACATACAATACTGTTTGTTTTTCATGGTTTGAGGAGATCGCGCAAGCCAAACATCCCCCGGGCGCGATTGCCGCCTTCTTTCTGGTCCGGGCCCGACCGGCGCGTGCCCGTCCGAAAAAGGGGCTAGTTCATCGCAAGCACAAGGTATCCCGCCGACAACAACAGGCACATCGGCCCGTAGTATCGCCTGTCGTTGCTGGCAAAGGGCTCTTGCGGGGTCAGCCACCGCCACCAGCGCGTATAGGCAAGCACACCCCGCGCCCCGAAGACAGCGGCGCTGGCCCAAAGGATGACCTGCCGAACCATCCCGTCCCCCCACCAAGGCGCGGATGCCGCGAAAAGCAGGGCGACCACGACCAGGGAACATGGAATGGGGCCGGGCATCCGTGTCGCCTCGCGAAAGCCGACGACGGCCGCGACCATGCGCCGTTCATCCCCAAGAGGAAACCACCGGCCCAGCGCCCACAATAGATGGATTGCCGCAACGACAACGCAAATGGCAGACAGGACAAGGGCCAGAATCAACATGCCCCAGCCTATACCGGGCCGGGGCATGTGGTCTTTCAAATTTCAGCGGGGTCGCGTGATCAATCCATCCAGTCGCAGCGTACCCTCAGTTGGACCTCGCCCTTGCAGGCGGTGCCAAACCGCAGGTTGACCTGATCCTCGTTCGGGCCGACCCGAACCTCTGCATAGGGCAGTTCATAGACCCGCGCGCCGCCAACCGCCGTCAGCGCGCCCATTGGCATCACCGACTCGACAAATCGGGCATAGCCTTCGAACGGCAGGCGACCAGCGGTGTCGACCGTCCACGCGACCGATTCAGAGTTTTCCTTGTGGTTCACGCTGACCGGGTTCTCGGTCACTGTATTGACGGCCGTGTAGGTGTTGTTCTGGAAATAGACGTTGCGGAACCTTGTCCGGTCGAGATCGGCGATGCTGGTGTCGATCCGTTCAGCCCGTTCAATCGCCCCGTCCAGCGTTTTGAACACATTGCCCGACACCGAAAGCCCGTGGATGAACTGCCCCACCCCATGCGGCTTGATCACGATCCAGCTGAACCAGGGGGCCACATCGGCGGCGGTAAAGATATTGCCGGTAATCGACATCCCGCCAAACGAATACTGCGCCCCAAGGTCGGGGGTGGCGTCGTGTTCGTTGGTCAGTTCGATCGAACAGTTGTCGATGTAGTTGCCGGTAAAGATCGTCTTGCTGTTGGGGCGGGTAAAGACGAACCCGGCCTGACGCAGCCCGTCGGTTTCATTGTCGCCTTGGAAACAGTGGTTGCCCACGATCATGCTACCGGTTCCACCCAGCACGGCGAAGTGCTTGAACCGGACGAGGCGGCAGTCGCGGATTTTCACGTCGTTGGCGTTCGCGTTGACCCCGACCGAAATCCGCGTCTGGTCGGGGGCGGTCTGTTCGTTGGAAATGAATTCGCAACGGTCGATCATCATTCCCTGACAGGCACGGGCGATGCTGGTGATGCTGGTGATGCCTCGGTTGCGCGGCTTGCTGAAATAGCAATCGCGAAACTGCATCAGCGACCCATCCTGACCCAGCATCACGGCGCTCGCCTCGCCATCGCAGTAGAATTCGATATTGTCGAAATGCAGCCGCGAGTATTTGGCGAAACCGGACAGGTCGATCAGGTACTTGAACCGGGTGAAGGTGAAGATCTGGCTGCCGTCCACGTCATAGATCTGCTGGCTCAGCGTCAGGGACTGCTGCGCCAAATTGACCGCCTGCACATAGACCTCGCGTCCGACGCCATTGCCTTCGACCAGCGAGCCAACCGCGATGCTGGCGATATTGGCAACGTTGGTCAGTTGGTAGGGCGTGGCCGAGGAATAGGTCGCCTGCGACGTCACGACATCCGGGTCCCAATTCGGCCCGGCCACCGGGCGCAACTGCCCGTTCTGGATCACGCGGCGGATCTCAAAGGTGGTCTTCGCCCCTTCGGCCGCCTGCATATCAACCGGCGCCGACAGCGAAATGATCCGTCCGCCAAGGTCCAGCGTGTCGTGATCCGAGAAATTCAGAAGCGCCTGAAACGATTTCTTGAACGCCAGTTCTTCGTCCTGAAAGGCGTCGAAATAGGTTTCGAAGTCAAAGTTCTTCTGCAGGATCAGCCGCTTGTCGTCGGGCATGGTAACCGTGCCCGCGAAATGGATCTGGTTTTCGATGGTGACATGGTCACCCAGGAAATAGGTGCCTTCGGACACCAGAACCTCGCGGCCAAAGGCGTCGGCATCGGCGGCTTCGAACGCGGCGCTGTCGTCGGTCACGCCGTCCCCCATCGCGCCATAGTCTCGGACATCGACAAAGCCGATCATGTCGCGGATGAAGACGTTGGTCACATCCTCGATCTCGATATCGTCGATCCGGACGACCCCACCGTTCGGACCGGTCAGGTCCAGCCCGAGATGCCCATAGATCGCATCGGGCCAGGTCATATCCACGCCAGTGCGGAACCCGGTGCCGATGATCGCGGACACCTCGACAACCTCACCATAGGTGGTCAGTTGCACGGACGGCGCGGTTTCGGTCAACCCCGGCACATGCGCCCCACCCGCGCCACCGGCCCAGCCCGCGATCCGAACCGCCGGCAACGGCCCCGACACGGCCTTGACCCGCGCGCGGACCTGCAAATAGCACCCGGGAAGGATCGTCGTTTCGCCCATATAGCGCAGCTTGGTCGTGGCGGTCGTCTTGACGATTTCCAGACAGCCCGCGAAATTCGCGTCGGCGGGAACAAAGGCCCCGGTTCCGGATGTGGCATAGGTATCCGACCCCGGCGTGCCATCCCCCGTCGACCACACTTCAAGCCCGTTCACAAAGGGCGGCGGCATCAGGACCAGCCCGTCGGTAATTGCCTTGTTCATTCGAAGGTTCCCCTTTCACAGGGGCGGGGTCCCAGGGACGGGCAGAATTGCCCGGCCCGCCGGTTGGACCCCGCCCGCCAAATCCTCGACCATGGGCCGCCGCGTCCTGCGGGGCCCTCGCGCCTCAGGGGTAGCAATCAATGGTGAAACCGGGCTTGGGGCACCGTCACGGTAGGGGGCGCAACGCGGACGGGGATCAGACGCCCAGATCGGGGGCGGGAAGAAGGCGAACGCCGTTGATCTTCCATCCCTGCGGGGTCTCGATCATGAGGTATTCCAGCATATGGACCGCGCCAGAGGCGTCTTCGACAAGAACATCCTGCAACCAGCCCCCGTCGGCCTCCTGCAGCTCCATGAACCGGATCGCCTCATTGTCCCACACCATGGGATAGCCCTGCCGGACCATCAGGCCGAAATTCTCTGGCGACTGGAACAGGCGCTGGATCATCGGGCTTGCGTGGGTCCATGCCCCGTTCAGATCACGCTCTGTAAAGGCGTCCATCTGATCGCTGATCACGGCTTCGATGGCGCCGCGGTCCTGCGCGACAACCGGCACGGCCAGCAGGGCGAGCAAGGCAGTCAGACGTAGCATTTGGGCCTCCCATCGTGTCCCGATCCTATCAGGATACGCCGGAAGGCCCAAATTGGTTCAGTCTTGGGGTCAGGCTGCCAGTTCGCCGCGCAGGCCGGATTCGATCAGGGCAATGCTTTCCTCGATCCCGTATAGCGCGATGAACCCGCCAAAACGCGGACCCTGCGACGCGCCCAGAAGCACCTCGTACAGGCACGAGAACCACGCGCGGAGCGGTTCGAACCCGTGGTTCTTGCCCACCGCGAAGACGATGGATTGCAAGAATTCCTCGTCCGCCCAGTTCACTTGTGGAAGCGCCTCGTCCGGGGTTCCGGCAGCAGCGTTCTTCTTGGCGATCGCGGCTAGTGCGGTCTGCTCGTCCCGCAGGCAAGCCACCAGATCTTCCAGCGCTGCTCGCTCCTGATCGGTCGGCAGGCGGAAGGTGCGGGTCGGTTTCACGAAGTCGTTGAAATAGCGGATCGCAAAACCGGCGGCCTGATCCAGATCCGGATTACCCTCGGGGCTGGCGTCGGGGGCGTAACGCTGGATGAACCCCCACAGCTTGTCCTTCTCCTGCGCGCCAGACACGGCGGCAAGGTTCAGAAGCATCGCAAACGGCACCACCATGGTCGAGGCCGGGACGTTGTGACCGTGAATGTGGAAGACCGGGTTGTTGACCTTGCCCGCCGCATCCTGCGTCGCATAGGCGCGCAATTGCTGGTGGTATTCATCCACCATTTTCGGGATCACATCCCAGTGCAGCCGCTTGGCTGTCTTGGGTTTGAGATACATGAAATACGACAGGCTCTCGGTCGAGGCATAGGTGAGCCATTCGTCGATGCTCACCCCGTTGCCGGACGACTTCGAGATTTTCTGGCCCTGCTCATCAAGGAACAGTTCATAGCTGAAGTGGTTCGGCTTGGTCCCGCCCAGAATTTCGCAGATGCGGTCATAGATCGCGGTATTGGTCGCGTGCTCCTTGCCATACATCTCGAAATCGACGTCCAGCGCGGCCCAGCGCGCGCCAAAGTCAGGCTTCCACTGCAGCTTTACGTTGCCGCCTGTGACCCGCAGCGTCCATTCACGCCCATCTTCATCGTCAAAGGTGATGGTGTGGTTCTCGGCATCCACCGACTTCATCGGAACATACAGCACGCGGCCGGTTTCCGGATGGATTGGAAGGAAGATGGAATAGGTCTGCTGCCGCTCTTCGCGCAGCGACTTCAGCATGACCTTCATCACCTCGTCATAGCGTTCAACCGCCCGCTTCAACACTTCGTCGAACTGACCCGAGCGGTAGAATTCACGCGCCGAATAAAACTCGTACTCGAACCCGAAGGTATCGAGGAACCGGCGCAGCATGGCATTGTTGTGGTGACCAAAGCTTTCGTGGGTGCCAAACGGGTCCGGCACCGAAGTCAGCGGCTTGTGCATGTGCTGGGCCAGCATGTCCTGATTGGGAACGTTGCCCGGCACCTTGCGCATCCCGTCAAGGTCATCCGAGAAGCAGATCAGACGGGTCGGGATGTCCGAGATCACCTCGAAGGCGCGGCGGATCATCGTGGTGCGCAACACCTCGCCAAAGGTGCCGATGTGCGGCAGGCCGGACGGGCCATAGCCGGTTTCGAAAAGCACCTCTTTCTTGCCCGATGCTTCCACACGTTTGAGCAGCGCCCGGGCCTCTTCAAAGGGCCAGGCTTTCGAACTCATCGCGGCGTCGCGCAGATCGGACATCGTCATTCTCTTTTCAGCTTGGCGCACCCCCATGGTGCACTTCAGGCGCACTCCCTATTGCGGGGGGCGCTTGGCGTCAATAAATGAAGGGGACGCCGGATAGGAGACAGCCGCATGACGATCGAAACACCGCTGACGCCGCAGGATGCGCTCGTCGCTCTCATGCTGACCGTGTCGGCCTCTGATTCCGATATGCGGACATCGGAACTGGTGAAGATCAACAACGTGATCAACCACCTTCCGATCTTCGGGGATTACGACACCGACCGGCTGCCGCGGGTGTCCCACATGGTCTTTGACCTTCTAGATCAGGAAGACGGTCTGGACGCCATGTTCGGGCTGGTGCGCGATGCGCTTCCCGAACGCCTTTGGGAAACCGCCTATGCCTTTGCCTGTGACGTGGCGGCGGCCGACGGGCGGATCGAAGACCGCGAAGGCCGGCTTCTTGAAGAAATCCGTTACGAGCTGAACATCGACCGGCTGCACGCGGCGGCCATCGAACGCGGCGCACGGGCCCGCCACCTGACGCTTTAGCCCTTGATCACAAGGGCGCCGGGGCCTATACGGCGCCAGTCCGGGGCCGGAATCGGCCACTGGACCTGTGTTCTGTTGGATCACCACCCGCTTTCTTCGGCGGGGCCTGGCCCGGAAGAACCCGAACTAGGAATGACGACCTGACCTCTGGCGGGCGCCACGTGCGGACCCGGAAGAAGACCAAGAGCTCTGAGGACGCGAGAAACTTCACGGAACAACCGTGAGCATAGATAGGAGCGCATCAGATGAACCTGATCGCACAGCTTGAGGCGGAACAGATCGCCTCGCTCGGGAAGACCATTCCCGACTTCAAGGCCGGCGACACCATTCGCGTTGGCTACAAGGTGACCGAAGGCTCGCGTTCGCGCGTACAGATGTACGAAGGCGTTTGCATCAGCCGCAAGAACGGCAAGGGCATTGCCGGTTCGTTCACCGTTCGCAAGATTTCTTTCGGTGAAGGCGTGGAACGTGTGTTCCCGCTCTACTCCACCAACATCGACTCGATCGAGGTTGTCCGCCGTGGCCGCGTCCGTCGCGCCAAGCTGTACTACCTCCGCTCGCGCCGCGGCAAATCCGCCCGTATCGCCGAAGTGTCGAACTACAAGCCGCTTGATAGCGCCGAAGCATAAGGGGACGACCGATGAAAAAGGATATCCATCCCGACTACCACATCATCGACGTCAAGATGACCGATGGCACTGTGATTCAGATGAAATCGACCTGGGGCAAGGAAGGCGACACCATGTCGCTCGACATCGACCCCTCCGTGCACCCGGCCTGGACCGGTGGCGGCACCCGCCTGATGGATGCCGGCGGCCGCGTGTCGAAGTTCAAGAACAAGTACGCCGGTCTGGGCTTCTAAGCCGATCGACAGAAATGTTTGGAAGCGCCGCCCTTCGGGGCGGCGTTTTTCATTTCGGGTCGCTCCCGCAAACCGTTTGTTAACTCTTTTGTCCGAGGGTTTGGGGAGGTTTGCTCGGGGTGGTGATGTTACATTGGTTCTACAAGGCAATGGTGCCGCGGGGATGGAAGGATACTGCGGCGAAAGTTGCGTCGTTTACGGCCGTTATCGTCGCCTTGAACTTCCTGTTCTCACGCATCTATTTCGGCGCGTGGCTGTTGCCCGCCGGATATCTGGCCTCCAGCGCAATCTGTGTGGGCACGCCATTTGTCGTTCTTTTCTTTCTTCTGGTGCGCAAACAGGCCCGACTTCAGATCGAACTCTCGCTGAAGTCCCGAACCGACCCGATGACCAACCTGCCGAACCGCCGCTGGTTCATGTCGCAGGTGCGCTCTGCGCTGCAACAGGACATGCGGGGCGTCCTCATTCTACTCGACGCGGATCATTTCAAGCGGGTCAATGACACCTACGGCCACCAAATCGGGGATAAGTGCCTGATCTCGATTGCACACAGATTGCGACGAAGCCTGCGGACCGACGACATCGTCGGCCGTCTTGGCGGCGAGGAATTCGGCGTCTACCTGCGCGACACGACCGTCCAACAGGCCCGTTCCATCATCATGCCGATGCTTCAACCGATCCCCTATTCAGGCGGCCCATCGTTTGAACATCTGACGATTTCCGTTTCGCTCGGCGCGGTCCAGACCCACCATGGCGACGATCTGGATACGCTCATGCGGCTTGCCGACGACGCGCTTTATGCCGCCAAGCGCAACGGTCGCGCCCGGATTGAGGTATCGACGGCGAATGACGACAGGCGGCCGGACCCGGAGATGTTCCGGGACCGGCAGTCTGGTTAGGCTCAGGCGCTTCGCGACTGGGCGCGGTTCCGCCGGGGCCGGGACGCGCCCGGCTTGGACATGCGGGCCGGCTTGCCTGCGCCGCCCATGGGTTGACCACCACGGCGCGGTCCACCGCGGCCGCGGCCACCGCCCTTGGGCTTCTCAGGCTCTTCCGCACGTTCCCACGCACGCCCGGACAAAACCGGGATCGGCGCCTTGAGCACCTTTTCGATATCCCTCATTTCGCCCATTTCATCAGGTGAACACAGGGCAATGGCCATGCCGTCCGCCCCGGCCCGGGCCGTCCGCCCAATCCGGTGCACGTAGTTTTCCGGCACGTTGGGTAGTTCAAAGTTATAGACGTGCCGGACATCCGGAATGTCGATCCCGCGCGCGGCAACATCCGTTGCCACCAGAACCTTCACCTCGCCATCCTTGAACGACTTGATGGCGCGGTCCCGCTGCCCCTGGCTTTTGTTGCCGTGGATCGCAGCCACGCCGAAGCCCTTGGCCGCCAACATGCGCGACAGTTTTTCCATACCGTGCTTGGTCCGGCCGAAGACCAGCGCGCGCTCGTCCCGGTGCTTGTCCAGAAGTTCGATCAACAGGTCGATCTTGGCCGCCTTGGCGACATAGTGCACACCTTGGTCGATCTTGTCGGCAGCCTGTCCCGGCGGGTTGACCTGCACCCGGATCGGATCGGTCAGATAGGTCTGCGCCAGTTCGTTCATCTGTTTGGGCATGGTTGCGGAAAACAGCATCGTCTGCCGTTCTGCCGCCAGCATCGGGGCGATCTTGCGCAGCGCATGGATGAACCCAAGGTCGAGCATCTGATCGGCCTCGTCCAGCACAAGGAAGCGGGTTTCGTTCAGGCGCACCGCGCCCCGGTCGATCAGATCGAGCAACCGGCCCGGCGTCGCCACCAGAACCGCACAGCCTTTTTCCAGCCGCCGCGCCTGCCCGGTGATCCCGGCCCCGCCGACGACCAGAACGGTTTTCAGATGAGTGCCTTCGGAAAACGCGGCAAGGTTATCTGCGATCTGCTTTGCCAGTTCGCGCGTCGGTGCCAGCACCAGCGCCTTCGCCGTTTTTGGCGTCGGCCGCCCGCCGTCAGACAGAAGCGCGTTCAGCATGGGTAGGCCAAAAGCGGCGGTCTTGCCGGTCCCGGTCTGGGCAAGGCCCATCACGTCGCGGCCGTTCATGGCATGCGGGATCGCCTGCGCCTGAATCGGGGTTGGGTCCTTGATGCCCAGCTCTTCAAGCTTGGACACAAGACGGGGCGAAAGCCCCAGCATATCAAAATCCATCAATACAGTCCTTTCGGTCCCCGAACCGCGACATCGCGGCGGGGTGATGGGTTGCGCGCTGGGCTGATGCAGGGCCGGATTGCCCCAAACCGCCAGAACGCGGCACCCCTGCGTGACCGTGGGAACCAGAATGTCCGTCACCTTCGCAGCCCCATCCGGGGGCGCACTGCTCACGCGGCAGTGGTGTTCGGACTGGCTGCAAATGGGGCTGATGCACAAACAAGTCAACCCCCGATATTTTGCAGGCGCAGCAACGCCAGCGCTTTTCCCGGGTCCTAGCCCAACATATAGTGTCGGCGCAGGAACAACGGGGATCAGGCAGTGGCGCATATCATCGTAGTGGGCAATGAAAAGGGCGGCGCGGGAAAGTCGACCGTCTCCATGCACGTGGCCACGGCGCTGGCCCGGATGGGGCACAAAGTCGGCACGCTGGACCTTGACCTGCGGCAAAAGACGCTGGGGCGCTATGTCCAGAACCGGCAGGCCTTCCTTGCGGCTGAAGGGCTCGACCTGCCGTCGCCCAGCTATCATGAACTGCCCGAGATTGATCAGGCCAGCCTGAAGCCGGGCGAAAACGTCTTCGACCACCGGCTGTCCGCAGCGGTCGCAGGGCTGGAACCTGACGTGGATTTCATCCTGATCGACTGCCCCGGGTCGCACACCCGGCTTAGTCAGGTTGCGCATTCGCTGGCCGACACGCTGATCACACCGCTGAACGACAGTTTCATCGACTTCGACCTGCTCGCCCATGTGGACAGCGCGGGCGAGAATATCACCGGCCCATCGGTCTATTCGGAAATGGTCTGGAACGCCCGCCAACTTCGGGCACAGGCCGGCCTTCCGCCGATCGACTGGGTCGTGGTGCGCAACCGTCTTGGCGCACAGAACATGGTCAACAAGCAAAAGATGGAAGCGGCGCTGAACAAGCTGTCGCGCCGGATCGGGTTCCGCACTGCCCCGGGCTTCAATGAACGGGTGATCTTCCGCGAACTCTTTCCCCGCGGCCTGACCCTTCTGGACCTGCGCGATGTCGGGGTGACCCAGTTGAATATCTCGAACGTGGCTGCCCGGCAGGAGTTGCGCGACCTGATCAAGTCGCTGAACCTGCCCGGCGTTTCCGTCGATTTCTGATCCGAAAGGGCCTGCGTCCCCGTATCACCCGTAAAGTGAACTGAGGGCCATATGACACTTTCCCCCCTTTGGCGCACATTCTGGATCGCCGTCATTGCAGCCTGTGCTCTGACGGCCGCGATCCTTTTGCTGGAACCTATCCTGTCGCAGGTCGATCTTCTGCCGGATCAGGGGGCCGCGTGGTACTATTGGAAACTGCCAGAACAAACCACGATGGGCCAACTGACCGCCTGGGGGTTCTACGCCCTGCACCAGTTGTTTTTCTGGGGGTTGATCGCCTGGGCCCAACGACACCGGGACCGATTGCGCGACCGAACCCGGCTGCATCCGGTCAACGTGATCGGCCTGTTCGGAATGCTGGGATTTGGCCTGTTGCACTATCTGCAAACCGCCGTCTGGTATGATGGGCTGGCACAGGACACCTCTGTCTTTTCCTCCCAGCTTTCGGTGATCTTTCTTCTGGTGATCGTGCTGATCATCGAAGCCCCCCGGCGCGGTTTGTTCTTCGGCCACGGCGGCGGATGGCTGGCCGGGGCGCGGCAGGTGCTGATCCGCTATCACGGCTATTATTTCGCCTGGGCCGTCACCTACACCTACTGGTTCCACCCGATGGAAACCACGCTCGGCCACCTTCTGGGGTTTCTTTATACCTTCTTCCTGATGATTCAGGGCGCGCTGGTCTTCACGCGTGTGCATACCAACCGCTGGTGGACGCTTGTGCTCGAGGTCTCGGTTTTGGTTCACGGCACGACGGTGGCCCTCGTGGCGGGGCAGGAATTTTGGCCGATGTTCTTCTTCGGCTTTGCGGGCGTCTTCGTCATCACCCAGATGCACGGCCTTGGCCTGTCGCGCGTCGTCCGGGCCGGGTTCGTCGCGGTCTATGCCCTTGCCATTGTCCTGATCTATTCGGACCGGGGCTGGGCAAATCTGAACGAGGTGATCCGCATCCCCGCGATCGACTATCTTCTTGTGGGTGTGATTGGCGGGCTGATCCTTCTGGCACGGCGGTTTCAGAACACGCGCAAGAAAACCGGCTAGGGCACACCTTCAGCGGTCCAACAAAAAAGCCCCGGCGCGATGGCCGGGGCTTTCAATCGTCGACGTCAGACCGGTTTACCGGTCGTCGTCGTCATCATCCTCGTCGTCACCCGGCAGGTTGAAGAAGCTGTCGGCATCGGCGAAATCGCTGTCGGTGCGGTCGTCTTCTTCCTCCTCGTCGCCACGCGGGTCGGTACCGCTGTCGGACAGGGTGAAGGTTTCAAGCCCGGAAATGGCCGTGGGAATCCGCGGTTCCGGATCCATGCCCAGCGACTGTTCGGTCGACACCAGCTTGCGCCGCTCGTCGTCGGACATCACGCCGCCTTCCTTGGCCTTCTTGGCGTTGGCCTTCTGCACGGCGGCATCCAGTTCCGACTGCTTGCACAGGCCCAGCGCGACCGGATCGATCGGTTGGATGTTACCGATGTTCCAGTGGGTCCGCTCGCGAATCGCCTGGATGGTCGGCTTGGTGGTGCCCACCAGTTTGCCGACTTGGCTGTCGGACAGTTCCGGGTGGAACTTTACCAGCCACAGGATGGCAGCCGGACGGTCCTGCCGCTTGGACAGCGGGGTGTAGCGCGGGCCACGCCGCTTTTCCTCGCCCACGGCGGAGGGGTTGAACTTCAGCTTCAGCTTGTGCAGCGGGCTGGCCTCGGCCTTGTCGATCTCTTCCTGGGTCAGTTGGTTGTTCGCGATCGGGTCGAACCCCTTCACGCCAACCGCCACGTCGCCGTCGGCGATGCCCTGAATCTCCAACTCGTGCATTCCCACGAAGTCGGCAATCTGTTTGAAGGTGATGGTCGTGTTATCCACGAGCCAGACCGCGGTGGCCTTCGCCATGATCGGTTTGTCAGACATCAAGCGTCTCCTAAATCCATGCCTTCCCCGTGCCCCGGATCTGGGGCGGACCGCAGGGGCCCAGTTCTCGTTGTCGGGGAACTCGGGCGCTGTATAGTCTTTCGTGGAACAAGTGAAAAGATCAAAATGGTTCGTCTGATTTCCCTGCTCTTGCTGTGCCTGCAAATTTCCGCCGCCCGCGCCGATGGGACGGCGGGGGACTTCGACTATTACGTGTTGTCCCTGTCATGGTCGCCCAACTGGTGCGATCTGGAAGGGGATGCGCGCAATTCCCCGCAATGCGATGCGGACAGCGGGTTCGGATGGGTCCTGCATGGGCTATGGCCGCAATACGAACGGGGCTGGCCGGATTATTGCCGCACCGGCTTCAACGCTCCCGGCCGGGGCCAGACGGGGGCGATGGCCGATATTATGGGAACCAGCGGGCTGGCCTGGCATCAGTGGCGCAAGCACGGGGTGTGCAGCGGGCTATCCCCCGAAGATTATTTCGCCCTCTCGCGTGAGGCCTATGGCCGGATCGTCCGGCCCGAGCTCTTCCGCCGCCTGCAAAACCCGGTGACCCTGCCGGCTTCGGTGGTCGAACAGGCCTTCCTGCGCGACAATCCGGACCTTTCGGCAGACCAGATCACCATCACCTGCCGATCCGGCCAGATACAAGAGGCGCGGATCTGCCTGAACCGGTCGCTGGAACCGCGCCGTTGTGGGGCTGACGTGATCCGGGATTGCACCCTGGATGACGCCCTGTTTCAGCCGCTGCGCTAGTCCGCCACCTTCAGCACGATCTTTCCGATGTGGTCCCCGGCTTCCATTTTTGCATGGGCCTTGGCCGCGTCGGCCAGCGCGAACGAACTGTCCATGACCGGCGCCACCCGACCCGCGGCAATCAGCGGCCAGACCTGCGCCTCCAGCTCTTCCGCGATCCGCGCCTTGGAGAGGTCCGACTGCGGGCGCAAGGTGCTGCCGGTGATCGTCAACCGCCGCATCATCATCTGAGCAAAGTTGATTTCGGCCTTCGGACCTTGCAGGAAGGCGATCTGGACCAGCCGCCCATCATCCGCCAGGGTCTTGATATTTCTTGCGATATAGGACCCGCCGACCATGTCGAGGATCAGGTTCGCGCCGCCTTCGGCCCGCAGGACATCCACGAAATCCTCTTGCCGATAATTGATCGCACGTTCTGCACCTAGCTCAACACAAGCGGCGCATTTAGCGTCTGAGCCCGCAGTGGCAAAGACCCGTGCCCCAAAGGCCCGCGCCAATTGAATCGCGGTTGTGCCGATGCCGGACGATCCCCCATGGACAAGGAACCGCTCACCCCCCCGCAGTCCGCCACGCATGAAGACATTGGACCAGACGGTGAAGAAAGTCTCGGGAAGGCAGGCCGCTTGTTCAAGGGTCAACTCACCGGGAACAGGCAGGCAATGCGCTGCAGGCGTGACGACATACTCCGCATAGCCGCCGCCGGGCAGAAGTGCACAGACGAAATCCCCTTTCGCCACGCCTTCGACGCCCGACCCAACCGCCACCACCTCGCCCGAGGCTTCCAGTCCCGGCAGGTCGCTTGCCGTGGGCGGTGGGGCGTAAAGGCCCGCGCGTTGCAGGGCATCGGGGCGGTTCACCCCGGCATAGGCCACGCGCAACAGAACCTGCCCCACACCGGGTGTCGGAACCGGCCGCGTGGTTTCAACCAGAACCTCGGGCCCGCCCGGCTTGGAAATCTCGATTGCGCGCATGGTTTCGGGGATCATTGCTCGCCCCCCGTCGACGGGGACCAATGCCCTGGCAGATCGTCCGGCACGGCACGCCCCGCCGGGGCGCGGACACCGGAAAACAGGCGATCAAGCCCGGCGGCGAAGGGTTTCAAAAGTGGGTTTTCCCGCGCGTCCGCCTTGAACTTCTCGAACCGCATGACATCGGCAATGCGGCGGTCGATGAAGGCATCTGTATCCACCCCACCACTGTCATCCCCGAGCCAGAACAAGACGGTCGACCCGTAGACGCCCGACAGGATCGCCCGCTTTGAATACCAGTTCAGATCATCCGAGGTATCGCCAAGCGCCCGCCAGATCAGATCGGCGGTGCCCCAGATCAGCGCCGCCCCTTCGGCCGCGTGATGCGGCATGGCGAACAGGGCCGTGCCCCGGCGCACGACCTCTCGGTCGGCCCCGTCAAGACGCAGGCGGATCAGCCGCGCGACACGTTCGGAATAGCGCAGCGTTGACAGGTCCTCTGCCGTTGCCCGGTCCAGCATCGCCGCGTCGCCTGCCTGATGATAGGCCACGGCCAGATCGACAGAGCCCCGCGGCGCAATCAACCGCCCTTCGGCCTCTGACACGCCCAGATCGGCAAGGGCCGCGGCCCATGCGGCGTCGGTCCAGCCGTCAAACGGAACGTGTGGCAGGATCGCATCCAGAAGCCGTTGCTTCTGTTCGGAAATCTGCGGTGCGGTCACGGTGGCATCCATAGCGGTCTCCTTCGGAGCATACACTAGACAAACCACGGGGGAGTTGCTATAGGCGCGGCTCCTGCAATCTTTTTGCAAATCCAACTTAGAAAGGTGGTGAAAACCACATGCAGGTTAGCGTTCGCGACAACAACGTCGATCAGGCACTTCGTGCCCTCAAGAAAAAGCTGCAGCGTGAAGGTGTCTTCCGTGAAATGAAGCTGCGTCAGCACTTCGAGAAGCCCTCCATCCGCAAGGCGCGCGAGAAGGCAGAAGCCATCCGCCGTCAGCGCAAGCTGGCTCGTAAGAAGGCACAGCGCGAGGGTCTGCTCTAAGCACCCCTTGATCGCCTGAGAACGATTCGGATTACCCCCGCGGCCTGGCCACGGGGGTTTTTCTTTGCCCGCTCAGACCGGAAGGGCCGTGGTCTGGCGAACCGTGCGCAGCGCAAAAGAGGATTGCATGGTCTGCACCCCCGGCAAGGTCGCCAGATACTGTCGGTGGATACGCGCAAAATCGTCCGTGTCGCGCGCAACGACCTTGAGCAAGTAGTCCGCCGACCCGGCCATCAGGTGACATTCCAGCACATCCGGAACCCGCGCCACGGCCTTTTCGAAAGCATCAAGGATTTCGTCGGCCTGCCCGCTGAGCGTGATCTCGACAAATACCAGCGACGGGCGGCCAAGACGGCGCGGCGACAGAAGCGCGACATAGCCTTTGATGAACCCGTCCTTTTCCAGCCGCTGAACCCGGCGGTGGCAGGCCGAAGGCGACAGGTTCACCTGTTCGGACAGTTCCGCATTCGACATGCGGCCATCCTTCTGAAGGGCCTCAAGGAGTCGACGATCAATGTGATCCAGTTCCATCTCGCGCACGCCTTTCCTAACTTTTTCGATATACACGCACAAACATTCGAAAATTTCGTCCCGCTATACAAAGAATCCCCAAGCAATTGCAATAGGGACGCGCGACAGTCGGTTCAGATGAAAACACTCCCCCTGCCCCGGGGGACGAGGAGGACGCCCAAATGCACATCGGTTGCCCAAAGGAAATCAAGCCGCAGGAATTCCGGGTCGGGATGACCCCGAACGCTGCGCACGAGGCCATTTTGGCCGGTCACACCGTCACCATCGAAACCAACGCCGGTGCTGGCGCTGGCTTTGCCGATGAGGACTACATCGCCGTTGGCGCCAAGATCGCCGGCACGGCAAAAGAGGTCTTCGACGCCGCCGACATGATCGTGAAGGTGAAAGAGCCGCAGGCTGGCGAACGCAAGATGCTGCGCGAAGGCCAGCTTCTGTTCACCTACCTGCACCTTGCGCCCGATCCGGAACAGACGAAGGACCTTCTGGCTTCGGGCTGCACCGCCATCGCCTATGAAACCGTGACCGACGACCGCGGCGGCCTGCCCCTGCTGGCCCCGATGTCCGAAGTTGCGGGCCGTCTGGCGCCGCAGGTTGGCAGCTGGACCCTGCAAAAGGCCAATGGCGGCCGCGGCGTCCTGATGGGCGGCGTTCCGGGCGTCGGCCCGGCCAAGGTCGTGGTGATCGGCGGCGGTGTCGTCGGCACCCACGCGGCCAAGATCGCCGCCGGTATGGGCGCCGATGTGACCGTTCTGGACCGGTCCCTGCCCCGCCTGCGTTACCTTGACGACGTCTTTGGCGGCACCTTCAAGACCTCCTACGCCAGCGCCGGCAACACCATCGACCTGGCCCGTCAGGCCGACATGATCATCGGTGCCGTGTTGATCCCGGGCGCCGCCGCGCCCAAGCTGATCAAGCGCGACCAGCTGTCGGAACTGAAGCCCGGCGCGGTTCTGGTTGACGTGGCGATCGACCAGGGCGGGTGCTTTGAAACCTCCCGCGCGACGACCCACCAGGACCCGATCTATGACGTGGATGGCATCATGCATTACTGCGTGGCCAACATGCCCGGCGCGGTGGCCCGCACCTCCACCATCGCGCTTGGCAATGCCACCATGCCCTTCATGATGGCGCTGGCGAACAAGGGCTGGAAACAGGCCTGCGCAGACGACAAGCATCTGCTGAACGGTCTGAACGTCCACGCCGGTCAACTGACCTACTACGCAGTTGGCGAGGCCCTTGGGATCGACGTTCTGTCGCCGCAACTGGCGATCAAGTAGGTCCGAACGCATCTGCGAACCACAAGAAGGCCCGCCACCCTCCCGGCGGGCCTTCTCTTTTGCATCTGGCCTGTGCCATGCTTGGAAAAAATGGATACAGCCATGTCAGACCTGCCCCCGTCCTTCGATCCCCTTTCGCCCGCTTTCGCCCAAGACCCCTACCCGGCCTACGCGGATCTGCGCGCCCAGCCCGGCCCGGTTCGGTTTGATGATTTCGACATCTGGCTGGTTTCGCGGTTTGAAGATGTGAACCGGGTCGTTCAGGACAAGACGATGGTCCGGGCATCCGACGCCTTCATGTCAGACGAGGACCGCGCCGCCCAGCAACGGGCCGAGAATTTTCACGATATGCCAAACCACGAACGCTTCGTGCAGTTCAGCCTTCTGGACAGTGACGGGCCGGTGCACGACCGGCTGCGCAAACTGGTGTTTCGAGAATTCACCAAGACCCATCTAGCCGGTCAGCGCGGCATGATCGAAACCTTCGTGGCGGGTCTGGTAGACGAGGTTGCGGACAAGGGGACCATAGATTTCATCGGCGACTTCGCGGCCCATATTCCGGGCCATGTGATCGGCCGGGTAATCGGGGTGCCGGATGAAGACTGCCCCCAGCTGCGGCAATGGTCCGAAGATACCGTCAGCTATTTTGATATCGACCGCACCGATGCGAAGAAGGCCAAGGCGGAACAGGCTGTCACCGATTTCTATCACTACCTTCTGGACTTGATGAAACTGCGCCGGACGGAACCAGACGACGGCATCCTGACCTCGCTGATCGGGGCACTGGACCGGGGCGATCTGTCCGAGGACGAGCTGATTTCCACCTGCATGTTGATCCTGATGGCGGGCCACGGGTCAACCATCGACGTTCTGGGGTCCGGTATGCACGCGCTCCTGCGCCACCCGGATCAGATGCGACGGCTGCGGGACGACCGGGGGCTGATGCCGACCGCCATTCAGGAGATGTTTCGCTATGAAAGCCCCCTGCCATTCTTCCACCGCTATGCGACGGAAGACTGCGAGGTGGCCGGGAAGACCTTCCATCGCGGCGACCGGATCGGCGTACTTTACGGGGCCGCCAACCGCGACCCGGCGGCCTTTGACCTGCCCGAGACCTTTGACGTGGGGCGCAACCCCAACCGGCATCTGGCCTTTGGCGGCGGCGCCCATTTCTGCCTTGGGAACCAATTGGCCCGGATCGACATGGAGGTGGTCTTTGGCCAATTGTTCGACCGGTTCAGCCGGATCGAACTGGCCGAAGAGGCCCCGATCTACAAAACCGGCCTGTCCGTGCGCGGCCCGAAGGCATTGAAAGTGACCTTCACCACATAGAAAGGGCCCGCCGGTCGGCAGGCCCTCTCCGTTCCGTGGTGGTGGACTTACTTCTTGGCCAGCGCGTCGCGGATCTCGGTCAGCAGGTCGATCTCGCTCGGACCTGCGGGCGCGGCCTCGGCGGCGGCCTCTTCTTCCTTCGCGGCGGCATCCTTGGCCTTGTTCACTGCCTTGACCAGCATGAATACGACCCAAGCGATGATCAGGAAGTTGATCACGGCCATGATGAACGACCCGTAGGCAAAGACAGACGCCCCGGCCTCGCGTGCGGCCTCAAGGCTCGCGCCCTCGGCGACCTCGCCAGACAGAACCGCGTAGTTATTGGTGAAATCGACGCCGCCGGTGAACAGCCCGATGATCGGGTTGATCAGGTCAGCGACAAGGCTGCTGACGATAGCGGTGAAGGCTGCGCCGATGATAATCCCGACGGCCATGTCCATAACATTGCCCTTGGCAATGAAATCCTTGAATTCCTTGAGCATACTTGTCCCCACATATTGTTGTTGACGTGGCCTGTTCACATTGGCCCCGCGTGTCGGTGATCTTAACGGCAGCCTGTCACATTTCCATGGTAATTTTGCGCGCGCATTCCCCTCAGCCGTGGGCCGCGCTTATCCCGGAAGGGAACCTGTAAGAACGTAGCGCAGGATATCGACAACCTGCGACGGTTCCCGCGCTACGGCAAGCGCGGCTGCGTCGACTTCCTTCAGGGCGTGGTCATGTTCGGGCATCTGCAGGACGATTAGCGACTTGCCCAACGCGGCGGCATAGCCCGCGTCAAAGGCCGCGTTCCACTGGCGGTATTTCTCGCCAAACCGGACGACGACGACATCGGCATCGGCGATCCCCTTGCGGGTGCGGATCGCGTTGACCATCGCACCCTTGTGGTCGTGCCAATACTTGTTGTCCTCCGCCCCAAGGATCGACACGCCGCAATCATCGCTGGCGTCGTGATCCGTAACCGGGGCTGAAAACGTCACATCCAGGCCCTTGGCCCCCTCGATGATCTGGTCGCGCCAGTCGGTATGAATCTCACCGGACAGGTAGACGTTCAGGGTCATGTCGTTCTCCTAGGGCTCGTTTTCAGTCAATATCTTCGCAAGATAGAGCTTTGCGCCCTCTCTGCCCACCTCACGCCAGCCAAGCCGCCGGTAGAACGCGACGGTTCCGGCCATGTCCGCATGGGTCGCCAGTTGCAGACCTCGCGCCCCCTGTTCCCGCGCCCAGTCTTCCACGGTCTGCAAAAGGCCTTTCCCCACACCCCGCCCCGACGCGCCCGGATGGACCGCAAGATTTTCAACCTGGATCATTGTGTCGGACTGCCGGACGATGACCCCTCCAAGGATCACATCCTGTTCGACAGCCAACCAAACCGGCGTCTCCACGATGGCATCGTCGATGCCAGCCTCAACATCGGGCAGGTTCAGGCCAGCCTCCCGAAAGGGGGCGTAGGCGGCCCTGACAACATCGGTCAGGGCCGCTGCATCCGTCATTTTGGCGCGGCGGATTTCCATTCGCGTCACCCGCGCAGGGTGCCGCCGGTCGCCTTGCTCACCTTCTCGACGATTTTGGCGCTCAGCGCTTCGATGTCCTTGTCCTTCAACGTGCCCTCCGTCGGCTGGATGCGCACGGTGATGGCAAGGGACTTCTTGCCCTCGCCAAGGCTTCCGCCAGTGAATTCATCGAACAGGCGAACCTCTTCGATCAGGGTCTTGTCGGCCCCGGCTGCGGCGTTGATCAGGGTCAGCGCCTCTATCCCGGCATCCACCACAAAGGCGAAATCCCGTTCGACAGCCTGGAATTCAGACACCTGAAGCGCCGGGCGGGCGGAACTTTGGCTGCGGGGCAGCGGCACTTCCTCGGGCCAGATGGTAAAGCCGACCGCCGGGCCCTTGATGTCCATGTCGCGCAGGACCTTGGGGTGGATTTCCCCAAAGACGCCCAACACCTTCTTCGGGCCAAGGCAAATCTGGCCGTGGCGGCCCGGATGCCACCAATCCGGCCCATTGCGCAGGATCTGCACCTTGGCGGGCGCGCCGATGGCGGCCAGAACCGCCTCGGCATCGGCCTTGGCATCATAAAGGTCCACAGGCCGCGAGGCACCATGCACGTCCTTCGGCCCGGTCCGGCCGATCAGCACGCCCGAGATTTGCAGGTTCTGCTCGCCCGGCTCTCCGCCGTGGAACGCATGGCCGCATTCAAACAGCGCAAGATCCATGAAACCACGCGCCTGATTGCGGGCGGCGGCACGCAACAGACCGGGCAGCAGGTCGGGGCGCATATGGCTCATGTCGCTGGAAATCGGGTTTTCCAGCATCGAGCCATCTTCGCCGCCGCCGAACAGCGACGCGGCCTGTTGGTCGATGAAGCTGTAGGTGACGCATTCATTGTAGCCCAGCGCCGCGGCGGTGCGGCGGGCCGCGGTGGCGCGCACCTGACCGGGGGTCAGGATCGGTTTCGGCACGCCGGGGGCGACGCGCGGTAGGGGCTTGCCCTCCAGCTTGGTCAGCGACGCGATCCGGGCCACTTCCTCGACCAGATCCGCCTCGCCCAGCACGTCGGGCCGCCAGCTTGGCACATGGGCCTTGTCGCCTTCCATGCGGAACCCAAGCGCGGTCAGGGTCTGGCGCTGTTCGGCCTCGGGGATCTCCATCCCGACTAGGCTGATCACCCGCTTCGGGTCCAGCTTGTAGGACCGGGAATGATCCGGCACCTCACCCGCCTTGACCACCTCGGACGCCTCTCCGCCCGCATGATCCACGATCATCCGCACGGCAAGTTCCAGGCCTTCCAGCGAAAACGCCGGGTCGATCCCGCGTTCAAACCGATAGCGGGCGTCGGAATTGATCTTCAGCGCGCGCCCCGTCAGGGCGATGTTCACCGGCTCCCAATAAGCGCTTTCGACGAAGACATTCACCGTCTCTTCGGTGCAGCCGGAATGTTCGCCCCCCATGATCCCGGCAAGGCTTTCCACGCCGGTGTCATCGGAAATGGCGACCATGCCTTCGGCAAGGGTATAGGTCTTTTCGTCCAGCGCGAGGAACTCTTCCCCGCCTTTGGCACGGTGCACCCGCAGATCGCCCTTGACCTTGTCCGCGTCGAAGACGTGCAGCGGGCGGTTCCGGTCATAGGTGAAGAAGTTCGTCACATCGACAAGGAAGGAAATCGGGCGCAACCCGATGGCCTTGAGCCGGTCCTGCAACCATTGCGGCGAGGGGCCGTTCTTCACGCCCTTGATCAAACGGCCATAGAAAACCGGGGCCAATTCAAGCGTGTCGTCATCAATGGACACCTTAATGTCACTTTCAAAGCTGACCGGGACCGGATCAACCGGCCGCGCGATCAGCTTGCCCAATCCGCGCGCGGCAAGGTCACGGGCGATCCCCTGAACACCCAGCGCGTCGGGCCGGTTCGGGGTAATCGCGATCTCGATCACCGGATCAACCTTGGATGGGTCGTTGACCGCCAGCCAATCGATGAACTTCTGACCGACCTCGCCCGAGGGCAGTTCGATGATGCCGTCATGTTCGTCCGACAGCTCCAGCTCGCGTTCCGATGCCATCATCCCGTGGCTTTCAACGCCGCGGATCTTGCCGACAGAAAGGGTCACGTCGATGCCGGGGACATAGTCGCCGGGTTTCGCCAGCACCACGGTGATACCCGCGCGGGCGTTGGGGGCGCCGCAGACGATCTGCTTGTCGCCTTCGTCGGTTTCCACGGTGCAGACGCGCAGGCGGTCGGCATCGGGGTGCTGTTCGGCGTGCTTGACCTTGGCCAGCGTGAAGGTGGCCAGCTTCTGCGCCGGGTTTTCGACGCCTTCGACCTCAAGCCCAAGGTCGGTCAGCGCCTCGGTGATCTCGTCAACGGTGGCGTCGGTCTCAAGATGCTCTTTGAGCCAGGAGAGGGTGAATTTCATGCGCGTGTCTCCTTGTGGAGCGAATTGGTGAGCATCGCGCCCGTCCCGGGGTGGGCGCAATCGCGCCCGCCCATGGGGGCGGGTCGGGCGCGATGCGGCGCTGACGCGCCGCAGATGATGGATATCGGCGTCACCGCGACAGCCCCCCGTGCAGCGTCGGCACATCCAGCGCGGCGAACCCGTAGTGCCGCAGCCAGCGCAGGTCGCTGTCGAAGAAGGCCCGCAGGTCGGGGATGCCGTATTTCAGCATGGCGATCCGGTCGATCCCGATGCCAAAGGCAAAGCCCTGCCATTCATTGGGGTCGATGCCCGCGTTCTGCAGCACCTTGGGGTGCACCATGCCGGACCCAAGCACCTCGAGCCAGTCGTCGCCTTCGCCCACGGTGACCGATCCGTTGTCCCAGCGACACTGCACGTCCACCTCGGCCGAGGGCTCGGTGAACGGGAAATGCGAGGCACGGAACCGCGTCTTGACCCGCTTGCCGAAGAAGGCCGACAGAAATTCCTCAAGCACCCATTTCAGGTTGGCCATCGAGATATCCTTGTCGATGGCCAGCCCTTCGACCTGATGGAACATCGGGGTGTGGGTCTGGTCATAATCGGCGCGGTAAACGCGGCCCGGCGCGATGATGCGAATGGGCGCGCCGGTCTTTTCCATGGTGCGGATCTGGACCGGGCTGGTGTGGGTGCGCAGGACGTGGGGCGGGCGGTTGTCGCCTTCAGCCCGGTGCATGTAGAAGGTGTCCATCTCGGCCCGTGCAGGGTGGTGGCCGGGGATGTTCAGCGCGTCGAAGTTATACCAATCGCTGTCGATCTGCGGGCCTTCGGCCACGGCAAAGCCCATGTCTGCGAAAATGGCCGACAGTTCCTCGGTCACCTGGCTGATCGGGTGGATGCTGCCCATGCGGCGCGGGCGCGACGGCAGGGTCACGTCCAGCCATTCGCCACGCAGCCGCTCGTCCAGCGCCGCATCTGCCAGCGCGACCTTCTTGGCGGCCAGCGCGCTGTTGATCTCGTCCTTCAGCGCGTTCAGCGCCGGGCCCATCACCTGCCGCTCTTCCGGGGTCATTTTGCCCAGTTCACGCATCTTCAGGGCGATCTCGCCCTTCTTGCCAATGGCCGCAAGGCGGACCGCCTCGATCGCGTCCTCGTCGGCGGCATTGGCAATCAGCCCAAGGTATTTGTTCTTCAGATCGTCCATGTCTCTGGCGTCCTTTGTTCACTTGCCCGTGTGCTACTCAATGGCGGGCGGGGCCGCAACGCTTTGCCGGGGCTGCAGACAAACAAAAAGCCGCGGCCCCCGGCGAGGGTCCGCGGCTTCGTAATGTTCTAACCCGGCTGGGGGTTAAGCGAGCGCGGCCTTCGCCTTGTCGACGATGGCGCTAAACGCTTCGGGCTCGTGCACGGCCAGATCGGCGAGAACCTTGCGGTCCACTTCGATCCCGGCTTTGGACAGCCCGTTGATGAACTTCGAATAGGTCAGATCGGCATCCAGGGCGCGCACACCGGCGTTGATCCGCTGGATCCACAGCGCGCGGAAGTTCCGCTTGCGGGCCTTGCGGTCACGGGTGGCGTACTGGTTGGCCTTGTCCACGGCCTGACGCGCGACCTTGAAGGTCTTGGAGCGACGGTCGTAGTAGCCCTTGGCAGCATCAAGGACCTTCTTGTGACGACGATGAGTGACGGTTCCGCCTTTAACTCGCATCTTTCAGTCCTCCTTAGCGCGCGTAGGGCATCATCGGCTTGATGATACCTTCATCAGCCTTAGACAGGGTGGTGGTGCCGCGAGCATCGCGGAGGAATTTGTTGGTGCGCTTGATCATGCCGTGGCGCTTGCCTGCCTGACCGGCCTTGATCCGGCCCGAGGCCGTCACTTTGAACCGCTTTTTGCAGCTCGATTTTGTCTTCATCTTCGGCATTTCCATCTCCTCGAAAGGGTTGGTCGGACGCGCGACTCGGCATGCCATTCCGGCCGGTCCCGCGGGTTGAGCGCGCCGTATAGGCCGCGCATGGACGAAAGGCAAGAGCCGAAAGGTCTAGTTTATGTATCGGCCTACGACCCGAACAAAAGCGTCGGGGATTTCGCTGATCGAATAGGTGCCCGGACGTTCATTGACAGCCAGCGCAACCAGCCCGCCGCCGATCAGAATTGCAATCGCCGCGGCCCGCGGCGCCCGCCCTTCAGAAAGGGCGCCGAAGATCGGCGGGATAGAGAAGCCCGCAACAATCAGGCCGATTACAAAGTAAAGATCTGTATCCATTGGGCACTCAACACAAACTGACTGCCGGATACTACTCCGCTTCGGCGCTGTAAATCAAACGTTCCTCACAGGGGGCGACGCGCAGGATGTTCGTGGTCCCCGGCGTATTGAACGGAACCCCGGCGGTGACGACGACCATGTCCTGCTCTCCTGCCAAGCCTTCGGCCTTGGCGGCGCGGACAGCCTCGATCACGGCGGTCTTGAACCGGTCGACATTGCCGGTAATCACACAGCTGGTCCCCCAGGACAGGCACAGGCGGCGGGCGGTGCGTTCCAAGCTGGTCAGGGCGATGATCGGCACGCGCGGACGTTCACGCGACACCAGAAGCGCCGTGGTCCCCGACTGTGAATAGCAGCAGATCGCCTTGACGCTGGTGGTTTCGGCAATCTCGCGGGCGGCAGCGACAATCCCGTCGGCAACCGTCTTGCGGTCGGCCTTGCGGCTGGCCTCGATGATGTCGGTATAAGTGGGGTCGCTTTCCACTTCGATGGCCACGTTGCTCATCGTAGTGACAGCCTCGATCGGGAAACTGCCGGCGGCGGATTCGGCCGAGAGCATGATCGCGTCTGCGCCTTCATAAATCGCGGTTGCCACGTCCGAAACTTCGGCGCGGGTGGGCATCGGGCTGTCGATCATGCTTTCCAGCATCTGGGTCGCGACGATCACCGGTTTGGCGGCAGCGCGGGATTTCCGGATCAGCCGCTTCTGGATCGGGGGCACGTTCTGCACCGGCAGTTCAACGCCAAGGTCGCCGCGGGCGACCATGATCCCGTCCGACACGGCAAGGATTTCGTCAAAGGCCTTCACGGCAGCGGGCTTTTCAATCTTCGACAGGATCGACGCGCGACCCTTGGCAAGGCCACGGGCCTCTTCCACGTCGGCGGGGCGCTGGACGAAGGACAGGGCCAGCCAATCCACGCCCAATTCGCAGACAAACTCCAGATCCTTGCGGTCCTTCTCGGACAGGGCGGCCAAGGGCAGGACGACGTCCGGCACGTTCACGCCCTTGCGGTTCGAAATCACCCCCGGCACTTCGACGACGCAATCGGCAAAGTCGCGGCCACAATCCTTGACCCGAAGGCGGATCTTGCCGTCGTTGACCAGAAGGGTCGCGTTGGGTTCCAGCGCGTCGAAAATCTCTTTGTGGGGCAGCTGTACGCGGGTTGCATCGCCCGGCGCGTCGCTCAGGTCCAGCCGGAACGACTGGCCTTCGGTCAACTCTTCCTCGCCATTGGCGAAGGTGCCAAGACGCAGCTTCGGCCCCTGAAGGTCGGCCAGGATCGCGATGGGCGACCCAAGTTCCGCCTCGACCTTGCGGATGATGGCGTGCCGTTCAGCAATTTCGTCGTGCGATCCGTGGCTCATGTTCAGACGGAACACATCGGCGCCCGCCTCGTGAAGCCCCCGTATCATTTCATAGGTGCTGGAGGCCGGGCCAAGCGTGGCGACGATTTTCACATTGCGGTGGCGTCTCATGCGACAGTTCCTTCGATCCTTGTGGCGGCCCATGGCCGGATTCGCGCCGTTAGCGATAACACGCGATTTGCGCCCTTATTGCGCAATTCCAATCCGGTCTCAACTGGCCTATGTGCTGTGACAGCATAATGACAGACGATCCACGGCCCAAATGTCGGAAAAACCTTACCATATTCACGGCGAAAAACGGCAGTCCCGCTGGCTGATCACCTGTGATCACGCCACAAATCGGGTTCCCGAGTGGGTAAACGGCGGCGATCTGGGCCTTCCGCCCGAGGATATGGAGCGCCACATCGCCTTCGATCCCGGCGCGCTTGGCGTCACTCTTGCCTTGGCGGACCGGCTCGACAGCCCTGCCATTTCGTCGGATTTCTCGCGTCTGGTGATCGACCCGAACCGGGGCGCCGACGACCCGACCGTGCTGATGAAACTTTACGACGGGTCAGTGATTCCGGCGAACCGGGCCGCCTTTGCCGAGGAAAAGGCCCGCCGGATGGAGCGGCTCTGGCACCCCTACCACGACGCGTTGGAAACCCTCGCCGCCCGTCGTTCCGATACCGTGATCTGCGCCGTCCACAGCTTTACCCGCCAACTGCGCGGGCGGCCGCCCCGTCCGTGGCAAGTGGGTATCCTCTATTCCTACGACGAACGGCTGACCCGCCCCCTGATCGACCTGCTGCGGCAGGACGCGGCGCTTGGGGCCTGGGTCGAAGACAGCTTTGGCGAACGCTGGTGCGTTGGCGAAAACGAACCCTACGGCGGCCACCTCGACGGCGATTCCATCGACACCCATGCCTTGCAGCATGGGCGCTTGAACGTGCTGGTGGAAATCCGCAACGATCTGATCCGCACACCCCAGCAACAGCAGGCATGGGCCGAACGGCTTGCCCCGCTGCTTGACCGCGCCCTTGCCATCGCTGACGGTGTCTGAGGCCCTTGAAGGAGACAGACATGGACGACAAGACCCGGACCGAACTGGAGGCCGCAGCCTTCCGGCGCCTGCGCGACCACCTGATGGTGCAACGCCCTGACGTGCAGAACATCGACCTGATGAACCTTGCCGGGTTCTGCCGCAACTGCCTGTCGCGCTGGTATCAGGAAGCTGCGACCGATCAGGGCATCGAGATGGGCAAGGAAGAGGCCAGGGAAATCTTCTACGGAATGCCCTACGACGCTTGGAAGGCGGGAAACCAGACCGAAGCCAGTGACGAGAAACAAGAGTTGTTCAAGAAGGCGTTCGCCGAGAACGTCGGCACGACACCCAAAGACGCCTGAGACCTAAGGACAATTGCAGAAAGACAACGCGACTGTTGCCAGTGACGCAACAAACATTTGATTTTCTTGAATTTATCAACAATTCGCCCCAATTTCGGGCAATGTAGGTGTCCGACAGCCCTATCGGCACAACGGTGAGAGTTTGACATGTTAGCATCGGCGCTTCCTTTCCTGATCTTCCTTTTGATGGCCGCCCTGCCGTTGTCATTGGGCGACGACCTTGGCGAAGACGAAGAAGACGGGACCGGGGAAGACGGCTATTGGGGCGACACGACGACCGGCGATGGTGACACTGGAACGGACGGCGACACCGGGACGGACGGTGGTACTGGAACTGACGGGGGCACAGGGGCGGGAAGCGACCCGTCGTCTGGCACCGACTTTGACGATACCCTGACCGGAACAGACGGCGACGACACGCTTTCCGGCTTTGCTGGTGTCGATGTTCTGGATGGCCGCGCTGGCAACGACATTCTCGATTTTGGGGCCGGCGACGACCTGCACACCGCCTCTGACACGACCGACGATTCCGGCGATGACACGCTTCTTGGTGGCGACGGCAACGACATTCTGGCAGATGCGTTGGGCAGCAACCTGCTTGACGGTGGCACGGGCAACGACACGCTCAGCGGGGCGGATGACAACACCGCGCCCGGGGCGGACACGCTGATCGGGGGCGACGGGGATGATATCCTGCTGGGCGACAATGGGGATACTCTGACGGGCGGCATCGGCATGGATGTGTTCCGCACTGATTTCACGACCGGCGACACCGCGACAATAATTACCGATTTCAATCAATCCGAGGCCGACACGCTGGTCCTTCAATATGTCAGCGCGTCAGATCTTCCAGTCACCGTTGGTGCGACCGCAGATGGAACCGGTACAATAGTTTATCTGGATGGAATCGAAGTTGTGGTGGTCGAGGGGGTTACGGGCCTGTCAGCTGCCGATGTTCAAACGGTTCGGAGCGATCCAGTGGTTTAGGTGGTGCCGGTCGGGTGGACCGGTAAAATGTTGGGGGCATCATGGCACTATTTCTATTGCCGCTTTTGTTGGGCTTTGGCCTGCTTGCGGCGCTTCTTGGCGGCGGGGACGACGCTGATTCTGGCGAAACGCTTTCTGGAACCGAAGGGGATGACGACCTGACCGGCGGTGCCGGGGACGACAGGATTTCGGGCGGCGCGGGGGAAGATATCCTTCTCGGTCAGGGTGGCGACGACGCTATCTTTGCAGGCGCGGGCGATGATTATGTCGACGGTGGCGCAGGCGACGACGACATCTACATGGGTGACGGGAACGACACCAACTTTCTGCCCGGCTTGAATGCTGATGACGCGGGCGATGACATCATCCGCGGCGGCGCGGGCAGCGACGTGATCGTCGATGTTGCTGGCAGCAACACACTGATTGGCGGGTCCGGTTGGGACGAACTCTATGCCGTGGACGCGCCGGGCGACGAAGGGACCCCGGACATTATCGATGGCGGCTGGGGTCGGGACCTGCTGGTCGGCGATACCGGTGACACGATGACCGGCGGGGCGCATTACGATGAATTTGATGTTGTCGTGTACGACCCCTCGCTTGACCCCGTGATCATCACGGATTGGGAACATGACCTGACCGAAGGGCCAGAGGTCATCACCCTTGTCCTGAACCCCGCCTTGTCCGGCTTGCCCGTGTCCTGGACCACTGACAGCGCCGGGTTCCATATCACCGTGGGCGGGCAGGACGTCGCCATTGTCCAGGGCGCCACCACGACCGAGCAGATCAACGCGCTGCTTGCCTCGGTGACGATCAACTACGCCGTCGCATGATCCTGACAACGCACTGAAACAGGAAAGGGGGCTGGCTGGCCCCCTTTTTCAATGCTCTGGATCACGCCCGTCAGATCGCCGATTTCAGGCTTTCGTCCAGATAGATTTCACGCAGCCGTTTGGCCACCGGACCGGGGGTGCCATCGCCCAGCGTCGCGCCGTCGATCTCTACCACCGGGAACACGAAGGTCGAGGCGGAGGTGATGAACGCCTCATCCGCCTCTTGCGCTTCTGCGATGGTAAAGGGACGTTCCTCCACCTCCATCTGCGCCTCGCGGGCAAACCGCAGCACGGCGGCACGGGTGATGCCGTGCAGGATGTCATTGGACAGGTTGCGGGTGATGATCTTGCCGCCTTTGACGATATAGGCGTTGTTCGACGTGCCCTCGGTCACATGGCCATCCTCGACCAGCCAGGCATCGTCGCATCCGGCCTTCTTGGCCATCATCTTGCCCATCGACGGATACAACAGCTGCACCGTCTTGATGTCGCGGCGACCCCAGCGGATATCCTCGATCGAGATGACCTTGATCCCCTTCTTCGCCGCCGGGCTATCGGCAAGACCGGGCTTGGACTGGGTGAACAGCACCAGCGTGGGTTTGACCACCTCCGGGTCCGGGAACACGAAATCGCGGTCGCCCGCAGACCCCCGGCTGACCTGAAGATAGACCATGCCTTCGTCGATGTTGTTGATCTCCACCAGTTTGCGGTGGATCTCCAACAGATCATCGAACGCCTCGGGCTTGGCCATGTCCAACTCGGTCAGGGACCGCTCCAGACGGGCCACATGGCCGTCAAAGTCGATCAGCTTGCCGCCCAGAACAGAGGTTACCTCGTAGACGCCATCGGCCATCAGAAAGGACCGGTCAAAGATCGAAACCGTGGCTTCGGTTTCGGGCAGGTAGTCTCCGTTCACATAGACGGTGCGGGTCATCTTGGGCTTCCTTCAGAGTTGGCGAACAGCGCCCTTGGCGGCGCTGGTGGTCAGGGCGGCATAGGCCTTGAGGGCGGTCGAGACCTTGCGCTTGCGCGGCTTGGCGGGGTGCCAGCCTTTCGCCTCTTGTGCGGCGCGGCGTTCGGCCAGAACCGCGTCCGAGACGGCAAGGTTGATGGTCCGGTTCGGGATGTCGATCTCGATCAGGTCGCCATGTTCGACAAGGCCGATGGTGCCGCCTTCGGCGGCTTCCGGCGACACGTGGCCGATCGACAGGCCCGAGGTTCCGCCCGAGAAACGGCCGTCGGTGATCAGGGCACAGGCCGCGCCCAGCCCCTTCGATTTGAGGTAGGAGGTCGGATAGAGCATTTCCTGCATCCCCGGCCCGCCGCGCGGCCCTTCATAGCGGATCAGGACCACGTCGCCCGCCTTGACCTTACCGGTCAGGATGTCGTTCACCGCGTCGTCCTGGCTTTCAACCACATAGGCCGGGCCGCTGAACTTCAGGATCGAATCGTCGACCCCGGCGGTTTTCACGATACAGCCTTCCTCGGCGAGGTTGCCGAACAGCACCGCAAGGCCACCATCCTGGCTGAAGGCATGTTCTTTTGCGCGGATGACGCCCTTTTCCCGGTCCAGATCAAGGCTCGGGAACCGGCGGTCCGTGCTGAAGGCCTCTGTCGTGCGAATGCCACCGGGGGCGGCGGAAAAGAATTCATGCACGCTGTTGGTCGTGGTCTGTGCCACGTCCCATTTCTTCAGCGCATCACCCATCGTGGGGCTGTGCACCGTCGGCAGATCGCTATGCAGCAGCCCCGCGCGGTCCAGCTCGCCAAGAATGGCCATGATGCCACCGGCGCGGTGGACGTCTTCCATGTGCACATCCGATTTCGCCGGGGCGACCTTGCACAGGCAAGGCACCTTGCGGCTCAGCCGGTCGATGTCTTCCATGGTGAAATTGACCTCGCCCTCGTAGGCGGCGGCCAGCAGGTGCAGCACGGTATTGGTGGACCCGCCCATCGCGATATCCAGCGACATGGCGTTCTCAAACGCCTCAAAAGTGGCGATGCTGCGCGGCAGGACGCTGTAATCGTCGCCTTCATAGTGACGCTTGGCCAGATCCACGATCAGATGCCCGGCTTCAAGGAACAGACGCTTGCGGTCTGCGTGGGTCGCAAGGGTCGATCCGTTGCCCGGCAGCGACAGGCCCAGCGCCTCGGTCAGACAGTTCATCGAGTTGGCGGTAAACATCCCCGAACAGGACCCACAGGTCGGGCAGGCGGCCTCTTCGATGGCTTGCACCTGTTCGTCGGTATATTTGTCGTCTGCGGCGGCAACCATCGCGTCCACAAGGTCCAGCGCCTTGATCCCGTCGCCCCATTCGACCTTGCCCGCTTCCATCGGGCCGCCCGAAACAAAGACGCACGGAATGTTTAGGCGCATCGCGGCCATCAGCATCCCGGGCGTGATCTTGTCGCAGTTCGAGATGCAGACCATCGCGTCGGCGCAATGGGCATTGACCATATATTCCACGCTGTCGGCGATCACCTCGCGCGAGGGGAGCGAATACAGCATCCCGTCGTGGCCCATGGCGATCCCGTCATCAACGGCAATCGTGTTGAATTCCTTTGCGACGCCACCGGCCTTTTCGACCTCGCGGGCGACCATCTGGCCCAGATCCTTCAGGTGCACATGCCCCGGCACGAATTGGGTGAAAGAGTTCACGATGGCGATGATCGGCTTGCCGAAATCGCCTTCTTTCATCCCGGTGGCCCGCCAAAGGCCACGGGCGCCGGCCATGTTGCGGCCATGGGTTGTCGTGCGGGAACGGTATCTGGGCATCTGAAGTCCTCCTGAAGCGCGCGCCGTTACTTAGCGCAGGTCAGGGTGGAGTAAAATAGGGCTTAGCCCCAAAGCGCGGGCGGGGCGGGATGAATACCCGCCGCGTCGAAGGTCATCGGCGGATCGCGGTCTTCGGCCAGAAGAAGGGGGCCATCCAGATCGGTGACCATCGCCCCCTGCGCGACCAGAAGCGCGGGCGCCATCGCCAGCGACGACCCCACCATGCAGCCGACCATGACCTTGTATCCCTCGGCCAGCGCCGCCTCGCGCAGGGCTAGCGCCTCGGTCAGACCGCCGGTCTTGTCCAGCTTGATATTGACCACGTCATACTTGCCCTTCAGCCCCGGCAGGCTGGCCCGGTCGTGGCAGGATTCGTCGGCGCAGACCGGCAGCGGGCGTTCAATCTCGGCCAGCATGTCGTCCTGCCCGGCGGGCAATGGTTGTTCAACCAGTTCGACACCAAGCCGGACAAGATGCGGCGCAAGGTCGGAATAGACCTCTGCGGTCCAGCCTTCGTTGGCGTCCACGATGATCCGGGCTTTGGGCGCGCCTGCGCGGACCGCCTCCAGCCGGGGCATGTCGTCGGGGGTGCCCAGCTTGATCTTCAAAAGCGGACGATGGGCGTTTTCCGCCGCCTGCGCGCGCATCGCCTCGGGTGTGTCGAGCGACAGGGTATAGGCGGTGATTTCCGGCCTCGGCGCGGTCAGCCCGGCCAGTTCCCAGACAGGCTTGCCCTTCCATTTGGCGGCATGGTCCCACAGGGCGCAGTCAATGGCATTTCTGGCCGCCCCGGCGGGCAGTTCCTCCTGCAAATCGCACCAGCGGCCCGAGAAGCCTTCGATCTGGGCCGTCACGCTATCCAGACTTTCGCCATAGCGGGCGTAGGGCACGCATTCACCCCAGCCGGTCGCCCCCTCATGATCCGCGCGGACTGTCAGCACTTTCGCCTCGGTCCGCGACCCGCGTGAAATGGTGAACACACGGGCAAGGCGGAAGGTATTTGGGGTGACGGTGATCTGCATGGCGGCCTCTTTGCATTCGGGTGGCGGGCAGGTGCCCCGGTGGTCCGGGGCGACCCGATCACATCGCGGCCAGCGCGTCCACCAGCTTGCCCGAACCAAAGCGGAACGGGTCGGTCGCGGGCAGGCCAAGTCGCTGTTCGATGTCAGCCAGATAGGCCAGGGCATCTGCCTCGGTCATATGCTGGGTGTTGATCGAATAGCCCACGACCTTGCAGTCCGGGTTGGCAACATGGGCCAGTTGCAGGGCAAGATCACGCACCTGTTCAAGGCTGGGCAGTTTATAACCCGGCAGGCCGCGCATATGGGCGCGGGTCGGTTCATGGCACACGATCAGCGCGTCAGGCTGGCCACCGTGAACCAGCGCCATGGTCACGCCGGAATAGGAAACGTGGAACAGGCTGCCCTGCCCTTCGATCAGGTCCCAATGGTCATCGTCGTTGTCAGGCGTCAGATACTCGATGGAGCCTGCCATGAAATCCGCGATGACCGCGTCCAGCGGCACGCCGTCGCCGGTGATCAGGATGCCGGTCTGACCCGTGGCGCGGAAGGTGGATTTCATCCCGCGTTCGCGCATTTCCGCGTCCATCGCCAGCGCCGTGTACATCTTGCCCACGGAACAATCGGTGCCAACGGCCAGACAGCGCTTGCCGCTACGCTTGACGCCGTTGGCGATGGGATATTTGACCGACGGGATGCGCACATCGTGCAGGGTGCGGCCATGATCGGCGGCGCATGCCACAAGGTCTTCCTCATCCTTCAGAAGATTGTGCAAGCCGGACGCGATGTCATAGCCCATGCACAGCGCCTCGAGCAGGACCTGCTTCCACGCGGCCGAAATCACGCCGCCGCGGTTCGCGACACCGATTACCAGCGTCTTGGCACCTGCGGCCTGCGCCTCGGCAAGGGTCATGTCGGTCAGGCCCAGATCGGCCCCGCAGCCTTCCATCCGGAACTGGCCAACAGCATTTTCCGGGCGCCAGTCCTTGATCCCTTGCGCCACCTTGGCGGCAAGCTGGTCAGGGGCATCTCCGAGGAACAACAGGTAGGGGGTCTTGATCATGGCAGCATCTCCTTGCGCGGACACCCCTAGGTGCCACGGCCGCTTTGCAAGTTGATCTCTAATTTCGCCCAAAGTTGCTGCATGACGCCATGACATGAGCGTCATTTTTCCGATTAACGCAAAATTTTCCCCTGAAACACAGGTGTTTCAACGAATGCTTTGCGTTTGAAACAGATGAAACGCCAGCTCTTTCTGCACCTGCAAAATGCGTCTTGCGCAGTGCAGCGTAATATTCTACCAAAACACCGACATAAATACGCAACAAACTTGCAAGGCCACCGATGTCCTTTCGTATCCAGCCCTCTCCCGTCGCCCGCCCGAACCGCTGCCAATTGTTCGGCCCGGGATCGCGCCCCGCCATTTTCGAAAAGATGGCCGCCAGCGCGGCGGACGTGATCAACCTGGACCTTGAGGATTCAGTCGCCCCCGACGACAAGGGGCAGGCCCGAAAGAACATCATCGAGGCGATCGGTGATATCGACTGGGGCACCAAGCATCTGTCGGTGCGGATCAATGGGCTGGATACCCCCTATTGGTATCGGGATGTGGTGGACCTTCTGGAAAACGCCAGCGACCGGATCGACCAGATCATGATCCCCAAGGTGGGCTGCGCCGCCGATATCTATGCAGTCGATGCACTGGCCACGGCCGTTGAACGGGCAACGGGCCGGACCAAGCCGATCGCCTTCGAGGTCATCATCGAATCTGCCGCCGGTATCGCCCATGTCGAAGAAATCGCCGCTGCGTCCCCCCGTCTTCAGGCGATGAGCCTTGGCGCCGCCGATTTCGCGGCCTCTATGGGGATGCAAACCACCGGGATCGGTGGCACGCAGGACAACTACTACATGCTGCACGGCGATACCCGGCATTATTCCGACCCGTGGCACTGGGCACAGACGGCCATCGTCGCGGCCTGCCGGACCCACGGGGTGCTGCCCGTCGATGGGCCGTTCGGCGATTTCTCGGACGATGAAGGATACCGGGCGCAGGCCCGCCGGTCCGCAACTCTGGGCATGGTCGGCAAATGGGCCATCCACCCCAAACAGGTCGCCCTTGCGAACGAGGTTTTCACCCCCTCCGAAGACGCCGTGACCGAAGCACGCGAAATCCTGAAAGCCATGGAAGAGGCCAAGGCGCGCGGCGAAGGCGCGACCGTCTACAAGGGCCGTCTTGTCGATATCGCCAGCATCAAGCAGGCCGAGGTGATCGTCCGTCAGTCTGAAATGATCGCGGGCTAGGCTAGCGGCATCCCCACCTCGGTCCGCAGGTCTTCGGGCGCGGTGTTGGTGGGATCGTTCAGGTAGGCTTCCCAGCAGGGACCAGTGCCGACCGGGATCGCTTGATCCCGGATCGTCGCGGTCACCCCCTCCCAAAAGGACGGCAGGCCCTCATAGAGCCCTTCGTGCACGAAGATCGCGGCCCGGCAGGCTGGCAGTGTGACGCGCTCCATCCCATCTGGGACCGGCTGATGTGCTGGAAACTCGCAGGCGGCATAGCTGCGCAGGTCCGCCGGGGCGGTGGTGGCAAGATCATCCAGATAGACCCCCAGCCAAGCCCCCGATGCCTGCAACTGGCCGGCACCGGCGAGGGCCTCGTGCAGCCTGCCGAACGCCGGTCCAATCTGGTTGTAGGGGCCCCTGTGCAGGACCCCTGCCAATTGCCGTTCCGACATGTCCCTTTCGACCCAGGGCAGGTTCATCAGGGTCAGTAGTCCCGCAGGAAGACGACGCCGTAGTCACACAGGCGGCTACAGTCGCTCGCGTCTCCGCCCATGTTTTCAATGCTCATGCCCATGGCCGCGCCCGGCCCTTCGAACCGGATATCGTCGCATTCATAGTCATTGGGATAGCTGCCGCTGTCGTCCCCGAACTGGATCGCCGAACATTGGGTCGCGGCGCGGGCCTCGGTGTAGTCCCACATCCGCACGGTCCCCGATTGGAACGCGGCGACACAGTCGCTTGCATCGCGGCCAACATGGTCCCAGCTGAACCCGCTGGCCATACCGCTGCCAAAGAACCGGCGGTCGTCGCATTCGCCATCCCGGCTCCACTCGCCGCTATCGTCACCAAAATTGATTCCGCCAACAATCTGAGCCGCCGGGGCGGGCTGCCCCTTGCCGCCGGTCGATGGCGCTTGCCCGCCGCGCAGGCTCAGGCGCCCGGCCTCGAATGCAGCCCGGCAATCGGTCGCGTCATGGCCAATGTCAGCGTCCAGAAGCGGGGTGTTGGTCATGCCCGGCCCCTCGAACCGGGGATCGTCGCATTCTCCGTCGTTGGACCAGCGACTCGCGTCATCCCCGAAATCAATGGATTGGGCCTGCGCGCCCGTGGCGGCGAAGCCAGCCATGACCCCGCAAAAAACCAATGTGTGAATACGCATCTGAAATACTCCTTGTCGCTTCCAACCACCTTGCCCCAAGGCCGGACAACCGGCAACTGTTGAAACCCGCCCGGCTTTCCCCCGCTTGTCGAGTTGCATTGCGCCCCCGCTCGCCCTTATATCGGCTGAAACCGTTCGGAGATCCGTGATGAATTACCTCGAGTTCGAAAAACCCCTCGCCGAGATCGAAGGCAAGGCCGAGGAACTGCGGGCCATGGCCCGGTCGAACCCTGAGATGGATGTCGAGAAAGAAGCCGCCGCGCTGGACAAGAAAGCGAGCGATCTTCTCAAGGATCTCTATCGGACCCTGACGCCCTGGCGCAAATGTCAGGTGGCGCGGCACCCCGACCGTCCCCATTGCAAGGACTATATCGAGGCGCTGTTCACCGAATACACACCGCTGGCCGGCGACCGGAACTTTGCCGATGACCATGCCGTGATGGGTGGGCTCGCCCGGTTCGACGGCAAACCGGTGATGGTGATCGGACATGAAAAGGGCAACGATACCAAAAGCCGGATCGAACGGAATTTCGGCATGGCCCGGCCCGAAGGCTATCGCAAGTCGATCCGGCTGATGGAACTGGCCGACCGGTTCGGCGTGCCGATCATTACGCTGGTCGACACTCCCGGCGCCTATCCCGGAAAGGGCGCGGAAGAACGCGGCCAGTCCGAGGCCATCGCGCGGTCCACCGAAACCTGTCTGAATGTGAAGGTTCCGCTGATCAGCGTCGTGATCGGCGAAGGCGGATCGGGCGGGGCCGTGGCCTTTGCCACCGCGAACCGTCTCGCGATGCTGGAACATTCCATCTATTCCGTTATCTCGCCCGAAGGCTGCGCCTCGATCCTGTGGAAAGACGCCGAAAAGATGCGCGAGGCCGCCGAGGCGCTGCGCCTGACCGCGCAGGATCTGAACGAGCTGGACATCTGCGACAAGATCATCCCCGAACCGCTGGGGGGGGCGCATCGTGACAAGGATGCGGCGATCAAATCCGTGGGCGGCGCGATCCGTGATCTGCTGAGGGACCTGTCGAAAATGAAGGGCAAGGAACTGCGCGACGACCGGCGCAAGAAATACCTTGGGCTGGGGTCCAAGGGGCTGGCCGCCTAGCCCCTACCACATCTTCGTCTTGGCATACTCAGGATAGGCGCCGTCGTAGCCGTCGGCGTCGAAACTTGCTTCCATTTCCTTCAGAAATTGTCCTGCGGTTGGCAGGCCCGCTGTGTCGTCCCGCGTCCAAAGACCCGACCGCATGACCGCCTTGGCACATTGGAAATAGGTTTCCGCGACGGTCACGACGATGACCGATTTCGGATGCATTCCCTTCCGCTCAAAGGATGCGGTGATCTCCGGGTCATCGGTTATCACGGCGGTGCCATTGACCCGGACCACGTTTGTGGACCCTGGCACCATGAACATCAGGCTGACGCGGCCATCGGTCACGATGTTCTTCAGCGAATCCAGCCGGTTGTTTCCCTGCCAATCGGGCAGGTGGATCGTCTGGTCATCTGCGATCCGCACCACGGCGCCATCGTCGCCACGCGGGCTGCCGTCAGTTCCCTCCGGTCCGACCGTGGTCAGGACGACAAAGCGCGACGCGTCTATCCACTTGCGGTAAAGCGGTGTCAGCCGGGTCGCCACCTTGGTCAGGGATAGCTGCGAGGGCGTGCCGTAGAGGGTTTCCAGCGCATCCAAAGTGTCGATGATCTTCATACTTGATCCTAGCCTTTGCTGTCGGGGGTCGGCAGCCCCGTAAACCCTGCTTCGGCCATCAACTCGTTCGACCGGGTTTCAACAACCTGCTCCAGTTCTGCCATGAATTCATCCAGCGGTTTGCCCGCTTTGATCCGGGGCATGAATTCGATCACCGCCTTGCCCGGTTTGCGGTAGATGCCCCGCTTGGGCCAGAACACGCCGACGTTGCAGGCCACCGGCACGCAATCCTGTCCCAACTCGCGATACAGGACGCCCGACCCGACCTTGTAGGGGGCCTTGATCCCGGGGTTGATCCGCGTGCCCTGCGGGTAGATCACCAATTGCCCCGGTTCCGCCTTGCCCGACTTCACATCGGCCAGCATCTTCTTGATCGCTTCGGCCCGTTTGCCCCGATTGACGGGGATGCACCCGATCCGCTTGGCGTATTGCCCAAGGATCGGCGCATAAAGAAGCTCCTGCTTCATGATGAACTTGGACCGAGGCAGGGCCGAATAGATCAGGATGATATCGAAGAAGGACTGGTGCTTGGCCGCGACCAGCACCTCGTCCGTTGGCGGCGTGCCCCGCACCTCGGTCTTTAGCCCGATCAGCCAGCTCGCCAGCCATTTGACAAAGGCGCACCATGCATGGGCCGCCGCGCTGGCCCCACGGGAGCTGAGTAGCGCCCAAGGCAGGAAGGCGATCGCGTAGACGACCATGCCCGCGTAGATCAGGATGATGAACAACAGGGACCGAAGCCACTGGAAGGCATATCTCATGACTGTTCCCTCAGGTTGCGCAGCGCTGCGGCCCATGTTGCAAGAAAGGCGACCATCGCCGCAAGCGGCGGCACAAGCAAAAGCCAGATCCATTCGCCGCCTTGAAACCCAAGCCCGGTCAGGAAGCCGCCCGCCACTTCGGTATCCGGCAGGAACAGGATGCCGATCCCACCCAGAACCACCCCGACAAATGCGCCGTTGAATGCACGGATCGTGAACCGCCGCACAAAGGCAGAGGCGATATATTCATCCGTCGCCCCGACCAGCCGCATCACCCGGATCACCTGTGCATTGGCTGACAGCGCCGCCTGCGCGGCAAGGGTGATCATCGCCCCGGTCGAGGCCGCGATCAACGCGATGGACACCCATCCCAGAAGCCGCAGCCGGTTGGCCGCCTCGACCAGCGGTTCGCGCCAACGGGTGTGATCGTCCAGAACCGCGCCCGGCACTTCGGCCTGAAGCCGGGCACGCAGGCCCGTCGGATCATATCCTTCGCCCTCTTCGATGATTTCGATCAGGCGGGGGATGGGCAGGGTTTCAACGGGCAGGTCCGGCCCGAACCACGGCTCCAGCAGGGTGCGCTGTTCTTCGTCGGTCAGGGGGCGGGCTTCGGCCACGCCCGGCGTGGTTTCCAACAGGCGGATTGCAGCGGCTGTCTGCGCCGCCATCTGATCTTCGGGGGCTGAAATGCGCAGGGTCGAGGTGCGGGCCAGTTCCGCGGCCCAACGGTCCGCCAGCCGGTCCGTCGCGGTGGACAGGGCCAGCGCGAAAACCGCCAGAAAGGCCATCGCGGCGGCGGTGAAAAGCGTCAGCCAAGCGGTAAACCCAGTGGGCGGCACCGAGCGGTCCGCCTGTTTGTCGCCGGTCATCAACGACAGGGAATGGCGCAATTGCAGGCTCATAGGTCTACCCCCGCCACCTGCAATCGCCGGTCCTTGAGCCGCAGAATTCGCGCCGAAACCTGTGATTTCGCAGCGCGGATCAGGTTCAGGTCATGGGTGGCCACAAAGACGGTCTTTCCCATCTTGTTCAATTCGACCAACAGGCGCAGCAGGCGCTGCGACATTTCCCAGTCGATGTTTCCGGTCGGTTCGTCCGCGATGATGACATCGGGCGACATGATGACAGCACGGGCAAGCGCGGCGCGCTGCCGTTCACCTCCCGACAATTCCGGCGGACGCTGCGCCGCCTGCCCGGTCAGCCCCACCCAGGCCAGAAGGTCGGACAGGTTCTGGCCTGCCTCGCTCGCGCGTCCCGACACCGCAAGCGGCAGGGCCACGTTTTCCGCAACCGACAAGTGGTCCAGAAACTGACAGTCCTGATGGACTACCCCGATCCGCCGCCGCACCATCGCCACCTGATCGCGGCTAAGGGTCCGGCTGTCCTGCCCGAAAATCCGCGCCTGACCGGCGGTCGCGGTCAATTCGCCATAGCAAAGTTTCAGAAGGGTCGTCTTCCCGGCACCCGACGGGCCGGTCAGAAAATGGAAGGACCCGGGCGCCATCGTCAGCGACAGATCGGAAAAAAGCTCGCCCCCGCCATAGGAATAGGCCACCTTGTCGAGCTCGATCACCATAAGTCCCCCATTAACCGCACCTGTGTTCTGCCGAAAACAGACCGGGTTTTCAATCGGCCCTTTTGCCCCCTTGGGATTGTATTTCCTTTCCGATTGCCTTTCTCATTGTTAGAAAAGAGGAAACAGTGGCCCTGAAACGGGCCTGACGGGGCAGGAAGGACAAGAGCATGCGTCTCATTTGCCCGAATTGCGGGGCACAGTACGAGGTTCCGGATGATGTCATCCCGGCCGCCGGTCGCGATGTGCAATGTTCAAACTGCAGCCATACATGGTTCGAACGCCCCGGCGTCTCCGAGGCGGAAGAAGACGGCTTTGCCCCGCCGCCGCCGCCCCAAGCGACGGAGCCGGCAGAGCCGCAAGACACCCCAGCGCAGGCCGAAGACGAGGACGTGGACGTCCAAGTGCCGGAACCTGACCTGACCGAGGACGCCCCGGAACCTGATCCTGAACCCGAGCCTGAGCCGGAACCAGAGCCCGAACCGACCCCGGCGCCGGAAGCGCAACGGCGGGAACTGGACCCCGCGATCGCAGATATCCTTCGTCAAGAAGCCGCACGGGAACGGGCCCAACGCGAAGGCGCAGGTGGCGAAGGATTGCAGAGCCAGCCCGATCTGGGCCTCGATGCGCCGCTTGACCCCGAAGATCAACGCGCGGAAGAGGCACGCCGCCGCATGGCGCGCCTGAAAGGCGAACGGGCCCCCACACCTGCCGTCGCCGGCCCCGGCGCGCGGTCCGATCTTCTGCCCGATATCGAGGAAATCAATTCGACCCTTCGGTCATCGGCGGAACGTGGCGAAGCCGACCCGGTCGAGGAAGCGGCGACCAGCCAGAGCCGGCGCAAGGGGTTCCGGCGTGGCTTCCTGACGGTGATCCTGATCGCCGTGATCGCCGCCGCGGTCTATGTCTATGCCCCGCAAATTAGCGCAGCGGTGCCGCAGCTGGACCCCATCCTGACCAGCTATGTGAACTGGGTGGACAGTCTTCGGCTTTGGATTGATCTGAAGATGCAGGATTTCATCGCCAACGACGCGGCCTAAGGCCTAGAACCGCTCCAGCAGACGCTTGAGGTAATCCAGCTCCAGCTGGGGCCGATCCTGTTCGGACGACCGGCGGCGCAGTTCCTGCAACAGCTCTTCCGCCCGCCGCTGAAGCTCCTGGCCCTGCAGCATGTCCTCCTCGGTTCCGAACTGGCCGTTGTTGCCCAACTGCCGGCCCAGCGGGTCGCGACGGGACGGTTCCAGCCTACCCTGAGCATTGCCGTCCTGTTGCCCCTGCCCCGGTTCTTCCTCGCGACGGTTCTGGGCCAGCGCGTCGCCAAGGTTGCGCAGCCCGTCGCGCAGGGCGTCCATCGCCTCGGCCTGCTGGTCGATCGCCTCGGCCAGATCGCCTTCGCGCAGGGCATCCTCTGCCCCGTCCATCGCGTCTTCGGCGCGTTCAAGGGCGCGGCGGGCGGCCTCGGCCGAATCCCCGTCCAGACTGGGCAGGTTGCCAAGCTGGCGTTCCAACTCCTGCCGCAGGGCCTCTTGCCGGTCGGCAAGCGACTGCTGGTCGCCCTCGCCGCCCTGACCCTGATCGTTTTGCTGGCCCTGCTGGCTGTCCTGACCAAAGCCCTGACCTTCGCCGCTTTCGCCATCGCGGGGCTGCTGACCGGGGCGCTGGCCCTGCTGGCCCGGGTCCTGCCCTGGATCCTGCGGCTGGTCCTGCCGGCCCTCTCCCCGGTTGAACCCCTCTTGCAGGTCGCTGAACGCATCGTCGGACAGGTCCTGCTGATCGCGCAGCGTGTCCGACAAATCCTGCATCGACTGTTCGCCGGGCATCCGGTCGCCGCCACCGTCGCCCTGCGTGACCTGAAGGTTCTCCATCAACTCATTCAGCTGCTCCATCAACTCCTGGGCCTCGGCCATGCGGCCTTCTTCCATCAGCTCCTGAATGCGGTCCATCAGGGCCTGCAGCTCGTCCATGGTGAATTCAAGGGCGTCTTGCTCCGCCCGGTCCGGCTGATCGGTGCCATTGTCATCTTGCGGCTGCGCCTGCTCGGCCAGCATCCGCATGTAGTCGTTGGTGGCGTCGCGCAGCTCCTGCATCAGCTCTTCGATTTCCTCGGGCGTCGCGCCATTGCGCATCGCCTCGGCCAATCTTTCCTGTGCCCGGCGCAGACGCTCGCGGGCATCGGCAAGGGTGCCCTCTTCAAGCTGCACCGCAAGATCCCAAAGCGCCTGCGCGATCTCGTCCTGCTGTTCAACCGTTAGGCCCTCGTCAACCATCGGGGCAAGGCGGCGCAGGGTGAAGGACAGGCGCAGGTAGGATGTATCGTCGTCGAACAGCTCTTCCGGTCGATGCGCCACCGCCCGCAGGATTTGCAGAATGCGGCGCCCATTGTCGCGCGACCACAGCAGATCCCGGCGCTGTTCGATGACCGCGCGGGCAACCGGCTGAAAGAACCTGCGGCCCGGCAGGATGATCGGTTCCGGATCACTGCGGCCCACCTGCCCCCGCGAGTCCTGCACCTCAAGCGTCAGGGTGACGGGCAGGTTGGCAAAGGGGTGTTCGGACAGGTTTTCCGTCAGCATCTCCTCGAAATCCCGGCGGTCCCCGGTAAAGGGCATCGGCAGGTCCAGAACCAAGGCCTCGCGCACCTCAGGCGGGATCGCCAGCCCGTGCCGCCGATCCACCCGATCCAGATCCAGCGCGATGGTCGCGCTGCCAGAGACCACGCCATAGTCGTCCAACGCAAGGAACGGCTGGGACATTTCACCATCGGCCTCAGCCGCGACCGGTCCGGTCAATTCAACGGTGGGCGGCGTGTCCGGGATAACCGAAACCTGCCATTCGGCCCCGCCTTCGCCATTGATCGACAGGGTGCCGTCCTGCATCACAATGAAGACTTGCGACGGATCGCTTGCCGGTGGCAGGTCGTCGCCGCTGCGGGCCGAAACCGTCTCGGCAAGGGTCAGGGCGCCGATCTCGCCATAGAACCGCAGGGTAATTTCACTCCCCTCTGGCACGCGCAGAGGACCCTGTGGAATATCCGCCAGATACAGCGTGGGTTTGCCGGTATAGGCCGGGGGGGCGATCCAGCCTTCCCATGTCGGGCCGGTCACCAGCGATTGACCCGCCCCCGGTCCCATCTGGGTCACCGATTGTACCCGCCAGACCGATCCGAACATCAGGGCCACGACGAAGAACAACAGCGCGATATACCGCAGACCAAACGGATCGACCTTTGACAGGCGCAGGTCCGGGTCCGCCATCCGGGCGGCGCGGGTTCGGTCCTGCATCCGGGCGACATGGGCGCGCCAGACAGCCTCGGAGGCGGCATCGCCCGCACCGATCACCTGCCTGTCCGTCAGAGTTGCAATCGGGCGGCCCGGCAGGGTGGCGTCGACACGTGCCACCGCCTCGGCCCGGGCGGGCCAACGAAAAACGCGCACACCACGGACAAGGGAGACCACCGCCGCCAGCAGACACAGAACACCGAAGGCCCAGACCAGTTCAACCGGTAGTGCATCCTGCCAGCCCAAAAGCAAAGGCGCGACGGCCACGAACAGAACCGTCCACAGCGGCCAGAACGCGCGCACCACCTGTTCTGCCACCAACCCGGCATGGGTCGCGGCAACAGGCAGGCGCAGATGGCGCAGGTCTCGGCTCGGGTCGGTCAGCAGGCCTCTCCGGTTTGCGGTTCAGGCCGACCCTAACCGGGTCACAGCCATTCGGGAATGGTATCGCGGCCGATCATTTCGTCAAAGGTGGGGCGTGCGCGGATAACCGCGAATTGATCGCCCTGTACCAGAACCTCGGGAACCAGAAGACGGGAATTGTATTCGCTCGACATGACCGCACCATAGGCCCCGGCGGACCGGAAGGCGATCAGGTCATCCTCGGCCAGTTCGGTCAGGGTGCGGCCCTTGGCGAATGTGTCGCCGCTTTCGCAGATCGGACCAACGATATCATAGGTCGCCGGTTCTGCCCCCGGCACGGGTTCGACCACCGGGACAATATCATGGTGGGCGTCATACATGGCCGGGCGGATCAGGTCGTTCATGGCCCCGTCAATGATCAGGAACTGGCGGTCCTCGCCCTGCTTCACATAGATCACCTTGGACACCAGAAGGCCCGCGTTTCCCGCGATCAACCGGCCCGGCTCGATCTCGATCTCGCAGCCCAGATGGCCCACGGTTTCCTTGATCAGGGCGCCATATTCCACCGGCAGGGGCGGGGCGGTATTCGACCGCTCGTAGGGAATGCCGAGACCGCCGCCCAGGTCAAGCCGGTCAATCTGGTGGCCATCGGCCCGCAACGCCTCGGTCAGTTCCGCCACCTTCTGATAGGCTAGGCGATAGGGCTCCAACTGGGTCAGCTGGCTGCCGATATGCACGTCGATCCCGATCACCTTCAGCCCCGGCAAGGACGCCGCATGGGCATAAACTTCGCGTGCGCGGGAAATGGGAATGCCGAATTTGTTCTCGGACTTGCCGGTGGCGATCTTGGCGTGGGTCTTGGCGTCCACATCCGGGTTCACCCGAACGGTGATCGGGGCCACGGTGCCCAGCGACAGGGCGACCTCGTTCAGCGCCTCCATCTCGGGTTCCGATTCGACGTTGAACTGGCGAATGCCACCTTCCAACGCGACGCGCATCTCGTCGCGGGTCTTGCCCACGCCGGAAAACACGATCCGGTCACCCGGCACGCCCGCCGCCTTGGCCCGCAGGTATTCACCGACGGACACCACGTCCATTCCGGCCCCGGCCTTGGCAAGAAGGGTCAGAACCGCTTGATTCGACAGGGCTTTCATCGCGTAGCAGACCATGTGGGGCATGCCGGTCAGCGCGTCATCGAACAGGCGGAAATGGCGCAAGAGCGTGGCCGAGGAATAGACATAGAACGGCGTGCCAACGGCGGCGGCGATCTCTGCCACCGGCACATCCTCGGCATGCAACTGCCCGTCACGATACAGGAAATGATCCATCGCCAACTCCGAAACGCTGTTTCGCGCGTCATAGCAGGTCAGGACCAAAGCCCAACCCCTCATTTTGCCCCAAATACTCCCGCCGGAGGCATCCTGCCCCATCAGCCCATACGGTCAGCGGATCACCGGGCGACAGCGGGCCGATTTCGGCAATAAGGAATGCGGCGGCAGCCGCGCCGCCTAATTGCGAAACGTGCGCAGGAACAGGAACAGCGGCAGTCCGCAACTGACCCCGATGCCGAAGGTCGCGGGGATTGCCAGAAGTTCGACCCAGCGGCGGGCGCGGATCGCCTCGACCAGCACCCAGATCGTCAGGGTCACCGCCGCGATGGTCAGGTCCCACACAAGGCCAGAGGAGGCCGCGTTCGCGTGCCAGGCATCGACCATGCCCATCAGGTCCACGCCGTTGTCGCGAAACCACGCGACGAACCAGCTCATCGGGTGGATGGTCCCCCAGACGGCCAGCGCCAGCCAAAGCCACCTCATTTGGACGTCTCTGCCACGGGCCGGATCGGCGGGCCATCAGCCCCGCAGGCGGTCAGGCCGAGGCCGATCATCAGGGCCGCGATCAGGCGCAGTTTCATCCAAGGATCTCCTTCCAGCGGGCAATCTGTTCGCGCACCTTGGCCGGCGCGGTGCCACCGTGGCTCATCCGGCTCGCGACAGAGTTCTCCACCGTCAATACGTCGAACACGTCCTGCCGGATTTCTTCGTGGACGGTCTGCATATCGGACAGGGACAGGTCGGGCAGGTCACAACCCTTCTGTTCGGCCATTGCGACCAGCGCCCCGGTCACATGGTGCGCCTCGCGGAACGGCAGGTTCAGCTCGCGCACCAGCCAGTCGGCAAGGTCGGTCGCCGTGGAAAACCCGCTGGCGGCCGAGGCGCGCAGGTTGTCCTTCTGCGGCATCATGGTTTCGACCATGCCGGTCATCGCCGCCAGCGCCAGCATCAGGTTGTCGGCAGCGTCAAAGACCTGTTCCTTGTCTTCTTGCATGTCCTTCGAATAGGTCAGCGGCAGCCCCTTCATCACCGTCATCAACGCCACGTTGGCCCCCATGATCCGGGCAACCTTGGCACGGATGAGTTCGGCGGCATCGGGGTTTTTCTTCTGCGGCATGATCGACGATCCGGTCGACCATTGGTCCGACATGGCGACGAAGCGGAACTGGGCCGAGGACCAGATCACCAGCTCTTCGGCGAAACGGGACAGGTGCATCGCGCAGATCGACGCAGCCGACAGATACTCCAGCGCGAAATCGCGGTCCGCAACACTATCAAGGCTGTTGTTCGTCGGCCCGTCAAAGCCAAGCGCCGTGGCAGTCGCATGCCGGTCGATCGGGAAAGATGTCCCTGCCAATGCGGCGGCCCCGAGGGGCGACAGGTTCATCCGGGCGCGCGCATCGGCAAAGCGGGACCGGTCCCGCGACAGCATTTCCACATAGGCCAGCATATGGTGGCCCCATGTGACCGGCTGCGCGGTTTGCAGGTGCGTAAACCCGGGCATGACCCAATCCGCCCCGGCCTCGGCCTGACCCACCAGCGCATTCATCAGCGCCGCGATCGCGCCGTCGGCAGCATCGCACTGGTCCCGCACCCAGAGGCGAAAATCCACGGCGACCTGATCGTTCCGGCTGCGCGCGGTGTGCAGCCGCCCGGCGGGTTCGCCGATCAATTCCTTCAACCGGGCCTCGACATTCATGTGAATGTCTTCCAGCGCGGTCGAAAACTGGAACGTTCCGCCCTCGATTTCTGACAAGACCGTGAGCAGCCCTTCCCGGATCGCTTCCGCATCCTTATCCGTAATGATGCCCTGCGCCGCCAACATCGCGGCATGGGCCCTTGACCCTTCGATGTCCTGTCGGGCAAGTCGCTGGTCGTAACCGATCGAGGCGTTAATCGCCTCCATGATCGCGTCCGGCCCGGCGGCGAAACGCCCGCCCCACATCTGGTTCGAGGTCTTGGTCATGTCAGGAGGTCCCATGCGGATAGTAAAGTCAGCGGTTCTTTATACGGCGCTTGCCCTTGTTGCAAACGGCGCGATTGCCGATCCGGCGGCCCTGCGCGAAGGCGACATGATGAAGCTGATGTTCCATTCATCGCCGATGGAGGCGTCCGACACCGGCTTTATCCGCGAAGATGGGACCGATGGCAGCCTTGCCGACTATCAGGGGAAGATCGTCCTCGTGAACTTTTGGGCCACATGGTGCGCCCCCTGCCGCGAAGAGATGCCGTCGCTGTCCACCCTGCAAACCGAGCTTGGCGGCGAGGATTTCGAGGTGGTGACAATCGCCACCGGCCCGAACCCCGCCCCCGCCATGACCCGGTTCTTCGATGAAATCGGCGTGGACAACCTTCCCCTGCACACCGACCCTCGGCAGGGCTTTGCCCGGTCGATGGGGGTGATGGGCCTGCCCGTGACGGTCATCCTTGACCGCGACGGGATGGAGATTGCCCGGCTTCAGGGCGACGCGGATTGGTCGAGCGACAGTGCCCGGGCGGTGATCGGCGCATTGATCGGGGACACGCCCGGCGAATAGCCCCCTTGCGGGCAACTGTCCGGGCGGTAGTCTTCTGGCAAAATGCCAGACCGGCCAGCCGCAGGACAGCTCATGACCCCGACCTTCGCCACAGACACCGAAACCACTATCCCGCTGCATGCCGTGGCACCCGACGGGTTGGACGACCTTTTGGCCAACCTGCCCGACAGCGCCGCGTCCTGGTCGCGGGCGCAGGGGTTCAAGGCCGGGTCCGGGGTGGCCATCGCCCTGCCCGGCCCGGACGGGGTTATCATCGCAGCACTTGTCGGTATGGGCGCCCCGGACGCGCGGGCGCGTGACCGGTTCCAGATCGGCAAGGCGGCCTCGACCCTACCCGATGGCACCTACGCGCTGACCGGCGATCTGACCCTCGCGGAAAAGGAGGAAGCCGCGCTTGGCTGGCTCCTCGAATCCTATCGGTTCGACCGCTACAAGGATCAATCTCCCGCCAAGGCCGCACTTATCGCGCCGGACGGGATCGACGCGGGCCGGATTGAAACCATCGCCGCCGGGGAATGCCTGACCCGCGACCTGATCAACACCCCGGCCGCCGACATGGGCCCGACCGAACTGGAGGCGGCGGCCCGCAGCCTTGCCCAGACTTTCGGGGCAAAGGTCTCCTCGATCGTTGGGGAGGCATTGATCGAACAGAACTTCCCCCTGATCCACGCCGTCGGGCGAGCCGCCGAAAAAGCGCCCCGCCTGATCGACATCCGCTGGGGCAACGAAGGCCCGGCGCTGACCTTGGTCGGCAAGGGGATCTGCTTTGACACCGGCGGGCTGAACATCAAACCCGGGTCGTCTATGGGCCTGATGAAAAAGGACATGGGCGGGGCGGCAACCGTTCTTGGCCTTGCCCATATGATTATGGCACTTGGGCTGAAACTGCGGCTTCGGGTGCTGATCCCCTCGGCCGAAAACAACATCGCGGGCAATGCCTTTCGCCCCGGCGACATCCTGACCAGCCGCAAGGGGCTGACCGTCGAGGTCAACAATACCGACGCCGAAGGCCGTTTGGTGCTGGCCGATGCGCTGACCTATGGGGCTGAGGAAGACCCCGACCTAATGGTGTCCTTTGCCACGCTGACCGGCGCGGCGCGGGTCGCGGTGGGGCCGGACCTTGCACCGTTCTATGCGACTGACGACAGCCACGCCGCTGCCATCACCACGGGCGCCGCACAGGTGGCCGACCCGGTCTGGCGGATGCCGTTCCACGCCCCTTACGAGGCGATGATCGAACCCGGCATCGCCGATCTGGACAACGCGCCCTCGGGCGGGTTTGCCGGGTCGATCACGGCGGCACTGTTCCTCAAACGCTTCGCCGCGAACCCCTATGTGCACTACGACATCTATGGTTGGTGCCCCACGGCCAAGCCCGGCCGCCCGAAAGGCGGGGTCGGGCAAGGGGCGCGCGCGCTTCTGGCCGCGCTGCCCGACCTGCTGGACCTGTGATGGACCGGCGCCTGACAGTCGCCAACGGGCGGGTCGCGGACATCGCCCTGAAAGGGCATGTCGCGGCGGAGCGGTTCGTTCCCGGCACGCCCGCGTCTGTCACCCGCCCAGTGGTCGACCTGCTTGACGCGCCCGACGGGCGGCGGGAACGGCAGCTTCTTCTGGGTTGGCGGGTACATGTATTCGAAACGCGGGACGGTTGGGCCTATGTCCGATCCGACAGGGACGGCTATGTCGGCTATCTGCGGGCCGAGGCCATTGGCGACCCGGCCGCGCCCACCCACAGCATCGGCACGCCCGCAACCCATGCCTACCGCGACGAGGATATGAAATCCCCGGACCTGATGCGCCTGTCCTTCGGGGCAGAGGTCACGGTCATCGACGAACGCCGGAGGTTCTTTGAAACCAATGTCGGCTTTATCCCGAAGAAACACCTGCGCCCGCTGGACCGGCCTTTCACCGATCCCGCCACGGTGGCGCAGATGTTCTACGGCGTGCCCTATCTGTGGGGCGGCAATTCCAGCGATGGGATCGACTGTTCCGGACTGGTGCAGGCCGCGTGTCTGGCCTGCGGCATACCCTGCCCCGGCGACAGCGACCTGCAAGAGGACAGCCTCGGCACCCCGGTCGAGATCGGCAGCCCGCTTCAGCGCGGCGATCTGCTGTTCTGGAAGGGGCATGTGGCCTTGGCGGTGGACGACCAGACCTTGATCCACGCCAACGCGCACCACATGGCGGTGGCCTATGAACCGGCCGAGGCTGCGATCCTTCGGATCAAGGCCCAAGACGACGGTCCGGTCACGCACCACCGGCGGGTCTGAGGGGCGGCATAACCCACCCTGAATTTCGGCGGAGCGCGGCAGGTCGGATTCAGTCGGCGGAGACGCTGAGCAGGCTTGATGCTTCGCTATAGGCCTTTCGGGTTCGGTCTATGTGTTCCGCCAGCAGTTCCTTGATCTCCGTCAGATCGCCCCTTCGGACGGCTTGCGCGATGGCCTTGTGTTCATCAAGCGAGAGATCGGTGTGCCTCGGCAGTTGGGACAGAAGTTTTCGGAGGGCTGCGATCTTCCCCATGTACCGGCTGTAGCTCGCGGCCAGATAGTCGTTCCCGGCATGTTCAAAAATGAGTTGGTGAAACTCATTGTCCAGCGCGATGTAGGCGTTTTCATCACCTGCATTCTTCGTTTCCACCATCTTTCGGACCACACCATCCATATCTTTGGCGAGACCGGCTTGATCGCGTTGAAGGGCCAATTCGAAAGAAGCGGATTCGATTGCCTGGCGGAAGTCACAGATCTGGATCACCTCATCGACGGACAGGGTGAAAACGCGCGCACCTTTCTGAGGTTCAATGTGAACCAGCCCCTCGTCGCGCAATTGTGCCAGCGCTTCACGTACCGGGGATTTTGACACGCCAAGTTCTTCGGAAATCTTGCGTTCCGACAGGACCTGCCCCATCTGAAACGTGCCGTTGATGATCCTGTTGCGAAGATACTCCAGGGCCAGTTCTCGCAGAGATTTGGGTCTTTCCAGCGGCATTCCGGGTCACCTCGAAACAAGTTGCATGGTCGAGAATATCTGATATACCACGACTTGCAATCTGGAATATCAGATATCAGACACCGGATTTTGAAAGGCCACCGCAATGACCCAGTCAGCCAATTTCACCCCGCGCAGCGATCGGCCGCTGGTCGTCATAACGGACTATGATTTTGACGATGTCAGCGTTGAGACCGAAATCCTGAAAGCGGCCGGGGCCGAAGTCGTCGCGTTGCAGGCGAAACAGGAAGCTGACCTTTTCGACGTCGCGCCCCGCTGCGCGGCCATGATGAACCAATACGCCAAGATCGGGCGCGAGACGATCAACCGGATGGAGCGCTGCGAGGTGATCGCGCGTTATGGTGTTGGCGTCGATATCGTTGACGTAGAAACCGCCACACAGCGGGGTATTCTTGTGACCAATGTGCAGAATTACTGCACCGAAGAGGTTGCGGATCACGCGATTGCGCTTTGGCTGACCTTGGCGCGCAAGCTACCCGACTATGACCGCGCGACCCATGCGGGCGTCTGGCGTTGGCAGAGCGGTCAACCCGTCTATCGTTTGCGCGGGCGCACGATGGGTGTCGTGTCTCTTGGGCGGATTGGTCAGGCCATTGCGACACGCGCGCAGGCGTTTGGCGTCAAGGTGATCGCCTATGATCCGTTCCTGCCCGCCGAAGTCGCTGCCCGATTCGGTGTCGAACCTGTCAGCAAGGCCGACCTACTGGCCCGATCCGACTATATTCTGATGCAGGCGCCAATGACGGCGGACACCCATCATTTTCTGTCAGACGCAGAATTCGCCGCGATGAAACCAGGCGCGATCCTTGTGAATACCGGTCGTGGTCCGACCGTCGACAACGCCGCCCTGTTTCGCGCACTGACAGAAGGGCACCTTGCCGCTGCCGGCCTTGACGACCCGGAAGAAGAGCCTGCCAAGCGCGCCAACTGGTCACCTGACGGCAACCCCATCTTCACCCTTCCCAACGTCCTCGTGACCCCACATGCCGCCTATTATTCCGAAGAATCCATTCTCGCGGCGCGGGTCACCGCAGCCACGCAGGTCGCCAAAGTCCTGACCGGACAGAAGCCTGACTACACCGTCAATGCCGAGGCATTGAACCTACCCACCATCTGAGAGGAACCAAACATGCCTGATGTGAGCACAGACCTCAGGGTCTTCAAAGACTTTGACCGCGACCCCGGCCTGCTGAAGAAATTCGACCAGGTTCTCGAGGCCTATTCAGCTGCCGCCATCTTTGCCGACGTGCAGTACCGCACCGGCGTGATGGATAGCGCAATCAAGCCTGCCTTCCGTGCCAAGGTCACCGGTCAGGCGGTGACTGTGCAGCTTTCCAAGGGCGATCTGGTCGACCCCCTGCGGGCGCTTGAGATGGCTCAGCCCGGCGATGTGATCGTTGTTGACGCTGGCGGCGATCTTCAGACGTCGGTTTGCGGCGGTCTTATGGGCGGACTGGCAAAGAACCGCGGCATCCGCGGAATGATCGTCGACGGCGCCGGGCGCGACACGGACGAGCTCCAAGACATCGACTGGCCGATCTGGACCCGCGCGATCACGCCGCGTGGCACCCACACGATGTTTTCGGGACGCAAGGAAGAGCTCTCGATCAACGTGCCAATCGCCTGTGGCGGGGTTGTCGTGAACCCCGGTGACTTCATCGTCGCTGACCTGATGGGCGTCGTCGTGATCCCGCTGGAAATCGCCGCGGAAACCGTGCGCCTTGCGCAAGAACAGGCGGACCGCGAGGTCGCAACGCGCGAATGGGTCGCACAAGGCAAGACGGTCGAGGATCTGCTGAATGAATTCGGCCGTATCTGAGCCAGCCCTGATCGGGGTTGATTGGGGCACATCGTCCTTCCGCGCCTTTCTGATCGGCGCGGAGGGCGAAGTGCTCGATGGGGTCTCGTCCTCCGACGGCATCATGCATGTCCCGGATCAATCCTTCGAGGCGGTTCTAGAGCGCCTCATCGGCGCCTGGACTGCCAAGAAGTCTCTGCCGATCCTTGCGTCCGGTATGATCACCAGTCGAAACGGCTGGGTCGAAACGCCCTATGCCAACATGCCGCTCGGGGCCTGCGGGCTTGGACAGCGCCTCGTTCAGTATAAGGTTGCAAATGGCGCCCTCTTCCATTTCGTGACCGGTGCCTCGACCGAACACGTGGGGGGACCCGACGTGATGCGGGGTGAGGAAACCCAGATCATCGGGGCCTCTGCGCTTGGCCTGAGCGAAGGCACCTTCGTCATGCCCGGAACGCACAGCAAATGGGTTCAGGTCGCTGATGGGAAGATTGTTGATTTCTCAACCTACATGACGGGCGAGCTGTTTTCAGCGCTGAAGGGCCACACCATCCTCGGAACCCTGATGGCCGAGGGCCCGTTCAACCAAGATGCATTCGAGATGGGCGTCAAAGCTGGGTTCGGCGATGCGTCAAACCTGTTGCACAACCTGTTCCATGTCAGGACGCTTCCCCTCATGGGCAAGATCCCCCAAGAAGCAACTGCGGACTACATGTCGGGCTTGCTGATCGGCACCGAAGTGGCAGCCGCGATGGGAGAGGTGGAGGTCTCCGGCGAGATCACCATCGTGGGACGCAACGACCTGACGGACCGGTATGAGGCCGCACTTCGAACCGCGGGGCTTCAAAGCCGCCGCGCCTCGGAAGAAATCGTTGCCAAGGGCCACTTCCTGATCGCACGCGCGGCGGGGTTGGTGCGATGATCGATCTTGCAACGGCGCTTGGTGAAAACCCGCTGATCGCGATCCTGAGGGGGCTGGAGCCGGACAACGCACTGCCGGTTTCCGACACACTTTTTGAGGCCGGTTTTCGCATCATCGAAGTGCCGCTCAACTCTCCGGACCCGATTGAGTCGATTGCGAAGATCGCCGGACGGCACGGGACAAAAGCGATCGTTGGCGCAGGCACCGTTCTAACGGTCGCGCAGGTCGACGCGGTCGCCGATGCGGGCGGACGGATCATCGTCTCGCCCAACATGAACCCGAATGTCGGACGCGCAGCGATCGCGCGGGGACTTTATTGGTGTCCTGGCGTCATGACCCCGTCCGAGGCCTTTGCCGCGCTCGACCTTGGGGCTTCCGTGCTCAAGTTCTTCCCGGCAGAAATGGTGCCGCCCTCGGCCGTTGCTGCAATGCGCGCGGTTCTGCCGAAAGATGCTATCGTCGCCGCGGTCGGAGGGATCACGCCCGAGACGATGGCTTCGTATCGCGCGGCCGGCACCGATGGTTTTGGTTTGGGGTCAGCCCTGTTCAAACCCAGCTATGCACTGGAGGACATCGCCATGCGTGCACAAGCGTTTACCAAAGCGTGGGAGCTTCTGAGATGAAACAGGCCCTTGTCACAGGTGGCACGCGCGGGATTGGCGAGGGCGTCGCGCGTGTACTGGCAACGGCAGGCTGGTCCATTGTCGCGGCGTCCGTGTCACAGGCCGAACTGGACGCATTTGCGCCGCAGGATGGGATCGCGGTCAGACATTTGGATGTCACCGACCAGGCATCAGTCGATGCCCTGTTCGGCGAATTCCCACGGCTTGATGCTTTGGTGAACTGTGCAGGCATTCTTTTGTGCGACAGGGAATATGACATCGACGTGTTCTCCCGCGTACTTGATGTGAACCTGACCGGCACCATGCGCTGCTGTCTTGCGGCCCATCCTTTGCTGGCCCAATCCGGCGGCGCTATCGTCAATACGGCCTCAATGCTCAGCACCTTCGGCGGGCCTCTGGTGCCAGCCTATTCCGCCTCGAAGGGCGGTGTGGCGCAACTGACCAAGGCGCTGGCGGGTCGTTGGGCCGACGATGGCATTCGCGTCAACGCCATCGCTCCCGGCTGGATCGAGACAGAGATGACCCAAGCCCTGCGCGACGATCCGGACCGCACCCAAGGCATCATGGCCCGCACGCCCCTGAAACGCTGGGGAAAAGCGTCGGAAGTAGGCGCGCTGGTGCGCTGGCTGCTAAGCGACGAGGCCAGCTTTGTCACCGGGGCAGTGTACCCGGTGGACGGTGGCTATCTTGCAATGTGAGGAGGAAAGAATGACCGAAGACACTTCCCGCATGCCCTACCAACTGCCCTTCCCGAAGGACGCGCAGGAGGAAATCGTCATCCCCAATGCCATGAATTGCGACGACCGCCTCTGGGTGCCGCAAGCGGAAAACGTCTGGTTTCGGCCGCTGTGCCTGAACCGGTCGCAGGGCTATTGGATGAACCTTCTCAAGGTGCGCAAGGCCGGTGTGCTATCCCGCCACCGCCACCCGCAGCCGGTGCATGGCTTTGTGCTGAAGGGGCGCTGGCACTATCTGGAACACGATTGGGTCGCCGAAGAGGGTGGCTATGTCTACGAGCCCCCGGGAGAGACACACACACTTGTTGTGCCGGACGATGTCGAGGAGATGGTCACGTATTTTCAGGTCAACGGCGTGATGTGCTACGTCGATCCCTGGGGCAAGGTCACGGGCTACGAGGATGTCTTCACCAAGATCGACCTTTGCCGCAGGCATTTCGAGAATGTTGGCCTCGGGGGAGATTACGTCAACCAATTCATCCGGTAGGACCACCGGTCTCGCGCTTGTTGCAGATGCCACCCGAAAGAACGCGATGGCACGTGGCGGGCCTGAAAACCGCCGGTGCAAGGGCGATTGGAACATCGGGACAAGGACGCGGATTAGGTGCTTGATGCGCAAGCTTGGCGGGCCATTCGGTTCGCCCGCCGGGTTTGGGCGCCAGAGGGGGGCGTGGCAAGTCGTGCGAAGCCGCCGATCTTGGCCTCAGGAATGGTGTGCCGATCAAACTTGAGGCAGCAGGTAATTCGACAGATCGTCGAGTTTTTCAGCCCCAAGCTGGCTCATATTGGATTGGATATCCGCTTTGAGTATGTGGATCAGATGTTCGATGCCCCGAGCGCCGAAGGCGGCGACCGCGTATTGAAAGGCGCGGCCGACCATGACGAAATCCGCACCCTTGGCGAAGGCACGCATGATATCCAACCCCCAGGCCACCCCGGAATCGTAGATCAGCGGCACGTCCGGCCCGACAGCATCTCGAATTTTTGGCAATTGATCGATCACGGCGGGTCCGGCCTCGAACTGGCGACCAGAGTGGTTTGACACCCAGATGCAATCCACGCCTTCGGCCAACACTCTTTGGGCGTCCTCTGGCCGCAAGACCCCTTTGACGACCAAACTGCCGTCCCATTCCTGCCGCAGCTCACGCAGATAGGTCCAGTCCGGGATTCCGCGGATCAGCGCGGCAGCATGGGTAAAGCTTTCGCGTCCGCGCGTTGGCACGTAGTCGTCGAAAAATCGCATCCGGGGCATGATGCCTTCGCGCAAATGCGCAAGACACCACGCAGGGCGCGACGCCATTTCCGTCAAGGTGCGCAGGTCCGCTTTGGGTGGCACGGTCAGGTTGGCGCGCCGTTGGCGTTCGCGGCGACTTTCCTCGGGAACGTCCACCGTGAAGATGAGCGTATGAAATCCCGCCGCCTTGATCCGCCGTAGCATCTTTCGGCGCAGCTCGCCCGAGTTGACCGGGTAGTGCTGAAACCATCCTGTGTTGCCGATGTAGGGCGCCACGTCCTCGGGCGACGCAACAGCAACGCTGGACAAGGAAAACGGCATGTTATGTGCCACCGCAGCCTTGGCCAACATCCGTTCGGCACCCGCCCACATCAGCCCGGACATGCCGATCGGCGCAATTCCGAACGGCAGATCATAGGTTCGGCTAAGCAAAGTCGTCTGCAACTTGGCGACGGTTCGGCCACGCAGGACACTCGGCATGAAACCGATGGCGTCGAGTGCGTCACGGTTCCCCTTCAGCCCCAACTCCCGCCCGGTGCCACTGTCGAGATACTCGAAAGCGAATTTCGGCATTCGCTTTCGGGCCGCGCGACGGAGGTCCCCGATCGACGGATGTGACAGATCCAGGTCCATCGGCCTACCACAAGGACGGCAGGGCCAGCGAGATGGCCGGGACATAGGTGATCAGCAGCAACAGGATTATCATGCCGACGAAGAACGGCAGGATTGCGCGGCTAAGCTGTTCGATGGACACCTTCGAAATCCCGCTGGCGACGAACAGGTTGACGCCAAGGGGCGGCGTGCAGAAACCGATCGCAAGGTTCACCGTAAGGATCACACCAAAGACGATGGGATCCACGCCCAACGCCGTTGTGACCGGCAGCAGGATCGGCGTCATGATGATGATCGAGGAAATCGTCTCCATGAACATGCCCACGATCAGAAGCAGGATGTTTATCAGCAAGAGGATGATGATCGGATTATCCGAAAGGCTTGTGATCGTTGTCGCCAGTTCCGTCGGAATCCGCGCCAGCGTGATCAACCGGCCAAACGCAGTGGCCATGATCACAAGGACCAGAATGGTTCCACTCGTCTTTGCGCTGCCGGCAAGGATCTCCGGCAGGTCCTTTATGCTGATGTCGCGGTAAACGAATATCCCGATGATCGTCGCATAGACGACGGCGACAGCGCCTGCCTCCGTCGGGGTGAATATCCCGCTATAAATGCCCCCGAGAATGATTCCAGGCACCAAGAGCGCCCAAATCGACGCCCGAAAACTTGCCCAGACCCCGGCACCCGAAAAGGTGGTCGTGGACTCCTGCACCGTCACATCATTGCGCAGCAGGATGCGGGCGACGAGCATGAACATCAAGGCAAACAGGATTCCCGGGACCACACCTGCAAGGAAAAGCTTTCCGATCGAGACCTCGGCAGTGACGCCGTAAATGATGAAGGGAATGCTGGGCGGGATCATCACGCCGATCATGCCTGACGATGCTGTCAGGGCTCCGCTGAACTTGCGGGTATAGCCGACCTTTTCCATCTCCGGGATCATATTGGAACCGATTGCCGCAACCGTTGCCGGAGAAGACCCCGAGATCGCGGCGAAGAACACACAGGCCAGAACGTTCACATAGGCCAGACCGCCCCGGATATGGCCGATGATCGCGTTTGCGAACCCAACGATCCGGCGCGACATGCCGCCGTGTTGCATCAGATCACCTGCCAGGATGAAGAGCGGGACGGCGATCAGGGGAAATGAATCCGCACCCGTCACCACCGAGCGCGCAAGAAGCACCATGGGCGGCGTGCCATCAACGAAGATCATCACGATCATCGTCGCAAGACCAAGACAGATGCCGATAGGAACGCTGATAAGAAGCAGCGCGAGCAGAGTCAGGAATAGGGTCAGAGCAAGCACAGGTCGGTCCTCACGCTTTGGTTTGCGCGATCAGGCGCAATGTTCGCAGAAGGTGCTGAACGACGCGGATCGCCGATAGCGATGCGCCGACAGGCGCCGAAGAATACAGAATTGGAATGGGAAGCCCCAGGACGACCGACGACTGACTGGCAACGACGGGCATCCGGATCAGCTTGACGCATTCGATCGTCAGCAACGCCAGGAACCCAAGAACCAGAACCGCAACAACGGCATCGACTATCAGCATTGCCCGGTTTCCGAGAAGGTCCCGAAGCACCGTGATGCGCACGTGATTACCTGTGTGAAACGCATAGCTGACACCGATCCAGACGAACCAGACAAAAAGCCAAAGCGTGAGTTCCTCTCCCCAGGACAGCGAGGCGTTCATGACGTAACGCATGATCACATTGCTGCTGATCAAGACGACGATTGCCGCCAGCAACAGACTTGCCAAAGCCTTTTCCGCGTTCTGGTCCAGCCATTTGAAACCTGACATCATACCCCTCCAAAGTAGCTGCGGGTGCCCAAGCAAGATTGCAGAGACACCCGCGTTGTCAGTGTTCGGGACGCTAGTGACCGCTTGCCGCGCTCACTGCCGCAACCCAGGTATCATAGGTCTCGGCTCCGACTTCGTCGCGATACTGCAACCGGACGCCTTCCGTCGCGTCGGCAAAGGCCTGACGCTGCTCGGCCGTCAGTTCGAGAACCTCGACACCCACCGCGCGGATTTCTTCCAGTTGAGAAGCGTCTTCCGCCGCCACGATCTCTGCCTGATAGTCCCGCGCGGCAGCCATGGAGTCCCGGATGAGCTGCTGGTGTTCGGCAGACAGCGAGTCGAAGAACGGTTGGCTGATGACAGGCATATAGACCGCAAAGACATGGCCCGTGGTCGAAAGGTAGGATTGAACTTCGTAGAACCGCTGCGACGTGATGATTGCCAGCGGGTTTTCCTGACCGTCGATCACGCCCTGCTGCAGCGCGGAATAGACTTCACCAAAGTTCATCGGCGTCGGATTGGCGCCAAGGGCCTGGAACGTCGCGACGTGGGCCGGCACCTGCATGGTGCGCAGCTTGACACCCTCAAGGTCGGCGGGCGTCGCAATTGGGCGGATGTTGTTTGTCACGTTGCGCACACCCAGTTCAAGCCAACCCAGACCGACAAGCCCCTGACCCCCGACCCGTTCGATCATGCCGTCACCGGCCGGACCATCAAGGACCTCGAAGGCGATTTCCTTGGATGCGTACATGTAGGGCAGTTCGATCACCGCGAATGCCGGGTCCCAGCCTGCAAAGAAGGACGACGGCGGAACCGCCATTTCCAGAACGCCGGTCTGGACGCCTTCGATCATTTCGCGATCCGGGCCCAATTGGGATGACGGGAAGATTTGAACGTCGATTTCACCGTTCGATCCGGCTTCGACCAACTCTTCGAACCGCAGCAGTGCGCGGTGCATGTGGAACGATTCCGCGGCGCCGTGGCCGACCTTGATGATTGTTTCGGCGGATGCGGCGAATGCCACACCGGCCGACAAGATCGCACCGAGTGCGAACGTGGCTTTGTTGAACATGGTTTCCTCCCTTGAACCAGAATCTATCTGACATCTGAGATATCAGATGGCAATTGAGCGGGCAACAGTTTTCTGGGACGCGGGCTTGGCGACACGCTGCGACGGTCGACGCATCCCCTTATTGATGGACAAGCCGGGCTTTGGATCTGTCAGTTCAAACAAGACCTTCGGTCTGTGCAGCTTTGCACGCGCACGCCCTTGGGTGGGACGGAAGTGTGATTTCAAGCATCTGAAAGGGCAACATGGCGCCCCGTGAAAACGGAGATCTATCCGGGCCTTTCCAGCCGGTTCACGCGGGTAGTTGCCATACTCGCGCTGGTCCGAGGACGGTGGTCTAGAGCCGTGTATCCCTTGCGCCGGTGTGGAAGTCGCTGACGTCTGTGACTGCCGTTTGTAACCAACCTGCCTGCAAATCAGCGACCGATCTTTCTTGAAAGTTCCTGCACAAGCCTTCCGACCCAGACCCGCAACGGCTGGCGCGATACGTCGATTCCATGCTGGGCCAGCGGGTCTTCGACCACCCGTAGGCTAGAGTTCCAATCGCGCCTGGATATCCTTTCGTCCTTCGGCGTGTTCACCTCCGAAGCGGTTCAGAACGTTGCGGGTGACCGCGATGACCTGTGCATCGCTGTGTATCAGCCCGGCCACCCATTCACAGGTGGCGGCGGTGAACACCTCGCCCCGGCCCTTTTGCCAATGGATCATCATGCCGTTGCCCCGCGAGCAGGCGTCGAGCGTTTCAGGCGTCAACTTGCCGAAAAGCGCCTGCGCCTTGAAGGCCGCATCGGCGCTGCCGATATACAGTGTCTCGCCCCAGACGCCTGTATCGGCCTCGATGTTGGTGGCCAATCCCATGGCAAGGATGGTGATTTCGGGCACCGCGCCGTCGGTGCAGGTGGGAAAGGGCAGACCGTCCTCCATCCGGTAGTCCAGCCCATCAACCTCGTAACCAAAAATGCGCGATGGCGCGCCCAGAACGTCACCATATCCCAATCCCACACCGTCAAACGCCCAGTGCGTCGGGCGGTAGACCGTGAACCCGCCCGGACCGTTGCCTGCACAGCGGCCAAGACCCGCATAGACCCCTCGCAGGGCATTGACGCCGAAAGTCAGCGCGCCGGGGCGGTTGACGGGTGCGACCTCCCACGCGGCAGTGGTCAGATGGGGCGTGTCACTGCTGGCCATTGGATCTCGTTCTGCCACGTATTTATAGCAGGTCTGGGTTTGGCCCTCGTCGCTGAGCCGGGTCTGCCACAGGAAATTGCCCGCGAACCGCGCCACGCGCCCGCCACCATCAACAAAGGCGTCGACCGCGTCCCGCGCCGGTGCCGTCCAGTACTCGTCATGACCCACGAAAATGGCGCAGGAATGGCCCGAAAGGCGATCGGGATCGGAGTCGAGGTCGAGTTGCGAGCAATAGTCCAGATCATAGCCTTCGGCCTCTGCCCAGCGGGCAAAATGGCGTTCATAGCTGGCCCACCCGGCCGAGGCGTATTTCTTGGAATAGCCATAGGAATAGGCCCATTCCATATAGGGATACCGCGTCATCTCGCCTTTTCTGGGCGAATGGTCCGGTATGGCACGCGGTGCGCCTGCAGGCAGTTTGCAGAACCCCCGCGCCCAGGGTCTCTGAGTTGATACGACGGGGGAAAACTCATTCCCGTTGGGTCCGGTGATCCCTTCGTAGTGATTGGACCCGCCCCAACAGTTATACGCGAGCCATGTTCCCGTCGCGCAGACCAGCACAAAGGGCGAACGGGGCAAATGGGGCGCACGGCGGATCAGGATCAGATGGTGTTCTTCGACGTGATCGCCGTCGCGCTCTGCCCTGAGCGTGATCAGGTAACCGCCGGGCCGCCAGTCATCGGGCACTTTGAATGTTGCGCTTTCCGGCCAGCCGCAACCTGCTACGGAACAGTCTGCAGGTGTGTTGTGATGGGTGCCCGGCAGGTCCTTTCCCCGCAGCAGCGGTTCATATTCGACGCCGTCCCGCCCCACCTCATACGACCAGCGGTCCGCAGTGGTCGAAACATGCAGCGCGACCTCGTCCCCCGGCGCGTAGGACATGCGCGGGGTGTAGCCCCAGATTTCCAATACGTCCTGGTCGCGTGCCGGACCGATGTAATAATGATCGAGGATATGACGCGCGCGAGCACGGGTTCGGGGGGTGATCGCAGATCCGGGACCCTCGGTTGTCATGGCGTCACTCCGGCAAGTATTTTTCGGACCAGCCAGTCGCGGCCGCCCCTTGGTCGATCATGGAAGAAATTTCGTCTTCCGTCAGCCCGATCCGTGTCAGGATCGCGCGGGTCTGAGTGCCGGGTTTCGGCGCATGGCCGGGAATGGTGATCGAAGCGCGCTCGGGGCGGATCGCGTTGGGGGCAACCAGATCGACCCAGCGACCCATCGGGTGCCGGTCATGCCGGATTGCCCGATACGTCGCCCGCTGGATATCAGCGGGACCGTCGCTTTCGCGTTGAAGGCTGGCGTCGCGATTGACGAGAAGCGACCCCAGCGGCACGACCGTGGCAGACCCATGCGCAAACTGCGATTGCCAATAGGCGATAGGACGGGCGGCAAAACGCTCGGCAAGGGCCTCTGTCAGCCCGTCTTCGGCCCGCCCCGCGAGATCGGCCAGATCCGGCACCCGGGCCAACGCAGCGTCGCCTTCGCTGGGCGCCGCAAAGAACATCCACCCATCGGCGGCGCGATAGCAGTGATAGAACGGCCCCCAGCCATGTGCCTGACGACCGGCGGGTTCGTCGAAAGGCGCGCGCCCATCGAAATCATACATGAACTGCGCCTGGATCATCTGGCCGCAGCCTGCCAATGCCGCCCGCGCCACGCCACCCTTGCCGGTCAACCGTCGCCGCTCGAGCGCCGCACCTAGCGCCACGCAGGCGGCGTGACCGGTCAGCGCGTCGATCGTGCCGAAATGGGCATGTTCCTCGGGGGTGTCGGCCCCACCTCCAAAGCGAACCATCACCCCGGTCGCAGCCTGTGCGAGATCGTCATAGCCCAGATGATCGGACTTGGGTCCACGCCGTGGACCACCCCAGGCGTCCAGTTGAACAAGGATGGCACGCGGATTCAGCGCCGCAAGCTGGTCCGGTGACAGACCCAATGCGTCACGCTGTTCGTCAGTGCCGTTCATCGTGACCACATCGGCGTCCGCGATTAGCCGGTCCAGTGCCTTGCGACCCATGTCGCTTCCGAGATTCAGCAAGACACTTTCCTTGCCCCGATGGGCATGCAGTCCAAAGACGATCGCATTCCAAGGATCGACCGAGGGGCTGACCGGCTGAACCGATGTGACCTGCGCCCCGAACCGCGCCAGCGTAGACCCGATGGTCGGCCCGGCGATAACGTTGGTCAGGTCGACCACCTTCAGACCGTCCAGCCAACCGCCCTGGCCCGAAACCTGCGGCGCGGCTCGGGGGCTTTCGGCCAGCAAAGCAGGCAGATCGGTGCGGAAGTCATCGGCAATCGGGCCGGGCCGTTTGTTCATCGCCTCCGCGTCGTCCAAGAGCCACACAAGATTGCCCATCTGCCGCATCAACCCGTGACGCGGATCCTTGACTTCGACCACCAATCCTGACGCCAACGCGTGCGGATCGGCCAGCCATTCGGGGGTGCTGCGCTGTGCAGTGGCGGGCGCCTTGGCCGCGCCGAACAGCGCCTCCCACTCCCACGATGGCCGGGTCAGGAATGCCGCCTGCATGGCGTCGGACACCAGCTTGCGGTCACGCGCGCCCACCGGGTAGTTGCGCAGGGCCCATTCGGCGGGCCAGTCCTTCTGATCCAAATACGCGTCAAAGTCCGGCAGCGTATCCGCCAGATCGCCCAGTCCCAGCACCTGCAGCGCACGGCGTTGATGGGTCTTGATCGAACAGGACACCACATAGAAACCCCGACCATCGGCACAGGTGTAGGTGCGATAGAAGGGGTCGAGGAATTCCCCCAGATCGGAATAGCTAAGGTTCAGCGGAAGTCCGGCAGCACGCCGCCGGTCCAGTTCCACCTCGCGCGGGGATTTGTAGCGGGCGGGATAGTCCTGCACCTGTTCGCAGTTGTAGACCAACCCTTCGAATAGGGCCGAGGCCAGCGGCACCTCGATATGGTCACCCCCCATCCGGTCCCGCGCGCCGAGGGCAAACAGCACCGCCATCGCGCCGAACGCCGCGCCGTAGGCCGAGGCGAGCCCCAGCGGCGTGAAGGACGGGTTGATCCCCATCAACTGCCGGTTCAACCCCATATCGGTGAACTGTCCGGTTCGCGCGGCGATTACCGCTTCCCAGGCTGCCAATCCCGCCAGTTCGGGATCGGTCGAGGCGAAACCGGGCAGCGACAGCGACACGATGCCGGGGTTCGCGGCGCGCAGATCAGCGGGGCCAAGTCCCAGCCGCGCCATGACGCCGGGGCGGAAATTGTCGATCACGACATCGGCACGCGCAACCAGGTCGAGCGCGCATTTGCGCCCTGCGTCGGTTTTCAGGTCTAGGACCAGGGACCGCTTGCCCCGAGAGAGCATATCAAAGGCAGGATCCGTCCAGCACGGCCCGCCCGGTGGATCGATCCGGATTACCTCAGCACCCAGATCGGCCAGCATCATTCCCACCATGGGCCCGGCAATATAATGGCCGAAATCAAGGACACGTAAGTGAGACAGGGGGCGTTCGACCATGGCCGTTCTCCGAATGGGGTTCCTCGGCAGAATGTGCGATAGCCGATCCGCACGAAATCACCGATACTGCCAAAGATGAAACCGAATCTGCCAAACCGATCGTCGGAGCTGCGGATCAATATTCTGCTGTTTGAGGCGTTTTCGAACATGGTTCTGGCGTGCCTGCTGGAGCCGTTGCGCGTGGTTCGCGACGAGCAGGGCGCAGCCATTACCTGGACCATCCTGACCCCGCATGATGGCCCGGTACGGTCCTCTAGCGGATTATCCTTGTCACCAGATCGGCCACTGTCCAACGCAGAAGCCTGCAATCTATTGATCATCGTCGGGGGCGATCGGTTCCGTAGCGAGGCGGAAAACACAAAGACCCGGACCGCACTGGCGCTTGCGCGCAGGGCGCAGACGGTCATCGCCGCAGACACTGGGCCATGGCTCTTGGCAGCGGCGGGTTATCTTGATGGAAGATGCGCGGCCCTGCACTGGCAGTTGCTGGATGAGTTCACCGAAACCTTCTCCGAAGTGCAGACCGTCCGTGCACCATTTGCCCTGGATGGGAAGTGGTTGACCTGCGGAAGTGCGGCCGGTGCGATGGAACTTGTCCTTCGTGAGATCAGCCGACGCTTCGGCGAGGCGACGCGGTTCACGGCAGCCTCGATGTTCCTGAATGCGCCTCGTGTCGCGGGCGAAGAGGACAGAGTTTTCGGTGACCTTCCGACCCACCCCAACCCGCGCGTGCGTCGGGTTCTAAACCTGATGGCCGGCTCGATCGAGGCGCCCCGGACTTTGGTCGAAATTGCGCGCGAAGCCGGGCTGACCTTGCGGACGATGGCGCGACTGTTCGAAACCGAGCTGAACCTCTCGCCCGGCCGATGCTACCAACACATGCGATTGGCACGGGCCCGAGAACTCATGATGCAGCAAGGCATTTCTGCGGCGGATGCGGCGCCGCTCTGCGGGTTCTCTTGCGCTGCCTCACTGAAACGCGCACTTGCAGGGTGATCTGACGAACGGATCGGAACGTCTGCAGGTGGCGCAAAGTCAGGCCGTCGTCTCAGGGCCCGAGCGGACATGCAGGATGGTGCACCGCTGAGGAGTGCCCCCCTGCTTCATCTTTCCAAAACCGCACAGGTGTCCGGGCGATACATCCCACCCTTGGGCCGCGCGTTCCTTGCGTCCGCTGCGAGAGTGTTCCTGAACCCAGTCGACCGGAATATCGGGGCCGGTCTGCGCTGGTGGGACCTTAGCACGCCAAGGGAACGCCGCCCTTCAATTCTATTTGATCTCCGGCTGGTCCGCCCGGGGAAACTCCAGCCGGACACAGGTGCCATTTGCCACGTCTTCCAATCGCACAGTGCCGCTGTGCCTGCGCACGACCTGTTCGACAATGGCGAGACCAAGACCGGTCCCTTCGCCGTTCCTCAACTGGGAAAACCGACGAAACGCGGTTTCGGCCTGGTCGAGCGGAATACCCAGCCCGTCATCCTGAACCGTGACGACGATCGTTGCGTCATCGGCGTCCGTGCGCACGGTGATCCGCGTCATCTGATCGCCGCCATGGCGCAGTGCGTTCTCGATGAGATTGGTCACGGCCTCTCCGATCAGGACAGGGTTGCCGTCGACGGGCAGAGCCAATTCCGACCGATCCAGAACAAAGTCGATGTCTCGGGACAGCGCCACGGGTGCGAGGTTTTCGCAGACCGTTTCGACAACATCTCCAAGGTCGAACCGAACCCGAGCCTGGTCGACATCGTATCGCAGCCGTTCCAGCGACAAGAGCTGGTTCGCCAACCGCGCAGAGGCGCGCGCGGCGGCAATCAGTTCGGCCTGACGGGCGGCCCGCTCAGTCTCGTCCCGGACATCGGGCAAGGTCTCGGCAAGGGCAAGGAGTGCCGCGGCAGGGTTGCGCAATTGGTGGGCCGCGTCCGAGATGAAGGACTGGTGGGTCTCGAGACTATCCTGCACCTGCCCCAGCAACCGGTTCAGGGTCGCGACGACGCCGGCAACCTCGGTAGGGACCGGACGCCGGATGCGGCTCAGGTCATCCGGAGACCGTTTATTGATCGCATCCATCAAGCTGTTCAGTGGACGAAGGCCGATCTGAACACCGAACCAGACCACCAAGGCAAGCGTGATCATGAGACCGGACATCAAGGCGATGGCGCGAAAGGCCAGATCGCGGGCGAATGCCTGACGATCGCTGATCCGTTGCCAAACAGTGACGACCATTTGCCCCGGTTGATCATTGAATGTGCCCTCCTCGATGATGCGCAGCACACGCATCTCTTCGTCGCGATATCGAGCTTCGTAATAGCTCGGTGAGTCACGGGCGAGAGGCTGGGCAGGGCGCGGCGGATAGGCATATCCGGTGACATAGAAACCGGCCGGTCCGGTCACGTGATAAAAGATTTCTCCACCGCCCGCATCCGAGATGAAATTGCGGGTGCTGGGCGAGAGCGCGTCGCCTTCAGAGATTGCGACATCACGCGAAATAGCAAGGGCGGCGGCCAGCAGGCTGCGATCGAAAAGGTCTTCTGACGTTCGTTGTGCCGCCTGAAATCGCCAGAACCCAAGCAGAACGGATACCAGCAGCAAGGGAGGCAGGATCACCAGAAACAACCGCAGCCGCAATGACAAGGCTCTGGGGGACACCATTTTCCCTTTCAGCTATTCTCGACGACCAACATATATCCCAGTCCTCGCGCTGCCTTGATCCGGACACCATAGGGTTCAAGCCGCTTTCGAAGGCGCGAGACATGCGGTTCGATGGCGCTGTCATCGGAGTCCGATCCAATACCGTAGACATGGTTGATCAGTAGGGACTTGGACACGATCCGCCCGCGCCGTTCCAGAAGACATTCCAATGTCGCAATTTCCTTGCGTGGAATGTCCAATGGCTGGTCATTCAGCAAGAGCTGGCGACCCGAGCGGTCAAAGACCAGTTCGCCCAAGCGATCAAATGCCGCGAATTCAAGGTTCTTGCGCCGCGCCATGGCGCGGAGCCGCGCCTCCAGTTCGTCCATGTCGAACGGTTTCGTGAGGTAGTCATCCGCCCCGGCATCCAGTCCGACCACACGTTCCGAGGTCTCGGAGCGGGCGGTCAAAAGGATCACTGGCGTCCCATCGCCCCGCTGACGCAGCGCGCGCAGCACCTCAATTCCGTCCATGTGCGGCAGGTTGAGGTCGAGGACGATCAGATCGGCGCCTTCCTGTGCGAGAAAAGCATCCGCCTCTGCCCCGTCGTGGAGCAGATCCACCGAGTGTCCTCTGTCCCGCAAACGAAAGGCGATTCCGTTCGCCAGGGCCTCGTTGTCTTCGATGACGGCAATGCGCATGGTTACTTCTTTGTCATGTCGCGCAAGTTTCGTGCAAGCTTGAAACCGCAAGGTGCCGCTGTTGGAGGAGGGAATCATTCCCTTGAAAGATAACATTCGGCGCGTCGGGCAATCCCGCGGCGCGACAAGGTCTACGGGAGGACACCAATGACCATCACGACTATCAAAGCGCTCGCGACCTCGGTTGCCGCAGCCGCAATTCTTACATCCCCGGCAGCGGCCGAGGTGGATTTTTCTGGCGAAACCATCGAGTGGGTGATCCCGTTTTCGGAAACCGGCGGTTCCGCGCGTTGGGCCAACTTTTTTGCGCCGCTCCTGTCCGAAGAGCTTCCCGGCAATCCGACGGTTGTCGTCACATTCATGCCGGGCGCGGGTTCGACCAAAGGCGCAAACTGGTTCCAGGAGCAGGTCCACACCGACGGCACGCTTCTGTTCGGTTCTTCCGGTTCCACCCAGTTCCCCTATCTTCTGGGCGATCCGCGCGTGCGCTACGAATATCAAGACTGGATCCCGGTCATGGCGACGGGCACCGGTGGCGTTGCCTACATCAATGCCGAAGACGGGGCGCGCTTTGATGGATCGGCCAACGATCTTCAGGACATCGACTTCATCTTCGGTTCGCAGGGCGCGACCGGGCTTGACCTTGTGCCGCTGCTGGCCTGGGAAATGCTTGGCATGAATGTCGAACCTGTCTTCGGCATCAAGGGCCGGGGCGACGGGCGCCTGATGTTTGAACGCGGCGAAGCGACCATCGACTACCAGACCACCTCCGGCTATCTTTCCGGCGCCTCCGATCTTGTGGACGCGGGCAGCGCGGTGCCGATGATGACCTGGGGCGCGCTGGACGAAAACGGTGTGATTGTGCGCGACCCGACCTTCCCGGATATCCCGAGCTTCAAGGAAGTCTGCGAGGCGACCGACGGTTGCGAAACCGAAGGCGTTGCATGGGAAGCATGGAAAGCCTTCTTCATTGCGGGCTACCCGTCGCAGAAGATCGCTTTCCTGCCGCAGGGCACGCCGCAAGAGGTCGTCGACACCTATGTTGCGGCATTCGAAGCCGTGCGCGCTCGTCCCGACTTTGCTGAATTCTCGTCGAACGAAGTGGGCGAATACCCGATGTTTGTCGGCGCGGGTGCGGCAAACGCGACGCGCGAAGCAACCTCGGTGACGGCTGACGCAAAGGCGTTTGTCATCAATTGGCTGAGCGAAGCCTACGGTGTCGTGATCGAGTAATCGAGACCCCTGCGGGCCCCGCCAAACCGGCGGTGGCCCGCATCTTTCCCCTTTTTCTGCCAAACAACTGAAAGACGGTGCGATGGATATGTTCGCCACCGCCCTGCCGGCGCTTGCCGACGCATGGGCACTTATTCTGCAACCTGTCGTCTTGGGTTATCTTCTAGCGGGCGTCCTGATGGGACTGGCCGTGGGTGTTTTCCCGGGTCTCGGCGGCATCGCCGGACTGTCCCTGCTGTTGCCGTTCATGTTTGGAATGGACCCGGTCCTTGGCCTCGCCCTCATGATCGGAATGGTCGCGGTGGTGCCGACATCCGACACCTTCTCTTCAGTTCTCATGGGTATTCCCGGCTCGTCTGCCTCGCAGGCAACGGTGCTGGACGGCTTTCCGCTTGCCCGCAAGGGACAGGCGGCGCGGGCGCTGTCAGCGGCCTTTACGTCGTCGTTGTTCGGGGGGCTCGTCGGCGCCCTGTTCCTGACCCTGTTCATTGTGGTGGCGCGGCCGCTGGTTCTCGCCTTTGGCCTGCCGGAAATGCTGATGATCTCGATCCTCGGCCTGTCGATGGTCGCGGTCCTGGCCGGGCGCGTCGCGCTCAAGGGGCTTGCAGCGGCAGGCCTTGGCATGCTGATCGGAACCATCGGCATCGCCGACGCGGGCGGCTCGCTGCGCATGGCGACCTATGACATTCCCTATCTGACGGATGGCCTTCAGCTGGTCATCGTCGGCCTTGGCGTCTTCGCGGTGCCCGAGATCGTCTCGTTGCTGCGGCAGGACAGATCTATTGCCAAGGATGCCGCGCTCGGCTCTGGCTGGATGGATGGCGTCCGGGACTGGATGGCAAACAAATGGCTGTCCGTTCGCTGCTCGCTGATCGGTGTGGTCGTGGGCGTGATCCCCGGCCTTGGCGGATCGGTCGTCGACTGGATCGCCTATGGCCACGCGGTGCAGACCACCAAGGACAAATCGAACTTTGGCAAGGGCGAGATTCGCGGCGTGATCGGGCCGGAAAGCTCGAACAACGCCAAGGAAGGTGGCGGGCTGGTCCCGACGCTGTTGTTCGGGATCCCCGGTTCGGGGTCCATGGCCGTGTTTATCGGCGCAATCGGGCTGCTCGGCTCGGGCGACATCGAAGTCGGCCCCGGCATGCTGCGTGACAATCTAGACATCACCTATTCGATCGTCTGGCTGCTGGCGCTGGCCAACGTGGCCGGGACGCTGTTGTGCATCGCGGTTTCCGGGGGCATCGCCCGCCTGACGACCATTCGCTTTACCTATCTTGCGCCGTTCCTGTTCATGCTGATCGCCTTCGCGGCGTTCCAGTCGGGCCAGAACTTCGAAGACATCCTTGCACTGTTCGCGATCGGCCTGATCGGCATCTTCCTGCGCCGCTTTGACTGGTCGCGCCCTGCTTTCCTTATCGGGTTCGTGCTGTCGGATCCGGTCGAGAAGTTCTCGAACCAGGCGTTCCAGATCGCGTCCTTCCGGTTCCGCAAGTCGTTTGAAGACGGGATGGAATACATCTTTTCTCCCATCGTGATCGTTCTGCTTGTCGTGACCGTGGTCTCGGTCGTGTTGGGAATTCGGCAGGCGAAATCCATCATGGCCGAGGGCGAGGTTCAGGCCGGGTCCAAGCGGGCACCGATGATCTTCCTGCTTGTGATCATGGCTTATGTGGTCGCCGCGTTGGTGAACGCCAACATGATCCCCGACTACAACATGACCGACAAGATCGTGCCTCTGGTCATCGGCGGGATCACCCTTGTCGCCCTGTTGATCCTGCTGGTTCAGATGATCCTGCGGCCGGAAGGGCACATGATCTTTGCCGACAAGGAGAAGGCCGGCGAGGACGCGGATGCGCCCTACGGACTTTGGGGCACGCTTGCATGGTTCGCTGCACTGATCGCCGCCACCTATGTCTTTGGGTTCATCCTCGCGCTGGCCGGGTTCCTTGTGGCTTTCCTACGGGTTCGCGCGCAGGCACCTTGGCCCAAGGCCGTGCTGCTGGCTGCATGCGGGATCGCGCTGATGTGCGTGATGGGCGGCGCCCTGAACCGCGATTTCCCGCCGGGCCTGCTGCAGGACGCGGTCGATCTTCCCTGGCCACTGACCTGATCCCCAGAGAGGATGACATGACACAGACCGGTATACCGTTCATTTTCATGCGCGGCGGGACTTCGCGCGGCCCATATTTCAACCGCGCCGATTTGCCCGCCGACCGCGAAACGCTGGCCGAGGTGCTTATCGCCGCGATTGGCGCCGGACATTCGATCAACATCGACGGCATCGGCGGCGGTGTGGCGGTGACCACAAAGGTCGCCATGCTGTCACCGTCGGAGGATGACTGGGCCGACGTGGATTACTTCTTTGCGCAGGTTTCGGTCGACCAAAGGCAGGTGGATTTCAAACCCACCTGCGGCAACATCCTGTCGGGCGTGGGTCCGGCGGCCATCGAGATGGGGCTGGTTGTGCCAGCCAGTGACGTGACTGAGATCAGGATCCGCGCCGTCAACACCGGGGCGCATGTGCTGGCGCGGGTACAGACGCCTGGCGGCGTGCTGCGCTATGACGGCGATACCGAGATCGCGGGCGTGCCCGGTTCGGCCGCCCCCATCGCGCTGAATTTCATGGGGGTCGTCGGCTCGTCGACCGGGGCCTTTTTGCCGACCGGCAACCTGCGTGACACGTTCGACGGGGTCGAAGTGACCTGCATGGACGTGGCCATGCCGATGGTCATCGCCCGCGCGGCGGACTTTGGCCTGACCGGATATGAAACGGTCGAGGAACTGGACGCTGACCGTAACTTCTTTGCCCGAATGGAGGCTGTGCGCCTCAAGGCAGGGGCGGCCATGGGCATGGGCGACGTCAGCCAGTCTGTCACGCCGAAATTCGGCCTTCTGGCGCCGGCGCGTGATGGCGGGACAATTTCCACCCGGTACTTCATGCCCTGGACGACGCACCCTTCGATGGCCGTCACCGGGTCGCAATGCCTTGCCTCTTGTGCGTTGACGCCGGGCACGGTGGCCGATGGCCTGCTGGATCGGCCAAACCAGAGCCCCGCCAATGTCGTGCTGGAACATGCCTCGGGCACGATCGAGGTACTTGTGGATTTTGAAATGAACGAGGGCTTTGCCCTGAGCTCGGCGGGTTTGCTGCGCACGGCGCGCAAGCTGGCGGATGGCCAGATCTATGTGCCCGCCTCGGTCTGGAAAGGACACTAGGATGCCGATGATGAACCTGCTGGTGGCCTTCAACGGCTCGGACGGATCGGTGGCGGCGCTGCGGTATGCGGCGGCCCTTGCGAACCGCTTGGGCGCCCACGTCACCGCCCTGCTGGCACATTCCACGCACGAGGTGATCGACAAGCGCTCGCGTTGGATACCAAAGGAGGCCCGCGCGCTTCTTGAGGCCGCCAATACCGACATCCTGCGCGAGATCGAAACGAAATTCGAGGCCGAGCGGAAAACGCTTGGCCTGACAAATGCCCTCCAGCTCAAGCAAGTGTCCGGGCGCGTTGACAGCGTCCTGTCCGAGGCGGCGCGGCACTATGATGTGCTGTTTGTCGGCCATCATGCAGATACTGACGACGAACATGTGACATTGCATCCCGACCGCATCGCGCTGATGTCCGGGCGGCCGGTGATCGTTGTACCGGCGGGCTATGTCGGGGATGGCGGTCTTGGCCATACGGCGCTGGCCTGGGACGGCGGTCGGGCCGCGGCGCGCGCGCTGTCGGATAGCCTGCGCCTGCTTGAAGATGGTGGGCGCGTCAGTGTCCTTACCGTGGGTTCGCGCGGCGGTTGGCCCATCGAAGACCTGATGATCCACCTCTCCCGCCACGGGGTCGAGGCAGTGCATGAAGACTGGCCAAAATCCCATCCAGTGGCCACCACGCTGATTGACTGGTGCCGCAGGCATCAACCGTCCCTGCTGGTTCTCGGTGCCTATGAGCATTCGAAATTTCGCGAAGACCTGCTGGGCGGCGTGACTGCAGAGGTTCTGTCACAAATCGACATCCCCGTTCTCCTGTCACATTGAGGGGCCGAAATGAGCGACTACGAAAAGCTGAGCCGTCTGCGGCGCGAGCTTGAAGACATCCGCAAAGACCTGTCGCAGCGCATGGCGACGGACGCAGAGGCCAAGGCAGACCTGATGATCCTGCACGAACGGGTAAGCCGGGCGATAAGGGCGCTATCGCCCCAAGGGTAGAACCTGCCGCGAATGCGGGCCGGGCCTACCCGTCCGTTCCCCCCTTCCGGTTACGGGCAACGACACCTGCCAGCACTGGTGCTCCGATAATCACGATGACGATCCGCGTCAGGTGGTGGGTGATCACGAAACCCAGGTCCGCGCCGGTAACAATGGCCAAAACGGTCATCTCTGCCTGACCGCCGGGTGCAAAGGCCAGAAACGCCTCGACCGGGGCGCCCAGCCCCATCGCGGTGACAAGGCCGGAAAATCCCGCCGCAAGGATCGCAAGGACCATAACATAAGCGATGCCTGCCGCGACGACGCGGGTCAATTCTCTCCAGGTCACGCCAAGGAACTGCACGCCGATCCCGCAGCCAATGAAGAACTGTGCGACTAGGATTGCCTCGGCCGGGGGACGGGCATGGATCACATCGGTCAGTGACAGAACGGCGGTGACGATCATCGGACCCAGGATCGACGCGCCGAACAGCTTGATCCGCTCGCCACCCTTCCAGCCGATCCACGCGGCGGCGACCATGATCAGCAGCTCATGCAGCGGCAGGTCGGCGGCGGGTGCCCCGATCGGGTTGGTCAGGCCCACCCCGTAGAAATGGCTTAGGATGAAGGGGGCCAGAGTGACGATGATCAGGACACGTGTGGCATGCACGAGGGACAGCACACGCGGGTTCGCCCCCGCCTCGGTGCCAAAGATCACCATGTCCTGAAGGCCGCCGGGCATGGCGGCGTAATAGGCGGTTGGCCCGTCGAACCCCCACAGCTTTCGGAAGAACGGCACCCCGATCAACGCGATCAGCCCGATGAACAGCGGGATTAAAGCGACCGAAACCGCCATACGCGGCAGTTCGGAAATGACGGCGGGCGTGATCGAAGCGCCCACGGCGACGCCAAGGACGGTTCGCGCGGCGACCGAGATCTTCCCGAACCCCTTGAGCGGAAGATGTGCGAGCGCCCCGGCAAGGCAAAACGCCATCGGGCCGAAAAGGAACGGCAACGGCAGGTCAAGCAGCCAGAACAGCGCGGTTCCTAACGTGGCGAGGGCAAAGGTCAGCCCGCGCCTCGGCAGCGGCTGATCGAGGAAATGTTTGCGCAAACCGGCCTCCCGACTCTCTTGACGCCTATATGGATACGCTTGTATCCATTTGCATACAAGATTGGATTGGAGGTCAGAATGACGACAGAGGACGACGGCACCCCGCAGGGCAACGTTGCCTATGCGCGCCTGCTGACCGAATTGCGCGAAGGGCGGCTGAACCCCGGTGACCGGTTGCGGGAAACCGAGCTGGCCGACCGGCTGGGCGTGTCGCGCACACCGGTCCGCGAGGCGATCCGCCAGCTTGAGGCCGATGGCATCGTCACCCATGTCCCCCGGCAGGGCGCCACCATCCGGACTCTGGATTACGCCGAGGTCATGGAGCTTTACGAAATGCGCGCCGTGCTAGAAGGCACAGCCGCAAGGCTGGCGGCGCGGGCGGCTTCGGACATCGAGATCGAAGAGCTGATCGACATGAACCGGCAGATGGGGGAAATGGCCAACGCGCCCGAGGCCTTCATCCTGAACCGCCAGTTCCATGCGGCCCTGCTGGACGCGGCGAAAAACCGCTTTCTCGCACGCTCGATCCATACGCTGCAAAAGGCGCTGATGATCCTCGGACCAACCACGTTGACCGACCCGGACCGCGCCGAAAAGGCGGTCGCGGAACATCTTGGCATTCTGGACGCAATCAAGGCGCGTGACGGGCTTCGGGCCGAAGCGGCGATGCGTGCCCATATCGAGGCCGCTCAACGGGTTCGGGTGCGCGCGCTGCGTGCTTTGCCCCACCGAACGCCAGGCTATGACGGAGACCTGTTGTGACCTCGACCGAGACCCCTGATGTCGTCGTGATCGGTGGCGGCAATGCCGCGCTTTGTGCCGCGATCACCGCTGCCGAGGCGGGCGCAAAGGTGCTGATCCTCGAAGCCGCGCCAAAACCTTATCGTGGCGGCAATTCGCGCCACACCCGCAATTTCCGCTGTATGCATAACGGGCCGCTGGGTCCGCTGGTCGACAGCTACACCGAGGAAGAATACCTTGCCGATTTGCTGAAGGTCACCGGCGGCAAGACACACGAGGGGCTGGCCCGACTGGCGATCCGCACATCCGAAGACTGCCTGCCATGGATGGAAGCGCACGGGGTGCGTTTTCAGCCTTCGCTGTCGGGCACCCTGTCGCTGGCGCGGACCAACGCGTTCTTTCTTGGCGGCGGCAAAGGGCTGGTGAACGCCTATTACCGCACCGCTGAACAGCTGGGTGTGCAGGTGGCCTATGAGGCATCGGTCACGCATCTGGAACTGACCGAGGACCACATCGATTACATCGACTACACCCGGAATGGCGAAACCCATCGTGTCGCGCCGAAATCGGTCATCGTTGCCTCGGGCGGGTTTCAGGCGGATACCGACTGGCTGGCCCGCGCCTGGGGACCGACGGCAAAGAATTTCCTGATCCGCGGCACCCCCTACAACCGCGGCGTGGTGCTGGCCGATCTGCTGGACCAGGGCATCGAGCAGGTCGGCGACCCGACGCAATGCCACGCCGTCGCCATCGACGGGCGCGCGCCGAAGTTCGATGGCGGCATCGTTACGCGGCTGGACTGTGTGCCGTTTTCCATTGTCGTCAACAAGGACGCGAAGCGGTTCTACGACGAAGGCGAGGATGTCTGGCCCAAACGCTATGCGATCTGGGGCCGCTTGGTCGCTGCGCAGCCCGATCAGGTGGGATATGTCATCATCGACGCCAAGTCGCTGAACCTGTTCATGCCGTCGGTCTTCCCACCGATCAAGGCCGACACGCTGGAGGAACTGGCGCAAAAAATGGACCTGCCTGCCGAGGCGCTGGTGCAGACCGTGGCCGAGTTCAACGCCGCCTGCGGGGACACGTCGGCGTTCCACCCGACCGAACTGGACGGCGTTGCCACCACCGGCCTGACCCCGCCCAAGACCAACTGGGCGCGGCCCATCACCGAACCACCCTTCTACGGCTATTCGCTGCGCACCGGGGTCACCTTCACCTATCTGGGGCTCAAGGTCGACGAGAACGCGCAATGCGCCATCGGCAACCGCCCTGTCAGAAACCTGTGGGCGGCGGGCGAAACCATGGCCGGATCGATCCTTGGTCAGGGCTATCTGGCCGGGTTCGGCATGACCATCGGGACCGTTTTTGGACGCATCGCAGGCAAGGAGGCCGCGGCCCATGCAAATGCAAACTGATCTGCTGCAAGAGGCCCGTCGTCAGGCCGAGATCTGCAACGCTTGCCGCTATTGCGAAGGCTATTGTTCGGTCTTCCCCGCGCTGCATGCCGAACGCGCCTTCAGCGATGGCGACCTGACGCAATTGGCGAACCTGTGCCACAACTGCCGCGGCTGCTACTACGCTTGCCAATACACCGCCCCGCATGAATTTGACCTGAACCTGCCGCAGGCGCTGGCCAATGTCCGGCAGGACAGCTGGGGAGATCTGGCGTTTCCGCAGACGGCGGGCCGGGCCTTTCAGAAGAATGGCGTTATGATCGCCGTCGCTGCGGTCATCGGTTTTGCCCTGCTGTTCTGGGCGGCGCGGGCGCTGGGGTCGCTGGGCGGCGCGGGCTTTTATGCCGTCCTGTCGCACAACGCGATGGTGGCGATCTTCCTGCCCGCCTTCCTGTTTCCGCTGGTCAGCATTGGCATCAGCCTGCGCCGATACTGGCGGCGGGTCGAGGCGCAGCCTTTGAAATGGATGCATCTGGTGACAGCTCTTGGGCAGGCTGCCAATATGAAGAACCTGCGCGGCGGGCACGGCGATGGCTGCAATTTCGAAGATGAAGACCGGTTCAGCCATGCCAGGCGGGCCGTCCATCAGGCGGTGATGCATGGATTCCTGTTGTGCTTTGCCTCGACCAGCGTGGCCACGGTGATGGATTATGCGCTGGACAAGCCCGCGCCCTACGGGTTGTTTTCCCTGCCGAAACTGCTGGGCCTTTCGGGCGGGCTGCTCTTGGTGCTTGGCTGCGCCGAGATGATCCGGCTCAAGCTGCGATCGGACCGGGCGCTTGGTGCGCAGGGTGCGTTTGGCGGCGAGATCGCTTTCGTCGGCCTTCTGGGCTTTGTGGGCTTCAGCGGGCTTGTGCTCTATGCATTCGGCCAGACGGCTGCGATGCCGCTGCTGTTGGCCCTGCACCTCGGGGCGGTGCTGGCGTTCTTCCTGCTCACGCCCTTTACCAAGATGGCGCACGGGTTCTATCGGCTCGCCGCACTTGCGGTCGACGCACAAAGGTTGTCCGATCTGTCGCAGCGGGCGTCCATGTCCATGAACCCTTCGGCATCCCCTACCGCGAACTCGAACGGCGATCTTGCACGCAACAACACCTGAGAACTGCGTGGCGCGGATGGCGGGACCGCAGACCCGATCCATCGCCGACGGCGGACGATGGCACGTCTTTTTCTTGCAGGCCGTGCACAGTAGTCGAGCGTGTCGCGTCCTTGGAAACGGTGGTCTTTGTCACTCGCCCATCGCAGGTTGGTGACGTCAGGGTGTGGTAATCGGCGGCAGTCTTTGTCGCCGGCCTGACAGCGCATTTCCCGCGATGGCCGCGAGTAGAACCGTGCCGCCGATCAGCGTATATGGGCTCGCGCTTTCTCCTAAGAACAGCCACACCCAGAATGGGCCGAGCAGGACTTCGGCCAGTGACAACAGTGCGAGCTCCGCAGCGGGCAGGCTGCGCGACCCCAGCGTATAAAGGATCAGACCCGCCCCTACCTGGAATACCCCCATGCCCAGCGCGATGCCGCTGTCCTTTGGGCCGATAACCACCGAAAGCCCAAGACCAAGGCAAATTGCCAGAGTTATGACAATTGCGAAAAGGCCAGAAAGAAAGACCGCGGGCAGCATCTCTCCCATCCGGCCCCATCGCAACGCGACCGTGAAGATGGCAAAGCCCGCCGCGGACCCAAGGGCCGCAAGACTGCCTTTCAATGCAACGCTGCCAGACTTATCAGCAACCATGATCGAGATTCCGACAATTGCGACGGTGATCGCTATCCAGGTTGCGGCGCGGACGGTTTCTCGCAACGTGATCCATCCCAGCACCGCGGCCATGAACGGCGCTGTCGCAAATAGCAGCATCGCATTTGCAACCGACGTGTTTTGGATCGCATAGATCCCCCCCGAATAGGCCGCGACCAGTGACAGCCCGGCGATGATTGCTGGGGACCCAAGTCGGCGGACCTGAACGAACGGGCTCTCACCAGACCGAATTCGAATAAGCACGTATAGGAACAGCGACAAACTGACCGACCGATACAGCAGAATTTGCCAGACCACCGCATCTTCGATCAGACGAATGCCGAGGCCAACGGTCGACCACAGCACCCCAGCCGCGAAGACGAAAAGGACGCCGTGCTTGTGGGCATCCGCTTTGGAAGGGTCTGTCGCTAGGTAATTCATTTCGGGCCGGTTAAGGTCGTCTTTCAATAGATCCTAACGTCCAAGCCCGGGGCCTGATGCCACATACGCGACATTGGCGCAGATTGCTTCAAATCGCTCGACCGGCAGATATGCGAATGTCCGGAATCTACTTCCGTTTGCTGCCGATGTTGAGCGGCGTATTTTCCTTGGCGAAAACAGCCGTCGCCGGGGTCTTCTCCTTTACTTTTTTCGGTTTCTTCACTTCACGATTTCCGCGTTTCTTGTTGCCTTTCGACATCTGATTTCCTCCGATGTTGTGTTTGTTGTGCTTTCAAACGGTTGGACGGGCGCCGAACTGTCCTGCCGGTGGAAGTTCTTTCGTGCGTCTTTGGATGTCGGGGATGCGAGATCGCCCTTGGTCGTCTCAGCGCCTTCGGTGCGCGCCGGACGGCGACGCACCGTTAGGTTTTCTTCGAGACTTCGGATCAAGCCCCCGTCGTATTGCGTCACATCCGGCGAACAGAGTTTCCGCCCGCGATGATCGCATTGATCACCTCCGCAACGGCCTTGTGTCTTTGCATTTCGAGGTCGGTGCCGACGGCGTTCTCATGGGACGCGGCGGCGTCGCGAAGAACCCCCAAGATCTCGTGCTCCGGCAGTAGTCGGCGGTCGTTCATGGCAAGCAGCAGCGCCTCGCAGATGGATAGGGCGGCCTGACCTGCATGTTCGCTCGCGGTGGACATCTGGATTTCCTTCCTTCGCACCGTGAACTCGCGAGGTGTGGTTCACATTCATCCGTACATCTTTCAGGAATTGTTCTAGTCTGGACTGATCCAAAGCAGTGTGCGGTCCGATAACCGCCCTTGGATCACGAAAGGTCGGCAGATCCATGACGCCAGCAGAGCAAAGCCCCCTGACCCGAAAGCTTTCAGCCTTCGTCGCTCTGTCCGATGTGGAACTGGCCGTGCTTGCCCGGCTGCATCAGCGTCGCCGCACCTTCGTAGCCGGGCGCGATATGGTGCATCAGGGCCAGTCGGCTCAGGCCGCGTATATTCTGTCCTCAGGTTGGGTCTGCTCCTACAAGCTTCAGGCCGATGGGACCCGGCAAATCGTTGATTTCCAGGTGCCGGGGGATTTTCTGGGGTTGCGGAGCATTCTGTTGCGCACGTCGGACCATAGTTTCGAACCCATTGTCGACATCGAGGCCGCCGAAGTTCTGGCAAGCGATCTTCTTGAGGCCATCGCGCAGACGCCGCGCCTGGCGACCGCCATCCTTTGGGCGGCATCAAGAGACGAGGCGATGGTTGTGGAACATCTTGTCGGGATCGGCCGACGCAATGCGGACGCGCGCATGGCGCATTTCCTGCTGGAGTTGGGATCCAGGCTGGCGCTGGTGGGTATGGGCAGCAAGAAGGGATACGACTGCCCGCTGACGCAATATCACCTAGCGGATGCTCTCGGGCTAAGCGCAGTCCACGTGAACCGCGTCCTGCGCCAGCTTCGCGAAAGCGGATTGGTGACCTTCCGCGACGGCCACGTGACGTTTCACGATTATACCCGTTTGACGGAATTCGCCGACTTCGATCCGGAGTATCTGGATCAGACGGGGCCCTTGCTTGCCTGAAGCCGCTGGAGCCGCCTTTCGGCGGTCAGATGCGGCCGAGCAGCATAAGGATCACCACGATGATCAGGATTGTCCCGAGAGCACCAGTCCCGGCATGGCCGAAGCCATAGCCGTAGCCCCCGAAGCGCCCGCTGAACCCGCCGAGCAGAAAAACGACAAGAATTATGACCAGAATTGTACCAATCGACATGGTGCTTTCTCCTTTGTTTGCGCGCGCCCGAGTGGGAATACGCGCCGGTGATGTCTGTGCCTCTGTGGGGCGGATCATTTGCCTTCAGTCCATTATACACCCTTTCCCGAGGATTGCGGCCGCCACGAGGCGTGACGGCCAAGAGTATCCTACTACAAGGGCGTCGGTTTCGTGCGGATGCGGGTCAACGTGTCGGCGTAATCAGGATTTCGACCCGGCGGTTCTGGGCCCTGCCAGCAGCAGTGGCGTTTGTCGCGATCGGTTCGTTGAAGCCCCGTCCGGAGTAAGTTAACCGCGACGAGGAAACGCCGTCCCTGACCAGGATGCGCGCGACGGCCAATGCCCGGTCCTGGCTCAGTTGCTGGTTATAGGCGGCAGAGCCGACGGTGTCGGTATGACCCACAACACGGATAGTCGAGTTCGGATGCGCGTTAAGCGAACGGGCGACCTCGCGCAGGACTGGCAGGAAACTGGAAGCCACCGTAGCGGAGCCGGTCGCAAAGGTGACGTTTTCGGGGAGGATCACCCGCAGTTGACTGCCGGTGTTGGTGATGCTTGCGCCAGTGCCTGCGAGCTGTCGGTCCAACTCGCGTTGCTGCTCGGCCATATTGGCTCCGATGGCGCCTCCGACTGCGGCGCCAATCGCTCCGCCAATAATGGTGGAACGCGTGTCGTCCCCAATGGCATTGCCGATGGCCGCCCCTGTCACGCCGCCAATGACTGCGCCGGTTGCCGGTTGGTTCGGCGAGCCATCATTGTAGGTGCAACTCACCAGTGTGATGACGGTTGCTGCGGAAATAATTCCTGTGATCCTGTTCATTTGAGTTTTCCTTTATGCCCCTTCCCGAAGACGGCGTTTTGCCGTTTCAAAGAAGAATGGCGATCAACTCTTTTCGCCTCTGGAGCCACAAGCCGCTCTAACCTTGGTCAGCCCTTCAGAAAGAAAGAACTTTCTTCGTCGACCCTATTCAACGTGGTCGCCTTCTGGTCCCACGCGCGCTTCTGCTCTGAAGCGACTGGCGCCGTTTTGGACTGCCTGCAAAGGTCATGCGACACATTGAAAGGCGGCCCCACATCGAGGTCAGTGCCGGTCTCGGCAATCTTGTTCTGGTTGGGAGTCGTTGGACATGTCCTGTTCAGACGTTCCGAAAAAAGCGTGCCGACAAGCCGATCCTATTGGGAAAGGTCTGTCCGCACGCTTCTCTGGTACTCCGAAAAGGTGCCCCCCAAATAATCGGCAGGCACATCTCATGTAGCCCGAGTCGAAACCACGCCGCACTGACTAAGGTTAGTCCCGGCGCAAGCGGCACGTCGATTGCATCAGCGCTTGTCAACTCATCGCAGTTTGCTGGTGGGAAATCCTCAGCCATTTGTCGTCATCGTTAAGATAGGTCGACGCGCAGAGTGCCTTGTAGATCGGCAATTCGGGCTTCTCCGCCGAGGCGCGGTAGGTGAGAATAGCGATGTCGCGACATCGCGTGATGCGCCGTTCGGACATGACAATGGTGCGCCAGCCGGTCCTGTCACGCAGATGGTTCCAGATCTGTTCCCCCTGAAGGATGCCGGGCGGATGGGGAAACACCATGACGGCATTGGACGCTGTCGTTGCACGCGCGTTGTCGGCGCCACCGGTCCAGAAATGTTCTTCCATGTCCCAAAGCAGACGCTGTTCATCTGGAGATAACCTGCCAGAGTCGTGGGCGGCATGTGCCGGTTTCCGTGTAGTCGTGGTTGAGAAAGTCATTCGCCCGACCCCGACCTAACAGCCATGAAGATCTGAAAGACCACATAGAGAACCGCCAGCACCGTCAGGATCACTCCACTCGGGATCGAGCGACCTTCGCCAGCCGTCGAGGCGGCGCGCTGCAGGGCACCTGACGTCGGGCCTTCAGGAAGCAACTGGCTCAGGTCTCGTGCAACCCGGCCGTGATTGCGGGCAAGTGCTGGAACGTCCCGAGATCGGGCAAGCAGGGACCCCAATCGCGCACGTGCTGCGTCGCCCCCTAAGGTGACCAATTCAGCGGTTTCGTTCCATGGATCGAGACCAAGCCGCGCGAGCGTGGAGAGCACGGTCACGGCATAACCATTCCGGTCTTTGCCGACGGAGGCATAGAGAAACCGATCAAATTCAGGCGGGTGCGGGTTGAGTACACTTGGGTCGGCCATTGCCAATCCTTTCAAGGTTGCAGGAATGCAGATCATCCCTGTTTCCCAAAGGATACGGGCAGGCCGGTCATGTCGCCCTTACACAGGTCAGTGCGGGCGACAGCCCCAGTAAAGGTCGCAAGCGGTGCCCCGGGGCTAACATGCGTCAGCACCGGTCGGACGTTCCCTGCCTACAATGGAATAAATCGTTCAACTGGTCTGCCGGTCTCGAAGCGACAGGCACCAGGAGTGGGCGACGGAACTGACATTAACGGAGGCCAGAAATGAACATGCGATCAATCAGATCGACGGTCACGTTTTCAAACCCGTTCACTTTGCCGGGATACCCCGGCGATTTGCCTGCAGGCACATATGAGGTCCTCATTGAAGAGGAGTTGCTCAGAGGGCTGAGCTTTGAGGCCTACAGGCGGACAGCGACCTTTATCACGGTGCGCGGCAGGGCCGCTCATGCGGGACGAAGTGAGAACCGCGCGACAACCGAGAGCGACCTGACAGAGGCGCTGCGCCGGGACGCGGAAACATCAGAAGCAAACAATCATAGCGAAGCGGCGCTTTCTCCGCAGGAGGATACAAGATGAACACTCCCGAATGGCTCAAGCCCGGACTTTATGGCGCCGTGATTGGCGCGGTCTTTGTCGGCGTGGTTGGTTTCACCTGGGGCGGCTGGGTGACCGGCAGCACCTCGAATGACAGAGCGATGGCGATGTCTCGCGACAACGTCGTCGCATCCATGGTGCCGGTGTGCCTCGACATGGCGCGTTCGGACCCGGCACGCGCGGCCAAGATGGAAACGATCCGGGCCGCATCGACCTATCAGCGTCGCAATGCGCTCATGGAGGCGGGTTGGTCGACCATGCCCGGAACCGACACCCCAAACCGCGACATCGCGCAGGCCTGCCTCGCCGAACTTGAACTTTAGGCGGGTCGAACAATCCACAACGATTTGCGAGGTGCGGTTCAGGTCATGACAGGTACAATGACCCAAGCGATTCCGGCCGCGGAATCGACCGATCTCGAACGACGCGTGCTGGCCCATGAACGGGTCCTGCAGGCCTTGATCGCTTACATGGCCCGGACCGAACCGCGTTTCGTCGACCACCTTCAAGAACGGTTCGTCGAGCCGATGACGATGGCCCGACACGAACATGACCACCGCGAGACAGATGACTACGCGGAAGAATTCATTCGCGCGGTGATGCTTCTCGGAGAAGGGCAAGTCCCCAAGGTGAAGGAGATAGACGTGACCGCCAAGAAACCCGTGCACCCGAATGGTCCTGAACGACCGGGCCACTTGCAAGAGCGACCTGCCCGCAAGGACCGGGTTCGGGTCGGCGCGCGAAACGGAATCTGGGAGGTGAGGGTCGATGGCAAGTTTCGCGGCGACTACCACACAAAGGAACATGCCCTTGCCGCCGCCGCCCTTCACAAGTTGTCCCTGCGATGACCTGTAGCACAGATCCGGTAGCCCCGAAGGAGGCATCCATCCAAATCGCCGACGGCGACGGCACGCAAATTAGGTCGGTTTCAAGCAGGTTGCCGCCACAACATCCGCCCACGCAACAAGAGGTAACGAGACATCCTCTGGCGAGACTGATCGCCATCGCCGGTCTGATCGCAGCCGTCGCGTTCCCTGCCTATGCGCAGGATGGCATTGGTCCGATGCCGACAAACGCCCAACCGCGCAGTTACGGTAGTGGCTGGGTCTGCGATCTTGGCTACCGGGTAGAAGGCGCCGACTGCCTTGCGCTGGATATTCCCGAACACGCATACCCAACCGGGCGCTCCTACGGGACGGGGTGGGAATGCGACCGTGGGTTTGAGGAAGTGAGCGGGACCTCCTGCGATCCCATCCCGGTACCCGACAACGCCTTCCTCCGGTCTTCCGGCTTTGATTGGCAATGCGAACGCGGTTTTCGGCAAGTGCGCGACGCATGTGTGCCCATCGTTCTGCCCGAATTTGCCTATCTGACGGAAGAAAGCTCTGGCACCGAATGGGCCTGCAATCGCGGCTATTCGGCCGTTGGTGTGAAATGCACGCCGATTGCCGTGCCCGCGAACGCATATCTGACCAACGCCACCTATGGCGCCGCCTGGGTCTGCGAGAGAGGCTTCGTCAAGGTTAACGACCGGTGCGACGCCATCATCCTGCCGGCGAATGCCTTTCTTGACCAGTCATCCAATGGACCGGGCTGGAGCTGCGAGCGTGGATACGAGCCCCTGAGCGGCGCATGTGTCGCGATTGATCTGCCAAAGAACGCCTTTTTCGACCGATCCGGCAACCGATGGAGCTGCAATCAAGGCTTCCAGCTTTCTGATGGGGCGTGCATCCTTGCAAGATAGTCGGGACAAGACACAGCCCGGCCGCAAGTCCGGCATGCGCGTCAGTATCGGGTGTCGTCTGCGATACAGCTTCCCGCAGCCGACGCCACTGATCGCGATGCTGAATGTCCACTATGCACGCTTTGGCGATCTGGAACGCGCCGACTACCTCACGACGTCGCCAAGCGTGCCTCTCGAAAGTTACAGGGATGGCTTTGGCAACTGGTGCACGCGTATGGTGGCCCCGGCGGGTGACTTCGTGCTGTCCACGGATGGCATCTTTCGCGACACGGGTCGGCCTGATCCCACTTCCCCAGATGCACAGCAGCACGCAGTTCAGGACCTGCCGTTCGAAACTCTCGTGTTTCTGCAGGGTAGCCGGTATTGTGATACCGACCTTCTGTCCGAGGAGGCATGGCACCTTTTCGAAACCACGAAACCCGGGTGGTCGCGCGTCCAGGCGATCTGTGATTTCGTGCACGGGCGTATCCGCTTTGACTATATGCAGGCAAAGGCGACACGCACGGCATCGCAGGCCATGGCCGAGCGACAGGGCGTCTGCCGCGACTTCGCCCATCTTGCCATCGCTTTGTGCCGCTGCATGAACATTCCGGCCCGCTATTGCACCGGATATCTGAGCGACATCGGTGAACCACTGCCGCATCCACCCGGGGACTTCGCCGCGTGGATTGAGGTGTTCCTTTCGGGGGAATGGCACATGTTCGACCCGCGCAACAACACGCCACGGTTTGCAAGACTTCTGATCGCGCGCGGCCGCGATGCCGCCGATGTCCCGCTGACCCAGACGTTCGGCCAGAACACTTTGACGGAATTCGAAGTCTGGACCGATGAAATGGCCTGACAGACCTCGGTTTCCTTTTTGACGTGCCATCGTAAATGGGGCCACCAATCCCCATATAGACAGTACCAGTGCCAAGCATCCTGGTCCGGCATGGACAAGGAGTTGGCACTGGCCAATCAAAGGATTGATGACATGTCCTTCAAGGACCTGACGAACCGCGCTGCGGCCGCAATGACGCCGAAGCCTGCGGCAACCACGAAGACCCCTGCCAAGGAAACCGAGCCCAAGGCCGCTGACAAGGAAGCGCCAGCGACATCCAAGACGTCTTGAGCATTGAACAGACCGCGCCCCCCTTTTCGGAAGAGGGCGCGGACGATCTGCTGCATGACACGAGAGGATCACGCAAATGGATGACATGACCAGCAAGACCATTGCGGTTTTTTCCCGCCCGTTCACCGTTTCGGGCTTTGCCGAGACGCTTCCGGCGGGAGAGTACGAACTTGAAACGGAGTTGGTTTCACCCCCCGATCAGCATGATCCCGCAGCCTGGAAAGCCTCGGTTCTGGTAAAGCTTCATCCTCGGGCATCGCATCCCGGACTTGCGAGGACGCTTACCGTTTCCCTTGCCGATCTGGACCATGCCCGCGCCAGGGATAAGCTGACTGGCAGGGCTTTGTCCGACTTCTTCCTTGAGGAGATGTTGGCTGATCCGATGATCCGCCTCGTGATGAAGGCCGACGGTGTTTCCGAGGCGCATCTGCGAAATCTCTACTCCGGGCAGGAGACGGCCGATCTTGACCTGGCAACCCCGAAGCCGAAGCCGGCCACCCAAAAGAGGCAGGACGAAGAATCAATCCGGCGCGCCGAAAATGAAGGCATGCCGTTTCGACCGGGCTCGCCGTCACCGTCGCGCGCCCACTCGGCGACGGGAAAATTGTGATGGCCGATAGGTCCGTTGCCGAAACTGAAGACCCGGATATGGCGACCCCAAAGGCCTTGGGTGACGTTTCCCAAGAACGCCAATGCCTGCGATGCGCAACCACGTTCTGGAGCGAAGGTTTTGGAGAGCGGATCTGCCGACGCTGCAAGGGGTCGAGCGCCTGGCGGAACGCCGCGCCCGTGAGCCCGGGCGCATCGCGTCGCAGATGATCGCCACAGGCGCGCGCTGTCTTCCCTGACCCCAACCGGAACATCATTTTGGCCTGTCTCGATATCGTTCACACCACAACCTACAGATACCGTCACACCGTATCCCTCGGTCCGCACAGGATGATGCTGCGTCCCCGAGAAACCCGGGAACTGCGGCTGTACAAGTATACGCTGTCCATTTCTCCGATGGCGACATTCACTTGGGCGCATGATGTGGCCGGGAACGCCGTCGCGACGGCCGTCTTTGATGGCCCGACGGATCATCTGTTGATCGAAAGCCGCGCCAGCGTTGAACTGACCGCGCCAGCCTGGCCGGTCTTTGCCATCGCGGCTTCGGCCACCCGCTACCCCTTTGTCTATGACTCCGATGAATGGACCGATCTGGGGGCGTTGACGGTGCCGCAATACGGCGACGTCGATGGCAAATTTGCCCGATGGATTGACGGGTTCGTCATGCAGCGCCCGACCGACACGTTGTCATTGTTGAAGGACATCAGCGATGGCGTGTTCTCACAGATTTCTTATCAGAGTCGCGATGACGAGGGCACCCAATCACCGATCCAGACACTCGACCGGGGATGGGGCTCCTGCCGCGATTTCGCGGTGCTGCTTGCCGAGGCGGTCCGCAGGCTTGGCTTCGGAGCCCGCATCGTCTCGGGCTATCTGTCCGATCCCGAAATGAGCCTCGTCGGGTCGGCAGGTTCAGGGTCTACCCACGCTTGGGTCGAGATCTTTGTCCCCGGCGCTGGATGGATCGCATTCGATCCAACGAACCGCAGCGTCGGGTCACAGAACCTCATCCCAGTCGCGGTAGGTCGCGACATTCATCACATCGTACCGGTTTCTGGAAGTTTTTCAGGGGGACCGGGGGCGCTTTCCGATCTTGCGGTCGGGGTTACGTTGCGGCTTGCGACACGCGATCAGGCGGCTGCAATGGCGATTGAATGAACCGACTTGGCCCATGGGGTGTGGCGAGGTCACCCTTCGGCTTGTCCGGCAGGGCCTGTCTTGCTCCTCAAACGACACGGGCAACAGATCGCGGTCTCTGAAAATATTTCTTGCCCAAACATTGACTGACTAGTCACTCTACCTATATCGACCCTCATGACTGAACGACAAAAGCAAATCATCGCGGCCGCGATCTCGCTGTTCTTGACCGAAGGCGTCAGCGTGCCGACAGCCCGCATTGCCAAGGCGGCAGGCGTGTCCAACGGAACACTGTTCAATGCCTTTGCGACGAAACAGGATCTGATCGACGCGATCTACCGCAAAACCAAAAGCGACATGTTGGCGGTCTGGCCCAACCCTGCCGGGCGCAATCTTGATCGTGCCATGATGCGGGCAAACTGGGACGCCTATCTGGGCTGGGCCCGCCACGCGCCCGACGATCATCGGGTTATGCATCTGCTGAAAGATTCAGGACTTGCCAGCCCGCAAGTCAAATCGGAGGTCGACGCGCAGGCCGCGCCCTACGGCGCGCCATTGCTAGAGGCGTTTGAGACCGGTGCGATCCGCGGCCCGAGCGTCAATTTCATAAGTGATCTGATCTTCACCCAGATCGACCTTGTCATCGCACACAACCTGACCGGCGCGGGTGAAGACCTCGCCTTCGACATGCTCTGCAACACGATTGGACTAGATTAATGACCAAAGTTTTCGTCACCGGCGCCTCCGGTTTCATCGCCAAACACATCCTGCGGGAGCTGCTTGAGAAAGGGTACGACGTGCGGGCGTCGGTTCGTTCTGAGCGGCGCAAAGCCGAGATCGAGGCGCTGTTTCCGGGTGCGGCTCTTGAATTTGCCTTTCTTGATCTGACGAAAGATGAGGGTTGGGAAACCGCCATGGCAGGCTGCGATGTGTTGATGCATACGGCCTCGCCCTTTCCGCTGGGCGAACCCAAAGACCCCGAGACCCTGATCCGCCCGGCGGTGGACGGCACCCTGCGCGCGCTCAAAGCGGCCAAAGCCGTGGGGATCAAGCGGGTGATCCTGACCTCGTCTTGCGCGGCAATCTACAAAGATGCCTCCAAACCCAAGACCGCGCCCTCGACCGAAGCGAACTGGACCGATGTCAATGACCCGTCGGTTGGCGCTTATGAGGCCTCCAAGACCATGGCGGAGAAAGCCGCCTGGGACTTTGTGGCGGAGAACCCGCAGATGGAGCTGACCACCATCAACCCCGGCGGCGTGTTTGGCCCCAGCATGGACGCGCATTATGGCACATCGCTGGAAATCGTCGAGCAGATGATCACCGGCAAAGTTCCGATGGCACCGCCGATGAATTTGGTGCTTGTCGATGTGCGCGACGTGGCGCGGATGCATGTGGCGGCGATTGATCTTGAGACTGCCAAGGGCGAGCGCTTTGCCGCGTCCACCGATACGCTGCAATTCGTTGAAATGGGCCGCATCCTGAAGAATTGGGACGCGAGCACCAAAGCTCCGACCCGCGCGTTGCCGCAATGGCTGGTGCGTATTCTGGGCCGATTTGTGCCCGATCTCAAACCCATCCTTGCCAATCTGGGCCGCAACCTCGCGGTTTCCGGTGCCAAGGCAGAGCGCGCCTTTGGGTTCAAATTCATCCCGGCAGAGGACGCTCTGATCGCGTCTGCCGAAAGCATTCGTCAGTTTTCGAAATAAAGGCCCGCCATCATGATCACCGCATATCTTTGGGGAACGCCCAACGGCTACAAGGTCGCAATCGCGCTTGAGGAAATGGCGCTTGAATACGACATCACTTGGGTAAACATCGGGGCCGGCGAACAGCATCAGCCGGATTACCTCGGCATCGCGCCAAACGGCAGAATTCCGGCGATTGTCGACCACGACACCGGGATCAGCCTGATGGAGTCTGGCGCAATCCTCCAATATCTGGCGGAGAAATCCGGGAGATTTGGTGGCGAAACGCTTCGGGAGCGCGCAGAGATCACCCAATGGCTGCATTGGCAGATGGGCGGATTGGGGCCGATGATGGGACAGGCCAACCATTTCCGAGGGCTGACCGAGAAGGTGCCCTATGCCGAGACCCGGTATATGGACGAGGTCGTGCGCCTGTTCCGGGTGCTCGACAAGCAGCTTGAGGGGCGCGATTACATCGCCGGGGACTATTCCATCGCGGATATGGCGGCGGCCCCCTGGGCGGGCATGTCGGCCTATATGAATGATGATCGGCTGAACGCCTGCGCGAACGTTCAAGCCTGGATCGCCCGCAACGTCGCCCGCCCCGCCACGGCCCGTGCCATCTCGTTGTCACCCCGGTGAACGGACCGATCCCTTCCGCCAAGCACCAAGCCGTGCCGGGCGGAAGGTCAACGTTATCGCGACGCCGCAGGACGCAGCACCCGATGCTAGGCTGCGCGCTCACGCCGGGGTGACTGGCCACTTCGGGTGGCCGTCCGAATGAAAGCGAGCGGGCGTAGGGTCATGCCCTGACGCCAAAATCTGGTTCGAACCTTGATTGCGGGGCCGGCGGCTCGGGTGGGTCGGCACGAACCGCGCCAAACTGCGGATTCTTGAGAAATCGACGGTCCATTCCACCGACGCGGACGGAATAGACCTACAACAACACAACCGGCCATCTCGCTGGCAGCGCGAACTGCCTGCAGTGGGGAAGAAATCAGTCATTCACCCGGCCTTTACCTGGTGCCGCTACAGTCCGGTGCGAACCAGCCCACCGGGAAAGCACCACTGTGGCGACGACGTATGAAGTTCTCTTTCTTGGAAACGTAGCGGCGCTTGACCCGACCGAGGGCAACACCGTCAGCGAGAATGCGTCCTCGCTCCTCGGGATGACATTTGGTTCGGCCGAGTCTCCCCTGGCCTATGGTTCACAGCATGTCATGAGCCCGGTTGACACATCGTCAGTCGACCCAGCGGCCTATGACAAGGACAATTCCGTCGCGAATGACACCTTCAGTATCGACGGGGGGCCGCCGCAGACCTTCGACACGGTGGTGATCTACAACGTCACCATCCACTATGCCGACGGGACCCCGGATGCGACGGCGAGCGTGTCGCTGATACAGGATACGGACGGCAATCTTTATCTTGTTCCCGAATATACCAACAATCCGGATGTTGCGACGCTGGGGGCCGCTCCGATTGAGAGCATCACGATCGACTCGATCAGTTCCGATCCCTCGTGGATGTTCGCGGACCGGGTCGCGACTGATTTCGTGTGCTTTTCGGCAGGTACCCCTATCCTGACCGCGCAGGGCGAGGTGTGGGCCGAAACGCTGCGGCCCGGGGATCTTGTCATGACTGTTGATCGCGGTTTCCAGCCGCTGAAATGGGTGCACCGGTCCGATCAGAACTGGGATGGCGCGCCGCATAAGGGCAAGCCGATCCTGATTGGCCGGGGGGCCCTTGGAATGGGGCTTCCGAACCGGGATTTGGTCGTCTCACCGCAACACAGAATTCTCGTCCCGCATCCCAATCATCCAGAGGGGGTTTTGGTGCCTGCCAAGTCATTGACCCACCTGCCGAAGGTGCGCCAGATGCGCGGGCTGCGGTCAGCGACTTACGTCCATATGTTGTTCGATCATCACGAGGTGATCCTTTCCGCCGGTGCGCCGACCGAAAGCCTCTATCCCGGCAAACAGGCCCTTCGCACCCTGACCAGCGCAGACCGGGATGCCGTCCGGAAGGTCGTGCTGCGAAGCGGTTCGGGCTTTGCGCCTGCACGCCGCTTCCTGCGTCCGGGCAAGGGCGAACTGACCGCATTGATCCGTGCCCCCGTCTGGACGGAGGAGCGGTTGGCCGCCGCTGGCATCTTGTCGAAAGCCGTGGCGGATCTGGACAGCAAGGGCGGGTCCCAGTCCTATCCACCGAAACGCACCAACCCGTCAGTGCATCCGCAATCAGCCTAGATTGGAGTGACCAAGTCGGCAGACGAGATCATCTGAACCGTCCGGGTCAGATGATCCGCTGCTCCGTTTTCGGATCGAAGAAGACAACCTTGTCCATGTCCAGCGACAGGGTGATTTCCTCGCCCGGGCGAAGACGGGAATTCGCGCCCATTCTGCTGACCACCTCTGTCTCGCCGATCCGGACAGTGACAAAGGTGTCCGCCCCCGCCGGTTCGACCACCTCGACCGTGGCAGGCACATCCGCGATATGACGCGCTTGGGACCCAAGCGCGGCGCGATCCGACAGCGCCTCGGGCCGGACCCCCATGATCACCTGTTGACCATCCGCCGCAGCAAGACCCGCGGCGCCCAGATCAAGCACCGCCTCACCCGGTCCACCGGCGCCAAGCACCACGGACATCCCGCCCTCACCGGCCGAGATCCGCCCCGGAACAAGGTTCATCGACGGCGAACCCATGAAGGTTGCGACGAAGATGTTCGCCGGGTTGTCGTAGATGTCCTGAGGCGTTCCCAATTGTTGGATGTAACCGCCATTCATCACCGCGATCCGGGTCGACAGGGTCAGGGCCTCGATCTGGTCATGGGTGACATAGACGACGGTGGTCTTCAGTTTCTCATGCAGTTTCTTGATCTCTGTGCGCATGTCGACCCGCAGCTTGGCATCAAGGTTCGACAGGGGTTCGTCAAACAGGAAGACATCGGGGTTGCGCACCAACGCGCGGCCCATCGCAACCCGCTGCCGCTGGCCACCGGACAGTTGGCCCGGACGACGATCCAGAAGCTGTTCGATCTGAAGCAGTGCCGCAACATCCCTGAGCGCCTTGTCCCGTTCGGGCTTTGGCACGCCATGCATTTCAAGCCCGAAGGTCATGTTCTGGCCAACCGTCATATTGGGGTAGAGCGCATAGCTTTGGAACACCATCGCGATATTTCGTTTTGACGGATGGACCCCGTTGACCACGCGACCGTTGATTGAAATCTCGCCGCTGGTGATCCCTTCCAGGCCCGCGATCATGTTCAGAAGGGTGGACTTTCCGCAACCCGATGGGCCGACGAGGACCAGAAATTCACCCTCTTCCACGGAAATATCGACCTTATGCAGCACCTCGACGCTGCCATAGGATTTTGTGACGTTGTTGATATCGAGAAACCCCATGGGTCTACCCCTTCACAGAGCCCGCCATCAGGCCGCGAACGAAGTATCGTCCGGCCACGATGTAGACGAGCAGGGTTGGAATTGCGGCAAGGATCGCCCCGGCAAAGTGGACGTTGTATTCCTTCACGCCGGTGGAGGAGCTGACGAGGTTGTTGAGCGCAACCGTCATCGGCATTGAATCGAGGTCGGCAAAGGAGGCCCCGAACAGGAAATCGTTCCAGATGTTCGTAAATTGCCAGATGACCGACACCACCGCGATCGGCCCGGACACCGGCAAAAGGATCCGCCAGAAGATGCGGAAAAACCCGGCCCCGTCGATCATCGCGGCCCGGACAAGCTCGGTCGGGAAAGCGGCGTAGTAGTTGCGGAAATACAGCGTGGTGAACCCCAAACCATAGACCACATGCACCAGAACCAGCCCTGGCGTCGAACCGGCCAGTCCCATCAGCCCCAGCATCCGCGCCATCGGGATCAACACGATCTGAAACGGGATGAAGCAGGAAAACAACATCAGCCCGAACAGGATGTTGTCGCCCCGGAACCGCCATTTTGTCAGCACATAGCCGTTCAACGCGCCAAGAACGGTCGAAATAGCGACCGCCGGAACGACCATCAGCAACGAGTTGAGGAAGTAGGGACGCAGGCCCGTCGGCTCTACCCCGATCTGTGCCGTGGACCATGCCGCCCGCCAGGGATCCAGGGTCCAGTTCTCGGGCAGTGCCATCATGTTACCGCCGGTGATTTCCGACAGTGGTTTCACCGAATTCACCGCCATGACGAAGAAGGGCAGCAGGTAGAACAGCGCGAAAAGCAGCAGAACGAGGTAGATGAAGGTCCGGGTCAGTCGCCCGGTCCGCACCGCGGTATCCTGAGAGACGGCCGACATCAGCGTTTCTCCTTCAGTTCCGCATAAAGGTAAGGGGTCATGATCGCCGCGATGGTCATCAGCATGATCACCGCCGATGATGCCCCGATCCCCATCGAATTGCGGGTAAAGGTGTAGGAATACATGAAGGTCGCGGGCAATTCCGTGGCCCGGCCCGGTCCGCCGCCCGTCAGGGCAATGACAAGGTCATAGGATTTAACCGCGAGGTGGGACAGGATGACGAAGGCCGACAGGAAGGCTGGCCGCAGCAGCGGAATGACGATGCGACGGTACAGCGACCAGTTCGACGCCCCGTCGATCTGTGCCGCCTTGAGTATCTCGTTGTCGATCCCGCGCAGCCCGGCAAGGAACATCGCCATGACAAAGCCGCTTGTCTGCCAGACCGCCGCGATCACCACCGTATAGATCGCCATTTCGCGGTCCTTGATCCAGCCAAAGCTGAAGCTTTCCCAGCCCCAGAGGTGCATGGTGTGTTCCAGCCCGATCCCGGGGTCCAAGAACCACTTCCACGCGGTCCCGGTGACGATGAAGGACAGGGCCATCGGATAAAGATAAATGGGCCGCAGCATGCCTTCGCCACGGATCTTCTGATCAAGGAAGATCGCCAGAAGTAGGCCGATCGCCGTGCAGATCAGGATATAGAGAAGGGCGAAGATCCCCAGGTTGATGATCGCGGTGTGCCAATGACGCAGCCCCCAAAGCCGGGCGTAGTTTTCCAACCCGACCCAATCATAGCTGGGCAGCATCTTGGAATCGGTGAAGCTGAGGTAGACCGTGAAGGCAATGAACCCATAGACGAATACCAAGATCGCGGCCACGGATGGGGATAGGACCAATTTCGGGATCAGGTCCTGAAGACGTGTCCGAAAATCCGCTGTCTGAAGTGTCGACATGCTGCCCCCATTCTTTGATGACTATAGGCGTGTTTGCCGTCCTGAACATGCGCAGGACAGAGCGGGGGCACGACCACAGCCGCGCCCCCGCCAGGCCGTGTTACATCGCGGATTCGACCGCGTTCACCAGCTCTTCCGCTGCGGTGGTCGCGTCGAACTCGCCGTTGAAATGGGCCGTCACGACATCATAGATGGCGTTCTTGACCGCGGCGCGGTTGGCGTGACCATGGGCCATCGACCCCAGAAGGGTGCCGGCGTCCGCCGCTGCGGCCAGTTCAGCCATCCCTTGCTTGCCACAAGCGTCGAAGGCGTCGTTGGGCACGTCGGTCCGGGCCGGGACCGACCCCTTGACCACGTTGAAGGCCGACTGGAACGAGGGCGACATGATCGAGGCCGCCATCGCGCCCTGTGCGGCACGCGCGCCGTCATCGGTCACGTTGAACATGGCGAACTGGTCGGAGTTGAAGGTCACCGTCCCTTCCGAGCCGGGAACACGGAAGCAAAGGAAGTCCTCGCCCGGGACCTGACCGGCGTTCAGGAATTCGCCCTTTGCCCAGTCGCCCATGATCTGGAAGGCTGCTTCGCCATTGATCACCATGGCCGAGGCCAGGTTCCAGTCGCGGCCCGAGAAGTTGTCGTCGACATGGCTGCGCAGGGTCTCCATCCGGCGGAAGGCTTCGACCATCGTGTCGGACCCCAATGCTTCGGGGTCGAGATCGACAAAGGCGGCCTTGTAGAACTCCGGTCCACCGGCCGAGAGGACGACACCGTCGAACATGGTTGCTTCCTGCCACGCCTGACCGCCGTGGGCGAGCGCGACCCGGCCAGAGGCTTCGACGGCCTCCATCGCGGCGACGAAGTCGTCCCAGGTGGCGGGCTGAGCAATGCCCAACTCGTCAAGGATGGACTTGTTGGCCCAGACCCAGTTGGTGGAATGGACGTTCACGGGGGCGGAAATCCAATGCCCGTCATACTTGGCAAAGGCTTGCAGCGCGGCGGGCACTACGGCGTCCCAACCCTCGGCCGCCGCGACATCGTCAAGGTTGCCTAGGGCACCTTCGGCAGCCCAGTCCTGAATGTCGAAGCCAAGCATCTGCACGGCAGTCGGCGGGTTGCCCGCAGTCACCCGGGCGCGAAGAGTGGTCATGGCGGATTCACCGCCGCCCCCGGCGACGGGCATGTCGTTCCAGCCGATCCCCTGCCCCTGCAGGTCGTCCTTCAGAACGTTCAGCGCCGCGGCCTCTCCGCCGGATGTCCACCAGTGCAGAACTTCCACGTCATCGGCCAATGCCGCCGTTGCACCAAATACGCCAAAGGCAACCGCCCCCAGCAATCTTGCTTTCTTGGTCGTCATGGTTTCCTCCCATTTGTAACGAACCGTTTGGTTACTTAGTTATAACGTTATAATCTTGGATTCGAGTCAAGCCCAACATTTGGCTTTCCCAGACCGGACCCATTGCGATGACAAAAGACGCCGCCCCTTTCCTGGGCTCCGCCAAGCCCACGCAGCGCACGATTGCGCGCGCCACCGGACTTGCCGTGACCACGGTGTCAAAGGCACTGGCCGGGGATGAACGGATTGCCGAACAGACCCGGCGAAAGGTCCGCAAAGCCGCTCTGGAACTCGGCTATGTGCCGGACCGCGCGGCGCAACGGCTGCGCACCGGAAAAACCAATGTCATCAGTCTTGTGCTCGACCCACACAGCGAACTTTTGGGGTTTGGCGCCTCGATGATCGCGGGGATCGCCGAGGTGGTCCGGCAGACCCCCTATCACCTGACGATCATGCAGTATCAGCTGGGCGAAGATCCCGTCGCCCCGATCGACTACATCGTTCGCAACCGACTTGCCGACGGGCTGATCTTTGCGCGGACGGAACCTGATGACGCGCGCGTCCACTTCCTGCGCAAGGCAAGATTTCCCTTCATCACTCACGGCCGGACGAATTTCGACGACCACGCCTGGTACGACTACGACAACAGGGACTTCGCGGATCGGGCCGTTCGCATGCTGGCCCGGCAGGGGGCAACGCGGATCGGGCTGGTCCCGCCCAGCCCGGCCTATACCTACCACCGCTTCATGATGGAGGGGTTTGACCTTGCCATCGCGCAGGAGGGTCTGACCGGCCTGCTATCGCCGGGCTTCGACCTGAATGACGACGCGGATATTCTGCATGACAAGTTGCGGGGCTGGCTTCTCGGCGACGCCCCGCCTGACGGGCTCATTTGCCCCGGCGAAGTCTCGGCGATGGCGGCCCATGCGGTCCTCAACGACCTTGGTCGCGACCTGCCTCTGGTCGTGAAGCAGACCTCATCGGTCTTCAATTACTTCCGGCCCCGCCCGATGATCATAGGCGAAGACATCGTTCAGGCCGGGCGGCAGATTACCACGGCGCTGATAAGGTTGATGGCGGGCGAGACTCCGCGAAACCTGCAGATCCTCGCCCCGCCCTATCTACCCTAGCTTTTCGACCAGTTCTGGGATGGCGGTGAAGAGGTCTGCGACGAGGCCGTAGTCGGCGACCTGGAAGATCGGGGCTTCTTCGTCCTTGTTGATCACGACGATGATCTTGCTGTCCTTCATGCCCGCGAGGTGCTGGATCGCGCCCGAGATGCCGACGGCGACGTAGAGGTCGGGGGCCACGACCTTGCCGGTCTGGCCGACCTGCCAGTCGTTCGGGGCGAA
>NZ_SELP01000007.1 GCF_004145845.1 Loktanella sp. IMCC34160 | reverse complement strand
GGAGGAGACACCGGCAGAAAGGGTCAGCGCGGACGCAAGCCACGCGGAGGCGAGAAAGCCAGTGGTCGGAGGGGACGACATGGAAAGGGCGGACCTACGACGTGGCAAATTGCGGCGGGCAAACCTCTCCGAGGCGAAGTTGCAGGGGGCAGACCTCTCCGAGGCGAAGTTGCAGGGGGCAGACCTCTCCAGGGCGGAGTTGCAGGGGGCAATCCTCTTCGGGGCGGAGTTGAAGGGGGCAGACCTCTCCAGGGCGGTGTTGCAGGGGGCAAACCTCTCCGGGGCCAAGTTGCAGGGGGCAATCCTCTTCGGGGCGGAGTTGCAGGGGGCAGACCTCTCCGGGGCGGAGTTGCAGGGGGCAATCCTCTCCAGGGCCAAGTTGCAGGGGGCAATCCTCTTCGGGGCGGTGTTGAAGGGGGCAGACCTCTCCAGGGCCAAGTTGCAGGGGGCAGACCTCTCCAGGGCGGAGTTCGATGATGCAACCAACCTCACCGCGGCTATTCTTCGAGGTGCCGCGGTGAGGTTGGTTGATGATACCACCGTAGCACGATTGCAGCCATTCTTCGACGACATCTTCGCCGATGGGAGCCTGTTTGGCCAAGATGACAGCAACAGGACCCTTCCTTTTGACGCGGACTGGCCGGACCATTGGCCAAGGGAAGAGTTTGATTTCGAAGATTTCTATGAAGCATGGCGCGCTTGGCAGCGCACCCTTGATCCGCCTTTGCCGCCGGAGGCCCTACCGGAAGACGGGTAGGACCGCGCTCGGACCGGGGTCGGCGCTTTGGGCCGCTGGGGCTCTTGTGCTTTATCGTGCCGCCCCCCTCTGACCGTTGGTTTTCCTGCGCCCTCGCCATGCGCCCGCCCGAGGGGCGGGACGGGCGCGGTCCGGGCTGGTCGCCCGGGCCATAAGGGGGCCAACCGTCGCGCTCCTTCATCCCCCCTTCCCCGTCCTGCCAAATCCGTGCATAAGCGCGCCCATCCGAAAAACACACCAAAGGACCGGACCCATGCATGACATCCGCACCATCCGCGACAATCCCGCTGCTTTCGACGCGGCGCTGTCTCGTCGTGGGATCGCGGGCATGTCGTCCGAGATCCTCGCGCTGGACGAGGCCCGCCGCGCCCTGATCCACGCCGCAGAGACCGCGCAGGCCGAGCAGAACAAAGCCTCCAAGGAGGTCGGTGCCGCCAAGGGCCGGGGCGACGAGGCGGAATTCGAACGCCTGCGCGCGCTGGTCGCCGAGAAGAAGGCCGAGATCGCCCGCATGACCGAGGAAGCCAAGGAAAAGGACGCGGCCCTGACCGACCTTCTTCTGGGCATCCCGAACCTGCCCTATGACGACGTGCCCGATGGCGCGGACGAGGCCGACAACGTGGAAATCCGCCGCTGGGGCACGCCGCGCAATTTCGCCTTTGACCCGGTCGAGCATTACGAGATCCCCGCCGCCAAACCCGGCATGGATTTCGAGACCGCGGCGAAACTGTCGGGCAGCCGTTTCGTGCTGCTGAACGGCGCGATGGCCCGTCTGCACCGGGCGCTGGCACAGTTCATGATCGATTTTCACATCGAAAACCACGCGCTGACCGAAACCATCACCCCGGTGCTGGTGCGCGAGGATATGATGGTCGGCACCGGGCAATTGCCGAAGTTCGGCGAGGACAGCTATCAGACCACGAACGGCTGGTGGCTGATCCCCACGGCCGAGGTGACGCTGACCAATATCGTGAACGGCGACACGGTCGACGAGGCCACCCTGCCCCGCCGCTACGTCGCCCATACCCAGTGTTTCCGGTCTGAGGCAGGCAGCGCGGGCCGCGATACCTCGGGCATGCTGCGCCAGCACCAGTTCGAGAAGGTCGAGATGGTGTCGATCACCCACCCCGACCAGTCCGAGGCGGAACACGACCGGATGACCGGCTGTGCGCAGGCGATCCTCGAGGCGCTGGAACTGCCCTACCGCACGGTCGTTCTGTGTACCGGCGACATGGGCGCGGGCGCCCGCCGCACCCATGATATCGAGGTCTGGCTGCCGGGGCAGAACACCTACCGCGAGATTTCCTCGGTCTCTACCTGTGGCGACTATCAGGCCCGCCGGATGAACGCCCGGTTCAAGCCCGCCGATGGCGGCAAGCCACAGTTCGTGCATACGCTGAACGGGTCGGGACTGGCCGTGGGCCGGACCCTGATCGCGGTGCTGGAGAACGGGCAGCAAGAGGACGGGTCGGTCACCCTGCCCGCCGCGCTGCACCCCTACCTGCGGGGCAAGACGCGGATCAGCGCAGAGGGCCAGATGGTCTGACAGGAAAGGGGGCCGCGGCCCCCTTTTTCATTTGATTGCAGCGATAGGCACGCGACCGCCCGGGTGGGCGTGGAACACGCCCGCCATGGGGCGGGCGGGCGTGTGCCGAGCCGCTGCGCGACCCGGCCAGTTCTCGTTATTTTTTCTCGCCCTTGCCGAGGTGCTTCTTCAGCCGCGAGGGCTGTTTATTCTTGCGGCCTTTAAACGGGTTCTTGTCGCCCTGATCGCGCAGGAACAGGCGGATCGGCGTGCCGGGCATGTCAAAATCGTCCCGCAACCCGTTGATAAGATAACGGGAATAGCTGTCCGGCACCTTGTCGGGATGCGAGGTCATCACGACAAACGCAGGCGGGCGGGTCCGCACCTGGGTCATGTAGCGCATCTTGATCCGCTTGCCTTGCGGCGCGGGCGGCGGGTGCTGTTCCAGCATGCCGATCAGCCAGCGGTTCAGCTGGGCGGTGGTCACGCGGCGGTTCCAGACATCGTGGGCCTTCATGATCGCCTGCTGCAACCGGTCCAGCCCCTTGCCCGTCTTGGCCGACACCGTCACCAGCGGGGCCCCGCGCAACTGCGGCAGAAGCTTTTCAAACGAGGCGCGCAGGTCTTTCAGCTTATCCTGCTTTTCATCCTCCAGATCCCATTTGTTGACGGCCACCACAACGGCCCGACCCTCACGTTCGGCAAGGTCAGCGATGCGCAGGTCCTGCTGCTCAAACGGAATTTCGACGTCCAGAAGGACCACCACGACCTCGGCGAATTTCACCGCGCGAAGCCCATCGGAGACCGACAGCTTTTCCAGCTTTTCCTGAACCTTGGCCTTCTTGCGCATGCCGGCGGTGTCGAAAATCCGCATCGGAACCGGGCCACCGTCACGGCCAGCCCATTCGGTCTGAACCGAGATCGCATCGCGGGTGACACCGGCCTCTGGCCCGGTCAACAGGCGTTCTTCGCCGATGATCTTGTTGATCAGGGTGGATTTTCCGGCGTTCGGGCGACCGACAACGGCGATCTGGAGCGGCTTTTCACGGGTGGGCACGCGCGGGCCCATATCCTCGTCATCCTCGTCGATCTCGACATCGGTTTCGGGGGCGTCGCTGGCATGTTTTTCGGCGAATTCATCGGCCAGCGGCATCAGCACCTGCAACAGGTCGGTCATCCCTTCGCCATGTTCTGCGGACAGGCGGATCGGTTCGCCCAGCCCCAGCGAATAGGCTTCCAGCAGCCCGGCCTCGCCCGCGCGGCCCTCGGCCTTGTTGGCGGCCAGAAGCACATGGGCGTTCTTCTTGCGCAGGATATCGGCAAAGACCTCGTCCGTCGGGGTGACGCCGACACGGGCGTCGATAAGGAACAGGCACACATCGGCCATTTCCACCGCCCGTTCGGTCAGCCGCCGCATCCGGCCCTGAAGGCTGTCGTCAGTGGCTTCTTCCAACCCGGCGGAATCGATCACCGTGAACCGCAGGTCGCCCAGCCGCGCCTGTCCTTCGCGCAGGTCACGGGTGACCCCCGGCTGGTCGTCCACCAGCGCGAGCTTCTTGCCCACAAGGCGATTGAACAGCGTCGATTTCCCCACATTGGGGCGGCCGACGATTGCAAGGGTAAAGGTCATGGGTCACGGGTCCGGATAAATTCAGACCCGCCCTCTATACCATTCGCAGCCTAACGGAAAGCCAGCAGTTGGCCGCGCGTGTTCAGCAGGTACAGGACCTGCCCCGCCACAACCGGATTGGAGGCTGCGCCGCCGGGGATTTCCACCTGCCCGATTAGTGCACCAGAGGCCGGATCGAACTGCCGCAGCGCCCCGTCGGACGAGGCGACGATCACCCGTCCGCCCGCGATGATCGGCCCGAAGTGGGCGTAAAGCGTTTTCTGGCGGCGTTCGCGCCCTTCTTCGAAGGTCGGAAGCTGGATCCGCCAGACGACGCCCCCGTCACCGGAATCCATCCGCACCAATTCGTTGCGGTCGTTGATGAAGAACAGGCTATCGCCCGCGGGCCAGACCGGGCCGACGGCCCCTTCGGTCGCGGTCCAGAGCCGGTCGCCGGTTGCAGCTTCCATCGCGACAACCCGGCCCGAGGAATTGCCCACGTAAAGCCGGTTGCCAACCACCACCGGATCGGCGGCGATGTCGGACACGGTTGCCGCCGCACTGCCCAGCCGCTGCCCGGTCACGACCGAGGACCAGCGGCGCAGCCCGCCACGCGGGAAGGCGGCCAGCACTTCGCCGCTGGGGAAGGGGAAGAAGGCAAGTTCGCCGGTCACGGCAACGCCGGCCCCACCGCCAAAGCCCGATGCCGACGGCGCGCCGTCAATGGTCCAGCGGATGCGGCCGGTATCGGCCTCGATCGCCCAGGCGCGGCTGTCACGCGACACGACATAGACCAGCCCGTCGCGCACCGTGGGGGCAGAGCCGCCCGGCGCGTCAAGGTTCTGGGTCCAGACCTCGGCCCCGGTCTGCGCGTTCAGCGCGGTCAGTTCGCCAAAGCCCGTCGCCACGAACAGCATGCCGTTGGCAAAGGCGATCCCGCCGCCCGAGGCGGAAGAGGTCGAATCGTAGCCCGGCGTTACGTCGCGCGTCCAAAGGGGCGCGCCATTGGTGCCCGTGGCGGACACGGTCGCGCGGGCATCCAACGTGTAGATCACGCCGCCCGCCACAACGGGATCGGCGGTCATGCGGGCACGTCGGCTGTTGCCCTCGCCAACGTTGACCTGAAACGCCAGTTGCAGGGCCGATCCCAGCGCCGGGTGCCCCGCCACATGGGTCGGGCCGCCGTTGCGGTGGGTCCAGTCAGCATTCGTAGTTGCGGCAGGCAGGCGCAGCGGACGGGTTTCATTCGCGGTGGCCTCGGACGTGCCGACCATGCCGTCGCGCAGGTCCAGCCGTTCGCCGGGCAGGGTCACGTCACGTTCCCCGCAGCCTGCAAGCAAGACCAGCGAAAGGGCCGCCGTCGAAAAGAACCTGTTCATCGTCACTGCCTGTGCCCCCTCTTGGCCCTGCGCCCGGCCGGATCGTTACTGCGCGGTTCCGGCGACATCCGCCGGGCTGGCCAGATCTAGCGCGCCACCCAGCGCCACAATCAGGCCTCCGGCCCGGTCACGCAAGCCCCGCGTTGCGGCGGCGTCTTCGCGGATCGCCCGCAGGTCTGCCAGTGCCGCGTCGATCTCGCCCATTTCGATCCGGGCGAGGGCAATCTGTTCCTGCGCCAGAAGCGACAGCGGCGCGCCGGGGCGGGCCAGCGGTTCCAGCGCGGCGATACGGTCCGCCGGGGTGGTTGTGCCGGTTTCGGCCAGAACAGCCTTGAACGCGGCGATGTCGCGATATATCGGCGCCACCTCGGCATTGCCGGCAAGCGCCCGCAGGGTCTCTGCCGCTGCGGCCCCGTCGCCCGCGTTCTGCTGTTCCGCGGCCAGAAGGAAGGCGGTGGCGACACCGGTGGGCAGTTCCGCAAGTGCGGCGGCCCGATCCGCGCTTTCGTTGGCCGACAGAGCTGCATAGATCGCATCGCCCTTGGCCTGCGCGGCAGCGGCGCTGGTGGCGCGCTGGTATTCGGTCCACGCCGCCCCGCCGACAAGCCCGACGACCAGCACGGCGGCGATCCAGCCGTATTTCTTGAAATAGGCGAACAACTGATCGCGGCGGACCTCCTCGGTCACCTCGTCGATAAAGCTTTCAGGGTTGCTCACGCCAATATTCTCCGCTCGGGCACTTTGTTCCGGACCGTCTTAGCGTGAAGCGGCGGCCAATGCCAAGACCCGCGTCGCACCCCGGCCATGACCTGCCAAACGCCTGAATCTGTTGCACCCCTGCGCCACCTTGCCGCTATTTCATGAAAACTCTAATCTGAACCGGTTAGTTTAGCGTATCGGATGCATCAAAACGCTTGCGACTCGTCCTGCAGGACATAAGTCAACAGCCAACCGCACAAGTATTCGAACGTCTTTTTGAAGCCAAAGGTCCGACCGCCCATGAAGATCATGCCCATCCTGACCGCCATCATTGTCTCGGCTGTCCTTTATCTTGGTATTTTCGAACGTGACCGGCTGTTGGGCTTTGCGGGGCTGGATGGCTCTGAACCCGAGGTCGCGGCCGAGGAGGCCGTTGTCGAAGAGGTCGCCGAAGGTGATCTGATCAAGGTCGTGGTGCAAGCCTCGTCAGCCCGCGAAGTTGACAACGCCGTCATCCTGCGGGGCCAGACCGAGGCCGCCCGCGAGGTTGAAGTGCGGGCCGAAACCTCGGGTCTTGTGATTTCCGATCCGCTGCGGAAGGGCGCCAATGTGTCCGAAGGCGATCTGCTGTGCGAGTTGAACCCCGGCACCCGCGCCGCCGGTCTGGCAGAGGCCGAGGGCCGACTGGCCGAGGCCCGGTCGCGTCTGCCCGAGGCACAGGCCCGCCTGCCCGAATCCGAAGCCCGTCGGGGAGAGGCGCAATCGCGTCTGACCGAAGCAGAGGCGCGGCTGGAAGAGTCGCGAGCCCGCCTGTTGGAGGCGCAGATCAACTTTGACGCCGCTGAGAAGCTGTCCGAGGACGGCTTTGCCTCGGAAACCCGCCTTGCCAACGCCGAGGCGGTTTTGTCTTCGGCCCGCGCCGGGGTGACATCGGCACAGGCCGCCGTCGAAGGGGCCCGCGCCGGGATCGTCAGCGCTGAGGCCGGGATCGAAGGTGCCCGGGCGGCGATTGAAAGTGCCCGCGCCGGCATTGCCTCGGCGGAAGCCGGGGTTGCAAGCGCCGAGAAGGAACTGGAACGGCTGCGCATCGCTGCACCCTTCGCGGGACTTCTGGAAACCGATGCCGCCGAGCTGGGCGCTCTGCTGCAACCGGGCAGCCCCTGCGCCACCATCGTGCAGCTGGACCCGATCAAGCTGGTGGGCTTCGTGCCGGAAACCGACGTGGGCAAGATCAGCGTCGGGGCCATGGCCGGGGCGCGCCTTGCCTCTGGCTCCGAAGTGCGCGGACAGGTGACGTTCATCGCCCGGTCGGCGGATCCGACGACCCGCACCTTCCGGGTCGAGGTGAGCGTGCCCAACCCCGACCTTGCCATTCGCGACGGGCAATCGGCCGACATCCTTGTCGCCGCCGCCGGGCGCACCGCCCACCTGTTGCCGCAGTCTGCGCTGACCCTGAACGACGCCGGCATTCTGGGCGTGCGCATCCTTGAAGACGGAAACGTGGTGCGCTTTGCCCCGGTCGAGCTGATGCGCGATACGATGGACGGGGTCTGGGTCACCGGGTTGCCCGAGACCGTTGATGTGATCGTGGTCGGGCAGGAATACGTGATTGACGGGGTCGTTGTCGCCCCGACCTACCGCGAGGCGAACGGATGACCGGTATCGTAGATTGGGCCGCGTCCCGGGCGCGGATGGTTCTGGCCTTTATCGCCCTGTCCATCGCGGCGGGGTGGTTCGCCTATACCGGCCTTCCGAAGGAGGGCGAGCCGGATATCGAGATCCCGGCGCTGTTCGTGTCGGTCCCCTTCCCCGGCATTTCGGCGGAAGACGCCGAAAGCCTGCTGGTCAAGCCGATGGAAACCGAGCTTGCCGATCTCGACAACCTCAAGACCATGACCTCCACCGCCGCCGAAGGCTATGCCGGGGTTGCGCTCGAGTTCGAGTTCGGCTGGGACAAGACGCAGGCCATGGCCGATGTCCGCGACGCGATGAATGCGGTCGAGGCATCGTTCCCGTCGGGCGCCGAAAGCTATTCGATCAACGAGATCAACTTTTCCGAATTCCCGATCATCATCGTCAACCTGACCGGTGACGTGCCGGAACGGACCCTGATCCAGATTGCCAAGGACTTGCAGGACCGGCTGGAAACGCTTGAACCGGTTCTGAAGGCGCAGCTGACCGGCCAGCGGGACGAGATGCTACTGGTCGAAATCGACCCGCTAAAGCTGGAGGCCTATAACGTCACCGCTGGCGAATTGATCAACGTCGTGACCCAGAACAACCTTCTGGTCGCCGCGGGCGAGGTATCCAGCGCGCAGGGCACCTTTGCGGTCACGATCCCGTCGTCCTTCGACGAACCGCAGGACGTCTATAACCTGCCGGTCAAGACCAACGGCGACCGCGTCGTCACCCTGGGTGATCTGGCCACGATCCGCCTGACCTTCGAAGACCGCGAAAGCACGGCCCGGTTCAACGGGGTCAACACCGTGGCCCTTCAGGTCGTCAAGCGGAAGGGATTCAACGTCATCGACACCGCCGAAATGATCCGCGCGGCGGTTGACGAAGCCCGCGCGGACTGGCCCGAAAACATGCAAATCGCGGTCGAGGTCGGCACCTCGAACGACCAAAGCCGCAACGTGGCATCGATGGTCAGCCAATTGGAAGGGTCGGTACTGACCGCCATCGCGCTGGTGATGATCGTGGTCCTTGCAGCGCTTGGAACCCGGCCCGCGCTGCTGGTCGGCTTTTCGATCCCGACGTCTTTCCTGCTGACCTTTGCCCTATTGGCGGTCATGGGCGTGTCGATTTCCAACATTGTCATGTTCGGTCTGATCCTAGCGGTCGGGATGCTGGTGGACGGGGCCATCGTTGTGGTGGAATACGCCGACAAGCGCATCCGCGAAGGCATCGGCCCGATGCACGCCTATGTGGACGCGGCCAAGCGGATGTTCTGGCCCATCGTATCGTCGACAGCGACGACGCTTTGTGCCTTCCTGCCGATGCTGTTCTGGCCCGGCGTGGCAGGCGAATTCATGGGCATGCTGCCGGTGACGATCATCTTCGTCCTCTCGGCATCTCTGATCGTGGCGTTGATCTACCTGCCGGTCATGGGCGGGGTAACGGGCCGGATGAGCCGCCTGTTCGGCAAATATTCCGACGCCCTACGCGCGCGTCTGCCCTGGGCCGTGCGGGCGGTTCTGGTGGTTCCGTCGATCCTCGTGACCTACTCGGGCGCGATGCTGACCCTGAACCCCGGATACTTCTCGGGCGCAGCAAGCCAGACCGACGGGGGCGGGTCGTCCATTCCGGGCATGGCGCTGTTCGTGCTGGGCGCGATCATGCTGTCGATCACCGTCGGGTCAATCCGGCTGAACCGCCAGCAGAAGCGGATCAAGGCAGGCTACCGCCGGTCGCCCTTTGGCTGGGTGATCCATGCCATCGCGGGCAACCCGGTGATGCCGCTGGTGTCGATCGGGGCGATCATCTTCCTTGTGATCTCGGTCTTCACCTACTTCGGGGCGAACAACAACGGCGTCGAATTCTTTACCGAGAATGAGCCGGAGCAATCCATCGTCTACGTTCAGGCGCGCGGCAACCTGTCGCTTGAGGAGAAAGACGCGCTGGTCGCGCAGGCCGAACAGGTGGCCTTGTCGCAGCCGGGCGTGCAGACCGTCTTTGCCTTCGCGGGCGCGGGCGGGTTGAACCAGAACACCGCCGGGGCCACGGGCCCGACCGATGCAATCGGGCAGTTGCAGCTGGAACTTGTGCCGTGGGAAGACCGCGCCGCCCATTCCCGCGAAACCGGCATTCCGCTGTCCGATCTGGACGGGGATGTGATCATTGCCCAGCTGCAGAACCGGCTGAGCCAAATCCCCGGCATCCGCACCGAGACCCTGAACCTTGCGATGGGTCCGGGCGCGGTAAAACCGATCCACCTGCGTCTGAAGGGCGACAACTGGCAGGAACTTCTCGACACCACGCAGGTCGTGCGCGACTACCTCGACGGGCTGGAAGCCGTGATCCAGACCGAAGACAGCCGCCCCCTGCCCGGCATCGACTGGGAAATCAGCGTCGACGTGGAAAAGGCCGGCCTGTTCGGGGCGGATGTGGCCACCGTGGGCGGCATGGTGCAGCTGGTCACGCGCGGCATCCTGCTGGATACGATGCGCGTCGACACTTCGGACGAAGAGATCGAGATCCGGGTCCGCCTGCCGGAAGAGGATCAGGTCCTGTCGACCCTGTCGAGCCTGAAGGTGCGGACCGCGTCGGGCCTTGTGCCCCTGTCGAACTTCATCACAATCACGCCGGTGCCGACGCTGGCCCAGATCAACCGGATCGACCAGCAGCGGTATTTCGACGTGAAGGCCGGGGTGGAAACCGGTCTGGTCAAGCTGACCGATGCCGAAACCGGCGCGTCCCGGATCATCCCCGAAGCCGACTATGACGCCGACGAGGCGCTGAAGGCACAGGTGACCGCCGGGGACCTGACCCTTGCAGTGGTCAACGGTAACGAACGGATCGAGGTCATACAGGACTGGCTGGACACGCCGGACAACCTGCCGGCCGGGGTCAGCTATGAATGGGCCGGCGATCTGGCCGACCAGAGCGAATCCACCGCCTTCCTGCAAACCGCCTTCATGGGGGCGCTGGGGCTGATGTTCATCATCCTGCTGGCGCAGTTCAACAGCTTCTACAACTCGGTTCTGGTTCTGCTCGCGGTGATCCTGTCCACCACCGGCGTGCTGATCGGGATGCTGGTCATGGATCAGGCGTTCTCGGTCATCATGACCGGCACCGGGATCGTGGCGCTGGCCGGGATTGTCGTGAACAACAACATCGTGCTGATCGACACCTATCAGGAATACCGGCAATACATGCCCCGGACCGAGGCGATCACCCGCACCGCCGAGGACCGTATCCGCCCGGTGCTTCTGACCACGATCACCACCATGGCGGGCCTGACCCCGATGATGTTCGGCCTGAGCCTTGATTTCTGGAACGGTGGCTATTCCATCGACAGCCCCACGGCGCTGTGGTGGAAACAGCTGGCCACTGCCGTCGTCTTCGGCCTTGGGATCGCCACGGTGCTGACGCTGATCTTCACGCCCTCGATGCTGGCGGTGCGGGTCTGGGTGACCACCTATGCCGAATGGGCGTCGATGCTGGCCGCGAAACTGTCGATGGGCCGGACCAGCCGCGCCGCCCGCGACTGGGCCTTGTCAAAGGCCGCCAAGCGGGTCCGGACGCCGGAGATTATCTGGACGCCCGAGCTGATGCCCGTGGCAGAGCCTGCGCCGGAAGAAACGCCCGAGGAACCGGCACCGGAGGCCGCGAACGAGCCCGAGCCCGCCAAGGAAGAGGCCGAAAAGCCCGCCGGGAAGAAACCGCCACTGCGCGCTGCCGAGTAAATGGTAAGGTGGGTCTCGACCCACCACCCGGGCCCGGAGAAGGGAGATCTGGCTAGCCTGTCGCGCTGACAGGCTGCTTTGAGGGTTAGGCGGTGTTTCCGACGCGCGGACTCAAAGCCGCAGGCCGCCGCGCATCGCCGCACCGCGGCCCACCAATGCGCGACTCTGTCTGGGGGCTATGGGAATTATCGCTCTGTCCCGCACATGGGCAATTCCGACTCGGCGATACAAACCAAGAGTTTCGACCGTTGCCGCCTTCAACCAGACTGCCCGTAAGGTGGGTTTCAACCCACCATACCTGTCAGGCCGCGTCTTCCTCGGCCTGCTGGCGGTGCCACAGCTGGGCATAGCGACCCTCTTGCGCCAACAGCTCGTCGTGCCGTCCTTCTTCGACGATCTCGCCCTTTTCCAGCACCACGATCCGGTCCGCATCGGCAATGGTCGACAGCCGGTGCGCGATGGTCAGCACGGTCCGCCCCTGCCCCATCGCCTTCAGCTCTGCCTGAATTTCGCGTTCCGTGTCGGTATCCAGCGCACTTGTCGCCTCGTCCAGAAGCAGGATCGGCGGATTCTTCAGCAGGGTCCGGGCGATGCCGACCCGCTGTTTTTCCCCGCCCGAGAGTTTCAGGCCCCGTTCGCCCACCGCCGTCTCGTATCCTTCGGGCAGGGATTGGATGAAGTCGTGGATCTTCGCGGCCTTGGCCACCGCCTCGATCTCGGCATCCGTCGCGCCCGGGCGGCCATAGGCGATGTTGTAGCGGATCGTGTCGTTGAACAGGACCGTGTCCTGCGGCACCACCCCGATTTGCGCGTGCAGGCTGTCCTGGGTCACATCCCGAATGTCCTGCCCGTCGATCCGCAGCGCGCCGCCGTTCACATCGTAGAATCGGAACAACAGCCGCCCGATCGTGGATTTGCCTGACCCCGACGACCCGACGATCGCCACGGTCTGCCCGGCGCCCACGTCCAGCGTCACGCCCTTCAGGATGGGCCGCGCCGCCTCATAGCCAAAGGACACATTGTCCAGCGTCACCGCCCCGCCCGTCACCTCCAGCGGTCGCGCGCCAGGCTTGTCCTGCACCTCGGCCGGCTGTTCCAGCAGATGGAACATGTCGCCCATGTCGATCAGCGACTGGCGGATCTCGCGGTAGACTGTCCCAAGGAAGTTCAGGGGCATGGTGATCTGGATCATATAGGCGTTGACCATGACGAAATCGCCCACTGTCAGCGTGCCGTCCTGCACGCCCATCGCGGCAAGGATCATCACAACCACAAGCCCGCCGGTGATCAGGAAGGATTGCCCGAAGTTCAGGAAAGCCAGCGAATAGTTCGTCTTCAGCGCCGCCTGTTCATAGCCCGCCATGGCCCGGTCATACCGGTCGGCTTCCCACTTCTCGGCGCCGAAGTATTTCACGGTTTCGAAGTTCAGCAGGCTGTCGATGGCCTTCTGGTTGGCGTCCGTGTCCTGTTCGTTCATTTCCTTGCGGATCTTCACCCGCCATTCTGTGACGGCGAAGGTGAACTTTACATAGGCCGCGATGACCACGGCGACCACGGCAAGATACCAGAAATCGAACTGAACGAAGAAAATGATCCCGATCAGCAGTAGCTCAAGCACCAGCGGCCCGATCGAAAATAGCATGAAGCGTAAAAGGAAATCGACCCCCTTTACCCCGCGTTCGATGATCCGGCTGAGCCCGCCCGTCTTGCGCGTGATGTGATAGCGCAGGGACAGGCGGTGAATATGGGTAAAGGTTTCCAGCGCCAGCATGCGCAGCGCCCGCTGCCCGACCCGGGCAAAGACCACGTCGCGCAACTGCTGGAACCCGACGCTCATCAACCGGGCAAGGCCGTAGGCAATGGTCAGCCCGACCGCACCGATGGCCAGCATCCCCGCGCCCGAGGCATCGGGGGCCAACGCATCGACCGACATCCCGAAAAGCTGCGGCACGACGATCGACACGACCTTGGACAGAACGAGGATCAACAGCGCGCCAACGACCCGCCGTTTCACCCATCCCTGCCCTTCGGGCCACAGGTAGGGGCCGACCTTGCGGATCACCTGCCAGCCGCGCATCCGGTCTTCGTCGACCTCTGTGCGCTTTGGATCGGGCGGGGTTGCGCCTTGGGCGGCGGCGGGTGCGGCGGCGTCGGTCATGCGGGGGCTCCGGTCTGGATGGCCCCCTTACCTAGGATCGCACGCGGCCAAAGACCAGAGCGGCGGTGGATTTATTGTCCCTCGCCCACCTCAGGCAGGACGAAAACCTGCCCCGGATAGATCAGGTCGGGGTTTCGGATCCGGTCCCTGTTCGCCTCGAAGACATAGGTATACATCACCCCTTCGCCATAGCGGTCACGGGCGATGGCCCAAAGGGTATTGCCCGGCTGCACCGTCCGGACCGCGATGCCACGTTCGTCCAGCGTTGCCTGATCCTCGGCCATGACTTCGGCGATGGCTTCGGGCTCTTCCCGCTTGAACGGGGTTTCAATCCGGCTGATCACCGCGCCCTCGGCATCGACCTCGTCGACCCGCAGGGTATATACGCCGGTGTCCACCTCGGGCAGGTCCGTGCGCCAGTTGCCGCCGTCGCCGATCCGCGATGTGGTGATCGGCTGGTTGTCCAGATAGATGCGCACGAACCCATCGCTGCTGCCGCGTCCCGCAAGAAGGACTTCGCCCGCCGGGTCATAGGTGATGCTGTCCAGCGCGACCGAGGACATGACCTCGGGCGAAGTGTCAGAGGTGGCGGGCTGGATCAGTTCCACCCCCTCCTCGCTAAGGCTGAGCACCGCGGGCGCAGAAGGCGCGGCAGGTTCGCCGGTGTCGGATGTGAACACGCCCCCGGTCTCGGCCAGCGCGGTTTCCGTGGCCTCGGTCTGCGGTGTTTCCGGCGCGGGTGCCGTCGATGCGGACGCTTCGGCTGTTGTTTCGGTCGCGGCTACGGGGTCCGCTTCCGTGCCCTCAGCAGTCGTGGCCGGCGCCTCTGCCGTCCCGGTCGCCGGGGCCGCTGGCGCGGGGTCAGCAGTTGCAAGGGCAGCGGGCGCCGATGTCGGGCTGATCAATCGCTCGTCCGCTGACAGGACCGCCGCCCCGTCCGGGTCCGCCAAAAGGGCCAGAACGCGGGGCTGGTCTGAGGCTGGCAGGGACAGGAAGGCCATGAAGGCCCCGTTGGCATCCGCTGTCACACGGTCCACCGATGTGCCGTCGATCAGGATATCGACCACCATGCCCGGATCGGCGCGCCCGGCCACGGTACCCAACCCATCGGATTCAATGCGCATGTTGTCGAACCGGGGGGCCGACACGGCCGGGGCGTCCGGTTCCGACGCAGCGGGGGCCTCTGCCACCGCAGTTTCGGCGGTGGGGGGCGTGGCGCTGTCAGTCAGGTCTGCGTCCGGCGCGTCATCGGGGGCCGAAGGCGTGGGCGCGGGGCCGGTGTCGGCCTCTGCCGCCGGGGCAAGATCGGTGGCGGGGGCCGTCCCGGCCTCTTCGCCGTCCGGGGTCGCGGCAATGGCCGCGGGGGCGGCTGCCGGGTCAGGTTGTTCGGCGGGGGATGACCCAAAGACAAGATAGCCCGCAATGATGGCCACGACCGCAGCCACGCCACCCGCGGCAAGGCCCGCCGTGCTTGATCCAAAAACGCTTTTCACGCCTGTCCCTTCCCCCATGTCCACCCCGCCCGAAACCAGCATTTCCGGCAGAGGTTGAGCGACCATAGCAACGGGGGTATGAGCGGTCAAAGCCTATGAAACCCCATCCGAAAGGACAGCATATGACCGCATCTGCCCAAATTTCCGTCTGCGTCTATTGCGGGTCGCGGGCCGGGGCGCGCCCGGCCTATGCGCAGGCCGCGCGTGACACGGGCGCGATGCTGGCCCGCCGGGGTTGGCGGCTGGTCTATGGGGCGGGCGACGTCGGGCTGATGGGGCTGGTCGCCAAATCCACGCAAGAGGCCGGGGGCCGGACCTTTGGCGCGATCCCCACCCACCTTCTGGACTGGGAGGTGGGCAAACGCGATCTGGACAGCTTTGTCATCACCGAGACGATGCACGAGCGCAAGAAGATCATGTTCATGAACGCCGATGCGGTGGTCGTCCTGCCCGGTGGCGCGGGCAGCCTTGACGAGTTCTTCGAGGTGCTGACCTGGGCGCAGATCGGGCTGCACCGCAAACCGATCTTCCTGCTGAACACCGATGGCTATTGGGGCCCGCTTCTGGCGCTGATCGACCACACCATCGCCGAAGGCTTCGCGGGCGCATCACTGCGCGATTTCTACCGGGTGGTGGACACGGTCGAGGCGCTGGAGGCCGGGTTGTCCGACGCGACCTAGCCCGCGACGACCGCAGCGCGGCGCGCGGCCCGGTCCTGCCGGACCGAGGAGACCGAATAGATCGCCAAACCGACCCAGATCAGCGGGAAGGCAATCCCGTGCCAGACGGTGAAGGGTTCCATGAAGACCAGCGTGGCGCAGAGGAATTGCAGCGTCGGGTTCAGGTATTGCAGCAGACCCACCGTCGACAGCCGCAACCGCCGCGCCGCATAGGCGAACAGGATCAACGGCGTCCCGGTCAATAGCCCCGAGAACATCAACAGGACGTGGGTCCCCATCGGGTTGCCGCCCCCTGCCCCGGTTCCCATCAGCGCGATCCACGTCAGGGCCAGCGGCGCCAGCACCAACACCTCTGCCGTGACCGACACCACCGGGCCCAGCTCCAACCGTTTCTTCAGCACCCCGTAGCCGCCGAAGGTGCCCGCCAGCCACAGCGCGATCCACGGCGGAACGCCAAGGCCCAGGGTCAGAACCGCCACCGCCGCCGTTGCCAGCGCGACGGCGATCCACTGCGCCCCGCCCAGCCGTTCCTGAAACAGCACCCGACCCAGAAGGACCGCGACAAGCGGGAAGATGTAATAGCCCAGCGATGCCTCGACCGCGTGGCCGAAGGAAATCGCGAAGATGAAGCCGAACCAGTTGCCGGAAATCAGCAGGGCCGCCGCAAGGATCAGACCATAGCGGCGCAGAGAGTTGAGCGCCCCGAACACCAGCCCGAACCGCCCCTGTACGATCAACACGCCGGCGAAGAACACCAGCGACCAGAGCGAGCGGTAGGACAGCACCTCGAGCGGGGGGATGTGTTTGAGCATGGCGTAATAGAGCGGCGACAGGCCCCAGATGGTACAGGCTAGCACCATCGCCAGAACGCCCTTCATCGCGTCGCTCATCCCTGTCTCCCGCCCGGTTCGGCCGCATCTGCGCATGGGTCACAAGGATTGGCAAGTCGGCATGAAAAAAGGCCCGAACCAGCGGTCCGGGCCTTTCCTGTCATATCGGTCGCGCGGATTACATCCGGCTGGCGACGTTTTCCCAGTTCACGAGGTTGTCGAGGAAGTTGGTCAGATAGGCCGGGCGCTTGTTGCGGAAGTCGATGTAGTAGGAATGTTCCCACACATCGCAGCCCAGAAGCGCGGTCTGCCCAAAGCACAGCGGGTTCACGCCGTTTTCGGTCTTGGTGACGGCCAGCGACCCGTCGGCGTTCTTGACCAGCCAGGCCCAGCCCGAGCCGAACTGGCCGGCGCCAGCGGCGCTGAACTGCGACTTGAATTCATCGACCGAGCCGAAGCTTTCGACCAGCGCCTTTTCCAGCTCGCCCGGCATCGCCGACGACCCCGGCCCCATCATTTCCCAGAACTGGTTGTGGTTCCAAAGCTGGCTGATGTTGTTGAAGATCCCGTTCTGGGCCACCGCAGAGGCGTTGTAGGTGCCGGTGATGATCTCTTCGAGGGTCTTGCCCTCCCACTCGGTGCCCGCGATCAGCTTGTTGCCGTTGTCGACATAGGCCTTGTGGTGCAGGTCGTGGTGGTATTCGAGCGTCTCGGCGGACATCCCCTTGGCGGCAAGCGCGTCGTGGGCATAGGGAAGGTCGGGAAGTTCAAAAGCCATGTCGGGCCCCCTTGTTTTTGCAGCGTTTCGCGTGAGTCTAATCCTCGGCCATAAAGAGCGCATGAGGGGCAAAGGTCAAGGCAAGGGCCAGAGGAATCGGCGCGGTAAGGTGGGTCTAAACCCACCTTGCGCTATGGCCCCATGCGCCAAACCCCACGCAATCCGGTCCGTAAGGTGGGTCTTGACCCACCCCTTCCTAGAGCCAGTCCACCCGGTCGCGGAATGTATCCCGGTTCGGGAATTTCGCCGCGTGCACATCCATCAGCTTGCGCGCATCATCATGGCGGCGCAGCGGGCGGCACAGCATGATCAGCCGTTCCAGCGGCATCGGACGCCCGGGCGCAAGGTTCACCGCCTTGACCAATGCATCCCACGCATCCTCGACCCGCTCCAACCGGCGCAGCGCCGCGGATTCGAACAAGAGAACATCCACGTCCCCGTCCGCCAGTTCCCGGTTCTTGGACAGAAGATCGACGATGGCCTCGTAGTCTTCCAGCTTCTGCATCATCCGAACCGAAGACATCAGCGCCTCGGGGGTCATGGTCTCGGTCGGAGAATCGCCCGCCTCGGCCACTGCGCCCTCGACGTAGTTGGTCAGTACGTTCGACATGATCCGGTTGACCACATCGGGCGACACATGGCGGTAATCCCCGCGCGACCATGCGACAGTCGGGTTCGACAGGGTCACGAATTCATAGGATGGGAAATAGTCCACTCCGTCCTTGCCGATCAAGAACTCGTCCAGCGCCGCGCGCTGCACCGATTTCGAATAGGCATTGGCCACCAGCACATCCATATCCCGGAAGGTCGCCAGCAGCGGTACCGGCGACACGGTCACCAGCATCTTCAGCGGCTTGGTCCGGTGCTTCTGCAAAAGCGCGTAGAGGTCTTCCAGCCCGTCCAGCACGTCCTGATAGGACAGAACCCGGAACTCGAACCGCTCCGGGTCTTCCTTGATCAGCGGACCGGGGGGCGACACGTTCAGATAGAGGCCCAGCTTCGTATCATACCAGGTTTCCACATAGCCCAGCGTCAGGATCAGCACATCCGCCGTCGCCGCCTGCGCCATCGCATCCAGATAGCGGTGCCGGAAGGCCAGAATATCGTCCATCGGGAAATCCAGCTTGGCCATGCCCAACTGGCTGTCGCAATAGCGCCCCTTGCCCAGCGGATAGATCAGGTCCTCGCCCGGAAAGCTGTCCCGCTCCAACGCCCAGCGAATTTCATTCGTGACCGAATGGATCGAATATTTATTGAAGAAATTCGCAGCGTCCCCAAGGCTTTCGCCAATCGCGCCCAGTTCGAATTCCCGGCTGAGCACCCGTTTCCCCGCCGCCTCCAGCGACTTTTCGACGTTGCGGGCAAAGCAGCTGCCGATGGCGAAAATCGTATCCTCGGGGCCGATCTTGAACGAGGGCGAACAGTTCGGCGAGGCAAGCGGATAAAGCCGGTCGCCGTCCTTGTCCGGTGCGGGATATTTGCGCAGCCCGTTGGACCGTGCCCGCTCCATCGCCTTTGCCGCGCTCATCTGTTCGATATTGCCGCGCCGTGCCATCGGTTGCCTGCCCTTTCCATGCCCCGATCCTGATCGCCGGGGCTTGCGGGCGATGTTAGTCGCACCCCTTCCCCAGTTCAATACCACGCCCCGAAATGACCTTATTTCCAAGGCTGGTTAGGTTTTACATGGGGTGGGATATGAGCTAGGAAATCTCAACAACATGTGTACGAGGCGCAGTAAGAATGACCGATGGTGCAGAATACGCCGTGCCGGACTTGTCCGGTTCGATCGCGGACAAGATCAGTTTTCATGAAAACGCAATCGTCGTGCCGCCCCCCAAGGACGGGCTGAACAGGTCTGTGCAATGGTCGGGTGTGCTGGACGCCGATGGCACCTTTGTCGAAAATTCGATCACCTGGCGCGGCAAAAGCCAGGTCACCCGTCCGCCGCAGATGCCCGCCGAAGGCGAGATCACCGAGCTGAAGGGCACATGGATGTTCCTTGGCCCGCTGTTCGGTCATTTCGGCCATTTCCTTGTGGAAAGCATCTGCCGCATCTGGGCCTACGGGCAATTGAAGGACAAGATTGACGGGGTCATCTATGTCCCCAAGTTCCAGAACCGGCCTGAACATGTAGTCTCGGTCTATGCGCCTTTCCTGAAGGCGCTTGGCGTGGATTGCCCGGTACTGAACCTGTCCGACGCCACCCGCGTGGAAAAGCTCTATGTGCCCCAGCAGGGCTTTGGCATGTTCCAGATGATCGAAGGCGCGCCGGAATTCCGCGATTTCATCAATGACTACGCGGGCAAGGATGTGGAACCCGAGGGCGCGAAGAAGATCTATGTCTCGCGCTCCGCGCTACCGCCGATCCGGGGCTCGATCCTGGGCGAAACCCTGCTGGAAGAATGGCTTCAGGCCGAAGGCTACGAGGTCTACCACCCGCAGAAACACAACCACCTTGAACAGATCGCGGCCTATAAGGCGGCGACCCATGTGATCGCGGTGGATTGTTCGCCCCTGCACCTGCTGGCACTGGTGGGCAACAAGGACCAGAAGGTCGGGATCATTGCCCGGCGCGACGGCGACCTTGACCAGATCTTTGCCCGGCAGATCAAGGCCTTCAAAGGGGCCGAGGCCCATGCCTTCAACGTGCTTGAACGCAACTGGATTGAAAGCCATGCCAACCGACCCAGCCGCACAAGTTGGGGCGAGGTCAACTACGCCAAGCTCTATGAAGGGTTCAAAACGGCCGGGCTGATCACCGGCGACACCCCCTGGCCCGCCCTGACAGAGACGCAGGTGACCGAGATCGCCGACGAGATCGGCAAGGGCGCGGACACGACCTTCCGGCCCTTCGAAGGGAAATAACCAAACGAAAAGGCGACTCCCAAACAGGGGCGTCGCCTTTCCGATTTCAGATCAGGAATGCGCGGTAGCGCTCCTTTGGATCACGCCTTTTCAGGCCAGAACGCCGACCGGCCCGGCCTTGGCACCGTTTTCCAGCAGCCCGAACACATAGTGCCCGACCGAGCGGAAACAGACCACGTGGAAGGTCTCTGCATCGTCGAGCCAGAAGGCCCCCGCGACCTGTGCCATGCGGGTCCGGCGGAAGTCCCCGGCGCCAAAGGCCGCCGTGGACAGGTCCACCGGCGCGATCTTGGCCAGTACCTCGCGCGCGGCCACACCGCCCGACAGGGTCAGGCAGGCGCGGGCGTCGGACACGTTGACGGCCATGAAATGGCCGCCCGCCAGCGCGCTTTCCAGTTCCGCAACCGCTGCCGCGGCCTCGGCATGAGGCACCACGATCAGCAGTTCATCCGGCGACATCCAGCAGGCGCCCTTGCCCCCGGTGACGGTGGATTTGCGCACCCCCGGCACGGGCTGCCCGGTGATCTTCTTGACCGCCGTTTTCAGCTTGGCCGCCGACAGGTCGCCCCGCAGGGTGACCATGCCGACCGGGCCCGCATCGCGGACGGTGACGCCGTTGTGGGTGGCCTCTGCCCCGTTCAGGAAACTCACAGCCTCAGACATTCTGCTTCTCCCCGTCCTTGTCGTAGAACACCTGATCCACGATCTTGGCTTTGACAAAGGTGCCGTCACCCTTGGTGAACTCGATCACGTCGCCCATGCGGTCCGGCCCTTTGTGGACCAGCCCCATGGCAATTCCCCGGCCCAGCGTCGGCGAGAAATAGGTCGATGTGACCCGGCCCTGCACGTTGCGCTGACCATTGGCGTTGTCGCCCGGTGCTGGGGCATAGGCCCCGTCCGGAATGACCGACCCGTCAAGGGTTTCAAGGCCCACCAGTTTCCAGCGGTCGGGGCTGGCCATATAGGACCGTTCCTGCGCCCGCTTGCCCAGATAGTCCTCTTTCTTCTTCGAAATGGCCCATTCCATGTTCAGGTCCTGCGGGATGACGGTGCCATCCGTTTCGTCCCCGATCATGATGAACCCCTTCTCGGCCCGCATGATGTGCAGGCATTCGGTGCCATAGGGCATCACCCCGAATTCCTCGCCCGCCGCCAGCAGCGCATCCCAGAAGGCGCGGCCCTGGCTGGCCGGAACGGCGATTTCGTAGGACAGTTCGCCCGAGAAGGAGATCCGGTAGACCCGCGCGTTGAACCCGCCGATCTGCCCGTCTTTCCATTCCATGAAAGCGATGGACTCTTTCGACACGTCCATGCCACCCAGCTTTTCCAGCACCTTGCGCGCGTTGGGGCCAACCACGGCGACCTGCGCGAACTGTTCGGTCGCGTTGGTCACATAGACCTTCCAGTCCCACCATTCGCACTGAAGCCAGTCTTCCATCCACGCGTGAATGCGCTCGGCCCCGCCGGTGGTGGTGTGGCACAGGAAGGTGTCTTCGTCGATCCGGGCAACGACGCCGTCGTCGATCAGGAAACCGTTCTCGTTGCACATCAGCCCGTAGCGACATTTGCCCGGCTTCAGGGTCGACATCATGTTGGTATACATCATGTCGAGGAACTTGCCCGCGTCCGGCCCTTTGACGATCAGCTTGCCAAGGGTCGAGGCGTCGAGCAATCCGAGGTTGCGACGGGTGTTCTTCACCTCGCGCATCACCGCGTCATGCACGCTTTCTCCCGACCGGACAAAAGCATAGGGGCGGCGCCAGTGACCGACCGGTTCAAAGTCGGCGCCGTTGGCCTCGTGCCAGCCATGCATCGGTGTCTTGCGGATCGGCTGGAACAGCTCGTCCCGGGCCTCGCCACCGATGGCACCCATGGAAATGGGCGTATAGGGCGGGCGGAAGGTGGTGGTGCCGGTCTGCGGGATCGCCTGATCCAACGCATCAGACAAGATCGCCAAGCCGTTGATATTGCTCAGCTTGCCCTGATCGGTCGCCATGCCCAGCGTGGTATAGCGCTTGGCGTGTTCGACGCTTTCGAACCCTTCGCGGGCCGCAAGCTGCACGTCCGAGACTTTCACGTCGTTCTGGAAATCCAGCCAGGATTTCATCCGCAGCTGGATCGGTGCGCCCTGCGGCATCAGCCAGACCGGGGAGATCGCGCCTTCTTCGGCGTCGGACCCGGCCGGGGCCTTGCCTGCCTTGGGCTTGCCGCCCGCAGCCTTGACCGCGGCCTTGGCCTGCGCCACGGCGTCCTCCAGCACGGCGGCGGTGCGCAGGTTGCCATTGGCGGTGCCCGCAGCTGCGACAAAGGGCTGGCCCTTGTCGCCTGTCGGGGCGCGGGACGGATCGGGGCGGAACATCGCCTGCGCCTCGTCCCAGATCAGCTTGCCGCCGCAATGGGACCACAGGTGCACCACGGGCGACCAGCCGCCGGACATGGCGACCGCATCGCATTTGATCTCTTCGATCACAGCGCCTTCGCCGGCCTGCAGGCAGATCGCCACGCCTTCGACGCGCTTGCCGCCCTTCACCTTGGCGATGCCCTTGCCCATCTCGACCCGGATACCCTTGGCGCGGGCCGCGTCGGCCAGCGGCCCGGCCCCGTCGGTGCGGGCGTCGATGATGGCGGGCACCGAGAGGCCCGCATCGACCAGCGCGATCGCGGTGCGATAGGCATCGTCGTTGTTGGTGACGACCACAGTGCGATCCCCGATCGACACACCCCAGTTGACCACATAGTCGCGCAGGGCGGCGGCCAGCATCACGCCGGGGATGTCGTTGCCGGCAAAAGACAGCGGCCGTTCGATGGCGCCGGTTGCGGTGATGATCTGCGTCGCGCGAATGCGCCACAGGCGGTGACGCGGACCGTCCTGATCCGGGCAATGATCGGTCAGCCGTTCGTAGCCCAGCACATAGCCGTGGTCATAGACCCCAGCACCCATGGTGCGGGCGCGGATGGTGACATTCTCCATGCCTTCAAGGGTTTGAACGGTGTCTTTCACCCAGTCATCGGCGGGTTTTCCGTCAATCTCGGCCCCATCCACAACGGCGCGGCCACCCCAGTGGTGGGTCTGTTCAAAGATCGTGACCTTCAGGCCCGACTGCGCCGCTTCCAACGCGGCGGCAAGGCCCGCGATCCCGCCACCGATCACCAGAACATCGGTGAAATGGTAGAAATGTTCGTAGGTGTCGGAATCCCGTTCCTTGGGCGCCTTCCCCAGACCGGCCGACTGCCGGATGAAGGGTTCATAGACGTGCTTCCAGAACGGACGCGGGAACATGAACATTTTGTAGTAGAAGCCCGCAGGCAGGAAGCGCGCGAAATGGGTGTTGATCGCGCCCACGTCGAACTCAAGGCTCGGCCAGTGGTTCTGCGAGGTGGCATAAAGCCCGTCGAACAGCTCGGTCGTGGTGACGCGCTGGTTCGGTTCGAACTTGCCGCCCTGCCCAAGGTTCACCAGCGCGTTCGGCTCCTCGCCGCCCGAGGCGACGATCCCGCGCGGGCGGTGATATTTGAACGACCGGCCGACCAGCATCTGGTCGTTGGCCAGAAGCGCCGAGGCGAGCGTGTCGCCCTCGTAGCCCTTCATGCGCTTGCCATTGAACTGAAACTCGACGGGCTTGGCCTTGTTCACAAGGCGGCCGCCGTTGGAAAGCCGGGTGCTCATTGAAACTCCCTCCACGACCAGCCGGGGTGTTTGGCGCTGATCTTGTCCTTGATGTCCTGGGGCGGCTCGTGCGTCTGGGCCGGGTAGAAACCGAAGAATTCCAGCGTGTTGGTGTCGCGGGCCGCAAGGAACCACTTGCCGCAGCCGTTCACATGCCGCCAGCGTTCGAAATGCACGCCGCGCTTGTTTTCGCGCATGAACAGATAGCCTTCAAACTCGGCATCCGTGGACCCGGGGCCGAAGCGCTTCAGATGCGCCTCTCCGCCCGCGTGGAATTCCGTCTCTTCGCTTTTCACCCCACAGCAGGGGCATTCGAGAATAAGCATTGTCCTGCCTCCTTAGTGGGCGACGCCAGCGGCGACGCTTTCGTCGATGAATTTGCCTTCACCGAACCGCCACATGCTGAATTCCTCGGTCAGCGGCGAATGGCCCTTGGCCATCAGTTCCGCCATGGCCCAACCGGACCCCGGAATGGCCTTGAACCCGCCGGTGCCCCAGCCCGCGTTGATGAACATGCCCTCAACCGGGGTTTTCGACAGGATGGGCGAGCGGTCGCCGGTCACGTCCACGATCCCGCCCCATTGCCGCAGCATCTTCAGCCGGCTGATGATCGGGAAAGTTTCGTTCAGGGCGCGGACGGTTTCCTCGATATGGTGGAACGATCCGCGCTGGGTGTAGTTGTTGAACCCGTCGGTGCCGCCGCCGATGACCATTTCGCCCTTGTCGGACTGTGACATGTAACCGTGCACGGTGTTGGCCATGACGACCACATCCATGCAGGGCTTGATCGGTTCGGACACCAGCGCCTGCAGGGCCACGCTTTCGATCGGCACACGGAAGCCCGCCATCTCGGTCAGGACCGAGGTATTGCCGGCGACGATCCCGCCCAGCTTGTCACAGTCGATGGACCCGCGGTTGGTGTCCACGCCCTTGACCTTGCCGCCTTCGGTGCGGATCGCGGTGACTTCGCATTTCTGGATCACGTCCATGCCCATGTCGGAACAGGCGCGGGCATAGCCCCATGCCACGGCGTCGTGCCGGGCGGTGCCGCCACGGGCCTGCCACAGCGCGCCCAGAACCGGATAGCGGGGGCCGTCGATATTGATGATCGGCACCAGTTCCTTGACCCGCTGCGGGGTGATGAATTCGGTCTTCACGCCCTGCAGGCTGTTGGCGTGCGCGGTGCGCTGGTAGCCGCGGATTTCATGCTGGGTCTGGGCCAGCATCATCACGCCGCGCGGGCTGAACATGACGTTGTAGTTCAGGTCCTGCGACATGGTCTCATACAGGCTGCGCGCCTTTTCGTAGATCGCCGCCGACGGATCCTGAAGGTAGTTCGACCGGATGATGGTGGTGTTCCGGCCGGTGTTGCCGCCGCCCAGCCAACCCTTTTCAAGGATCGCCACATTGGTAATCCCGAAGTTCTTGCCAAGGTAGTAGGCTGTGGCGAGCCCGTGCCCCCCCGCGCCGACGATGATCACATCGTATTTCTTCTTCGGTTCCGGGCTGCGCCAGGCGCGTTCCCAGCCGGTGTGATAGCGCAGCGCCTCGCGGGCGACTGCAAAGACGGAATAACGTTTCATCCTTGGCGAATCCCTTCCAGACATTCAGGGGGTCAGTCTGGCCCTTATCGGCGCGTGGGCGTCGCATCTGTCGATTCCCAGCGGCGAAAACACCCCGTTATGCGACATTTGCGGCGCCCTTGCCCCGCGCGGGGTTGGGTCAGGGGGACGCAGGGCCGCCTTTGCCTCTTTTCCGCGGGGCGCGGGGGGCTTAGGTAGGGGCGGACAGACCCTGAAAGGTGGCCCATGCTGTTCTGGATACTCGCGGTCCTTCTGACCCTTCTGACCGTGTCTTTGCTGGTCCTGCCGATGCTGCGCGGCGGGGACGGTGTAGAAGCCGCGGATGACCCGGCAGCCAAGGATATGGCGATTTACCGCGACCAGCTGGCCGAGGTGGAGCGCGACCTGGCCCGGGGCGTGCTGGACGAGGCCGAGGCCGAGCGGACCCGGACCGAGATTGCCCGCCGCCTGCTGGCCGCCGACAAATCCACCCGGTCGGACGGGGCCGAGGCGCCGCAGGGGATCACACGCGGAACGGTGGCAGTGACGGCCCTGCTTCTGGCCGGAGGCACCCTTGGTCTTTATGCATGGTTGGGCGCCCCCGGCGCGGTCGACGTGCCCCATGCCGCAAGGATCGCCGCCAGCGCCGAGATGCGGGAAAACCGCCCCTCGCAGGCAGAGCTGGAAGAGGCCGCCCTGCCGCTGATGCCTTTGATCAATGCCGACGAAGACTATCTTGCCATCGTCAACCAGCTGCGCGAGATCGTCCCGACACGGCCCGACGACCTGCAAGGCTGGCTGCTTCTGGTCCAGCACGAGGCCGCGCTGGGGCAGTTCGCCGCCGCCGCGCGGGCGCAGGAACAGGTCGTTCGGATCAAAGGGGCCGGGGCCGAGGTTGAAGACTATACCGTGCTGCTTGACCTGATGGTCGGGGCGACGGCGGATCATGTCTCGCCCGAGGCCGAGGCCCTGATCCGGCAGATCCTTGATATGGACGACCGCAACATCACCGCCCGCTACTACCTTGGACTGCTTTACGACAAGACCGACCGGCCCGACATTGCCTTTCGCCTGTGGCGCGGCGTGATCGAGGAAGGCGACGCCGACACCTTTCACGTGTTCCAGGCCCGCCAGCAGATCGAACGGACCGCCTGGCTGGCCGGGGTCGACTACACCCTGCCCCCCGAACGCGGCCCCAGCGCCGAGGATGTGGCCAATGCCGCCGACATGACCGACGAGGACCGGCAGGCGATGATCGAAGGCATGGTCGCGCAGCTGTCCGACCGGCTGGCCAACGAAGGCGGCACGCCCGCCGAATGGGCGCGGCTGATCAATGCGCATGGGGTTCTGGGCAATACCGAACAGGCCGCCGCCATCTGGGCCGAGGCGCAGCAGGTCTTTGCCGCCTCGCCCGAGGCCGTGGCCACGATCCGCGCCGCCGCCGAAGCCGCCGGGGTGGCCCAGTGATCTGCGCCAGCGCCGAAGAATTTGCCGCCGCCCTGCCCCGCCACGGCGCGGTGGCGGGCCTTGATCTTGGGACCAAGACCATCGGTGTAGCGGTGTCGGATGGGCTGCGCAGCGTGTCGACCCCGCTGGAAACTATCCGCCGGGTGAAATTCACAACCGACGCGGCGGCGCTTCTGGCTATCGTGGCCAAGCGCGACATTCAGGGGCTGGTGCTTGGCCTGCCCCTGAACATGGACGGAAGCGAAGGACCGCGCGCCCAGTCGACCCGCGCCTTCGCCCGCAATCTTGAACGGTTGACCGAGATCCCGATCGCATTCTGGGACGAACGCCTGTCCACGGTTGCGGCAGAAAGGGCACTGTTGGAGGCGGATACGACCAGAAAACGTCGCTCCGAGGTGATCGACCACGTGGCCGCAGGTATTATCCTGCAAGGCATGCTGGACAGGCTGGCCTTCCTGAAGGGATAGCGCGGTGACAAAGCCGGAAATAAGTGACGAGATCTGGAAGCGGGCCGAGATCGACAGCCCCTGCGTGAAGATTTGCGTTGTGCACCCGGCGGCGCGTTTGTGCACCGGCTGCCTGCGGTCCATCGACGAGATCGGACGCTGGAGCCGGATGACCCCGGAAGAACGCCAGACCATCATGGCCGAACTGCCCGCACGCAAGCCGCTGTTGGTGCAGCGGCGCGGCGGACGTCAGGCGCGTCTGGATCGGCGGTAACTGCCGGGCCTACTCGTTCAGGCGGGACATGGAATCGATCAAGTCACTTAGAAACTCGGTCGCTTCCTCGGCGGTCTCGAAATCCGGCGGCAACCCTGATGACACGGCCTCGCAAATCAGCCCGACAAGGGTATTGCGACCCCAGCCGCCATCAATGGCAACCCGGTAAAAGTCATGCGCAGCGAGCCGGGTCTGGATCGTCCGCCGCTGCAATTCGTCATAGGAATTGAAGGCAGAAATTAGGGGCCGAGCGTCATCGGCCCGCACAGCCTCTCCTGCGTGCCATGACCCATACCAAGCCCGCCCGTTTTTGGTCCTGACGGCCCCTGTTCCCTCTCGCTGTTCGTGGATGATATCTCCGCAGTAGAACGCCCCGTCCTCGTAGCGAATTATCGCGCGACCATGCTTTTCCCCGTCGATCCAGTCGCCCGCGTAGGAATAGCCGTTTGAGGCGGTCAGAACGCCGTATCCATGACGTTGGTTAGCGGCAAACGTCCCGACATAGACAGTTCCATTGGACCAAGTTGCCGTGCCTTCCCCCGCCATCTGGCCATCTAGGAAGTCACCCATGTAGGAACCCCCATCAGGGAAGGTCAACGTGCCCTCGCCCGAAGGCCGTCCCTCTAAAAACGTGCCGACATAGATCGACCCATCCGGGAAGACCGCGCGCCCGGTCCCGGTCGCTTCGCCCTCAAGCCAATCGCCTTCGTAGGTATACCCATTGGGAAGCGAAAAGGTCCCGGTTCCGTGACGCTGACCGTCAAGAAACTCTCCGGTATAGACCGCTCCGCCTTCGTAGGTTTCGGTGCGAATCTCAGGGTCCGGCAAGGCTTGGTTCGGTAACGAGAGGCAAGCAACGACTGCGAGCATGCGTAAGTTCATGAGATGCACCTCGAGCGCGGGCCAAATCCCGGTGTTGGGACCTGGCCCGAATACTTCGCCGCAACCACCGCCTGACTTTGCCCGACTCTAGGTCAGGAATGGCAATCCGTCTATCCTCGCGCCTGCATGCCCAATCGAACGAAAGCTTAATCAGCCTTCAGCCAGTCGCGCGGGTCCGGGAAGCAGGGCCGGAAATAGGCCATCATCCGGCCTTCGTCGGGGATGGTTTGCCCCGCCTGCCACGGCGCGACGCCATGGATCGCCAGCCTGTGGACCAGCACGGCCTGCCCCGGCTCCAGCGGCACTTCGGTGCGGTGGCACATCTCGAACACCTCGGCGCGGGCATCCTTGTAGACCTCGGTCACATCTATGTCGGCCCACATCGCGGGCGGCAGCCCGGCAAAGGCGGTCATGAAGGCATCGCGGATGATCTCGTGGCTGCCTTCCCAGACGACCAGCGGGCAGGCTCGGGCCGGGGTCAGCGCGATCCCGAGGATATAGGCGTGGGGTTCGCGCAGGTGCCGCCGCTTGTCCGGCCCTTCGGCCAGAAGCCCGTCCAGATGGGCGGCGTCCCGACGCGCCCGAAACCGATGCGCGGCATCGCTTTCGCCCGCGTCGCGGCCCGGATAGCCCCGGTAGACGACGGAGAGTTGCGCCGGATGCAGCGGGTGGATCGTGGGCACGATCCCTTCCCAAGCTCCGCGCAGAGGAACATTGCCGATCTCGCCCTCAGGCCCCGTCGGCAGGGCGTCGACGCCTACGAACCAGGTTCGGTCATGGCGCAACCACTTGGCTTGCATCGCCGGGTCCGCCGTTACCTTTCGGGCCGCCTCCCGGGCCGCCTCGGCCCATTGACCCGTGCGCGGATCGGCGGGCAGGACGGCGAAGGACCGCTCGGTCAGGGCGTCCATCACCATCCCAGTGCCTTGCGCAGCATGTTCAGCGCCACCAGCACAAGGAAGGCCCCGAAGAAGCGTTTCAGCCGCCCGGCGTCCGTCTTGTGGGCCAACGTCGCCCCCAAGGGGGCCGTGATGAGCGTCATCGCCACCACCAGCCCGAAGGCCGCCACGTTCACCGCCCCGATGGTGAAGGGCGGAACATTGTCGATATCGACCAGAAGGAACCCGGCAACCGAAGGGGCCGCGATGATCACCCCGAACCCGGCGGCTGTGGCCACCGCCCGGTGGATTGGCACGCCGAACAGGGTCATCGTCGGCACGCCGAACGACCCGCCCCCGATCCCCATCAGCACCGACAGGAACCCGATCACCGGGGAAAAGGCCAACCCTTTGATCCCTTTGGGCATTTCACTTCCCAACCGCCAGCTGGATTTGCCGAAAGCCATGTAGAGACCGATGGCGATCCCCAAGCCGCCGAACACCCCCTGAAGCACGGCCGACCGCAGGCTTGAGGCCACCAGCATCCCCAGGATCGCGCCTATCACGATCCCCGGCGCGAAACTGCGTAGGATCGCCCAATCCACCGCGCCCTTCTTGTGGTGCGCCATGACCGACCGGATCGAGGTAACGATGATCGTGGCCAGCGAGGTCGCCAGACAGATCTGCATCAGCTGCGGCCCGTCATATCCCAGCCCGGCAAAGGCATAGTAGAAGGCCGGGACCAGAACGATCCCGCCGCCGACGCCCAAAAGCCCGGCAAGCACCCCGGCAATCGCCCCGATCACCAAAAGCAGCCCGCCCATCTGGATCAGCATCATCGTATCTGGCATCGGTCATCCCCCATGTGTTGCGACTTGATGCCCTGCCCCGGTGAAATGGGCAAGACACCATCCGCGTCGCCGGGGGTGGGGCATCAGGCCGTCGCGCGGCTTTCCAAGAGCTTGGTCAGCCAGTCGGGGTCCATTTCCGGCACCGAGGACAGAAGCAGTTCGGTATAGGCCGGGTGCGGCGGCGACAGGATGTCGTCCTTGATCCCCTGCTCGACCACCTTGCCCTGGAACATCACGACGATCTCGTCGCTGATCGCTTCGACCGTGGCGATGTCATGGGTGATGAACAGGTAGGAAATCCCCTTGTCTTCCTGCAGCTTCATCAACAGCCGCAGGATCCCTTCCTGCACGATCTGATCGAGTGCCGAAGTGACCTCGTCGCAGATGATCACCTCGGGGTCCGCGGCCAGCGCGCGGGCAATGCAGATCCGCTGTTTCTGACCGCCGGACAGCTCGGAGGGCAGCCGGTCGTAGAAACTTGCGTCCAGTTCGATTTGTTCAAGCAGTTCGACCACGCGGGTTTCCAGCGCCTTGCCCTTAAGCCCGTGATAAAACTCCAGCGGGCGGCCGATGATTTCCCCGACCGTCTGGCGCGGGTTCATCGCGGTATCCGCCATCTGATAGATCATCTGGATGCGCCGCAGCTGGTCCTTGTTGCGCCCGGCCAGCGTGGGCGGCAGCGGATCGCCGTTGAAGGTCACCTGCCCTTTCATCGGCGGCAAGAGCCCGGTGATCACCTTGGCCGTGGTGGATTTGCCCGATCCGGATTCGCCCACGATGGCGACGGTCTTGCCCCGTGGCAGGCGGATGTTCACATCATGCAACACCTGCACCTTGTTGCCATAGGCCGCATCGACCGTGTCGATGGACAACACGATGTCCTCTGACTTTTCCGCAGGTTTGCGCAGCGACCGCACCGACCAGAGCGATTTGGTATAGTCCTCTCGGGGGTGGTCCAGCATCGCGCGGGTTTCCGCCTCTTCCACCTCTTCCCCGTAGCGCAGCACCTTGATGGTGTCGGCCATCTGGGCCACCACGGCAAGGTCGTGGGTGATGTAGATGGCGGCGGTGTTGAACTCTTCGACGATCTTGCGCATCGACATCAACACTTCGACCTGAGTGGTCACGTCCAGCGCGGTAGTGGGTTCGTCAAAGATGATCAGGTCGGGCCGGGGCGACATGGCCATGGCGGTCATGACCCGCTGCAACTGCCCGCCTGACACCTGGTGCGGGTAGCGGTCGCCGATGGTGTCCGGGTTCGGCAGGGTCAGCGCCTTGAACAGCGTCCGGGCATCCTGTCGCGCCTCTGCGTCGGATTTCAGCCCTTCGCGCACGGTGGCCCCGACCGTCTGGTCGATCAGCCGGTGGGCCGGGTTGAAAGAGGCGGCGGCGGATTGCGCCACATAGGTCATCCGGGTGCCCCAAAGCTTGCGCTTCTGGCTTTCCTTCGCCTTGGCAAGGTCGATGCCGTCAAACAGGATCGACCCGCCGGTGATCCGGCAGCCCGGCTGGACATAGCCCATCGCGGCCTTGCCCAGCGTCGATTTCCCCGCCCCGGATTCCCCGATCAGGCCCAGGACCTCGCCCCGGTGCAGGGTCAGGTCCACGCCCTTGATGATCGGGTTCCACTTTTCGTCGGCATAACCCTCGATACGGATGTCCCGCATTTCCAGAAGCGGCGTGCCTTTGGGATCAGTGTTCATCGCGGATACCACTTGTCTTGTGCAGGAACCAATCGACGACGAAGTTCACGGCGACGGTCAGGATAGCGATACAGGCCGCCGGAAGCAGCGGGGTCAGCCCTGCCTTCAGGTCGAACTGCGCGAACTGGATCAGGTTGGCGGTTTCCCGCACCATCGTGCCCCAGTCGGCCGTGGGCGGCTGGATGCCCACCCCAAGGAAGGACAGGGCGGCGATGGTCAGGAAGACAAAGCAGAACCGCAGCCCGAATTCGGCCACCAGCGGCGGCAGGATGTTGGGTAGGATTTCGCGCCGCATGACCCAGCCCAGCCGTTCGCCGCGCAGGCGGGCGGCTTCGACATAATCCATGACCGCGACGTTCACCGCGACCGCCCGGGTCAGACGGAACACGCGGGTGCTGTCCAGCAGTGCGATGATGATGATCAGCGAAATCGCCGAGGATCCGAAGATCGACAGAAGCATCAGCGCAAAGATCAGCGACGGGATCGCCATGAACACATCGATGCCCCGGCTGATGAACTGGTCAAGGTAGCTGCGGTTGATCGCGGCGATCAGGCCAAGCCCACCGCCGATTATGAAGGCCAGAACCGTGGTTGCCAGCGCAATGCCGATTGTGTTGCGGGCGCCATAGATCAGGCGGGTCAGGATATCGCGACCGATCTGGTCAGTGCCGAACCAATGTTCGGCGCTCCATGGCAGGTAGGACCCGAAGGAACTGTCCGCCTCGCCATAGGGCGCGATCACCGGGGCCAGAATGGCCACCACGACATAGAAGGTGATGATCAACATGCCCGCGATTGCGGTCGGTGGGGCCTTTTTCAGGGTCAGCCAGATACGCTGGGCACGGGTCCGGCGGGTCTTGACCTGGCCGACCTCGGCCGCGGCCGAATAGGATTGATTGGTCTGGGTCATTTCGGATGCAGGAGCCTCGGGTTGGTGATGATGCCGATGATGTCGGCGGTCAGGTTCAGAAGCACATAGGTCGCGGCGAAGATCATCGCGCAGGCCTGAACCACGGGAATGTCACGCGAACTGACGGCGTCGACCATCAGCTGCCCGATGCCGGGATAGACAAAGACCACCTCGACCACGACAACGCCGACGACCAGATAGGCAAGGTTGAAGGCAATGACGGCTGCGATCGGCGCCCAGGCGTTGGGCAGTGCGTGTTTCATGATCACCCGCGCCGGCGGTTCGCCCTTCAGTCGGGCCATTTCGATGTAGGGGCTGGCCAACAGGTTGATGATGGCCGCGCGGGTCATCCGCATCATATGCGCCACGATCACCAGCGTCAGGGTCAGGGCCGGCAGGGCCGTCGCGTAGACCCGGTCCCAAAAGGGTGTTTCCGCCTGCACGTTGGCAAGGCTTGGAAACACTGGCCACAGGGTCGCGAACAGCAGGATCAGGATGTAGGCGACGAAGAATTCCGGGAAGGAGATTGTCGTCAGGGTCGAGGCGCTGACCGCCTTGTCATAGAAGGAGTTGCGCCACAGCGCGGCGGTGATCCCCAGAAACAGCGCCAGCGGAACCGAGATGATCGCCGCAAAGCTGGCCAGGAACAGCGTGTTGGCCAGACGTGGCGCCACAAGATCCATCACCGGGCGCGACCGGTCCACACCGGATGCCGCCCTGCCCGAGAAAGATGTTCCGAAATCGCCGGTCATCATTGACCCGAGCCAATCGAAGTAGCGCAGCACCACCGGCTGATCGAGGCCGATCTCGCGCCGGAAGGCGGCCACCGTTTCCTCGGTCGCGGCCTGTCCCAGCACCGCCTGGGCAAAGTCGCCGGGCAACATGCTGATCGAGGCAAAGATGATGACAGAAACGATAAGCAGTGTGATTATCCCAAGGCCGAGGCGCTTGAGAATCGTCGTCAAGATTGGATGCATGCATCCTTCTCCCTGTGTTCCCTGTCCCGTCTCCCGTCAGCCGAAAACGGCCGATCTTGGCGGGACTTTCATCAAGGATAGGCAGAGTCGTCCTTGGAAGACCACAAAAAATTACCCGCCATGACCCCAAAAATTTTGTTGAGGCCGTGACGGGACACGCATAGGCTTTGGCTTGAGTTTCCCTGTCCGGACCGGACGGGGGGAACCAAAACAGGGAGAACATAATGAAAGACAACTTCATGGACCGGCAGCGAGCACTTCTGCGGGCTGGCCGTTTGTCGCGTCGCGACTTCATAAATTCGGCAATGACGGCGGGGATCGTCCTGCCGACCGCCATGACGCTGGCCGACGGCGCAATGGCCCAGTCCGCCAAGCGCGGCGGCGATCTGAAGATCGGCCTTGGCCACGGCTCCACCACGGACAGCCTTGATCCGGGCACCTATGAAAACGGGTTCTCGACCAATGTCGGCTATATGTGGGGCAACAGCCTGACCGAGGTCGCGCCGAACGGCGAACTGGTCGGCGACCTTGTCACCGGTTGGGAAGCATCGCCCGACGCGATGACCTGGCGGATGCCGCTGCGTGAAGGCGTGACCTTCCACAATGGCAAGACCATGACCCCCGACGACGTGATCGCCTCGTTGAACTTCCACCGTGGCGAAGACTCCAAGTCTGCCGCCAAGGGCCTGTTCGCCACCGTCGACGACATCAGCGCTGACGGCAACACCCTTGTGTTCCAGCTGAACACCGGCAACGCCGACTTCCCCTTCCTGATGTCGGACTATCACCTGCTGATCATGCCGTCGGAAGGCGGGTCTGTGGACCCCAACGCCGGGATCGGCACCGGGCCCTATGTGCTGGAAGCCTTCGAACCGGGCGTGCGCTGCTTTGGCCGCCGGAACGAAAACTACCACAAGTCGGATGCCGCATGGTTCGACACCGTCGAGGTTCTGTCGATCATCGACCCGACCGCGCGCCAGAACGCTCTGATGAACGGCACCGTCCATTTCATCGACCGGGTTGACCCGAAGACCGCCAGTCTTCTGGGCCGCGCGCCGAATGTCACGATCCTCGAAAAGACCGGGTTCCTGCACTACACCATGCCGATGCGGGTCACCTCGGCCCCCTTCGACAACTATGATCTGCGGATGGCGCTGAAGTACTCGATCAAGCGTCAGGAACTGGTGGACAAGATCCTTCTGGGTCACGGCGTGATCGGCAACGACCACCCGATTTCGCCCTCGGTTCCGTTCCATGCCGCCGGTCTGGAGCAGCGGGAATTCGACGCCGACAAGGCCCGGTTCCACTTCGAAAAGTCCGGCCATTCCGGCCCGATCCAGCTGTCCACCTCGGATGCGGCCTTTGCCGGTGCGGTGGACGCCGCCCAGCTGGTCGCCGCCTCGGCCGCCGAAGCCGGGATCGAGATCGAAGTGGTCCGCGAACCGTCGGACGGCTACTGGTCGAACGTCTGGAATAAGAAGGGCTGGTGCACCTGCTACTGGGGCGGTCGCCCGACCCAGGACTGGATGTATTCCTCGGCCTATACCGCGGACACCGAATGGAACGACACCGATTGGCGCACCACGGACGCCGCGGTCCGCTTCAACGAAGTCGTGGGCCAGGCCCGTGCCGAACTGGACAACGCCAAGCGCGCCGACATGTACTTCGAGGCGCAGTCGCTGATCAACGACGACGGCGGCGCGATTGTCCCGATGTTCGCCAACTACATCATGGGTCATTCCAACATGCTGGCGCACAACGACGACGTGGCGGCCAACTGGGAACTGGACGGCTACAAGCTGACCCAGCGCTGGTGGTTCGCCTAAGTCCAGCCGGACATCTGAAACAGGAAAGGGCGCGGTGCAGACCGCGCCCTTTTCTTTTACGAAGCAAACGCGGGCACGCGTCCGACCGGGTGGGCGTGGAACACGCCCGCCTTGGGGCGGGCGGGCGTGTGCCGGGCCGCTGCGCGACCCGGCGTTCATTCGGACGTCAGCAACCCAAATGAAAACCCCGCGCGGGTCGCTCCGCGCGGGGTCAATATGTACAGATCGCGGTCCGCCTAGCTGATCTTGGTCAGCAGCTCGTCCAGCGACTTCTTGGCGTCGCCGTAGAACATCCGCGTGTTCTCTTTGTAGAACAGCGGGTTCTCGATCCCGGAATAGCCGGTCCCCTGCCCCCGCTTGGAAACAAAGACCTGCTTGGCCTTCCAGCATTCCAGAACCGGCATCCCGGCGATGGGGCTGTTGGGATCTTCCTGCGCGGCGGGGTTCACGATGTCGTTCGACCCGATCACGATGACCACATCGGTGTCCGGGAAGTCCTCGTTGATCTCGTCCATTTCCAGAACGATGTCATAGGGGACCTTCGCCTCGGCCAGAAGCACGTTCATATGGCCGGGCAGTCGGCCCGCGACCGGGTGGATCGCAAAGCGGACGTTCTTGCCCTTGGCCCGCAACCGCTTGGTCAGTTCGGAAACCGACTGCTGCGCCTGCGCCACAGCCATGCCGTAGCCGGGGATAATGATGACGTTGTCGGCCTCTTCCAGCGCGGTTGCGACACCGTCGCTGTCGATGGCGATCTGCTCGCCCTCGATCTCCATCGCGGGGCCAGAGGTGCCGCCGAAGCCGCCCAGGATCACGCTGACGAAGGACCGGTTCATGGCCTTGCACATGATGTAGGACAGGATCGCACCCGACGAGCCCACAAGCGCGCCAACCACGATCAGGAGGTCATTGCCAAGCGAGAAGCCGATCGCCGCCGCCGCCCAGCCGGAATAGCTGTTCAGCATCGACACGACGACGGGCATATCGGCCCCGCCGATCCCCATGATCAGGTGATAGCCGATGAACAGCGCGGCCAGCGTCATCAGCGCCAGCGGCAGGAAGCCCCCGGTGTTGAAGTACCAGATCAGGCAGATTGCCGAGAGGATCGCCGCCCCGGCATTGAGCGCATGGCCCCCCGGCAGTTTTTCCGCCTTGGAGCTGACCTTGCCCGCCAGTTTGCCATAGGCGATCACCGACCCGGTGAAGGTCACCGCCCCGATGAAGATGCCAAGGAACAGTTCGACCCGCAGGATGTTGATCTCGACCGCCGATTTGTGGGAAATCAGCGACCCGAAGGTGCCAAGCCCCTGATCGTGCAGCCACGCCTCGATCCCGGTTGCGGTCAGGGTGGTGGGCACGCTTGCCATGATTTCGGCCACGCGGCCGATCTCGAAATGGGCGTTGAAGCCGACGAAAACGGCCGCAAGGCCCACAAGGCTGTGCATCGCCGCGACCAGTTGCGGCATTTCGGTCATCTGGACGCGCTGCGCCACCTGATAGCCGATGATCCCGCCGCCCGCGATCAGCAGAAGCGACAGAAGCCACAAGCCCGAACCGGGGCCAATCAGCGTCGCCGCCACCGCCAGCGCCATGCCGACGATGCCATACCAGACCGCGCGCTTGGCGCTTTCCTGCCCCGACAGACCGCCGAGGGAAAGGATGAAGAGAACAGCCGCGACCACATAGGCCGCCGTGGTGAATCCGAATTCCATTGTCCCCTACCCCCTTACGATTTCTGGAACATGGCGAGCATGCGCCGCGTGACGAGGAAGCCGCCGAAGATGTTGATCCCGGCCATGAAGACCGAGAGGGCGGCAAGGAGGATCACCAGCCACGACCCGGACCCGATCTGCATCAGGGCGCCAAGGATGATGATCGACGAGATTGCGTTGGTCACCGCCATCAGCGGCGTGTGCAGCGAATGCGACACGTTCCAGATGACCTGGAAGCCGACGAAGACCGAGAGGACGAACACGATGAAGTGCTGCATGAAGCTGGCGGGGGCATAAAGCCCGGCCAGAAGCATCAGCCCGCCGCCCACGGCCAGAAGCGTGACCTGGTTCTTGGTCTGGGCCTTGAAGGCCGCGACCTCTGCGGCGCGTTTCTCTTCCGGGGTCAGCTCTTTCGGGGCTTCCTTCTTCACCGCAGCGATGGCCTGCACTTTCGGCGGCGGGGGTGGGAAGGTGATCTCGCTGGCGAAGGTCACCGTTGCGCCACGGATCACGTCGTCTTCCATGTTGTGATTGATCTGGCCGTCCTTTTCGGGGGTCAGGTCAGTCATCATGTGACGGATGTTGGTGGCGTAGAGGGTCGAGGCCTGCGCGGCCATCCGACTGGGGAAGTCGGTATAGCCGATGATGGTCACGCCGTTGTCGGTGACGATCTTTTCGTCGGCCACGGTCAGCTTGCAGTTGCCGCCCTTTTCGGCGGCAAGGTCGACGATGACCGATCCGGGCTTCATCGCCGTGACCATGTCCTCGGTCCACAGCTCCGGCGCTTCGCGGTTGGGGATCAGGGCGGTGGTGATGACGATGTCCATCTCGGGCGCAAGCTCGCGGAACTTGGCAAGCTGGGCTTCACGGAATTCCGGAGAAGAAACAGAGGCATAGCCGCCGGTCGCGGCCCCGTCCTGCTGTTCTTCCTCGAAGTCGAGGTAGACGAATTCCGCGCCCATGCTTTCGACCTGTTCGGCCACTTCGGGCCGCACGTCAAAGGCATAGGTCACGGCACCCAGAGAGGTCGAGGTGCCGATCGCGGCAAGGCCCGCAACGCCGGCCCCGACGATCAGGACCTTGGCCGGTGGCACCTTGCCCGCGGCTGTGATCTGACCGGTGAAGAAACGGCCGAAATTGTTGCCCGCTTCGATCACGGCGCGGTAGCCCGCGATATTAGCCATGGACGACAGCGCATCCATCTTCTGGGCCCGGCTGATGCGGGGGACCATTTCCATGGCGATAACGTTGGCGCCCTTCTTGGCCGCCGCCTCCATCCCTTCGGCATTGCCGCCGGGGTTGAAGAAGGTGATCAGGGTCTGGCCTTCGCGCAGGCGCTTCATTTCGGCGTCGGTGGGCACCCGGACCTTGGCCACGATATCGGCGGCTTTCCACAGGGCGGCGGCGGTCTTGACCACCTCGACCCCTGCGGCCTTGTAATCCGCGTCCGAGAACCCGGCGTTCGCGCCGGCCCCGGTTTCGATCAGGCAGTCATATCCAAGTTTTTGCAGGTCAAGGGCGGACGCAGGCGTCATGGCGACCCTGTTTTCACCCTCGATTACTTCCTTCGGAGCTCCGATTTTCACGAAAGCGTCCCCCTCTCTCTCCGTTTGCGTCCCCAGACGGCGGGCCTGCCGAAAGGGGTTTCCACCCAGTTGCGGCGCAGGGCCGCGAAATTCCTTGCCCGGTTGGTCCGGGTCTGATGTTGCGCATAGCGGGCGTCTGCGGTTTTCACAACCCGGGACGCGGCGTTTCCGACCATTCTGGACAGAATCCCGACCCCCGCTCTAATCCTTCGTCGTGCCGAACCAGCGGCGGGTTTTCATCGAGTATCGGGCGAAATCGGCCCTGAACGTGCGGCGTAGCCGGTCCTCCTCGGGCAGGATGAACCGCCGTTCCAGCACCCAGACGAAAACCGGGATCAGGGGCAGCGCAAGGGCCGCATCGAACCGCAGGATCAGCCCGGTCAGAACCAGCACATCGCCCAGATAGATCGGGTTGCGGCTGCGCCTGTAAATGCCGGATTGCACCATCTTCGCGGGCACGCGGTGCGGGATGACGGTGGTGCGCTGCTTGCGCAGCTCGGTCACCGCCAGAAGCATCAGAACCAGCCCACCGCCGATCAGCAGTCCGGCGGCAAGGTCGGACCACGCCCCGCCGAACCCAAGACCCCACGGGTCGGCTATCCCGATCCGCCAGGCAATGACCACGAAACCCGCCAGCCAGACAGGGGGGATGTCGATCCACTTCAGCATGTGCCATTCCCCTTGTTTTTCAGGCCGATCCGGTCTCGGCCAACACATTCGACACATTGCATGTATATTACAAGTCCCCTTCTAGATCTGCGTTGCATTGTCGCGATACCAGAACCGGCCAAATTTCCGAAATGTGGCGACAAAGCGGCCTATGACACAGGTTCGCCATGGTTCGGGAAAATTGAGGCAAATTTTCACTAAATGGTCACAAGATTTCCCCTTCCAAACGAAATCCTGCCCTAACCGTCAATTAATTCAAACTCTGTAAACAAAGGCCCGAGGTGTGTCCGCACTACAGGAATGCGGTGGGCGAGCAGAGAGTGGTGAAACAATATGATCGGTTATCTGGTTACGCTTGGCGACGGCAGCCTTGACAGCGGAGATTACATCTCTGCCTCCCAGTCCAATTTCACGCAGGATAGCATCATTGGAACGGGCAGCTGGAACTGGTCCGGCGTCTGGCAAGGCGATGGTCTTTTCTATTCGAACATCAACGACACCGGGGTTTATTACCTCGGGTCCGACGGCAACGTCTATTTCGTTCCGGATAACTGGTACACCACCAGCGGCGACGCCTCTGCCGTCTCTGCGCCGGCATATGTCGCCGACGATGGCATCGTTTCGGGCACGGGTGGCAGCGATTTCATCGATTCCAGCTATACCGGCGATCCCGACGGGAACGTCGTTGATGGCGCCGACGGCGACAACGACAGCATCGATGCCGGGGGCGGCAACGACACGATCATTGCCGGGTCGCTGAACGACACCATCGCGGCGGGCGACGGGAACGACGTCGTCTATGGCGACAGCACCACCACCCCGCCGGCGAGCACCTCTGAACACCTGAACTGGATCGCGCAGGGCGCGAACGGCACCAATATCGCCGGCGGGTTTACCCAAGATACCGGCGGGATGAACGTCAACGTCTCGTTCACCAATGACGGTGGCAACACGGCCGTTCAGACCTCCAGCTCGACCCAATATGTGGGCACCGGCCCCTATGCCACGAACTCTGGCCTCTATTTGGCCGGCGGCGCGGGTCCGAACGTCACCGCAACCTTCGATTTCAGCGCCGAGGCCGGATCGGGCCTGACGGGTGAAGTCCAGAACATCAGCTTCATCCTCAACGACGTGGACATGTCCGGCTGGCAGGACATCGTCACGATCAACGCCTCTGACGCGAACGGAAACCCGGTTGCCGTCACGATCACGCCCTATGGCGCGGATACGGTTTCGGGCAATACGGTTACCGCCGCAAACACCTCGGACACGCAGACCAGCACAGAGGGCGCGGTGCTTGTCGAAATCGCAGGCCCGGTTGCGACCTTCGAAATCATCTATGAAAACGGTGGAACCGCCGGTCAGGCGTTGTGGGTCACCGATGTCTACTACGACACGATTCCGATCGTTGAGGGCGACGACAGCATCAACGCCGGCATGGGCGACGACCTTGTCTATGGCGGTGGCGGCGACGACATCATCCACGGCGATGATTATACCGCGCAGACGCCGGACCCGATCACGATCGACGCCACGAACTTCACCGACACGACCAGCGGCTTTACGGTCACTGCGGTCAACGTGGTCGGCGGTGTCCAGACCGCGCCCAGCGCGGGCAACCTTGCGACCTTTACCTATAATGGTGTGACCGGGTTTGGCGCCAGCGGCAACATTTCCGACTCTGACAGCGCGGTGTCCCAGCAAACCGGCTATGACCTTGCCTCTGGCCTGTCGGAAGAACTGCACGTCAACTTCGATCAGGACATCACCGAACTCAGCTTTGATTTCAGCGTCCTGTGGACCCAAGATTTCGCCGAACAGGCGCAATGGGCGATCTATAACGATGGCGTTCTCGTCGCCTCTGGCACCTTTACCGAAGGTGTTGCCGGCAGCGGCGAAGGCACGGTTGATGTCTCCGGCTATGGCGCGTTTGACCAGATCGTCTTTTCCGGCCTACCGCAGACCGACGGCACCGACGGGTCCGACTTCCTGATCACCTCTGTCACCTACACCCCTGCCGCCGATACGGCCGGGAATGACACGCTTTACGGTGGCGCAGGCAACGACAGCATCTGGGGCGTAGACGGCGACGATACGCTTTACGGCGGCGACGGGAACGACCACCTGGACGGCGATGCCGGGAACGACATTCTCTATGGCGACGCCGGGAATGACGTGCTGGTGGGCGACAGCGGCAACGACCAGCTTTACGGCGGGTTGGGCGACGACGGGATCTATGCCTCGTCCGGCGACAACTATGTTGAGGGTGGGGCCGGGAACGACTCCATCTACATGGGCGGCGGCTATGACATCGTGAACGCCGGAGACGGCAACGACGTCATCTTTGGCGGCGCGGGTGCGGACATCCTTTCGGGCGAGGCTGGCGACGACACGATCTATTCCGGGGACGGGATCGATACAGTCGCCGGTGGCGCAGGCAACGACACCATCTTCGTCGGTTCCGGAGATCAGGCCGTTTTTGGCGGCGACGACGCTGATACCTTCATCGTCGATCCGACGCTGACGGACGGGTTTGGCAACACGAACACCGCGATCTGGGTCGACGGTGGCGCGGGCGGGCTCGACAGCGACACGCTCGATCTCTCCGCCTATCTGGCCTACCAGAACCTGTCGCAGACCCCCGATCCGGACGGCAACAGCACCTCGGGCAGTGTCCAGGTCCTCAATGCGTCGGGCGAGTGGGTCACGGTTCAGTTCGCCGAGATCGAAAACCTGACACTTCCGCCCTCGGACGGGACCGTTTCGGGCACCGCGGGCGCGGATATCATCAACTCCGGCTATTCCGGCGACCCGCAGGGCGACATGGTCGATGCGGGGGACGCGGTCCTTCCCGGTCACGCCGCCAACGACGACCTGATCGAGGCCGGCGCGGGCAACGACATCATTCAGGCCGGTGCCGGAAACGACACCGCTTATGGTGAATCGGGCAACGACACGCTCTATGCCTCGGCCGGGAACGATACGCTGTACGGCGGTGACGACGGCGACCGGTTCATCGTCACCAACACCACCTTCGACGGCGAAACCTTTGTCGGCGGCGAAGGCGGGACCGACTACGACATCCTTGATACGCCGTTCACCTCTACGGATGTGCGCAACATCACCTTCACCGGGGACGAGGCCGGGACGATCACCGATGGGTCGGCAACCGCGACCTTCTCGGAGATCGAAGCGATCTACACTGGCGCCGCGAACGACACGATCGACGCGACCCTGGACAGCTCTGGCATGGACCTCAGCACCGGGGGCGGTGACGACACCGTCATCGGCGGGTCCGGCGCCGATTGGATCATCGCCGACTTTGGCAATGACTCGGTTGCGGCCGGGGCTGGAAACGACACGGTCGAGGCTGGTGCCGGGAATGACATCGTCTATGGCGGTGCGGGCACAGACACCGTCTATGGTGGCGACGGCAACGATTTTGTCGATGCGGGCGCGGACAACGACATCGTCTACGGCGGCGCGGGCACCGATACCCTTCTGGGCGGAACCGGCGACGACACCATTTATGGTTACCAGACCTTCGGGTCCGACACCGCGGGCGACAGCATCGACGGCGGCGCCGGCAACGACGAAATCTATGGCGGCGACGGCAATGACGTGATCGCCGGTGGCGACGGCAACGACTACATCGAGGCCAACGACGGCGACAACTACATCGATGCCGGCGCGGGCGACGACTATGTCTACAGCTGGGCCGCGAACGACACCGTTCTGGGCGGCGCGGGCAACGATATCCTGTCGATGGACTGGGCCAGCCAAAGCGTCAGCGGCGGCGACGGCGACGACATCATCGAGGTCTGGGATTCCTGGGGTGCCGGTCCGCACAACATGACCGTCGTGGGCGGCGAAGGGGCCGAGACCACGGGCGACACGCTCGACCTCAGCTTCCTGTCGACCGATACTACCGTCGATCTGACCGCGAACGACCCCGAGGCCGGGACCGTGACCGATGCCAATGGCATCGTCACCTTCTCGGAGATTGAAAACATCGTCCTCAGCAGCGGCCGCGACACGATCCTGCTGGCCGATGGCTCTGGCGCCGATGCGGTCACCGGCTTCGATCTGACCGACAGCGGCGATGGCACCACCAACGACCAGCTGGACGTCTCTGCGCTGACAAATGCGTCGGGCGACCCGGTGACCACCGCCGACGTGACCGTGACCGACACCAATGGCGACGGCACCGGCGACGCGATCCTGACCTTCCCGAACGGGGAATCCATCACCCTGATCGGCGTTTCGCCGACCTCGGTCGACAGCGCCGCCGAACTGGAGGCCATCGGCATCCCCGCCGCACCGACGCTGGACGGGACCGTCAGCGGCACATCGGGTGACGACATCATCGACGCGGCCTACACCGGCGACCCGGAAGGCGATATGGTCGACGGCAACGATGCGGTCCTTGCTGGCCATGCTGGCAATGACGACCTGATCGAAGCCGGGGCCGGGAATGACTCTGTCACGGCGGGTGAAGGCAACGACACCGTATTGGGCGGTGACGGATCTGATACCATCAACGGCGGGTCCGGCAACGATATCCTCTACGGTGACAGCCCGCAGGTCGTGAGCGACCAGTTGGTCAACGGCGGCTTTGACGGGAACCTCTCCGGCTGGACCAACACCGGCTCGGTCTATTACGAATCCGGCACCGCGACCCTAAGCCAGGATAGCGGCTCTGGCACGCTGACCTATGACACGTTGCTTACCGGGCTGGACAATGGCCCGAGCGGCGACGGGACCGCCCAGATCCAGGTTGATCTGAGCTGGGGCAACGGTCTTCCCGATCTGACCGGCACCGCGACCCTTGAACTCCAGATCGATGGTGTCACCTACGCCATCCTGGAAACCGGGGGCCAGAACGGCTCGACCGGCACGATCACCTACCTCAACGGTGCATCCGGTTCGACAACGACGGTGACCGCCGGGACGCTGACCTCTGTGGTCATCGATCTCCCCGCTGGCATATCTTCGACCGGAACGCTCAGCTTCGTCTACGACGCGGCGTCCGGGGGCTCGCGCGATGACCTTTGGGTCCACGAAGTTCAGGTTCTGACCTATCCGTCCGATGGCGGCGACGACACCTTTGTCCTGAACGATTCCTTCGGCAACGACACCATCATCGGTGGCGAGCTGGGTGAAACCGGTGGCGACAAGATCGACGCCGAGACGGTGACCGCCGACACCACCCTGAACTTCACCGCCAACGAAGCCGGGACCTTGTCGGACGGCACCTCGACCGCGACCTTCTCCGAGATCGAGGTCTTCTCGCTCGGCTCTGGCAACGATGTCGTCGATGCCTCCGCCACCACGGTCGGCGTGACGGTCCATGCGGGCGCTGGCGACGATTCCATGCTGGGCGGCGATGGCGACGACATCCTGATCGGCGGCACCGGCGCGGACACGCTGAACGGCGGCGCGGGTAACGACCTTCTGGATCTTGGCGAAGGCGCGCCGGACGGCGACGCGGATGTCATCATCCTGACCGACGGGTTCGGCAATGACAGCGTCGACAACTTCGATGCGCCGACCGCCAATGGCGACGGCACCTTCACCGGCATCGACACGCTGGATGTGACGGGGCTCACCGATGCGGGTGGCGATCCGGTCAACGTTTGGGACGTGACCGTCACCAACGACGGCGGTGGCAATGCGGTCCTGACTTTCCCGAATGGTGAATCCATCGTGATCAACGGGGTCGACCCGCTGGTCGCCGATGATCCTCTGTGGCTGAACGCCATCGGCATCCCCCTGTCCGACGGCACGATCGAGGGCACCGCGGGCGCCGACGTGATCAACGGCGTCTATACCGGCGACCCCGACGGGGACATGGTCGACAACAACGATGCGATCCTGCCGGGCCACGGGCCCAATGCGGACCTCATCTATGCCTATGGCGGGGACGACACGATTTCTTCCGGCCTGGGCGACGCGACCATCTATGCGGGCGACGGCAACGACGAAGTCTACGGTGGCGTCGATGGCGGCAATGAAACCGTCTATGGCGGCACCGGCAACGACACGATTTCCACCTTCGATGGCGAAGACACCATCTTTGGCGGCGCTGACGACGACCTGATCTTTGGCGGCGGCCATGCCGACGTGATTTCCGGCGATGCCGGCAATGACATCATCAACGGCGGCACCGGGGACGACCAGCTTTTCGGTGGCGATGATGCCGACCGCTTCGTCATGGAAGCCGGGTTTGGCAGCGATGTCATCGTCGGTGGCGAAGGCGGGACCGACAGCGATACCATCTGGTCGACCCAGGGGATCGACGTCACCGTCACCATGACCGGCGACGAGGCTGGCACGATCACCGATGGCGCCTCGACCGCGACCTTTTCGGAAATCGAAGCAATCGAAACCGAAGGTGGCGATGACAAGGTCGACCTGAGCCTCGATAGCTCCGGTATGTTTGTCGACTCCGGCGCAGGCAACGACAGCATCACGGGTGGCAGCGGCTCCGACAGCATCGTCGCCGGGGCAGGCAATGATGTGGTCTATGGTAATGCCGGCGACGACACAATCCGCACGAATGATGGCTCTGACACAATTTTCGGTGGCGACGGTGCCGACAATATCATGGCCGGTCAGGACAACGATATCGTCTACGGGGGCAGCGGCGCCGATAACATCAACGGCGACTCCGGTGCCGACCTCATCTATGGCGGAACGGGTGCTGACAGCATTGATGGCGGCACCGGGAACGATACGATCGTCTTCTCGGAAGGCGATATCGCTCGTGGGCAAGACGGCGACGATACACTTGTCCTTGAGGACCTTGGAGAGCTGACCAACGGGACCATTACCGTTTCCGGCGGAAATAATGCCGAAACCCTCGGCGGCGGTGACACCCTGCAACTGGGCGATCTGGCTGATCTGTCGACGCTGAACATCACCAGCACTACGACCAACGCCAGCGGCAATACCTCCTATTCCGGCTCGGTGACGCTGGACGATGGCACGATCCTGAACTTCAGCGAGATCGAGAACATCATCTGCTTCACCACCGGAACCCGGATCGCCACGCCGCATGGCGCGCGTTCGATCGAGGACCTGAAGGTTGGCGATCTGGTCGTCACCCGCGACCACGGGCTGCGCCCGATCCGCTGGATCCAGTCGCGGACCGTTCCGGCGATGGATCGTTTCGCGCCGATCCGGCTGCGCCGCGGGGTGATCCGCGGGCTGGAAAACGATCTTGTCGTTTCCCCCCAGCACCGGATGCTGTTCCAGGGCTACGAGGCGGAACTGCTGTTCGGCGAGACCGAAGTTCTGGTCTCGGCCAAACATCTGGTCAACGGCAAGGACGTGACCGTGGAAGAAGGCGGCACGGTCACCTACTACCACATGCTGTTTGACGAACATGAGATCGTCTATGCCGAAGGGGCTGCGACCGAAAGCTTCCACCCGGGCGATATCGGCATGACCGGGATCACCGACGAAGCCCGTGAAGAACTGTTCGCGGTCTTCCCGGAACTGCGGTCGATGCCGCGCTGCTATGGCGACACGGCCCGCCGCGTGCTCAAGCAGTACGAAGCGCAGCTGATCCGGATCTGATCACCCCTGCCCCCGCGCGGCGCGACCGCGCGGGGGATCAGTTGATCCCGTTGACCTGTTGCAGACGGCGGATATAGGCGACAATCGCCGCGACCTCGCCTTCTGTAATTCCTTCGACCGGGGGCATATCCCCAAACCGCCAGTGGTGCGCCCGCACGCCATTGCGGGCGGCCAGCAGGAACGCCATGTCGCCATGGTGCGACGGTTCATAGATCTTGTGAATCAGCGGCGGGCCATAACCGTCGCGCCCGGCGGCATTCTGCCCGTGACAATCGACGCAGTAGGTATCAAAGGCCAGCTTACCGAACTCGGCGTTGCCGCCCAGCATCTCCGGCACTGTTACCTCGACCAATGGCGCAGCGGCAGCGGGGTCGGTTTGCGCTTCGGCCACCCTACCCTGTCCCATCACAACCGATAGAGCCGCGACGGCGGCCAGCCCGGCCGCGCCAATGAAGATTATATTCTTCTTCATTCATTCCTCCTGCATTCTGGCGCCCGTTTGCAGGGTTCCCCCACTGGAAGGTCAAGCCCCCATGCGCAGGCGTGGGGCTGTTTTCGCCTGTTGCCAGTCCCGCGCCGCTGCACCGAATGCTTCGAACAGCGGGCGCGATACCGGGTCACTGCCCGCGTTCCATTCCGGATGCCATTGGACCGACATGGTAAACCCCGGTGCGCCGTCGATATAAATTGCCTCGGGTGTGCCATCGGGCGCGTGGCCGTCGATCACCACGCGGGACCCCGGCGACTTGATCCCCTGCCCGTGCAGCGTATTGGTCATCACCTCGCGCGCGCCGAACAGTCGGTGGAACGGCCCGCCTTCGGTCAGGGACACGACGTGACGCAGGGCGAATTTCTCTTCCAGGGTGCCGTCGGGCGGCATCCGGTGGTTATCGCGCCCCGGCAGGTCGCGGATTTCCGGGTACAGCGTCCCACCCATGGCCACGTTGACCTCTTGAAAGCCTCGGCAGATTCCCATGAACGGCTGGCCCCGATCGACACAGGCCCGGATCAGCGGCAGGGTGATCGCATCGCGGCACCGGTCGAAATCGCCGTGGGCCGGGGTCTCGGCCTCACCATATTCCTCGGGGTGGACATTGGGGCGCCCGCCGGTCAGCAGGAAACCGTCACAGATTTCAAGCAGTTCATCGACCCGCACCATCGCGGGGTCCGCCGGGATGATCATCGGCAGCGCGTTCGACACCGACGCCACCGCGCAAGAGTTCATCGTGCCGCCCGCATGGGTGGGGTAGCTGCCGTCCAGAAGGTAGGAATTACCAATAATCCCGATCACGGGGCGCGTCATACCGTAGTCTCCCATTCCTGACAGGAGAATAGGGCCGCTCTGCGCCTCGGGGAAGAGGCACATATGCGGGCAATGTCACACGCCCTTGTGCAGCGGCGCACGAAACCGCGCGCCGCTGTAGGATCAATGGTTGCGCTGCGCCTTCAACTCCAGCCGCCGCCGGTGCAAAACCGGTTCGGTATAACCCGAGGGCTGAACCCGCCCCTGAAACACCAGATCGCAGGCGGCCTGAAAGGCGATTCCGTCGAATTCGGGCGCCATGGGGCGGTAGGTCGGGTCGCTTGCGTTCTGCCGGTCCACCACGGTGGCCATCTTCTGCATGGCGGTCATCACCTCGGCCTCGGACACGATGCCATGGTGCAGCCAGTTGGCAAGATGCTGGGACGAGATGCGGCAGGTGGCGCGGTCTTCCATCAGGCCGACATCATGGATGTCCGGCACCTTGGAACAGCCGATCCCGGCGTCGATCCAGCGCACCACATAACCAAGGATGCCCTGGGCGTTGTTCTCGACCTCACTCAGGATCTGGTCGCGGGTCCATTTCTGATAGGTCGCCAGCGGGATATCGAGGATCGTATCCACATGGGCACGGCGACCGCCCTTGCGCAGCTTGGCCTGCACGGCGAAAACATCCACCTTGTGATAATGCAGCGCGTGCAACGTGGCGGCGGTGGGGGACGGCACCCAGGCACAATTCGCCCCGGCCTTGGGATGTTCGATCTTCTGTTCCAGCATCGCCGCCATCAGATCGGGCATGGCCCACATGCCCTTGCCGATCTGGGCGCGGCCAGACAGGCCGCATTCCAGCCCGATATCGACGTTGCGGTTTTCATAGCCGCCGATCCAGGCCTTGCGCTTGATGAAATCCTTGCGGCTGAACGGCCCGGCTTCCATCGAGGTGTGGATCTCGTCGCCGGTGCGATCAAGAAAGCCGGTGTTGATGAAGGCCACCCGCGATTTCGCGGCACGGATACATTCCTTGAGGTTGACCGAGGTGCGCCGTTCCTCGTCCATGATACCCAGTTTCACGGTGTGACGCGGCAGGCCCAGCATGTCTTCGACGTGATCGAATATGGCGCTGGCAAAGCCGACCTCTTCCGGGCCGTGCATCTTGGGCTTGACCACATAGACCGATCCGTGGACCGAATTGCCGCTGTCGCGTTGCAGGTCATGCATTGCGATCAGCGTGGTGATGGCCGCATCCATCAGCCCCTCAAAGGCTTCGTTCCCGTCGCGATCAAGGATCGCCGGATTGGTCATCAGGTGGCCCACGTTGCGGATCCACAGCAGCGCCCGGCCCTTCAGAACCAGTTCGCCGCCATCGGGGGCGGTATAGGTCAGGTCGGGGTTCAGGCGGCGGGTAAAGGTTTTGCCGCCTTTCGACACTTCCTCGGTCAGGTTGCCCTGCATCAGGCCCAGCCAGTTGGAATAGGCCTGCACCTTGTCCTCGGCATCGACGCAGGCGACGGAATCCTCGCAATCCATGATCGCCGACATCGCGCTTTCCAGCCGCACATCGGCCAGAAGCGCCTGATCCCGGCTGCCAATCGGATGGGCGCGGTCGAAGACCAGTTCGACATGCAGCCCGTTGTTGCGCAACAGGATCGCGTCGGGGGCCTTTGGGTTGCCCCGGAAGCCCACGAATTTCGACGGGTCGATCAACGGCCGGTCATCGACCAGAAGCTGGCCCTTTTCCACATGGTAACGGCGCACGTCGGCGTGGCTGGTGCCCTCGATGGGAAAGGTTTCGTCAAGGAAGACGCGCGCCCGCGCAACGACCCGCGCGCCCCGGCCCCGCTCATAGCCACCGGCCGGCGCGGGGCTACCCATGGCATCGGTCCCGTAAAGACAGTCATACAGGCTGCCCCAGCGGGCGTTCGCGGCGTTCAGCGCATAGCGGGCATTGGTGATCGGCACCACCAGCTGCGGACCGGGCACCTTGGCGATTTCCGGGTCTACGTTGGCGGTGTCGATCTCGAAATCCGCACCTTCGGGCAGCAGATAGCCGATCTCGGTCAGGAAGGCCTTGTAGGCCTCGTGGTCATGCGGCTTGCCCCGATGCGCGATGTGCCAATCGTCGATCTGGCTTTGCAGCGCCTCGCGCTTGTCCAGCAGGGCGCGGTTGCGCGGGCCGAAATCATGGACCAGCGACGAAAACCCTTGCCAGAAGGCATCCGGATCGACCCCGGTTCCGGGCAGGGCCGCCCCGTCGATGAATTGCGCCAATTCGGCCGCCACCTGCAGCCCGTGCTTTTCGATGCGATCGGTCATGGTTCCTCCGGCAAATGCATACCGCTGTATGCGGTTTCATCCGATGTAGCGCATCGCCCACCGCCCGACAACGCGCGCGACCCAAACCATCCCCCGAAAAAGCGGGAAAGTGCTTTCGCGATTTTTTGTCAGTTGGCCCGGCTTGCGGGCAGCTAAGCCCGGTCCTAGGGTCGGCCCGACAACGACAGGAGCCACAGATGAAAGACGCCAGCCCGCAGACCATCTACCTGAAAGATTACACGCCCTTCGGCTGGATCGTGGACCGGGTGCAGCTGACCTTCCGCCTGTCGCCAACCGCGACGCGGGTTCTGTCGCGGATCGAGTACCGTCCCAATCCGGCGGCAACGCCCGGTGCGTTCTTCCTGCATGGCACCGACATGACCCTGATCAGCGCACGCATCGACGGGACGCTTGTCACACCCAGCCTGACCGACGAGGGGCTGACCTGCGATGTGCCCGATGGTCCGTTCATCTGGGAGGCCGAGGTCGAGATCGACCCCGCCGCCAATACCGCGCTTGAGGGGCTCTACCTGTCGAACGGCATGTTCTGCACCCAATGCGAGGCCGAGGGGTTCCGCAAGATCACCTATTATCCGGACCGCCCCGATGTCATGGCCCCCTTTGCCGTGCGGATCGAAAGCGACCTGCCAGTGCTTTTGTCGAACGGCAACCCGGTGGCACAGGGGCCGGGCTGGGCGGAATGGGACGATCCCTGGCCGAAGCCCGCCTATCTGTTTGCGCTCGTCGCAGGCGACCTTGTCGCGCTGAAGGATAGGTTCACCACATTGTCCGGCCGTGAGGTAGAGCTTGCCATCTGGACCCGCGCGGACGAGGCACACAAGACCGCCTTTGGCATGGAGGCATTGAAGAAATCCATGCGCTGGGACGAAGAGGTCTATGGCCGGGAATACGATCTGGACGTGTTCAACATCGTCGCCGTCTCCGATTTCAACATGGGCGCGATGGAAAACAAGGGGCTGAACATCTTCAACTCCTCCTGCGTCCTTGCCTCGCCCGACACATCGACCGATGCCATTTTCGAACGGATCGAAGGCATCATCGCGCACGAGTATTTCCACAACTGGACCGGCAACCGGATCACCTGCCGCGACTGGTTCCAACTGTGTCTGAAGGAAGGGCTGACGGTTTTCCGCGATCAGCAGTTCACATCCGACATGCGGTCCGAACCGGTCAAGCGGATCGACGATGTGCTGGTCCTGCGGGCGCATCAGTTCAAGGAAGACAACGGCCCGTTGGCCCACCCCGTCCGGCCCGACCATTTCGTCGAGATCAACAACTTCTACACCGCCACGGTCTATGAAAAAGGGGCCGAGGTGATCCGGATGCTGAAGCTGCCGGTCGGCGACGCCGCCTATGACAAGGCGCTGGCGCTTTACTTTGACCGGCATGACGGGGACGCAGCCACGATCGAGGATTGGTTGCAGGTGTTCGAAGACGCCACCGGGCGCGACCTGACCCAGTTCAAACGCTGGTACGAACAGGCGGGCACCCCGCGCCTGACCGTCACGGACGACTTCAAAGACGGCACTTATACCCTTAATTTCAAACAGGAAACGCAGCCGACCCCCGGTCAGCCGGTCAAAGACCCGCGGGTGATCCCGATTGCCGTGGGCCTGTTGAACCCGAACGGGGACGAGGTGGTGCCGACCACCCTTTTGGAAATGTCCGGGGCTGAACAAAGTTTCCGCTTCGAAGGATTGGCCGCGCGGCCCGTCCCGTCGATCCTGCGCGGATTTTCCGCCCCGGTGATCCTGCAGCGCGACACCACGAACGCGGAGCGGGCGTTCCTTCTGGCCCATGACACCGACCCCTTTAACAAATGGGAGGCCGGGCGCAGCCTTGCGCTGGACGCGCTGACCCGGATGATCCGCGATGATGCCGCGCCGGATGCGGGCCTTCTGGATGCGCTGGACCGGGCGCTTGCGGATGAAACGCTTGACCCGGCGTTCCGCGCCTTTCTGCTGGCTCTCCCGTCCGAGGATGAACTGGCCCAAAGCCTGTTCGACGCCGGGACGACCCCCGATCCGGCGCTGATCCACGACCGGCGCGAGGCGCTGCGCAACGCCGTGGCCACCCACTGCGGCGGCACGCTGGCAGCGCTTTACGACCGCCATCAAGTGCACGGCCCCTATTCGCCCGACGCGGAACCGGCCGGCAAGCGGGCGCTGACCAACGCAGCCCTGTCGCTACTGACCCTGACGGACGGCGGCGCCCGCGCCCGCGCCCAGTTCGCCCGCGCCGATAACATGACACTGTCGCAGGCCGCACTTGGCGCGCTCTTGTCGATCGGATCCGGTCAGGACGAACTGGCCGCGTTCGAGGCGAAGTGGACCGCCGACAAGCTGGTGATGGACCGCTGGTTCGGGATGCAGGTGGCCCATGCCGCCCCCGACCGGGTGGCAGAAACCGTTGCGGCCCTGACCACGCGGCCCGATTTCGACATGAAGAACCCGAACCGGTTCCGCGCGGTGTTCGGGGCGCTGTCGGGCAATGCGGCGGGGTTCCACCATGCCTCGGGCAGTGGCTATGATCTGATGGCAGATTGGCTGATTCGACTGGATGACATCAACCCCCAGACCACCGCGCGGATGACCACCGCCTTCCAATCTGCAAAGCGATACGATGCGGACCGCAAGGCCAAGATCCGAGCCGCCCTGGGACGGATCATGGCCAAGGACAGGCTGAGCCGGGACACCCGCGAAATGGCGGAACGGATTCTGGGCGATCTTTAGCCTTTTGGCCGGGCGACAGGGCGCAGGCTGGTCAGGACCGCGGCTTGCGGTTGGCAATAATCCTGCGCCCGTGTCCATGTCTGCATTTCCGCAATCTTCGATCGGTTTGTCATCGGCCCCCAATCGGCGGCCACGCCGCGCCAGCGGCTGTCGCGCAGCGCCACGGCCTGATCCCGCGTCACGGTGACCGCCATGATCCGGGCCGCGCAAGACAGGTTGTCGGCGGGATCTTTCAGGGCCTCCCCTGTCCGCGCCCGGCAGCCATAGCGGCGGGCCGTATCCGGGTAGATCTGAAGCAGGCCATACCATTTCCCGCCCCCGCCGACGGCATCGGGGTTCCATGTGCTTTCGTGCCGGGCCAGTGCCGACATCATCCCGACCCAGAAGGCGCGGCGGCGGTCGGGTGGATTCTGTGGATAGGCCGGACACCACGCCGCGATATCACGCGGCACCACATCGACCATCGCCGCCCCATGCGCCGAAAGGGCCGACATCGCGGCCCGTGTCCACAGGGCCGCGCCGGGCCGGTGGTCCCAGCGGGCATCGGGCAGATATCGGGGCCGGGCACGCGGCCGAACACTGGCCGGGCCTTCGTTCACCACGACCGGCCCGCGCAGCATCCAGACGGGCCGCGCCTGCGGCCGGACCGCAGACAGGCGCAGCGCCGCCGCATCGGATAGCAGCGGGGGTTGCAGGCCGGATTGGTCGGGATCGGCGAAAACCGCCGCACTGAATACCCAAAGCCCAACCATCCCCCCAAGGATTAGCCGAACAGCAAACATGAAACTCAGACTGCGCCCCCTGCCCGCCCCCTGACAAGCCTTATTTCGCATAGGCTCCGCCCCTTGCAGGAAACCGCGCTTCGGCCTAGACAACGCGGAACGAAAATCCGAAGGACGCCGCCCCATGCTCGACCTGACCTATGACTCCCCGAAACCCAAGGTGATTGCCGGTGCCACCGGCGATTGGGAACTGGTGATCGGGATGGAAGTGCACGCGCAGGTCGCGTCCAAGGCCAAGCTGTTTTCCGGCGCCTCGACCCAATTCGGCGCAGAACCCAATTCCAACGTCGCCTTCGTGGACGCGGGCATGCCCGGCATGCTGCCCGTCATCAACGAAGGCTGCGTTGAAATGGCGGTGCGCACGGGGCTTGGACTGAAGGCCGAGATCAACCTGTTCTCTGCCTTCGACCGGAAGAACTATTTCTACCCGGACCTGCCGCAGGGCTACCAGATTTCGCAGCTGTATCACCCCATCGTGGGCGAAGGCGAGGTCCTGGTGGAGATGGGCAACGGCATGGCGCGGCTGGTGCGGATCGAACGCATTCACCTTGAACAGGACGCGGGCAAGTCGATCCATGACATGGACCCGGCGATGTCCTTCGTCGACCTGAACCGGACCGGCGTGGCGCTGATGGAAATCGTCAGCCGCCCCGACATTCGCGGCCCGGAAGAGGCCGCCGCCTATGTCGTCAAACTGCGCCAGATCCTGCGTTATCTGGGCACCTGCGACGGGAACATGCAGAACGGCAACCTGCGGGCCGACGTGAACGTCTCGGTCTGCCGTCCGGGCGATTATGAACGCTATCAGGCGACGCAGGATTTCGGCCACCTCGGCACCCGGTGCGAGATCAAGAACATGAACTCCATGCGGTTCATTCAGGCCGCCATCGACTACGAGGCGCGGCGCCAGATCGCCATCCTTGAAGACGGCGGCAAGGTGGATCAGGAAACCCGGCTCTATGACCCGGACAAGAACGAAACCCGGTCAATGCGGTCCAAGGAAGAGGCGCATGATTACCGCTACTTCCCCGATCCGGACCTGCTGCCGCTCGAGATCGAGCAAGCTTGGGTGGACGACATCGCCGCCCGCCTGCCGGAACTGCCCGATGCCAAGAAGGCCCGGTTCATCAATGACTTCGGCCTGTCGGACTATGACGCATCGGTGCTGACCGCCGAGGTCGCCAATGCCGCCTATTTCGAAAAAGTGGCCGAGGGGCGCGATGGCAAGCTGGCCGCCAACTGGGTCATCAACGAGCTGTTCGGCCGGTTGAAGAAAGAAGACCACACGATCGAGGAGAGCCCGGTCACGCCCGAACAGCTGGGCAAGATCGTCGGCCTCATTTCGTCGGACGCCATTTCCGGCAAGATCGCCAAAGACCTGTTCGAGATCATCTATACCGAAGGCGGGGACCCCGAAGCCATCGTCGAAGAGCGCGGCATGAAGCAGGTCACCGACACCGGCGCGATCGAGGCGGCCGTGGACGAGGTGATCGCCGCGAATCCCGGTCAGGTGGAAAAGGCGCAACAGAACCCCAAGCTGGCCGGCTGGTTCGTGGGCCAGGTGATGAAGGCTACCGGTGGCAAGGCCAACCCCAAAGCCGTCGACAGCCTCGTGAAGGCCAAGCTCGGGATCGAATAAGCGTAATCAAACTGACGAACGCAAACCGCCGTGGCAAACCCGCGGCGGTTTGTGCTTTCTGGGGATGGGTCCTGCCGTCCACAATCAGAACGATCTTCCACTGAAGATACGGCAGATCAAACGGGATTCTTCGACCGCTCCCGCTAACACCTGTTGCCCCAACGGACGATCCGGAACGATACTATCGGGTCTTTGGAAGTGGTGCCCGGGGGCGGAATCGAACCACCGACACGAGGATTTTCAATCCATAAAGTCACATAAGAATAAATCGTTCCGAAACAAGGTGTTACCATCTTTCTTTCGGTGCGCTTGGTCACCCTTACATCACCCCTAAATACTGTTGACAAGGGTCACCAGCCCTTGCGTGGCGGCGCGGGTTCGTTGCGGTGTGCCATTTTGAAACTGTCCGGGATCAAATCACCAGAGTCGTTACAAGCTCCCGTTGATCACCTTCAAAGAGGTGAGCGTAGGTATCCAGTGTGATTGCTGCCGTCGCGTGTCCCATGAGCGTTTGTAATTCTTTTAGGTTCGCACCTTTCTTCACCAAGCGGGATGCGTAGTGATGCCTAAATGCATGGAAGGCGCGGTTTCGGCTCACTCTAACAAACCTCGGGTCCGACTTTGATTCCGCCAAGGCGTCAGCACGTTCCTTGAGCGGTTCGAGCATGCGTGAGTACAAATTGCTACCGCAGATCGGAACGTCACTTTCGGTGCCAAAAGCCAATATTCGGCTATGGTCCCCAAGCCATTCCTTGAGGACTTCTTCAAGGATCGGGTGGAGAGGAATATCCCGCACAGCATCAGCCGTTTTCACGTATCCTACGTCACCTTTTTCCGGCGCGCTTTGGGTGATCTTTATTACTCCGTCACGCGGGAGGAAGTCCTTTCTGGGGAAGCCACGCGCTTCGCTAATTCGAGTCCCGGTATAAACGAGGAAGTAGAGCATTGGACGATACCTCGCCCAAACGCGACGAGTTTGCAGTTTGTCATCCTGTGCCAAACTGTCTGCCGCAGCCAGCATCGTGTACACTTCATCGGGAGTGTAAGTCTTTTCGTCGCGCTCCATGCGTTCGCGGATTTTCTCCTTGTTCGTCGGCGACGTATCAATGTCGTGTGAGGGGACTTCAGTGATGTAGTCACAGGCCTTAGCGTGTTTCAGTACCGCAGTGATCAGACGCAACGTCTCCTTGCGCGTCTTTCGGGAAAAACCGGCCAAAACGCATGTATCGTAAACCTCTTCAAAGTGCTGCCTGCTGACGTTTGCAATCAGGACGCTCCCAATTGCCGGGTAAATCCGTTCCCGCAAATAGGACTCGTACACCCTCAATGTGATCGGTGCGATGGGATCGCCACGCCGTGGATGCTCTTTTACTGTAAGGTAGGATTGAGCTACGGCTTTGAAAGTAGGGTTTTCTCCTGTCTTGCGAGGCCTTTTGCGCTTGCGGTCCTTCGCGGTGTCAATGTTTTTCTGAGATCGAAATAGCTCAGCCTCCGCACGTGTGTCGAAAGCCTCCTGCACCTCCTTTTCACCGTTCTTCCAGCGGACGGCGTACGGCTTTTCCTTCCGCTTCAACTTAATCACTTTTGCCATGAATCACCCCTGATACTTATGTGTCGGTGATGGTAGCGCATCCCGTGCCACAGATTGAGGTCACTTCATGGCAGGTTTGTGGAAATTCAGAATTGCTTGGCTGGAAACGGTAGTGCGTTTTGGGGCATCCCATTGCCCGGGGGGCCAAGGAAATCCGTGACACGTGCTCTTATGCCCTCTCTGTTCACAGTTTCACATTCCCAGATCACCAAGACGCGCCAACCTGCATCTATTAGCGTGGCTGTGTTCTTTGCATCCCGCTCTACATTGCGGGCAAGTTTGCCTTGCCAATAGGCTGAATTTGATTTGGGCCGGTTTGTCCGTTTGCAATCCGACGCATCGTGCTGATGCCAAAAGCACCCGTGGACGAAAAGGACTGCCCTACGTGACGGAAACACGAGGTCTGGTTTACCGGGCAAGTCCTTCCGGTGCAGCCGATACCGGTAACCCATTGCATGGCACAGTCGGCGCACGCGCATTTCTGGTGCGGATTTGTTAGACTTGATCCGCCGCATGTTCTCTGAGCGGGTTTCGGGTGATACACGATCCATGGTCAACATTCTGCGGTTGAATTGGGCATTGATACCAGACTCGCAACATGTATTCATGCCCACATGGCGTTAAAAGTGACCGAGTTCTTCGGGTTCACCCCACTGGACCCGGCAGCGCGCCCCTACGTTGAGGGACTGAAGTGTCCCTTCGTGGACGGGAAGTGCATAAAACCTGAACACGGCGCGTGTTCGGTTGAGCCGCTGACACTTGCGGAGCCCGTCATATGCTGCCCAAATCGGATGTACGGGGAGGGCTTCCTTGCACTGAAAGACTTGGCCCAAGAGGCCTTCGGTTCGGGATGCACCCTAATCCGCCCGAATGAAGCACAGGACCGAATTGCCGGGCTGGGCGATCCTCTCACCGGGAACGAAGTTGTTGTATTCGGGAAGTATTGGGGAAAGGAGCTACCGTTGCCGCGCCCGAAGGGGAAGGGAGCCAAGACGGCCAGTGCCTATTACGTTGATTGGGTGCTGGCCCGGCTCGATGCTGCTGGCGATCTGAGCGAGATTATCGCCGTCGAGGTCCAGACAATCGACACCACAGGCAGCTACCGCGACCAATCCGAAACGTTCTTTCAGGGAAGGGCATATGCTGACGCGTCTGGCAGAATTCCCGGTTTCAGCAACGCCGGAATGAATTGGGAGAACGTGAACAAGCGCATCCTGCCCCAGTTGATCTACAAGGGCCATGTTCTGCGCCGGGAAGAGCTTTGCCGCAAGGGCCTGTTCTTCGTCTGCCCGAAACAGGTCTATGATCGTATCCGCGACCGGCTAGGGGGTCATCTGCACGACTACCGCCCCGGACAAGGTACGATTACGTTTCGAAGCTATGAACTTGGTGTAGAGGGAGCAGCGGGAACCCATCGTACCATGACATTGCATGGTCAGTTCACGACAACCGTTGACCAAGTGGCCTTGGCGTTTACGTCGCCTATGAATCTTCCGGACGCGGATGTTTATGCTGCTGCAATCCGAAACGCCTTGAATCGGTAGTTCAGAGAATTCGTTGAGGTTTGAAAATGCCGGTTCTTGATTTCAAAGAAATTCCTGAGGCGCATGTTGCGGACGGACGGCAGGATACCTTTGAACTGTTTGCGAGGGATGTACTCAGCTTCATTGGTTTTACAGTTGTCGCTGCACCTGATCGGGGCGCCGACGGCGGGAAAGACCTAATTGTCGAAGAGCGGCGTACCGGCGTTGGGGGCGAAACAGTTCTAAGATGGTTGGTTAGCTGCAAGCACAAAGCGTTCAGCGGGAAGTCTGTTAGCCCTGCGGACGATTCCAATATTCAGGACCGCGTAGCCGCCAATAAGTGCCAAGGCTTCCTTGGTTTCTACTCGACTTTACCAAGCGCCGGGCTTGGTGGGATTCTTGCGGGCCTCAATATCGAAACTCAGGTGTTTGACCGGGAACGGATTGAAGGTGAACTCCTGCATTCCGCAAAGGGTCTTGAAATCGCCGAGAGGTACTTTCCGGAATCTTTGGCGGTATGGAAAACTGAAAACCCAAGCCCAGCCAAAATTTTCGCGGACCAGTCATCACTAAGGTGCCACGTTTGCGATAAAGAGTTGTTGGAACAGGACGACAAGGGAATTGTAACGCTCTGGCAGGAAATGAAGGACGGTGACTATTCTCGACCAGATAGTTACCACCACGTATTCTGGACGTGTCGTGGTCATTGTGATCGCGTTTTGAAAGACCGAATGAGGGATGAAAGATTAATTGACGGCTGGGAAGACATTTCCGACGTGATGATGCCAACAATCTACGTCAAATGGACGATGAGCATCATGAATGAATTGCGGTCTGGTGTGACGTATTCCGACGAGGCCTTTGAAGCGTTGAAGGAATTCCTTCTGCAGGTCTATCCCTACGTGGCACGGGACCTTTCCACAAACGAGCGGGAACGAGTGAAGACGCTTTCGGGAATTCCCGCTTTCCTTGGCGGATTGGGCTACTAAGCGCTTAGCAAATTCGTCTCGACGCTATCCAAGGGACGCAACCAGTTCGTTTTCGCGGGTATCAGCAAGGGCAGATTCTGCAAAGAGTATTGCTTCACCGATCTTCCTGCCCAACATCGGGGGTACCGCATTTCCAACCTGAACGTATTGTTCGGTTCGTGGACCTTCGAACCGGAACCAATCAGGGAAAGATTGAATTCGGGCCGCTTCACGCACAGTAATGCTACGATCCTGTTCGGGGTGGATGTAGGCACCCCAGTGTACGTCGCACTTGGTCAAGACTGTGCAGGACTGTTCGTCCCACTTCATCCGACCATATCGCTTTGTATGGTCGCTGCGTTTGGCTCGCTTCATCCCGGCAGGTAGCAAATCAAATGGAATATCGCGCCAGCTACCGCCTTGCGGGATATGCTGCATCCGCTCGATATTAATAGCGCCAAGGCGCGGCGCGGCATGGTTGTAGACGGCATTTGAACCGGCCCGCAACTCGCGCTGGTAGTCTGACTTCGGTTCCGACGCATAGCCGCATACACCGGCGTCTTCGCCGTTGCTGAGGCTGGGGAGGTCTGACAGGGCGTCGTGGATTGTCGTCAACGGCGATAACCCCTCACCGTGCGTCCTTTCAGGCCAGACGATAGGCAGCCCAATCCGGTTTGCGATGAACACTACGCGGCGGCGTTCCTGCGGAATGCCGTAGTCTTCGGCACGAAGGATTTGCGCTTCGACGTTGTAGCCAAGTTCCTTGATCCCGGCCAAAACGCCTTGGAACGCTTCGCCTTCACCGGCGGACATGATCCCGGTGACGTTTTCCATCACAAGCCATTTCGGCATGAGGCCTTCCACAATCCGAAGGTATTCGCGGAACAAATGGCTACGTTCATCGTGCATACCGCGCTGATGGTTGTAGACCGAATACCCCTGACAGGGCGGTCCTCCCGCAAGACAATCCAACTCGCCCTTTTTCAGGCCAGTGGCTTTTAGGAAATCGGATGCATCAAGGTCCCGAATGGACCCTTCTAGGAAATATGCTTCTTTGTGTGTTGCGACGAACGTAGCCCCAGCGAATGGGTCAATATCGTTACCGGCAACGATAGAATACCCAGCTTGGCGAAGCCCCTCGGACAGGCCGCCTGCGCCGCAGAACAGGTCGATTGCAGTTGGTCGGTTCATTGTGGTCCCCTTCGTCCGGTCGCCGGTCTGGGTAGCGGCAAACCCGGTTCCTCATGCCGATTCCGGTCAAGATACTCGGAAACGGCCTGCCGTATCACCCACGAAAGCGACACATCCCTATCCTCAGCAATCTGGGTTAACAAATCGTGGTCACTGTCAGTGAATGAGACTGTGACCCTAGATGATTTTTGAGCGGCTGCCAAGGTATGTTCCGGCTTTGTTCCTGCGGTGCGATTTTCCGCATAGTGCATCACTTTGATGATGTTGTCACCAGAAATCATCGCCCCAAACATCGACCGAAACCACAGTTGGATTGACATTTGCGTTGCAATGAGGTATTAAAATACCACATTGTTGGTGCTGCGGGGCAGCTTCACAGCGTGCCGGTGGTGCGGTGCCTTTTCAGGGCAATGAGCAATCTCCAATCATCGAGAACCAACATGGACTACACCCTTTCCATGCGGGACGTGGCCGTTGCCTGCGGACTTTCGGATTTCAGTTGCCGCAAGTTTTTCCGCGACCCCGCTCTTCGGAACTTTACCGCACAACCCGGCCCAAATGGCGGGCGGCCTCGCCGGTACTGGCGTCTTGCTTCTCTGGTGCCCGTCCTGCGTCAGCAGGTGTGGTTCACGCCAGAAATGGAAACCGAACTGGCACACCTTGACCTACAACAACGGAACAAAGGAAATGACTAACACACCTCGCATCACCCGCAACTCATTGCACGCCGGAGAGCGTGCCCGCCTCGAAAAAATCGAGAATTCTTTCCGCGTACATGCCGCTGCTTTGCACGGCGATTCACTGAGCCCGATCATGGTGGATACGCTGGTGAATAGCCTCGTTGGCGACCCTCGCGTTTTTCATCATTTGGTCACTGGCGGCACCGAAGAAATCAATCCCGACGACGCAGCGGTTATGCGCGGGTTCTCCCGCGCCCTTATTCAGGGCGATGACATGGCCCAACGCAACCTCGAATTCAGTTCAGCCACCCGTCGCGCTGAGCTTGAATCCATGTTCTTCGCATCCTTGAAGCCGGGCGAAGCCCTCGCCATGCAGCGGCGGGGCAACGATGTGCTTTCCCGTGCGAAAGAAGCGTATATTTCGGAACGGCTCGATGAACGCTTTGCCTGAACCCGGTAGCAATCCGCTTAATGGCCGGGCAGAACGCTTCGCGCGTTTGGTCGGTATCGACGGGCTCACCTACCTTGCCGCATGGTGCGAGTCCGCGGAAGGATACCCGAAGCCGGAACCGACGCCCTCCGCAAGGGTTCAGGCCAGTCGAATGGCGGCAAAAACGGCGGATCGCCGGGCGTGGTTGGCCAAGCGGAAAGCTGATGCTGCCGCGCCGCGTGAGATCAACACGTCGCCACAATCTATCCTGTTGCTCATGGATGACGTCAGCACTGCTCTCATGCACGCTGCAAAAGTGGCCAGTGCGCACGGTGCTGATCGGCTGAGCACCGCCCTGAAAGCCAGCTTGACCCGGCACGTTGGAAGGCATGCGCGAGTCTCTCAGCGCGTAGAGCGCCCCGCTATTGATACCAATGATCCAGACGGTGCCGAAACGTTTGCCCGGCGCATCTTGGAGATTAGCTGATGAGCACGCAACTGGAAGCCTTGGTCTTTGTCTGCACCACCTCTCTTTCAGAGTTGAAAGCGCTGACCGCTTCTTTGGATGACACAGACCCGCGCATTATCGACGCACGGATTCGGCAGATCGAAGCCTGCGCCTCAACCTTGTCGAGTGGACTTGACCGTTTGTCGAAGACTTTGGACGATCTTCCGCCCGAGACGGGAGTGCCAAACAATGGACCCCAACCACCGGTAGATGACGGTGGGCTCCTGTTGCACGCCGCTCAGCGCCTTTTTGAGTTCCTTCCCAATGACAACTGACCGGAATTCTTTGCCTTGGTGCGCAACTCTGATCCGTCCGATGCCTGCTGGAACCGTTGTGAACCCTACAGAGGCGCAAGCCCTTTTTGGGCGGCACTGGGACCCCGGAGAGGCTTACATTGTTTGTGGGGACGGTACAGCGCGCCGTGTGGTGACGGAAGACCGCGCGCGAGAGCAAAGCCTGAACTGGATCATGCGCGCCGAGGCCTGCCGGAACGGTCATTTCGCTCTGCGGCGGCTCGGGCGGAACGGTCCACCAGCCTGCCGCGAATGTGAGCGCGCATCCAAACGCCGCGCCCGGCAACGACGTACAGTAAATCGCTCGGGATGAGCGACCCAATACCCGACCAACACAAGCACTCCAACCCGACAGGAGAAACCTAAATGGAAACCTGACCATGCAAATCAATCTCAATCGTGCCAAACGCTCGAAACTTCACACTGCGATGCGGGATGCCATCGGGGTTGGAGCCGATCCCACAGATACAGAGGAAGTAATGCTGTCCGGCTTCATCGAGGCGTTTTGCTGGGCTGATTACCCCGGCGAAGCCTTTGAACTGGCCCGCGCGTTGGATGCACATATCTATAGCGATCTTCACCGTTCTGACTTTTGTTTCGTCACAGTAGACGCCTGTGAGTTGCGCGACGCGCTGGGGGCCAAATCAGTGAACATGGCGCTCCGTATGTGCGGCATGCGCCCGCGTCAGCGGGGGAGTCGCATCATCTGGTCCGATGCTCCGGGTAACGAACCGACCATGACTGTAACCCTTCCTGCTGACCTGTTGGACCGTTGGAATGAAGACGTTTGAACTGGGACCATTGGGGCAATTCTTCGGGCAGTGGGGCGAGTGTGCCGACGTTCGTTTGCCCTGCTGCCTTGTCAGCCGTAATGCCCGGTTTTCCCATGAGTGCCGGACACGAGAAGACTTGTGTAAGACCTTGCAGCTTCATGCGGATGCCGATGGGGTCAGCATCCGGGATGTGGGTGAACTGGTGTCTTGGGTACTGGGTGACGATGTTCCGCCGAAACCGATCCGCCGAAATGTCGGTCATGTCGCGGTGGATGCGACGTGGTTTCTCTACTGAAATGCAAAAGGCGAGGGCCTGAACGACCCTCGCCAGTCTTATTTGCGCAACCGGATATGGAGATCGTCCGGTGTGAACCTAAACGCCACTTTTTCTTACCATTTTTTCCTATCTGACGCAAGATTTGACGGTTGCATTTTCCGGCTCCAATTGCAATTTCCACCAAGCTAAACTTTTGATATAACACGATTTTTTTAGACCGAATCGTGAAAATTGCTGGACATGGGCCTGCGTCCGTGGCAATTATGCGGCAACTGGGGTTTTAACCGACCTCGTTCTTGCACCGTCCACGGTTGATCGTCCGTGGACACCCCCGCGCTGGGATTGGATTTCATCCTTTCCCATTAGAACCTAAAGCGCAGCCAATCACCGACGAAGCCTTGAACGCGGAGTTTTTCGCGAAGGGCGACGTGTATCTACCCGACTGAAGTCGGCAAGAAATCCGTTTCGACGGAGTGGTATCGGCTGCCGAATTTCGGAGAATCTGAACATGGCGAAGACTGCCACCAAAAAATACCAAGAGTACGGCCCGGACGTAGCCGCCAAGTTGGAAGAAGCGTACGACGCTCTTTCCCAGATTCCTAAACACCACAAAACCCCGGAGGATGCCGACAAGGTAATGAAACCGCTGATCGAGGCGGAGAAGATGGCGCTGGGCGGTATCGAAACTGACTCGCTGAATGCATGGCTCCCCCGCGTGGATTTTCTGGGGTTGGTTAAACAGCGTTTCTCAGTTCGTGGCGGAGTGAATCGCAAAGCCGTCGCCCGTTGGGCGGCTTTGGCCGGGGTCAAGATGGACCCTGTAAGCCTGCCGCAGGAGCGGCCCCGTCTGACGGTTGTGAATTCTGACCAGTTGAAAACCTCCAAGGCCGGTTCAGAGACCAAACAGAAATCAGCAAAACCGAAACTCGAAAAGACCAAAGACCAGACCTCACAACCGCTGACGCGGACTCGTGACGAGGTAGACGCGGATATTCGTGCCGCAGACATCAGCCCCGACACTACAGAAGCCCAGTTGGTCAAATTCCTCGGTGAACGGATCGGAGCCGACAAGCCGACCCGCGCTCACTATACTGAGGCGCTGGCAAAGAGCGGTGGAGGCTTCACCAACCTCCCCAAAACCGATGTGCGCCACCTCTGGCGCACCGCTGGTAAGGCCGGGGAGCCGGGTGCTGAAGACAACGAAGCGATCCCAGTTGTAAACCAATGGGGCTTCCCGGATATGGTGGAGGATGGGACACGGCGGATCGAAGGAGCCAACGCAAAGAAGCCCACAATCTTCCGCTATATGGATGAACCCGCGCATATCGAAACGTCTTCGGCGGGCTTGCCTCGCATTCGTCCGCTGATCGAAAAGCAGCACAAGGTGCTGCTGAATAACGTCTCAGCGTGGCAGCACGCTCGCACCACAGCAGGTGGGGACGAAGTCAAACGCAGGGTTTCGGTTCCAGACGATGTGAATGCTCAAATCTATGGCAATATGCGCACGCGTTGGCCGGTTCTTCGCGGTATCACCTCGACGCCGACATTCGCGTTCAATGGCAGCCTGATCCACACGCCGGGTCTGCATGACAGCGGAATCTACTATTCCCCTGACTGGAAGATGGACCTGCCCCGTGTCGACACCAAGCCCTCTGAGGAAGACGTGCGGGAGGCCGTCCGGCTTCTCGTCGAAGAGGTGTTCGCTGACTTCCCGCTTGGAGGCATGCAACGCGACGAGATCGTGGAAACGGTGCTCAATGGTGAGGGTGTTCCTGCGGTGGCAAACCTTCTGGCGATGCTGTTGACTATGTTCTGCCGTGAAATGTTCACAGGGTCGCCGGTGCCCGGTATGTTGGTTGGCAAGCCTCAGCCCGGCACCGGAGCATCGCTGTTGATGGACGTGTTTTCCATCATCGCCACCGGCAGCGAAGTGCCAGCTATGTCGCTTCCCACATCCAAGGAAGAAATGGTCAAGACTCTCCTGACCGTGATGACCGATGGTTCGGTGCTCTGCAACTTCGACAACGTTGACAAGCGTATCAACAGCGGCGAACTGGCCTCGGTCCTGACAGCACCGAAGTACAAAGGACGCAAACTCGGTGACAACGAGTCTATCGAAGCTGAGGTGCGGGTGCTCCTGACGTTCACGGGCAACCATGTCCAAATGACCGGTGAACTTGTGCGCCGTCTGGTGCTGGTCGATCTGGATGCGAAAACCGCTCATCCAGAAAAACGTGCGGGGTGGCGGCACCCGGACATTCGCAAATATGCTCGGGATAACCGTGGACGGCTGGTCTGGGCGTGTTTGACGTTGATCCAGAACTGGGTGGCAAGCGGTATGAAGCGCGATGAAAGCGCCGTGCTCAACAGCTATGAGAACTGGTCCGGCGTGATCGGCGGCATTCTGAATGACGCTGGCGTTAAGGGCTTTCTCGGCAACCGCGTGCAGTTGGAGGCATCCGCCAAGGATAGCGCAACCCTTGCCAAGGAGAAATTCATCTTCGAACTGGCGGCATGCTATTCCGACGGGCAGCCATTCCGTGTAGCGACGGATTCGGATCGGGTGGACAAACCGGGCAAGGTGCCGTCGCTGATCGGAATCGCCGATAAGGAGAACGAGGCAAACGACGGCTTCCCGATCCTGCTGGAAAACAGTGGCTACGACAAGGAAACGGGGCGGTTCTTCAAGGACAAGGCGGCCGGACCGTTTGGAAAGATGATGGTGCGGTTTGCCGACGAAACACATGAAACCGTGGTGGACGGCACACGGTACGAAGTGACTTTCGTGGAACGCAAGTTGCGTACCGGTGCCACGGAATACGTGATGCGCAAACAGCCTGCCAAGTGATACCGGCCCGCGTCAGCGGGCGCACTATTTGGCCCGCTGACGCATTAACTCTCAACAATGCTGGTCATGAGTATCGAAAACTTGCTGGGGATTGCCTATCTCGTATTCGATAACTGATTTTCTCGGAACCTAGCATGTATTTAGCCGATGCTTTGCTGCGCTCGACCAGCAGTGACCCCAATCTTTCTCAGATGCGATCACGCTTGGAAGACGCAGAGCTATTCGCGGTTGAGGCAAGTGCAATGACGCTGTGCCACGAGCTTCGGTTGGAAAGCGCCGGGCAATTAGAGCGGATTTCCGGCATCATCTGCGCACACCCCAGAACAATTTTTGCCGAGACTTCCACAAAGGTGCTGGCCCCCCTCCTGATGCGGGTCATGCATATGGACGAGCCCCTTGCACAGCAGTTAATCAAAACCTTCCCGCGCATCGGTGTTTTGATGGTGCCCGATGGCAACGAAGTCGAACTAACGCTGGCGTGGATAAATGGGGAAATCCCGCACCGAAAATGGTCGGCAGATTGGCGTACGCGACTTGTTGGCGTCGGAACATGGCGCGTTCGATTGAGCACGTCCGAGCCTTTTCCTTTTCAGTCACCGGACGCCATGCTCGCAGCAGCATTCCACAGACCAGAAGTCGACGTTTTCATCCGAGCATTTGAGCAAGATGGTATCCCGTACGATGATGCGGTGCACATGGCATGGATGACGAACAGGTTGCTTGCACTTGGCGGGACACCCGACCAAGATGCACATGGTTGGGACGGGGTGCTACGTACAGTTGCGATTGCCGCAGCAATAGCGCTTGGAGCAATCCTTCAGGTAGAAGCCCCAGAATTGAAGCGCGATCAGCGTTCTGCAGCCAATCCGCGTTCGCGTCGACCGGCACGTACTAAGAAAGCCGTTTACGAAGACAGATCCTTTGAAGACCGCCTCTCCATAGTCACGCTGCGCCTCACCGATCCCGAAATACAGCGATGGTATGAGACACCGGCACAAGCCGAACGTCGAAAGCGAAAAACGGCTGCTCGCCACCTTGTGCGAGGGCATTTGTTTGCGACCCGATGGGGCGGGATCGCATGGCGTAAACCTCACTGGCGGGGAGACCCGAACAGAAAAACTCTTCACCGCGTGATCTAAGGCCCGTCGAACAGCGGAGAGCAGTGCATAACGACAAACGGATTGTCATAGGGGGCAGCATAGGGCGCGAAATGCGCCCCCTATGCAGTTTTGCCCAACGTTTGTTGGGTCTCACGGGTCCTGCATATGGGTGCATAGGGGCAATGGCCAATCAAGAGCACTTTCAAATCCAATTTTTCAATCCTCGCTCCCGCCGGTCGCCAAGATAAAACCAGAGCAGAGTGTCGTGCAGCGTTGCACTACCCCTATGCACCGCCACGCACCCTATGCAGGCCGTGGGATTGTTGAAAATGCCGCATTGGTATGGCAGTTACCGCTAATGCAATCAAACCGGCGCTCTTGTGCAGTTGCGGTCCGGTTCGCGTGGGCGAGCCAGTTAACAAGGTTGCGGGAAGTTTCAGTTTGAAAAACTGACCCAGAAACACCGACCAAAGTCCCACAGAGACTCGCCTGACAGGATTTTATGCCAGCTTTTGTTGCGATACGCTGAGAATGCGCAGGCATGAACCTTGGTGCCGAGATTGGAGCTTTTCGCTTAAGTCGTGGCTGTTTGGGCGTGCAGGACAAAATCAAATTCGTTAACACCTTAGTCTCGATGGGTGCCCCCTGCCTTTTGACAACCAGCCATTTTGACGAGTTCGCGTTTTTGCGCTGGGGAGCGTCATGACTTAATTGGTTCGCAGAGACTTCAATGAACTTCCCTCCGGGTGGACTTACATAACAAAAACCTCCTTGGGCAACGCAACGTTGGGCCGGGCGCAGCACTGAGAAAGCACGTGGGTTTCTGGGCCAGAGCAGGTCTCAATAGGCACGTACCCAGAAATACCGTGATATTGCACCCAGAATAGTATCAAAATACCTAGCGAATCATCCTATTGATACTATATCATGCCTTCTAGGGGCGTATGATACTGAGAGGTGTTCTGAAATGGAAAAATGGGGATACATCCGCGTGTCGGTAGATCGTGTCACCCAAGCGGCGGGTTGGGAGGACCAGATCGCCACACTGAAAGAGCTAGGCGTTGCCGACGAGAACTTGAACCCAGAGGAAGCCAGCACACGTGGTCCGCGTCCGGTGTTTGAGAACATGCTTGCCAAAGCGAACAGACTGGCGACTCCCGAGCGGAAAATCTGTATATGTGCGGCAAAGATGGACCGCGCATTTCGCGATTTGGCCGCCGCTGACGCGGCCATAACACACCCCGAGAACCCCAATGTGATTTGGCTTCTGCCCGACCTATCCAAGAACCCGCTGGACGCCGAAGACCCCACGCAGATGCTGCTTGTCAGGATGATGGGTGCTGTCGCTCAGTTCGAGCGAGATCGGTTGGCAGAGCGTAGGGCCTATGGCATCGCGAAGGCCAAACGGGATGGAAAATACAAGGGCCGCAAGCCAACCGCCCGCGCAAAAACGCCAGAAGTCCTCAAGCTCAGGGAACGTGGTTTCAAGCCGGACGAGATCGCCAAGCAGCTTGAGATTGGGCGTGCATCCGTCTTCCGCATTCTGCGGGATCACCGCGAAGGGATGGCACGGGGCCGCTGACGCGGCCCACCGTCACCCCGCCAACCCAACGATCGCCTGCGTGGCAGGCCAACGGCGCGAACCGTCCTTGGGCTTGTTGAAGCCTGTAGGCCGGACGTCCCCCGATGATTAAGATTTGAGGGACCCGTCCGGGTACCTACCCCGTGCGCCATCCGGCGCGGGGGCAACTGCGCGTGCGTAGCAGATCACCGAACGTTATCGTTAGCCACCGACGAAGGCGGGGACCCGCAGAGTGCAGTATAGGTGGACCCCCCCTTGCCGCCGGTTTCGTAGACTCAAAATTTGATACGGATGTTATCCGCGTGTTTCACAAGCTTCTGGTTGCCGTCAGTGTGAGAGGCGTCATTCCTCGACACGGCTGGTATGTTCACCGACCAGTGCATCGCGGATTTCCTTGAGTAGGGTCAGGCCCTTGTCGAGCGCTATGAACAGAATGCCCGAAATCACACTGCTTAGACCACTTGCCATCCAGATCACGTCTTGTTCGTTGTATCCGGCCCATACCGCAAGGGCACCCAAAATCATGCCCAACGCACCAATCAAACTGAGAATAAACATTCGCCACCATCTTTTCGCTTAGTTGAAATTGCTGACGTTACTCATAGTCCGTGGTCCCATAGTCTGCAACAACACATTCGTTGTGCATGGCAAAGGTGGTTGATTCAGAACTGGTTGGGGTTTTTGCGGTGCGTATGCGTGAAGAGCGTTTGCGCCTCGGAATTTCTCAGGAAGAGTTGGCACATCGGGCCAATCTTGACAGGACCTATGTCAGCGGTTGCGAACGGCGTTTGCGCAATCCGTCGTTGGTATCTGTTGAGCGGATTGCAAACGCGCTGGGCATCCCAGCCGGGGATTTGCTTAACTCTTCGGAGTGACTGCCTTCCGGTGGAAACGAAGCCGAGCATTTCTTGACGGGAGAACAGGAGCCATGGATACTCAATTTTAGCGCGACTCTTTTTGGAAAAGGATTCCCGGTTGGGCAAATCGAAGACGTATTCACTTTACCTTGCGAAAGAAGACGTAACCGATTTTGAGGATGTTTTCACTGAGACGGCCAAGGACAGAATTAAGGCGGGTGATGTAACTCTTTCGGACACTGATGATCTAGGGGAAGCTGCGTCCGTTTTTGTGTTTGAGAATGTGCCGAAACATCCAACTTGGTTTTCAGACGTCACCGGGGTTTTCGATGGTATCCCGGCTATTAAAAACAAGTCGTCATGCGCTGTCGTTGTCTTTAGGCACGTGGACCGGGTCTTTGTAACCACTTTCGCACATGGGTGGCAGTATATCGACGACACAAAAATTGAGTCTGATTTCGGCTTGCGTGTCGCGATCAATTCACTCGACGACAGTAAGGTTCGAAGAATTGACAGGAGCAATCTTGGCGAAGCGATAAAAGGCGTTTCCCAGTCGGCATTTCAGAGAGACCTTCAAGCTTTCGGAATAGATGAAGCTCTTGATCTCGTAAGGCGCATTTCCGGTCGTATTGAAGACGATGACTTCGCCAACAGTGTCTCTGGTGCGACTGCACTAAAGATCACCCGGGAAATGACGCTTGCGGAGCTTCCCGAGGTCGCGGAAGAAGCGCTGACCCGATCCCAGTCGACGGACTATCAGTCGAGCGGTTTCTATATCATCGACAAGGTTCGGCCCATTCTTGATCGTGTTGTGCTTGCTGAACTCGATGCAAAGGCCGTCGAGATCATTAGCGACGGGGCAGACAACTTCGAGCTTTCCATGCCGGGCTGGTCCGAAGAAGATGTCGTTTACTACGGGTTAAAGGGACCGGGACTGAGGGACCGCTTTCCCGATCTTCTGATGTCGCACTATCGGAATGCCCTTGGCGAGAAGATCGGTGATCTGGATGTGGAAACGATTGCCCGCAAGCATGGCGTATTCGCCGAGTTCAATAATGATTCAGCGGTAAAGAAGCGGTGGAGTATTAAGAAGGCGTTGGTGGGATCGGTTGTTCATAACGGCGGCCTGTACGCGATCAGCGAGGGTGATTGGTTTCGGCTGGATCAACAGTTCAAGACTGACATCGATGCTGCATTTGGTGCGCTCAAGCAGGATTGGGCAACACCGCCTTTGATGATTGTGAAAAAGGTTTCTGAGGACGGGAAGAAGACAGGTTTCGAAAGCGAGTTGAGCTACAACCAACGTTGCGCTGTGAAATATGGTCAGGTTTGTTTGGATCAGGAAATGCTGATGGTGCCTGCATCCCCGCATGGCAAGTTTGAGGCGTGCGACCTTCTGGACATTGCAAACAAACGCCTGATCCACGTGAAGAAGAGTTCCCGTCAGTCGAGTGTGTTGAGCCACTTTTTCAAACAGGGCAGCAATTCAGCGCGCATCCTCAAGACGATTCCGGAAGCACGGGATGCTTTGGTGAAGAAAGTGGGAGATTTGACCGACGCCGCTACGGCGAAAGCATTAGAAGACGCCTTGGGCGACTCGATGGATGGATGGACGGTAGAGTTTCACATCGTTGACGCACCGCGAAAAAACGGTGAGTTTATGATCCCGTTTTTTAGCCGGATTACGTTGCGTGACGAAGCACGTATGCTGAAAGGCATGTCGTTTGACGTTTGTTTGCGCTTCATCCCAACACCATCAGCATAGTTCGAAGGAATTGTCGCGGACACGCCGGGATACTTCTTGGCCGCATTTCAAAAATAGAAAAGCTGCAATATAATTAAGAAAGGCAGTCAGATGACGATCGAAGAATTCATCGCCCATATTAAACGGAGCCCGCAACACCGTTATCTGTATCACTTCTCTGACGAAAGCAACTTCGATAGCATCAACCGCCTTGGGTTAGTGTCGAAAGAGCGCATGCGCGTAGAAGGATGGTGGCCAACCACCACAGGTGGCAATGATTGGAGCCACACTCAGGACACTGTAAGGGGCATTGACCCCTATGTTAGCCTTTGCTTCACGTCCAACCACCCCATGAAGTTCGTTGCCCACAATGAGGGGAGGCTACCAAGCCCCCGGTATTTGGCCATCAACCCGGAAGTGCTTCTGGTGCCGGGTGTAAGAATTGCCTTTGGTGTCGCGAACGCCAATGATACCGTAATCCTTCCACTGAATGAGGCATTGGCGCAAATTGACATTGAAGTTATCTACTCTCGAACCGACTGGTCCGATCCGGCTGTCAATGCTCGCCTCCGAGCGGCAGAGAAAATGGAAATATTGGTACCTAACGGTGTGGAGCGCGCAATGATAGCGGGAATTGTGTAGTGGCAAGCCGACCCGTCTTTCTCCCGGTGTTCGAAGGCCGCAATCTCGTCTTAGAACGAGCCTTCGAGTTCCCGTGGGCTTCGGGTTTTGCTGAGGTTCAGAAGAAGAAGAACATTGTAGCTCTGCACAATGCAGCGCATCGCCACGGAGTCGAGAACATCCTAGAAATATCTTCCAAGTCGGCTGACGAACTTGGAAGACGCCTTAGCGCGTTCAGCTTGAAAGTCCCCATCGAAGTTGGAAAGCGCCCGCTGGAAAGCGTGTATCAGGGATCAAAAGTTTTTGAGAAAGGCGGGCCGTTCCCTCAGGTTTTTGACATGACGCCACGCGAAGCCAAGCGCTTCATCCGGGATCAAGACAAAGGCAAACTCATCCGTTTTGAACTTGATGGTAGACGCTTCCCGCTATCCCCAAAGAGCGCATTCTATGACTGGCTGTACATCCGGGCCCTTGTCGAACATGCCGACTGGATCAGCCGCAATGTTCACTATGAAGCTTTCACCGACATTGAATTCAACCCAGCCAAACAAGTGAACTGCCAAGCCCGCGCGTTTGCAGAGTATTTGAGTCTTCTCAACCGCTCAAAACTCCGAGAGGCAGCGGAGAACTTCGAGAAGTTCGCGGATATGCTCAGCCCGGTTTGACTGGTGTCCTGCGGTATCGTGACAGGCCTGCGGACATCGATGCGCATGTGCCATATTGTTTCGATCTACGAATCGTCACATCACCCCATTTCCAGAAGGTCAAATCTGACTAAACTGAGTCACCCCTACGTCACCCCTTGATGTGCCAAAAGATCGGAACCCCCCCCCAAAAACGTTGGCTTTTTCTCGTGACGCGAAATTTTCCCGCGAAGCTAAACTTCTCGTAAGGTGTTGATCTAACAGGATATTCGTGGTGCCCGGGGGCGGAATCGAACCACCGACACGAGGATTTTCAATCCACTGCTCTACCCCTGAGCTACCCGGGCACGGGATGCGTTGACTGTCTTGTCAATCGCTTGGGTGGGTGCCTTCTAGACGCGCTTTGGGTGGGTGTCCAGAGGCTTTTGTCGCAAAAATTTCAATGCGGTTTGCGAAGCTGTCCTTCCATCTCCCGAAGCGCCTCTTCGGCCTCTTCCGGGTCCTCGGAGGGGATCGCGTAACTGCCTGACAGCCACTTGCCCAGGTCGATGTCGGCGCAGCGTTTCGAGCAGAAGGGACGCGCCTTTGGGTCGGTCTGTTTGCCGCAGATCGGGCAGGTCATTCCTGCACCGTGGCCAGCAGGGACCGCATCGGCAGCCGTTCCCGTTTGCGCTGCATTTCGAACAGGCCCATGGTGGTCCAGCCGACCAGAGAGGTCTCGATCCCGTCGGATTTGAAGGCGGCGCGCAGCGATTGTTCCACCTGCCGCCGGTGCGCCTTGGACATGGGCGCGAAATCCACCACGATCTGTCCGCCCAGCCCACGCAGACGCAGCGCGCGTGGCAGGGCCCGGGCGGCGGCAAGGTTAGCCTTGAGCGCCGCGGCCGGGGATGTATCGCCGCCGGTGTTCACGTCGACCGCGACCAATGCGCGGGTCGCCTCGACCACCATTGTTCCCTCGCCGATCGGCACCTCGGCCCGGCCGATTCCGTCGATTTCATCCAGAACGCCCAGCTGGGCAAATCCGCCCGGTTTGGTGACGACCTCGGCCCGGTCGGTCCAATCGCGCCAGGCCAGAACATGGGGCCCGTCCCCATCGGTCAGCGCCTCGGGGTCCGTGCCCTCGGCATCGCCTGTCACCGCCTCGGCCAGCGCCAGCATGGCGGCGATGTCCTCGGCAATCTCCTCTTCCCCGGCCCCGTCACAGGATGACCGCAGAATCAGCCCGTGCTCCGCCCCCTCCATCTCGGCATGGCCGATGGCAAGGATGCGGGCGCGTTCTTCCTCGTCCTCGACCTGCCGCGACAGGTTGATGCCCGGCGCGCCGGGGGTGACGATGGCATAGCGGCTTTTGAACAGGATCCGGTTGGTCAGGGGCACGGCCTTGCCATCCTCGGCATAGCCGGTGACCTGCGTCAGGATCGGCTGGCCGGGGCGCAGCCCCTTGCCCTGCCGCAGAAAGCCGGTCTGCCCGTCGGGCAGGCGCACCATCATGCCGCCCTGCCCCTTGAGAGGCCGGTCACAGATCGCCCGGAAGATCGCACCGGGGCGCGGCTGGCTGTCATCGTCGATCAGAAGATCGTCAAGCCGCCCGTCGACCATGCGCGCGGCGGCTTCGCGCCCGCCAATGTGGTCGAGAATGATTGTCCGGCCCTTCATGCCGCGCCTCCGTGAACTGGGTATCCCATCGCCTGCAATAACCCCGCGGTTTCGGTCAGGGGCAGGCCCACGACACCGGTGAACGATCCGTTGATCCACGGAATGAAAGCCCCGGCGGGCCCCTGGATGGCATAAGCGCCGGCCTTGCCGTCCCAGTCCCCGGTGGCGAGATATGCGTTCACCTCGGTGTCCGACAGCCGCTTCATCTGCACAATGGTCAACACGTCCCGGACCTTGATCACCCCATCCCGCTTTGCCGCGATGGCGGTGATGACCCGGTGGCGGCGGCCGGAGAGTTTGTAAAGGAATTCAGCGGCTTCGCCTGCGTCCTCGGGCTTGCCCAGGATCCGGCGACCCAGCGCGACAGTGGTATCGGCGCAAAGCACGACCTCGCCCACCTCTGCCGGTACAGCCTCGGCCTTTTCGCGAGCCATACGTTTGACGTAGTCGCGGGGCAGTTCGCCCTTTTGCGGGGTTTCGTCGATGTCGGGTGCGCGCACCGCATCGGGGCGCAGCCCGATCTGCGCCAACAACTCCAGCCGCCGGGGCGAACCGGAGCCGAGGATCAGTTTCGGGGATGCTGCGGTCATGTCCTCACCCAGAAATGCCACCGGGCGACGGCCACGGCTTGCCGTGCAAACCGTTTACCCGCGCGGGGCGAAACGCCGTTTCGCCCTACTTGAAGCGATAGTTGATCCGCCCCTTGGTCAGGTCATAGGGGGTCATTTCGACCTGCACCTTGTCGCCTGCCAGAACCCGGATGCGGTTCTTGCGCATCTTGCCTGCCGTATGCGCGATGATCGTATGGCCGTTTTCCAGCTCGACCAGGAATGTCGCGTTCGGCAGGAGTTCCTTCACGACACCGGGGAATTCGAGCAGTTCTTCCTTGGCCATGTGATCTCCTGAATTGGTTCTTCGCGCCCGAATGCGCGACCGGCGCTTAAATGCGCCCGAAACCGCCGATTTTCAAGGGGCAATCAGCGCAACGACCGGATTGTGACCGTTTCGACCCGCCCATCCTGTTCCGTCCAATGGGCGAAATTGCCAACCTGCCCGGTCTGACGCGGGGCGGCGATGGCTGCGGGGTCCACATCGGCGATGACCCAGCCGGGGGCATCGGTGTCGCCCTGGGCGATGATCCCGTCGGACGGCAGGCCAAAATCGGGCGGGCAGAAGAACCCGACGCGGCCCGTGCCGCTGTCCAAAACGTCACATCCCGCGACCCCACCCAAGACCGGGGCCTGCACGATCAGGCATTGCCCTTCGATGGCGCGGGCACGACAGGATTGGCGGACGCGGGTCTGCCCGGCGGGAAAATCCGTGGCGGATGGGACAAGGATCATATCCGCCCCGGCCTCGACCAATGCGCGGGCCTGAAGCGGGAATTCGCTGTCATAGCAGATCAGCACCCCGATCCGGCCCAGCGCGGTGTTGAACAGCCGAATCTCGTGCCCCGGTGAGATTTGCATCTCGTGCCGCTCGTAGGGGGTGAGGATCAGCTTGTCCTGCCAGTCCAGCTGTCCCTGCGGCCCGAATAGATAGGCGCGGTTCACCGTTCGGCCCACCGCGTCATGGGCGCAAAGCGACCCGGCAAGGATCCAGACGCCGTTGTCCCGTGCCAGCCGCTGGTGCAAGGCGGCCCAGTCCTCGGCCCGGTCGGCCATGCGGTCGGCCCAGGTTGCGGGGTCCGGCTCTCCCTCCGGCGTGCCGATCAGCGCCGCCTCTCCACCCGCGTATTCGGGAAAGACCAACAGATCGGCCCCCTGCCCCGCCGCATCGGCCACCCAGGCCGCCAGCTTCGCCTCAAGCGCGGCGGGCGTCGGGTGCCATTCGGGACGATAGGCGCAGGCGGCGATTTTCATAGTGGCTTGATCCAGAATTGCAGGGGTTTCGGGGATTCACTGGGCTGACCATGATCTTTCCAGCGGAAAATGGCGATGGCCCCGTCCAGTTTGCGATAGCCGCGCTTGCGCCAAAATCCGTCCAGCGGGACATAGGCCTCGGGCCGGTCGGGGTGGTCTTCGGGGCGGATCACCCCGCAGAACGCGGAATAAAGGTACCCAAGAGACCGCGCATGCGCCTCTCGCATGTCAAAGAAAACATGGCCCGCCCCCTGCCCCCGATATTCGGGCAAAAGCACGGATTCGGCGCAATAGAACACGTCGGCCATGGGGATATCGACCTCGGCAAAGGCCTTGGCGAACTGGTCGTCATGGCCAAGAAGCGGCGTCCCGGTCGAGGCGCCAACGATCCGGTCCCCGTCAAAGGCGGCAACCAGCACCGCGCGCGGGTTGTCGCGATAGCTGGACATATATTGCCGCTCATAGGCCAGATCGCCGTCATAGAGATAGGGCCATGCCCGGAACACCTCGATCCGGAGGCGGGCAAGATCATCCAGCGCCGCCTCGACCTCGGCGCCGGTCAGGGTGCGAAACTCCAGCGTCACGCCGCCACCTGCGCCACCCAATCGGCAAGGTTGTAATAGGTGGTCACGCGCGAAATCTTTCCGTCCCGCAGTTCCATGAACGACCCGCCCGGCAGGCGGTAGGTCTGGCCCCGCGCCTCGGGCAGGCCCGCGTCGGTTTGCAGGTAGGTGCCGTTGACGATGAATTCGGCCGCCGCGCGGGTGCCGTCGTCGTTCGCGAAAATCACCATGTCCGTCAGCTCCTCCTTGTAGCAACGGGTCATGTGATCGCAGAAGGCCCTGAACAAATCCTTGCCGGTCCTGATCTTTCCCTCGTTGACGTGGTGGGCGACGTCCTCGGTCAGCTCGGCCAGCATGGCGTCGGTGTCGCCCGCGTTGAAGGCCTCGAAATAGCGGGTCAGGGTGGCGCGCGCGTCGGTCATCGTCGTTTCAACTCTCTCTTGCGGGGCCCCAGCGTTCGATCAGGCGGCCCATGATCTGATCCCGGGTCTGGCGGTAGCTGTCCAACCGCGCCTCCCGGCTTTCTCCCAGACCGGTGGGGTCGAGGATTGGCCAGTACTCTACGTCCAGATGATAGAACCGGGTGAGCTCCAGCGCCCTTCTTTGGCTCGCGGGCGACAAGGCGATGACCAGATCGAAGGACGACAGGTCGTCGCCCCATTGTTCCATCTCGTCGAATGACCGGGACCGGTGGCGGGACAGTTCCACGCCAAGCTCCTGACAGACGGTCACAGCGAATCCGTCGATCTCCAGATCGTTCTTCACGCCGACGGACTGGATATAGCATTCCTGCCCGTAGAGTTTCTTCATGATGCCTTCGGCCATGGGCGAGCGAACCGAATTATGGTCGCAGCAAAACAGGACCGACTGGGGCAAAGGCGGAAAGGTTTTGTCCCCGTCCCCCACCGGTTAGCCTCCCCAGTGCAGAACGCAGATCAGGGTGAACAGGCGGCGGGCGGTGTCGGTGTCCAGCTCTGCCTTGCCTTCCAGCCGCTCCTGCACGACGCGGGCGCCTTCGTTGTGAATCCCCCGACGGGCCATGTCGATCGTTTCGATCTGGCTGGGGGCGGCGGTTTTCACAGCGTCGAAATAGCTTTCGCAGATCTGGAAATAGTCCTTCACCACCTGACGGAACGGCCCAAGCGACAGATGAAATTCACCTGCCGGGGCGTCGGCCTCGGTGCGGATGTCAAACACCAGTCGCCTGTCGCGGATCGCAAGGTTTAGCTTGTAGGGACCGGGCGGGATGCCCTTCCCCTCAGTGTCCGGCAGAGTGAAGCTATTGTCTTCCAGCAAATCGAACACGGCAACCTTGCGCTCCTGCTCGATCTCGGGCGTGGGCGGCGGCAGGTTGCTGTCGTCGATGGCAATCTCGATGATCTTCGACATGGCCCTACCCCTCGTTCAACCGGTCAAGCCGGGCACGGACGGACAGGCCGTGCGCCTGAAGGCTTTCGGATGTGGCAAGCCGTTCAGCGGCGGGGCCGATGGCGGCCAGCGCCTGCGGGGTCATGCGGGCAAGGGTGGTGCGTTTGACGAAATCCATCACGGACAATCCACTTGAAAACCGGGCCGACCGGGCGGTGGGCAGCACGTGGTTGGGTCCGCCGATGTAATCGCCAATCGCCTCGGGGGTCCAGCCCCCGATAAAGATCGCGCCCGCATGGGTGACGCGGGCCGCCAATGCCTCGGCGTCGTTCACGCACAGCTCCAGATGTTCGGGCGCGATCCGGTCGGACAGGGCCACGGCCTGATCCATGCTGTCCACGGTGATCACCGCACCGAAATCGCGCCAGCTGGCCCCGGCGATGGCCCGGCGTTCCAGCGTTTCAAGCCGTTTGTCCACGGCGGCGGCCACGGCCTGCCCAAAGGCCGCATCGTCGGTGATCAGGATCGACTGGGCGCTTTCGTCGTGTTCGGCCTGGCTTAGCAGGTCCAGCGCGATCCAGTCCGGGTCGTTGTCGCGGTCGGCGATGACCAGAATTTCAGACGGCCCCGCGATCATGTCGATCCCGACCTTGCCAAAGACCCGGCGTTTGGCCGCGGCAACAAAGGCGTTGCCCGGCCCGGTGATCTTGTCCACGGGCGGGATGGTTTCAGTGCCATAGGCAAGGGCCGCGATCGCCTGCGCCCCGCCGATGCGGTAAATCTCGTCCACCCCGGCAATCCGGGCGGCAAGGATCACCAGCGGGTTCGTCACCCCATCGGGGGTCGGCACGGTGATGGCCAGACGGGACACTCCCGCAACCTTGGCCGGGATCGCGTTCATCAGGACCGAGGACGGGTAGGATGCCAGCCCGCCCGGCACATAGAGGCCCGCCGCCGACACGGCCGTCCAGCGCCAGCCAAGCGAGGCACCGGTGGCATCCTCCCAGCGGGCGTCTTCCGGCATCTGACGTTCGTGGTAGGCGCGGATGCGATCCGCGGCGAGTTCAAGGGCGGCACGATCCTCGGGGCTGACCTTGGCGCACTCCGCCTCGATCTCGGCCTCGGAAAACCGCAGGGTCGCAGGGGTCAGGTCCAGACGGTCGAATTTCGCGGTCAGGTCGATCACTGCCGCATCGCCACGCGCCCGCACATCGGCAATGATTCCGGCCACGACGGCATCCACATCCGGGCTGTCTTCGCGCTTCATTCCCAGAAGCGCGGAAAAGCGGGCTTCGAAATCGGCGTCACGGGTGGACAGAAAATGCGGCATGGGCAGGCTCCTTCCCCCGCCTGATACAAGGGGCGGGGCCGGGCATCAATGCGGCGTTTGGGGTCTGGCCGCGCGCCTAGTCGTCCAGCCGCCGGATCAACTGGATTTCGTCGACATAGTTGCCCTTGATCAGCAGCGCGCGGGGGATCACGCCGAAGCGGACAAAGCCGTGCCGGGCGTAGGCGTCATAAGCGCGGGTGTTGGTTTCGGCGACAGTCAGTTCGATCTGGGCCAGCCCATCGGCGCGGCCCTGCGCAATCGCCGCTTCGATCAGCAGATCGACCGCCCCTTTTCCGCGCAACCGCTTGCGCACATAGACCGCGTGCAGGCTGGCGCGGTGGCGGGCGTTCAAACCATCCTCGCGGTCATAGGCCAACAGCCCTTCCAAGCCCTTGTCCGTCCAAAGGCCGAAAATAACGCCCCCTTCCAACCGCTGAATATAGCGGGATTCGGGAAGGGTCTCCCATTGCGCGAGGGTCGAGCCATAGGCCTCGGGATGCAGGCGCAGCGCCTCCAGCCGGACATGGCGAAAGGCCAGCGCATCGGCGGCTGTCAACCGCCGGACGATCATTCGGGATGATCCGGCGTCTTTTTCGATGGCGCGATGTAGGGGCGGGTGACGTCCTGAAGGAGGACTTCCAGCGCCTCGACCTCCAGCGCGATGGCCCCGTCCCCTGCGAGGGTCAGGGTCACGCGGCCGGTTCCGTCTTCGCCCGCTTCAAAGGAAATAGACAAAAGCGATAGAACGACATCGGAATCGCCACGCGGCACCCCTTGAGATTGCACTTTTCGAACATCTTCGATGGACAGGACAGATTGAACCCGCTCCACCGCGCGGCGCCGGGTTGCGGCCCGGTCGGCATCTTCCCAACGGAACCGGTTCAGCAGGATCGCAAAGCGGCGCTGCCGGGGCAGCCATTGCATTTCCGACGCCGGAAAGACCGCATCCTGCGCCAGTGCCGACAGGACCGACAGGTCCATCTCGTCCAGCGCCTTCAGGCGCAGCGGCTTGTCGCCGCCATCCTCGAATCGTGCGTCTCCGGTCACTCGCCCGCCACCCTTTCGATCTGTGCGCCCACCGCGCCCAGCTTTTCCTCGACATGCTCATAACCACGGTCAAGGTGATAGACCCGGTTCACGCGGGTTTCCCCCTCTGCCGCCAGCCCCGCCAGAATCAGCGAGACCGAGGCGCGCAAATCCGTCGCCATGACCGGTGCGCCCTTCAGACGGTCGACCCCGTGCACCGTGGCATGGCCTCCGTGCACCTCGATACTGGCGCCCATGCGGACAAGTTCCGGGGCGTGCATGAACCGATTCTCGAAAATCTTCTCTTCCAGCACGCTGGTGCCCTCGGCGGTGCAGAGCATCGCCATCATCTGCGCCTGAAGGTCCGTGGGGAACCCGGGGAAGGGTTCGGTGGTCACGTCCACCGCGCGGGGGCGGTCGCCATTGCGGGCCACTTTCAGCCCCTCGGCGGTTTCCGTCACCTCGACCCCGGCCTGATGCAGTTTTTCGACAAAGCTTTCGACCAGCGACAGACGGCCGCCAATGCATTCCACCTCGCCCCCGGCGATCACCGGGGCCAGCATATAGGTGCCCAGTTCGATCCGGTCGGTCACCACCTGATGGGTCGCCCCGCCCAGACGGTCCACGCCCTGCACCTCGATCCGGCCGGTGCCGTCGCCGTCGATCTGGGCGCCCATCTTGCGCAGGCAATCGGCCAGATCGACGATTTCAGGCTCGCGCGCAGCGTTGTTGATCACTGTGGTGCCCTTGGCCAGCGTCGCGGCCATCAGCGCGTTTTCCGTCGCCCCGACCGAGGCAAAGCGGAAATCAATGGTGCCGCCTTTCAGGCCACCCCGGGCGACCGCATGAAGATAACCGTCCTTCAACTCGATCTCGGCCCCCAAGGCCTCAAGCGCGGTGACATGCAGGTCCATCGGACGCGCCCCGATCGCGCAGCCGCCGGGCAGCGACACGACCGCATGGCCCTCGCGTGCAAGCAGCGGACCCAGCACGAGGTTGGAGGCGCGCATCTTGCGCACGATCTCGTAATCCGCGGTGGTCGAGTTCAGCCCGTGGCTCGACAGCACCTGCACCTTGCCGTCATGCAGCGCGGACACTTCGGCCCCCAGCGACTGCAACAGAAGGGTCATCGTCTTGATGTCCGACAGGCGCGGCGTGTTGGTCAGGGTCAGCGGCTCTTCGGACAGAAGGGTTGCCGGCATCAGGGTCAGTGCCGCGTTCTTCGCCCCCGCGATCCTGATCTTGCCCTTCAGCGGCGTGCCGCCCTTCACGATAATCGAATCCATAGCCTGCCTATTCGTCTTTCCCGGCGGGGTCGTCCGCCGTCTTGCCTGTGCCACGGGCGCGCGCCTGCGCCTTACGCCGGGCCATATTCGCCTTCAGCGCTGCCTTCAAACGGTCTTCCCGCGTCTGCGTGGATTTCCGCCCGGTCTTTGGCCCGTCTTTCTGCTCCATGACCGCGTTGTTAAAGGAAGGTGCAAAAACCGTCCAGAGAGGGCTTGCGCCCGATTTCGATTAGGGCTAATCCCCGCCTCGCAGATGCTGCAGTAGCTCAGTGGTAGAGCACTCCCTTGGTAAGGGAGAGGTCGGGAGTTCAATCCTCCCCTGCAGCACCATCCTTAATTCCTTTGATGTGTTGCACAGTTCAGGCGTTGGGCCTAATAATACATTGCACTGGACGGCCTTCTACAACACCCTGCGGGTGGGTTGGGTATGGTTGGTTCGGTGCAGGTCATGAAGCTAGGAAAGTATTCCGGTACAGTTCTTCAGTTCGACTTTGGCGATTTCTATTGCTACGGCATTTGCGTCGGGGCGAGCCAGTTGCCGCATGAAGACTCCAAGTCGGCCAAAGGCATCTTCATCGTCCGGATGCTTGCTCCGGCGGTGTCTGAGGAAGTGTCCGACCTGAACGTCATACACGGCTTTCCTCTTCGGACTTATGTGCGGTTCCATCTTGGCGCCATGATGCGCCAACCTGAGGTCACGATCCTTGGACAGGTCGAGTTGTCCGAAAGCGAACTGTCGGAACCCACCTTCAAGAGTCTTGGTCTGTTTGCGCCTGGAGCGAAGGCCAAGGGATGGTGGTTGCTCAACAGCAATCGAGAGGATTGGGTGACAAGCCTGACACCTGAAGAAAGGCGCTTCCCCATAAATGGGGTCTACGGTCTCGTTGGCTTGCGGGAACTCTACGACTTGGATCTCTACCCCGAGTCCGAAATTTATTTCACGAATGCCCCAGCCTAACCAATGAATGCCTGCCAACCACCTTACATCGGGAAACTCACCCGCAGTTGCACGGTCTCGATCCCCGGGTTCTGGGCGAATATGTCGGCGTTGGACCGGTGGTCGTAGGCCAGTCCGAACCGGACCCCGCTGCGGGTTTCATAGCCGAACTCGATCCCCGACCGAAACTCCAGCGGTCCGCCAAGGTCGAACCCGTCGTTGGGCGCGTAAAGCCCCGGCATCAGGTGCAATTCGGCGAAATAGGGCGTGTCGGGGCGGGTCAGTTCGTAGGTGACGCCGTAACCCATCCACAGCTCTCCCTTCTCACCCACCGACAGGCCCGCGGCGGTGCCGAAGGGGCCGAATCCTCGACCGAAATCGTAGCGCAGGTAGATCTCTCCGGCCGGCTGTGCCCGCCGTTCCAGCACCTCGCCCGCCGAGATCGCGAATCTTGCCTGCCGGTCGTTGCCCGCAAGGCAGCCCGCGTCGGTCCCGCAATGGTTTTGCGCCATGTCGGTCAGCCCGAAGGCCAGCAAGAGCACTGCAAAGGTTCCGTCGGCCATGATACCCCCTTGGTCTGATGGTTGCGGGCTACCATAGACAAGCGGCCCGCGCTGTCCACCGCCCGGCCTAGACGCCCTGAAGGATCGCCAGCGCCTCGGCATGGATGTCACGGTTCGCGGCGGCGATCACGCGCCCGCCCATATGCGCCGGGCCACCGTCCCAGCTTGTGACGATCCCGCCCGCCGCCTCGATCACGGCCTGCGGGGCCTGAATGTCATAGGGGTTCAGACCTGCCTCGATCACAAGATCCACCTGCCCCGCCGCCAAGAGGGCGTAGCCATAGCAGTCCATCCCATAGCGGGTCAGCCGGGCGCGGGTCGCCACAGCGTGAAAGGCGCGGCCCTCCTCATCCGTTCCGACCTCGGGAAAGGTGGTCAGCACTGTTGCCTCGGACAGGGGACGGTGGGCGCGTGTGACCAGCGGCGCGGTGCCGGATGGCCCTGTCACCTCGGCCCGGCCAAAGCCGCCGACGAACCGTTCCCGGATATAGGGCTGGTCGACGATCCCGAAGATCGGCCCCTGTTCGTCCGACAGCGCGATCAGAACCCCCCAGGTCGGCGTGCCCGAGATATAGCCGCGCGTCCCGTCGATCGGGTCGATCACCCAGGTCAGGCCGGAGCGTCCTTTCGTGGTGCCAAATTCTTCGCCCAGAACCCCGTCATCGGGGCGTTCGCGCGCCAGAATATCGCGGATCGCCTGTTCGGCGGCGCGGTCGGCGACGGTGACAGGGTCGAAGCCCGCCCCGGTGCCGGTCTTGTCATCGGTGTCGATCTGGGCAGCGCGGAAATGGGCCAGCGTTGCGGGTCGGGCCGCATCGGCAAGCAAATGGGCGACCCGTTCCAGATCGCCCTTCGTTGCATCGTTCAATGTGTTGCGCATCCCTGCCCCCGACGGTCCCTTTGCACAGGCGGTAGCCCGCCCGCGCAAGGCCCGTCAAGGGTTCGGTCAGGCGGCGTCGCTCAGGACGCGGGCCAGATCGAACAGGCGACGGCGCTGGGTTTCGGGAATGGCATAGTAGGACCGCAGCAGGTCCAGCGCTTCCTTGTCGGCCAGGATATCCCCCGGCAGCGTTGCATTCGCGTCTTCCTGCCCCGCGGCGTCCAGACCTTCGAAGAAGAACGAGATCGGCACCGAAAGCGCGTGGGCGATGTCCCACAGGCGAGAGGCGCTGACGCGGTTCATGCCGGTTTCGTATTTCTGGATCTGCTGGAACTTGATCCCAACTTTTTCGGCCAGCTGCTGCTGGGTGGTGCCAATCATCCAGCGACGATGCCTGATCCGCTTTCCAACATGAACATCAACAGGGTGCTTCATTGTAATACCTCGACTACGGGGCCGACCCTGCTCCTCATGTGTCTTTTCCCGGTTGAGTGCCCGTACACATGGCGATCGGCGCGATTTGATATTGGCCAAGGAAACACGTCTTGGTTGCGTGGGTCTACATGACCTTTAGGATAGGTATCCCCGTTCCAAAGGCGCCGAATCCCGGAATAAACCCGTCCAAAAGGATAGGTTCACGCTGCAAACCCGCTATACTAGCGTCTGCAAGCCAATGATAGAAAACGGGATTCCATGACGCACAAAGCCTTTCGCATTCTCGCTTCGGGCGGGGAACCGACGCTGACACATGTGGAAACCCCCATGCCCGCAAAAGGCGAAGTTCGCCTGAAGATCGAGGCATGCGGGCTTAACTTTGCCGATCTGTTGATGGCGAAAGGGACCTATCAGGACACGCCCCCTGCCCCTTTCACCCTTGGGCTCGAGGTGTGCGGCACGGTGATCGACAGCGGCCCCGAGACAGACGCCCCGCCCCCCGGCACCCGCGTGGCGGTGTTCAGTGGGCAGGGCGGGCTTGCCGAAGAGGGGCTTTTTCCCGCCGACCGCTGCATTCCCGTCCCCGACACAATGGACCCGGCGGTGGCCGCAGGGTTTCAGGTTGCCTATGGCACCTCGCATCTTGCGCTGACCCGGCGGGCCCGACTGCGGCCGGGGGAACGTCTGGTTGTCACCGGGGCGGCGGGCGGTGTGGGCCTGACCGCGATCGAGATCGGCAAGGCCTTGGGGGCCGAGGTCGTGGCCATCGCGCGCGGGGCCGACAAGTTGGCCGTGGCGCAGGCAGCGGGGGCTGACCATGTGATCGACGCGACCACCGACCCGGCTGACATTACCGCCCGGATCAAGGCGCTTGGCGGTGCCGATGTGGTCTATGACGTGGTGGGGGGGGATCTGTTCACCGCCCTGTTCAAGGCCGCCAACCGCGAGGCGCGTTTGATCGTCATCGGCTTTGCCGGGGGCGAGGTGCCGAAGATCCCGGCCAACCACCTGCTGGTCAAGAACATCGACGTGATCGGCTTCTACTGGGGTGGCTACATGGCCTTTAACCCCGAGGCCCTGACCGACAGCATGACCGAATTGATGCGCTGGCATGCCGAAGGGCGACTGAAACCCCATATCAGCCACTCCCTGCCCCTTGACCGGGCCGGCGACGCGCTGGCGCTGCTTGCAGACCGAAAATCCACCGGCAAGGTCGTGGTGACAATGGGCGGCTAGGTCAACTGCCCGCGGATCGGAATTTCTCCATCAGGTAGGGGCCGGACCGGACGGCTGGATAGGCGTCCGATCCGTCCAGCGGCGTGATTTCCGCCTCCCAGTCGGGTTGGTGAAAGAAGGCGAGGCTTTGACGGGCCGGCTGATCCGGAAGCGCCACCACCCGGTGCAGCGTTGACACCCAGCGGTCCGCCGTCCAGCGCGCCATCAGGTCGCCGATGTTGATGAAGAATGCCCCTTCTTCTGCCGGAACATCGACCCAGTCCCCGTCCGACATCACCTGCAAGCCACGCGACCCCGCCTGCGGCAGCAGAATGGTGAGCGAGCCGTAATCCGTATGCGCCCCGGCCCGCTGTTGCCGGTCCAGCGCCGCGCCCAGCGTCGCCGGATAGTGCAATGCCCGCAGGGCCGAGATGGGATTGCCGATGAAGGGCGCGAAATACCCCCGGTCCAGCCCCAGCGCCTCTGCAAAGGCGGCCATGATCCGCGCGGCCAGCGCTTCCATTTCGGCGTAATAGGCCTCCCACGCGGGTCGGAACCCCCCCAGATCCGGCCAAAGCGTCGGCTGGTAGCAAAAGGCATGGGCGTCCGGGTCCGACACCCCGTCGGGCACCCTCAGGGGACCGCCGTTGAAGCTTTCTTTCAGATCGGGTGGCGTGTCTTCACCCTTGGATTTCGCCAGCGCCTCTTTGTCCGGGCCAAGGTAGCCATAGGGGTAGCCCGCGTAGGGCGCGGCCACCGCCTGTTTCGCCGCGACCCCTTGGGCAAAGAACCGCTGCGCCGCAGTCCAGACCGCGCCGATGACCGCCTCTGGCACCCCGTGCCCGCGCAGGATCAGGAACCCGCTGTCGCGGCAGATCGCATCCAACCGGGCGGCTTCCCCGGCACGGTCAGCCCCCGTCGCGGCCTCGAACCGGGCAAGGTCGAGCGTGGCGAATTCCACCGCCCTAGCCTTTCAGCACATCACGCCAGCTGTGGCGCGGCTGAAACCCCAGCATCGCCTTGGCCTTGGCGTTGGAATACATCGGCTCGGCCTCGCCCATTTCGCGTTTGACCGGGACGCCCTGATAGTAGCGCGCCTGCACCTCGGCATTGGTCAGCCCGACGCTCATGTCGTCATTGGCCACGTTGAACACCTCGTGCCCCAGACCATCCTTCTTGAGGCAGAGGTCCACCATCTGCCCAAGGTCGCGCCCGTCAATATAGGCAAAGAAGTTGCGACGGCGCATATCGGGGTTGTCGATGAACTGCGGGAAAAGGGTGCGATAATCGTCCTCTTCCATGACGTTGTTCAGTCGCAGCCCGTAGATATCCGCTCCAGACCGGGCCTGGAACGACCGGGCGGTCGCCTCGTTACAGACCTTGGACATGGCATAGCTGTCCTGCGGCAAGGTCGGGTGATCTTCGTCCACCGGGATATAGTCGGGCTGCTTGTGCCCATCCCAGAAACAGACGCCATAGGTGGTTTCCGAACTGGCGTAGATCACCTTGCGCACGCCCATCCGCAGGGCCGCGTCGATCACGTTGTAGGTGGACAGGGTGTTGATCCGGAAGGTTTCATTATCGGGCACGATCATGATCCGGGCGATGGCCGCGAAATGCACGACCGCGTCGAAGCCCGGCATTCCCGTCCCAGCCTCAAGGTCCGGGAAATCGCCATAGGCCCGCATTGCGTTGAACACCTGGCCCGCGTCGGTCAGGTCCACCCGCAGGGTCGGAACACCGGGAATATCAAGTGGTTGCAGGTCAAGGTTGACGACCTCATGCCCCTGATCCAGCAGGTAGGGGATCACCTGCCGCCCTGCCTTGCCGCTGCCACCTGTGAATAGAATGCGCATGGTTTCGTCCTTTCGTTCAGGTCAATTTCCGGATCGGCGACCCGGCCTGATAGGCCCGGATCGCATCGACCGTCTGTTGGTAGAAAAGCTTGAAGGTTGCCGTTGTCGTATAGCCCAGATGCGGGGTTAGCAGAAGCCGCCCGTCGGCGATCAGCCCGGCATCGCGCAACGGGTCGTCGGCGGGCAACGGTTCGATGTCGAACACATCCAGTCCCGCCTTTGCCGGCCGTCCCCGTCGCAGCGCCGCCAAAAGCGCCCCGCTGTCCACGATCGGCCCGCGTGACGTGTTGATGAACACCTGACCCTCTTTCGCGGCGACGAGCGCGTCGGCGTTGATCAGGTGGCGGGTCCGGTCCGACAGCACAAGATGAACGCTGACCACATCCGACCGCGCCATGAGGTCATGCAGGCTGTCCGCCTTTTCCACGCCCACCTCGGCGCAGCGGTCTTCGGTCAGGTTCTGCGACCAGGCCAGCGGCACCATCCCCAGGGCCCGGCCGATCGTGGCCATCTGCGCGCCGATATTGCCCAACCCCACCAGCCCAAGCGTCAGCCCGGCCACATCGCGCCCCAGCCCCGCCTGCCAGCCAACCGGCCCGTGCAGCGCCGCCACCTCTGGCATCAGCCGCCGGTTCAGCGCCAGCATCATGAGGGTGGCCAGTTCCGAGGTGGTTGTCTTGCGGCTTTCGGTGCCGCAAACGGCGATCCCCCGCGCCCGTGCGGCGGCAAGGTCGATGGCGGCGTTTCTCGGCCCCGAGGTTACGATCAATCGCAGATTCGGCAGCGCGGCGATCAGATCGGCCCCTAGCGGCGTGCGTTCCCGCATCAGGCACAGACAATCGAAGGGGGCCAGCCGCGCGGCCAGCGCCGCCGGATCGTGCAACGTGTCCCGAAACACCGTCACCTCGCCCAGCCCCGACCAATCGGCCAGATCGGTCGCCACATCCGCGTAGTCATCCAGTATCGCGATTTTCATGCCACCCCACCCCCGTTTTCGACAGTTGACCCCGCCCGGACAAGAAATGCAATCGGCCGGGTCGACGGTGGGCGCAAACCGCTTCCCCCTCTGCAACCGACCTGCCATAATGACCGCCAATCAAGAGAAACAAGAGCAGCTGCCATGCCGAACGATCTCCTCTCCGGGGCACATAGTGCCACTTACGACGCGTCCTCAATCAAAGTGCTCAAGGGCATGGAGGCCGTGCGCATGCGCCCTGGCATGTATATCGGCGGCACCGACGAACGGGCGCTGCATCATATGGCTGCGGAAATCCTCGACAACTCCATGGACGAGGCGGTGGCGGGCCACGCCAACCGCATAGAGGTTGAACTGCACGCCGACCATTCGTTGACTGTGCGCGATAACGGGCGGGGCATTCCAATCGATCCGCACCCCGACGACCCCAAAAAATCTGCACTTGAGATGATCTTTACCGAGTTGCACGCGGGCGGAAAATTCAACGGTGACGCCTACGAGACCTCAGGGGGGTTGCATGGCGTTGGCGCTACCGTTGTGAACGCCCTCTCCGACAGCCTTGTGGTTCAAGTTGCCAAGAACAAAGAACTTCATGAAATCCGCTTCTCAAAAGGCGTGCCGCTAACCGGTCTCGAAAAGGTAGGCGCGGCACCGAACCGGCGTGGAACTACCGTAACCTTTCATCCCGACCCTGAAATCTTTGGGTCACTTCGATTCAAGCCGTCTCGGCTGTTGAAGATGGCCCGGTCCAAGGCCTACCTGTTTTCCGGTGTGGAAATTCGTTGGAAATCAGAAATTGACGATGGTGAAACACCAACCGAGGCGTCCTTCTTTTTTCCCGGTGGCCTATCCGACTATCTAATAGAAAGCCTCGGAAAGTCGACGACCTACGCGGAACGCCCCTTTTCCGGCAGGGTAGACTTCAAGGAAAAATTCAACGTCCCCGGATCGGTCGAATGGGCGATCAACTGGACGCCCGCGCGCGATGGGTTCATCCAGTCCTACACCAACACCGTCCCCACGCCCGAGGGCGGCACGCATGAGGCCGGGTTCTGGCAGGCGATCCTGAAGGGCATCCGCGCCTATGGCGAATTGGTGGGCAACAAGAAGGCGGTGCAGATCAACCGCGACGACCTTCTGACCGGGGGCTGCGCGCTTCTGTCCATCTTCATCCGCGAACCGTCTTTCGTCGGCCAGACCAAGGACCGGCTGTCGACGGAAGAGGCGCAGCGCTGGGTCGAATCCGCGGTGCGCGACCATTTCGACAACTGGCTGGCGGCGGATACGAAATCGGCGGGCGCGATCCTTGATTTCCTTGTGCTGCGGGCCGAGGAACGGCTGCGGCGCAGGCAGGAAAAGGAAACCGCGCGCAAGACGGCGACCAAGAAACTGCGCCTGCCCGGCAAGCTGACCGATTGTTCCGCCAAATCGCGCGAGGGGACCGAGCTGTTCATCGTCGAGGGCGACTCGGCCGGCGGCTCGGCCAAGGGCGCGCGGTTCCGCGAGTTTCAGGCACTCCTGCCGCTGCGGGGCAAGATCCTCAACGTGCTGGGCGCGGCCTCGTCCAAGCTGGGCCAGAACGCCGAGATCAACGACCTGTGCGAGGCATTGGGCGTGCGGATGGGGACCAAGTTCAACCTCGACGACCTGCGCTATGACAAGATCATCATCATGACCGACGCGGACGTGGACGGGGCGCATATCGCCTCGCTCTTGATGACCTTCTTCTTCACCCAGATGCGGCCGATGATCGACGCGGGCCACCTCTACCTCGCTTGCCCGCCGCTGTATCGGCTGACGCAGGGCGCGCGGCGGGTCTATGTGGCCGACGACGCAGAAAAAGAGGCAGTGCTGGCCCGCGGGTTGGGCGGCAAGGGCAAGATCGACGTGCAGCGGTTCAAGGGGCTTGGCGAAATGGACGCCAAGGACCTGAAAGAAACCACCATGGACCCGGCCACGCGCAAGCTGATCCGAGTGACGATCGACGAGGACGAACCGGGCGAAACCGGCGACCTGGTGGAACGGCTGATGGGGAAAAAGCCGGAACTGCGGTTCCAGTACATTCAGGAAAACGCGCGGTTTGTTGAGGAGTTGGATGTTTGAGCAAGCCGCCAAACGCCGCAGCAAGGAGCCTGATAGCTCGTACTTTCATAGATTCGGCGGATGGCGATTATGTCGCGGCCCGCGCCTTGTGGTTTCTAGGTATCGATCAGCAATTTTGCTGGTCCGCTCAACAGGCCATTGAAAAATATCTAAAGGCCGCTTTGCTTTTGAACGGCGTGAACGTTCGGAACAGCAATCATGCTCTATCAAGAAACCTGACAAGTCTTGTTCAGGTTGGTCAGGGGTCAGGATTTGCTCTAGATAGCCGCATCATGGACAAGATGGGGTTTGCTGATCCGGAATTGCCGCTAGCCGACGAAACTTTCGGCGAATTCATCGAGAGGATGGAAAGAGGCGGCAATGTTAATGTGCGCTACGGCTTCCACGGATTCGTGCTATTTCCGGGAGATTTGGCGAAACTAGACCATGTTGTTTTTGAGGTCCGTCGCCGTTGTACCGACCTTGACAGCCTAGTGTACCATCGAGCGCCAAATTTGGGAAAAATACGCGATTATCTTGAAGAACATCCTGACTTTGAGCCTTCACCCTTACGCTCAAGCCCGATCTTTTTCGGAAATGAGGGAGCGGCGAATGAACGCTTACAACAACTCCTAAGAGAAAACCTCTCGTTCAACAGGACTGAGACTTCCGAGCTCTCATTGGCGCACCATCGTTTTTCAGGGCGCAACCCGCCTTTTTCAGAACGGTTGAAATATGCCGAGGGAATGGACGCGATAAAATGGCTATTGGAACACGCATACTTTTCGGGACCCGATAAGAAAGCGTTGGAAGCGGCGCTTGAAATTTCGGTTCGCGCCTAGTCCGAGTACGGGCGGTGACGTTTGCCCGTCGTGTGGACATGGCCATAGCCTTGCAACAGGTGCTGCGTTTCAGCAATTGGCGCCCACCCGGCGCGCCAGCGTCGGGCACGCGTCCGCCCGCCCCATGGCGGGCGCGTTCCGCGCCCACCCGTGCGGACGCTTATCGCGTTGCCCTGACCGGGGTGCCGAACAGGCGCAGCCCCCTACTCCTGCACCGCTTCCAGATAGGCCACTAGGTCGGCGATGGCTTGTGTCGTGGTGATCTCTTGTCCGGTCTCGATCCGCAGCGTGGCGGGGGTTCCGGCCTCTTCGAAATAGCCGCCCCAGACCGGCATCGGCGACCCGTGCGCCACCAGCGGGTCGCGTCCGTCGATCCGCATCACCACCCGCAGCACCGGGAACACCCCGTCGTTGGACAGTGCCAGCGTGGTCAGCGCGGGCGGTTGCAGGATCAGCATGGCGGCCATCGGCCCGCCGCCCGTCGCCTCGGCCCCGTGACAGGTCGCGCAGGAGTTCATGTAGATTTCCGCCCCCCGCGTGGCCTCCCCCTCCTCTGCCAGCACCGCGCCGCCCAGAAGCGCCAGACCAAGGGCCAGCGCGCGCATCACTCGGCCTCGCGCTGGATGGATTGCAGGTAGCTGGCCAGCGCCCAGAGCCGCGCCGGGACGGGGGTGGAGCCGACCATGATCGTCTCGCCCATGTCGCCCGCGCCAAACTCGGGCATGGCTGTCGAAAAGCTGCCGTCGCGGTGAAAGCCGTCAATCGTGCTCATGACATAGTCGGTCGGGAAGGTGCCGCCGTTGCGGGCCGCCAGTGTGGTCAGGTCCGGGGGCTGCTTGATCAGCATCTCGCCGAACTCTCCGGACCCGCGCGCGTCGGCACCATGACAGGCCGCGCAATCCTCCATGAAGGCCTGTCGACCGTCCACGGTTTCCTCGACACAGGCGCCAAGCGCCAGAACCCCGATCAGAACTGCTGTTTTCTTCATTGCCGGTCTCCCTGTTCGCTCTGGTTATCCTGCGCCCCGGATCGACAGGACGCCTTGATCTGCGTCAGACAAGCCGCCCCGCATCAAGCCGCAGCACCCGGTCCATCCGGGCGGCAAGGTCAAGATTGTGGGTGGCGATCAGCGCGGCAAGCCCCGATCCCCGCACAAGGGACATGAGTGTGTCGAACACCACCTCTGACGTCGCCGGATCAAGGTTGCCGGTGGGTTCATCCGCCAAGAGCAGACGCGGCGCATTGGCCAGCGCCCGGCAGAAGGCCACCCGCTGCTGTTCCCCGCCCGAGAGCGCGGCGGGCCGGTGGTCGGCCCGGTGTCCGACGCCCACACTGTCCAGAAGCCCCCGCGCCCGATCCGCCGCCGCCCCCGGCGCTGTGCCATTGGCCAGCTGCGGCAGGGTCACGTTTTCCAAGGCGCTGAATTCCGGCAGCAGGTGGTGGAACTGGTAGATGAACCCCACGTCCGTGCGCCGGATCGCGGTCCGCTTGCGGTCGGACAATTGCCCGGCGGCGACCCCGCCGATACTCACCTGCCCCGCGTCGGGCGTATCCAGCAGCCCGGCGATGTGCAGAAGCGTCGATTTCCCCGCGCCCGAGGGGGCGACCAGCGCCACGACCTCGCCCGGGTGGATCACCAGATCGGCGCCGGTCAGCACGGTCACCTGGTTCGGCTTGCCGTGGTTGTAGCCCTTGGTCACACCGGACAGTTCAAGGATTGGATCACTCATAGCGCAGCGCCTCGACCGGGTTCATCCGGGCCGCGCGGCGGGCCGGGAAGATGGTGACCGTCCAGGACAGGCCAAGGGACAGCGCGATAGAGGACAGGACGTCATCGAGTTCCAGTTTCGCAGGCAGGGTGTAGATGCCCCGGATCGACGGGTCCCAGACGCCGCCGCCCGCGACGTAGTTCACGAAGGAAAAGATCGGATCGATGTAGATCGCGAACAGGCAGCCCGCGATCAAGCCCAGAACCGTGCCCAGCGTGCCGATCCCGGCCCCGCAGATGAAGAAGATCCGCAGTATCGACCCTTCGGTCAGCCCCATGGTCCGCAGGATGCCGATATCGCGCCCCTTGTTCCGCACCAGCATGACCAGCCCGGAAATGATGTTGAGCGAGGCGATGAGCACGAGGATCGACATGATGACGAACATCACATTGTCTTCGACCGTCAGCGCCCGCAGGAACGACCCCGAGGCATCCCGCCATGTCCAGACCAGCGCCCGGTCCCCGGCGGCGGCCACGATCTGCGGGATCAGCGTGTCGACCGCGTCGGGGTCGTCCACCATCACCTCGATCTCGTCGGCCACCCCGTCCTTGTTGAAGAACAGCTGCGCCTGATCGATCGGCATGTAAATGCGGGTCCGGTCTATATCCCAGCGCCCCGCGGTGAAGATATAAGCGACCTCATAGGCCGAGACGCGTGGGCTGGTGCCAAAGGCGGTGCGGGTGCCATTGGGTGAAATGATCCGGATCTTGTCGCCCACCGTCACCCCCAGCTCTCGCGCAACGCCAGAGCCGATGGCGATCCCCTCGCCAAAGTTTGCGATATCGCCAAGGCTGCTGATTGGTTCGACGATTCTTGGAATAGTGACAAGATCACTGGCAGAAATGCCGTAAACCTCTACCCCATTGTTCGAATTTTGATAGTTTGCCATGACCTGCCCCTTGACCAGAGGGGCGGCGCGGGTGACGCCGGGGATGTCGCGAAGAGCGGCGGCCATGGCGTCGTAGTCGGTTATCGCGCGGCTGGTGCGGCCGTTCTCATCCACCCCGATTGACTGGTAGACGGTCACATGGGCGTTCGATCCAAGGATCGTATCGACGAATTCGGCCCGAAACCCGGACCGGACGGCCAGCGTCACGATCAGGGCAAAGACCGCCAGCGAGACGCCGATCAGGCTGATCCATGTCATGATCGACACGCCACCCTCGGCCCGGCGGGCACGGATATAGCGCCACGCGATCATGAACTCGAAGGGGGCGAAGGGGGCGGTTGCGCCTTGTGACATCGTTGGTCCTGCTGCTCTTTCGCCCAGATATACCGCAGGCGCGGGCGCGGGACCAGTGGCCGCGGCGGCAGTGGTGCTTGCCCGCCTATGGCGGCCTGGGTGCCCGTTCGCCCACCGATTGCGTTTCTGGCCCTATCGTGCAACCTGTTGTCCGGAAACGATTTGCCCCGGTATCAGCACATGCGCGTCATCTGGAAATTCTTTCGGTCGATCTGGGATCACTTCGTGTTCTTCCAGATCCGCCTGTCATCGCATCCCCGCGCATTGATCCTTATCTGGGGTGGTGCAGTCGCCCTGTCTTCGGTTCTGACGCAATCGCGCGGGCCAAGCGCGCTTGGCTTTTTCGCAAGCCTTGGCATCGGTCTGATCGCCCTGCCCGCCCTTCAGTTCCTGAAGAACCAAATGCAGGCAGGCACGGCCGGCCGGGTCAATTTCCAGGTCCCGCCGGGCCTGCTGGACGAGGTCGAGACCGCACAGCAGGCGGTGACGGACAAACCCAACGGGATGGTGATGGTGCGGCGCGGGCCGAACCCCGGCCCGATCATGCATTCGGTTGCGTTCGACAAGGGGCTGCGGCAGCCGGGACAGGACTGGACCATCAGGACCACGGAAGACAGCCCAACTTATGCCCGTGTCATCGACCACATGCGCAACCGCGCCCCGCAGTGGCGCAGCTATGGCCAGACCAAATTTCTGGATCAGCTGTTCACCAAACAGCCGCTGATCAACGAGAACAAGATCATCTTCGAAACACCGCTGGACCTTGCGGCCCCGGAGATCACGCTGGGCAAATCCGACTATTTCGTGGGCATGTGCACCGCCGACCTGTGCCTGCGCACCGGGTTCAGCATCGGCGGCGAACATGATGCGGTGCTGCCCGCCCGGGACCGTTGGGGCTATCAGCGGCTGTCAGACAGGCTGATCGCGCCAGCGCTGGTCAACGCCACGACCCCGGCGTCGTTGCATCTGGGTGTTGATGTGGTTGTGGTGACCCGCGACAACAGGATGCCGCTGGCGGTTCAGGGCAAGCACAACCTGCAAAGCCCCAACCGCATTGTCCCCTTCGCCACCGGGTCGATGGATTGGGAGGACATCGGGGATAACACGACCCTTAAATCCGTGGTTCTGTCCGCCGCGCGGCGTGAGTTGAACGAGGAATGGGGCGGACCGAACCGCAACGCAGAGGCCTCGCGGGCCTGTATCTCTGCCCGTTTGCAGGTGATCGGCGCTTATCGGGAAATGACGCGCGGCGGCAAACCGCAGTTTGTTGTCGCGGGGCGGGTCGATATCGATTTCGCCCATATGGTCCCCGACGCGGCCGAGGTTGTCCGGTCACGCCACCCCGAAGCGGTTCCGATCGTGGAAAACCTTCGGGATGTTCATGGTGTCGCGTCTCAATTGGTGAACGGTGGCTTCGAAGACCTGCTGGGGCCGTCACAAGCCCTGTTCGGGACGTTTTACTGTCTCAAGATGGCGGTCGAACATGACCCCAAGATCATGTCCGACCTGCTTGGATTGCCCGAGACCTAGGCCTTCGCCAGAATCGCGGCGATCTGGTCTTTCAGGTGCAGCCGTTCCTTGCGCATCTCCGACATATGCAGATCGTCGGTCGGCTCCACATCGGTTTCGGCGCGGTGCACGGCGCGGTTCACCTCGTGGTATTTGTCCGCAAGGGTCGCGAAATGCGCGTCCTTGGTCTTCAACGCGTGGATCGCGTCAGCCTTGTCGGGGAATTCCTCGTGCAGCTCGTGCGGGGTATGCGACATGCGTTTGTCCTTTCATCGCTCTGTTCCCCCCGACCCTAGCCGGGGGAATCACGCCGCACTTTGACACGGGTCAAATCACCGTTGCTGGTTTTGCCAGTCCGGGTGCATCCAGGGCTGAAGGTTGGACCGGGGCAGCATGCCCCGTCCAAGGATGTGATCGGCGGCCTTTTCGCCGGTCATGATCGAGGGCGCGTTGAGGTTGCCATTGGTGATCCGGGGGAAGATCGAACTGTCCGCGACCCGCAGTCCATCCACCCCGATGACCCGGCATTCCGGGTCGACGACAGCGCTGGGATCATCCGCCGCGCCCATCTTACAGGTGCCGCAGGGGTGATAGGCGCTTTCGGCATGTTCGCGGATGAAATCGTCCAGCGCATCATCAGACTGAACCGCGTCGCCCGGCTGGATCTCATGCCCGCGGAACGGCGCAAAGGCCTCCTGCGCGAAGATCTCGCGCGTGAGACGGATCGCGGTACGGAATTCGTCCCAGTCGTCAGGGTGCGACATGTAGTTAAAGAAAATGCGCGGGTCGTCGGCCGGGTCGGGGGACCGCAGGGTGATCTCGCCCCGCGATTTGGACCGCATCGGGCCAACATGGGCCTGAAATCCGTGCCCTTCGGCGGCGACCTGCCCGTCATAGCGCACGGCGATGGGCAGGAAATGGAACTGGATGTCGGGGTAGTCCACCCCGGCCTTCGACCGGATGAACCCCGCGCTTTCGAACTGGTTCGACGCGCCAAGGCCGGTCTTGGTGAACAGCCATTGCGCCCCGATCAGACCCTTGCCCCAGAGGTTCCAGTATTTGAACAGGCTGACGGGTTTGGTGGCGGCCTGCTGGATGTAAAGCTCCAGATGGTCCTGCAGGTTCTGGCCCACCCCCGCCCGGTCCGCGACGACGTTGATCCCGTGGTCTGCCAGATGCGCACCCGGCCCGATGCCGGATAGCATCAACAGTTTGGGCGAGTTGATCGACGAGGCGGCAAGGATCACCTCGGCCCGGGCCCGGATCACCGTCCGTTCGCCGCCCATGTCCACCTCGACGCCGACGGCGCGGCCCTCTTCAATGACAACGCGGCGGGCAAAGGCCCGAACCAGATCGCAGTTGTCCCGCTTCAGCGCGGGCCGGAGATAGGCATTGGCCGCAGACCAGCGCCGCCCTTTCCAGATCGTCGCGTCGAAGGGACCGAACCCTTCCTGCTGTTCGCCGTTGTAGTCGCCGGTGACCTGATAGCCCGCCTGCTGCCCGGCTTGAACGAAGGCGCGGGTCAGCGGGTTGGTGCGCGGGCCACGCGTGATGTGCAGCGGGCCGTTTGTGCCGCGCCACGACGGGTCGCCCCCGTGGCCGCCACTGTGCCAATGTTCCATCCGCTGGTAGTAGGGCAGCACATCGGCATAGGACCAGCCGCGCGCGCCGCTGTCGTCCCAATGGTCGAAATCGCGGGCGTGGCCGCGCACGTAGATCATCCCGTTGATCGACGACGATCCGCCGATGACCTTGCCGCGCGGGGTGGCCAGCCTGCGTCCGCCCAAATGCGGTTCCGGGTCCGACCGATATCCCCAGTCGTACATCTTCATGTTCATCGGGTAGGACAGCGCGGCAGGCATCTGGATGAACGGTCCGCCGTCCCAGCCGCCGTGTTCGATCACCAGAACGGACTTGCCCGCCTCGGACAGCCGATAGGCAAGGGCGCAGCCGGCGCTGCCCGCGCCCACAATAACGTAATCTGCCTGCATGTCAGAACGGCGCCTCGCAGGGGTTCATCGACACGTAGACGGATTTGACCTGACTGTAGTGTTTGATGGCTTCCTTGGAGTTCTCGCGCCCGACGCCGCTGGCCTTGACGCCGCCAAAGGGGGCCTCGACCGGGGCAAGGTTGTAGGTGTTGATATAGCAGGTGCCGGCCTCGAACCCGGCGGACACCCGGTGCGCGCGGGTCAGGTCATTGGTAAAGACCCCGGCGGCCAGCCCGAATTCGGTGGCGTTGGCGCGGGCCATCACCTCTTCCTCGGTGTCGAAATCAAGGACCGACAGGACCGGGCCGAAAATCTCTTCTCGGGCGATGGTCATGGTATCGGTCACATCGGCAAACAGGGTCGGTTCGATGAAGAACCCTTCATTGCCGATCCGCTTGCCACCGGCGACCAGACGCGCGCCTTCCTCCTGCCCAATGCGGATGTAGTTTTCGACAATCTCAAGCTGCCGTTCGTTGACCATCGGGCCGATGGTGGTGGCCATATCCATCGGATCGCCAATCACGGCCTTGCCCATCCGTTCGGCCATCCGTGCAAGGAACGCGTCCTTGATCCCCTTTTGCACGAACACGCGGGTCCCGTTGGAACAGACCTGCCCGGTGGAATAGAAATTGCCAAGGATCGCGCCGGACACGGCGCTGTCCAGATCCGCGTCGTCGAAGATGATCAGGGGCGATTTGCCGCCCAGTTCCATCGTTGCGTGCTTCATGTTCTGGGCGGCCATGGCATAGACCTTGCGCCCCGTCGGCACCGACCCGGTCAGCGACACCTTGGCCACGCGCGGGTCCTGCACCAGCGCGGCGCCGACGTTCCCCAGCCCCTGCACCACGTTGTAGACCCCCGGCGGGGCACCCGCCTCGGACAGGATTTCCGCGACCTTCAGGGCACAAAGCGGCGTCGCCTCGGACGGTTTGAAGACCATCGTATTGCCGCAGGCCAGCGCCGGAGCGCCCTTCCACGCGGCGATCTGGGTGGGGTAGTTCCACGCGCCGATGCCGACGCAGACGCCCAGCGCCTCGCGGCTGGTATAGACGAAATCACCGCCAGCCAGCGGGATATGTTCGCCGGTCAGGCTGCCCGCCAGCCCGCCGAAATATTCCAGCGCGTCGGCGGCGGATGTGGCATCGGCCACGGTGGTTTCGGACAGGGGTTTTCCCGTGTCCCATGTCTCCAGCACCGACAGGTCATGGTTGCGGTCGCGCATGATATCGGCGGCGCGGCGCAGGATACGGCCCCGTTCGGTGCCCGACATCGCGGCCCAGTCCTTTTGCGCGCGCTTGGCGCTGGCCAGCGCCAGTTCGACAATCTCCGGGGTGGCGGCATGAACCTTGCCGATCACCGCCCCGGTGGCCGGGTAGATCACCGGAATCTCGGGGCCGTTCGTATCCTCGACATATTGGCCGTCGATGAAATGGCTGGCGGTGGGTTGGGTCGGATAGGTCATGTCGTCACCTTCGGGTCATGTCATTCGCCGCGCGGGAACCGCTGGCTTTCTTCAAGGATGTTGAGGTCCATGTGGTTGCGCATGTAGCGCTCGGACGCTTTTTGCAGGGGCTGGTAGTCCCATGGGTAATAGGCGCCGTTGCGCAGCGCCTCGTAGACCACCCAGCGGCGGGCCTGGCTTTCGCGCACCTCGGCGTCGAAGCGGGCCAGATCCCAGCGGGCCTCTGACTTGGCGCGCAGGCTGTTCAGCGTGCCCTGATGGGCCGGATCATCGGCAAGGTTGGTCAGTTCGTGCGGATCGGCGTCCAGATCGAACAGCTGGTCGGGGTCCAGCGCGCAGCGGTTGTATTTCCACTTGCCGTAGCGCAGCGATACCATCGGGGTAAAGGAAGCCTCGGCCGCGTATTCCATTGCCACCGGGCTGGTCCGTTCACCGCCCTGCCCCAGATGCACAAGGCTTTCGCCGGTGGTCCACGGCATCACCTCGTCCATGCTGACGCCTGCCAGATCACAGAGCGTCGGGCAGACGTCGATGTTCGAAACGGGCGTATCAACCCGTCCCGGTTCCATCCCCGGTGCTGCGATCATCATCGGCACCCGGGACGAGCCTTCGTAGAAGGTCATCTTGAACCACAGCCCGCGTTCCCCCAGCATATCGCCGTGGTCGGACACGAACAGGATCACCGCCTCTTGCCGGGTATCTTCCAGCACTTGCAGGATTTCCCCGATCTTGTCGTCGAGATAGCTGATGTTGGCGAAATAGGCGCGGCGCGACCGGCGAATGTCTTCCTCTGAAATATCAAAGCTGCGCCAGTCGTTGGCGTCGAAAATCCGTTTCGAATGTTGGTCCTGATCGTCGTAGGGGATGGCAGGCACCTGCGGCAGCAGATGGTCGCAGTCTTCGTAAAGATCCCAGTATTTCTTACGCGCCACATAAGGATCATGCGGGTGAGTGAAGCTGACGGTCAGGCACCAGGGCCGGTCATCTGCCCCCCGCGCAAGGTCGTAAATCTTGCGGGTCGCGTGATAGGCAACCTCGTCGTCGTATTCCATCTGGTTGGTGATCTCAGCCACGCCCGCGCCGGTCACCGACCCCATGTTGTGATACCACCAGTCGATCCGCTCTCCGGGTTTGCGATAATCCGGGGTCCAGCCGAAATCGGCCGGGTAGATATCGGTGGTCAACCGTTCTTCGAACCCATGCATCTGGTCGGGGCCGACAAAATGCATCTTGCCCGACAGCGCGGTGTGATAGCCCGCCCGGCGCAGGTGATGGGCATAGGTCGGCAGGGACGAGGTAAACTCCGCCGCGTTGTCATAGACCCGCGTGGCCGAGGGCAATTGCCCGGTCATGAAACTGGCCCGCCCCGGCGCGCACAGGGGACTGGCCGTATAGGCATTGCGGAACCGCGTGGACCGCGCCGCAAGTTTCTTCAGGTTCGGTGCCTGCAACCAGTCGGCCGGGCCGTCGGGAAACAGGGTTCCGTTCAGCTGGTCCACCATCAGGATCAGGATATTGGGGCGGTCGGTCATGTGCTGTGGGCTCCGATTTCAAGGTCGAGGGCGGTCAGGACATGGGCCACGGCATCGGCGCCGGTCGGCTGGGCCTGACCCAACACTTCTCGCAGATACAGCCCGTCGATCAATCCGGCGACACGATCCGCGACCGCATCCGCCCTGTCCCCGACAAGGGGCCGCAGGTCGTGGGTCAGGTTCGAATGCAGTCGCCCCTGATAAACCGCCAGAAGACGCCGCGCCTCGTCATTGGATTGGGCAAGGACGTAGAAATTCAGCCAGGCCGCCACGACCTCGCGGCGGAAGTTGGACGAGGTGAACCCGGCGCGCACGATCGCCTCCAGCCGGCCGCGGTGCCCCCGCGCCATGGCAAGCGCGCCGCGCACCTCTGCCCCGTAAAGCGACAGCGTGTGGCGCATCGCGGCAAGGAAGATCTGGTCTTTGCCGCCAAAGTAGTGATGCGCAAGGGCCGAGGACATGCCTGCCCGCTTGGCGATCTGGCTGACCGTCACGTCCAGCGACCCGGCGGCGCCGATCTCTGCGATCGTCGCTTTCACCAGCGCCGCGCGGCGTATAGGCTCCATCCCAAGCTTGGGCACGGTGATCCCCCTTTTTCACTTGCCAAGCGAGACTGGAGGTTTTTAATTGACTCGTCAATCAACAAAAAACCATAAACCCCTAATGCTGACCTCACAGGGAGACTTCAGATGAAACTTCGCACCACCCTTTCCGCCGCCGCGCTTGCCGTGGCCGCCGCCCCGGCCTTTGCCGCCGGGCACGCCGAATGTGGCACTGTCACTTTTTCCGACGTGGGCTGGACCGACATCACCGCCACCACCGCCGCGACCACGGTCGTGCTGGATGCGCTCGGCTATGACACCGACGTAAAGGTGCTGTCGGTGCCGGTGACCTATACCGGTCTGGCCGAAGGCGACGTGGACGTATTCCTTGGCAACTGGATGCCGACGATGGAGGCCGACATCGCCCCCTACCGCGAGGCGGGCACCGTCGATACCGTCCGTGCCAACCTTGAAGGCGCGAAATATACGCTGGCCGTGAACAAGGCCGCCGCCGATCTTGGCATTGCCGATTTCGCCGACATCGCCGCCCACAAGGACGCGCTGGAAGGCCAGATCTTTGGCATCGAGCCGGGCAATGACGGCAACCGCCTGATCATGGACATGATCGCCGCCGACGCCTTTGGCCTGACCGGGTTCGAAGTGGTCGAAAGCTCGGAACAGGGGATGCTGGCGCAGGTCGCCCGCGCCGATGAACGCGGCGAGCCGGTCATCTTCCTTGGCTGGGAACCGCACCCGATGAACGCCAACTTCGACATGTCCTACCTGACCGGTGGTGACGACTGGTTCGGCCCCAACCTTGGCGGCGCGACCGTGTACACCAACACCAGTGCGGGCTACGTCGACGCCTGCCCGAACGTGGGCAAGCTGCTTCAGAACCTCGAATTCACGCTGGCCATGGAAAACGAGATCATGGGCGCGATCCTGAATGACGGGGAAGAGCCCGAAGACGCCGCCACCGCTTGGCTGGCCGCCAACCCCGACGCCTGGGCTGGCTGGCTGGACGGCGTGACCACCATGGACGGGGGCGATGCCGCCGCCGCCGTGGCCGCGGCCCTTCAGTAAACGACACCCGGACGGGCGGCCCCGCGTGGGCCGCCCGTTTCGCATGTTACCGCAAGAGGGGCCAAAGCCCCCGAAAGGACAGGGAATGGAGTGGCTTGAGGACAACAAGATCCCCGTGGGCAAGGTTGCCGGGGATGCCTTTGACTGGCTGGAATCGAAGGGCGCCTTTTTCTTTGATGCCCTGTCAGACGTTCTGGATTGGATGATCGACGCCTTTCTTTGGCTTCTTCAAACCCCCAATCCGCTGATCATCATTGCCCTGTTTGCTGCCCTGACGTGGTGGCTGCAACGCAGCTGGAAACCCGCCCTGTTCACGGTGCTGGGCTTCCTGTTCATCATCAATCAGGGGTACTGGGAAGAAACCACGGAAAGCCTGACGCTTGTGCTGTCGGCCTGTGTGGTCTGCATGGGTGTGGGTGTGCCGATCGGCATCGCCGCCGCGCACCGGCCCCGCCTGTATCAGTGGATGCGCCCGGTGCTGGACCTGATGCAGACCCTGCCCACCTTCGTCTACCTGATCCCGGCGATCGTCTTTTTCGGCATCGGCATGGTGCCCGGGCTGATCGCGACGGTGATCTTCGTTCTGCCCGCGCCGATCCGACTGACCTATCTTGGGGTCTCCTCGACCCCGCAACCGCTGCTGGAAGCGGCGCAGGCCTTTGGCGCGACCAAGCAACAGGTGCTGTGGAAGGTCGAACTGCCCTCGGCCCTGCCGCAGATCATGGCCGGGTTGAACCAGACCATCATGCTGTCGCTTTCGATGGTGGTGATCGCGGCCCTTGTGGGCGCTGACGGTTTGGGCGTTCCGGTTGTCCGGGCCCTGAACCAGGTAAACACCGCCAAGGGCTTTGAAAGCGGGTTCGTCATCGTTGTGGTGGCAATCCTTCTGGACCGGATGCTGCGGATGGAGCGGAAGTGATGACCAAGACAACCAACCCGACCGCGACCGCCGGAGTGGCCGTCGAATTCGACAACGTCTCCATCGTCTTCGGCGAGAAGCCGGAAGAGGCCCTGCCCCTGATGGACGAAGGCATTGAACGCCCCGAGATCCAGCAGAAGACCGGCCAGGTTCTGGGCGTGCATGACTGTTCCCTGACCGTAGCCGAGGGCGAAATCCTTGTGCTGATGGGCCTGTCAGGGTCCGGCAAATCCACGCTTCTACGCGCGGTCAACGGGCTGAACCCGGTCTGCCGTGGCGCGGTCCGGGTCTGCGACGGCAACGCGCTGGTTGACGTGACCCACGCCGACAGCGCCACCCTGCGCCGGATGCGCCTGTCCCGCGTCGCCATGGTGTTTCAACAGTTCGGCCTGCTGCCCTGGCGCACGGTTCGCGAAAACGTCGGGCTGGGGCTGGAACTGGGCGGAATGGCCGCCCCGGAACGCCGCGACCGGGTGGATACCCAGCTGCAGCTAGTGGGTCTGTCTGACTGGGCCGACCGCAAGGTGGGCGAATTGTCCGGCGGCATGCAGCAGCGGGTCGGCCTTGCCCGCGCCTTTGCGACCGAGGCCCCGATCCTGCTGATGGACGAGCCGTTTTCGGCGCTCGACCCGCTGATCCGCACCAAGTTGCAGGATGAATTGCTGGAGCTACAGCAAACCCTGAAACGCACGATCATCTTCGTCAGCCACGATCTGGACGAGGCCTTCAAGATCGGCAACCGCATCGCGATCATGGAGGGCGGGCGCATCGTGCAATGCGGCACCCCGCGCGACATTTTCAGCAATCCGGTGAACGAATACGTGGCGGATTTCGTGGCGCATATGAATCCGCTGGGCGTGCTGACCGCGCGTGACGTGATGGTCGATGGCGCGGCGGACGGGCCAGAGGTCGGGCCGGAAACCCCGGTGAAGGACCTGATCGACCAACTGCACGGCGTCCCTGCCCTGTCCGTGGTTGAAGGCAGCACCCGGCTGGGCGTTGTCACGCAAAGTTCGGTCCTCGCGCGGATCGGCTGAAAGGGATGCGCCTGCCCCGGCAAGGGGCGGGCGTAATCCGACCCCTACGCCGGATCGAACCCGTATCCGAACCGAGCGATATCCGCCGCGCAGAACCGCGCCACCAATGCCGCGTCCCTGTCTGAATAGTAGAGACGCCAGTCCCGGTCACGGTCCGAGGCATTCACCCGCCCGACCGCCAGCGAAAAGCCAAGATGCGCCTCGAATGGCTGGATGTCTTCGGCCAGATGTTCCAACCGGATAAAGAGGTTTGCATGTTCGACCCCTGCCCCATCGGTCAGGTAGCGGGCATAGGGATTGGCGTGAAAGCTTTGCCCGACCATCGGCGCGTTGAGGAAGGTGCTGAAGTCCGTGGCCTGCGCCAGACGGACGGCGGGATGGTCGAAGGTCTGGGTTTGCAGCCAATGGTAATAGCTCACGAGCCGGTCCCAGGGGTTGCGCACCAGTGAGACGCAGTAGAGGTCAGCCATTTCTGCGCGGCTGATCAGACCTTCCACGTCAGCAAGGGTCGAATGTTTCCACAGCCGCCCGGCCGCCTGCACCCCCTTCAGCCGCTTGCGCCGCCGCAGCGCCTTTGGCGTGTCGCCGATCAGGATATCATCGGCCTTGGCCCGCGCCTCGAGCGCGAGCGCCAGCGCGGTGCCCCCGGTCTTGGGCGCATGGGCAAAGATGTAACGGCGACCGCGCGAGATAATCATGCCCGCAGGCTAGGGCCCGACAGCGTCCCCCACAAATGAAAATCGCCCGGCCTTTGCGGGACCGGGCGACCATTTCTTGCGCTGCGGCGGATCAGCCGACCAGAACCGCGTCCGACAGGATGTCGGTCGTCGGGATCGGGCCGCTCAGATCGTTGGGATCATAGGGGTTGTCGAAGACCGTATCGTATCCCATGTCCTCGAGCGCGGCGATCGAGGTCAGCGACAGGTAGTTCGCGTCGTTGATGTAGCCGGTCATGATCTCGTTGACGAACAGCACCTCGTCCCAGTGGCCGCCAGCGGTCCCCGCCGCGCCATCCATTTCGATCGGTACGCCGAAATCGAACCCGTCAGACGCGGCGATATCGGCGAATTCCGATTCATAGACGTCATTGGCGTTCTGGCCGGTGAAGACCAGATCGCCGGTCGCGATCGACCCGGAGGTCAGCCCCATGTAATCCCACAGGGTGCCAAAGCCGAGCGTGTGCAGCATTTCATGCAGCACGATATCGTTGAACAGGCCCAGCGCGTCGAAATCCTCCGCATCGGCGATGTCAAACTCCATGATGCCCGCAATCGGGGTGCCGTCGGCGGTGCGCACCACGGTCGGCCCGGCCTGCCCAAGAATGCCGCCCACCCCGTCGATATCGGTGAGCGAGGCAGAGATGGTGATATCGTCCGTCGCATAGCGACCCCGGTCGATATCGGCCATGTCCGACAGGATCAGGTCGGACAGGAATTCGGCGGCGTCGATAAACGCCTGCTGAAGCGCGGCGGTCCAGGTGCCGGAGAATTCGATGGTGATGTTGAACCCCGAGCCGTCGCTGCTGCCGGAGGTGTATTCGGTCAGAAGGGTCGGGTCGCCGCCGCCGGGTTTGCCGCCACCGCCGCCGCCGGGCTTGTCGCCGCCGCCGCCACCACCGCCGCCACCACCGCCGCCGCCCTTGGCGTCGCCGGAAACGTCAACAAACGTGATCCCGGTCGCCCCAAGGCTGATCTGGGAATAGGCGCCCATGCCACCGAAACTATAGTCAGCTGCGGGGCCAAAGGTGGTCACATCGGCAGGGCCGCCGCCCTGCCCGCCAAAGTCGAATTCATCGACGGCATCGTCGAAAAAGTCCGGAAAGTCTTTCATCTGATCCTCCTGTGCCCCACGCCCCGCCATACTGCGCCCCGAACAGGGCATGGGGCAAGAGCAGGGTTTTCACAATTTTGCCCGTTTCAAATACAAAAGGCCGCCATTCCGAAGAACAGCGGCCCATTGTTTCGCAGTTGGAAACGGTGGCTTAGCCGACCAGTTCCAGACCCGAGAAGAAGAATGCGATTTCTTCTTTCGCGGTTTCCGGGGCGTCCGACCCGTGAACCGAGTTTTCGCCGACCGACTGGGCGAACTCGGCACGGATGGTGCCAGCGGCGGCGTCGGCCGGGTTGGTGGCGCCCATCACTTCGCGGTTCTTGGCAATCGCGCCTTCACCTTCAAGCACCTGCACCACGACCGGGGCAGAGGCCATGAATTCGCACAGTTCGCCATAGAAGGGGCGCTCGGCGTGCACGGCGTAGAACTGGCCAGCCTGGGCCGGGGTCAATTGAATCCGCTTCTGGGCGACGATGCGCAGGCCGGCATCTTCGAACTTGGCGTTGATCTTGCCGGTCAGGTTGCGGGCGGTGGCATCGGGTTTGATGATCGAAAGGGTGCGTTCAACAGCCATCTGTCTAGCCTCTTCTTTGCATGGGCGGTTGGCCCGGGTTGGAATTTGGCGCCGCCCTATCACGGGCAGCGGCGCAGGGGAAGGCCAAGAAACGCGATTGCGGCGCGGCAGGGGGGCGATAGTCTGCGCCCCATGATCCGTATTCTGCGACACCCGGTCTTTGCCCATCTCTTTGCGGCGCAAGTGGTGGCCCTTCTGGGCACCGGCCTGTTGACGGTCGCGCTAGGGTTGCTGGCCTATGACCTTGCCGGGGACCGGGCGGGGTTGGTGCTGGGCACGGCCTATACGATCAAGATGGTGGCCTATGTCGGCCTTGCGCCTTTGTCTGCGGCGATCCTGTCGCGTGTCCCGCGCAAGCCGCTGTTGATCGGTGCGGACCTGATCCGCGCGGGGGTGGCCCTGTCGCTGCCCTTTGTCAGCGACATCTGGCAGATCTACCTCTGCATCTTCCTGCTCCAGACGGCTTCGGCCACCTTCACCCCCGCCTTTCAGTCAACCATCCCCGAGGTTCTGACCGACGAGGCCGATTATACCCGCGCCCTGTCCCTGTCGCGGCTGGCCTATGACATCGAAAACCTCGTCAGCCCGGCGCTGGCCGGGGCGCTGCTGCTGATCGTGTCCTACAGCAACCTGTTCTTGGGGACGGTGGCGGGGTTCATTCTGTCGGCCCTGCTCATCTGGCGGGTTGCGCTGCCCCTCCTGCCCCGCGCCAAGGATGCCCCGTTTCGCGAACGGCTGCTGGGCGGGCTGGCCCGCTATCTGGCAACGCCCCGGCTGCGCGGGCTGCTTGCGCTGACCCTGACCGCCGCTGCCGCAAGCGCCTTTGTCATCGTCAACACGGTGGTGATGGTGCGGGGCTCCTACGGGCGGGACGAAGGCGCCGTGGCCCTTGCACTGGCGGCCTATGGCGCGGGATCGATGCTGGCCGCGCTGGTCTTGCCCCGGCTACTGGACCATCGCCCGGACCGCCCGGTGATGCTCGCGGGCGGTGTGGGGCTGGTGGCGCTGATGGGCTTGGCCGCCGCGGGGTTCGCGGGCGGGCCGCCGGGCTGGGGCGTGCTTCTGGGGCTGTGGTTCGGGATGGGACTGGCCTATTCGGCAGTGCTGACCCCCTCGGGCCGGTTGCTGCGCCGCTCCGCCCCGCCCGAGGCGCGCCCGCCTCTGTTCACCGCCCAATTCGCCCTGTCCCACGCCTGCTGGCTGCTGACCTACCCGCTGGCAGGCTGGGCGATGACCGCCCTTGGCCCGGCTGGGGCCTTCGCCGCGCTGGCGCTTCCGGGTGCGCTTGGGGTCGGCTTGGCCCTTTGGCTTTGGCCGATGGGCGATTGACGGCGCCCCCGACCTCTGGCAAGGCGCGGTCATGCTCAAAATCCGCGACATTTCCTACTCCATCGACGGGCGCACCCTGATCGACACGGCCAGCGCCACCATTCCCACCGGCCACAAGGTCGGGCTTGTGGGCCGCAACGGCACCGGCAAGACCACCCTGTTCAAGCTGATCCGGGGAGAGTTGATCCTTGATACCGGCGATGTGGAATTGCCCCGAGGCTGGAAGATCGGCGGTGTCAGTCAGGAAGTGCCCGGAAACGAGGTGTCACTGATCGACACGGTGCTGGCGGCGGATGTGGAACGCGCGGCCCTTCTGGCCGAGGTGACCGAGGACGCCAACCGGATCGCGGAAATCCAGACCCGGCTGGCCGATATCGACGCCTGGAGCGCCGAGGCGCGGGCCTCCTCCATCCTGAAGGGGTTGGGGTTCACCGACGCCGAACAGAAAATGCCCTGTTCGGCCTTTTCGGGCGGCTGGCGGATGCGGGTGGCCCTTGCTGCCGTCCTGTTTTCCGAACCGGACCTGCTGCTACTCGACGAACCGACCAACTATCTGGACCTTGAAGGGGCGCTTTGGCTGGAAAGCTACCTGCGGACCTATCCCCACACCGTGCTGATCGTCAGCCACGACCGGGAGCTTCTGAACCGCTCGGTCACGGGCATCCTGCACCTCGAAGATCTGAAGCTGACCTATTATTCCGGCCCCTACGACAGTTTCGCCCGGCAGCGGGCCGAAAAACGGGCGCTGATGTCGGCGGCGGCGAAAAAGCAGGATGCAAAGCGGGCGCATCTTCAGAAATTCGTGGACCGGTTCAAGGCCAAGGCATCGAAGGCCAAACAGGCGCAAAGCCGGGTCAAGATGCTGGAAAAGATGGAAACCATCCGCGTCCCCGAGGATGCCGCACGCACCGTCTTCACCTTCCCCGCGCCGGAAGAGCTGTCGCCCCCGATCATTGCCACCGAAGGGGCCTGCACCGGCTACGGCGACACCATCGTGCTGCGGGATCTGAACCTGCGGATCGATCAGGACGACCGCATTGCCCTTCTGGGCCGCAACGGCGAGGGCAAATCGACCCTGTCAAAGATGCTGTCGGGCCGGCTTGAGGTCATGGCCGGCCGGATGAGCATGTCGAACAAGCTGCGCATCGGCTTCTTTGCCCAACATCAGGTCGAAGAACTGCGGGTCGACGAGACCCCGCTGCAACACATCATCCGCGCCCGCCCCGGCGAGGCGCAGGCCAAGCTGCGCGCGCGGCTGGCGGGCTTTGGCCTGATGGCGGCGCAGGCGGAAACCGAGGTGGGGCGCCTGTCGGGCGGGCAAAAGGCGCGTCTATCTCTGCTTTTGGCCACGCTGGACGCGCCGCATCTGCTGATCCTCGACGAACCGACCAACCACCTTGATATCGAAAGCCGCGAGGCGCTGGTCGAGGCCTTGAACGCCTATACCGGCGCGGTGATCCTTGTCAGCCACGACATGCACCTTCTGTCGATGGTGGCCGACCGTCTGTGGCTGGTGAAGGACGGGCGCGTCGGCCCCTATGACGACGACCTAGAGGCCTATCGCCGGATGCTGTTGCAGGTGGAAAAGCCCACCGAGAGGGCGAAGCCGGAAAAGCCGAAGGCCCCCAAGCCGACCCGCGATCAGATCCTTGCGCTGCGGGCCGAGGTTCGCAAGGCCGAGGACCGCGTCGCCAAGATCGAGGAAATGCGCGAACGGCTGGCCAAGAAACTGGCCGATCCAGAGCTCTACGAGGATACCAAGAAGGGCGAGCTGGAGACCTGGAACCGCAAATACGCCGAGATCATGGACGGGCTGGCGCGGGCCGAGGCGCTGTGGGTGGCCGCAAGCGAGAAGCTGGAAAAGGCGGAAAGCGCCTAAGCGATAAATAACTTGAAAGCCCGCGCAGCGCCTGCCCGTGGGGTGGCGATTTGGCGTTTTCAGTGGCGTGATTTATCGTGCCACCCCGCCTGACTTTCCCGCAGGTGTGCATCATTGCAAAATCGCCAGCCCGCCGGGACGGGCAGGCGATGCGCGGGCGGCCTTCGGCCTTGTTCCCGCGCAAGTCACGGATATGGCCAAAACCAGTGGCCCCCCTGCCCGCCCCATGCCATGATGCCCAAAACCGACCGAGCAGAGGCCCCATGACCGATCTTGCCGCCCTCATCACTGCCTTCACCACGCTGTTCGTGATCATCGACCCGATCGGGCTTGCCTCAATCTTCATCGCGATGACGCAGGGCCAAAGCGATGCGGCACGGCGCCGGATGGCGCTGCGGTCGTGCCTTGTCGCCTTTGGGCTGATGCTGGTGTTCCTGTTTCTGGGCGAGGCGGTTCTGACCTTTGTCGGCATCTCGATGCCGGCGTTCCGCATCGCGGGGGGTGTCCTTTTGTTCCTGACCGCGCTGGACATGCTGTTCCAGCGCCGCCAGCAGCGCCGCCGCGAAAACGCGGAAGAGGCCGAACAGGATCACGCCGACGACCCTTCGGTCTTTCCGCTGGCGATCCCGCTGATCATGGGGCCGGGCGCGATCACCACGCTCATCCTGTTAACCGGGCAGGCCCGTGGCCCGCTGGAGTTTGCCGCCGTGGGCGCCGTGGCCACAGTGATCCTCGTGATCGTTTTCCTGACCTTCCTTGCCTCCCCCTTCATCGAGCGGGTTCTGGGAAAGACCGGGATCAACGTCGTCACCCGTCTGTTGGGCATGTTGCTGGCCGCCTTGTCGGTGCAGTTCATCCTGGACGGGCTGCGCAGCTTTGGCATCGCCGGATAGGCCCGCACCATGAGCGAACATGAAATCGGACGCCTGATCTACCTTGTGGTCCTGCTGACCGCCATTGTCGGCTGGGGCTGGAGCCGGGGACGCGGCGCCATGGGCCAGCAATTTCAATACCTGCTGATCTGGGGATTCCTGTTCATGGGGGTGATCGGGATCTACGGTCTTTGGCCGAGCCTGCAAGAGGTGATCTCGCCCCGGCAGGGGATCAGCACCGATGGCGCGATCACCCTGCCCCGCGCGCGGGATGGGCATTTCTATATCACCGCCGATGTGAACGGAACGCCGGTTCGTTTTGTCGTGGATACGGGGGCATCCGACATCGTGCTGCGACAGGAAGACGCCCGGCGGGCGGGGATCGACACGGGAAGCCTCAGCTACCTTGGCTCGGCCCAGACCGCCAACGGGATCGTCGCGACCGCGCCGGTGATACTGGACAGCCTGAGCGTCGAAAGCATGACCGACCGCGATGTGCGGGCCGTTGTGAACGGGGGCGAGTTGTTCGACAGCCTCTTGGGTATGTCCTACCTGAACCGGTTCGAAAGCGTCGAAATCCGGGGCGACCGTCTGATCCTGAACCGATAGGGTCTATCTATACGAAATGCGCCCGCCACCGGACGGGCGCGTGCCCGACGCTGGCGCATCGGGCCGGGCTTTGGATCACAACTCTTTCGCGATCTTGCGCAACTCGAACTTCTGGATTTTGCCGGTCGAGGTCTTGGGCAGCTCCTGAAATACAACCTTTTTCGGGGTCTTGAACCCGGCCAGCCGCTCGCGCGCAAAGCCGATCAGCGCGGCCTCGTCCACCTCGGCCCCGTCTTTCACCTCGACAAAGGCGCAGGGAACCTCGCCCCATTTGTCATCTGGTTTGGCCACGACAGCACAAAGCAGAACCGCAGGGTGGTGCATCAGCGCGCCCTCCACCTCGACCGACGACACGTTCTCGCCGCCGGAAATGATGATGTCCTTCGCCCGGTCCGTGATCTTGATATAGCCGTCGTCGTGCTGGAACGCGATGTCGCCAGAGTGGAAATACCCGCCTGCGAAGGCCTCTTCGCTGGCCTCGGGGTTTTTCAGATAACCCTTCATCACCGAATTGCCGCGCAGCATGATCTCGCCCACGGTTTCATTGTCCCAGGGCACAGGCGTCATGGTGTCGGCGTCCATCACCACGGCCTCTTCCATCATCGGCTGGATCACACCGGTCCGGGCCTTGATGGCGTAACGCTCTTCGGTCGGCAGGTCGTTCCAGCCGTCCTTCCAATAGCATTCGGTGACATGTCCATAGGTTTCGGTCAGCCCGTAAACCTGCGTCACCTTGAAGCCCAAGGGTTCGATCCCGGCCAGCGTCGCGGCAGGCGGCGGGGCGCCTGCGGTATAGGTGGTGACGATATGGTCGAACGGACGACGGTCGCTGTCCTTGGCGTTGATGATCGTGTTCAGCACGATCGGCGCGCCGCCCATATGGGTGATCCCTTCATCGGCGATGGCGTCATAGATGCCCTTGGCCGTCACATCCCTCAGGCAGATCACAGTGCCGCCCACAGCAGGGATCGACCATGTGTGGATCCAGTTGTTGCAGTGAAACAGCGGCACGATGGTCAGGTATTTGCTGGCCTCGGTCAGCCCGAAGGTCATGCAGGTGCCCATCGAATGCAGATAGGCCCCCCGGTGCGAATAGACCACGCCCTTGGGCCGCCCGGTCGTGCCCGAGGTATAGTTCAGCGCAAGGCTTTCCCATTCGTCTTCGGGCATGATCCAGTCAAACTCCGGATCGGCGGCGGCAAGGAAATCCTCGTATTCGGTGTATGTGCTAGAGGCTGGGAAGCCTGCGTCGGGATCGGCCACTTCGATGATGCGGGGGCCATCGCCCTCCATCGCGTCAATCGCCGCCTCGGCAAGGGGAAGAAGCGCAGTATCGACCAGCGCCACCTTGGCCCCGCCATGGCCGAAGATATAGGCGACCGTATCCACGTCCAGACGGGTGTTGATCGTGTTCAGAACGGCGGCGCAGGCAGGCACGCCGAAATGCGCCTCGGCATGGGCGCCGACGTTGGGCAGCAGCGTCGCGACCACATCGCCCGGCGCAACACCCGCCGCAACAAGGGCCGAGGCCAGCCGCGTGCAGCGGTCGTGATACTGCCCGTATGTCAGGCGGCGGACGCCATGCACCAGCGCTTCGCGTTCCGGGAAGATCAGGGCCGCGCGGCGCAGGTGGCTTAGCGGCGTCAGCGGGACAAAGTTCGCCCTGCGCCGTTCCAACCCGGTTTCATCTGCCATCCAGCCCATCGCCAACCTCCCCTGAATGTCGTTTTCGGACGAGAGTATTGCGGCGGCGCAGCGGAAAAGAAAGGGCAAAAGAACAAAGGGTCCGGCGAATGGACAAAAATGTAAGACATTTTGCAGCTGCGGGATACATCTTCTGCGGCATGGCCGTGATCGGGTTGTCGGACAATGCCATGCCGCTCCTGACGCCGGTGACCAGCCTGTGGGTGTTCCACCTGATGCGGTCGGCCATGGTCATCGCGATGCTGTTGGGGATTGCCCTGTTCGCCGGTCTGCCCCTTCTGCCGAAAAGCTGGCTGTGGGTCACCGGGCGGAACCTGTTTTCGGGCGGCGCGATGTTTCTCTACTTCGGGGCGCTGGCCTTTGTTCCCATCGGGGTCGCGGTGGCGGGGCTGTTCACCGCGCCGGTCTGGGTTCTGTTGTTTTCCGTCGTGTTCCGGGCCGAACGGGTCGGCTGGGTCCGCTGGCTGGCCGTGGCCATGGGCTTTGGCGGGGCGGTTCTGGTCATCAACCCAGCGGCGGGCGGGCTGACGCTGGCCGCCGTGGTGCCTGTCATGGCCGGGGTTCTTTACGCCATCGGGGCGCTGGCCACCCGCAGCTGGTGCGAGGGCGAAGGCACCGCGCCGATGCTGTTTTCCTACTACCTTGTCATCGGGGTCGGGGCGCTGATCGGGCTGGGCGTACTGGCGCTGGCCCCCATGCAGGCCGCGCCGGACGCCGCCGGCTTCGTCGCCCGGGGCTGGGTCACGCCAGACCTGCCCACCTGGGGCTGGATCGGGTTTCAGGCCGTCACCTCGATCATCGGGGTTGGGTGCCTGACCAAAGGCTACCAATTGGGCGAGGCGACCTATGTCGCCATCAACGAATACGCGCTGCTGGTCTTTGCCTCGGTCTTTGCCTGGGTGCTGTGGGGCCAGACCCTGTCGTGGACCGAACTGGCCGGTATGGCGATGATCGTCGGATCGGGCGCGGCGATTGCGCTGCGGACCCCGCGTTAGGCGGGCGTCAGCGCGCCGACCGTCCAGCCATCGGTGGTGTTGAAGGGGATCGCCTTGTTTTCAGCCCGGGTTTCGCAGGTCACCCCTGCCCCGGTCGTGGTCATCCGCACATCCACCCCGCTGGAGGGGGTCATCAGGAAATAGGACGGCAGGCCCTTGTTCCCGACCTGCTTGCGCACGGCCTTGGCCTGTTTGCCCCATTGCATCTTGGACTTGCTGTTCCAACCCGACCCGGACGAGGTCAGCGCGCCCACGTGATAGATGGAATGGACACCGCCAGCCGATCCGGCCTCGACCTGCGAAAGCAGATTGTCAAAATCCGCCGTGCTGTCGGCGATGGTCAGGTGCATCCCCATCAGCCGCCCGCTGTTCAGTCGGAAGGTGATCGTGGTGCAGGACGACACGCCGGGAAAGAACAGCTGGGTCGGGTGCCAGCCCATCTGGGTTTCACGGATGATATTGACATCGCCCATCTGCCGCCACGTGCCGCGGCTGGCCAGAAACTTCATCCCCATCGTCGATCCCTCCCCCTGCGATCCTGCCCCCACTATGGCAAGTTTGCAGGCATCGGAAAAGAGCGTTGGCGTCAGGCCTCGACCGGACAGTCGCGGCGGATTTCGCGGTCCAGAAGGCCGGTTTCAACCAGAAGGCAACGGTCGCGCGCTTCGTAGTAATAGCCGCGGGCATACCACATGACCGCCGCGTCGATATCGCCATCCGACACAAGCCACGCGCCACGCAGGTAGCGCCCGGCGTACATCAGGTTGGTTTCCGCATCCAAAAGCTCGGACGCGGGGCCATTGTGCCCCATCTGCCGGGCGGTGGCGGGCAGCACCTGCATCAGCCCCCAATAGGGGCCGTTTCGGGCACCCGGCCGGTAGTCACTTTCGCGCTGGATGACCCGGTGCAGCAGTTCCGCCGGGATGCCATGGATCTGGGCGTATTTGTTGACCAACGCCCGCATCTCGGCGGTTTCGCCGGGATAAAGGGCGGGTTCGGACCGGACCAGCGCCTTGTCGGAATGCGGGGTAGAACAGGCGGCCAGAAGGCCAAGGAGGCAGACAAGGGCAAGGCGGCGCATGGCGGAGAATCCGGCAGTTGTGACCCGCGTCTTCTAGGGCAGCGCGGGTCATATGGCAAAGCGCCCTGTTGGCGATCGGCGGAAGGGTGCCGGACTGTCAGACCGGCATGATCCGCCGCATCGGCCGGGGCGTGACCTGTTCTGCCCGCGCAGCGACCTTGGCCAGGTTCTTTTCCAGCAACCGGTAGTTGCGGATATTGGCGTTATAGACCACGTCGAACACATCCCCCACCAAGGGGATTGACCCGATCAGCAGGTCGGCCAGCAGGTTGCAGCACATATAGGCCAGCGCCCCCGGCGTGGCCCCCAGCTGGCGCGCCTTCCAGATCATCCAGACCGAGGGCGCCAGTGTCGCCACATCGCCCACAACCGGCAGCAGCCCAAGGATATTATCCAACCCAACGGACCAGTTGGTGCCCGGAATGTAGAACAACGCATCCATCCGCCACGCAACGCGGCGGAGGCGGGCCAGCTCGGAATCGATGGTTTGCGGCTCAATGTTCATGCCATTAACATAGGGATGGGATGGCGCGATGTAAATCTGTTTTGGAAATGAGTTAGAAGGTAAAAACAACAAACTGAGGTGGACTATGTTGAGACCACCTCAGATAAATGGATCTACCGGAAGTTAAGGAGCCATCGGGAATAGCCTCGCCAAGTGATCGACCCCAGAACCGATCTGAAATTTCTACGAAATGGCGAGAGACGGAGCCGGTATCATCGGTGCAGGTCACTGTTCCATAGCCCCATTCTCCTATGGACTCCCTAAGCAAATCGCCCTTGCATTCACCGCCTCCCCCATCCGAGGTCGCGAAAATTGATGCGGTCCGTGCCCCATCAAAAGTGATAGTCCCGACGAAGCCACCGAGGTGCTCCAAACTTGAATTGCTTATGACGGAAATTCCGACGGGAAGAGGTTTACCGAGCGGTACAGGCACACCTGCCGCAGCGAGGGAGGAAGAAGACGCCTCAATACTGTCGTCAAATACTGCATCACCACTAAAGGCAACTTCAGCCATGACCGGCGTATGCAAAAGCCAAAGCAATACAGCGGCGAATTTGAGTTCCAAAGAAATTCTCCACAAATGGCATCACAGGTTTCGATCAATTGGGCTCATCGAAATTGGTCGATTGAAAGAACCTTCCCGCGTCACGCTGGCAATCTGCGAAATCCTGCCAACTGTCGAGTTGCGCATCCGCCTCTATGGTTTTGTGTCATTCATTGTTGGGAACCGCCGCAGCGCCCAGGCGATGCCCACATCCAGTTGGCCAGCGCTGGACTGCACCCCCGATTGACGCAGCGTGCCCGAAGGTCTGCCCCACATCTCGCGCGGGGCGGCCATGTCGAAATTCAGGTCGGGCTGGCCAGCGCTGCGGCAGGTGATCCTGCCCGCCCCATCCGCCCCCGGAGCGGGTCGGGTAATGGTGCCTCGGCAATCCGGGCTGCCGCCCGGCCCTTCAGCCCAGACAAAAACGCGTGTCACCCCTTCAGCCACCATGAAGCCGTGCAGGATAAGGGGCGACCCGTTCGTCGGCGTCAACTGCACCACCAGATGCACCGATGGCCCCTGCCCCCGGCCCTGCCCCTCGTGATCGGCGGTGGGGATATCCGCCCGGCGCGGCAGGTCATCGGCCAGCGCCGCCCCGGCGATCAGGCATGCGAGGATCGTCGCGCCCGGTTTCATCCCGGTTTCACCAGCCCGATCCGGTTCATGAACTCTTCCAGCTCCGACCGGCCAACATCGAAACTTTCGGCCTTGATCGCATCGAATTCCTTGCGCAGCGCGGCCTTTTCGGCCCCCTTGCAATCGTTCCACGGGCGGCCCTGCAATCCCATCACAAGGACATAGTAGCCGATAAAATGGGGACGGGTTCCGGCGGCCAGAAGGCGGCGGTAGGCCTCCTTCGCGCCCAGCGCCCGAATCTCCTCGGCCGTGGTGATGCCCGCCTTGGCGAATTCCGCCGCAGTGGCCGGGCCGAGGTTGGGAATGGTGGTGATATCGCTGCACATGGGCGCAGAATGCCCCGGCCGCGGCACGCGCGAAAGCCGGAAAAAGGGCCAGCCCTGCGCAGCAATGGGAGGATCCCGCGCAACAGGCTGGCCGGTCAGGATACCGGACCCCGAGGGAGAGGCGGGGCCACGGCGGAGGTTCTGCGTGCCTCAGATCGAGGCGTAATCCTTGAAGAGCGGGACCGGCGCCCCGGTCTGCCCCTTGGTCGGAGGCTTCGGGGCCGGCTTCGGCGCGCTCTTGGTCTTTGACGGACGGGTCAGCATGTCGGACCCCTTTTCTGTCTGCCTGCCTTGAACACGGGCGATCTGCGCCGCCTCGTTCCTTGACCATAGAGTCCAAAACGGGCACCGCGACGGCAGAAATGTGGCGAAAACATGGCACTGTCGCCAATCGCGAAACGATCAGATCAAAGAGGAAATTTTGGCTCCGGCGGTAGGGATCGAACCTACGACCAATTGATTAACAGTCAACTGCTCTACCGCTGAGCTACGCCGGAACACGGGGCGGTATGTAGCAACGGTCTTTCCCGGCGTCCAGAGCTTTTCGCGGAAAAAATGCACAATCGGGCCGGAAAGTTCAGATGATGGAAAAACGGGCGTCGATGGCGGGCTGGGGATCGGCGGATATCAGGTTTTTTCCCACCAGATCAATAAGATGCGCAAAGACGTTCCGTTCGGCCATACCCAGCATCCCCTTGGGGATGTCAGTGTAGATGGCCAGGGTCAGGTCGCGCGCCGTGGCCGTACCCTGTGCGAGAGTGGCGAGGATTTGCGCCTCGCGCCCCCGGCGATGCCCGATCAGCCAGTCGATCCGTTTGTCCGGGTCCGGCACCGGATGCCCGTGCCCGGGCAGGTGCCGCGCCACCCCGATCCCCCGCAGCTTTTCGCAGGAGTCCATGAAATCGGTCAGGTCGCCGTCGGGCGGCGATACCAGCGTGCTGGCCCAGCCCATGACGTGATCCCCCGACAGAAGCGAATCGCCGACCCGCAGGCAGATGTGGTTGCCGAAATGGCCGGGGGTGTGGATTGCCTCGGCCTCCCACCCCGCCCCTTGTAGCACCCCGCCATCTGCGATGGTCTGGTCGGGCCCGAACAGCGGGTCTACCCCCTCGCCACCCCCGGTCAGCCCATCAGCGGCCAGCCGGTCCATCACCTCGGACCGCCCCGCCCTGCTGTCGCCAAAGGCCACGACCGGCGCATCGACGCGGCCCGCCAGCCGCGCGGCAAGGGGCGAATGGTCCACGTGGCTATGGGTGACGATGACATGGGACACGGGCCGGCCTCCGATCGCGGCCAGAAGTGCCTCAAGATGGGTCGGGTCATCCGGGCCGGGATCGACCACCGCAATCTCATCCGTGCCGATCAGATAGCTGTTGGTCCCAAACAGCGTCATCGGCGACGGGTTCGGGGCCAGCACCCGCGAAATCCCGCCCCCCAGATCAACCCGTTTGCCTGTCTCGTCCTGCATTCTCTTCCCTCTTGCCCCGGCCCAAGCTAGCCTGCCCGTCATGGTCTTCCAATGGCTCAAACGCTACATGCCCCGAGGGCTTTACGGACGCGCGGCGCTGATCCTCGTGTTCCCTGTCGTCATGCTGCAGCTGATCGTATCGCTGGTCTTCATCCAGCGCCATTTCGAAGGCGTGACCGAGATCATGTCGCGGGCCGTGGTGCAGGAGATCACCTTTCTGCTGGACGAGATGGCCGCCGCCCCGGACAGCGCCGCCGCGCGGGCCGAAGCCGGGCGGATCGCCGACGCCCTGGATTTCGATCTGGTGTTCGATGCCGCCCCGGATGCGGTTGTCGCGGCCCGACCCTTCTATGACCTGTCGGGCCGGGTGATGCTGGATATCTTCAGCGCCGCGATCCCCGGGCTGGGCCCGACCGACCTGTCCAACTTTCGCGAGGTGCATATCCTGCTCGACACGCCGGAAGGGCCTGCCGTTCTGAGCTTTGGCCGGTCGCGGGTGTCGGCGTCAAACCCGCACCAGCTGATCGTGATCATGGTGGTGATGGGTGCGTTGATGACCCTGATCGCCTATCTGTTCCTGCGCAACCAGCTGCGCCCGATCAAGCGGATGGCCGATGCCGCCGCCGATTATGGCAAAGGCCGGGTCGTCCCCTATACCCCGTCGGGCGCGGTCGAAGTGCGGGCCGCCGGGATGGCGTTTCTGGAAATGCGCGCCCGGATCGAACGCCAGACACAGGCCCGGACGATGATGCTGTCGGGCATCAGCCACGATCTGCGCACCCCCCTGACCCGGCTGCGCCTTGGCCTGTCGATGATGGACGAGGAGGAGGCCGAACCGATGGTCCGCGACGTGGCGGACATGGAGCGGCTGGTGGATGCATTCCTGGACTACGGCCGCGAGGACGCCGCCGACGCCCCGGAACCGACCGACCCGGTCGCCTTTCTGCGGCAGGTGGCCGGGGATTCGGCGCGGGCGGGCCGAGCGGTGGAACTGGGCCGGATCGACGGAATCGACGACACGGCACAGGTGATGCTGCGCCCCATGGCCCTGCGCCGGGCGCTGGAAAACCTGATTGGCAACGGGCTGCGCTATGGCGGCAAGGTGCGGCTGTCGCTGACCGCAAGCGACCGCACCCTGCGGTTCCGGGTCGAGGATAACGGCCCCGGCATTCCCGCCGACCAGCGGGACGAGGCGATGCGCCCCTTCACCCGGCTGGACCCGGCCCGCAACCAGAACCGCGGCACCGGTGTGGGCCTTGGGCTGGCGATCGTGGCCGACATCGCCCGGCTGCATGGGGGCACCCTGCGACTGGGCGAAAGCGCCGATATGGGCGGGCTTTGTGCCGATATCGTCGTGGCGCGCTAGGCGCGGCGCAACCACGTCTTTCATCCCGCGCCCCGGTCCACTATGAAAGCGCGGAACGATTTTGGCAGGCATGGATATGGCACGGCATCTGATCACCTCTGCGATCCCTTACATCAACGGGATCAAGCACCTTGGGAACCTCGTGGGCAGCCAGCTTCCCGCCGACCTCTTCGCCCGCTACCAACGCGAGCGCGGCAACGAGGTGCTGTTTCTGTGCGCCACCGATGAACACGGCACCCCGGCGGAACTGGCCGCGGCCAAGGCCGGCAAGCCCGTCGCCGAATACTGCGCCGAGATGCACGAGGTTCAGACCCGCATCGCCGAAGGTTTTCGCCTGTCATTTGACCATTTCGGCCGCTCGTCCAGCCCGCAGAACCACAAGCTGACCCAGCATTTCGCGGGGCGACTGGCCGAGGCCGGGCTGATCCGCGAAGTCAGCGAAAAGCAGATGTATTCCCACGCCGACGGCCGGTTCCTGCCCGATCGCTATATCGAAGGCACCTGCCCCAACTGCGGCTTCGACAGCGCCCGTGGCGACCAGTGCGACAATTGCACCAAGCAACTAGACCCGGTGGACCTGATCAACCCGCACTCGACGATCTCCGGCTCGACCGACCTTGAGATGCGGGAAACCAAGCACCTCTATCTGTGTCAGTCCAACCTCAAGGACCAATTGGAGGAATGGATCGACACCCGCGAAGGATGGCCAGTGCTGACCACCTCGATCGCCAAGAAATGGCTGAACGACGGAGACGGCTTGCAGGACCGGGGCATTACCCGCGATCTGGACTGGGGCATCCCGGTCAAGAAGGGGGACGAGGATTGGCCGGGCATGGAAGGCAAGGTCTTCTACGTCTGGTTCGACGCGCCCATCGAATATATCGCCTGCGGCTCGGAATGGGTCGAAGCGGGCAAAGGCGACGATTGGGAACGCTGGTGGCGCACCGACAAGGGTGCGGAGGACGTGACCTATACCCAGTTCATGGGCAAGGATAACGTGCCCTTCCATACCCTGTCCTTCCCCGCCACGATCCTTGGGTCCGGCGAGCCGTGGAAGCTTGTCGATTTCATCAAATCGTTCAACTACCTCAACTATGACGGCGGCCAGTTCAGCACATCGCGCGGGCGCGGCGTGTTCATGGATCAGGCGCTTGAGATTCTGCCCGCCGACTACTGGCGCTGGTGGCTTCTGTCCCACGCGCCGGAAAGTTCCGACAGTGAATTCACTTGGGAGAACTTCCAGACCTCGGTGAACAAGGATCTGGCCGATGTGCTGGGCAATTTCGTGTCCCGCGTGACCAAGTTTTGCCGGTCGAAGTTCGGCGAAGTGGTCCCCGAAGGCGGTGCCTATGGCCCGCGTGAAGAGGCGCTGATCGCGGCGCTTCAGGACCGGATCACCACCTACGAGGGGTTTATGGACACCATCGAGGTCCGCAAATCCGCCGCCGAACTGCGGGCGATCTGGGTGCTGGGCAATGAATACCTGCAAGAGGCAGCCCCTTGGGCCACCTTCAAGGAAGACCCGGACACCGCCGCCGCGCAGGTCCGCTTCGCACTGAACCTGATCCCGCTTTACGCCGCCCTGTCCGCCCCCTTCATCCCGGATGCGGCAGAGGCGATGGCGACCGCAATGGGCGTGTCCGCCGACTGGCCGTACAGCGCCGCGTCGGCCCTGACCCGGCTGGCCCCCGGCCATGCTTTCACCGTGCCCGACAACCTGTTTTCCAAGATCAGCGACGAGGCTCGGGAAGACTGGCAGGTCCGCTTTGCCGGAACCCGCGACTGACCGGTTCCATATCCATGCGGCGGCCCGGCTGACAATCGCCGGGCAGCCCGTGGCCCTGCGCAGCAGCGCCGCGCCCTGCCCGCCCGGCCCGGTGCCCGTGTGCGACATCGCCCCCCTGCCCCTTGCCGATGCGTTGCCCGCGCTGGTCGGCTGTCTGGCAAGCGGGGCGCCGTTTTGCGTGTCAGTGACCCCGGCAGGGCTGCAGGAACCGGCGGGAACATTTCATACCGCCACGTCCGGGTCGACGGGCGCGCCGAAACGCATTCGCCGCAGTCACGCGTCATGGATTGCCAGTTTTCGGGAAACAGCACGCCGTTGGGGCGTCACCCCGGACGATCGGTTGGCGGTTCTGGGCGGGTTGGATCAATCCCTGTCGCTTTATGCGCTTGTCGAAGGGCTGCATCTTGGGGTGACCGTCGATGTCCTGACCGGCCTGCGCCCGGACCGGCAGGCTGCGGCGCTGGACGGGGTGACGCTGCTTTACGCGACTCCGACCCAAGTGGGGCAGATCGTGCAAGCCGACCGCCCCCTGCCCGCCCTGCGCCATGTGGCAGTGGGCGGCGGTGCCTTTGGCGCGGCCCAACGCGCCGCCCTTGCCCGTCTTGCCCCGAATGCATCGGTCGAGGTGTTCTACGGCGCGGCGGAAACCAGTTTCGCCACCCTGTCGGATGCGACCACGCCCGAGGAGTCGGTCGGTCGCCCCTATCCCGGTGTTGACCTGCGGGTGGACGAAGCCAGCCTAGTCTGGCTCCGCAGCCCTTATCTGTTTGACGGCTACGCGGTGGGACATTCCGACGGCACACAGATCGTCGACGGATGGGTGACGGTCGGGGAAACCGGATATCTGGACGACGCGGGCAACCTGTTCCTGACGGGCCGCGCCGACCGCATGTTCACCGTGGCCGACCGCAACCTGCACCCCGAGACGATCGAGGCGGTGCTGACCGCCCAGCCCGGCGTGACCCATGCCGCCATCCTGCCCCTGACCGATGCCAAACGTGGTGCGGTGCCGGTGGGGTTCTACGCAGGCGACGCCGCGCCCGAGGTGCTGATGGCTGCCTGCCGCGCGGCCCTTGGCCCCGGCATTGCGCCCCGTTGGCTGCGGCCCCTGCCCGACTGGCCACTGCTGCCCGGCGGCAAGACGGACTTGCGCGCCCTGTCCCGATTGGTCGAGGGTGGCGCATGACCGCCCGCATCCTTGCCGCCCGCCGCACCGCAGTCTGCCCAAGGGGCGGGGCGCTGTCGGCCCTGTCCATCCACGACCTTGCCGCGCCGGTGATCCGGGCGCTTCTGGACGACGCGGGGATCGCACCGGAGGCCGTGGACGAGGTGATCCTGTCCAATGCCATGGGCGGCGGTGGCAATCCCGCGCGGCTGGCCGCCCTTGCCGCCGGTCTGCCCGAGACCGTCGCGGGGTTGAGCATCGACCGTCAATGCGCCGGGGGGCTGGACGCCATCGGTCTGGCAAAGGCGCTTGTCGAAAGCGGACAGGTCCGCGTCGTGATCGCGGGCGGGGCCGAGAGCTATTCCCGCCGCCCCCTGCGGTCCCATGTGCCGGCGTCAGGCGACCCAATCCCCTATGACCGCCCGCCCTTCACCCCCTTCCCCAACCGCGACCCCGAGATGGAAGAAGCCGCCGCCGCGCTTGCCCAGCGATTGGGGATCGGGCGCGACCGGCAGGACGCCTGGGCCGTGGACAGCCATGCCAAGGCCCTTGCGGCGCGCGACAGGCTGGCGTCCGAGATCGTGCCCGTGGCTGGCGTGGTGGCCGACAGTTTCACCCGTGACCTGACCCCGGCGCTGGCCGCGCGGGCCAAGGTGATCACCGGCCCCATTACCCACGCCAACGCCGCCGTCGCGGCGGATGGGGCGGCGTTCTGCCTTGTCGTCGCGGCGGACCTTGCCCCGGATGCGCCCCGGATTACTGGTTTTGCCTCGGTCGGAGGGGCGCCGGACATGCCCGGTCTGGCCCCCGTGGCGGCGATTGGCCGGACGCTGGCGGGGCGGGCTGCGGCGGACCTGTCGGTGGCCGAGGTGATGGAGGCCTATGCCGTGCAGGCCATCGCCTGTGTCGAGGGCGCAGGGCTGGACCCTGCCATCGTCAATCCCGGCGGCGGGGCGCTGGCGCGGGGGCATCCGGTGGGGGCTTCCGGCGCGGTCCTGGCCGTGCGCCTGTTTCACGAGGTCACACGGACGGGCGGAGCGGGGGTCGCCGCAATCGCGGCGGCAGGCGGGATTGGATCGGCGCTGGTTCTGGAAATCTAGGTAGATCGCATAGCCCGCGCTGGTCCTGCCCCTAGTCAAACCCCCGGAAGGTCGCGAACTCTTCGACCGAAAGCCGCTCGGTCCGGAACTGGTTCACCGGGTGATCCCAGTCAGGGTGCCCCAGCGCGATGCCACAGACGACCAACTCGTCCGCGCCCAGCCCCAGATGGTCGTGCACCAGCCGCCCGTGGTTGGCCAGCGCGCCGATCCCGCAGGCCCCAAGCCCCGCATCGGTCGCAGCCAGAAGGAAGGTTTGCAGGCACATGCCCAGATCCATGAAGCACCCTTTGCCCATGTCGGGCCGGATGGTGACGACAATACCCACCGGCGCATCGAAGAACCGGTAATTGCGGTCGAACTGCGCCCGCCGCCCATCAAGATCGCGCTTGTCGATGCCAAGGGCCGCATAAAGGGCAAAGCCCGCCGCCCGTTGCAGCGCCTTCAATTCGGCCGGCATCGGGCGGGGAAAATAGGAATAATCGGCGTCATGCGGACTGCCCGCGGCCTCCGCGCCGGTCAGCGCGGCGGAAAACTCGGCCAAGGGCCTGCCGGCCAGCACATGGAACCGCCCCGGTTGCAGGTTGGCCCCGCTGGGCGCCATGCGGGCGATGTGCAGAAGGTCGGCGACCTGTGCCTTGTCGACGGGTCGGTCCAGAAACGCCCGGACCGAGGTGCGCCGTTCAAACAGGCTGTCGCCGCCCGGCGTCATATCAGCCCCGCGACAGGATCGCGCCGGGCCGGGCCTGATACAGCCCCCGAACGATCAGGCCCGTCACCACGACCTTGACCAGATCGCCGGGGATATAGACCCACAGGATGCCGATGGCGGCAAACAGGGTCCGGTCGGTCAGCAGGTAGAAGCCCACCATGCCAAAGGCATACAGGACCAGCACCCCGCCGATGGCCGCAGCCACCCCGGCCGACAGTGCGATCGGGCCACGCAGCCGTTCCATCACCAGACCGGTGACAAAGGCGGCCACCGGAAAGCCCACGACGAACCCGGCGGTGGGCGAGGCAAAGACGCCCAACCCCCCGCGCCCGCCCGCCAGAAGCGGCAGACCAAGGGCGACCAGCCCCACGAAGAGAAGCATCGACAGCCCGCCCCGTTTCGCGCCCAGAACCGCCCCGGCCAGCATCACCCCAAGGCTTTGGGCGGTGATCGGCACGCCCCAGGGCATGGTGAACTGCGGGATCAGCCCCAGCGCGGCGGTCAGCGCGGCAAAGAGGGCGATCAGGGCGATGGATTTCTCGGGGCTTTGCATCGGGGGTCCTCCGTAATGTCAGGGGCGGTGTATCAGGGCCGAAACTCTGCCGCCACCCCGCCGCGCGCGCGCAGCGCCTCGGCCACATGGTCGGCATCGTCAAGGGCGGACAGAGTCAGGGGCAGGACGATCCGCCATGCGGGCGGTCGGGTGGACCGGGCCTTCCAGGCTTGCGTCAGGCTGCGCGCCCGGTCGCCCAGCACCGGGACAAAGCGGACGACCAGCGCAATGGCCAGCGCAACGGGTGCCGTGCGCAGACCAATCGCGCGGAGGGGCGACAGCAGCCACATCAGCACGTCGATCATGTCGGACAGTTTCGTCGTCAGCGTCACAAGGTTGGCCAGCGCCACCGCCGTGCCCAGCCGCAGGCAGATCGCGGACCCACGGGCCCAATCCCCCGTCACCACATGCCACAAAAGGATCAGCGCAAGCACCAGCCACAGGGGCCGCAGCATCCGCAGGCCAAGCCGGGCGAACCGCACCCCGCCGGTCAGGTAAAACCCGGCAGTGACAGCCGCCGCACCGGCCAGCCAAAGGGGCGATTGCAGGGCGAACAGCCCAACGGTGGACAGCGACAAAGCGGCCAGCTTCCATCCCGCCCGAAGCCGGTGAAACGGGGTCTGAATGTCAGAGGTCAGCGCCAGCATCGGGCAACTCCTGTTCCATCGCGGCGCGGTAGGCGGGAAGCACCGTACCCGGGGCACCATCCCCTATGACCTTGCCCCGCTCCAGCCAGATAACCCGGTCATATCCGGCGATCACAGCCGGATCGTGGGTGATATGCACCAACGTCTGTGGCAGCGCGTCCAGATAGCGGGTTAGAGCCCGCGTGGTCGGGATGTCGAGGCCGGAAAACGGTTCGTCCAGAACGATCACCGCCGGGTCCATCGCAAGGACCGCCATCAGGCAGACTAGGTGTCGCTGGCCCTGGCTGAGGGTGGCGACGGAGCGTCCCGTCCAATGGGATTTGCCAAAGCGGGCCAGCATCCGCGCCGTGGCACCGGCTGCCGCCCCCTTGCCCTGCCCCAACTGCCGCAGGCCAAAGGAAATCTCTTCGTCGACGGTCGGGAAGATGATCTGGTGGTCAGGGTTCTGGAACAACAGGCCCACCGTGCGGATCGCCGCCTTGCGGTCGGTCAGAACGTCAACGCCACCCACCCGGGTCTGGCCCGCCTCGGGCGCGATCAGACCACACAGCACCCGCGCCAGTGTCGATTTGCCGGACCCGTTGCGCCCCACGATCCCGATCCGCCGGTCGGCGGTCTGCACCGATAGCCCGTCCAGCGCCCGCACCTCGCCCAGCTGCACGGTCACACCGTCGATGCTGATCTGTGCCGGGGTGGCGGTGGTCATGGCTGTCCCTTGTCCCTTGGCCGCGCGTGCGTCGGCGCGGACTGAATGGCGCAAGGGGGCGGTGATATCAACGGTTTTCGGGGATCAGGGGTGGTACCCGCGGCCGGACTCGAACCGGCACGGCCTTTCGGCCAAGAGATTTTAAGTCTCCGATGTCTACCATTCCACCACGCGGGCTCTGTGGCCGGGGCTTAGCAGAGCTGCCGGGCCCCGCCAAGGGATCAGAACAGCCGGATCATCTGTAGCCCCCAATAGGCGAACATCAAATCAAGGCCGGTAAGGGCATAGAGGAACCGGGCCGCCTCCCAAAGAAATCCGAACAGGTCGCGGGCAAGGAAAAACACCGCCATCAGGATCATGAACCCGGCCTGTGCGCGGATCCGATACATGGTTTCACGGATCCGGGCCGGGGCCAGCTCGGCCAGCGCGGAATAGCCATCCAGCGGCGGGATCGGCAAGAGGTTGAAGAGGATGAACCCGATCGACAGGTAGATCGCCGTCGACATCAGCGCGACATAGGTTTTCGACCCGAGGGAAAACGTCGAATAGGCAATGAAGATCAGGGCGATCAGGGTCAGGATATCCATGATGATTCCGCCCAGATCGACCCAAAGCTTCTTTCTCTGGTCGATCAGTGCAGGGTTCAGATAGACCGCGCCGCCGGGCAGGAAGATGCCCGACCAGATGAAGATCAGCCCCGGCAGAAGGATCGAGGTGAAGGGATCGGAATAGCGCAGGATATTGAGCGTGAGGTAACCGGAACTGCGCACCGTATAGTCCCCGGCCCGGTAGGCGATGATCGCATGGCCGAATTCGTGAAAGGCCACTTTCAGCGTCATCAGAAGCAGCATGAAGAGGATACCCAGCGCCTTTTCCGCAACTCCGGAAAAGACCCCGAGAAATAGCAGCAGGCCGCTTAGAACAACTGCCGAAGAATGCAGGATGAAGGGAAGCCATTCCCGCTGCCCAATCCGGCGCGGCCGGTGACTCATACGCTGTTTCACTGGTTACTCCCTGACATTTGCCGCATTTGGTCAGGCCGGCGCGGCGGGGGCAAGCCCCTCTTCCTTGACCGCCTGCATCGCCACATAGGTCGATGTATTGGCAAGATAGGGCAGCGTGGAAATCTTTTCCGCCAGAACCAGCCGGTATCCGGACATCGACGCGGTGCGCACCTTCAGCAGGTAGTCAAAGGCCCCGGCGATCAGGTGACATTGTTCCACCTCGGCGATTTTCAGGACAGCGGCGTTGAATTCCGCAAGCGCGGCTTCGCGGGTGTCGGTCAGCTTCACCTCGACAAAGGCGACGTGATCGCGGCCCAGCCGGATCGGATCGAACAGGGCGCGGTAGCCACGGATCACGCCGGATTCCTCCAGCCGCTTCAGACGCGCCTGCGTCGGCGATTTGGACAGGCCGATGCGGCGGGCGAGTTCGGTCACGCTGATCCGGCCCTCGACCGCAAGCACGTCCAGGATCTTGCGGTCGAATGGGTCGATGTCGGAAAATCGTTCGGTCATGGTTTGGCCTGTTTTTCGGTCCGAATGGCTTTCACTTGGATCAATAGCAGGCGAACCGCCCAGCAACAATGCTGTATCTTGGGAAGATCATCTATGGAGTGATTCATGTCCCACCCCTCGCTTGCCCAGATCCGCACCGATATCGACGCCGCACTCTATGCCCCCGAGGGCCCGGTGATCGACCGGCTGACCCGCACCGCCGCCCTGACCGCTGCGGACCGCGCACAGATCGCCGCGAAGGGGGCCGACCTTGTCCGCCAGATCCGCGACGCCGCCGATCCCGGCCTGATGGAAGTGTTTCTGGCTGAATACGGCCTGTCAACCGAGGAAGGCATCGCGCTGATGTGTCTGGCCGAGGCCCTGTTGCGGGTGCCGGACGCCGATACCATCGACGCGCTGATCGAAGACAAGATCGCGCCGTCGGACTGGGGCAAGCACCTTGGGCATTCGGCCTCGTCGCTCGTCAATGCCTCGACCTGGGCGCTTTTGCTGACCGGCAAGGTTCTGGATGATGAAGGCACCGGCCTGAGCCGGGTGATGCGTGGCGCGATCAAGCGGCTGGGCGAACCGGTGATCCGCACCGCCGTGGCCCGCGCGATGAAGGAAATGGGCCGCCAGTTCGTTCTGGGCGAAACCATTCAGGCCGCGATGAAGCGGGCGCAGGGGATGCAGGCCAAAGGGTTCACCTATTCCTACGACATGCTGGGCGAAGCGGCCCGGACCGAGGATGACGCCAAGCATTTCCACCTCGCCTATTCCCGCGCGATTTCGTCTATCGCGGACCATTGCGACAAGGGGTCGGTGGCGGAAAACCCCGGCATCTCGGTCAAGCTGTCGGCGCTGCACGCCCGCTATGAACAGGCCCAGAAGGCGCGGGTCATGGACGAACTGGTCCCGCGCCTGCGGTCGCTGGCCCTTTTGGCGAAATCGGCGGGCATGGGATTGAACATCGACGCGGAAGAGGCCGACCGCCTGTCCCTGTCGCTGGATGTGATCGAAGCCGTCCTGTCAGAACCGGCCCTGAAGGGGTGGGACGGGTTCGGCGTGGTGGTGCAGGCCTTTGGCCAGCGCGCCAGCCATGTGATCGACTGGTTGCACGCCATGGCCGAAAAGCATGACCGCCGGATCATGGTCCGCCTTGTAAAGGGCGCCTATTGGGATGCCGAGATCAAGCGCGCGCAGGTCGAAGGGATGGAAGGGTTCCCGGTCTTCACCCGGAAAGAGGCCACTGACATTTCCTATATCGGCAACGCCCGCAAGCTTCTGGGCATGACCGACCGCATCTACCCGCAATTCGCTACCCATAACGCCCACACGGTCGCCGCGATCCTGCATATGGCCCGCGACATGGGCCGCACGCCCGCCGACTATGAATTCCAGCGGCTGCACGGCATGGGCGAGGCACTGCACACCATCGTTCTGAAGGCCGAAGGCACCCGCTGCCGCGTCTATGCCCCGGTAGGCGCGCATGAAGACCTTCTGGCCTACCTTGTCCGGCGGTTGCTGGAAAACGGGGCCAACTCCAGCTTCGTCAACCAGATCGTGGACGAAGACGTCCCGGCCGAGGTGGTTGCCGCCTGCCCGTTCGACGCGCTGGGGCAAGGGCTGCACCTGCCAACGGGGCCAGAGCTGTTCGCGCCGCATCGCCGCAATTCCAAAGGCTGGGACATTACCCATGTGCCGACGCTGGCCGGGATCGACGCGGGCCGCGCCCCCTATCAGGGGCACCGCTGGACCGCCGCGCCGATGGTCGCCACCGGTGGCACTGGGGCTGACCCGCGCATGATGCCCAACCCCGCCGATCTGTCGGATGTGGTGGGTGAGGTGCGCGAAGCCACCCCCTCTGACATCGCCGCAGCACTTGACGCCGCCCGCCCCTGGCAGGCCAGCGCCGCCGAGCGGGCCGATGTGCTGGACCGGGTCGCCGACCTTTACGAAGAGAACGCAGAAGAGATTTTCGCCCTTGTCGCCCGCGAGGCGGGCAAGATCATGTTCGATGCAGTGGGCGAGGTCCGCGAGGCGGCGGATTTCCTGCGCTACTACGCCGCCGAGGCCCGCGCGGCGGGCGACGCCACCGACCCGCGCGGCGTCTGGACCTGCATCAGCCCGTGGAACTTCCCACTCGCGATCTTCACCGGACAGGTGGCCGCCGCGCTCGCGGCTGGCAATGGCGTTCTGGCGAAACCCGCCGAACAGACGCCCCTGATCGCCACCCGCGCGGTGGCGCTGATGCATCAAGCCGGGGTGCCGGGCACGGCTCTGCAACTACTGCCCGGTGGCGGCGGCGTGGGCGCGGCCCTGACATCAGACGCGCGGGTGAACGGCGTGGCCTTCACCGGGTCCACCGCCACGGCGATGAAAATCCGCGACGCGATGGCCGCGCATTGCGCCCCCGGCACGCCCCTGATCGCCGAAACCGGCGGGCTGAACGCGATGATCGTCGATTCCACCGCCCTGCCGGAACATGCGGTCCGCGATATCGTCATGTCCGCCTTCCGGTCCGCCGGGCAACGGTGTTCGGCGCTGCGCTGCCTGTATGTGCAGGAAGACATTGCCGACAAGCTGTTGAAAATGCTGAAGGGCGCGATGGATGAATTGTCCATCGGCAACCCCTGGCACCTGGCCACCGACATCGGCCCGGTGATCGACGCCCAGGCCCTGAAAACCATCCGCGACCATATCGAGGCCGCCCGCGCCGAAGGCCGCATCCTGCACGAGCTGCCGGAACCCAAGGGCGGACACTTCGTGTCGCCGACGGTGATCCGGGTCGATGGAATCGGCGCGCTAGAGCGGGAAATTTTCGGGCCGGTCTTGCATGTGGCCACCTTCCGCGCCGACGAGATCGAGGCGGTGATCGACCGGATAAACGCCACCGGCTACGGGCTGACCTTCGGGCTGCACACGCGGATCGACGACCGGGTGCAGACCATCGTGGAGCGGGTCCATGCGGGCAACATCTATGTCAACCGCAACCAGATCGGCGCCGTGGTCGGCAGCCAGCCCTTCGGGGGCGAGGGGTTGTCTGGGACCGGGCCAAAGGCCGGTGGGCCGCACTACCTGACACGGTTCCGCGCGCCCGCCGCTGCAGGGCCGGTGGGCAGTTGGGACGGGGCGGCGGACACCGGCGCGCTGGCCGGGGCACTGATGCAGGCCGCACCTGCCGGCGCGATGCCCGAGCCCGTGGCGATGCCGGGGCCGACCGGGGAATCCAACCGGCTGGGCGTCTCGCCCCGTGGTCCGGTTCTGTGCCTTGGGCCGGGGGCAGCCGCCGCGAAAGCGCAGGCCGACACCGTGCGCGCCCTGGGCGGCATCGCGGTCGAGGCCGGAGGCGATGTGCCGCCCGAGGCGCTGACCGTGCTGGCCCCGCTGGCGACCGTGCTCTGGTGGGGCGACGCGGACACCGCCCGCGCCTATGAGGCTGCCCTTGCCCGGCGCGAGGGCCCCATCGTGGCGCTGGTCACCGCCCAACCCGACGCCGCCCATGTGCTGCACGAGCAGCACGTCTGCATCGACACCACCGCCGCCGGGGGCAACGCCGCCCTTCTGGCCGAGGTGGCCGCAAGCAGCGCGGCCTGATAAAAGGTCCCTAGCACACCCGCCCGGCTCTCAAACGAGGGTTCCGGGCGGTTCTTTTTGTTCAGGCAGTCGTTTGGGGACCGATGTCGAAATTCTGTTTCAGTGTAATGGTCGGCTGGACAGCGATCGTCGCGCTTGGCCCGTTTGTGTCCAGCGCGGCAGAGTTGCACTACGACGATCCGTCAACAGTTCGACAGCTTGCGTGGTGGTTCCTCGGGATCACAGGTTGGCCGGATAGTATCGCCGGTGAAGTGGTCCATACCTTCGGCGCCGGCAGGTCTGAATATTTGCACTACGGCTTGGTCTTCATTCAAATTGTCGCGGCATGGCTGGTCGCGATTTGGGGTTGCGCAGCTTTCAGTCGACGCAGCTCATGACCTGGCGCGGTAAGTCAAACATCACAAATGCAAACGCCTTGATGTTAACCCCAGTTTCCATGGTGACGCGGCGGGCCAATCCGCTAGTCTGGCCGCGACCCAATTGCCGGAAGACCGATGTTCCCGATCCGCGATCATAACCCCTCTGAGAAGGTGGCCTTTGTCACCTATGCCCTGATTATCCTGAATATTTCGGTTTTCATCCTTACGGTGACGGTCTTTCAGACCGACCGCGATCTGGCAAAACTTTACTGGCATTACGCCCTGATCCCTGACCGGCTGTCCTCCGGAGATAACCCGCTGGCGCTGATAACCTCGCAGTTCCTGCATGGCGGGTTCCTGCATCTGGCCGGTAACATGCTGTTTCTATGGATTTTCGGCGACAACATGGAAGAGGAGATGGGCCATGTCGGGTTCCTCCTGTTCTACCTGGCTGCGGGCGTGGGTGCGGGGCTAGCGCAATATGCCTCGGCCCCGTCCTCGAACGTGCCGATGATCGGAGCCTCGGGGGCGATTGCGGGGGTGATGGGGGCCTATCTGCTGTTCTTCCCCAAGGCGCAGGTCGATGTGCTGATCATCATCATCTTCTTTTTCCGGATCATCCCGATCCCCGCCTGGATCGTGCTGGGCGTCTGGTTCGGGCTGCAGCTGTTCAGCGGCGTCGGCGACAGCGGACAGGCGGGCGGGGTTGCCTATTGGGCCCATGCGGGCGGATTCCTTGTCGGGATTGCCCTTGCCCTGCCGCGCTGGCTACGTAAGGGGGCCACGGCCTTCTGGTCGCGCACCGATGGGCACCCGCCCCACCCCGAGGCTCGCTATACAAGGATCGACAGCCGCATTCCCACCGTTCGCCGCCGCAAGTGAAGGACCCCGCCATGCCCCGCCCCCGTATCGACGCCGTCGCCATCACCGCCCGTGACATGGCCCGCTCTGTCGCCTTCTACCGCTGTCTTGGGTTTGACATCCCCGAGGTGCCCGCAGACGCCCAGCATATTGAGGCAGTCCCGCTGCCCGGCGAGGCGCGACTGATGATCGACAGCGCGGCACTGGCCGAGAAACTGTCGGGCCGCCCGCCGGCCCCGGCCACCCATTCCGCCTTTGCCCTTCTGTGCGAAAGCCCGACCGAGGTGGACAGCGTCGCCGCAGCGGTGGCCGCCGCCGGGTTCACCGTCAAGACCCAGCCCTGGGATGCCTTCTGGGGTCAGCGCTATGCCACCGTCGTGGACCCCGACGGGTACGAGGTTGACCTGTTCGCGCCCTTGGGTGGGTAAGGGGATGGTGGGTTGAAACCCACCTTACGGGGTCGGGATATGCCTTTGTAAGGTGGGTCTTGACCTACCTGACCTGTCAGGTACCGCCGGTCTCTTCCGGCACCCAGATAAACTCGATCCCCGCGATGGTGGCCGAGATCTTGTCGGCGAGGGCCTTGGCCCCGTTGCCGACTGAATTCATCACCGCGATCCCAAGCATCACGGCGGCGGCGGTGCCCACGACCCAATCAACGGTCGCGGCCCCGTCCTCTTGGGCGTGAAAGCAGTGCAGAAATGACAAAAGGCGGTCCATGCGGGCCGCCTATCATCGGATTGGGACGAAATTTTGACCGCTCAGGCGCCGCGGATCACCTTGGCGAATTGCGGGAAGATCGGCTCGTTGGCGCAGATCACCTCGCCATCGGCAAGGATGTCGCCGCCGGGGTTCAGCGGTTCGACGAAGGCACCCGCCTCTTTCGCGATCACAAGCCCGGCAGCCATGTCCCAGGCGTTCAGGCGCCGTTCCCAGAACCCGTCGTAGCGGCCCGCCGCCACATAGGCGAGGTCCAGCGCGGCGGCGCCGAACCGGCGCACCCCGGCCACGGCAGGCAGAAGCCGGCCAAGGTCTTTCAGCGTCTCGGGCAGGTCCGACCGGCCACCGAAGGGCAGCCCGGTGGCAAAGATGCATTCGATCATCCGCGACCGGCCCGACACGCGGATCCGGCTTTGGTTCATCCAGGCGCCAGCGCCTTTTTCAGCATGGAACATCTCGTCCTTGACCGGGTCATAGATGACCCCCGACACGATCTGCCCCTTGTGTTCCAGCGCGATGGACACAGCCCAATGCGGCAGCCCGTGCAAGAAGTTCGTGGTTCCGTCCAGCGGATCGACGACCCAGCGGCGGGTCGGGTCTTCGCCGTCGATTTCCTTGCCCTCTTCACCCAGGAACCCATAGGTCGGGCGGGCGGCCATCAGCGCCTCGCGGATGATCTCTTCGGCTCGGTGATCGGCCTTGCTGACGAAGTCACCCGGGCCTTTGGACGAGACCTGCAGGTTTTCCACCTCGGTGAAATCCTTCAGCAACGACCGGCCGGCGGTGCGGGCGGTCTTCATCATCACGTTGAGATTGGCGCTGAATTGCATTGGGCAGGCTCCGCAAAAGGGGTCAGGCCGGGCGTATAGGCGCTTGACCCGCCCGGGGCAAGGGGGCGCGGCGCGGCTCAGGGCGTTAACCATTTGGTTATCCCTTCGCGCGACACTCTGGCCGGGACAATACGGGTCGGTGAAATGTTCGGGTTAACGATCGACAAGCTTCGGTATCAGACAAGCATCGTCGTTCATATCGAGGCGCGGGATCGCCTGAAACGGATCGCATCGGCCCTGATGCTGGTCGCGCTATTGCAATTTCTTGGCCAGATCACGTTTTCGCATTGGTTTCTGGGGCTGGTGGCGGCCGCGGAATGCGCCTCTTACCTCATGTATCGCAAAATCCCGTCGAATTTCAGAAAAATCCCGATCCCGCTGATGTCGGCGATCTGGCTGCTGAACCTTGCAAGCACCGTGGTTTATGTCTCCCCCGCTCTGGTGCTGGCCTCGACCCCGACGACGGCGATGCTGCTGGCCGGATATCTGTGGATCTTCGGGATATTCGTGCACACCACCAATAATTTCGCGACCCTGCCACTGTATAACTGGACACTGATGGTCCCGACCTTCCTGACCAGTTTCGCGATTTTCTGGCTGGCGTCTCAGATCGACTATGGCCCCGCTGGCCGAGAGGAATGGCTGATCACGACGGCCTTCATGGTCGTCTATTGCTTCAACACCATCGAAACCCTGCACAAACAGAAAGATACCCGCCGGGCCCTCAACGCCGCCCGGGACGAGGCCAATACCCGACTGCGGGCACTGGAACATATCTCGCGCCATGATCCGCTGACTGGATTGCTGAACCGAAATGCCTTTGACGAGGCGCTGGAAGAGATGCTGGCGGCCCGGCGCGGCAGGACGGACGTGGCGGTCTTCATTATCGATCTGGATGGGTTCAAGCCGATCAACGACACCTACAGCCACGACGCAGGCGATCAGGTGCTGCGGACGATTGCAGAACGGCTGCTGGCGCTGGCCGGGCAGACCGGGATCATCGCCCGTCTTGGGGGGGATGAATTCGCCATGGCGTTCCGATCCATCAACTCTGAACCGGCGGCGCGGCGTCTGGCCGAATATGTCTCGTTCGAGATCCAGAAACCGATCATCGTGGATGACAAGCACCTGACCGTCGGGGCAAGTGTCGGGATCGGGCTGACCCGCCATGCGGGGCACAGGGTGGATTCCCTGTGCAAGGCCGCCGATCAGGCGATGTATCGGGCCAAGTCCCTGCGCGACAACGCCCATAGCGCGGTTCTGTTCCGGCCCGAGGATTTCCAGAAGCGCGCCAGCCTTGAAGACCGCAAGGTCCTGATCGCATCCATGGCCGCGCGCGAGATCAAACCCTATTACCAGCCCAAGGTCTGCTTTGAGACCGGTGCCATCATCGGGTTCGAGGCGCTGGCCCGCTGGGACCACCCGATGCGGGGGCTTCTGACGCCGGATAATTTCCTGCCGCAGATCGACGAGTTGGGCCTGCAGGGCGATTTCCTGCAACACATGGCCCGCGCGGTCCTGAACGATCTGGATGACATGGTGGGCGAAGGGCTGTCGCCGGGTCAGGTGTCCATCAACGTCCCCGAGGTTGCACTGGCAACCCGCTCTGGCCGGGAGGGGCTGGACAGTCTTCTTGCCCGCCATTCGCGGGTCCGCCACCTGGTCACACTGGAGATCACTGAGGATGTGTTTTTTGCCCGGTCAGGGGATGCGATCCGGGCGGCGATCAGCCATTTCCGCGCTGCCGGGCAGCGGGTCTCGCTCGATGATTTCGGCACCGGCTTCGCCTCGTTCCAGCATCTGCGCGAGTTGGAGTTCGACGAGTTGAAGATCGACACCAGTTTTGTCCGGGATCTTGGGCGGGACCCCAAGGCCGAGGTTCTGGTGCGGGGGTTCTTGTCGATGGCCAGCGGGCTGGGTGTGACGACCATCGCCGAAGGGGTCGAGACAGAGGCGCAGATGAACCACCTGCGGCAGCTCGGATGCCGATATGGTCAGGGGTTCCTGTTCGGCCGCGCGCAACCGCTGGCCGAAACCAAGCTGCGCCTGCATGCCGACTGGCGGCTGATCGAGCCAAGAACCGGCACGCTGACATGGCCACCGCTGACTAAGGTCTCTGCAACTTGACCGCCTCCTGACGGGCCAGACGCGCAAAATGCGCCATGTAGGGGCGTGCGGTGTCTTCTTCCCGGGTCGCTGCGAACAGCCGCCGGGTGATCCCCTCGGGCCGGACCAATGGACGGGTGACATAATCGGACGAGGTTTTCACCTGACGCACCACCCAGTCGGGCAGCACAGACACCCCCCGGTCCGACGCCACCAGCATCAGGATCACCGCCGTCAATTCCACCTGCCGCACCGCCGCCGGTTCAACCTTGGCCGGGGACAGCAGCATCTTGAAGATATCCAGACGCGCCCGGTCCACCGGATAGGTGATCAGGGTCTGGCCCCGGAAATCCTCGGCCTCGATCACCGCCTTGTCGGCCAGCGGGTTGTGCGAAGAGGCCACGAAGACCGGGGCGTAGTCGAAGAGCGGCGTGAAGTCGACACCCGGCAGGGTTTCCGGGTCCGAGGAGATGACAACATCCACCTCCTCCTTGCGCAGCGCGGGCATGGCATCGAAGGCTAGGCCGGGACGGATGTCCACGTCCACCTCGGGCCAGGCCTTGCGGAACTGTTCCAGCACCGGGAACAGCCATTCGAAACAGGCGTGGCATTCGATAGCGATATGCAAGCGCCCCGCCTTGCCCGAGATCAGCCCGGCGAATTCCGCCTCCAGCGCGGCCATGCGGGGCAGGATGTCGTCGGCGGCGGAGAGGAGTTTCTTGCCCGCCGCAGACAGCTTCAAAGGTTTCGACCGGCGCACGAACAATTCGACGCCCGCCTGATCCTCGATCCCCTTGATCTGATGGGACAGGGCCGACTGGGTAATCCCCAGAACGTCGGCCGCCCGGGCCAGCCCCCCGGTTTCATGGATCGCCTTGATGGTGCGCAGGTGCCGGAATTCGATATACATTCCCAACTCGATTCATAATCTTTGTGAAAGTTATGAATTTGTCTCATGTGAAGAAATCGGTGACAAGGGGTCAACTCAAGTCACACAGGTGTCCCATGACTCGCCCCAAGGTTTCTTTCGAATTCTTCCCGCCCAAATCGCTCGACGCGTCGTTCCGGCTTTGGGATTGCGTGCATGCCCTGTCCCCGCTGGAGCCGGAGTTCGTCTCGGTCACCTATGGCGCGGGCGGAACCACCCGCACCCTGACCCACGAAGCCGTGGGCACGATCCACAAGGCGACGGGCCTGACCGTGGCGGGCCATCTGACCTGCGTCGATGCCAGCCGGGCCGAAACGCTGGAGATCGCTGAAAGCTATGCCGCCGCCGGCGTGACCGAAATCGTCGCCCTGCGCGGCGACCCGCCGAAAGGCGCGGGCGGATTCCGCGCCAACCCCGACGGGTTCGGATCGTCGGTGGAGCTGATCGAAGCGCTGGCCGAGACCGGGAAATTCACCATCCGCGTCGGAGCCTATCCCGAAAAGCACCCCGAAAGCGCCGATGCCAAGGCCGATATCGACTGGCTCAAGCGCAAGATCGACGCGGGCGCAACCAGCGCGATCACCCAGTTCTTTTTCGAGGCCGAGACCTTTTTCCGGTTCCGCGATGCCTGTGTGAAGGCCGGGATCGACGCGCCGATCATCCCCGGCATCCTGCCCATCGAAAACTGGGAAGGCGCGCGCCGGTTCGCCAAGTCCTGCGGCACCTCCATCCCGCAGGTGGTCGAGGACGCCTTTACCAATGCGACCCGCGACGGCACGACCGAATTGCTGGCCACTGCGCTGGCAACCGAACTGTGTGATGATCTGCTGCAGGGTGGCGTCGATCACCTTCATTTCTACACGCTGAACCGTCCCGAATTGACGCGCGATGTCTGCCACGCCTTGGGAATCTCCCCCCGGGTTCGGCTACAGCAGGTGGCCTGACGGCCCCCGTTCAGCGGGGCACCATTCCCGTGTCACTCGCCCCGCCCGCGTCCTTCAGCCCGCCTGTCCCGCCAGGCGGGCTGTTTTTGTCAGATCGAGGGTTTCCGCCTTGGGATGTCCCTGTGCCGTGACATGCAGCCGTTCGGACGGGTCACGCCCAACGATCCGACGCCGCCGGGACAGGAACAGCTTGCCCCAGCCGCGCCATGTTCCGATCGACGGCGCGGCAACATCGCAGGGAAACCTGTCGCGCCAGCCGTCCGGCAGGTCCAGCCCGCAGTCCTCCAGCCGCCCCAGAAGCCAAACCAGCGGGATATTGGCCAGTGGCCGGGCCGCGTGGTCGCCCCCCAACTGCCCGCCCACGTCCCCGTGGGTGCCCCGGAACCAGACCTGCTCCATCACGCCGGGCCAGTCGGGCGGGGTTTCCCACATGACCGGGGCATAGGCCTCGCGGGTTTCGTCAAGCGCGAGTGCGTGGAACCCGTGTCGCACATGGTTCGACAGACCATGGTCGTGGAAATGATGGGTCGCCTCGGCCCAGCGCCAGATGATCGGCAGCCGCATCCCCAGCGCCTTGACCGTGTCCCAGCAGGCCACGGCCTCGATCTCGGTATCGGGGTGACAATAGAGTTCGCGGAACTTGGCGGCGTATTTGCTGCGGGCGCCGGTCCGGTAATGGCGATAGGCCTGCCGGATATTGCGCACCGTCGCCTGATCGTGGCGCACCAGCCCGACCATCCCCACGACCCCGGCCAGGGACCGCACCGCATAGGCGCCGCGGGAATAGCCGATCAGGATGATCTTGTCCCCGGGCCGGTAGCGCGAGGCCAGCACTCCATAGGCCCGTTCTATCTGCCGGTTGATCCCCTTGCCGGTCATCACCCCATAGGTTCCGGACCAGTCGCGCCACTGAATCCCCGCCTCGTAATAGACGGTCAGGTTGGCCCTGATCCCGGCCTCGCGCAGCAGCTTGAAGGTGATCCCGGCGTTTGTTTCATCGCCGTCGTCCAGCGTCGACATCGTCCCGTCCAGAACGATCACATGGGTCGCAGGCCCACGGTGCCGCCCCTGCCCTTCTTCGTGGCGGGGGCCGCGGCCGATCAGGCCGAACAGCCAGTCACGCAGAGAGGCCATTTCCGCGCCCCTTTCTGCCGATGGCGGAATAAGTCGCCATGCGTATCATGTCCCCAGTCTGCCCATGGCGGCTGAAGAATCCATGAAAAACCGCGTGAGCCTTTGTTACTGGCCCTGCATGGCCTGCCAGACCCGTTGCGGGGTGAACGGCATATGGGCCTGTCGTCCGTCCAGCGCGTCGATCACCGCGTTGGTCACGGCGGCCAGCGCACCGACCGTCCCGGCCTCGCCACAGCCTTTCATCCCAAGCGGGTTATACAGCGACGGGGTCGGTTCCGAGGTGAAAGAGATCATCGGCAGATCGGCGGCGCGCGGCATCGCGTAGTCCATGAAGGTCGCGGTCAGAAGCTGTCCGCTGTCGTCAAAGACCACATGTTCGGTCAGGGCCTGCCCCACCCCCTGCGCCACCCCGCCGTGCACCTGCCCTTCGGCCAGCATCGGGTTGATCAGGTTGCCGAAGTCGTCAACGACCGTATAGCGGGCCAGCGTGACCTGTCCCGTCTCTCCGTCGATGTCCACCTCGGCCAGATGCGCGCCGTTCGGGAAGGACCGGTTGTCCAGACGGATGGTCTTTGACTGCGACAGAAGGTCGGTCCGGCCAGCGGCGCGGGCCATCCCGGCCACTTCCAGCATGGTCGGGGTCAGGTTCGAGCCCGGAATGCGGAACCGTTCGTCATCAAACCTGATGGTCCCGGCGTCCGCCCCTTCGTGATCGGCCAGAAAGGCGGAGAAGGTTTCGATGATCTGTCCCACCGTGGCCAGCGTGGCGGTGTTCTGAACCGTCACCGACCGCGACCCACCGGTGCCGCCACCCGTCGCGATCAGGTCGCTGTCGCCCTGCACGATGGTGATCGCCTCCATCGGGATGCCGGTCTGGTCGGACAGATAGGCGGCATAAACGGTTTCATGCCCCTGCCCGTTCGACTGGGTGCCGACAAAGACCGACACGGTGCCGTCTGCATTGAAGTCAACACGGGTCGTTTCCTCGGGGTCGCCTAGGATGCTTTCGATGTAATAGCACAGCCCGATCCCGCGTCGGTTGCCCTTGGCCGCGCTGTCGGCGCGGCGCGCGGCAAAACCCGGCAGATCCGCCTTTTCCACGGCCCGGTCCAACACGCGGGCAAAATCGCCCACGTCGTAGGTGACGCCGGCGCGGGTGGTATAGGGAAACTGGTGGGGCCTGATGAAATTGATCCGCCGCAGGTCCAGCGGATCGACCCCCAGTTCCCGCGCGGCCTGATCCATGGCCCGTTCCAACACAAAGATCGCCTCGGGGCGGCCCGCACCACGATAGGCATCGACGGGCGTCGTGTTGGTATAGACACCCGTGCATTGCAGCCACATGGCCGGGATGTCGTAAGTGCCCGGCGCGACCTTGGTGAACAGCTCTGTCTGGATGCCTTGGGCGAACTGGCTGTTGTAGGCGCCCATATTCGCGATGCTTTCCACCTTGTAGCCGATGATGCGGTTGGCCGCGTCAAAGGCCAGCGTCGCGGTCGAGGTCAGATCGCGCCCGGCATTGTCGGACAGCATCGCCTCGGTCCGCTCAGACATCCAGCGGACAGGACGGCCCAGCGCGCGGGCGGCGTGGGCCACCAGCACCATTTCGGGATAACGCATTGCCTTCATCCCGAAACCGCCGCCGACATCGGGGTTGGTCACCCGGACCTGCGCGGGGTCAAGCTTCAGGTGGAAACAGATTTCCTTTTTCGATTCCCAGACCCCCTGCCCGTTCACCGAAACATGCAGACGGTCGCCTTCGGGTTCTGCGAAACAGCCCCGCGGCTCCATCGAATTCACGATCACCCGGTTGTCGGGTATCTCGACCCGGACAACGCGGGCAGCACGGGCGATCGCCGACTCGACCTCGGCTTCGTCTCCGAAGCCCCAGTCAAAGGCGATGTTGTCCGGGGCCTCGGGATGGATCTGCGGGCCGCCCGTGACAAGGCCAAGGTGCGGGTCAGCCTCGTCGATATCCAGCAGGATCATCTCGGCCGCATCGCGGGCCTCTGCCATGGTGTCGGCAACGATCATCGCCACCGCCTCGCCCAGATGGCGGACCCGGTCGCGGGCAAGGATCGGGCGTTCGGGCGCGGCGCCCTTGGTGCCGTCGCGGTTGGTGGCGCGGCTGCCCTTGAGGCCCATGTTCAGCCCCGCCGCTTCCAGATCGGCGGCGGTCAATACCAGATGCACGCCGGGCGCCTCGCGGGCGTCGGCAACGTCCAGTTCCGTGATGGCCCCATGCGCCATGGGCGACCGCAGGACATAGGCCACCAGCGCGCCGTCGGGTGCAATATCGTCCACATAGCGGCCCTGCCCGGTCAGGAACCGGATATCCTCGACCCGTTTAACGGATTGGCTGCGCCCGAATTTTTCCATGTGCTCTTGTCCGCTCTTCTCTTGAGGCCAACTTGTCCATTGTGTTTCCACCATACCACTCAGTACCAGCCGTCCGCGGGTGGCGCGGAACGCGCCGCCCATGGGGGCGGACGGCGCGTGGCCTTTCTGCGAAAGGCCGGGGCGAAGCACGGTATCGTTGGAAATCTTGCCCAAGCACGCCGTCTGTCTTGCCAGTAGCGTAGCGGGCGGGGCGGCACTGTCCAGCCCCGGATGGTCAGTTCAGGTCCAACTCGGCCAGAAGCGGGGCCCAGCCCGCGCCGTGCATATCCCTGTCCTGCGCCATCCCCTGCACGTTCGGGCGCGGCATGGAAAACTTCACCACGTTCAGGTCCGGGATATCGAACCGTTTGAGCTGCGCCGGATCGACTTGAAACAGGGCGGCGACCCGGTCACTGGACAGTCCGGCGCTGACCCTTGCAAATGCCTCTGGCGAGCCGCAGAAGATATCGACGGTCAGCCAGAACGGCCCCGCGTTCTTGGACCGCACCTTTTCAACGATCTGCCCCAGTTCAGGCATTGATCACCTCCAGCCGGAAGGCCTCCATCGGGTCTGACAGGGTCAGAACGTGATTGAGGCAGAATTCATAGGCCGCCCCCCGGTCGATCTCGGCCGGGGAGAAGGGGAAGGCAAAGGTCGGCTGCTCTTCTTCGCGTGTCAGCGGATGGTGCAGCAGGAAGGGGTTGAGAAGCTTGCCGATCTCGTTGGCGCGGTCCTGCGTGGGCGCGGTGATGATCCCCAGAACCCCGACCTCGACCGGCGGGGTGGCACGGTTTTCCAGTTTGCCCAGTGTCGCGTCCACCCCGATCACCCGCAGTTCCACGCTGAACTCCTCTGGCGACAGGCCAAGGCGGTTCTGCACCCGCGCCCCGTGCTTGGCCAGAATATCATCGCACCACGCATGGATGTTTTCGACATAGCGGCGGTCGCGGATCGTGGCCATCAGGATGGTCTGGAACCCGGCGGTCCGCGCGCCTTCCAGTTTGACGGTATAGCGGTCCGACGGCACCCAGACCGACCCGTCCACCCGGACCGACCGGTCGTCTTTCTGCACATAGCGCGCGGCGGTCACATCCAGATGCCCGCCCGGTTCATGCAGGATGAACGGGTCGGAGTTTTCGTAAAGCATATGCGCCGACACGGTATGCGGCGTGCAATAGGCCCCGTCGGCCAGCGGGGTCACGGTAAACCCGGTGGCGTCAAAGTCGATCACGATCACCCCCGATTGCGGGTTCGTAGCACAAAGCGCGCCGCATTCCCCGATCTTGGCCCCGTGCCACGCGCCCCCGGCATGATCGCCCCGCATCAGGGGCAGGGCCGCGATGGTGGCTGTGTCGGTGGTGCGGCCCGCGATGATGATCTCGGCCCCGGTGTCGATCGCGGCGGCGATCTGTTCGGCCCCGGCAAGGGCCACGATATGGGTGCAGCTTCCGATCAGGTCGGCGTCGATCTCGGGCGCCGCCGGCAGGGCCGCAACCCGACCGGCGGCGAAGGCCTTGGCCACCTCGGCCGGGGCCTGTTCAGACCGCAAGACGGCGATCTTGGCGGTCTGCCCCAGTTCAGCCAGACATTCGCGGGTGATATCAAGAAACCAGTCGACAGTGCTGTCGGTGCCGCAGGTTCCCGCAGTCCCGATGACCAGCGGACAGCCCGCCTGTGCCCGCGCCTCGATCAGACCCTTCCATTCGGCCTTGGTCCCCGCGCGGGAATATTTCGACACACCCCGCCCAAGGTAGGACGGGCCGCTGTCGGTCGACCCGCCGTCGATGGCGATCAGATCGGGGTTCAGGGCAATGCCACGGGCAAGGGCCTCGGCATCATAGCCGAGGCCCAGCGCGCCCGAAGGGATGAGGACGCGGGTTGGCATCAGTCGGTCACCGCTTGCGGCTTCTTGATGTATCCGCGCAGGAAGACCGGCGCGACGAAGCCCGCGATGGCGAAGATCCACAGACCCACCGCGATCGGCGAGGAGAAGAGATAGGTCACTTCCCCATCACTCAGAACCATGGCGCGGCGCAGCGCGTCCTCCATGTTCGACCCCAGAAGAATGCCAAGGATCACCGGCACGGTCGGGATGTCCATCTTGCGAAAGACATAGCCCACGACCCCGAAAATGATCATCAGCAGAAGGTCGAAGTAGCCCCCCGTCAGCGAATAGATCCCGACGAAAGACACCATCGTGACGCCGGGCAGCAGCAGCGCGGGCGGCACCTGCAGGACCTTCACGAAGACCTTCACCATCGGCACGTTCATCGCCAGCAGGACGAAGTTCGCGATCAGAAGCGATGCGATCAGGCCCCAGACGACCTCGGGCCGGTCGGTGAACAGGGTCGGGCCGGGGGTGATGTTCAGGGTCATCAGCACGGCCAGAAGAACCGCCGTGGTCCCCGATCCCGGCACGCCCAGCGTCAGCATCGGCACCAGCGCCCCGCCAGCGGCGGCGTTATTGCCCGCCTCGGGCGCAGCGACCCCTTTGGCCACCCCGGTGCCAAAGCCCCCATTGGGACCGGCGATCGTCTTTTCCATCATATAGGTCAGGAACGACCCGAGCGAGGCCCCCGCACCGGGCAGGACGCCGGCGATAAATCCGACGATGCCGGACCGGACCTGCGTCCAGCGGGTCGACCAGATTTCAGCCCAAGGCACCGTGACCTTGCCCAGCGCCACGCCAACCGCGCCGCCCTTGCCGTGCTTTTCGATGAAGAAGAACACCTCGGACACTGCAAAAAGGCCCACGATGGCAACAAGGAAATCGATCCCGTCCATCAGGTGCAGGTTGCCGCCGGTCATCCGGGGCATGCCGCTGAAATTGTCCAGACCGATCACCGAAATCCCCAGGCCCACGCAAGAGGCGAAAGCCGCCTTGGCCTGATTGTTCGAGGCAATTCCGCCGAGGGTGGAGAAGGCCAAGAGGTAGAGCGCGAAGTATTCCGCCGGGCCGAATTGATAGGCGATCCGGCTCAGCGCCGGGGCGATCAGGGCCAGCATGACCGTGGCGAACAGCGCGCCCCAGAACGAGGCAAAGCCCGAGATCACCAGCGCATCCCCCGCCCGACCTGCCTTGGCCATCGGGTATCCGTCCAGCGTTGTCATCAGCGCGGGTTCATCACCGGGGATGTTCAGAAGGATCGAACTGATCCGCCCGCCATACATGGCGCCGTAGTAGACAGAGGTCAGCAGCACCAGCGCGGCGGTCGCGTCCAGCCCCATGGTGAAGGTGATCGGGATCAGGATCGCGACCCCGTTCGACGGCCCAAGACCCGGCAGTGCGCCCACAATGGTGCCGATAAAGCACCCCATGACCGCCAGCATCAGCGTCCAGGGCGACAGCGCGATGGAAAAGCCCAACGCGAGGTTTGAAATGATGTCCATGACTGGCCCCCTATCCGGTCAGTCCCTTGGGAAAGGCGACCAGCCCAAGCCCAAGCACGAATTTGAAGAGAACGAACAACCCGACCGACAGGCCCACACCCGCAAGGGCGGCAAAGGTCGGACGCGGGTTGATCTGGTAGCTGAGGATCGCGGCGGCAATCGCGGTCGGAAGGATGAAGCCCAAAGGCTTCAGCGCATAGGCGTAGCCGACCAGAACCACCACCGACAGCACCAGCGCCAAAAGCGCGGGCAAGGGCGGCCAGTCCGGTTCGTCGTCCGGCTTGAACACCATGAAGACACCACACAGCGCCGCAATGCTGGCGATCAGCACCGGGAATGTCTTGGGCCCGACCGGGTCGGACAGGAAACTGGTCGGGATTTGAAGGGCGCTCGCGACATACGCGAGCGCCCCCAGGATCACGACCACTCCGAAGATGCGGTCGGTTTTCATCACTGGATCACACCAATCTCGCGGCTCAGCGCCTCGGTATCGGCAATCACCTGATCCACCCAGCCCTGGAAGTCGCCACCCACCTTGGTGAAGGGGGCAAGACCGTTGGCGGCCATGGTTTCGGCCCATTCCGGGCTGTCGGCGACGGCCTGGATCTTGGCGGCCCATGCATCGAACTCTTCGTCCGAGATGTCATGCGGGACATAGAAGCCGCGCCAGTTCACGGCGACCACGTCAAAGCCCTGCTCCATCGCGGTCGGGATATCTTCGAACCCCGGGACGCGTTCTTCGGTCAGGACCGCAAGGGCGCGCACTTCACCGGATTCGAGGAAGCCCACGATTTCCGACATGTCGCCGGTCATCGCCTGAGTGAAACCGCCCACGGTCTGGGTGATCGCATCCGCGCCACCATCGACGCCGATATACTTGACCTGCGTGATGTCCGAGAAACCACCGGCCTGAAGCACCATCAGCGGCTTCATGTGGTCGAACCCGCCCGCGGCAGAGCCACCGGCAAAGGCAACCGAACCGGGGTCGGCCTTGATCGCGTTGACCATATCTTCAAGGTTCTGCATCGGGCTGTCGGCGGCCACGACGATCACGCCCGGATCGGCACCGATGGCCCCGACCCAACGCACCTGATCGGCGCTGGCATCACCATAGGCGCGCTGTGCAAGACGCGTGGTGGTGGCGGAAGAGGCGGCAACGATCAGTTCGGCATCGGTTGCGCGTTCGGCGACCACATGGGCAAAGGCAAGCCCGCCACCGGCGCCAGCCATGTTGGTGACCTGCACGGGGCTGTCGACCTGACCCAGATCATACAGAAGCTTGCCCACCTGACGGCAGGTGAAGTCCCAGCCTCCACCGGGGTTGGCGGGCGCGATGCATTCGGCCGCAAAGGCGGTGCTGGCGGTGATCGACAGGGCGGCGCCCGTCAGAAGGGCGCGTAGGGTCTTGTTCATTGGTTTCCTCCCAAAGTTCCAAAGCAGCGGGTGGCGCGGCCCCCCTTCCTCCGGGAGGGCAATGCGCCCCTTGCGGAATGCAGACTTCGCCCCCAACCTGACACCAACCTGTCACCGCCGCACTTTTTTCAGGCAAGGGAGAACCGCGTGCGCTTTCTGCTGGTCGAAGATAACCCGGATCTGGCCCGGTCGGTCGCGGACCGGCTGGCGTTGGACGGACATGGGGTGGATATCGCCGGAACCCTGTCCGAGGCAGAGGACCATCTGGCCGCCGCGACCTATGACCTGATCCTTCTGGACATCATGTTGCCCGATGGGGACGGACGCGATTTTCTGGCCGCCCACAGGCGGGCCAAGCGCGACACACCGGTGATCGTGATGACCGCACGCTCGGCGGTATCGGACAGGGTCGCCCTGCTGGATACCGGGGCCGATGACTACGTCACGAAACCATTTGATTTCAATGAACTGGAGGCCCGCGTTCGCGCGGTTCTGCGGCGGCGTATGGGCACTTCTTCCCCTTCGGTCAGCTTTGCCGATCTGACCTTTGATCCGCTGTCGGCCACGGTCCGGGTCGCGGGGGCAGACCGGGAGTTGCGCAACCGCGAACTGCGCCTGTTCGAGATCCTTCTGGCCGCCCCCGGCCGCATCTATTCGAAGGGCCAATTGTGCGACCGGCTGTTCTCGGCCACCGAGGCCGTGACCGACAACGCGATCGAGGTTTATGTGGGCCGGTTGCGCAAGAAACTGGACGGATCGGCGGCCCGGATCGAAACGGTGCGCGGGGTCGGATATCGGCTGGTGACGGATTAGGCAGGTGGTGAACCGCCCCCATCTCCGCCCCGCCACCGGGGGATCGATTCGCCGCCAACTCGTGGTGCAACTGCTGATCGTGGCGGCGGTTCTGTCGGGGCTTTTGTATCTGTCCGTCCGGGGCGTGGCCGATACAGCGGTCGAAACCACGCAGGACAGCATCCTTGGCGCGGCCACCATCGCCATTGCCGAGGAATTGCGCGGCGGCGAGGACGGGGTGTCCATCGACATCCCCTACACCGCCTTTTCCATGCTCGGTTCCATCGGCGAGGACCGGGTGTTCTACCGCATCCTTGTGGGCGGCGAGACGGTCACCGGCTACCCCGACCTTGCCCTACCCGAAAGCCCGCCGGGCAGCGGGCTGGACCCCCGGTTCTTTACCACATCCTACGATGGGTCCGAGGTGCGGGCAGCGGCGGTCGTCCGGTCGGTGCTGGTCGAGGGGCGCAATACCGAGGTCATGGTGATCGTCGCCCAAACGCGCGGTGCCAAGGACGCGATTGTCGCGCAGATGGCCAACCGGGCGGCGCTGCTGGGGCTGGGGTTCTTTGCCCTTGCCGCCGTGCTGTCCGTCATCACCGCGCGGTCGGTCCTGAACCCCGTGCAGCGACTGGCAGAGGCTGTGGGGCGGCGCGGCCCGGATGATCTGCGCCCGGTGGAACGCCCGGTTCCGTCGGAACTTGCGCCGCTGGTGCGGGCCCTGAACGGGTTCATCGCGCGGCTGTCGGGGGCCCTGTCGCGGACCGAAACCTTTATCGCCGAAGCCGCCCACCATATCCGCACACCGCTGGCCACCCTGCGCACCCAGGCCGAAATTGCCCTGCGCAAAACCGATGACGAAGCCACCCGCGATAGCCTGCGCGCGATGATCCGCGCCGCCGACGACAGCGCCCGGTCGGCGGGCCAGTTGCTGGACCATGCAGCGGTCGTCTATCGCACCGACCAGCGGACCGAGGAACGGATCGACCTGTGCCAGTTGGCCCGCGACATGTCGGACAGTTTCGGACCAACCGCCGACATCCGCGACATCGACTTGACGACCGACCTTTGCGCCCCGCCGGTCGAGATCACCGCCGACCGGCTTTTGGTCGAATCCGCGCTGCGCAACCTGCTGGACAACGCGATCAAATATTCCCTGCCCGACGGGTCGGTCGCCGTCACGGTCGGCACCGACGGGGGGCGGGCCGTGATCCGCGTGCTGGACCGGGGGCGCGGGCTGTCAGGCGCCCGCACGACGCAGTTGACGGGCCGGTTTCGGCGCGGCACCAACGTGGCCGATGTGGTGGGATCGGGCCTTGGCCTGACCATCGTGCGCGAGGTCGCCCGCGCGCAGGGCGGAGAGTTCCGCATCACCGAACGGGAAGGAGGCGGCACATGCGCCGAACTATCGCTGCCCTTGTAATCGCTTTCTGCGTCGCCCTGCCCCGGTTGGCCCTTGGGTTCGATGTTGAGGAGGAACAGGTCTTTCCCGCCCCCTCGGGTGCCCCCACAGCGCCGCTGCGTATCCTGTCGACCACCGACACCGAGATTTTCGCGCCCCTGTTGGACGCGTTTCAGGCCGACAATCCCGATGTGCCTATCCACTATACCGTGGCCAGCACGCAAGAGGTCTATAAGGCGCTGCACGATGAAGGGGCCGCCTTTGACCTTGCGGTGTCTTCTGCGATGGACCTGCAAATGAAGCTGGCCAATGACGGGTTTGCCCTGTCGCACCGCAGTGCGCCCACGCAGGCCCTGCCCGGTTGGGCCCGTTGGCGGGATCAACTTTTTGCCTTTGCGCAGGAACCGGTGGTGATGATCGCCTCGGCCCGCGCCTTTGACGGCCCCCTGCCCCGCACGCGGTCCGATCTGATCCGCGCCCTGCGCGACCGGCCAGAGGCCTTCGACGGGCGGATCGGCACCTATGACCCGAACCGGTCTGGCGCGGGATACCTGTTTGCCACGCAGGACGCCCGCCAGTCAGATACCTATTGGCGGCTGTCCGAGGTCATGGGCGGCCTGTCGCCGCGCCTCTATGACACCACCGGCGCGATGATCGCCGATGTGCAATCGGGCAAACTTGCGCTGGCCTATAACGTGCTGGGATCATACGCCGAGGCGCAGCTGGACCCGGACGGCGACGCGCGGATCGTCGCGTTCGAGGATTTCACCCATGTGCTGCTGCGGACGGCGCTGATCCCCCGCACCGCGCCCAACCCGGATGCGGCCGGGGCCTTTGTGGATTTCCTGTTGTCCGGGGACGGGCAAAGGTTGATTGCATCGGAAACCGGCCTGCCCCCGATTTCCGAGGCCGCGCTCGCCGCCGACCCCTATCTGCGCCCGATCCGGCTGGACCCCGGGCTTCTGGTCTTCGTCGATCCGTTGAAACGGCAACGGTTCCTGAACGAATGGACGGCGGCGGTGGTGCAGCCCTAAAGCCGCGCCACCTCGACCGTATCGCGGGCGCCGTAGCCATTGAACCGGGTAGTGACCCCGGTCAGATAGGCCCCCATGGACCCAAACAGGATGTAATCCCCCTCGGCCAGGTCACCGGGCAGGTCGAGCGGCGCGGGAAGCTGATCGAGACTGTCGCAGGTGGGACCGAAGACAATCCGGGGCATCGGCGCGGCGGCCCGCGTGGTGCCATCGGGCGCGAAGACCCGGAAGGCGGGCAACACCATCGACGGGAATTCGGACAGCCCGCCATAGATTCCATCGTTCAGATAGGCGCGACCCGACCGCAGGGATTTGACCCGCACCGCATAGGCAAAGCTGTCCGCGACCAACCCGCGCCCCGGTTCGCAGACTAGCGCGGGCGGGGTGTCGAAGTGGCGCAGCGCATCGCCGATCGCGTCGAAATAGGGGGTCAGGTCCAGCGGCTGGCCATTACGGGCCGACGGGAACCCGCCACCCACGTTGACCCGGGCCACCTGAACGCCCGCGGCGCGGGCAATCCGGGCGGCGGCGGCAAGATAGGTGGCATAGGCCGCGGGATCGCCGCATTGGGTGCCAACGTGGAACGTCAGTGCCGGGGTCAGGCCGGCCGTGGCGACACGGGATAAGAACGCCACGGCCTCGGCCTCCTCGGCGCCGAACTTGGCCCCGAAATCGTAATGCGCGCCGGCGACCGGCAGCTTGAACCGCACCGCCACCTCTCCGCCGACCCCGGCGGCGATCAGCTTGTCCAGTTCCGCCCCGTCATCGACCGACCAGGACGCGACCCCGGCGGCAATCCCCGCCGCGATCTCCTCGGTCGACCGAACCGGGTTGTTGTAATGCAGAACAGCGCCCGGGCAGATCTTGCGGATCGTCGCGATCTCTTGTGGCGAGGCGACGTCGAACCCGGCAATACCGCCCGCACATAGTTCGGACAGGACCAGCCGCGAGGGGTTGGCCTTGACCGCATAGGTCACCATGCCGGGAAAGCCGTCCTGAAAGGCGCGAAGCCGATCGCGCAGGGCGACGGGCGAAAAGAAATGCACCGGCACATCGGGCCGGGTGGCCGCCAGCCAGTTAATCGGGTCGGTCGGAAGAAGGGGGCGCTGCAACATTGTCGGAACCTGCCTGCTGGTTTTCTTTCAGTTTGCGGCAGGTCTTGGTCGATTCATCGCGGCACTTTGTGCAAAGCGTTTGTATTTTTGGTCATTTCGACGTTAGACCTGTCAGTATGACCGAACCTGATGAAATCGACCGGCAGCTTCTGGCCCTTCTTGGGGCCAATGCCCGGCTGCCCGTGGCCAAGATCGCGACGAAACTGGGCATCGCTCGGACCACGGCGCAGGCGCGGCTGGACCGGCTGGAACGGGCCGGGGTGATCGCGGGCTATACCGTGAAACTGACCGAGGCGGCAGAGCGGAACATGATCCGCGCCACGGTGCTGATCCACATGCGGCCCACGGCGCAGGCCGCCGTGCTGCGGGAACTGGGGCGGCTTGCGGCGGTCGAGCGGGTGCACACCACCTCTGGCCGGTTCGATCTGGCCTGCCAGCTGCGCACCGAAAGCACCATGGCGCTGGACGAGGCATTGGACCGGATCGGCGCGATCGACGGGGTTGAGGTGATGGAAAGCCTGATCCACCTCTCGACACGGATCGACCGGACCGTGTGACCGGGATGGTGGGTTGAAACCCACCTTACACCCCCACTCTCATTTTGCCCCAAATACTCCGGGGTGAATGGCCCGGCACGGGCCAGAGGGGCAGCGCCCCTGAAAAGTAAGGTGGGTTTCAACCCACCGCCCCCTTCCCGCTTCCCCTTGCCGCCAACATTCGCTAACAGACCCCGGACGCGAAACCTGCCGCGCGAAAGGGACGATCATGCCGATGGAAAAGACATTCAACGCCGCCGAGGCCGAGGCCCGCATCTACAAGATGTGGGAAGATGCTGGCGCGTTCAAAGCCGGGGCCAATGCCTCGCGCGATGACACCTTCACCATCATGATCCCGCCCCCCAACGTGACCGGCGCGCTGCATGTGGGCCATGCGTTCAACAATACGTTGCAGGACATTCTGGTTCGCTGGCACCGGATGCGCGGCTTTGACACCCTGTGGCAGCCGGGGCAGGACCACGCGGGCATCGCCACCCAGCTTCAGGTCGAAAAGAAGCTGAAGGCCGAAAGCAACCTGCGCCGCACCGACATGAGCCGCGAGGATTTCCTGGCCAAGGTCTGGGAATGGAAGGGCCAATACGGCAACACGATCATCGACCAGCTGAAACGGCTCGGGTCGTCCTGCGACTGGTCGCGTAACGCCTTCACCATGTCCGGCGCCCCCGGTGCCCCCAAGGCCGATGCACAGGGCAATTTCCACGACGCGGTGATCAAGGTTTTCGTCGATATGTACGAAAAGGGCCTGATCTATCGCGGCAAGCGGCTGGTGAACTGGGACCCGCATTTCGAGACCGCGATTTCCGACCTTGAGGTCGAGAATATCGAGGTTGACGGCCATATGTGGCACTTCAAATACCCGCTCGCCGGCGGCGCGACCTATACCTATGTCGAGAAGGACGAGGATGGGAACATCGTGCTGGAGGAAGAGCGCGATTACATCTCTATCGCCACCACGCGGCCCGAAACCATGCTGGGCGATGGTGCGGTAGCGGTTCATCCATCGGATGAACGTTATGCCCCAATCGTCGGGAAACTTTGTGAAATTCCCGTTGGTCCCAAGGAACACCGCCGGTTGATCCCGATCATCACCGATGAATATCCGGACAAGGATTTCGGGTCGGGCGCGGTGAAGATCACCGGCGCGCATGACTTCAACGACTATCAGGTGGCCAAGCGCGGCGGCATCCCGATGTATCGCCTGATGGACGTGAAGGGCGCGATGCGGGCCGATGGTGCGTCCTACGAGGAGTGCGCGAATACCGCCATGGCCGTGGCCAAGGGCGAGCGCACCCTGACTGAAGCCGAAGCCGACGCCATCAACCTTGTCCCCGATCACCTGCGCGGGCTGGACCGGTTCGAGGCGCGCGAAAAGGTGATTGCCGAGATCACCGCCGAGGGGCTGGCCGTGATGACCCGCGCCGACAACCCGGTTCTGGGCCGCAAGCTGGGCGAGGATGACGACCCGGCGGCGCTGGTCCCGCTGGTCGAGGCCAAGAAGATCATGCAGCCCTTTGGCGATCGTTCTAAGGTCGTGATCGAACCGATGCTGACCGACCAGTGGTTCGTCGACGCCGAAAAGGTCGTCGGCCCCGCGCTGGAGGCGGTCCGCAACGGCGATGTGAAGATCATGCCGGAGTCCGGCGAAAAGACTTATTACCACTGGCTGGAAAACATCGAGCCCTGGTGCATCTCGCGCCAGCTGTGGTGGGGACATCAGATTCCGGTTTGGTATGGGCCGAAAATTCACTATCAGGAACATGCTGACGGCACTCTGGACTTCACCATCGACTTCAATGAACTCACTTCATTTTGTGCGCCAACAGAAGACGAAGCTCTAGAAAAGGCCATGGACCATTACGGCATTATGGCCGTTGCATTCCCCGACGGTGACTCAGCAAAGCGTGCTGCTGAAGAGCCCAAACAGCTTATGGCCGCTCCAGTGTTCCGCGACCCCGACGTGCTCGACACCTGGTTCTCCTCCGGTCTCTGGCCCTTCGGCACCCTTGGCTGGCCGACCTGGGATGACAGCACGTCGAAATACTTCCCCACGGACGTTCTGATCACCGGGCAGGATATCCTGTTCTTCTGGGTCGCCCGGATGATGATGATGTCCCATGCGGTCATGGGCCAGAACCCGTTCCACACCGTCTATCTGCACCAACTTGTCCGCGACGAGAAGGGCAAGAAGATGTCGAAGACCACCGGCAATGTCATCGACCCGCTGGTGATCGTTGATGAATACGGGGCCGATGCGCTGCGCTTTACCAATGCCTCCATGGCGGCGATCGGCGGCGTGCTGAAACTGTCCGAGGACCGGATCAAGGGCTTCCGCAACTTCGGCACCAAACTGTGGAACGCCTGCCGCTTTGCCGAGATGAACGGAGCGACCCATTCGGATGGCCGCATCCCCACCCCCACCGCCACGGTGAACAAATGGATCGTGGGCGAGGTCGCCAAGACCCGCGAGGAGGTGGACGACGCCCTTGCCGCCTATCGCTTCAACGACGCAGCCAACGGGCTCTACGCCTTTGTCTGGGGCAAGGTCTGCGACTGGTATGTGGAGTTCTCCAAACCCCTGCTGCTGGACGGCGACGACGCCATGAAGGCCGAAACCCAGGCGACCATGGCCTGGGTTCTGGACCAGTGCCTGATCATGCTGCACCCGATCATGCCCTTCATCACCGAAGAGCTGTGGGGCCTCTTGGGTGACCGCCAGAAGATGTTGGTCCATGCCGATTGGCCGACCTTTGCTGCCGCCGATCTGGTGGATGCGGGCGCGGACGCGGAAATGAACTGGGCGATTTCGCTGATCGAAGGCATCCGCTCGGCCCGGGCGCAGATGAACGTGCCGGTGGGTCTGTATGTCCCCGTGGTGATGGAAGAGGCGGACGCGGCGGCCAAGGCGGCGCTGGCCAATAACGAGACGCTGATCAAGCGCCTTGCCCGTATTGGCGAGGTCACTGAAGGGACCGCGCCGAAAGGGTCGATCACCATCCCGACCGCCGGGGCCAGCTTTGCCCTGCCGCTTGCCGACATCATTGACGTGGAGGCCGAAAAGGCCCGTGTCGAAAAAGCCCTTGGCAAGTTGCAGAAGGAGTTGGGCGGGCTGCGGGGCCGTTTGAACAACCCAAAATTCGCCGCCTCCGCCCCCGAAGAAGTGGTTGAAGAGGCCCGCGCCAACCTTGCCCTGCGCGAAGAGGAAGAGGCGCAGCTGACCGCCGCGTTGGCGCGTCTGGCCGAGATCGGCTGAGGCCCGTCACCGGCCGATTGCCACATTGGCCCCGCGCCGTCCATTTGCTTGGGCGGCGCGTTCGTTTCCCCTGCGGACGACTTGTTCAGCGCTCCCTTCGGTGCGACACTTCAGCCGCATCAATCTGGGAAACGGCCCATGCCCCGGTGGCTCGACAAGATCGCGGAACGGCGGATGCTCAAGGCGCGGGCCGAGGGCAAGTTGCAGGGTCTGTCTTGCGAGGGCAAACCCCTGCCCCAGCGGCCCGGAGACGCCTTTGTCGACCCGGGCGAAGCGGTGGGGTTTCGGATCATGGCCGAGGCGGGCGCCCTGCCCGAAGAGATCACCATCAAGCGCCAGATCGAGGCGGTGAAGACCCGACTGGCCGGGTTGATTGACCCCGTGGACCGCAAGGCGGTGATGGCCGAGGTATCCCGGCTTCAGACGAAACTTGCCATGGCGGAAGAGGCCCGGCGCAAATTTTTGCGGGACTAGCAGAAAATGAACTTAGATAACGTGCAAAATACTGAAGTACTCTTTCAGCGCTTTCTGGGATGCGACGTCTCAACTCTGGTCGGAATATTCTTCATAGGCCCCGATGGCAAACTGGACAACGAAGCAATGTCAGTTGGCGTGGAAGTCAAAGGCCAAGCACTGACGACCTTGGCTTCAAATGATGTCGGTAGCTTCAAAGAGTGGCCAACAATTGACGAACTCATTCGTGTTCCTGAGATTGGAGCTTGGGTTTTGGGACCCTTAACACTGCACACAGGATTGGAAGACCTGCCGAAGACCAGAGTCGAGAAGATTTCTGTCGTGCGGGAGAAGTCTTGCCAAGAGGTGCGAATGCAAACTGAGTGCGGCGGGTTTCTGGCTGTCCGCTCTGAAGACGGGTTCTGCTTTCTGCGTTGGGCCAAACCTTGAACACAGTTATTTCGCCCCGCCGCCCGTAAGGTGGGTCTTGACCCACCACTACGGCACGACCCGGTCCACCGCCCGCATCATCCCCAGCCCCTTGTCAAAGACGAGCGTCAGGATGCGCCGCCCACCAGTCCGGGCCGCGATCTGCGGCAGGGCGCGGGCACCCGCGGCGGCGGCGGCAGTCAGGATGAACCCGCGTCGGGTCAGTTTGGTCATGGGCAATCTCCCTTCTGATCCAACCTATGTGCGCCCATCCTGCCGCCAACCCCTTGCACAGGGGGGAATTTCGGCGCTTATCTTCCCCCATGACAGATGATCCGCGCCTGACCCCGCTGGCCCAGAGCCTTCCCGCCACCGTCCCCTTTGTCGGGCCAGAGGCGCAGGAGCGCGCGCGGGGCCGTCCCTTTGCCGCCCGTCTTGGAGCGAACGAAAGCCTGTTTGGCCCGTCGCCCCGCGCCATCGCCGCAATGGAACGGGCCGCGTCCGAGGTCTGGATGTATGGCGATCCCGAAAGCCACGACCTTCGGGCGGCCATTTCGGCGGCACTTGGCGTGCCCGCCACCAATCTCGCCATTGGCGAAGGGATCGACGGGTTGTTGGGGCTTGTGGTGCGCCTGTTCGTCGGGCCGGGAGATGCGGTTGTCACCTCGGCCGGAGCCTATCCGACCTTCAACTATCACGTTGCCGGATTTGGTGGGGCGCTGCACACCGTCCCCTATACCGGCGACCATGAAGACCCTGACCGGCTGATCGCCAAGGCGCGCGAGGTGGGGGCAAAGCTGATCTATATCGCCAACCCCGACAACCCCATGGGCACTTGGCACCGGGCCGCGACCATCGAAAAGATGATCGGTCAGGTGCCCGACGGCTGCCTGCTTGTGCTGGACGAGGCCTATGTCGAGTTTGCCCCGGCCGAGGCTGTGCCCGCGACCGACCCGGACGACCCCCGCGTCATCCGGATGCGGACCTTTTCCAAGGCGCATGGCATGGCAGGGGCGCGGGTCGGCTATGCCATTGCTGCTGCGGATGTGATCACCGCCTTCAACAAGGTGCGCAACCATTTCGGCATGTGCCGGATCAGCCAGGCCGGGGCACTGGCCGCCATTCAGGATGGCGACTGGCTTGCCCATATCCGGGCTACGGTCGGGGCCGCGCGAGACCGGATCGCGGCGATTGCCGCCGACAACGGGCTGCGGGCTGTCCCGTCGGCCACCAATTTCGTTGCCATCGACTGCGGCGCGGATGGCGATTTCGCCCGCGCGGTCCTGTCGGGGCTGGCGACGCGGGACATTTTCGTGCGGATGCCCTTCGTCGCGCCGCAGGATCGCTGCATCCGGGTCAGCGTGGGCCGTGCCGAAGACATCGACGCCTTTGCCGCCGCCCTGCCCGGCGCGCTGGCCGACGCACGGAAACGTTAACCGCAAACTGGGACGGGATTGCTAAACTGGCCAGAGGAAAGGACCCCGACGATGCCAAAGCCGCATATCCCCCGCCCGGTCGAGAATTACACCAACGCCTTCCTGACCATGTGTTGGGTGATCCTGTTCATGGGGCTTTGGGTGATCCACGCGGTGGCCGGGGCGATCTGGGTGGCGATCACCGCAGCGGCGGTGGACCGGACCATCACCCTGATCGGACGGCTGCGGGGTTAGGTGGGTCAAGACCCACCTTACGGGGTCAGCGCGGGGCGTAAGTAAGGTGGGTTTCAACCCACCGTCCCGGCGATGACCCGCGTTGCGGCCTCGACCGCGCCCGGTCCATGCGCAATGTCCAGCGCCTTCAGTCCCGCATCAATGGTGCCGATGACCCCAAGGATCATATGGGCGTTCACATGCCCCATATGCCCGATCCGGAACCATGCATCCTCTGGCACCCGGCCCAGCCCAATACCCAGGGTCAATCCGGCCTGAAATTCGCACCAGTGCCGCAGCCGGTCCGCATCGGGGCTGTCCATCCCGACCGAGGTCACGGCATGGGACCGGTGCACCGGGTCGGCGACATTGAGGCGCAGCGCCCCACCCTGCCCCCAGACCTCGCAGGCGGCCCAGATGGCGCGGGCCAGGGTTTCGTGCCGGGTCCAGACATTTTCCAGCCCCTCCTCAGCAATCATGTCCAGCGCCTCGCGCAGGCCATAGAGGTGATGGGTCGGGGCGGTTCCATCGAAATACTGGTAATACATCTCGGGCTTCGCCCGTGGCCGCCAATCCCAGTAGCGGCTGGCAAGGTCCGCATCCTCGCGCCAGCGGTCGGCCTTGTCGTTGAACCAGGCGAACCCGATCCCCGGCGGGGTCATCAGCCCCTTTTGCGAGGCGGCGATGGTCACATCCGCGCCCCAGGCATCCATCTCGTAGCGGTCACATCCCATCGAGGCGATGCAATCCACCATCAAAAGCGCCCCGTGCCCGACGGCGTCCAGCAGGTCCCGCACCGCCCGCACATCGTTGCGGATCGACGACGACGTATCGACATGGCACATCAGCACTGCGCGGATCTTCTGCCCGGTGTCGGCGCGCAACGCGGTTTCGATCTGGTCGAAGTCAAAGGCGGATCGCTCGCCGAAATGCATCAGCTCAACATCCAGATGCAGCCCGGCGGCCATTTCCGACCAGCCGATCCCGAACCGGCCCGAGGACAGCACCAGCACCTTGTCGCCGCGCGAACAGGTGTTGCACAGGGCCGCCTCCCACAATCCGTGACCGTTTGCGATATAGATCGTGGCGTTGCCATCAGTCCGGGCCACGGCCTTCAGGTCGGGGATCAGGCTGTGGGTCAGGTCGTGCAGCTCCCCGGTATAGATGTTCGGCGCGGGCCGATGCATGGCCCGCAACACCCGGTCGGGAATCACGGACGGGCCGGGAATGGCAAGATAGGACAGACCGTTGGCCAAGGACATGGAACACCCCGCAGAACCGATATGAGTCGGCCAGACCCTAGTGCCCCAAATGCCGAAGGTGTAGTCAGAAAAGCCCCTGCCCCGGCACAGCGATCAAGCCTACCCAGAGAGGCCACAACGTATTATCATTGCGGGCAAAACAGCACGCGGGCAGCATGACGGCACTTTCGCAATACGAACGTCTGGAATCGACCGGCCTTTGGCGCGCCGCGCCCGGGGAACAGCGGCGCGAGGTCACGGTGTCCTTTGGCGATGCGACGCTGGTGATTGCCGATAGTGCGGGCCGGCCGCTGACCCATTGGTCGCTTGCCGCCATTGAACGGGTCAACCCCGGCCAGCGCCCGGCGGTCTTTGCCCCTGATGCGGAACGGAGTGAAACGCTTGAGGTCGAGGACGACATCATGATCGGCGCGGTGGAAACCGTGCGCAAGACCATCGCCCGGCGACGGCCCCGTCCCGGCAGGTTGCGCTGGTTGGGTCTGGCGATGTCGGTGGCGGGGGTGGCCGCCCTTGGGTTCCTGTGGCTGCCCGATGCGCTGCGGAACCATACGCTGGGCGTTGTTCCGCCCGCCAAGCGCAGCGAGATCGGCGCGACCCTTCTGGGCCATATGCAACGCCTGACCGGCCCCAGTTGCCGCGACGCGGTGGGCACGGCGGCGCTGACGCGTCTGCGCGCCCGGGTTCTGGGGTCCGGCAGCCAAATCCAGCTTATGGTCGTTCCCGGCGGCGTGCCCACATCGCGCAGCCTGCCCGGCGGGATTACCCTGCTCAATCGCGGATTGGTCGAGGACTACGAGGATCCGGCTGTGGTTGCGGGCTATGTTCTGGCCGAATTGGCGAACAACCTGTCATCCGACCCGCTTGACCCCTTGCTGAAGGCGGCGGGCCTGCGGGCCACGATCACCCTGCTGACAACTGGCGACCTGCCGCCCGAGGTTCTGCGCAGCTATGCCGAAACCCTGGTCAGCACCCCCCCGGCACAGCCCGACACCGACGCCTTGATCGCGCAGTTTGCACGGGCCGAAATCGCCGCCAGTCCCTTTGCCTATGCCGTTGATATCACCGGGGAAACCACGCTTGATCTGATCGAGGCGGACCCGATGGCGGGCAGCACCGCACCGCCGATCCTGTCGGACCGGGATTGGGTCGCGCTTCAGGGGATCTGTGGCGGCTGACAGGTGCCCAAGAAAAGGCCCCGCATAACCAGCGCGAGGCCCTTTCCCGGGAGAACCGGTTAGCGACGCAGGAACGCGTCGGAATATCCCGCACCCCGGACCGCCGAAAGGGCCGATCCAAGCGCGGATTGCGAGGCGAAGGGCCCCGCGACAATGACAGTCAGGTTCTGACCATTGCGGGTCACTGTGCCCCGACGGGCGGGCAGGCCCAACGCGATCAACCGCTGTGCGGCGGCTTCGGCGTTGGCGGGATTGGCAAAGGTGCCGACCTGAACATAGCGGTGGCTGGCCGCGACCTGCGGTTGCTGCTGGTCCGGTGCGGCTTGGGTCGGGGCCACGGCCCGGGCAGAGCTGTGCACGTTGCGCACCAGTTGCGGGCCGCGGTTCGGGTTCAAACGCCCGTCATCCCACGCGGCTTCATAGCCTTCCGGCGGGGTTGCCCGGTGCGGCGTGGCGGCGGGCGGGTTTGACAGCGGCGGCGGGGCCAACCATCCGCCGACCTGTGTGCGGTTCGAACGGTGGGTCTGCGGGGTCGTCATCGGCGCGGCGCGGCTGACAGTGCCCGACGGCGATTGCGTTTGCGGGCCGCAGCGAACGCCCTGCCCTGACAGATAGCGCGCGCTGACAGGGCTGAGGTCCGGGCAGGACGTCGCCACCGGGGCGGCAACCGGCGCAACAGGCGCAGAGGCAACCGCGACAGGGGCCGACGGGGCGGCGGGTGACGCCGGGGACATCGGGGCCGCGGGCCGGGCAATGGCCGCGGGAACCGCCGCGGCCACGGTCGTGCTGACCGGTTGAGTCTGCGGGCCGCAACGGACGGGCAGCCCGGTTCGGGCGTTGATATAGCGGCGGCCGGTGACGCTGATGTCCGTGCAGATCTCTGCCATGGTCATGCGACGGGGTTCCGGGCTGGCCGCAGGGGTCGTCGGGGCGGCTGTCGGGATCGGCGCGGCGCTGGCCAGAACCGGGGCCGGACCACAGTCGATCGGCCGACCGGTCCGCGCACTGACATAGCGCGGCTGAACACCGAACTTGCCCTCGCAGGCTTCGGCGCGGGTAATCCGGCGCGGCTCGGGCTGCTCTACGACTGCCGGGCTGGGTGTTGGCGCAGGGGCCGTTGCCCGGACCGGGGTCGGGGTTCCGGGAGGCGGCGCAATCTGCGGGGTGGTGGCCCGGACGGTCGGCGGCGTTGTCACCGAGGCCACGGTTTCCATCGGTGCCGGACCTTCGGGTCGCGACGGCGCCGCGGCGACGTTTTCGGGTTGCGCCATCTGGATGATCGGGCCGGCAGGTGCGGCGGCCGCCGGGGCACCGGCCACCTGTGTCGGTGAATAGCCGCACAGCTGCCGGCGGTTCCGGTCGACGCGCGGCACCCAGGTGGTCACGCCGCCGATGCCCGCGCGAATAAAGATACAGCCGGCGCTGTCTACATATTGTGTCCCGGTGTAGCTGGCCGGGGGAAGCTCAGCAGGCGCGCCCTGCGCAAATGCGGGCCCATTCACCAAAACCGCGATCATGGCAGCAGATGCAACGCGAGACAGCACAATCATTCCCCCGAACAGAATTTGTCGAAGAATGCATGACAATCAGGCGTGTGTAAAGGAGATTACCCCCCTATTTCGTACCAAACATGCGGTCGCCCGCATCACCTAGTCCAGGGACAATATATCCATGGTCGTTCAGGTGATCGTCTACAGATGCTGTGACGATCGGCACGTCGGGATGGGCCTCTTTCATGCGGGCAATGCCCTCGGGCGCGGCCAGCAGGCACAGGAAGATCAGGTTCTTCGCCCCCGCCTCTTTCAACATGTCGATGGCGGCGGCAGAGGAATTCCCGGTGGCCAGCATCGGGTCGACCACGATGGTCAGACGGTCCTCCAGCTCTGCCGGGACCTTGAAGTAATACTTCACCGGCTGAAGCGTCTCTTCATCCCGGTAAAGACCCACAAAGCCGACCCGCGCGTTGGGGATCAGGTCCAGAATCCCGTCAAGCAGCCCGTTGCCCGCCCGCAGGATCGACACCAGCGCCAGCTTCTTGCCGTCGATGATGGGGGCCTCCATCGGGCACAGGGGGGTCTCGATCGTCTTGGTGGTCATCGGCAGGTTGCGCGTGACCTCATAGGCCAACAGGTGGCTGATTTCATGCAGAAGCTGCCGGAACGACTTGGTCGATGTGTCCTTCTCCCGCATCAGGGTCAGCTTGTGCTGGACCAGCGGGTGGTTCACGACGGTCAGATGTTGGGTCATTGGGCGGCCTCCAGACGTTTGGCGATCTTGTCCTTGGTTGCGTCATCGCAGAAGGCCGCGTCAAGCGCGGTCTGGTTCAGGGCGCGCAATTCCTCTTCCTCCCAGCCGAAAACCTTGGCCAGCATGTTGAATTCGTCGGTCATCGTGGTCTTGAAGAAGGGCGGATCGTCGGTGGACACGGTGACATTCACCCCGCGTTCGCGCAGGCGGGCGATGGGGTGGTCCTTCCACGATTTCACGGCCCCCAAGAACACGTTGGACCCCGGGCAAACCTCAAGCGTGATGCCCGCCTCTGCGATCTGATCGACAAGGGCAAGGTCGTGGATCGCGTTGATCCCGTGGCCGATCCGTTCCACCCGCAGGTCGCGGATCGTGTCGGCCACCATATCCGGCCCGCCCCATTCCCCGGCATGACAGGTCAGGCGCAGCCCGGCCTCGCGCGCCATGTCGAAGCTGTAGGTGAAATCACCGGGGCGGCCCATCATCTCGGCCCCGGCCATACCGAACCCTGTGATGAAATCGCCCTTGGTCTCGGCGGCACAGAGGGCGGCGGTTTTGGCCTGCTCCGCCCCGAAATGGCGAATGCAGGTGATGATCCCCCTCAGCGTGATGCCCATCTTCGCCTCGGCCTCGGCGGCGGCGTCCTCTATCGCGGCAAGATAGTCGCGCCAGGCGACCAGATCACCGCCGCCGCAGAAATCTGGCGACAAGAAGGTTTCGGAATAGACCACGCCGTTTGCGGCGCTTTCCTCCAGCACGGCAAGGGTCAGACGGCGGAAATCCTCGGGGCCTTGCAGTGTTGTGCAGGCGGCCTCGTAGACCTGAAGGAAGTGGTCGAAATCGCGGTAGGCATAGCTGCCGTCTTCATTGAATATCTTGCTGATATCAATGTTCTTTTCCTTTGCGAGCCCACGAATGAAGGCGGGCGGGGCGCCCCCTTCGAGGTGCAGGTGCAATTCGACCTTTGGCAGGGATTTGTAACTCATAGAAAACTCCGTCCGGGGCCTTGGGCGGGCACGCCCAGATGGGCGGCCACGCTTGCGGCGATGTCTGTGAAGGCCAGTTGGCCAAGGGCGCGCGCCCCGATCCCGTGGACCAGCACGGGCACCTGTTCGCGGGTGTGGTCGGTGCCAACCCAGGTCGGGTCGTTGCCATGATCGGCGGTGACGATCAGCAGGTCACCGTCCCGCAGGCGGGGCAGGATTGCAGATAGTTCAGCATTAAACCATTCAAGGTGTCGGGCATAACCTGACACGTCGCGCCGGTGTCCGTATTCGCTGTCGAACTCGACGAAATTGGCAAAGATCAGCGCGCCATCGGCGGCCTCTTCCACCAGATCGGACAGGTGATCCATCAGCTCAGCATCGCGGCCCTTGCGGACCTCGTCGATCCCGCGCATCGAAAATATGTCACCGATCTTACCGATCGCATGGACCGGATGCCCCGCACCCTGCACCCAGTCGCACAGCGTCGTCGCGGGCGGCGCGATGGCGATGTCCTTGCGGTTGGCGGTGCGGGTAAACCCCTCTTCCACAGAGCCGACAAAGGGGCGGGCAATGACGCGCCCGACCTTCATTCCGTGCAGAAGCGGCGCGACGGACTTGCACAAATCATACAATTTCTGCAGCCCAAAGGCCGTTTCATGGGCCGCAATTTGCAGAACACTGTCAGCGGAGGTGTAACAGATTGGCCAGCCGGTCCGCAGGTGTTCGGCCCCGAACTCGGCGATGACCTGCGTGCCGGACGCATGACAATTGGCAAGAATTCCTTCGGTGCCGGCGGCCGTGCACAGGGCCTCGGTCACCTCTTCGGGGAAGGCCGGATGTGTATCGGGGAAGGTGTGCCAGTCCCACGGCACCGGCACACCAGCCAGTTCCCAGTGGCCCGAGGGCGTGTCCTTTCCGCGCGAAACTTCCCGCGCGACGCCCCAGGCGCCGGTTGGCTCGGCCCCCAACCCCGGCGTGTCGATTTCGGTTGAGGCGCGGACGGCCGCGCCCAGCCCCAATGCGTCCAGCGTGCCGACAGACAACGGGCCGCTGCGCCCCTCCTCTGCCCGCCCGTTCGCGCAGGCCTGCACGATATGGCCAACGGTATTCGCCCCCGTATCCGGCACATCGCCGTTGAAATAGCTGTCGGCGTCCGGCGCGCCGCCGATCCCGACACTGTCGATCACCACAAGAAACGCGCGCGGCATCAGTCGATCCTTTCGTGAACCAAGGGGAAGGCCTCTGGCGCGTCGCCGATCCTGATCGCGGCGATGACGGCCTTTGCCGCAGCCTCGGCCCCGGCCTCGGTCCGGGCATGGATAGTGCACAGGGGATCGCCCTTCGCCACCTTCACGCCGCGCCCCACCACATCGGTCAGGCCAACCGCCGGGTCGATCCGGTCGGTTTCAACCCGGCGCCCACCGCCCAGATCGACAACCGCAAGACCCAAGGCTTCGCCATTGATTTCATTTATATATCCATCTCGTGGCGCAGGCACGTCACCGATCACGGGTGCCTTGGGCAGATGGGTCATCCAGTCCTTTTCCATGTCCGGCGGGCCGCCCAGTTCGGCCACCATGGCCGCGAAATGGGTCATCGCACGGCCCGAGGAAATCGCCTCGGCCATCTTTTCTTCCGCCTCGCCTTCCTCTTCGCCCACAAGGGCCAGAAGGCGCCCGCCCAAGGAAACCGTCAGGTCATGCAGACGCGGGGCGGCGGCGCGGTTTCCGGCCATCACCTCCATGCAAATCGCGACCTCGAGCGCGTTGCCAAGGACCGGGGCCAGCGGTTCGTTCATATCGGTGATCAGCGCGGCGGTCGCGCAGCCCGCCCCGTTGGCGGTGTCCACGATCGACCGGGCCAACGCACGGGCATCATCGGCCGTTTTCATGAAGGCACCCGTGCCGACCTTGACGTCCATGACCAGTGCTTCCAGCCCGGCAGACAGTTTCTTGGACAGAATCGATGCGGTGATCAGGTCGATGGATTCGACAGTCGCTGTTACGTCGCGAATGGCATAAAGCCGCCTGTCCGCCGGGGCGATCCGTCCGGTTGCCCCGACCACGGCGCAGCCCACCTTGCGGACGAGCGGCCGCAGCTTGTCTTCCTCGATCTGGGCCACGACGCCGGGGATCGCCTCCATCTTGTCCAATGTGCCGCCGGTGTGGCCCAGCCCCCGGCCCGAGATCATCGGCACGAAGGCACCGCAGGCCGCCAGCGCGGGCGCAAGGATCAGCGACACGCAATCGCCCACCCCGCCGGTTGAATGTTTGTCGACCACCGGGCCGGGCATGTCCCAGCGCAGCACATCGCCGCTGTCACGCATGGCGCGGGTCAGGTTCACCCTGCCCTCGGCGCCGATCCCGTTCAAAAGCACCGCCATGGCAAAGGCCCCGGCCTGCGCGTCCGACACGGCTCCGCTGGCCAACCCGTTGGCGAACCATTGCAATTCCTCGGCGGTCGGGATGTCGCGGTTGCGCAGCTTGGCGATGATTGCGCGGGCGTCCATCGTCAACTCCGCACCATGTAGTCTTCGGTAAAGACGCCCGGCAGAAGGTCGCCGATGGTGGTTTCCAGTGTCGTGCCATCCATTGTGGCCAGCGTCACCTTGACCCCGGGCTTCCCGAATTCGGCCAGCTTCTGGCGGCAGCCGCCACAGGGCGACACGGGGATCGGGCTGTCGGCGATCACCGCGACTTCGGCTATCGCGGTCTCTCCAGCGGCGATCATCGCGGCGATCGCGCCCGCCTCGGCACAGGTGCCTTCGGGATAGGCCACGTTTTCCACGTTGCAGCCCTGATGCACCGCGCCGCCCTGCCCAAGGATGGCCGCCCCGACCTTGAAATTCGAATAGGGCGCATAGGCCCGTTCGCGCACATCGCGCGCCGCATCGACAAGGGACATCTGGCACCTCTTTTTTTGACCAAGTATTCAAAAAACCACAAGGCCTGTCCGGGCGCAAGGGTTTATGCAGCTTCCTGCCCCGCGATATCATTTGCAAGTTTCACCTTAAGCTGTGTATTGGAAAGGCCCCCTTCCCCGGCGGAAGGCAAAATGGTTTAAAGTTAAACCATACAAGATACAGGAGGCCCCCGCATGTCCGACGACAATCGCGAAGCCCTGCGCCGCGCCGCGCTGGAATACCATCAGTTCCCGAAGCCCGGCAAACTGGAGATCCGCGCGACCAAGCCACTGGCCAACGGCCGCGACCTGTCCCGCGCCTATTCGCCCGGCGTGGCCGAGGCCTGTCTTGAGATCAAGGCAAACCCCGACACCGCCCGCGATTATACCGCGCGCGGCAATCTTGTAGCGGTGGTCACGAACGGCACCGCAGTTCTGGGGCTGGGCAATATCGGTGGGCTGGCGTCGAAACCGGTGATGGAAGGCAAAGCCGTCCTGTTCAAGAAATTCGCCAATATCGACTGTTTCGACATCGAGTTGAACGAACCGGACCCGGAGAAGCTTGCCGATATCGTCTGCGCGCTGGAGCCGACCTTTGGCGCGATCAACCTTGAGGACATCAAGGCCCCCGATTGTTTCATCGTCGAAAAGATCTGCCGCGAGCGAATGAACATCCCGGTCTTCCATGACGACCAGCATGGCACCGCCATTGTCGTCGGCGCGGCAGCGACCAACGCCCTTCAGGTCGCTGGCAAGCGGTTCGAGGATATCAAGGTCGTCAGCACCGGCGGCGGCGCGGCAGGTATCGCCTGTCTGAATATGTTGCTGAAACTGGGCGTGAAGCGTGAAAACGTCTGGCTCTGCGATATCGAAGGGCTGGTCTACAACGGTCGCGAGAAGGAAATGACCCCGCAAAAGGCCGCTTTTGCCCAAGGCGACAGCCCGGCCACGCTGGCCGATGTAATCGACGGCGCGGATCTGTTCCTTGGCCTGTCCGGCCCCGGCGTCCTGAAGCCCGAGATGGTCGCGAAGATGGCCAAGGGTCCGATCATCTTTGCCCTTGCCAACCCGACCCCGGAAATCCAGCCGGACGAGGCCCGCGCCGTGGCCCCCGATGCGATCATCGCAACGGGCCGCAGCGACTACCCCAATCAGGTCAACAACGTGCTGTGCTTCCCCTTCATCTTCCGGGGTGCGCTGGACGTGGGCGCGACCGAGATCAATGACCAGATGCAGGTGGCCTGTGTCGAAGGCATCGCCGCCCTTGCCCGCGCCACCACCAGCGCCGAGGCCGCAGCCGCCTACCGCGGGGAAAAGCTGACCTTTGGGGCCGACTACCTGATCCCCAAACCGTTCGACCCGCGCCTGATGGGGGTCGTTGCCAGCGCCGTGGCGAAGGCCGCGATGGAAACCGGCGTCGCCCAGCGCCCGCTGGACGATCTGGCCGCCTACAAGCGCAAGCTGGACGCCTCGGTCTTCAAGTCCGCGTTTATCATGCGCCCGGTGTTCGAAGCCGCCCGCAGCGCCGAACGCAAGATCGTCTATGCCGAGGGCGAGGACGAGCGGGTGCTGCGCGCTGCACAGGCCGTGATGGAGGAAACCACTGACACCCCGATCCTGATCGGCCGCCCCGAAGTGATCGAACGGCGGTGCGAACGGGCGGGCCTCAAGATCCGCCCACTGACCGATTTCGAGATCGTGAACCCCGAAAACGACCCGCGCTACCGCGACTACTGGGGCACCTATCACGAATTGATGGCCCGTCAGGGCGTGACCCCGGACCTTGCCAAGGCGATCATGCGCACCAATTCCACCGCGATTGCGGCGGTCATGGTCCACCGGGGCGAGGCCGACAGCATGATCTGCGGCACCTTCGGCCAGTTCCTGTGGCACCTGAACTATGTCCAGCAGATCCTTGGGCGTGGCGGGCTGCATCCCGTCGGGGCGCTGTCGCTGATGATCCTTGAGGATGGGCCACTGTTCGTGGCCGATACGCAGGTGCACCCGAACCCGACCCCGGAACAGATTGCCGAGACGGTGATCGGCTGCGCCCGCCATGTGCGCCGCTTTGGCGTGACGCCCAATATCGCGCTTTGTTCCCATTCCCAGTTCGGCAACCTGGACTGCGACACCGGCAACCGGATGCGGGCCGCCATCGACATCCTGGACAGCCAGCCCCGCGATTTCTGCTACGAGGGCGAAATGCATGTCGATGCCGCGCTGGACATGGACCTGCGCGACCGCATCTTCCCCGGCAGCCGGATGAAGGGCGCGGCCAATGTGCTGGTCTTCGCCAATACCGATGCGGCCTCGGGCGTGCGCAATATCCTCAAGATGAAGGGCGGCGGGCTAGAGGTCGGGCCGATCCTGATGGGCATGGGCAACCGGGCGCATATCGTCACCCCGTCGATCACCCCGCGCGGGCTGTTGAACATGTCCGCGCTCGCCGGGACGCCGGTGACGCTCTACAGCTGATCGCGACTCGGGTTTCGCAAACGTAGATTTGCAGATTTGCAGAACGCGCATCGCGGGCTGCAAATCCTGCCCGTCCGCAACGGGTTTGCAAAAGTTTGCAGGCCCGAGCGGCGATTTCTGCAAATTTTCTGCGCCAATCTGCCGCTGCCCCTGCCATGGCGCTTGCCCGCGTCGCACCCCCCCGCGTAACACATTTCCAACGCTGAGGAGGAGACAGCACATGGGTTACAAGGACGTCTATGACAGCTGGAAGGCCGACCCCGAGGGGTTCTGGATGGAACAGGCCAAGGCGATTGACTGGGACACCCCGCCGACCAAGGCGCTGAACGATACGAATGCGCCGCTGTATGAATGGTTCACCGATGCCCGCGTGAACACCTGCTACAACGCGGTCGACCGCCACGTCGAAAACGGCCGCGCCGATCAGGCGGCGATCATTTATGACAGCCCGATCACCGGTGTGAAGGACCAGATCACCTTTGCCGAACTGAAGGACAAGGTCGCGGGCCTTGCCGGGGCGCTGGCCGCGCGCGGTGTGACCAAGGGTGACCGGGTCATCATCTACATGCCGATGGTGCCAGAGGCGCTGGTGGCGATGCTCGCTTGTTCGCGGATCGGGGCGATCCATTCCGTTGTCTTCGGCGGGTTTGCCGCCAACGAGTTGGCCGTCCGGATCGACGACGCCAAACCAAAGGCGATCATCGCCGCATCGTGCGGGATCGAGCCGGGCCGCGTGGTTGACTACAAACCGCTTCTTGACGGCGCGATTGACGCCGCCAGCCACAAGCCGGAGTTCTGCGTCATCTTCCAGCGCGAGCAAAGCCCTTCAGAATTGGTTGAGGGCCGCGATGTGGACTGGTTCGCCGCACAAGAGGGCGTTGCCCCGGCCGATTGCGTCCCGGTCGAAGGCGACCACCCGGCCTATATCCTTTATACGTCTGGCACCACGGGCGCACCCAAGGGCGTTGTTCGTCCGACGGCTGGCCATCTGGTGGCGCTGAACTGGACGATGAAGGCGATCTACAATGTCGATCCGGGCGATGTGTTCTGGGCCGCGTCCGACGTGGGCTGGGTCGTGGGCCATTCCTACATCTGCTATGGGCCGCTGATCCACGGCAACACGACGGTTGTCTTCGAAGGCAAGCCGGTGGGCACCCCCGATGCATCGACCTTCTGGCGGGTCATTTCGGAACATAACGTGCGCAGCTTCTTCACCGCGCCGACCGCCTTCCGCGCGATCAAGCGGGACGATCCCAAGGGCGAGATGATCAAGGATTTCGACATCTCCTGCCTGCGGGCGCTGTATCTGGCGGGCGAACGGGCCGACCCGGACACCATCGAATGGGCGCAGCGGGTGATGAACGTTCCCGTCTACGACCATTGGTGGCAGACCGAGACCGGCTGGACCATCGCCGGGAACCCCGCGGGGATCGAGGCGCTTCCGGTCAAGATCGGGTCGCCCACCGTGGCGATGCCGGGCTATGACGTGCAAATCCTTGACGAAGGCGGCCATCCGATGAAACCGGGCGAACTGGGCGCTATCGCGGTGAAACTGCCCCTGCCGCCGGGCACCCTGCCGACCCTGTGGAACGCCGAGGACCGGTATCGCAAATCCTATCTGACCACCTTCCCCGGTTACTACGAAACCGGCGACGCGGGCATGATCGACGAAGACGGCTATCTTTACATCATGGCCCGCACCGATGACGTCATCAACGTGGCCGGACACCGCCTGTCGACGGGTGGGATGGAGGAAGTTCTGGCCGCCCACCCCGACGTTGCCGAATGCGCGGTGATTGGCGTCAGCGACGAGTTGAAAGGGCAGCTGCCCATGGGGTTCCTCTGCCTGAACAAAGGCTGTGACCGCCCGCATGACGAGGTGGTCAAGGAGGTGGTGAAGCTGGTGCGCGACAAGATCGGCCCGGTTGCGGCCTTCAAGCTGGCCGTGGTGGTGGACCGGCTGCCCAAGACCCGGTCGGGCAAGATCCTGCGCGGGATCATGGTCAAGATCGCGGACGGTCAGGACTATAAAATGCCCGCCACCATCGACGACCCGGCGATCCTGGATGAAATCCGCGAGGCGCTTCAGACCCTCGGCTACGCCAAGGCCTGATCCTCGACGACGCAAATGGGTCGGGCGGTCCGTTGGGCCGCCCGACGCTGTTTCAGGGCAAACTATTGTTCCCGTTGCCACATGGGCCCGCCCCGCCCTACCCTTCGGTATGGATGGGAGGGACGATCATGGAAACGACACTTCTGACACTGCACTACCTGTCGCTGGCCGTGGGCATCGGTGGCGGGGCAGCGACCGCTGTCATGGCGGGGATGACGAAAGGCGCTGATCCGGCCATTGCCGGACATGTGGGCAAGGTCCAGTCGCGGGTCGGCGATATCGGCTTTGGCGCGATCATTCTGCTGTGGATCACCGGCATCTGGATGGTCGCGGACCACGGCGGATACGCGGCCATGCCCGCCGCCTTCACCTATAAAATGGCCGGGGTTGTTACCCTGACGCTTGCCCTTCTGGCAATGCAGGTGGTCAAGCGCCGGGCGATGGCGAAGGGACAGCCCCCAGCCGCGGCAACGATGGAGGGGTTGGGCCGGATCGCCCTGCTGTCTGCCATTTTTACCGTGATCATGGCTGTTATCAGCTTCAGCTAAACCATAGCTGCCGGGTCAGCCCGCCTTTACTGGCCCCCGGGGCCATTCGAATGCTTGCGCTATGGGCCATGTCGCCCAATACTGCGGCCACGTATTTATCGCACCATAGGAGTTTCACGTGGCAGGGAAGTTTGAAATCTACAAGGACAAGGCCGGGGAATTCCGGTTTCGCCTGAAGGCAGGCAACGGCGAGATCATTCTGGCCAGCGAAGGCTACAAGGCGAAGGCAAGCTGCGAGAACGGCATCGCGTCGGTCCGCAAGAATGCCCCCGACGACAAGCGCTATGAGCGCAAGGAAACCAAGTCGGGCGGCCATATGTTCAACCTCAAGGCCACGAACGGTCAGGTGATCGGCACCTCGGAAAGCTACACATCGACCTCGGGCCGGGACAACGGGATCGAGTCGGTCAAGAAGAACGCGCCCGACGCCAAGCTGGACGATCAGACCGCCTGATCCGTCAAACGAACTGCTCCGAGATCAGCCTTTCCTCCAGCCCGTGGCCGGGATCGAACAGGAGACGGTGCTGGATGCTGGGCTCGGAGCGGATTTCCACCTTCACGACATCCTTGACCGACCGGCTGTCGGCATCAGCCATAACGGGCCGTTTGTCGGGGTCGATCACGTCGAACTGCACCTCTGCCGATTTTGGCAGCAGCGCCCCGCGCCAGCGCCGGGGCCGGAAGGCCGCCATCGCTGTCAGTGCCAGAACATCTGCCCCGATCGGCAGGATCGGACCGTGGGCAGAGTAGTTATAGGCGGTCGACCCGGCGGGCGTGGCCACCAGCGCGCCGTCGCATACCAGTTCAGTCAGGCGCAGCCGCCCGTCGATGGTGATCCGCAGTTTCGCCGCCTGCGGTCCCGCCCGCAGCAGGGACACTTCGTTGATCGCCAACGCCCGGTGCACCGATCCGTCGCGACAGGTCGCGACCATCGACAGCGGGTTGATAATCTCCTCTTCCGCGGCGGCCAGCCGAAAGAACAGGTCATCCTCGTGGTATTCGTTCATCAGAAAGCCGACGGTGCCCCGGTTCATCCCATAGACAGGGGCGGGGTTGTCCTGCGTGGCGTGCAGGGTTTGCAACATGAAACCGTCCCCCCCCAGCGCCACGATGACCTCTGCCTTGTCCAGCGGATGGTTGCCATAACGCGCGACCAGCGCCTCGAACGCCTCTTGTGCGGGCGGGCTGTCACTTGTGACGAATGAAACTCTTGGTTTGGCGGCCATCTGCAGTCCTTGAAGGTTTCCAAAAGTGTTGGCCTTTGCGGAAAGGAAACGCAAGTCGCCTAAGAGATGCGGCAAATGGCGGCAAACCCGGAAAAGAAGTCGCATTGAGGGTTTTCCTATAGGAAACTTACCCCTATTGATCCGCCAACCTCCACCCTGGGACAAGGACACCAGCGATGAACGCCACCACCCGCGACTCGGGCTTTTTCACCGAAAGCCTGTCTTCCCGTGACCCCGAACTGTTCGGCGCAATCACCGGCGAACTGGGCCGTCAGCGCCACGAGATCGAACTGATCGCCAGTGAAAACATCGTTTCCGCCGCCGTGATGGAAGCCCAAGGCTCTGTCATGACCAACAAATACGCCGAAGGCTATCCGGGCCGCCGCTACTATGGCGGGTGCGAGTTTGTGGATGTGGCCGAAAACCTGGCCATCGAACGGTCCTGCCAACTGTTCGACTGCGCCTTTGCGAACGTTCAGCCGAACTCGGGCTCGCAGGCGAACCAGGGCGTGTTTCAGGCGTTGCTGACGCCGGGAGACACCATTCTGGGCATGTCGCTCGACGCGGGCGGCCACCTGACCCACGGCGCCAAGCCGAACCAGTCGGGCAAATGGTTCAATGCCGTGCAATACGGCGTGCGCCAGCAGGACAGCCAGATCGACTATGACCAGATCGCCGCGCTGGCCACCGAACACCAGCCGAAGATGATCATCGCCGGCGGCTCCGCCATTCCGCGCATCATCGACTTTGCCCGGATGCGCGAGATTGCCGACAGCGTCGGTGCCTACCTGATGGTTGACATGGCCCACTTTGCCGGTCTGGTCGCGGCGGGCCTTTACCCCTCGCCCTTCCCGCATGCCCATGTGGCCACCACCACCACCCACAAGACCCTGCGCGGCCCGCGTGGCGGCGCCATCTTCACCAACGACGAAGATATCGCCAAGAAGGTCAACTCGGCCATCTTCCCGGGCATTCAGGGCGGCCCGCTGATGCATGTGATCGCGGCCAAGGCCGTCGCCTTTGGCGAGGCGCTGCGCCCCGAGTTCAAGCTGTATCAGGAACAGGTCGTCAAGAACGCCAAGGCGCTGGCCGACCAGCTGATGAAAGGCGGTCTGGACATCGTCACCGGCGGCACCGACAGCCACGTCATGCTGGTTGACCTGCGCCCCAAGGGCGTGAAGGGCAACGCCACCGAAAAGGCACTTGGCCGGGCCAACATCACCACCAACAAGAACGGCATCCCCTTTGACCCGGAAAAGCCGACCGTGACCTCGGGCATCCGTCTGGGCACCCCGGCTGGCACCACCCGCGGCTTTACCGAGGCCGAGTTCCGCCAGATCGCCGACTGGATCGTCGAAGTGGTCGACGGGCTGGCCGCCAATGGTGAAGAGGGCAACGCCGAGATCGAAGCCAAGGTGAAAGCCGAGGTTGAAGCCCTGTGCGAGACCTTCCCGCTGTACCCGAACCTCTGATCGGCTGACGCAGACAGAATTTCGCGGGCCGCCTCTGGAAAACAGGGGCGGCCCGTGGTTCTTTCCAGCCCATGAAACAGACACGCCAGATCGAACGCTCGCTTGGCTCTGCCGTGCGCCATGCCCTGCCCGGATGGCTGGCCGAATTTGTGATGTTCGGTCTGAAGATGGGCTGGGCCGCGCTGTTCGGCGGGTTGATGCTGGGTGCGATCATCCTGTCGAAGACGGTGGATTTCGACGCCCTTCCGATCCACCGCTATGACACGCTGTTTCTGTTTGCGCTTCTCGTTCAGGCCCTGTTTCTGGTGTTCCGGCTGGAAACCCTGACCGAGGCGAAGGTGATCCTGCTGTTCCACCTGACCGGCACCGCGATGGAGTGGTTCAAGGTGGGCGCGGGCAGTTGGGGCTATCCCGAACCGGCCCTGTTCAAATTGCTGGGCGTTCCCCTGTTTTCGGGGTTCATGTATGCCAGCGTGGGCAGCTTCATTGCCCGCGTCATCCGCATCTTCGACATGTCCTTTGCCCCCTACCCGCGCCGCTGGGTCACATTCCTGCTGGCGGCGCTGATCTATGTGAATTTCTTCAGCCACCACTACCTGCCCGACATCCGCTGGCTGCTGATCGCGGGAACGGTGGTGATCTTCGGACGCACATGGATCGGGTTTACCGTCGGCGGGCGCTATCACATGCCGATGCCGGTGGCGGCGCTTTTGTCGAGCTTCTTTCTTTGGGTTGCAGAGAACATCGGCACGCTGACCGGCACATGGGTCTATGCCGGGACAGCGGCACAGGCCTTTGCCAGCCTGTCAAAAATGGGAAGCTGGTATCTGCTTTTGTATGTGGCGTTCGTCACCGTGACGGTCGTGGTCCCGCCCCCCGGCAAAACGCGGTAGGGCAGCCAAAGCCGCCCTACGAAATTCCCGTGACGGATCTTTTGCCTCGTCAATCCACCTCGGGGAAGATATGTGCCTGCGCCGGGTCAAAGCGGAAATTGGCTTCGGTCCCTTCGTCGAGGATGGCATCTTCTGACAGCGCCGCGACCAGTTGGGTTCCGTCTTTCAGCATCACGTTGACCACGGTCTCGCTTCCCAGACGTTCGGTCAGGATGACCTTGCCGTGCAGCATCCCGTCATCGCCTGCCGGGGCAAGATACTGCGGACGCACGCCCAGTGTCGCGGTCTGCCCCAGTGTGAATTTGCGCCCCTTGTGGGCCACGGTCACGGGGTCAAGCGCCGAGTTGGAGACGGTGACGCCATGATCGTCGATCGCATCAACCGTCACGCGGAGAAAGTTCATCGACGGCGCCCCGAGGAAGCCCGCAACAAAGAGGTTGGCGGGTTCATGGTACAGTTCCATCGGCGCGCCGATCTGCATGACCTGCCCGTCTTTCAGAACCACGATCTTGTCGGCCAGCGTCATCGCCTCAACCTGATCGTGGGTCACGTAGATCATCGAACTTGCCAGCGATTGATGCAGCTTGCCGATCTCCATCCGCATGTCCATGCGCAGGGCGGCGTCGAGGTTGGAAAGGGGTTCGTCGAAAAGAAAGACCTTGGGGTCGCGCACGATGGCGCGGCCGATTGCGACGCGCTGGCGCTGGCCTCCCGACAATTCCGAGGGGCGACGGTCCAGAAGATGTTCCATCTGAAGGATGCGCGCGGCCTCTGCGACTTTCCGTTCCTTCTCGGCCTTGCTGGCCTTGTTGATGGTCAATCCAAAGGCCACGTTTTCGCGCACGGTCATATGCGGAAAGATTGCATAGCTTTGAAAGACCATGGCGATCCCGCGCTTGGACGGTTCGAGGTCGTTCACAACCTGCCCGTCGATTTCAAGCGTGCCCGAGGTGATATCCTCAAGCCCTGCGATCATCCGCAACAGGGTGGATTTGCCGCAGCCGGACGGGCCAACGAACACCACGAATTCACCATCCTCAACGTCGATATCGACGCCTTTGATAACTTCGACGGGTCCATAGGATTTGCGCACATTGCGCAATTTGACATTGGCCATTTTCTACTCCGCTGCTTGCTGTTGCGAAGGGATATGCAGGTGGCCTTCGCGCCCGACGATCACTTCTTCCGGGTCCATGACGTGGCCGACGAAGTCACCGCCGTCCGGTCGGTCTGCGAACCCGAGGATCAGAAGCCGGTCGCCATCGCGAACGATCCGCGCGGCATAGCGGCGGCAGGGAAGCGCCCCGTCCAGGAAGTCAGGCCCGATGCGCCACGGACCGCGCGGATTGTCGGCGATCAGATAGTGGTTGCCCGTCACCGGGCCGCCCGCGGTCTTTGCCGCCTGCTCGATGGAAAAATGATCGGCTGCGGTGCAGAACAAGCAATACCACTGCCCGCCGTATTCAAACACCTGCGGCACTTCAAGCTGACCGTAGCCGCCAGTGAAGACCGGCGGTTGAAGGGTCCAGTCATAGCCGTCGGGCGAGGTGGCGAAGCCGATGCAGCCACCGGCGTTCGGCTCTGCAATGCCGCGCGACCGGGCCGTGAAATACATCAGCCACCCATCGCCATCGGGATCACGCATGACCCACGGATCGCGCATCGCCCGGTCGTGCCAGACCGAGTCATCCATGCTGACCTCATAGTGGACCGCGTTCGGACCATTCAGGTCGAGGATTTTCCCATCGCCGATCCGCGACCAGTTGTGCAGGTCGGTCGAGGTCGCATGACCAATCCGTTGGTAAAGCCCGTTTTCGGCTTTGGACGTGCCAGTATAGTAGAGATGCCAGAGGTCGTCATCGCCGCGCACCACGGATCCGGTCCAGGTCGTCAGATCGTCCCAAGCAGGCCCTTCGGTGGGCGCAAAGGTGGTGCCCAGATGGGTCCAGTTGGTCAGGTCGCGGCTGGTCGCGTGCCCGTAGGTGACGTTCCAATGCCGAAGCTCGGGATCGCCGATGCTGCGCGGGGCCTGAAGGAAATACCCGTGCCACAGGTCTCCGTCATGGACATACCAGCTGTCCCAGATGAACTTGTCTTTGATTGCGATAACCATGGCTTATCCTTTGACGCCGGTGGATGCGATCGAGGCAATGAATGCCTTCTGAAGCACCAGATAGAAGGCCAGTACGGGCACGGTGATCAGGGTCAGATAGGCCATGACCTCGCCCCAGGCGATGTTGAGTTGGAAGAAGTATTGCAGACCGACCATTACGGGGCGGTAGCTTTCCTCTTGCACCACGATCAGTGGCCAGAGGTATTGGTTATACATGACCAGGAATTTGAGGATCGCAGCCGTGGCCAGCACCGGGCCGGACAGGGGCATGACGACCTTGATATAGATCTGCCACCAGCTTGCCCCCTCGACCCGGGACGCCTCGATCAGTTCGCGCGGCAGGTCTTTGAAGTATTGCACGAAGAGGAAGATCGTCAGGCCATCCGCAATCCACGGAATGATCTGCACCCGGTAAGAGTTGAGCCATCCCCATTCCAACCCCTCCCAGCCGATCCACGGCAGTTTCGAGACAAGCAGGAGCAGCGGAATTGCGATGGTTTCGAACGGAACGATCAGCGTGGCGATGATGATCGACAGGGCAATGTTGCGGCCCCTCCAGTTCAGGAAAACGAACGAAAACGCGGCGAGCGAGCAGAAGAACAGGGACAACAAGACCGTCAGCCCCGTCACCAGAACCGAGTTGAAGACAAAGGTTGCGACGGGCGCGCGATCAAAGGCGGCGGCGTAGTTGTTCAGGCTCAGGTCGCCCACCGGCAGGAAAGCCCGGAAGCTGCCCGTATCCCGCAGAAGCTGCAGGTCCGGCTTGAAGCTGGACATCACCATGAAGACCAGCGGGAAGATGAAGATCACCGCGATCAGAGTAAGCACCGCGTAGCGGGTCGCCAGTCGCAGGCCCTGGTTGGAGGGATCAATGGCAGCCATATCTATTTCTCCCGCGTTAGGTAGCGTTGGATCATGCTGATGGTCAGGACCATCAGGAAGAGGACCACACTGATGGTCGCCCCACCCGAGATATCCTGCTTGCCGTAGCCGCGCTCGACGGCCTGGAAGACAAGCGTGGTGGTGCTGTCGAGCGGCCCGCCGTTGGTCATCACGTCAATCTGGGCAAAGAGGGCGAAGGCCTGCATCGTGATCACGATCAGCACAAGAATGGCGGTATTGCGCAGGCCGGGCCACGTCACATAGCGGAAGGTTTGCCACTTGTTGGCCCCTTCGATCGACGCCGCCTCGTAGAGTGTCGGCGAAATGGTCTGAAGACCTGCCAGCCAGATCACCATGTGAAATCCGACCGCCTGCCAGATCGACATGCCGATGATGGACCCAAGCGCCGTGTTAGGGTTACCGAGCCAATCCCGCCCCTCGAACATCCCAAAGCTGAGGGCGGAGAGGATGTTGTTCAACAGCCCGTCGTTGCCGTCATAGATGAAACGCCACAGAAGCGAGACAACGACGATCGAGACGACGACCGGCATGAAGTAGATCGCCCGGTAGATGTTGATGCCGCGCAGTCTTTGGTTGATCAGCAAGGCAAGGCAAAGCGCCAGCCCACCCTGCACCGGTGCGACGATCAGAACGAACATCAACGTGTTGGTCAGCGACTTCCAAAAGACAACGTCCGTCGCGACGACCACCTTCGCGGTATCGCCGGAATTCCAGCGGAACCACTCGCGCATCCCTTCGTAACCCGCAAAATCAGGGTTGTTGCGGGTGAAGGTTCGGACGCGCGGATAGACCAGATCGCCGTTGTCATCCCGAAGAAGATTGCCGTTTTCATCCTGTTCGGGGTCAATATCGATGACCCCGACGCTCAGCAGGCGCTCGTAATTGGACAGGCCGACGAATTCCGTCGGGTTGGGCGAAATCAGGCGCTGATTGGTCAGCGACAGCCAAAAGGCAAAGAAGAATGGCACCACGATAAACAGCGTGATTAGGCCGAAACCGGGAAACGCAAACAACCACCCGGACCGGTTTGATGTCGTGAGTTTCGATGCCATTGTTCGTGACCTTTTTGCGGGAAAAGTGCCGGAGGCGCGGCGAAGCGCGCCCCCGGCGGGAGGTAGGCGGGATTAGTGGCCGTAGCCGTTGTTCGCCGCGATATCAGCGTTGATTTCATCAACCGCCGCATCCAGCGTGTCAGCAACGTCGGCACCATTCGCGATGTCGGCCAGGGCCTTCTCGAAGACTTTCGCCTGAACGACGTAGCCGGGGGTCACGGGGCGAACCAGCGCCTGGGCTTCGGTCAGTTCGAAGAAGACTGCCATCGGGCCGCCGTCAGCGTAGTTCTCGGTCATCTGGGCCGAGCTTGCGGTGGCGGGGATCAGGCCGATGCCGTTGGAGAAGTCAGCCAGATACTGGTCCTGAAGCGCGAACTGGATGAACGCGGCTGCCCCTTCCGGATGCTCGGACGAAGCAGAGACCCCGAACTGCCAGCTGGCGGCACCGATGGTCGACCCGTTGCCAAAGTCCGGCGCCGGCAGGAAGAGCGTGTCGTCATGCGCATTGAGCGCACCCAGAGCAGCCCAGTTGCCGTTCCACGAGAAGGCGTACTTGCCGTCGATGAAGCCGCCGTCACGGTCGGCGGGGTCCTGGCTGGTGCCCGGCGCATAGCCGTTCGCAAACAGGCCCTGCCACCACTCGCCAAAGGCCATTGCCGCATCACCATTCAGCGCGCCTTCGGCGGTCTGATAGGTCGACCGGTCCACAATGTCGCCGCCGAAGGACTGCAGGAAGGGCGAGAAGGCATAGGGATACCATTCACCGGTCCAGGCCATGCCCAGATCGAGCGGGTAGTCAAACTCGCCCGAAGCCTTGGCGGCATCAAGCGCGGCCATGAACTCTTGGAGGTTCCACGGCTCTTCCAGCGTCGGCGTCCGCAGGCCAAGCGCGTCTAGCGTCGACTGACGGGTCACGAGCGCGACAGCCGCGTCCCAAAGACCGATGGAGTACAGCTCGCCATCCCAGTAGCCCTTCGGGCCGGGCAGGAAGTTTTCGATGACGCTTTCGTCAATCGGCAGCGGCTGCATGTAGCCGGCCCAAGCCCAGTTGGGCATGACGGGGCCATCGACGTCGAGGATATCGGGCAGGTTCCCGGCAAGTGCGGCAGCAACGACGGAGTCGTTGTAGGCGCCCTGCGGGAAGGATTCCAGCGACACAACCCAGTCAGACTGGCTGGCGTTGAAGTCGGAAACGATCTGGTTGATGATGTTGCTTTCGACCTCGTTCCCTGCCCCGTGATACCACATAGTCAGTTCGGTCTGGGCCGCCGCCGCGCTGCTGAGGCAGGCGCCGAAGACCAGAGCGGTCGTTAGTTTCAGTGTCGATTTCATGTCGATTTCCTCCCGACTGTTGAAAGCTTGGTGATGGGTCTTGGTAGTTCCCTGACAGAGCCGCCGGGGGTGACCGGGCCGCTGACCAGGATTGGTTTGTCCGGTGGCGCCTCGCCGTCCAGAAGCTTCAGCAGAAGCTGGGTGGCGCGAATGCCGATCGCCGCATAGGGCAGTTCGGCCGAGGTCAGCGTCGGATAGAGTGTTTCGGTGATCAGCCGGTAATTGTCATAGCCCGCGACGCTGATATCCCCCGGCAGGTTCAGCCCGCGAGAGCGCAGGATGCCATAGGCCCGCATCGCCATGCGGTCATTGCCGAAACAAATCACCGTTGGCGGCTCGGGCAGGGTCAGGACACGGTCGATGGCATCCCAAAGAAGCTGGACGGCCGTTTCCCGATCCGGAGATTCGATTTCGGCGGGAACCACGAGTTCCGGATCAAAGGCAAGCCCGGCCTCGGTCAGGGCCTCGCGGTAGCCCGCGGTGCGTTCGCGGGTGGCGTCCAGGTTGGGGCTTAGCGACAGATAGGCGATCCGCCGGTGCCCCTTGGCGATCAGCGAACGGACGAGCGCATATTGGCCCTGCCTGTCGTGCGGAAGGACCGATGGGGTCGCGCGGTCGTCGTAGCAGTTCGCGAGAACCAGTTTGATATCAGAGCCGATGCGCGGCAGGCTGACCTGCTGGTGAAAATCCGCCACATAGATGATGCCTTCGACCCGGTGTTCTTCGAAGGTGCGGATCAGATCGGGCACGCGCTCTGTCTTGCCGCCGGTATCGGCGATCAGAAGCGTCTTGCCGCTGGATTCAATCGCCTTCTGGATGCCCTGAACGATGAAAAGGTCCGGCAAGCCGCTGGTGTCGATCGCGTTGGCATTCATCGAGATGGCGCCGGTGATCAAGCCGATCAGTCCGGATTTATTGGACCGCATGGTGCGCGCGGCAGAACTGGGAACATAGCCAAGCTGGCTGATGGCCTGCTGCACCCGATCCAGCGTTTCCTTCTTCACGGGCGCGTCGCCATTCAGGACGCGGCTGACCGTTTTCGGCGAAACGCCTGCGGCCTTCGCAACATCATAAATGGTCGCCATTCCCAGTGCCCTCCCCCTGTCAGAACCGATGACATCGGTGTCATGACATCGGTGTCATAACCGAGTCGCCGCAATCGAGTCAATCTTTTGATACCGGCTGACCCGAGTCAGATGACGCAACTGGGGTCGATCTTTCGCGGCACGGAGCGCCCCAAACGTTCAAATCCCCTTACTAGCGGTGGAAAATGGAGGGTTGCCCTCATACACCCCTCCTGCCCCACGGTCGTTGGCCATGGCCATTCGTATCTTGGGGTCGGCGTGTGCGGCGGCGTCGGTCCCGCGCCCTCAGTTATTTTCGGACATATTGCCGGGCGGCATCCTGATCGACCACGTAGTCCCACGCCGTTTCATTCGCCGCCATCGCAGCATTGACGACCTGCTTCTGCGCCAGTCGGTCCCAGACATCGCGCCCGATGGCCTCAAGGTCGAAGCCGTCGGTGATGACCGACAGAAGCGCCGCCTCGATCTTTGCAACCGATGCGTCGCCGGCCCGGTTGTCCCATTCACCGGGATCGGTTTCGAGATTGAACAATTGCGGCGCGGACCCGTGGCAGTAGATCATTTTCCACGCGCCCTGTCGGACCATGAAACTGGGCCGCATGATGCCTTCGCCGTGGTATTCGGAAATGACCGGAACGTCCGGTAGCGGCTCGCCCCGCAGGGCAGGCAAAAGCGAGCGGCCCTCCATCGGGCGCGCCAGCGTTTGGCCCGCCATGTCGGCCAGCGTCGCGGGCAGGTCCAAAAGGGACACAGGCGTGTCGATGCTGGCCGGGGCAGTGCCGGGGATGTCGATGATCAACGGGATGCGCGCCGACCATTCGTAAAGGCTACGTTTCTGGATCAGTCCCTTTTCGCCCAACATCTCGCCGTGGTCCGAGGTGAAGATGACCACCGTATTGTCACGCAATCCCTGTTCGTCGAGAACCTCCAGAAGCTCGCCCAGCTTGTCATCGACATACTGGGCAAGCGCCGCAAACCCCCGGCGCATGGCCATCAGATCGTCGGGATTGCGAATGCTTTTGCGGTCGAGCCCATACCAGCGGATGAAGGCCCGGTCGAAATCAGAATAGCGGTCATCCATGTCGTCGGGATAGTGCGGCAGCGGCAGGTCGGCGTCCTTGTACATCTCCCAATACTTGCGGGGCACGATGTAGGGCGGGTGCGGGTTGGTGTAGCTGACCGTCAGCAGGAACGGCCCGTCCGGCGCATGGCGCAGGTATTCCAGCGCGCGGAAATGGGTTTCCTCGTCATACTGCAACTCAAGGCTCCAGCCGGCACCGATGTTCTGGGCCTGATATTGCGGCGCAAAATCAAAGGCCTTCGCCTCGGGGTCGTCGGGATCAAGCAATGGGTAGGACCAGATAAAGCCCGAAGGGTAGATATCGGTGTTCAGCCGCCGCTTGAACCCGTGCAACTGATCGGCTCCGACGAAGTGCATTTTGCCCGATAGGATCGTCTCGTAACCCGCGTTGGTCAGGTAGTGGGCAAAGGTCGGAATGAAACTGTGATAGGGGTCGCCGTTATCGTAGCAGCCGGTGGTCGAGGTGTGCAGGCCGGTCATCAGGCAGGACCGGGCGGGCACGCAGATCGGGCTGGGGGTATAGGCGTTCGTGAACTGGACACCGCGCGCGGCCAATGCCGCCAGATTGCGGGTCCGCGCGATGGGATACCCGCAGGCCTCCAACATGAATGGCGTCATCTGGTCGGCAATGACCAAAAGGATGTTGGGGGTTTGGGTCATGCGTCGGTATCCGTTTCTTGTGGCGCGGGGCAAGACCAGCTCACCCTGATGAAGGATCAGGCTCGGCCCATCTTGTAGCGAGGATGGTCGAAGGTCAGATGTTGTTCGCACCCAACCAACCCCGGTTTCGCGTGACGGTAAGGGGCCCGCCAATAGGGCTGAAGGGTGACGCCCTCATCCTGAATCAGCTTTTCGATCCTGGCAATGACCTCCCGTCGTGCATCCGCGTCGGCAATGGCCAGCGCCTGATCCAATAGGGCATCGAATTTCGAATTATTCCAACCGAATTCGTTCCATGCCTCTCCAGAGCGATAGGCCACATCGAGGATCTGTACTTCCAGCGCGCGACTATTCCAGTTGGTCGCCTAGAACGGGTCCTTCGTTCGGTCATTCCAGCACGTCGCCCCGGGCAGGACGGTCCGGCGAACCTTGATTTCGGCGTCCCTCAATTGCGCGGCAACTGCATCGCAGGTGTTTCTTCGCCAGTCATCGTCGATCGAAATAAGGTCATGTTCGAAATCGGCCATGCCCGCCTCTTGCATCAGGGGCAAGGCGCCTTCGGGATCAAAGTCCTGGGGCGGAAGCGGGTCGAAAGACTGTGGCGGCGAGAGGGGCTGGAAGCGCCAATGGCTGATAAATGAAGAAAACTCTCCAGCTCTTATCGGAGCGCTTTGCAACAAGGGCGGTATGCCTCGGTCGGCGTTACGCTTTGAAGGATCGCAAGCGGCAGTTGATAGTATGCCATTTGCGACAGGGCCTCGTAGCCTTTCTCCGACAGTTCTGTATCGACCGTTGATAGCGATAGCCTATCGCGCCAATTGACTTCGCTGTCCATGAATCGATGAATGCAAATGGCTTCTTTGAACACAAATTTGCAGATTTGAACCGATGGTACGGAAAGGTCAAAGATAACACTTAGTTCTAGGGCGTCGTCATACCGCCACCATGTTTCACCCCGGCGGATGAGAAACAGGGGTTGGACTATCCTATTCGAGCCTTCAAAATTGAACCAATATGACGAGACCATTCTGGCATTTGCCATTTCAGTCACAGATAGATCTTCTAGATCGGCAACCACAGTGAAACTTTGAGAAAGCTGAGGTACGTCTTCAGGCGCTTCCACAAATATTTCTCGCAGAAGAGACATACGCATCACCGATGCGTCAGCAACGCCAAATTTTTCTTGGCCTTGGCTGTCTACAATACTCAGCTGCTGTTTGATCTCGTCAATCGGCGCAGGCTGATTTTCGCTAGGCGCAACGCCGTCCGGCAGTGTTACATGAAATGACTCCAGAAAGATCGGAAGTGCGTCTTGCGGACTGGCCACAGTCGGAAACGCCAGCGCCGCCAAGAAAATCATACTGCGGACTGTATAACTCATTTCTGAACCCATGTTGGCGCGCCGATCGAACTTTCGCTTGGACATATTCACACAGGCAGTCTGAAACATCAGCAATCGGAGTGACGATCAGTTGCCCGACGCGGCACAAAGCGCAGTCCGTGAAGTTACATGGAAAAGACATTCTTGCAAGTTGCAGCGTCGAGTGCTCTGGGCTCTGAGCCGACTTGCGGCGTCGCAGAGCAAAGTTCGCCGACCACCCCTTGGCTTTGATTGGCCTGTTGGCCTTAGCCAGCCCAATCAAGACATTCGTTCTGAACGAGTGTCTCTTGGTCCCTCCTCCGAGTGGGACGGATTTCGGCCATTCGCGGCACCGGCAAACACATCGTGCTGACCTGCCCCCGAGGATCCTCCCTTCACTACGAGGGTGGCGGGGTTGTTCGGGCTTCGGTCGCTCGCTTGGCATTATTGGTCCGCCGTATTCTAAACATGGCGGTGGACCGGTTCAGTTGGGGAGATGAAAGGTTGCAAAATACGGGGTGAGTGAGGCGCAATCGTTGCTGCGCCGGGGTGCGCAGTGTGGCTTTGCCGTCTTGCCCAAGAGCCTGAACCCAGACCGAACCGCGCCAGAAAGAACGGCTTGGCGCTAATGCCCTTGCTTGGCGGGCGCGCCCGCGCATTTCGGACGTCCGACGATTGTGTTCGACAGGGTTTCCAGCCTGCGATCGAATTGTTTGAGCGACCGACGAACCCGTCGGATCGACCGGGCCACATCATCGGAATATCCGGCCTCGAGACTGCGTCTGTCGAACACTGTCGCGCCGTATTCGGAGGCCCGAACCTCTTTTGTAAGGTCTTCGATGTTGCAGCGCGGCGGCTCCATCAGATCATCCATCAGGATCGCCTTGAACTCCCGATAGAAACGTTCTGCCTGGGCTACATTGCCCTGCATCATCGCCGCCTTCATCTGTATTTCGCGAATATCCTCGCGGAAGGGCTCCAGCTTGGTCAATCTGGTGGCAAGGCTTTCGGCCGCCCGGAAATCCCCTGACTCGAAAGAAATCTGCGCCAACATGGCCAGCGCATCGCAATAGGTGTTTTCCAGTCGGGCCCGTTCGGTCAGGGCCCAGTCATCGGAAAGGTCGGAAAACGCGGCCCCTTCGTAGATCGCAATCGCGCGGATCAACAGATGCCCGGCCTGGGCGCCGCCCCGACCCGCACGGTTGACGATATGCTGAAACGCAAGCGCGTCGACCCATGTCCGCTGGGTCGGCGCAAAGACCAGACGATCGCGGCCCAGCCGATGGATCGACCCGGCAACGGCGTTGCACTTTCTTAGGCGCCAGAGCGCGGTCGACAAGGCCCGCTTACCTCTTTCAATCGGCAGGTCCGGCCAATGTGTCTCGGTCAGGTGCGTTCGGCAAAATACCCGCCCGGCGTTCAGGCTCAGAAAACTGAACAGCGATCGGGGAAAATCCGTTGGCAACTCTATCGAGCGCGGGCCCTCGCGAACCCTCAACCCTCCGAAATGGCGAATGATCAATGTGCTCATCTCAACCCCCAAAATGATGAGTCCAAGTATCCGGCCCGGGCCGCCACTCGCCAACTGCGGGAATCCATACCCGGCGGATTCTTGTCGATGACGGCAAAAAACCTGCGGAAAACATGGCCCGTGACAGCCCTGTGACCAATTGGTGACCGACCGGTGAACCGGGCCTGCTACCAAATCTCCACAACCCACGAGAAGGGCGTGACCATAATGAACATGGGACCGAACGCAGGCCGACGGACGATTCTTCTACGGCTCCACGTCAAATCATCAGAGCAGGCGACAACCGAGCCGCAGGCCGTTCGCGGTCAGGCGGAATGCATCGAACTGAAACTGCGACAGCGCATCAACGGCTTCGCCACCCTCAGGATGTTCATCGACCAAATCCTTGGCACCGCACCCGTTTCGCCGCGCTCAGACCAGAAGGAAGACTGACATGACACATCCGACCTTGGTCTACACCCGCTTTCCCGTTCTGCGGTCCGCATTTTCCGAGGAATTCGAAACACATGACGACGACGCATTTGCACAGGCGGTCGAGGCCTATTTCGAAGACTGGACGGTGGACGAGCTTGAGATCAATTTCAGAAACTTCGGCCGGACCCTCGGGCGCGGACTGAACCAGGTGGGCAATGTCGCGGCCCGTGCGGCGCCCGGCGCGCTTAGCGGTGCCATGCAGGGGGCAACGATGGGGGCGGCCCTTGGCCCCTACGGTATGCTGGCCGGCGCGGCCCTTGGGGCGATTGGCGGCGGCATTGCAAGCTATTCGCAGTCCGGGCAACGCAATCGGCCCGGCCCGGCCGCACCCCGGCCCGCGGCTGCGCCCGCACCCCGGCCAGCGCAAATGGCTGGACACCCGGCACCCGCCTACGCGCCGGTTCCGCAGGGTCGCCCCCAGGCCCTGTCGCCTCCCCCCGCAGCCGCGCCCAGCCAATCGCAGGCCATGACCGCGCAATTGATCCAGCTCTTGTCCCGGCCAGAGGTCATTCAGGCTCTCTTGTCGCTCTCGGTCGGGGCCATGGGCCGCCGCAACATCCAGGTAGGCAATCAGACGGTGCCCCCGGAACAGGTGCTTGACGCGATTGCCTTCACGCTCGGCGGGCGGGTCGCTTCGGCAACCGACACCCGAGAAAGCTGGACAGCGGCGCCGGGCGGAGAGGTCCTTGAGGCGATGGCTAGGTCGAACCCCGAAGATCATCCGTTCGGCCAGACGCTGGCAATGATCGAGGCAGACATCGAAGACCAGATGTTCTTCGACGCCGCCGACCCCGCCTTCACCCAGCACCTGTAGGGAGCACACAATGACCGATCTCATGCACATGTTGGCCGCCTCCGGATCGCAGGCGCCCAATGACCTGATCCAGTCCCTGATCAACAGCGGGCGCATTTCCGGCGAACGTGCACAGCTTCTTGAAATGATGATGGCGCAGCAGGCCGGGGACGAAAGCGAAGTGATCGACGCAGAGCCGGCTACCGAACCGCCTCACCATGCCGCCCCCCTCGACCACAGGATCGAGGCGCTCCTGACGCAATCCGCGGATCGGATCGATTATCTTGAGCGCTTGACCCACCGGCTGGGCCTCGCCCTTGGCGCCTGCCCCGAATGTTTCGGGCAGGACACCGATTGCCCGGAATGTCGTGGCCGGGGCCGCCCCGGCGACATGCGCCCGGACCGCAGGGAATTCACCACATTCGTTCTTCCGGTTTTGAGCCGGATGAGGCGCAGCCCGGAAAAGCGGACCGCGCGATTGCAGCCCACCCCGCACGGGGCGGCAGATTGATCATCTGAAAGGAGAAGACGATGGAACCGGAACTGATTGAAGAGGACGTCGGATACGACTTCGACGATTTCGGCGATCTACTCGAAACAGATTTCGAGGATGACGACGATCTTTACGACCACGAATTCGACGATGACGACGCGCTCGAATTTGCCGATGACGATGACTACGAAGACGATGACGACGATTTTGACGACGACATCGAACGTCGCGGACGCCGTCGTCGGGCGCGCCGCCGTGCGCGCCGGAACGCGCGCCGGATGAAGACCGGCCGTGGCAGCGGCTACATGCAGCGCCAGCTTCGCGGCTATGTGAAACGCAGCGAGCTGCAGAAAGCCTTGCGCAAGGTCGGCGGCGACATCAAGCGCAACGGCGCGGCGATCAAGACCACGGCTCGCCGGGTGTCCAGCAATGCCTCGCGCATTTCGTCGGTGCGGCGTGTCAACGCCCGGCAAAGCAAGGACATCACCAAGATCCGCAAGGACATGGAACAGCAGCAGCAGATGGCGCTGCTGGTTGCACTGATGGATCGCGGTCCCAAGACCTACGCGGTTCAGGGCAGTCTCAACAACGAAAACGGCACAATCACCCTGGACGAACAGAGCGACAACCTCAGCCTTCTTCTTCCCATGATGATGAGCGGCGGGATGGGCGGATCGGGCGGGTCCGGCGGACTGTTTGCAAACCCGTTGATGCTGTTGCTGCTGTTCTCTGACGGCCTGAAGTAGGGGCCGCGCCATGCAGATGAACAACGTCATATCCGGAATGATGGTCGGCAGGATTGCCGGCCAGGGCAACAAGGACGCCTTCCGAACCGGTCTGATCGGTGCTGCTGTCGGCGGCGAAGATCCGATGATGGTTTCGGTTGTGTCGCTGCTGTTTGCCCGCCGCCAACAGAAGGAGCGGCCCCGCCGCCCCCTCTCCCACAACACTGCGGAACCGGGCGCGAAGACGCAACGGGGCTGCGATGACAACGGCAAGGACAGTGGCCAGACCACCACCGAGGCCGTTACCGCCGAGCCGGCGGAGCAGAGCTCAGGCAGCTCAGACGGCGCCAAGTCGAAACGGCGCAGTTAGGTCCGAAAACGTCGGGGGCGGTCCCCGCCCTCGACCCATGAACAACACGTCACGCGACGAGGTAAGCTATGGATCCGCAGCTTTGGGAAGAGATCGAACGCGGCGACGCGGAAGAGGAAATCGAAGCGATCGTGCGACTTCGGCTCGATCATCCGGCCCCGGAAAACCTGCGAATCGTCGCCCGGTTTGGTGATGTAGCCACCTGCCGGTTGCGTCGCCGGGATATTCTGGAGGTGCGGTCGCATCCCGCCGTGCGCAGCCTCAAGGCCTCAAGACGCCTTTCGAACGACGATATGCGCAGCCCTCTCTCGTCTGGTCGGTCAAATGACCGGCGGCGCCCCAACCTTCGCGAAACGGGCAACGGGGTGATTGTCGGTATCATCGACTATGGCTGCGATTTCGCTCATGCGGCCTTTCGCAACGCGGATGGGTCGACCCGCCTGCGCTGGCTTTGGCACCAGGGCGGAGCGACCACCGACCAGTCCCCCGCGCCCTATCACAAGGGCCGTCTCATCTCGCGCGAAGAGATCAACCAAGCGCTTCAGGCTGACGATCCCTACGAGGCGCTTGGCTATCATCCCACATCTCCTGGGTCCCGCACCGGCAGTCACGGCACCCATGTTCTGGACATCGCCGCCGGAAATGGCCGTGGTCTGGCCCCGTCTGGCATGGCGCCAAATGCCGATATCATTTTCGTCCATGCCGCGACGGGAAGAACCGACGGGCTGTCGAATTTCGGCAATTCCGTCGGGGTGATGGAGGCCGTGGCCTTCATTCGCGACAAAGCCCAGGACCAGCCCTGCGTGATCAATATCTCGATGGGGCGGCACGGCGGCCCGCATGACGGAACAACCCTGATCGAACGCGGGTTCGACGCGGTTCTTGCACAGCAAACCGGCTTTTCGATCGTGCAAAGCGCGGGCAATTACTACGCCGCCGAAATCCACTGCAACGGGCGGTTTCGCGCATCTGGCGACAGCGCCCGAATGACGATGCGCACCTTCCCCGACAACCACCGAACCAAAGAGCTTGAGATCTGGTATTCAAGCCGAGACCGGCATTCGGTCCGGATCGTGTCCCCTGATGGCCGCACCCGCGTGACCCTGCCCTACAACAGCCGCCGGACCATTCGGATCGAAGGAGAGGTGGTCGGGCGCGCCTATCACCGGGTTGGCGATCCGGGAAATGGCGACACCCACGTCGACATATTTCTTTATGAAGAAGCACCATCAGGCGAATGGACGATCACCCTGACAGCTGAAGAGGTGCAGGACGGGCGCTGGCACGGCTGGATCGAACGCGACGGCGGCGCGGGCAGACAGACCCGGTTTTCCGGCGGACCAGTGTCGCCTGCGACGACCGGCGGAACAATTGCGCATGGGCGTGGAGCAATTCAGGTGGCCGCCCACGACGGCGCGCGCGGACCGCGCCGCCGATACACGTCGTTTTCCAGCGCCGGACCAACCCGCGACGGCCGCCGGACACCATTTGTCGCCGCGCCCGGTCTTGATGTCCTCGCGGCCCGGTCCGCGCGGCGCGATCGCCCAAACTCCGGTCGCGAAGCGGTTCGCAAATCCGGCACATCCATGGCCTCGCCGCATGTCGCGGGATTGGTTGCCCTGATGCTAGAGGCCGCACCGCACGCCAGTCAGCGGCAGTTGCGGGGCATTCTGGCCCGAACCTCGCGCCGGATTGTTGGCGCCCGAACCTCAGCGGGGGTCAGATCGGCCCATGGCGCCGTGAATGAAGTTGCGGCCGTGCGTGCCGCACGCAGGCTTGGCCAGAGATCAACACCCCGGATCGGCAGCCCTGACACTCTGATTGACGCGACCGAAAGCGCAACAGAAACCATCACCACCTCAGACTGGGCCCTGATCAGGAATTGGATTGCGGTTGGTGCGGTGCCGACCGATGGATCAGGGGCGCTTCCGACCAACCGGTCGATGCCAAACTCCACCCTGCTTCCCTCTGCCCCGGCGCAAGCAGCCCGCCTTCTTGCCCAGGCCCTGATGAATTACCATCACGTGCAGGCCGGGACGACTGGGCCCGTTGGTATCATGCCGGCCAATCCGGCAGCCGCGAATGCCCGGCTCGATCCCACGGCGCGGCTGATCCTGCCGGCACTTCCGCCAACCCACACCGAATGGCAGGAGGTCGGGACCTTTATAGAGGGGCAACTTGACGCGCAGCGCGGCGGCACGGCGACCGGACTGATCGGGACTGACGACCGGGTCAACCGGATCAATATCGCCCATCATATCGCTTGCCTGCGGCTGCAGGTCTTTCCCGGCTCCACCGCGTCACCGGCATCGCGCTACTGCACCTATCCGCAGTCCTCACCCCCGGACATGGCGATTGTCATACTTGCGCAGGCGCTGGCCCGGCTTGGGCCAATCGTGGACTGGGCGCGGATTCCCTTCGATGATCGCATCCACTATGTCATGAGCCGCCTAATCCACCGCCACGGGCTCAGCCGCAACGCCGCCGCAGGTCTGGTCGGCAACATGATCGAGGAATCGGGCGTTCTGCCTGAGCGGCTGGAAGGGTCGTCACGGGCAACCCCCCGGTACGCGCCATCGCGCCAGCGGCGACGCGCCGGTCAGAGGCGGTCCACTCCGGGACCGAGCCGCAGACATTCGGCCACTTCCGCCCGGACCCGGCCATTGGGCGGGCCCCATTTTGGCGGGGTCGGTTTGGTTCAATGGACCAACACGCGCCGTGACTTCCTTTTCGGCCTTCAACCCGGCGGCGTCGCCATTGGCGATTTCATCCTATATTTCATGGACGGCCAGATTGACGGGGTTATCGCCGAACTCGGGCGGCCCGGATACCGGCAAGCAAACCGCGTTCTTCGCCGCGCGGGCGTCACGCGCGATGCCGTCGCCGACGAGATCGTCTATAGCTATGAAAAACCGGGACGCGTGCTGGAACCCGACCCCGCGCGACCGGGCCGGAAACGTCGCCGGGCGCGCACCGATCCGCAGGTGCAGGGCGTCTTTCGCCGCCGCCGCGCCGCCGCCACCGACGCCGATGCCGCCTACGGCCGTGTCGAAGCCCGCCGCACCGCGGCCACACCGACACATTCCGAACAAACGGTCTTTGCCCCAATCAAGGAGGAGACATCATGAACGACCTTGCCCTGTTCCGGCCCGGCCCTGTCTTTCCCATCGAAACAGCGGGCGAGCCCCGCGATGCCGAACGGGTTCTCCAGCGCAACGTCCGCTATCTCTGTTTCGAAGGCGGTGGCGGCAAGGGGGTGATCTTTCTGGGGGCGATCCGCGCCCTGACCGCGCGCGGCGTGCTTCAATTTCGCAATGGCCGCCTTGTTCCGGGTGCCCAGATCGACGGGATCGCCGGGTCGTCAGCCGGGGCGCTCACCGCCGTTCTTCTGTCCTGCGGCTATGATCACCGGGCAATTCAAAGCCTGATTTTCGGGGCTTACAACTTCAACCGTTTCTTCGATCAGCCCTCCTCACCCGCGCGCCGGCCCACGGTGGCAGGCTACGACGATGACGACCACCGACCGCATCTTCCCTGGTATCTAAGCCCGTTGACCCGAGTGCCGATTTCTGGCTCGGCAGACGACGGGGCCGGGGCGAAACTGGGCAGTTCGCGCATCGTTCACTACCTTCTGAACCTGTGGCGGCACATGGGCGCCTTCTCCGGATGCGCGGCCTATGACTTTTTCGACCGGCTCATCGCGATGAAGGCCGCCCGTTTGGCCGGTCAGGCGAATTGGCGCGACTACCACGGCATGACGTTCGAACAGCATTTCCAGACATTTGGCATCCGTCTTGTCCTGACCGGGTCCAACTTTGAAACCGGAAAAAGCGCCTTCTTCTCGGCAGAGACCTGTCCGAACATGCGGGTCGCCGTTGCTGCCCGCATTTCAATGAGCTTGCCATTGATCTTCAAACCGGTGCGCATCTCGGCCGCATCGGCCCGCCGACTTGCAGGGCCGCCGTCCAATCCACTCAGTATCTCTGCAAATGATTTCGAGGGGGTCTGGGTCGATGGCGGCTATATGAACAACCTGCCCCAGACGGCGTTTTCGCATCTGCCGGGCGGACGGGGTCGTACCCTTGGGTTCACGCTGAACGACTACGGCGCAAGCCGCAAACGGATCCGGGGCCTTGCGGACTTTCTCGCAGCCTATGCGCAGCTTGGCATGTTCGGAACCGGCGAAAGCCATGAAACAGCCAGCACCGGGGTCAGCGATGACCGTGTCGCCCTGATGGCAGGGGACGCGTCGTTTCAGATCGGGACAATTGATTTCGCTTTCAGCCCCGCCCAACGCCCCCATGTGGCGCGTTTGATCACGGCCGCCGAACGCGCGGTCCTGCACTATTTCGACCGTCCCTAGGAGTCGTTCCCAGTTGCCGATGGCAGCCGCCCGATCCGATTGGAAAAGGCTTGCTCCTCCGGCGCCAGTCTCGACGGGAAAAGCGGCCACAGACCTCAACACCGCAGAAGAGTCGCGATGTAATCAGGCGCCTTGGGCACAATTCCGTTCGGTTTCAGCGCCTTCATCGAATATGCGCCTATTGCGATCTAGACGTCTGCTGGCCCAAACCTGTTATTGCCCACGCCATGGGGCGAGCGCAGCTTGCATTGTCTACATTCGCCGCAATCGCAAAATCAGGTCGTAGGCGGGAACTCTTCTTTTTTGAGGAGCGCGTGAGTAGAATTTATTTCCGGGGCGGATTTGGGGCATAGCAATCCTATTTCCGACACTAGAAGACCAAGGACAGCTTTCTCTCGGCCAAGTGGATCGTTGCCTCTGTCCCCCAATCGAACGATAGAAAGTCGTCTTCGATTCCGTCTGCAAAAATGACACCGCCCTCATTGATGCGGGACAGCACCGATAGATGGTTACCCTGTGCGATTTCGCCGGCGGCAATGTCATTGCCTGATGTGCGGCTTGGCCAGGGTTCGCGCGCAAAGAAAGCTGCGCGATGGTCGGATGGCGCAATGTTGTAGGCGCGCTGCGTCGCAGCCATGATTGACTTGGCCCATCCTGTCAGACCGGTCCCCGTCGCAACGATGACACCCGACGAAGACTGGAATTCCTCCGCGCCGTCAGCCCGCAGGACATATCGCGCAGATTGATGTGATCGGTGGCCGATGAAAAGCTCGTTGAGGGCGAGCAATGATTGCCCCTCACCTGTCTGGGCCTCGACCATCGTTCTGGCCTCAACGTCAGCATCGCCATGCGCCACCCGTTTCAACAGCGCAGGCAAATGGGCGGCACTGTGTCGGGTCAGGACACCTTCTGACACCGAGGGGTCAGGGGTCACGCCGATTACCGGCTGCCCATCAAGGTACTTGGCAAGGTTTGCGACGAGGCCATCCTGGCCAATCGGCACTACAATGTCGTTGGCCGAGAAAAGAAAGCGACTCAGATCATCCCGTGTGACATGGGCGAAGGACCAATCCGAGGGTATGGAAGCCTTTGCAAACTGGATCGCATCAGACAGCAAGGCATCCCGTGCTTCCGGTTCGGCGATATCCTGACCGCGAGCCGACAGAAAGAACGCAGCCTGCCCCCGCGTGCCATGTTTAGCCAGAAGCGCAGCGTATTCGCTTTCGCGACTGACCAGGACGACACGCGGGTTCAGGCTGCTCATCTCATTTCTCCGCGCTTTGGGCCGCCAATAGAGCCCTTGCCTGTTGGGCAAGCCCGGCCAGCATATCGGGGCTCACGTTCAGGCTGTCGATCCGTTCCAGCTTACCTGCGAACTGCTGCGCCGCGAGGGCAAAGAGGACAGCAGGCGGCACATCGGCGATAGCCTCCATCCGCGCCCTTTCCATGTCAGCTGCGGCCTGTTCGACAGCGCGGATGCGCTTGGCCTCAGCCTCAGCACTGATGATCTTGGCCTTGCTTTCGGCCTCGATGGAGATCCGCCGGGCGGCGGCCTGCGCTTCAGCCTCTGACCGGGCGTTCGCGTCTTCGCGCGCAATCAGATCCTTGCGCCGCGCCGCCAGTGCGATCTGGTTTTGCAGTTCGTTTTCAGCAATCGCACGTTCCTTATCTACCGCAAGCGCTCGCCGGGCAAAGGTTGCCTCGTCCGCTTTTTGCTGCAGACTTTCAAAGGTTGGGGCCTGCAGCGCCCGCGAAAGTTCGGCGCTTGGGGTCAGGGCAGAGACCCGGATACTGACGACCTCTAGCCCCATGCCGGACACTGTCGGATCAGCCCCAAAGCCATCCGCAATGGCCGCCTGAACGGGCGACAAGCCTGCCTCCAGAAGTTCTCGCACGCTTTTATTCTTCAGATAGGCGTCTGCGAACGCGCGCACGAGACCCGTCAGGACAGACTTGATCTGATCCTCGGGCTTGCCAAGCTGCACGCCCTTGTTGACATCGATCCCGAAGTCGATCCGGTTTGCGATCTTGTCCGCATCGGCCACCCGCCAGATGACGCTACCCTGCACCGCCAGGTCCTGATAATCCGAGGACTGCCCCTTGATCATGAAGATCAGTTCCCGGTCATTCATCGGAACTTCTGCCAGAGACGCCCCGGTCGGGTCGAACCAGAAGGACAGGCCCCGACCGGATTTCTTCAAGACCCCTTTGCGGAAATATTGGATGTGCTGCGAGGCTTCGGCCCGCAATTGGTTAGCGATGATGTAGCGTTTGATCTGTGCCATCGCTCTACTCCTCTGGCTTCAGTGTATAAAGTTCGGCTGGCCGGTAGGCCCCGCCGGTTTCGAATTCACCTGTTGGGATGATCATCCCGCGATCCAGCAGTTTGCGCCGGAACGGCGGTTTATTCAGTGACCGCCCCAGGATGGCCTCATGCACTTCCTGGACCTCGCGCAGGGTGAAACGTTGCGGCAGAAAGGCAAAGCCAATGCGCGAATAGTCCAGCTTGCCTCGAAGCCGCTTGACGACATCCCCAAGAATTTCCGCGTGATCGAAAGCCAGCGGCAGACTCGCGCCATTCTGGACCGCTTCCGCCACGCCCCCTGCCACGCCTTCCCACGCAACGCGGATCGTGGAGAGAGGCATGCCCGCCAGTGCCGCTGCTGGACAGAGCGCCATGTAGACAACACTGATCACCCGCCCCCTTGGGTCGCGGTCAACGGCCCCGTAGGTTGCGAGTTGCTCAAAGCGGACCTGCGGCTGTCCCACTTTCTCCGCCAGAACACGGGCAACTGTTTGATCAAGCGATTGGTCAAGGTACACGAATCCGCCTGGCATGGCCCAACCCGGCACGTTGTCCTCCGGCCTCTCGACGAGCAGGGCCTTCAGTGCACCATCGACAACCGTCATGATCGCTAGGTCCACTGCAACGCTGGGTCTGGGATAGGTTTCGAGGTTCGACATCTGTAATATCCATATTAGTAATTACCTAATTATATATTACATACTCGCCTGTCAAGCGGGTCTCATTCCCCTAGAGCAGCCCCAGTGCAAAGAGCAAAATACGGACTTTGGCGACAGGGCTGGACGCCGCGATGCGGCTTCACCAACGCGGCCGCTGGCAATCTTATCCGGCACTCCGGTTGGACAAGGGGCTGTCCCGCGGCCACTCTCCCATTACGTCCTCACCTTCGGCGGGCAACAAACGGGGGCGACGATGGCACGTTGCGGTCGCGCATTGCGGATAGGGGATTCTTGAGGGTAATCATTCCGTCGAACTGATAAGGTTGACAGCTGTGCGCAAAGCAATCGTCTTAGGTGGCTATGGGCTGATCGGCTCGGCCTGCATGCGGAAATTGACGGATGCAGGTTTCGAGGTCACCGGAATAGGCAGATCGTATCGCTCTGCGATGACTGCCGACGCCACGGCAAACTGGGTCATCCGCGATATCCCCTCGATCCCCGTCGATGAATGGCGGGAGCTGCTCGCAGATGCTGATGTCGTCGTGAACGCCTCGGGCGCGCTTCAGGATGGGGCCCGTGACGATGTTGAAGCGATCCACGTCGCTGCTATCGCCAAGCTGATCGAGGCAGCGGCCGGGCTCCCTATTCGGATCATTCAGATTTCCGCGGCGGGGGCTGCAGCCGATGCCACAACCGCCTTCCTGCGAAGCAAGGCGCGCGGGGATGAGATCGTGAGGCTTGCGGCCGATTGGGTGATCCTGAGGCCGGTGCTCGTCCTTTCGACAGAAGCCTATGGCGGGACGGCGCTGCTTCGGGCTGCGGCGGCATTGCCTGCGGTTTTGCCTGTTATCTTCCCTGACAGCCGGATCCAAACGGTCAGCGTCACTGATGTCGCAGAAGCGGTCGTTTGTGCTGCCCGTGGTGATCTGCCATCCGGTCTTGTCGCGGACCTGACCGAACATGAGGCGCACAGGTTTCCCGATCTGCTTGCCAAGGTCCGATCATGGCAGGGGTATGACTCACCGATTTTCCGGCCACGATTTCCCGGAGTTCTTGTCACATCGATTGGAAAGCTGGCCGACCTGCTCGGCTATCTGGGCTGGCGCTCGCCTTTCCGCAGCACCGCGTTGAAGGTGTTGAGGGACGGCATCCGTGGCGACCCCTCTGCCTGGGAAAATGCAGGTGGCCGACCTTGCAGGTCGCTCGGGGAAACGCTGGCGCAGATCCCGGCGACCCGGCAGGAGAGGCTGTTTGCGCGGGCCTATTTCGCTCTGCCACTGGCGATCGGCACATTGGCGCTCTTCTGGTGCCTGTCGGGGTTAATCACACTGGTCACGCCATCGCGTGCAATGGCCGTTCTGGCTGTAAGAGACGTTCCAAGCTGGGTTGGCGGACCCACGGTTATTGGCGGTGCCCTTGCGGATATTGCGCTTGGCCTCGCGATCCTCTGGCGGCCATGGGTGAAGCATGCGGCGCTTGGAATGATCGGACTTTCCTGTAGCTATCTTATTGGCAGCGCCTTGGTCGCACCCGACCTGTGGGCCGATCCGCTGGGACCTATGGTTAAGGTCCTCCCGGGAATTACCCTTGCGGCATGGGTTTGGATGACGATGGAGGAACGATGACCTACGAGTTCTTGCGTTTCTTGCATGTCATTGGCGCGACCGTCTTGCTCGGGACCGGTGCAGGGATCGCGTTTTTCATGGTCATGTCCAATCGAAGCAATGATCCAAGGCTGATCGCGCATGTTGCCGGGATTGTAGTGATCGCGGACACCATCTTCACCGCGACCGCCGCGGCGGTGCAACCGATCTCTGGCTTTCTTTTGGCGCGACACTTCGGCAGGCCGATCTTCGAGGGCTGGGTTGCGTGGTCCCTATGCCTCTATGTTTTCGTTGGCGTCTTTTGGCTCCCAGTCGTCTGGATGCAAATCAGGATGCGGAATCTCGCGATCGCGGCGCGTGATGCCTGCACCCCCCTACCGCCCTCGTATCACCGGCTATACCGGTGGTGGTTCGCCTTCGGCTTTCCGGCATTCGCAGCTGTGCTTGCGATCATCTGGCTCATGCTCACCAAGCCCACGTTCTGAGCTTGACCGTCGATCAGCTCGGACCGATTGAACCCCAAGACCTGCGGTGCGGAACAGATCCGGCGCTTTGGGTCATCTGGCCCGTCGCGGAACTGTGCGCACTTCTCGATTTCCGCTGTCGCAGGCCGGTTTGCAGTCGTTCAAATGCATAACGAAGCAGTTGCTTCTCGATCCCAGACGGAAACGTTTGCTAGGGTATAGTCCAAGGCTTGCCGGGACATAGTTCGGACCAAGAAATGAAAAATGTTATTCTAACCCAATCCCTTAGCGCGGGTGGCACAATTCGCCAGTTGTTTCGAAAGATCCGACCAGATTGGCAAACACGTGTCATCGCATCTTATGATGACTACTCACACGGGCCGCTTGCATATCGTGGCACGGGCCACGACTTCGTCGCGAAACGGCGCGAGTTCTGGAGGTCGTTTGATCCGTATGACACCGACATAATTCACGCGTTCGACCTCAAGGATGAATACGACTTGATGGTCAACGAAGTCATTTCGTCGCAGAACGCCGAGATTTGGATCTCGGATAGCGTTCAGGACTTCTTCTATGCCACGGTGGTCCTGCATCTGATGACGGCCGAGGAAATCAATACATCTGGCATCTCGGTAAGATACTTCGGTGGCAAACAGGTGAAATGGGGCCTTGGCGTCCTGAGAGTTGAAGAGCTCGAAGACTTGTATTGCTCGAACACGGCGGAGTCTTTCGACCCCGAGTACTTCAAAGACGCATGGAAAGCGATTTCTGCAGGTTCCGGTGAAGCAATAAGCGGACTCATCGAAGTGAATGCCCCGTCCACGCCAATGGCTAAGGCGCTTTCAGCCTATTTGTTAAGGTTCCCGCGGTTCAATGGTGGATTGGGATCAATCGAGCGCTCTTTGCTGGGAGCGGGCACCGAAGAGATGAAGAATGCCGCCTATACAGTTGGAAATGCGATGGCCAAGGGTGAACCACCGAATGATCGCATCGGCGACCACGTGTTGTTCAAAAGGCTGGTTGAGCTTTGCGATGAAACCTCCGCCCCATGGTTCAGGCTCGAAGGGGATCGTCGGAGAATGCGAAGTTGTTCGGTGCAGATCACCGAAAGCGGGAAGGCGGCCAGAGAAAGATATTCGGTTCAAGGTCTGTAGGACCGTGTCGGCACGAACGACGTCAATGCTGCCATTTCGACGCTGCCCGGCGTCCGCTTTTACGGGCTCGGCGTTGCAACAGCGAGGCGCAGCGCTGGCTTCCTGAGCCGGTCTCAAGCGAAAATCGCCTGCTCGCCGCAGTGAAGGATCGGGTGTTACCCGATTCATTTCGAACGCTTTACTATCTGCCGCGCTACGCCGCCAATTGGCGAGCCAGCGGCGGTGCACCGCAACCAGTTCCACACCTCATTACCTCGGGTTTCGTGTTGACGGTTTGGGACGCCGCCCCCTCTGCACGGGAACTGCACATCACCCTTCTCCTGTCCTGCACGACACACAGCTACACCCAGACGGAGCAGTTGTTATGGGAGTTCGTGATGAAGACATTTCTGGTTCGGGGTGTCCCGCCGGGGTTGGCAAAGGATGCTTGGTGGATGACGCCGGATGCCACGCGGGGATCGGCTGCGCGGCCTCGGGGCAAGAGCATGGCGGGGGGCCGTCGTGCGGGCCTGCTGGCCGCGTTGATCCTGTTGGCTGATCAGTTGCTATGGCAGGTGATCCCTGGCCTGTCGCTCATCCCGTTGACAATTGCCGTCGCCGCCGCCGCGCAATGGTCCGTTGGCCGCCAGATGTCGCGCGCCAACCTGATCCGGGCTTGGGGCGTGCTGCTTTTCCTGCTGATTCCGGCGATTGTGCAGGTCCAGTTTCTTTCGGTCATGTTTCTGGCGATGGGACTGGGTCAGTTTCTGGTTTGCCTGTGTTACCCCAAGACCGCCCCCGGGGCCGCAGAGTCGCTGCGCACGGGGCTTCGGTTGCCCTTGCGCGCTGTTGTCCAGAATGTGGACGATATCAGCGCGCTGCCCAGTCTTTTGTCGCGCAAGAACCAGTACATGCGCCGGATCTGGCGCGGCGTCGGCGACTGGCTACTTCCGCTTGGACTGGGCGCTGTTTTCATAACGCTGTTCGCGGTCGCAAACCCGCTGATTGATCGGATCCTCTCCTATCTCGTCAATTGGGATATGGCGTCGATTGACGGTGCAAGGCTTCTTGTCTGGGTTGGGCTTGCGTGGTGCATTTGGCCCATCCTTCGACTTCCCGCGTTTCGGGAACGGCTGATCCTAGCCGGGCCAGAGCGGACGATCGCACGGGGTCGGTTCCCGGGGCTCAATGCCCGATCTCTGCTCCGGGGTCTGGTGATCTTCAATCTGCTTTTCGCCATTCAATCGGTGTCGGACGGGGCCTATCTTTGGGGCGGCGCGGCGCTCCCGGACGGGATGAGCTATGCGGCCTATGCCCATCGCGGGGCCTACCCGCTTCTGGTCGTCGCACTGCTTGCCGGTGGGTTCAGCCTTCTGGTGCAACCCCATCTTGCGGGGCACCCAACACTCAAACGATTGCTTTACCTTTGGCTGGCTCAGACGGTGGTCCTTGTTGCCTCTACGTTGATGCGGCTTGACCTTTATGTCGGCGCGTTCGGGTTGACCCGGTGGCGGATCGCAGCGGCAATCTGGCTGGTGCTGGTCATGGTGGGCCTGTGCCTGATGCTGTGGCAGCTTTGGAAGGGTCACGGGCCGGGCTGGCTGATCTTGCGATCGGCGGCGGTGTCTGCCCTTTCCCTTTACCTTGTCTGCTTCGTCAGCCTTGGTGGATTGGTTGCAAGTCATAACCTGACGCACCAGAAGGACCATATGATCGACCGTGGCTACATCTGCGGGCTTGGCCCGGACGCGCTTCCCGCGATCCGCCGATGGGAATCCGAAAAGGCGGCGACCTTCTGCCGTGCAGACTGGATGACCCGCGCCACTGCTCCGCTGCCAAGGGATTGGCGGGAATGGGGCTACCGCAACTGGCGCTTGCGATCTACCTTGGCCGGGATCGCAGCGCAGGGACATGACCAGCAATGAGCCATCACATCCTGATCGTCGAAGACGACCCGCAGATCCGGGATGTCGTTCGCATTGCACTGTCGCGGGCCGGCTATACCGTGAAGGAGGCCGCAGACGGACAACGCGGGCTTGATACCGCCCTATCGGAACGTCCTGACCTGATCGTTCTTGATATCGGATTGCCCGAACGAGACGGGCTAGATGTGTGCCGCGAAATCCGGAAAACCGCGGATATTCCTATCCTGTTCCTGACCGCCCATTCCGATGAAGTGGATCGCATTGTCGGACTGGAACTGGGGGCCGACGACTATGTCAGCAAACCGTTTTCACCGCGCGAACTGGTGGCACGGATCAGGGCCATCCTGAAACGAAGCGGTCCATCAGCTGCTTCAACTGCGCAGTTCCGCCATGGGGTATTGACCGTTGACCCGGACAGGCATCTTGCGGTGGTCGGGTCCGAGACGATCCCCCTGACCGCAAGAGAGATGGAGTTGATCGCCCTGCTGATGGCCAGCCCGGACAGGGTGACGTCACGACCCAGGTTGGTCGATCAGGTCTATGGGACAAACGTGCAAGTGTCGGACAGGACATTGGACAGCCATCTGCGCAACCTGCGGGCCAAGCTGGCGCAGGCGGGATGCCATGATGCGATCGAGACGGTGCATGGGGTCGGGATCAGGATGGGGCCATGCCGGGGCGCATAGTGCGGAAATGGCGACCGCCCTTGGCACTGGTCCTTGGCGGAACGCTGGCGGCGGTTCTGGGGGTTCCGCTGGTCGGGATCGCCTATTTCCGCGTCGCCGGATCCGTGCTGGGTTGGGCCGAGACCGCATGGCTGATTGGTTGGATGGCGGTGGTTGCCACAGTGATCCTCGGGATCCTGCTTTGGCGCCTTGTCCTGCGGCCGGTCCAAAGCCTGACCGGCTATGCGCAATCCATCTCGGCTGGGCAGGCCGCAAGCCCCCCGCGCCATTTTGGAACACCCGAATTTTCAGCACTGGGACAAAGCGTGATCGATATGGGTGACCATCTGCACCAGCGCGCGGAACACATGCGCGCCTATGCCGATCACGTCACACACGAGCTGAAGTCGCCGCTGACCACTCTGCGTGGTGCCGCAGAACTGCTTCAGGACGGCGGCTTGTCTCAAGACGAACAGGACGCGCTCGTGTCGCGGATCACGAACGCAACATCCCAGATGACGGAACAACTGGATGCCCTTCGGCGACTGGCCCACGCGGATGCCACCCCGATGCGCGGCACCAGCAGGCTTGTCGAAATCTTGCCCCGGATCGAAAAACGATATCCGTCTGTCGCGATCTCTGTTCAGCAAGACGGAACTGTGCCCTTCCCGCCGCAGACACTGGAACCGGTGCTGGATCACCTAATTGCAAATGCCTCTGAACATGGGGCTGACCGGATCACCCTGTCGGTCGAACGCGGGGGAATGGCGATCGAGGACAACGGAAGAGGAATCTCACCCGGCAACCGCAAGCGCATTTTCGACCCGTTTTTCACAACGCGGCGAAGTGGCGGCGGAACGGGCATGGGTTTGCCAATCGTGCGCCGCATGTTGGAGGCGCAGGGGGCGGACATCACCCTGTTGGAAAGCCCGTCGGGGGCCCGCTTCTGGGTGGAATTTCATAGATGAATATCTGTTGCGCGGATCGGTTGAGGGGATCGGCCTCGTGAATCCAGCACGCTGCCATAGGTGCGGTTGCCCCCCAGTGAAGGACAGGTTCATAACCTGACTTTCACACAAGACCGAACTGAAGCTATGTTTTCCTGGGCCCGAGTATGCGAACAGCGCCGAGACCGAGCGGAACGCTTTCACATGAAAGCGCCCCACTTAACCCGTCCCGACCTGGCGATTTCCGACCTGCGGTTTCCTTATCCGTTTGGCCGTCGCCCGGTTACGCCGCTGCTTCGCCCCGGTGATGTGAAACCGCGTCGATCAGGTTCTCCTCGGTCATGTCATCGCCTTCGAATTCGGCCACAATGGCCCCCTCGGACATGGTCAGCACCCGGTGGCTGACCCCCAGCACCTCGGGCATTTCCGAAGAGATCACGATCACCGCCAGCCCCTGTTCGGCCAGATCCGCGATCAATTCGTGGATCGCCGATTTCGAACCCACGTCGATGCCGCGGGTCGGTTCATCAAGGATGATCAGCTTGGGATCGGCGCAGAGCCACTTGGCCAGCACGAATTTCTGCTGGTTTCCGCCCGAAAGCTGCGACACGGCCTGATCCGGGCCGGTGGTCTTGATCGACAGCGCCGAGCGGTATTTCTCGAACGTGGCGAGTTCCCTCGACCGGTTCATGATCGAGAGTTCCGAGAACAGCCGCAGATGCGGCAGCGAGGTATTCTCGCGCCCGCCCATCATCAGCACCAGCCCCTGTTCCTTGCGGCTTTCCGGGACCAGTGCCATGCCCATGTCGATGGATTGGCGCGGCGTCGGCAGGTCGATCTCGCCACCCTTCCAGGTGATCTTGCCGCCATCCGCCTTGCGCACGCCGAAGACCGTTTCGACTACCTCGGACCGGCCAGCGCCGACGAGGCCATAGAGCCCCAGCACCTCGCCCTCGCGCACCGAGAAGCTGACGTCTCGGAACAGACCCTGCTTGCTCAGGCCGTCGACGCGCAAAACCTCTTCGCCGAACTCTGCCTTGGCCTTGACGAAATAGGCGTCCAGCGTCCGCCCGATCATCATGCGCGTGACCTGGTTTAGGTCGGTCGCGGCAGTTTCGACCGTGCCCTGCACCTTGCCGTCGCGCAGCACGGTGATCCGGTCGGTGATGTCGAAAATCTCGTCCATCTTGTGGCTGATATAGACGATCCCCACGCCCCGCGCCTTGAGGCCGCGAATGGTGTGGAAAAGCTGCTCTTTTTCCGTATCGGTCAGCGATGCGGTGGGCTCATCAAAAATCACCACATTGGCGCGGAAGGCCTCTGCACGCGCGATTTCGACCATCTGTTGCATCGCCACCGAAAGGGTGCCAACACGCACATCCGGGCCAAAGCCGCATCCCAAAGCCTGCAACGCCGCGGACGCATTGCGACGCAGTTCGCGTTTTTTCAGCACCCCGAAACGATTGGTCGGCCACGCGCCAAGATAAATGTTCTCGGCCACTGACAATTCGGGCGACAGCGACAGTTCCTGATGGATCAGCAGGATGCCCTTTTGCCGCGCATCCAGCGGCCCGGTAACTTCGGTCGGCGCACCCTGATAGATGATTTGCCCCTGATCGGGCTTATGCAGCCCGGCAAGTGCCTTCATCAGGGTTGATTTTCCGGCCCCGTTTTCGCCCACCAGCGCGTGAACCTCGCCACGGCGGATGTCAAAGCTGACATCGTCCAGCGCCTTGACGCCCGGAAATGTCTTGGTGATGCCTTCGACCTTCAGAATGACGTCGTCCATCACCTGTCCTCCTTGTGGTTCAGCAGCTTGTCCAGGGCGAGCGCCAGAACGAGCACGCCACCCATCACCATCAGTTCAACGTAGTTGGGCGTATTGAGCAGCCGCAGACCGTTGCGCAGCACCGCCAGCGTCAGCACGCCGCCGATAGTCATCCACATACTGCCGAAACCGCCCTGCAGACGCGTGCCACCCAGCACCACGGCGATGATAGTCCACAGTTCCCAGATTTTGCCGGCGTTGGGTTCCGCCGTGCCAAGCCGCATCGACAGAAGAATGCCACAGATCGCCGCCAGCGTGCCGCAGATGGTGAAATTGATGATCTTGTGGCGTTTGACATTGATGCCAGCATCATGCGCGGCCTCGATATTGTCGCCCACCGCATAGGTCTCGCGGCCGTGGCGGGTGCTCGACAGCACCCATTGAAAGAACAGCGCCAGCACGAAAAACAGGATCGCGGTGAGCGAGATTGGTCCAAGATAGATCTCGGGGATTTCGGTGTAGCTGAAATCCTGCACCATCAGCGCGTTTTCCCCGCTGTAGACAAAGACCAGCCCACGAATGCCGATCAGCCCACCCAGCGTCACGATAAAGGAATGCATCCCTGACAGCGCCACAAGCGTACCGTTCACAAATCCCAGCGCCGCGCCGGACATCAGGCCCAGAAACACGGCGGGCCAGACGCCCATATGATCCTGCAAACCGATTGCCAGCGCAGAGGCCAGCGCCAGGATGGCACCGACGGAGAGGTCGATCTCGCCGTCGATCATTACCATGGTCATGCCGATGGCAAGGATGCCGATGAATGCGCCCTGGGTCAGGATATTGCCGACATTGTTGATGGTCAGGAAATAGGGGCTGGCCAGCGAAAAGACGACCACAGTAAGGGCCAAAAACACCCAGATATGATTCCTCAGCAGCAAGTTCAGCAGGTTGTGCAGTGGCGATCCGGTCCGACGGTCTGTGACAGAGCTCATGCGAAGATCCTCCCGCGCTTTGCGCCCAGATCAATCCAGACGGCGATGATGATGACGGCCCAGGTAACGAGCCATTGCACGTAGTACGGAAATCCGAGCAGCAGCAGTCCGTTTTGGATGAAGCCCAGCATCGAGATACCGATGACGGTCCGCCAGATGCTGCCAGAGCCGCCAAGGAGTGACGTGCCGCCAAGGATCACGCCGGCCAGAACCGTCAATTCATAGCCCTGCCCGATGGTGTTCTGCGCGCCCATAACCCGGCTGCCCATGATGATCGCGGCGAGGCCTGTTGTGAAACCCGAGACCACGTAGGTCCAGAACACCGTCCAGCGCGCGTCTATCCCGGAAAAGATACTGGCGGTTTCATTGCCGCCAACGCCGTAGACGCGCCGCCCAAAGCTGGTGAATTGCAGGACCAGCCCGGCAATGATGGCGGCCACAAGGAACAGGATCACAGGCACCGGAATACCAAGGAAATCCCCCCGACCGAACACTGCGAACCAGGTTTCCTGGGCATTGGCGACATTCACGTTTGCCCCTCCCGAATAAAACAAGACAAGCCCTTGCAAGAACGACAACATTGCCAGCGTGACGATCAGGGCGTTCAAACCGATAAAGCCCACCAACAAGCCATTGACGGCCCCCACGGCCAGCCCGGCCAGCAACGTCATGACAATCGCCGGGAACGGGCCTGCGAAATTGTGCTGATCTACCACGATGACGGTCAGCAATGTCAGAAGGGAACCCACTGACAGATCCAGCCGCCCGGTCAGCACCACGAAGGTCACCCCCAGCGCCATCACGCCCGTTATCGACACCTGACGCAGAACGTCGAGGATGTTACCCGGTGTCAGAAAGGACGGGGCATTGAACGCCACGCCCCCCAGAAACACCAGAAACGCCAGTATCAGCCCGTGGCGACGCAAGACGCCGTTGATCGTCTGTCCCATACGAAAATGTCCTCCCTGAAGCGACGATAGGCAGCGGTCTGTGTCTGAAAAACTGCCGTTATATCCAAAATGAATCTTCGACCAAGCGATGCCCCCACACTCCTCCAGGACGACGCTCGGTGGTGCAAATGCCGGAAAGTCAGATTTGGATATTTCAGCTGTTGAGCACCCCCTCCTTCTGCCGAACAGTCAGAGACAAGCACCCCGCAACGCTGCCAACGGGGAGTGCATTGAGGAGGAATGGCAGCGTCCAGAGGAGGAACACATGACGAAATTTACATCAGTGCTGGCCATCGCGGCCGCCGTCACTTGCGCCGCAAACTTTGCAGGCGCCCAGGATGCGCCGGAATGGTTGGGCGGTGAGCTCATGAAGCCGCTGTCCGAGACCCGCATCGGCATTACCGTGCTTTATCCCGGTTCGAATTCCTATCAGGCAAAGTATGCCGAAACCGCCGAAGCCTACGCAGCCGAGCTGGGCATTCAGGCAACCGTGATGGACCCGCAGGGCGACCCTGCCGTGCAGTTCGACCAGATTCAGGACATGGCGTCGCAGAACCCTGATGCGCTGGTGGTCTGGCCGACATCGCAAAACGCGCTGATCCCGGCCATCCGCGAGGCCTCGCGCGCTGGCATTCCGGTGATCACCTCCAACTCGCCCATCGGTGAAGCCGGCCGCCGCTACATTGAGAGCCACACCGGTCCTGACGATTGCGCTCTGGCATCCCAGGCCGCAGACATGCTGGGCGATGCCCTGGGCGGCGAAGGTGATATCGTCGTGGTCGAGGGCACCCCGGGCTACGCGGTTTCGATCCTGCGCGGCAACTGCTTCCTTGACCGGCTGGCCGACAACTACCCCGACATCAATGTCCTCGGCAGCCAAACGGCCGAATGGAACCGGGAAAAGGCACAGAGCGTGACCGAAACCTTCCTGACCCAGTTCGGCGATCAGATCGACGGCATCTATGCTTTCGATGATGGCATGGCCCTTGGGGTCGTCAGCGCGCTGCAGGGCGCGGGGATGGAGCCGGGCGATGTCAAGGTCGTCAGCTGTAACCAGTTTGGCGAAGGATGGGACGCGATGAGAGAGGGCTGGATCTCCGGCTCTGGCAAGCAATCCCCGATCGATGATGCGATCCTCGCGATCCAGACCGCGATCAAGGTTGCCAACGGCATCGAGGTTCCCGAGTTGCTTGAAATCGAGCGTGCGAAGATCACGCCCGCAAACGTTGACGAGTTCGAACGCCCGACTTGGTAAACCCGAAGACATTGACGTGCAGGCATACAGATCGTGTGCCTGCACGATTTTTTGAGTCATGAACCTGCGGATCGGGCCCGAGATGTCACAAAAGATGCGTGCAGCCGTTCTTGTCGAGCCGCGCAGGTTTGAAATCGAGCTGCGCACCGTTCCCGAAATCAAACCCGACGAAGTTCTGATCGAGGTCGCGCGATGCGGCATCTGCGGGACCGACACCCATATCCATGATGGCGGGTTCATGGCCCATCGGTTGCCGCTTGTCCCCGGGCACGAGTTTTCCGGTCGCGTGGTGAAAGCGGGTTCGCAAAGTGGCGTTGCAGAAGGCATCGCGGCTGTGGTGGACATCAATCACGGTTGTGGCCGGTGCTATTACTGCAGAAGAAACGAATTGATGAATTGCCCGTCGATCAAGCAGATCGGGATCGATGTGGATGGCGGTTTTGCCGAATATGTCCGCGTTCCGGGGCACCTTGTGATCGAAGCGCCCGAAACAACGCCTTTCGACGTTCTCGCCCTGACAGAGCCTGTCGCCTGCGTGGTGCATAGCGCGACGCGCAGCGGGTTTGAATTGGCGCGCTCTGTGCTGATTATTGGGGCCGGACCCATCGGGAATTTGCACGTGCAGATGCAACGGCTCACTGGGGCAGCCCCGATTATTGTGGCCGAAACGTCCGCTGATCGCGCTCGGCTGGCCAAAGCGGCGGGGGCCGATGCGGTGGTCAACGACCCGCAAGTGTTGATGGATGTCGTGCACAGTCTGACCGAAGGACGGGGTGTGGATCTTGCCATCGAAAGCGTCGGTGCGACCGCATTGTATGAAACGGCGCAGGCGGCCCTGCGCCCGGGCGGCCATCTTGCGGCATTTGGCCTTCCGCCCGAAGGCTCGGAACTGAAGGTGGATCTATTGACAACCGTGCTACGCGAAAATTCCCTGATGGGAAGCGTGGCCGGCCCGGGACAGGCGATGCATCACGCGCTTTCTTTGCTCTCTCACGGCAGGTTTGACACCAGTGCCTTTACGTCTGCGACCTATGCGCTGGAAGACATCTCAACAGCGTTCGAAACGCTGCCTGAACGGCCGCAGGATCTAAAAACCCAAATCATCCTCAACGATAATCTGTGAGTTCAAGCGTCAATACCGCCCCCGTTCACGCATGATCGCGTCAATCCGGTTTTGTGATCTTGCGAGCGCATCCTGCACGGAGATCGCACCTTGCAGCATCATGTGAATTTCGTCGCCGAGGATGCTGAGAAGGTTACTGAATTCCGGGATTGGCGGGCGCGGCCAGGTCTGCAATTCGCCGCGCCGCTCCATGCCGTCCACCTCGCTGATGAGCGACGAACTCGCCTGCACCTCGGGGTCGGCGCTGGTCGAGAACCGCGGGCTGGTGAGGTTACCGTTCAGCACGTACCATTTCAGCATTTCTGGCCGGGTCAGGTATTCCATGACCTTCCACGACGCTTTCTTGCGTTCGGCGCTCAACCCCGCGGGCACTGCCAGTGAAAATCCCCCGATGGGCGAGACGGTGCGCGCGCCCGGCCCGTGTGGATGCGGCACGAATTTCACATTTCCATGGGCCGGGGAATTCGCGTTCAACTCGAACGCGGCAGCGCGGATGCTCCAGCCATAGGTCATCGCTGCCTCGCCACGCGAAAAGATGCTGATCCGCCGATCCCAATTGCAACTCAGGCTGTCCTTGTGGGAAAACTCTGCCAGCTCCAGCAGGAACTCCGCCGTGTCGCGCGCCGCGTCGGTATCAAGCTGCGGGCGGTAGTTCTCCCCGTCGATCTCGGCCACGTTGAATTCATCGCCCAGCGGATCGAGATTGATTATCGGCTGTCCGAAATCCGCGAGTGTTTGCATAAAGGTATGGGCCACGGGCGTCCCGCGCCCGAAATTCATCACGATCCCGGACATGTTGAAGCCCGAGCGGTGCAGCACCCGAGCGGCAAGCAATAGCTCGTCGGTGGTTGTCGGACAGGACAGCCCGGCTTCGGCAAACAGGTCAGAGCGGCAGAACAGCAACTCCGCCGTCGGCTGGATCGGCAGGCCATATTGGCTGCCGTTCCACGACGATCCCCTGTAGGCCGCATTGTGGAAATCCGAGGGGTTGTAGCGCTCTTCGCGCATCACCTCATCCAGCGGTTCGATCACCCCTTCGGTGGCCAGTTGGCCAATCCACGGCAGATCCACTGCCATCAGATCGTATCTGGACTGTTGCCGCTCGGCATTGCTCATGATCTCGCCATGCAGCTCATCCAGCGGCAGATTGACGATTTCGATATTGGTGCCGCAGAGTTCGTCCAGATTGGACGAAAACTCGCTGAGCGTCTTGAAGGTGGGGTCGATGGGGCTCAGGATACGGAAGGTGCGCTCGACCCCTACCCCCTGCCGCATGGCGCTAGGATAGGGCAAGGTGCGCGACGCCATGTAGTAGCCCCCAAAGTAGAAATCACCCATCTCGCCATTGCCGGTGGTAAATCCAAATGTATTGCCCACCATCGCCTTGAGTTGCATGGCAAAACTTTCGAATTCGGCGATCAGCTTGCGGGTGGGATGCAACGAAAAACTCTTGCCCGAGCGCGACTTGGGCCGCTTCTGCAACATCCCCTCTTCGATCAGCTCCGAAATGCGCCGCATCGCAGTGCCATAGGGCACGTCCGCCGCCATCGCCGCCGAGGTAATGGTGAGCAGCTTTCCCTCAAGATGCCGCCGCATGGCAAAGGCCACGATGTTCCAGCGCGGGTCCACGGTGGCGAGGCTGGTCCGCTTCTCGGATATGTCTCTGTTCGATTCCACAAAGGTGAGAATCCGCAGCAATTCCTCGCGCGTCATTGGGGCTTCTCCTGTCGTCCGGCGGCCTGATCGGCCCCATGATTTCAAAGCCGTCCCGGCAAACCAGAAGCGGTTCGTCCAAATCTGACATTTCACGTGTTCAGCAACAAGGTCGCCCCGTGCGACGATCCAGAAAACAAAATAAGTCTGTTGGAGGAAACCATGGCCCACGCGGAATACGACTACATCGTGATCGGGGCTGGCTCTGCGGGTTGTGCTGTTGCGGGGCGGCTTGGTGAGGCTGGGTTCAGCGTGTTGTTGCTGGAGGCCGGGGGCAAGGACCGCAATCCGTTCATCCAC
>NZ_SELP01000006.1 GCF_004145845.1 Loktanella sp. IMCC34160 | reverse complement strand
TTGTGACCTTGGGTGTCATCGTTGCAATGTTTGTTTGGTACACCATAGGGGAGCCCGATCCGAACTAACAGGATACGAGGATTCTTCCGGAGCGGCCGTTGGCGCAGATGCAGCGAAAGGGCGTTTTGTTCGCTTACCAGTTCGCCGATGCCTCGAATTTGCAGACGCAGCGAATGACCGCAAAGCGGGCTACGATCGCAGCATCTTGACCTGTCGATGAAAGGCAGCTGTGGGCCGCCCAAGTTTGCGCCTTGGCGATGCTTGAATTCAACAGCTTGCGCGATAGTCAATGAAATTCCGCGGATCCAAGTATTAATTCTCAGGTCGTTGGCTGCCATGAGCTAGTCGGAAAGGCGCTCGCGAGTGATAGCGATTCGGGGTTGCGTGATCGCACCCAACCGCGACCCATTGTGACGAGATCGACGCAGATCTCGAGCTAGCCGCTCAATCCCACGACGGCTTGCCAGGTGAAGAAGGACCGGGCTCGGCGCGTCGAAGAAAAACCCAAATAGGGGGTCGTTCTCTGTGCTGCTGCGGCCATGTTCGGCATTCGAGGCTGTTATGCGGTCGTTCTTTTCTGCGGCCGCAATCGCGCGTGCCCATGCCTTCGCAGTGTGGGCACGTTGGTACAAGTCGATGCGCCTTAGCAGGCGATAGCAGAGCTCTTCGGCTGTGTTGGCAATTCTAGCGAAACCTCGCGCTCGTGCTCGCACTGCGCAAGGATAAGCATATGTAGCGAAAGCGCGCAACAAACGTCCTTGCGCTGCCAAAGTGCGCCCGGCCTCCAGCAGTAAGCGGAGAAGTGTCCGTTCGGAACATCCGGTGCGAAGCACTTCCTCGAAAACCGTCTCTAGGGCTTCTTCCGCAGCGTCTGGGCTAAACTTCCGGACCGCATGGGCATTGGCTATCATAAAGCCGATCGCTTCGTGCTGACCGACTCCATTCGCAGCCTTATAAACCTCGTTTGTGGCCTTCGCTGCAATTATTTCTGGATCAACACCCATCTTTGCCATCGCCGCGAAGCGGATATGAGTCATTTCCGGTGTCATCGTTTCGGCTTTGTTAAGCGACATAAGCGCCAGCCCGAAATCGCCTTCCAGGTAGTTGAGGTGAGCTGCACGGGCGGTCAAACGCTTCCTGAAGGTATTTTCAGACGACTTCTGTTTAGGCCTAGGAAGGGACGTCCACATAGCTTCAGCTTCCTCAAGGGTTTTCCAGACCTCCTTTAGATTTCCTAGTTCTGCTAACACCAATGACTCGTCAAACTTTGCAAATATCCTCTCTTCGACACTTGTCGCGTCTACATTAAGCTTTTGAAAGCATTCGAGGGCCTGTGAGAGCATCCCGAGATCGAGTAGTGCGTACCCGCATTCCCGAATAAAAGATGGATGGAAAGACGGGTGCAGAGCAGGATGAGGTTTCCCGAGCCGACCATCCTCGCTCATCAACTGTAGCAGCTCTGCTGCGTATCCGAATGCCCCATGCCGTTTGGAGAGAGCACGGGCTGCACTTCCCACTCTCGGTCCACGATTGAACCAAGTATTCCGATTAATGTACCTCTGGTAAACCTCGGAGTAGCAAAAGTTTACAACGTCTTCGGGGTCGCAACCGTGCTTTTCTGAGCCGGGCGCGGACGGAAACTCGGACCAATGCCCGGTTACGTCAGCGAGTTCAGGATGCGCGTCTGGATCAAGTTGGCCGGCAGCGGCCATCAGGTGTCTGATTGTTTCGCCTGCTAGGAAAACGCTGTGGCGATGCTGCATTGGGAAATATGGAAACTCTTCACGCAAGACATCCTTGTTTTGATTCTGGTGCCATAGACGCCACGCAATGCGATAATGGGCCTCCGCTCGCTGTTCGGGCTCAGACCTACGCCATTGATCCTGAACCAGCGCCTTGATTCCTATGCCCAAGGCGAACACCTTCTTTTCGATGACATGACCGGCACGGTTGAACGTGTTGAGAGGCGCCCGCAATGGAGTCCGATCATCTGCGACGATATTCTCAAAAGTATCGAGTTTAACTTCCCGGAGACGCACATCTCCTTTTGGACAATGCGTTGAAGGCCTTACGAGTGCCTCATAACCACCATAAGAAAGCCAGTGGAGCGCCGTGGAGCAGTATCTAAGTGCGTGCAGCTCAGACCGGCGCGAACCGACCTCAGCAAGCCGAAGATAGCCTACAATATCGTCGTGAAGCATTTCGATATCTTCCGGCCAGGGGCGAGGGCCGGCCAAGGCTGCAAAACCACGCGTTGGGTCAAAGTATCCGAAGTTACCAAGATCGCTTGCGAAGAACGCCCTTAGTCGAAGGTTGGCAGGCCAGACCTCACGGTCGAGGCGAACTTGGTCGGTCTCATAGTGCCACTGGGCGCGCTTGAGCCGGTTACCCTCAATCATCGCTTCCGGTATGGCGCGCGCCGCTCGATAATGGGCCTCCATTTTCCGGTAGTCCTTGAACCTCGAGCCGGTATACCGGAGGGCATCAATCAGTTCGCCGGCGAGCGCCGAGGATGTCGCAACGCTACCATGACGTTCCAAGACCTCCTCCATCGCCATCGATCGGCCTATTGAGAGCAACCTGCAGGGGCCAGATTCGTGGGCGCGGACCATCTCGTCGACGAAGATCCGCGAAGGCTGCCCTTCCGCGTGTGTCCAGTTGCTGCGGGCTGGTAGATGACAAGCATCGCAGAACACCAAGAGGAGCTTTTGTCGGTGCACGATTTCGGCGAGCGTTACTGGCAGCCTTCCGTCAGAAGGTTGCTCCCCAAACTCTGCGGCAAGGTCTCGCATTTCCTTGAGGAAAGGAGCCTCGGGGTTAGTGCAACGAACGAATACAATCTCTGAATAGAGAGCTGACAGATCAGGGTGGCTTGCCAAAGACCGCGCGGCCAAAGGTGCGCCCGACCATGGTTCCGCGGGCCAGTGCACAACCGGAAATTCACCGCAGACCAAGGCGGTCTTTAGCTTCCGTGCCGCAGCACGCTCTTGACTTCCCATGTGAGGATGGGTGGTTGCCCTTTTGACGACTACGCGCTTGACGGGGTGTAGCGTGACAAGCCCTACATCCATAGCGGATGACGGCTGTTTATTGTCGGAATCGGTGGAGAATAGAGCGTCAATCTGCTTACTGCCATCGGCACCGAAGATATCGCCAACAGCCAGTGCGTTCTCAATCTTTGCACGGAGGGCCGACGACTCCTGGAGCGCGCATTCGAGCCACTGCCCGGTCCCCGGCTGCGAAAGGATGCGCGAAATTGAAGCCTCGGACCCTCCCTTACTGGGGAGACGGTCGACCTCAGAGAGGAATTTCTGCAGCTTCTTATTGCCCATTCGCCGAAAGGTTTCTGGGCGGATGTTTTTCAAGTATCGCAGTCGGTCGATATGGCTCAGATAGTCTTCATCTAGCATATTGCGGCCTCCCAGTCTTTCGGGGCGCATCGGTGCCGAGCCGTGCCCCGTATTGCAATGTTCTCATTTAAAGATCAGTTGAGTTCGCGTTGCGAGAGTTTTGCAAGGCTTATCTGTAGTCTAAATGAGGATATCTCATGAAGATCTTTCAGCGCCCGAAAGCCTAAAGATTGCAGTGCCGGACCGGACTGCCTTTTTTTCAGGCGTACAGGTTAACAGATCAAAGGACGGACAGCATACCAACGACACGGGGTCAGCGTTCAATGATCTCGGGCGAACTCGGATACCGGAGAAAACTAATGCTGTACATTGCACTGACCGCCACCGTTGCTTTGCTTTATTCCCACGCGGCAATCGAAGCGTGCCAAGAAGAATGTAAGAACCGAGCCCATCGTGTGCGCGAGATCGGTCTCGCTATTTCATATTGGGGCCTCTGCGGATCAAAAGGCGTCGAACTCTGGTTCTATTACGCGACTGTCCAGCACTCTGTCGTCTGAACTACACAGACATAAAACGCGCGCTCGCGGCGAACGGCAGCAATGCGTGCTGCGACCGCAGCAAACGAAGGACATCCCCAAGGTCGGCAAAGGGCCGGGCACGACCTGAAGGCAGACGATGGGGCAGGTAAATGACTTTGCAAAGTCCGCTTTTGCGCAATGCATCACTTTCCGTCCGCAGCGGTCAGCCGCCGAGTCCGGAACACCACTTCGGGCTGAGTCACCACGACCGGCCGCGGGGGAGGGGGCATCTCGCCACAGTTGCCGCAGGCCTCGCTGGCGTCAAAGCCTCGGGGGCCACCGCACCAATTGCATGACATGGCTTGAACGTTCATCGTGCCTCCGAATGATTGCGATTTGCGAGGGAAGGATTGTCGACTTCGCCGAAACACCCGAAGACCGACCCCCGCCGGTCGCCAAGACGGCTGGCGGGCTTTTTCGCGATCGCCGTGACGGGCGCAATCTTCGGTGTCCTGGCGACGGCATGGCTCTGCCTTGGGATCGGCATCATGGTCTTGCTCCTGAGATCCCCGCGAACGACGGATGACGGCTCTAGCGATTGCTGTTGATCCAGCCGGACAGCAGCGAACGACTCCGGAAGCACTCGTCCGGGATCTGCCGGCGCTTCATCCTTGCGATCCGCTCGGCAAACTGGACCTGCCGCGAGGACGGAAGATCGTTCATCGATGGCTTCTGGCTCGCCTGCTGATCGATCCAGTCACTCATCGCCTTTCGATCCTGCTGAACCTCCCAGGGCAAGACGACGTGGTTTCGGGCAGCAAGGCTCCGGGCATAGGCGATCTGTTTTGGCGTCGCCGGGAGCGGGTTTCCAAAATCATGGTGCATAGGACGCATCCTCAGATGACAATCTATACCGGGAACATAGCACGAACGCGACACCACATCTAGTCATTTTATGGTAGATCACCACCAGATGGGGGCATTTCTCCCGCGGGCAGTGTAAGTCAGACAGAAGCCGACTTCTCGCTGCCCATTGCATTTCTCGCGAATGAATATACATTATTGCTATGCTGGATATTCGAAAGGGATATACCGTGCCACTCTACATCCGAGACGAAGTCGTCAACAATCTCGCTGACAAACTGGCAGCAACCGCGGGCCTGACCAAGACCGACGCCGTCCGATTGGCCCTCGAAAGCCAACTGGACGCGCTCAGCCAACAGAAGAGCCTGGCCCAGAGAGTGGCCGGTCTGCGGAAGCGCGCAAGGGATCTCGGCCTTGGTCCTGACGGCTTTGACGACAAGCCGCTCATGGATGACCTTTCCGGAGGTCTCTGATGTTCGTGGATGCATCGGCCATCGTGGCGATCTTGAAAGACGAGCCCGAGGCGGACGGGTTTCTGGCCGCACTCGAAGCCGCAAAGGGAAAGGTCTATTCCTCGCCGATTGCGCGTTTCGAGGCTGTGATTTCGCTGGCCATGGCGATGGCGCGCGCGCATGGCAGGGCGCACTTTGATGATGCAATGCATGAAGCCGCTGAAGAGATGGTGGCGAGCCTGCTCGTAGAGGCCGGCGCAAAGGATATTCATATCTCCGACTCGATCGGCCGGGACGCCCGCGCCACGGCGGCCAAATACGGCAAGCTGGTTGGCCATCCTGCAAAGCTGAACATGGGCGATTGCTTTGCCTATGCCTGCGCCAAAGCCTATCGGCTTCAGCTCCTCTACAAGGGCGACGACTTCGTCCACACCGATCTGGCCTAGCGCAGCGGCCTCGGCCAACACGGAGGCGATCGCGAGGTAATCCTCCAACATCAGCTCTGACCCCGCTCCTCTTCCTTGGCGCGCCTTGCAACCAGCCCCATCCAGCCCGCGACGAGGTTTAGCTCATCGCGCTTGGCCGCTCTGGTCATGCCCCGGAAGTATCCACCTGGGTTGGCCACGGGCTGTATTGGGTCGGAGACCTTCGCATCGGTCAGGACACCGGCGACAATCGCACCCAGAAGACCCATTTGGTAGAGGGCGTCATGCCAGGCCGAAATATTGGTGCCGATCTCGGAGAGCCGGGTCCAGACACCGGTTTCGATCGCATAAAGCGTGGGATTGGGGTTCGGGTTACCACTGGCCGCGATGTCGATGTGCATCCGCATCTCTTCCGAGGCGAAGGCATAGAGCCCGTAGTTGCTGATCCTTGGCAACAAGAGACCCGCCTTGATCTCCTCACCGGCTTCGCCATCCTGCTTTTCTAAGCAGCGTGACGGGCCGTCAGGCCCGGCACCAACAAGATGAGCGTCCGAGGGCTTGCCCGAGGTCCGCTTATCCTCGCCCGTGGCGTTACAGGACAATATCCTTTCTTCTATTTGGTCTTGTATATGACACCGGTCGCCAGAGTCCGGTTGACCGGACATTTCTTCATGGAGTTTCTGCGACTCCTGCACGATTTCCACAAGCCGCATGAGGAGTTCCCGAGCTGTCTCGACATGCTCTTCAAGGACCGGGAGACTCATCGAGATCAGCCGGTCCGAGCGCGGCCAGTCGATGAAGGACGCCTTCAAGGCGATCAGCTCCGCAGAGTGTACACCCAACTCGCCTAACGTCTCAAAGGTGGCCTTGACGTGGCGCAGCAGTCGCGAACGATCACCACGAAGAGCGTCGTGCAGCTGGCGTTCCTCCCGGAGGCTCTCCACGGCATCGAGCATGTCGCCGATCCGGTTCAGGGCGGGGGTAAGATAGAGCCCCAGCCGCTTGCGCTTGCAGCGCGAACCATTGGCGCCAAGACGTCGGTCGATCAGGCCGATGGCTTCCAGCTGTGCCTCATGGCGCCGCAGGCTCCGACCGTTGAGAGGGCGTTCTCCCAGCAAGGTTTCCTGCCGCGCATAGCAGAAGGGATCCACGAAGGGATCGGTGAAGCTGGTGGGCGAGACCAGGTCGATGATGGTCTCAAGGGTGCGCACGCATTCGGCGGAACATCCCTGGATCTGGGCGTAGGACACGCAGAGCTGACGAAACCGGTCGCGGTTCCAGCCCTCCGGAAGGCCGTTGTGATACTGTTGGCGGGCCTGCCTGCGCGCGGCCCCGACTTGAATGAAGGTCATTTGCTCGTTCCTCACTGTTGAACGAGGCAGGCCAGCTTAACATTGGGCAAAACTTTTCTGTTCGCGAAATCGCGTTTGGGACTTGCCTGATTGTTAGGAGATCGGTAGATTCTGGCTAGAGTTTGAGCCTTACGGGATTGCCGTCCCATGGTTTTCTACCAATCCCCCTCGCTAGGTTGCCGCCTCGCGGGGGGTTGCTTTTTCGGGGTATTGAAGTTCCTTTGATTGAATTTTCGGGGGAAAGAGGACTGTTTCCGAAGAACTGATCAGCGCCTGGAAATGCCGGATCCCAGGTCACTTCTCGCGCACAGGTTGACGTTGATGGCACCGCGTCGATCCGCCAGATCCAAATTCATGCTGCCCTCCACGACACTGATAGTTTAGGGCCGGGCGCCGCTTTTCCGGGTCGATCCTGAAACTCCGGACGGTTCTGGAGAGGGGTCTCGACAAGGGCCCGGAGACAGCTGTGAACCGCCTCGGCGTCATAGCCAGCCTGCTCGCAGATCTGGGTGAACCAGCGGCTGGGGGAGCTGCCAATCCAGCGCTCCGCCTCGAGACGGTGATAATGATGATCCGCTCGTCGCGAACAAAGATCCCGCACGACCCGTATCAGGATGCTCTGGAACAACCGCCGTTCGGCTTCGGCATCAACCGCGAAACTCCGCGTCATTGAACCCTCCCATAGGCGGAGGGAGCGCGGGGAAGGGCCGGCATCCCGTCTTCGCCTGCCCAGACCCAAGTCTCATATCCGGCGTCCTGAGCCTCGCTCTGGGCCTCGTCAAAGAGTTGCAGGGCTTGGCCGGGCCGCGAGGCGAACATCAGCGTCGCCACGTCGAGGTCAGTGGCGAGCATCGTCGCCTTGGGCGCGGCCAGCGGGAGATCGTAGCGCAGGGAAGTCAGAAACGCGCGGTTTGAAGACTGCATCGCCTCAATCAGCTCGGCCTCGCGGATGTGCTCGAAGGGCAGCCAGTCGCCGGTGACCAGCATCAGGCCCATTTGATGGAGGATGGGATAGCCCGCCTCGGCAAAGCTGAAGGTCGATAGGGTCATGATGTGGCTCCCCTCGACCATGTCGCGAAGCCCAAGAGCGGTGCTCGCGACCTTCTCGAAACGGGAGAGGAACTCATGCGGGGCGAAGAGGGGCAGGTCGGACAGATGCTTGAAGGTGAACTTGGCACCCCGCGCCGTCGCAGTATGGTCCTTGTATTCCGCAATCAGGATGCCGAACGGGCGGCCGCGGTCGCTGTCGTCATACAGATGCCGGAGCGCTTTGCTGCGGCGTCCGGCGATCTCGGCTTTGGCGTTCAGGGAAAACGGCTCGGGGATGAAGAGCCGCGTCGCAAGAGGCATGGATTTGGTGATCCGCCCCTCGGCCGCGCCCAGAAGCGCGGATCGGACGACGCCCCAGTTGCGCTTGCCCCGCATGGCAGGAACCCATTTGTGTAGCGCGGCTTCCTCCCAGAGGTAGTGCAGAAGCCCGGTCAGACCGAGTTTGCGGGGGCTGCTCGTGACCTCTGTACTCATGGCGCCTGACGCGGGCGGGGGCGCGTCCCGCGCGGGTCCCTTGCTGAGCGGGAAGTCCAGTTTGAGCCGCGTGGTCCCATCCTCGGGCTGTTCCTCGATCGCCGTCCCCTGAAGCGGGCCGCGCCCCGAGAACCCCTCCGGCGGCGCGAAGGACGGGCAATCGGGTGCGTGGGCGGCCCCGGACTCGGGCATCCGCTTGACCAGGATCAGACCATGGACCTTGGCGAGATACATTTCCGGGCGGGCCGGAGAACAGGCACAGATCAGCCGGACGCCTTTCCCGTGCAGCCGTCCCAGAAGGATCTGGCCGTCCTCGGTCTCCGGGTCGATCTCCTGATCTCTGTAGAAGAAACGCTGCATGGGACAGTGAACCGGCTCACCCGGCCGGGCAGAGCTCAAGGGTGGCGCGCCGGCCGATATCGGATGCGGCATCGACCCTGCGGAGGATACCGGAGCCCCAGCCGTAGTCGTACTGCCGCAAGTGCAGGATATAGGGCTGGTCGTGGTCCGTGCCTGCGGCACGCGCCACGCGACCGTCGCTGTAGTAGCTGGTCGTTTCCTGTCGCTCTGTAATTTTGAGGCACGCAAAGTAGTCCCACTGGTTCGGGCCAATGTAGTTGTCGGAGCCCACCTTGGTGATGCGGAGATTGCGGGGGTCTCTGCCGCGGCTGAAACTATACGCCTCAACGGCCACACGGGTGATTTCGGCGCTCGATGGTTGCTGGGGCATGTCTTCCCGTGTCGCCGGGGCATTCGACATGCAGCCCGCAAGCCCTGTGGCCATAAGTGCTGCCGCTACGATTTTCTTCATTGTTGGGGTCCTCTGTTCTTGCTATTTTAGGTCAGAATTGCTGACGTGGTTTACATAATATCCATTATCAGATTTCGACCTACAGTTTCTCGCGAGCGGAAAACGCCACTTCAAGTTGCTTTCGAAGATCCGATTCATTCCAGCGCGCAGGGACTTCAATGAGAGGCAGGCCGGCGCGAGCAAGCACACGGCGTTTCAGCGTGTCGCGGCGCTCTGCGTCTCGCCCATCACGGCGGGTGCGACCCCAATGCCCCGAGCCCTGATACTCGACAACCGCAACGGGCCGATAGTCGGCGGCGATGATCACCATATCGGCGCGCTTTGCATTGAACGACCAAAAGAGCTTTCGGTCTGACGTTTTCAGGAACTCTCCATAGCTGACCTGAGGGAAGACCATCATGTCCAGAAAACCAGCCTGCCTTAGCAGTCGGGCTATCGCTGCCCGCAAGACCTGCTCGGAAGAGTTGCAGATCGCTACGACGGTAATGGAAGAACGCAAGCCTCCCCGACCGAGGGCGACCGCGACGGCGGTCGCGCCCAAGCCAAGGATCAGACCGGCAGCCAAAACGGTGGACAGCTCCGGAAAGGTGGATGGGATTGTCGGCCAGTTAGTCACCTGCCAGCCCCCTGTCCTGCGGGGTGAGCGCCGCCTCCAGTCGTTCGACGTCAGCATATCCCCGGATGATGACGGTACTGGTGACAAAGCCGGGTGTTCCGGAGATACCAAGTGTCCGCGCCAGCCCGTGAGTGGTGGTAATTTGGGAGCGGATGCTTTCGTCTTCGGCCATTGCGAGGATCGGAGCAGGGTCAAACCCTTGGTCCAACAAAAACTGTGGCAAGTTCTGAAGCTCCCGCCTGTCACCAGACATCAAAGCATGATGGGCCGTGAGGTAAGCGTCCTCGCCTTCCACCTGCCGCAATGCTTCCATCACCAAGGCGGCCTGTACGCTTGCCTCGCCCAAGATGGGAAACTGAAGTACGCGCCGAACTGTGCCCGGCTCTCGCGCCAGCAATGCTTGGACTTGGGGTTCAGCCTGACGGCAGTAGCTGCATTGGTAATCAATAAACTCGACCAGGACGGGTGCCTCACCATCTTTGTCGCCAAACAACGCCGCCGCGTTCTGTTCGATCAGTGACCGGTCTGTGGCAACCTGAGCGGCCACATCGCGCGCTTCCAAGAGAGCAAGAGCTTCAAGAATGATTTCGGGGTTTCGAAGTAGAGTGTCACGCACAGCGGCATCAAGCGCCGGGTCAGAGGCGGAAACACTTGGCAACAGTAGACCGAAGCCAGTTACAACTATTCGCACTATGCCCATTGCCATATCATGTCGCCATTTTCAATTGTAACATATTTTGTTTCTCTGCATAGTCCGGCACTATGTCAAGACATTCCCATTCCGATCATTTCATTCGCGGCGGCCAAACCATGCAGCACTGGTTGCGCATGGCGGCCCAGGTCATCAAAGGCGGGACTGCATTTGCCGCGCTCGTCTTCTTCCTGACCTACGTCACGCTTTGCGCGTCCTATTACCGGGTCAGCCTTATGCATCTGACCTGGGCGCACTGGCTCGCAACCTTCGCTGTCGAGAACCGTGGCGAGCCGCAAAAGCCGATCCGGTTCAACGATCCGGACGCGGGATGGATCGAGCGGTCGGCAGAGGACATTTATCTCGACGAAGACATTCGTGCGATCTCGCGGGACTATAATGAAAAGGCGATCACCTTTGCATGGTGGAGCTTGCCCCCTGCCCTGTTCGCGTTTCTCATTGTCTTCGGATTCTTCTATTTTGCAGGGCGGCGGCTCGACGGCGACGAACACGTCCGGGGCACGCACTTGGTCTCCGCCCGTGATCTCAAGCGCTGGTCGGACCAGAAATGGAAGGCCTACCGCAAGAAGTTTGGCAAGGCGTTCAAGACCGGACCACAGTACACCGTTGCAGGCATCAAGTTCCCGCCCAACGCCGTCGAGGCCCAGACCGCAATTTGCGGGACGGTCGGGACCGGCAAGTCCAACGCGATCAAGGAGCTGCTGACCACAGTCCGGGATCACGGGGGTCGCGCGATCATTTACGACCGCATGGGGGCCTTTGTCCGCGACTTCTATGACCCTGCGCGGGACATCATCATCAACCCCTTCGACGCCCGGTCCAGGATCTGGACTCCCTTTGCCGAGGCCGAAGGACCCGAGTTCTTCACCCAGATGGCCGAAGTTCTGATCCCCGATCGTGATGGCGGCGGTGATCAGTTCTGGACCCAGGCGGCACGGATCGTATTCGATTATGCAGCTCAACAGATCTACAAGTCCGGGGAGTCGTCAAACGCCCGCCTGCGCGACGCGATCCTGAGCATACCGGCCGAGGAGTTGGCCGATCTGATCAGAGCCACGCCGGGACAACACTTCTTCAATGAAGAGATCAAGAAGACCTCCGGGTCAATCCGCGCGAACCTGATCGCCGAGCTGCGGTTTCTGGAGTTCCTGCGAGACGACGACGGTTTTGTCGATCAAGACGGCGTCGTGACCAGGCGCGCACCATTTTCCATTCGCAAATGGATCAAGGAGGACGGGCAAGGCTTCGTCTTTCTGACCGGGGACGCGGAACACGCGGCCGCAACGCGCAATATCATTTCCACCATCTTCGAGGTCGGGGCGAATGCGCTGATGACCTGCGAAGAGGCAAATGATCCTCGGGTCTGGTTCATCATCGACGAGGTTCCGACCCTGAACCGAATGCCTTTCCTACCCAAGAGCCTAGCCGAGATCCGCCAGTTCGGCGGCGCCTTTGTCATCGGATACCAGGTCTACTCCCAGCTCGAAGGCATCTATGGCGACAAGGGCGCCCAGACCATCGCCGGCAACCTCAACAATCGCATCATCTTCAACACGCCGGATGCCGACACCGCCGAGCGGTTCTCCAAAGCGTTGGGGTCCGAGGATGTCGAGGAACGGCGCGAAAGCATAACGGTCGGCGCACATGAGACCCGCGACGGTGTAGGCTTCATGAGCCAGCGGACCGAACGTCGGATCGTGACCGCGTCGCAGATACAGTCCCTGCCGCAGTTCGAGGGCTATGTCCGTTTCGCCTATGACGCACCCACGGCCTTCGTGCGGTTCGAACCGTTCGCGACCGAAGCAAGAGCACCCAAGTTCATCCCCTATCACGGTTCCGGGATGGCTGAGGGTGGGATGGAGGTGCGGAGCACGGAGCAGCTCCTCGCCAGTGGTGCTGCGCCAAACACCTTGCCCTTCCTGCATCGCCCCCGCGATATTCAGCGACAGGAGTTCGATCGGTGGCGCAATCGCTTGTCCGCATCCGGTCACGCCTATCTGCTCGATCCTGAGCGCGACGCGACGCCGGATTGGATTTTCTTCGCACACCAAAGAGCGAAGGCGATTGCGACAGTTGCAGTCCCGCCGCCGCCTGCGTTCCTCGGACCGATGATTGATGGATCGGGATATGTGATCCCTGAAGGGTTCAATCCCGGCGAGTTTCCCACGTCGGAGCCCGACCGGCCTCCAGTCCACAAAGGCAATCGCCAGCCCGAAGAAGACCAAGCTGCCTGGGAAACGCCCCGCGCTGAACAACCTGAGTTCCGGGCGACCAATGTCCAAGATCAAACCGGCATCCACTCACCAGCCAACGAGTCGCCAAACAGTGCGGCAGCTACTGCTCTCGCACAAAGCAGTGACGATGACATGTCCAAGACCGAACGTGGAGCATTCACGAGGCGAAAGTCATCCAAGAGGCGGTCGGCCCGCGAGCAATCCTTGAACTCGATCCTGCAATTGGGCCTGGAGGACTGAACTATGATGGCAGCAACACCTGTAAGTCCTGGCGCGGCCGCAAGCGGCTACTACAAGTCGGAAGGCTACTACAAGGCGGGATCGCCGGAAGCCGATGCGGCGGCAGAGTGGTTCGGTAAGGCGGCGAACGAGCTTGGTCTGGCCGGGCGGGTCGATGATGCCCTCTTTGCCTCGATGCTCGAGGGCCAGACCTATGAGAAAGCCGGAGAGGGTTTGACCAAAGGCCGTCTCATGGGGCGCTATGTCGATGGTGAGCGCCAGCATAGGGCGGGTCTTGATCTGACGTTTTCTGCTCCGAAGTCGCTCTCTGTTGCGGCGCTGGTCTTCGGCGACAACAGGTTGATCGAGGCCCATGACAAGGCGGTCCGAACGGCCATGCACTATGTCGAAGCTGAACTCATCCAGACCCGTCGAGCCAAGAATGGCGAGATAGACATCGTCACCGGCGGCAAGATCATCGCAGGTCTCTTCCGGCACGACAGTTCGCGCGCACTGGATCCGCAACTCCACACCCATGCGGTGATTGCCAACATGGTCAAGAATCCTGACGGACACTCCACCGCACTCTATACAGATCTCCTGTTCAGGACGCAGAAGCTTGGGTCCGAGATCTACCGAAACGAACTCGCGAGGGACGCCGCCGCCCTTGGCTATCGTGTCGAACGGCAAGGCAAGGATCAGCTCGTGGAGTTGAAAGATGTGCCACCCGAGCTCACTGCGCGGTACTCAAAGCGGCGCGCGGAAATCGAGAAGGCATTGGCGGGACGAGGAATGGCCGATACGGCCAAGACCGCAGAACTGGCCGCGCTCGCAACCCGCACCGCGAAGACCAAAGACCTTGACCGGCAGGAGCTGAAGGCCGCCTGGGAGCGCGAAGCCGAAGCAACCGGCATCGACAAAGACCAGATGGCCCGGATTGTCCAGGCCACGAAGGAACGGGCGCAATTCCATGTTCCAGGAGTTGTTCGCTCCGGATCAGAGGCCCCTGCCCCCTCGGACGCCGTCGCAAGCCTTCGGCAGGCCATTGCCCATATTTCAGAAACCGCTGTCCACTACAGTGAGAAAGACCTGATTGGTGAGGCCCTGAAGTTTGCCAATACCGCCGACCTAGGTCAGATCGAAAACGCCATTGCGGAGGCAAAGCGCGAATACATTCTGGTCCCGGCCAAAGTCGTCACGGCAAAGGAGCCGCAGTGGACCGATGTCGTTACGCTGACGCAGGAACGCGCGATGGCCCGGTTGTTTCGGCAGGGTCAAAAGGTCGCCGCGATCCGCCTTCCTCGATACTACGACAGGAACGGTACAGTCGACCGGCGACCGCAGAAGGCGCTGGAAAAGCGCCTTTCTCAGACTTCGCTAACTCCGGGACAAAAGAACGCAGTCACAACGGCGCTGACGGGCCAAGGGCGGGTCGTCGGTGTGCAGGGTTACGCCGGAACCGGCAAAACTTTCGCGCTCGCCCATTTGGTCAAAGAGGCGCAAAGGGCGGGGTACACGGTCGAAGGCGTGGCTCCTTCCGCGCAGGCCGTCGCCCAGCTCAGCGAAGCCCTGCCAACCAGCGAAACACTTCAGGCCCGCCTCCTCCGCCAACGATCAGCGGACAGAGACAACGATCCGCGCAAGACAATCCTGGTCGTTGACGAAGCCTCGATGGTCTCCACCAAACAGATGCGGACCCTTCTTCATCAAGCCGAGGAGAGCAAGATCGCCCGGGTCGTCCTAGTCGGTGACGTTCAGCAACTCGACAGCGTTGCCGCAGGCACACCTTTCGCCCTCCTCCAAAGGCTCGGGATGAGAACCGCGGTCATGGATGACATTCAGCGGCAACGGAATGTCGACGCGCTTGCCGTTGTAAACCATGCGATCGCGGGAGAGGTGCAGGAAGCTTTTAGGCGCATCCAGAACATCGATACGCCCAAAGAAGGTGCTGCCGTCGGCGCGGCCCAACGCTGGCTGGCGCTCGATGCCGATCAGAGAAGGACGACCGGTCTGGTGACGCCGTCGAACCGAACCCGGGAAGCGATCAACACCGAGATCCGCGACGGGCTGAAGGCCGAAGGCACCCTCGGTCTAGAGGACCGGTCGCTTCCGACCTTGACCCCGTTGCGGATGTCGCGCGCCCAGGTTGCTGACCCCCGCTCCTATCGCATTGGCGACATCGTGATCCCGCATCAGTCCGTGAAGGCCGCAGGATTAGTTCGGGGTCATCAATACGAAGTCGTCGAGATCACCGGCAAACAAACCGGGTTGATCCTTAAAGACATGGCGGGCGGTGCCGCCCTGCCCTTCTCCCCTCAACAAAACTCGAAGGCCGCCGCCTCGGTCGATGTCTACGAACCCTCGCAGAAAGACTTCGCGGAGAACGAACGGATCAAGTTCCGCATTGCCGACAAATCGCTCCGGATCAAGAACGGGGACACTGGGCAGATCGTGCAAACCGACGGCGACCAGATTCATATTCGAATGTCGGACAGCACGATCCGCGCCCTGCCCCTCGACAGTCTCGCGGCCCGTGGCCTCGATCACGGCTACGCCCTGACCGCGCATGACTTCCAGGGGGCAACAGTCGATCGGATCATCGTTGCCATGACCGCCAACGAGACCCTCGCCGATCAGAAGAACTTCTACGTCGCGGTGTCTCGCGCACGCGATGAGATCACCCTCGTCACGGACAAGCCCGAGGATCTCGCCCGCAGGCTTGAAGAACAGACGGGCCAGAAGATCACGGCCCTCGAGGCCTGGATCGATGCGGAGAAAGACCTCCGCGGCGCGGAAGCTGCCAAGGACGCGGACAAAGTGGAAAAAGCCGAGGTGCCACACAAGGACAACCGCGAGCACCTCCTGTCCGCGTCCGAACGCACTGACGAGACCCACGAAGATCGAAAAGACAGCTATCGAGGACCTGAAGCGGCCCGGATGATTGATAGGGAGAGAGGAGATTGGGAACGATGAAACAGGAAGAACGCCAAAGAGTTCGGCTGGTTCTTGGGCACAAAGCTATCGCCATTGCGTCTGCTGTGGCAGGGAGCGACACGATCACACAAGATCATTTGGAAGAGGCCATAGATCGGTTGGAACGAAGGCAGGCGCGCTCTGATCAGCAACTGTTCCTCGAGCAACTTCAAATGATCAACGAAAACCTGATCCGGCTCCGACATATGGTTGCGGCTCTGGCTGCTAGCACGGATGAAGAAGTGCACATGGTGGTGGCCAAGTTGGTCACCGATCTTGGCAACAGGCAGATTGAAAAAGCGAGTGATGCGATGCTGGACGTACCAGGGCTTGTGGCCCTACAAGATCGGGCCGCTGCACAGTTGGCTATTGAGGAACTTCGCGAGTCCAAAATTGCGAAGGTCGAAAGCGAACTCGATTTGTGACAGTCTAGGTCTACCACACAAAACTCACTAGAACCCGGATCGTCCCAGTACCTTGAACAAACCCAATCGTGAATAACTAGGTTGACCTTCATGCGAGTCAGCGGATTGCCGTACTTCTAAGAAGTTCGGCCAAAGTTGACACCGTCAATATTTTTCGTCTCCGCAGATGAAATAGTCCTTCGCCACAGAAATACTGCGCAAAGTCAAATTCGAAATCCCTTCCTATTTCTGTGCTTAAGAGTTCGAGGAATTCGCCCGCATCGTCGCCATCGATACCGACATCAAGGTTGATTGAGAGGTCAAGGGAAAGCTGCGACTCAATCACACCATAGTGCTTTCGCAAAACTGTAAGAATGGCCTCAATTTCTCTATCGAACCCGGGCATTACCAGCACCGGTAGATACGATAGAGGTCGTATCCCACAATGCCATACCCAATCACTGGCAACCAACGTCCGATGGCTCTTCCTACAACAGGGGTTCTTGGCCATGGCCAGCGTCGAGGGTTTGGTGTGTAAACTGGACGAGCAAGTCTTTGTGGGAAAAGCTTCGAATGATAGTAACTCTGCATTGAACTTCCCCAGCTACTGCCTGGTGACCTGAACCTTTTTGGCATAGCTGCAACAGATCCATCGACTGCGCTAGCGCCACCGGCGGCGCTGATGATATCGGAACTAGGCAAGCGGCAAGTACAGTTCTTCTGTTCCAGGTGGTCGGCATACTGGTTCAATAAATATCCGCCAACCGCACCTGCAACAACCCAAGCCAAAGGAACAAGTGGAATAAATTCCCCCCTCGGATCCACATACCGCCCCGGGTTCTGCCGCGCGTATCCGTAGACACTTGCCCCATCCACCAGCCCCAGCGGGTCGGCCTGCATGTAGCGCCCCGTCGTCGGATCGTAGTCCCGCATCCAGTTCTGGTGCAGCCCGGTCTCGGCCTGAAACCACTGACCCGGAAACCGCAGATCGATATTGGGTCCGGAACTCGCCACAACCTCGCCAAAGGGCCCGTAGCTCGCCGTCCAGACGACCGTCCCCGTATTGTCGGTGGCAAGCACCGGGCGGCCGATATGATCGGAGCGGACAAAGTAGAGTTGGTTGTTTTCCCATAGGGTGATCGAGAAGTCATGCAGTCCGGTTGGACTTCAACGTAGTGAGGCTACACCAAAGACTCGGGTCACTAGATACTGCGCTAGAAAGAATCCAAATGCACCTGGCAACCAAACTCCCGAAACTAGGTATAGCCCCTGCAATTCGCAATACCGCTCGAAAGCAGAGGAGACAATGTGAGACATTGAAGCACTCCAGTCGAAGAAGAGTGGATTAAAGAAAACCAAGATTCCGAACGCAACGTACTTTCGAGGCCTCATCATCGCTAGCAGAGTAGACTGCAGGACCATTGGAGTGAGTATTTCCGCGCCCGTTCTGCTGAAAGGTGCCATCCACGATGCTACGGCGATCCAACTAATTCCGAAAATAGCAGCCAACGAAGCCGCCAACAAAACCGTCGACATTCTCGATAGAATCTCTTGTCTGATTGCAGTCATCACTCACCCTCAATTCAGGATATTCTAGGGCCGAATGTACTCGTACCACCAATTTTTATTAGCCGATTGCGCAGCCTAGTAGGCCAAGATGTGGGCTGAAGATCTGCGAACGGTCCAACACCGGTGAGTATGAGCGATACTGCGCTTGCGCACCCCAACACACCACCGCCACCATATTGATCAATACGCTGGCGGATTATTTGCTCCTCTGCAAGTGTTGTAGGGAAAACGAATGCCTGAGTTTGAAAGTCACTTGGGTCGGAGGACTGAAGACTAAAATAGGCTCGGTCTGTTCGTGAATTTCTCAAGTAGGTGTCCCCTGATCCAGGCCAGTTCGGGCCGTAGCCGCCGGCATCGAATTGACAGCTACAATTGCCATTCGGATCATAGATCAAGTCTGGCAGTATGATGCTTGCGTGACCGAATCCCATCCCCTTTGGCGTTGAAACAAGAACGGTTGTTTCCTCCCCCTCGGATCAGTATACCGCCCCGGGTTCTGCAGCGCGTAGCCATAGAAGCTCGCTCCATCCACCAGCCCCAGTGGATCAGCCTGCATGTAGCGGCCAGTCGTCGGGTCGTAGTCCCGCATCCAGTTCTGGTGCAGGCACTACCAGAAGACCGGTCACATTTCAGATGGTTTGGTCAGATTCTGGCAACGCCAACCTCGATTCACCCCACCAGCCTCGCCAAAAAAATGGTGCAAGACGCCGGATCTCTGTACCTGCAACGTATGTATTGGGCAGGGCCAACGCAGCGGACTTGGCACAACAGACACCCTGATTGCTAGGCCTCACGAAGCAGCCCTATTTCGCTATTCTTGATAAACACAAGCCAATCCAAATCGTCATGCCAGCTCGAGACAACTACCTTTTGGTTGTTCCGCTCGAGCATCAAGACTGCCAACTCAAGATCTTGCGCGCCTAGGAAGTCGAATTCTTGTGCGCTTTCTCGAAAAGATTCATCATTTGGGAAAAACGCAGTCCATCCACCATAACTGCGCCGACTGGCCAGCTCTTCCCACATCCTGAAGGATGTCACTTCGATAGGCCCGCTGCATCCACTCAAATCGTCCTCCAAGTTGATGAGTTTCGCAGTGCCAAACCGACCAAGCATCCTCTCAATCGCAACGTTTCTCTCGGTTTCTGCGACCCCGGACCCAAAGAGCTTTGGGAGTCGTGACTCAAAAACACAATACTCAGCGCCAATATGGAGCAGAGACCATCTGTTTCGAGTTGCCTTCAGTTGCAACATGGATTTGGCTCATGACTTAGAAAAACAGTGCCAGAAACGATCGGCTCAACAAGTGGGAGATGCCATTTTCGAAATCTATCAATGTGCCAATGAGGGTAATACGCCCAATTTGGCCACCATTTTCTGATGGGGTGGCTCTCTATCCTGAACCCATATCGCTTCGTAAATCTACGATAGAGCGAATATGTGAAACGCGGCGCCACGCTATTTCCAGTGCTACCAAAGAACTTAAACGATTGCCCCACACCGCCACCCGTAATCGCACCAATACCCCCTGACAACCCAACCTGCCACCAGTTGATACAGGAAATCCTGAAGTCGTTTTCCCACATCTGTAAAAGGAAATCGACCCCCGCTCCAAAGGCGAAACCAAGTGCTGCAGCAACGCACCATGGGCATTGCCCGGTTGGATCCACATACCTCCCCGGGTTCTGCCGCGCGTAGCCATAGACGCTCGCCCCATCGACCAGCCCCAGTGGATCAGCCTGCATGTAGCGCCCTGTTGTCGGGTCGTAGTCCCGCATCCAGTTCTGGTGCAGCCCGGTCTCGGCCTGAAACCACTGCCCCGGAAAGCGCAGATCAATATTGGGTCCGGAACTCGCCACAACCTCGCCAAAGGGCCCGTAGCTCGCCGTCCAGACGACCGTCCCCGTGTTGTCGGTGGCAAGCACCGGGCGGCCGATATGATCGGAGCGGACAAAGTAGAGCTGGTTGTTTTCCCAAACGGCGACCAGCATGGACCCGGCCCAGATATACTCTCGGATCAAAGCGGATGTGCCGCTGGTGCTGTTAAAGAGGTATTCGGCGATCCGGTTGCCATTGTGATCGAAGACCGAATGAATCGTCTCGCCCGTTTGTGGGAAGTGGCGAACGGCCTGCTGGCCAAGGTGATTGTACTCATACTCGGCCTGCACAACGCCATCGATCGCGAACGACGACATCCGGTTCGCGGCGTCATAAGTGTAGCTGTAGATTTGACCGTTCAGGGTGTCCTGCACGACATTGCCCGCCGCATCGTAGACGAGCCCCCTGCTCCCGACCGGAAAGCTGATCGAACTCAGCCGGTTTGACTCGATGGGGTAGCTGAAGGTCTCGGTCGCAGTTATCCCACCAATGAGAGCGGTCAGGCTGGTCCGGTTGCCCACCCCGTCATAGTTGTAATCAAATTCTCCCCAAGGCCCATCGGCCGCGGCCAGAAACTCGCGATCCGTGTAGGCAAAGGTTTGGTCGTTGGCCGGGGAAAGCAGGTCCGTCACACCCGCAAGGTTGTCACGAATCGTCCAAGTATAGGCCATATTTCGGACGGTCGACCCGTTCACCTGATCGAGTTGACCGGTCAACCGATAGGAACTGTCATAGCTGGCCGAATAGCTGCCACCATCCCCTGTGGTAGCCGACGCCAGCGGGCCAAACGGCAGGTAGGTCATGTTGCTGATGGCGGTCTCACTCGGGAAATACCCCCCCGTGGTCGTATCGTATCCGCGCCAGATCAGCTTTTCGATGTTTCCGTTCTGATCGTAGGCGTAGATTAGGGCGGAGAGACTGGGATAGATGAGGCGATGGGGTTGCCCGGAGTCAATGTGGTCAAGATCGGCCCGATAGGTGACACCATCAATCGTGGCCCGATGACCGTTCGGATCGCCGGTCTGCACATCGTAGTAGTAGAAGTACCTCCCGGTCTTGTCGTCGACAAACCGTAGTTGGTGCTGACGGGCGTCGCCAGTTGCCCCAAAGTAGACAAAGTCGAGGTTTTGCGTTGCGTCGCCGACAAACTGTCTCGAGACAAGCCGCCCGGCGCTGTCGTAGCTGTAGGTCGAAACCTGCCCTCGCCCATCAGTGTATGACGTCACGAGTCCGCGACTGTCATAGCTGTAGCTGTGAGTCCCCCGATCGGCACTGACCTCGGTAATCACCTCACCAAACCCATTGTAGGTGAATAGCGTCTCGATCCCGCGGGGATCCGTGTAGCGGGTCAAGTCGCCGCTTGGATCATGGTCCATTGAGGTTGTGAAGTTTTCCCGATCGAGCTCGGCGGTCAGCCGTTTCAGCGCATCGTAGGTGAAACTGTCGGTCAGCCCGAGGCCATCCTCGACCTGTGCGACGTTGTCTTCAACATCGTGGGTGAAGCGCGTCACTTGCCCGTTCGAACCAAGGATTGCGAGCAAACGCCCAAGCTCGTCATATTGAGCCTCTTGCAGATAGGTGACGGTCGCGAGGGCGTTGCCATATTCGGTGCGTGTGACATTTCCCGCCACGTCGTACTCGAAATCCATGGTGTTCCCGGCCGGGTCGGTCAGGCTCGTGAGCCTCCGGGCGGAGTTGTAGACATAGGACCATTGCCGACCAAGGGGGTCCACAATCGAGATCAACTGGCCGACCTCATCATAGGTCATCGCCCAGGTATCGTTGCGGGCGCCAGGTTCAAAAACCGATTGGATAACGCGCCCGTCAATATCGTAGGTGAAGGTCCAGTCGAAGCCCCGCGCATCCGTCAAAGAGGCGGGCTGGCCACCGGACGAAAAACTCTGGATCTGGACAGTGCTTCCGTCCGGGTTTGTTATCCCAGTCATCCGCCCCTGCGCATCGTAGGTATATGAGGTCACGTCCTGAACCCCTTGGGATGCCAGACCCGGCCCGTCCATCGCTGCGAGAACCTTCAGGCCCGACGCAAGTGTCGTATAGGTAAAAGCCCATGTTCTCGATTGTCCGTTGGACGGGCTCGACACCAGAACATCAGTCTGGGTGTAGCTTGTCAGCATACCGTCGGGATCATAGACGAAGGTTTCCGCCAATTCGTCAGTTGTCCGGGTCAACGGCTTACGGAGATCCGCGTGCCAGGTGTATGTGGTGACGCGTGGCAAGAGGCCGTCCGCGTCCTCGGTCCGCGTAAGAATGCGACCTTCCGCATCCCGGGTGAACCTGGTCACTGACCCGTTTCGCTCGGTACGTTCGTAAAGAAACCCTTCGGGTTGTCCCGGCGGGGGCACATAGGAATAGAGCGCCGTCGTCGCCAAACAGTTGGGCGTCAGTACGCCGTCGACCCGTGTCGTGACCGAGCGCGCACCTACGCTGCTGAACTGATGATCCTCTTCGCGGCCAGATGGCCAGGTGAATCCGGTCGCGTCAACCGTGAAGGCGTCCGCGCCGTCCGCATGTTGGGTGGAGATTGCGGGCCTTGGGGTGTAGATTTCGTCGCGACGAAAGATCGGTAGATTTGAAGTCAACTCCCCAAGGTCATAACTGAATTCCGCAAAACCAGTCCCACCGCTCCGACCATCGGCAATCGAAGTCAAGAGAAGCGGGAACATGTAGTGCTCTTCAAATACACCAGTTAGGTCAGGTATTTCCTGATACCTATAAGACGCCCGCAGTTGGATGGTCTGTTGCGCCAGATCTTCCAGAGTGACTGTCGAAAGAGGAGGATAGTCGGGGTACTGGAGGTTTCTAAGATAGGTGTAATTGACCCTAAGTTCCGGATTGAAGTTGGAAGCGTAGTCGGTGTCGATCGCGATAGATGTCAGAAGCTCTCTCGACGTATTTGGCACTGCGGTCGATGACCAGGTGAACTCAGCTCGATTTCCACGATTGTCACTGACGACCGTAATTAGGCCGTTTGAACGCGAGACCGAAATCGTGTAGCCATCCGGCCAGATTATTTCGCTTAGCGGGCGATCGAAGACGTCCTGAGCATCATATTGCCTGACAACCCCCGAGCCATCCTCAACAATCAACCGCTTGTTGTAGTAGCCATTGTCGACATAGGTCACCGCGAGATTGTTGCCGACAGAGCGCGGCGTATAGCTTCCGTCATTCTCAAAATACAGCCTGGTTCCGTCGGACCTAAGAAGGATGTGGATGTTCAACAGATGATTGTAGCGGAAGATGTCGTTGAACTCGGATCGCCAGACGCCAGCAAAAGCTAGCCGGCTCAAATTGGGGTTGAAGTCGTGATAGAGATCAAAATTGGAGCGGTAGTCCCGAGAGATGTGGAATCGCGGCTCCATCGATGAACGCCAGTCAATTTCAGACTGTGTCTTGACCCGCGAGGCTAGTTCGATTGGGTTCCCCGCGCCTGGCCTTGACTGGCCGTACAACGGCGTTTCACCACCTTCGTCGACTTTACAGATAAGCTGTTCTCTCGGACAAGCGCCGACAACGCGGATAAAGGAATCATTGTCGGGATCCGCATCATTGTTTTCTGGCTTCTCATCATCTTGGTAAGCGCAGTAGAGCTGAACCCATGAAGTCTTTCCATATTTATCAACACACTGGCGCTGAAATACAGTCTGGCCTTCGTAATTCGCCTCGTAGAATTCGCCATCGTAATATAACCCGGGCACAACGGTCAGCCCAAGAAATTCACATGCATCGCCTGGCGCTTCGCTCCAACCTGGCACGGGCGCTGTCGGCTGGCCCCATTGCTCTCCTACCATTCTGATCTCGGCCACGGCCGATGCTGAAGCCGAAACCCACATGGCCGCAGCCAGCAAAAAAATACGTCCAATCATCAACGCCCCCACGCCACTCAACCGGAAATAACATCATCAATATCCCACCACCTTAAGGCGAGAAGGGCATGGCGCAAGTCCCCAATTGCGTGCCGATACGGATTTGGACGCTTATGTGGGCAGCCGCTTTGAATTTGAGCACGCAGGCTCTGGAGTGCTACCTAGCAACTCTCCCCACCTTGAACCCGACTTTCCTACGATTGGAGGTCGCGCTGAGCCGCCCTTCGAAGGCATCGTTTTCCCAAGGTGTCTGGACCAAAATCCCATCGACTGGCCGCCCTTCCTCTGTGGCAACCATGATGGCCTCACCCGCGAGGGGGAGGAGGAGAGCACGGGCGGTGTCTTCCTTGATCTGATCGAGATGCAAAGTCGCCAGTCGCGCGAGGGTGCGGGCTTGAGCGCCGGAACGGCTTTGTGCCAGGACGATGAGGGAAGAGAGCAGGACGAGGGCAAGGAGGGTTGAGACAAGGATGATCCCGGACTGGCCCTCCCGGATAGCCCTAATGGCGAACCGCTGCCTAGGTTCAGATCCCGCTGTCATTGTTCACCCCTCCTCTGGCACCCAGATCTCTGCCTTGAGAGTGCGGTGGTCCTCTCCCTCGCCGATGACGAGGGCCTGCTGCAGGACACCGATCAGGACCTCATCCACGAGATAGGCGGGCACGCCAAGGTTGATGAACCGCTCGCGGGCAACACGGGGGGCACTGGCGTGGACGGTCGCAAGGACCAGCCGCCCGACGAGGGCCGCCCGACAGGCCATCTCGGCGGTCTCGGCGTCCCGAACCTCGCCGATCATCAGGACATCCGGATCCTGCCGCAGCATGGTTCGAAGCACGGTTCCAAAATGCAGCCCGAGCGCGGGATTTACCTGTACCTGCTCGACCCCGGCGATCTGCTGTTCGACCGGATCTTCGACGGTGATGATCTTGCGGGCGCCGTCATTGAGATGGCTGAGGGCGGTATAGAGCGTTGTGGTCTTGCCGGATCCGGTGGGACCAGAAACCAGAAGCAGGCCTGCGGGGCGTTCGATCAGCGAGAGCACCTTTGCCTGGTCCTCCTCGGTGAACCCAAGTTCGGCCCAACCCTTACGATAGCTGTCGGGGTCGAGGAGACGGCAGACCATGCTTTCGCCATGGACTGTTGGCAGGGTGGAAAGACGCAACTCGATGTTACGGCCGCCAAGATACCGCCGACAGCTGCCATCCTGCGGAAGGCGACGCTCGGTGACGCTCATGCCGCCGAGGAGCTTTAGACGGGCGATGAGTTCCGCCGGACGCGGCACGGGCGCAGGATGGGCGCGCAGAACACCTTCGACGCGCAGCCGGACGCGCAGCCCCTCGCCCGCGGCCTCGAGATGAATGTCAGACGCCCCGCAGTCGGCAGCCTCCCGGATCAGCTGATCGAGCGCGCGGGCCGTCTCGCCGTCCTCGGGATCAAAGCGTGGCTTGGGCGTCGTCTCGCTCCCCGTCCCCTTGGCAGGGATGTCCTCTGCCAGGAGGCGCCTGATAACCGAGGGGGCGGCGACAATGATCTGGCCCTTCCTGCGCAGCCGAAACCCCACCTCTTCGAGGGTTGCGTCATCTGAGGGGTGCTGCGTTGCGATGGCGCCGGACGGATCCGCAAGGGGCACGACCCCATGTAAACGACAAAAGGCGCGTGAGAGCGCCTCAAGGGCCGGGAGGTCAGCCGTGGCCGGATCATCTCTCCCGAGAAACCTCAGGCCAAGGGTCCCTGCGAGCGCCTGCAGGATCGCCTCCGCCTGCGCCTCGGGAAGGTTGCCCGCGAGCTGGTCGAGGCTTGCGCCCGTCCCCGACACCTGACCCAGAAGATCTTCCGCGGCTGTCTTCGGCAGCTTTCCCGCGCTGACGAGACCTTCGAGCAAGTCCCGCACCTCTTTCAGTTGCACCTTCACGCCATACTTCCCGAATTGCGACAGCTTCCCTTATGTGGCATTCAGCCTTTGCGTGCAATTTGGATGATGTGTCGGGTGCGAATGAGTGGGACCACGAAGGCAGGAAGGCGTGGGCTTGGTGCAATGCTGCTTGCTTTGCTTGTCTTGCCCGGACTTCGCGCGGCCTCGGCCCGGGTCGTCGAGATCACCGAGATCGATCTGGAAGACCTGACAGGTCTGAGGCAGCGCCTGTCCGGGAGCCGGTCCGGGCCCGTGACTTTGCGTCTTGCAGGAGCCCTCGTGCTCTTCAAATCCCAGTCGATCCCGCGCAAGGCAGGTCGCAAGGCCCGCAAGGTGCTGGACCTACGCGCCTCAGCGATCGAAGAGGGTCTTGGTGAACCGATCGCGGTGGCCACACGTGCGATGAGGCGGACCGGGCAGGAACGGACCTATTCGCAAGCCATCCTGCGTCGCTCCGACCTTGATCAGATCCTTACGGCGGTCACTACATCGGGGGCGATGGTCCGGCAGGTCGTCGCTGTGGACCCGGAAGGGGCCGAGTTGGTCTTTGTCGACGGCCGGGCGCGGGCGGATCGCGGGGCCTGGCTCTGGTGGTCGCTCGGAGCACTGTGCCTGCTTGCCGTGCTTCTTTGGAAACTCTGGACCCTTGAGGCACGCGAAGGCTGGTACCTGGCCGCGCTGCAGGCGGCCGAACGCAATGCGACCTCCGCCCAGGCGGCTTTGGAAACGGCCATGGCGGCGAGCGAAACCACAGAGGAGGCCCAGGCCGAGGTTGATGCCCTGCTTGCCGCACTGGACGGGGATCGCGGTGCAGTGCGGACTCTGGCGCGGCTGACCGAGGCCCTTCCGCGGCAGGCCTGGCTTCAGAGCATCGATCTGCGGTCCAGCCAGTTGACCATCTCGGGAAGCACCTCCGGACCGGTCCAAGAGGTGATCGACGCGCTTGATAGGGTCGATTGGACTGCAAGCGTTGGTCTCGACCGACCCGTGGTTCTCGACCGGGTCCGCCAGCAGAGCAACTTTGACCTGACCCTTGACCTTGCGCGGAAAAGCCTTCCATGACCCAACCGCGCCCCTGGTCCCGCCTGATCCTTCCCGCCCTGTTGGGTGCCCTTCTGATGGGCTGTCTTCTCAGCCTTGCGGCCATCGCAAACAAATCCCGGACAATCGGGGGGTTCGAGGTCGCCCTGGCACAAAGCCAGGCCCTCACAGTAACCCTTACCGATCGTTTGCAGGACCTGAACCAGAAGGGCGCTGCACGGCTGGATCCAAGCCTCATCTGGCCCGGATCCGAGAGTGAGGTTCAGCGCGATCTCCAACGTCAGGTCCTGGAGGTCATCTCCGCGCGGGGTCTTGCCCTGTCACGTTATCAGGATGGGCGGGGCAAGCCGGGGCTGAGCCAACCCAGTGTGGGACTGCTTGTCGAAGTCGAAGGGGATCTGGCCGATCTTGTCGCCCTGCTTGCCGATCTCGAGGGCCTGCGGCCTGCCGTCGGCGTCTCAGCGCTGGAACTGCGCGTTCTCTCGGAATGGGAGCAACGGAACGGCGGGACCAGGGTGCGGGCCCGGCTCGATCTCTGGGGCCTGAGGGAGGCTGGCGATGATTAGAGCGTTTCCACGAGACAGTGAAACACTTGAGTGTTCAAAATCCCGTTCGAGCGCAGCGAGAGGCAGGGAATTTGAACTCAATCTAGCGTGGAAACGCTTTAGGACTTGGCGCGCCCTTATCCCACCCCCTGCCCTGATCGCCTTTGCGACCCTTGGCATTCTCCAGGGTCCGGACCTGCTTCAGTTCCCGGAGCCCATTGATGACCCGGTGGGGCTCAGTTCCGAGGTGAGGATTCCCAGCGCGGGATTGCCGCGAGATGAACTTCGGCGACTGGCGGACGTCACCCTGCCCGCCGAGGCCGTCGCGGGCATCGCTGCGAACAGCCTGTTTCTCGAAGACCGGCGCCCCTGGACCGCCGTTCCAGAACCCGAGCCCGAGATCGCCCCCGCCCCGCCGCCAACCCCGGTGGTACCAGAGGCAGAGCCAATTGTCCGACCGGACATTCAGGTCCTGGGGTTTGTCGGGGAAGGCCTCAACAACCGCGCATTGGTGTTTGATCCGACCACTGGGAAGGAACAATGGCTGCGGGTCGGCGACAGCCTTGGCGGTTGGACCGTTGTGGAAATACACGCCTCGGGCATTCTCCTGCGATCTGGAGAAGAAGAATATCTGGTCAGATTCAACTCAGACGGCTAATCTCCGCCCCAGAAGGTCAAAAGACCCGGATTTGAGGCGGTGAGTAATGATACGCAATTTTGTAAAGGCTATGGCCTGTATTGCCGTGTTGGTGTCCTGCACGGAGGGTGCGACGACGAGTTCGGGCAGATATCGTCCGGATGTGACCAGATCTGGAGAGCCCGGTACGGGCGGCGGACCTGGTGGTCAACGCTGGTGGGGGCAGGATCGCAGCCCGGTCTCGCGCGGCAATGACACCTTCATCAATGAAGATGCGTTGCGGGCGGATGCACCGGGACGGGCCGATATCCGTATCGTCGATGACAGCCTGGTGGAAATCACCCTGATCAACGCCTCGATCCAGGCCGCCGCCGAAGCCATCCTCTCGGAAACCCTCGGCCGGTCCTATGTGGTCGCCGAAGACGTCTCGGGGCGGGTGACGATCCAGTCCACGGGTCCCATTCCCAAATCCGCGCTCTTGCAACTCTTCGAGGCGAGCCTCGACGCGAACGGCGCCCGGATCGAAGTGGATGGCGATGTCCTTTCGATCCGCAGCGGATCGAGCGGCAATCGCACCTTCCGCACTGTGGGCCAGGCGGGCATCGACGGGTCGACCATCGTGGTGGCCCCGCTGCACTATATCTCGGCCAGCCAGATGGTGAACCTGCTCGGGCCATTGGTCGAAGAGGGGCTTCGGGTGGTGCCGGACCAGAACCGCAATCTCCTCCTGCTCTCGGGCGGCGCCGCGCAGTTGAATGCGGCAGTCGATGCCCTCAATCTCTTTGACGTGGACGTGATGCGTGGCAAGTCCATCGCCCTGGTCACGCTTGAGGCCGCAGACCCCGAAGATGTGGTTGAAGAACTCAAGGCGATCTTCGAAGCGCGGGAAGGCGGGCTTCTGGAGGGGGTAATCGAGTTCATTCCCAACAATCGGCTGAACTCCGTCCTGATCATCACCTCCCGCTCGGCCTATCTTGACGATGCGCAACGCTGGATCCGCGATCTTGACCGCTCCGCGGGTCGGTCGCAGCGCTATACCCGCATCTACCCCTTGCAGAACCGCCGTGCCGCGGAAATCGCCCCCATCCTAGATCAACTCATGGTCGATGTGCGGAACAGTGAAGGGGACGAGGGGGCTTCGTCCTCAGCCGGGTCGCGCATTGCGGCCGATCCGGAGCGCAACGCGCTCGTGGTCAGGGGGGTGATGAATGAGCATGCGGAGGTCGAGCGGCTCCTCGTCGATCTCGACAGCCGGGCCCAGCAGGTCGCGCTCGAGGCGACCATTGCCGAGGTCACCTTAAATGACGAGGTCAATCTCGGCGTCCGCTGGTTCTTTGAACAGAACGCCACCCAGACCAGTTTCTCCGACGCCAAGAATGGCGGCATCTCGCAGAACTTCCCCGGCTTCTCCTCGCTCTTCTCCTCGGGCGATACAACGGCGGTGCTGAACGCGCTGGCAGGTGTCACTGACGTGCGGGTCATCTCCTCGCCCACCCTCGTAGTACTCGACAACAAGGAAGCCGTGCTGCAGATCGGCGATCAGGTTCCGGTTGCCACTCAGACCTCGGTAGCCAGCGATGATGCCAATGCGCCTGTAGTGACCAGCATCGACTATCGCGATACCGGGGTGATCCTGAAAGTCAGCCCGCAGATCGGCGCAGGCGGCACCTTGACCCTCGATATCGAACAGGAAGTCAGTTCGGTTCAGACCACCAGCACCTCGGGTATCGACAGCCCCAGCTTCCGCCAACGACAGATCACCACCTCCGTCCTTCTGAGCGACGGGGCCACGCTGGTGCTGGGTGGTCTCGTGCAGGAAAGCGACAATCGCACCGAAACCCGCGTCCCCGGTCTTGGCGAGGTGCCGTTCCTGGGGGCCGCCTTCCGCAATCGTGGCAGCGAGCGCGACCGGACAGAGCTCCTGATACTGATCCGCCCCCGGATCATTCGCGATGCGCAGGACGCGGCGGAGTATACCGCTGAGTTGCGCGGCCAGATGGCCGGGGCCAACGGGGCGCTCTCGACAGGGCTTGGTGACCCCCGGCATACGCTCGATGACCTCTTCCGCTAGAGACCCGCGATGGGGGAGGTGACCGCCTATAGCTACAAGGCCGTCGATGGGCGCGGCGCGGAGGTCTCGGGCAGGCTGAGCGCCGCGAGCCGGGCAGCGGCGATGACGGAGCTGGAGCGCCGGGGGCTCGCGGTTTTTGAGCTCACGGAAGGGGCAAGTACGCCGCCGACACCCTGGTATCGACGGGATATCCTGGTGGGTGGGCCTCTGAAGGATCGGGACCTCGCAACCCTCTCGGAAACCCTTGCCCAACTCCTGGGGCGGGGTATCCGCCTTGACGAAGCTCTCGAGATCGCCGCACGCGGGCTTGGCGGGCGCGAAGCGCAAAAGCATCTCGCGGAGCTCTCCGCAGGGCTACGCCGGGGCAGTTCCCTTGGGCTGGCGATTGAGGAACGATCGGGTGCTTTCCCCCAGACCTTCCGCAGCATGATCGCGGCAGGAGACGCGGCCAACAGGCTGGTGGAGGCATTTGCGGCGGCCGCCCGTTTCTACGCGGGCCTTGCCAAAGCCCGGGCCGGGGTTGTGACGGCCCTCGCCTATCCGGCGTTCCTGCTCTTGGCGGGTCTTGGGGTTCTGACCCTGATCCTCGTCTATCTCACCCCTGCCCTCGCGGGCGTTTTGCCAGATGATCCGGAGAAGGGCACCACCATCCGGCGCCTTGACGCCCTGCGGCTCTGGCTTGCCGGACACTGGGGTATCCTCCTTCCGGCGGCCGCCGCGCTCGGGCTTGGACTGGCGCTGCTGCGCGGGACTATCCTGCGCGGGCTTTCCCGGCTGGTGCCGCCGCTGCGGGATCTGCGCGCGGCCAGCGAATGGGGACAGATCGCCCGGCTCTTGCAGGTGCTTCTGGTAAGTGGCGCAGGCCTCGATCAGGCCCTTGGATCCGTGGCCGGGCTGCGTTCGGACCAGGAGGCCGCAGGCGTCCTGTCGGAGGCGGCGTCGGCCCTGCGTCGGGGTGGACGGGCGGCCCCGGTCTTTGCCCAAGACGACAGCGTCCCTCATGTGTTCCAGCGGCTCTTCGCCCTCGGCGAGGAAGCGGACACCCTGCCCGACATGATGGACCTTGCCGCCACCCGGCTGGAGGCCACGCGGGACGCGACGTTGAAACGACTGGTCGGGTTGGTGACACCCCTTGCCACCCTCGTGATCGGCGGGTTGATTGCCGCGCTGGTCTGGGTGCTGATGGGCGCGGTTCTGGAGGTCAGCCAGATTGCCGTCTAGAGCCTCGCCACACCCCCGTGAAACACCCCGGCGTTCAAAACCCCGCTCAAACGCAGCGAGAGGCCGGGAATGTGACCTCGGTCGAGCGGGGAACCGCTATCGACGCTCCCCCCGAAGCGGCTTCTCGCTCCTTGAGGCCCTCCTTGCCGCCGCCGCCCTGTCCCTCGTGGTCGTGGCCCTGATGCCCGCCCTGATCGGGGCCGCGCGGGGACCACAGGAAAGGCTGCGGGCGCTGGAGCGGGCGGAGTTCGCCCGGTCCTTCTTTGACCAGGCCGAGGTGCTGGGCGCGTTTGCCGCCACCGAAGGGACCTATGAAGATCGGTTCCACTACACCCTTGCGGCCTCCGATCAGCCCTCCGCCGGGCCAAGCCGGTTCGACAGCCTTGTCGCCCTCACCCGGCTCGATATGACCGTCGAGGATCAGGTCTACGGCGGTCGTGACAGCTTCACACGGGTCATCGCCCATGAACGCTAGGGCAGACTCCAAACGCTCCCCGGTGGCCGGGATCACCCTTCTGGAGCTTCTCCTGGCGCTCGCCGTCATGGGGATGATCGGCGTGGCGCTTGCCTCCAGCTACTCCACCACCGGGCAGGTCTGGCGGCGATTGGGGTCTGGCGGGGCCGAGGTGGATCAGGCACTGGCCCGGGCCGATCTCTGGGCCGCGGTCGAGGCTATGCCGGAGGTTGGGCCGCGCCTGCCGATTGCAGAGGTCTTCGGGGCCGGGACGGACGGGTTCTGGATGCCCGATGCCGAGGGAGCGGTCACGCGGATCGCCCTTCAGGATGGGCAGCTGCTGATGGAGGCGGGCGGTTTGCTGCGGGCACTGCGCGGCGATGTCGGGCAGCTGCGGATCGCCTATTACGGGCGCAAGACGGTGCGCAGTCCGGAAGGCTGGTCGAACGATTGGGACGGTGGCACGATCCTGCCCCGGTTGATCCTGATCGAGACCTGGGACAGCGCGGGCATCGCCCATCCGCCCCTTGCCCTGCGCCCGGCCCTGCGGGTCCGTCAGAGCGTGATATCCGCGTCCTCGCCGCTGCCGCCGGGCTGACCGTCGCGGCCCAGCGTGCCGAGCGTGAAGGGCGCGCCCTCGCCCGGTTGGCGGTAGGTCCAGGGGCGGCCCCAGGGGTCGAGAAGCTGCGCCGCATCGGCATAGGGGCCCTTCCAGCCGCTTACCCCGCCCGGGGCCGTGGCCAGCGCGCCCAACCCCTCGCCCTGCGACGGCAGTTGTCCGGTATCAAGGTAGTAAAGCTGCACTGCGCCCTTCAGAGTCGACAACTGCACCTCAGCCGCCTGCGATTTGGCCCGGCCGAAGCTGTCCAACAGGCGCGGGGCCGCCAGCGCCGCGATCATCGCGATGATGGCAAGAACGACAAGCACCTCGAGGAGGGTCACGCCGGAGCGGGGGTGGGGGTGAAACAATGGCAAATTCAGTTTGGTTCCCTCGCAGGCCATCGCCTAGGGCCTGATCCCAAGCTTGCCGTCCCACCCATCTATCAGCAATGAGAATCTGAGCTCAAAAGTCTTCGAGAGCCAATCGGAGCCAAGCCGCCCATCTCTCAGTATTAGAGAAGCAACGTATATTATTCGAAACGGGTCGAACTTCAAACCGGACGGCCCATTTATCACCATAGCACCGAAATCTACATCGTTTCTTGGACACCTAATGTTGTGCTCCCACTTGATCGACGGCGACGCCCGAACCAAAGACTCACCCATGTACATTGCAATGTCCATCAGAATGGAAATTTCAGTAGGCGATTCCTCACCTCTGGGTCCCTCCAATTCAAGAGTTTCTTGGCTCCATTCACTCAACTCGCCAATACTGGAGGGCGAAAAATCCGGAACCCAGTTTCTATATTTCCTAGACGATCTGACCAGCTCTTTCAATAGACCAAGTCTTGGAGGCAGGCTGGCCTCAAACCAAGATCGATACTCAATCAACTCTTGCTTGGACATTTCACCCAAAGGCTTTGAGATCGGAGGTTTGGCAATTCTATAGTCCACTGTGGATCCTTATCGCTATCCCCTGGGATTGGAGAAGTTCCCGAAGCGGCCCACTTGGACCGCCAGCCCCAGTTGTCGGACTTCGAAAGAAATGCCAAACAACACCTTCTACTTCCCTATTTGCAAGAAGAAATCCATCCTTCAGCGCCTGATTTCGTACAAATGCGCTTGCCGACGTATACCCCACCTTTGATTCATGTGCCACACCAAACGCCAACCTATCAATTACTCTTCGACCAAGAGGGGTCGTCATTGCTTGCGCCCGCCCCGCACCGCCGAGAAGTATTGCGAGTGTCGTTTCGCCAGCCGCCCCATTTGCAGCGCCTACTAGGGGGGCTGCAGTTCCTGACGGTGCAACGACGCCCCTGGTCGCCTGGCTTGCACCTGCGCCCATCTTTAGCCCACCAAGCGACAGTGCCATGATACCGTAGTCCACGGCTTCCGCACCAAGTCCTCCTTCGACATATGCTGCATATTGGTCTACTAGTCTGAAGCGTGCTTCTGCGGCTTCTGCAATGGCAAGGTCTGACAGATTGTCATATTCGCCGTTTCGAACGGCATTTACGAATCGTTCAAGTTCAGCTTGCGCTCGCTCCAGTTCTCTCAAGTTTCGCTCATACCGCCTAGCTTGCAACCACTCCCGCCAGCGCCTAAGCTGGCTCGAAGAGTCATCATCGCCGTCGGCTTCATTCCCTCCCGGATCCCGTGCATTCACCGGATCATTGAAGCTATACGCATACCTGTTCGTCCCGACACCGGCCTTTGTGACCTCGAACCAGTCGGGTTGCAGGAACAGCCCCAGTTCGGGGTCGTAGTAGCGGGCGTTGAGGTATTGCAGGCCTGCGCCCTCGTCGAAGCGTTCGCCGATGAAGCCGTGGGCCTCGTCGGCGGTGACCTGCTCGATCACCTCCCAGGAGATCTCGCCGAAGGGCCGGTACTGCCGCCGGGTGGCGCGTTGGCCCGCCCCGTTGGAGATCACCTGCACCGAGGCCAGCTGATCGCGGTGGAGGTAGCTTGTGTCATTGCCCACGATCCGCAGGTCGCTGTGCGGGTAGGCGACGATGGTGTCGGCCCCGCTCCCGAACCCGCGGACCTCGAGCACGCCAAGGTAGAGGGTCGTGGCCTCGTTCCCCGTGCCCACCGCATCGATCAGCTTGAGCCGGGAGCCGTCGGCGCCGTAGACGTACTCGGTGCGGATGCCTCCGTTCTCCACGGAGGTCTCCACCATGAGCGGCCGGTTCTCGCCGTCATAACTCATGGTCTTGCCGTTCAGCCCGGTGGTCATGTTGCCATTGGCGTCATAGGCAAAGACCTGCCCCGCGACGGTATCGGGCGCATGGGGGTGGCTGGCCATGGCGCTGGGGTAGACGTAAGTGCCCAGGCGGCTGTTGAAGGTCATGGAGCCCGCGCTGTCATAGGCGAAGCTCTGGTCGTGCTGGCTGGCCCCGGCGTGGTTGATCGCGCTGAGCAACCGGCCCGCATAGTCGTATGTGTAATCAAAGCCCCCCGGTGCCGCGATCCCCTGCACCCGCGTCACCCGGCCCGTGGCGCTGCGCCAATAGACGGTGTCAGGGTGCAGTTCGGTGCCCGTGCTGTCCTCGACCCGGATCGCATCGATCCAGCCGCGCGTGTCGCGGTAGCTGCGCAACTCGGTCAGCCCATTGCCATAGTCGGTGCGGATCGCTCCACCCCAGCGCCCATAGTCCACATCGGTGATGTAGCTGCCAAAGCCGATCATCCGCCCGGCCGCGTCATAGCTCAGCTCTCCGACCCAAGTGTTGGGGGCGCCCGAGGTGAGCGGCATCGCCTGATTGCGCGGCAGGCCGTTGGGCCAGAAGCTCGTCTCGAATTCGACATCCGCAGCGCCGCCGGTCTGGTCCACCCAATGGCGGGTCCGCCAGGGCTGTCCCTGATCGTTGTAATCATATTTGACCTGATGGACGGCATTGGTCAGCGTGGTCAGCTGCCCGATGTTGTAGCTGCCCGCGCGGGGCTGGTCATAGGTGTAGGTGATGACGTCCTGTTGGCCGTCCCAGGCGACCGTCTTGGTCAGGGGTCGGTTCAGCGCATCATAGGAGAAGGTGATCACCTGCCCCTTGGCGTCGGTCTGCCGGGTCAAATTGCCGTTGCGGTCGTATTGCATGGTCCAGAGACCAAGGCCCGCATCATCGGCGGAGATCCGGTTGCCCGAGACATCGTAGGTATAGACCCAGTTCGCCCCGCGCGGGTCGGTCACCCCGATGAGCTGGCCCTTGGCGCCATAGCGAAACTCCGTGATCCGCTCGCCCGCGGCGGCATCGGTGTCGGTGCCCGGGTCGTTCAGGATCATGCGGATGCGGTTGCCCCGGTGGTCGGCAACTTCGGAGACCGGGTGGCAGTCCGTATTGGCTGCCACATCGTCAAAGCAATGCTCGTCGAACCGCGTGGTCATGGCGAAACGGGCGGAGAGCGACAGGCTGGCCCCGTCCTCGCCGGCTCCAACCGGCAGCATACGGATGCCATACTGCATCTCGGACCGGCTGCCATCGGCGTTGGTGACCGACAGCGGGCGGTCGAGCGCGTCATAGGTGGTCCGGATCAGGAGCGTGTCCGGCAGGGTCGCCAACTGGCTTTCCGCATGGGTCAGCGGCAGGGACTGAGCCACCGCCCTGCCCCGCGCATCATAGCTGGTTCGGGCATAGGTGCGGTCAGCCGCAAGGCTTGTCCGGCCTGAGGCCTCCGTCCGGGTCGCCCGGCCCAGCCCGTCGAAATACTGCACCGAGATCGTCTGTTCCGCATTCGGCAGGCTGCTGGCCGAGGCGGAGGTGGTCTCGACCCGCTGCAGGCCCGGGTCCCCGAAATCCAGATAGGCCACATTGGTTGCGTGACCATTGGGTGCGGTCTGGCTCACGGCTCGGCAATGCGCATCATAGACACGTGTGGTGGTCAGCCCGTTGGGATCCGTGAACCCTGTCGGCAGTTGGCAGGCTTCGTCCCAGGTGACGCTCGCCTGATGCCCGAGCGCATTGGTGACGGAGGTGCGGAACAGATGGCGGACCGGGTCATAGCCGAAGCTGGTGAGGTTCAGTTCGGGATCGAGATCAGTGAGCAGGTTGCCATGAGTGTCATAGGTCCGGCGGTGGTCGCGCCAGTTGACGAGGTTGGAGGTGGGATCGCCGCCCCAGAACCGCTCATAGGTCAGGTTGCCCGAGGTGGGTTCGGCGCACCCGCCCAACTCGTCGTAGATGAAGATCCGCTTGTCGAGCCAGTCAGCCGGGTCGTTGGTGATGGTATTCCCGCGATAGCTTGTGCGGATGCAGGGCAGGTTCATGAAGTAGCCCTGCGAGAAGCTGGCCGCATATTGGGTTTGCACGAGGACGTTCCCTGCCCCGGAGGTATCGATATCGACGCCATTCAGGGTCATACCGAGATCAAGTTCCCAGGCCACCCGGCCCCAGGCATCATAGCCTATCTCCCTCGAGGTCTCGACGAAGTCATCCGCCCCGTCACCGCTGCGCGTTCGCGATGTGCTGGAAATCAGTTGCGCCCGGAACGGACCATTGCCGGCACCTCGGGTCAAATAGCTGTTGCTCGTCTCGGTCAGGATCTGGTCGCCCAGCCACAGCATCTCCTGAGCGGGTGACCCGCTCAATACGAAATCGCTGTTGAGATAGGTGGTCTCGCGGACCAGCGGATCGGTCTCGCCCTCGACTGCGGGCAGGATGACCTGGACCTGTTCAAACCCCAGCGAGCGCTGGCGAGCATGATCGTAGCGGCTGTCGCGATAGCGATAGCTTGTCGTGGCCAGATTGCCGAACCCGTCATCTACGGTCACGGCGGACACGACCTGGCGGATGCCCGGGATTTGATCCCCCAGCACGACCGAATCTGGCCCCACCCCATCGCTGCTTGGTGCATAACTCACCGAAGCCACGGCCCCCGTCGGCGTGTCGACCGAAGTCATGATGTTGGGGATACCACCCGCGCCGAAGTGGATCTGTTCGCCGGGCGCGAACGCAGGCCCCGTATATGAGCCAGTGGTGTCCACTACATTGTTGTCGAAGATATCTGTCAGACCGTCCCCGTCAAAGTCGCCGAAAAGCTGGGCGCCGGAGATGATGTTGGTCAGGTAGGCTTCGGGGTCGTCCGCAACCTCAAATCGGGCGCCATTCCAGTAGAGGATAACCGCCGAGAAGGCATCACGGTCGACAAGGTCGTCCGAGTTCTGGACCTTGGTCATGATGACATCAACAAGACCGTCGCCATTCATATCGGTCAGCTGGTATCCGCCTTCCCATTGCACATTGGGCATGCCAGCCGGGATCAGGTCTGAGGGGCCGTAGGTGTCTTCAGGCTGGTAGAGAACTGTCTCGCGCGGCAGAAACCCTCGTCCGGTGGCATAGTAGATTGCGAACTCGCGCGGGGCAGATGCGTCTACAAGGGAGTCTTGGTCGCCCTTGCCAAGGAACACAATGTCGTCGAGTCCATCTCCGTTCATATCGGCGGCGCGGAGGTCCGCTCTGGGTCCGCTGGAGACGTAATTGTCGATCGAGATCGGGAACTCCCGGAACCCATCCGGGAAATAGAGGTAGAGCCTGTTGTGCACAGCGACGTCAGACAGACCGTTGCCGTCGAAGTCACCGACCACATAGCCAATTCGTTGCTGGCTGGTCGTGTCGAGATCGTATGTCAGCCCCGAGACATCATGGGTGCTTGACACATAGCCTGATGGCCCCACGTCGTAGGAACCCTGCGGCACTGCAGAGGTGTTGCGGACCTTGAGAAGCGCTTCCTGGCCCGGATCACGGTCTAGGTTAAGCTGAATGAAGTGGAGTGTATCCGCATAGGATGCAAACTGATCGACCTCCTGACCGGTGGGCCCGAAGAGTTCCCGGACTGTCTTGTCAATTGAATTGACCCTCACCCGTTCGGCGAAAAGTGTCTGGCCTGTCGAAGAATCCGGCCCATTGATCGATGCAAGTGGGACGCGTGTTGAGCTACCATGTTCGAAATAGGGAAGCAGAACCTCCACCGGAGTGACGGTGCGATCCTGATCGACGGAATAGGCCGCGGAGGCCTCGACAGGATCTCCGCTTCCGCCTCCTCCCCAACTTCCGGACCCGTCTCCACCGTTCCATCCATGGGGCGCTTCCGTCTGAAATATCAGATCAACGCCACCGTCCTCGTTGAGATCAGCCAGATACCCCAACCGGGTGTGACCGATTGCGTAGTTGTCGAAGTGGGTATCGGCGGGCGGGATCGGAACTGCCACAGTCTCGAACCCTGGCGTGTCGTCATTATAGGTGAAGGTGACGGGCGGCAGGGCTGAACCGGTGACGGAGCCGTCGGTCTGGAGGGCAAAATCGCGTCCGTATTCCGTGACGCTGTCCACACGGATGCGCCCAAAATGCGGGCTGCTGCCAAAGGTCAGATCATAGGCGCGAATGCCTGTTGCACCGTCGCTGACGGTGACCGCTTCGAGAACCCGGTGTTCGTAGCCGAAGTGGTCGGCATGGCCGGTCGCAAAACTGCGCAGGTGGCTGGCCTCAAGCCGGTAGTGCAAATCGACCGAATAGCCCGCGTAGGTCACGGAGGCCGGAACGGCGGCAAAGCCATTGGCCGTATCGATGTCATAGGTGATGAGAACGGTGTTCGGGATGGCCTGTTGGTCGCGGATCTCGGAGATCAGGAAGATACGCCCAAAGGCAACTTCAGAGGGGTCTTCTCCTACGGTGGTTGACCCACTCGTGGTGCAGCCGCCATTGTAGCCGGGGCCAGAACTACAGGTCGTCGTTTCCGTACTGGCAGGAACACTTGGCGTCCAGTTTGCCAAGCTGCCCACAGAACGATAGGTCGAAATCACCCCATCGCGGTTGGTCACCTCGAAGGACAGGTGCCCATTGGCGTCGGTGGTCTGCACCACCCGGCGTCCGTCATCGATGAGCGTGACAAACTGCCCGCCCGCGACACAGGAGGAACTGGAGATGGTGGTCAGGTGGCTTGCTGGATAGGTCCCTGCATAGGGGACCGAGGCACTGCTGTCGGCACAGGCGAGGAGGTCTTCCCCGTCGAGCGTGTAGATGTCCTGTTCGTCGATGAAGGAGGCGATCCCGCCGCCCAGGGTGACCCTGCGGATCTGGGACAGGCCGGAGAGCGTCCAGCCGGTGCCGAGGATCGGTCCGTCACCTGCATAGCCCTTTTGGGAGGAGTTGTAGACCAAAGCCAGTTGCGGCTCGAACCCCTGGTACTGCGGCATGGCGATCGGAACGCGGTAGCGGAAAGCCCCGTCCGACTGGATCTCGTCGGGAAGGTTGGGGCGATACTCGGCCGGGGTGAACTCTTCCGCCGGGTCCGCCTCGATGGAATAGGCAACGGCGGAGTCGACCTTCTCCTCTTCCTCGGCGAGCGCGGAGGCCTCGTCAGCATTCTCAAGCGCCTCACCGTCTGCAACCTCACCCGCGACATCGGACCGGCCATCGCTGGCATCTGAGGCCGGATTGCCCTGATCGGATCGGTCTGAAGGTTGCCCTTGGTCAGCCGGAGCGACCTGGATCACCGAAGGGTCGGATTGTGAGGGAGAGGGGTCTTCCTGAGCAGAAACTTGCGAAACAGACAGAAGACCGACGAACAGCGCAATACGAAATGAAACAGACATGGACTCGCCTAAAAGGTTAATGCACCCAGAAAACTGTTAACCTTATGTTGAGTCAAGCCCATCTGTGGTTGCGCAATCGGTCGCCGGATCATCACATGATTGCTCCGACCCGACCAGACTGTCAGTCAGATATCCCAAAGCGTTTCCGGCCAGAGTTGAGCCCTCCTTCGCTGCCATTCGCCTTCGGCTCAAACGCAAAGGAAGGCGCGGCAGCGTCAAGGTTGGCCTGAAAACGCTGCTATCGGCCCGAAGAACCACACGATCTGCGCCGCAAATATGATGAAGGGCCCAAGGGGGATACCACGGGACTGCTGACGTACGAGCAGTCCGAAGACCAGGCCGGAGAGGGACGCGATCAAGATCAGGCTTGGAAGCCCGAGAGGGCCGACCAACAGGGTGCAGGCGGCAATCAGCTTGGCATCCCCCGCCCCAAAGGCGTCCTGTCCAAACCGGGCATAGAGCAGCCGCCCGGCCAAAAGAAGGCAGACTAGGGTCAGGAGGGCGGTGAGGCCGTTCCAGACCAGCGGGGCGAAGTCGATCAAGCCCTCTGTTACTGCCAGACCGGCGCAAGCAGCGATGCCCACTGAAGCCAGGTCAGGGATCTCGAACCGACGCGCCTCGGTGACGGAGAGCCAGAGGCCGAGCGTTGCAATCGGGATGCCGACCATCCATCGATCGGGATCGGCTTTTCCAAAGGCGCCGATTGCAGGAAGCAGACATAAGCCTACAAAGATCGCGAGGCGGAAGCGCCAGAACAGATGATCTAGATTTGGCATCTGTACCCGCCCACCGTTATCGGACCACACATCAATTATTGGGACGGTATGTGGAGCCGTGGCAGGAACTTGACCCCTCCCGGCAAACCAACCGCTTCAACTCAACACTTCCCTTTTTGACGTCTCCTACGCAAGCACCCCCTGCCCGGCCGTCCGATCCTGCGCCGCTTGGAACCTGAGAAGACGGGGCCAACCTGGCGGAAGAAACAATACTCCATCTTGTTGCGACCAATCCTGACACTGCCCAACAGACTGACATCAATCCGGATCCCTCGGGTCAACTACGCACCCAGACTTCAATTGATTTCCTCGACGCATTACGCTCCAAAGGCACAGGAAGAATTGTGCGACCCAGAGGACGGAAAAGCTGGTGGCTCAGAGGAATAACAGAGGGCCACAACCGGGCCAGCAGCACGGCACGGCCGTGCCAGTCGGTTGGCACGACCCTGCCAATGCTTCGGGCACCCCAAGTTTTCCTGATCGGTTTCACATTCCGGTAATTCAAGGCCCAAAATACACTCAAGAACCTTCTCCATATGGCCACCTGGGGCGCCGTGTTTTGCTGAGAGGCGTGTGTAGCCTTAGGAGGTCCTCTGGACCGGGGTTTGGCCTTTCGGGACCTGTGGTAACCTGATGCAATGATTGGAGCTTTGGTCTCCCGCTCAGCCTGAGTGGCGATTGAGCGGGTCCGGTTTTCTCTGCTTCCCCGCGTTTCCTGGGCGCTTCCCCGGGTTTTGCGTGGGCTTGTTTCCTGAAGCGGAGAAGGATTGCCCCTATGGCACAATCACAAAGCAAGACCCGCGCAGCGCGGCGGGCGAAGACCACGGAGACCCGGCCAGACAGCCGGGACGCATTCATCTGGGACACGGAGGTTCCGCAGCTGGCCGAGCGTCGGCGCGGCGCGGCCCGCAGCTGGATCGTCCAGACCCGCGCGGGCGGGCGCAGCCTGCGCCGCAAGATCGGCGATGTGGAGGAGATGCCCGTAGAGGTCGCCCGGGCGCTGGCCCGCGAGGCGCTGGCAGAGATCGCGGCGGAGGGGGGACTTGGCCTCTCCCCTGCCGAGACCATCTCCAGCTTCGCGCCACGGTTTCTGGAGGACTGCGCCGGACAGTGGAAGCCAACAACCCTGGCGTCTCACCGGCTGTGTTTCACCGGACAGATCATCCCTGGTCTTGGAGAGGTCTGTGTCGCGGAACTGACCAAGGCGCAGTGATCCAGTGGCGCGACGGGCTGACTGTCGCCCCCGGCACCCGCAACCGGGCGCTGGCAGTGCTCTCCTCGATGATGCGCCATGCGGAGCTGTTGGGTCTGCGCCCCTCCGGTGCAAACCCCTGCGCCGGGCTGCGGCGGCACAAGTCCGACTTTGCCGCCGATTATCTGGACCCGGCAGGATATGCGGTTCTGGGCCGGGTACTGGACCGCGCCGCAGACCGCTTCCCTCTGGCCGTACCCTTCGTCCGCTTCGTGGCCCTGACCGGCTGCCGCAGGAGCGAAGCGATGGGGGCAACATGGGACGAGCTCGACCTGACCCGCACGGGCGGGCGGCTGGCGCTGCCCGATGCCAAGTCCGGCCCAAAGGCGCTGGACGTCCGACCCGGGCGCTGCTGGCGGGCCTGCCCCGGCACGGGCGGGCGATCTTCGCGGGCGAGGACCCGGCGACGCTGGAAGCAGAGCTGCGCCCGCTCTGGCGGGAGCTGCGCAAGGCGTTGCGCCGCCCCCGGTTCCGGCTGCATGACCTGCGCCACAGCGCGGCCTCGGTCGGGATCAACCGCGGCTTCTCGCTGCAGGTGATCGGCGGGCTTCTGGGGCATGCGGACCTCGACAGCAACGCGGGCTATGCCCATCTCGATCAGGGGCGGATGGTGGCGGCCAGCGAGCGGGTGGGCGCGCATCTGAGCCGCGCCTTTGCCAGACCCCGGACTGGCGGGGCACCGCCCCCGCGCGCCGCCCGGCGCAAGACGCTGGCGGCACCGGGGCCAGAGGACTACGCGGCCTTCGCAGAGAGCGGCGATGGGCTGCACGGCTTCTGTGCTGCCCGGAAGATCGACCCGCGGCTGTTCCACGCAGGGCTGAAGGACTGGCAGAAGCGCGGGAGGACCACGTCATGACCGCCCGCTCCCTCCTGACCCCGCACACCCTCGCCAGCCTGCGCCCGGCGGAGAAGGAATACACCCTTGGCGACGTGCAATGTCCCGGTCTTGGCCTGCGGGTCCAGCCCGGCGGCACCCGGTCCTGGGTGCTGTCGAAACGGATAGATGGAAAGCCCCGGCGGATCACCCTCGGGACCTGGCCCGAGATGTCGCCCGAGGCAGCGCGCGCGGCCTTCCACGCGAAGATCGCCGCGTTGACGCCCCCGGCCTCCCCCACGGCAACGGGGGCGGGAACGCGGCGGGGCAGTCCGGCGCTCCGGTCCCGGGTCGCCCCGCCCACGCCGGTCTTTGCAGAGCTGGTGGCCCGCTTCATGGCGGAGCGCGGCAAGGGGTTCAAACCCTCCAGCATCGTTCCGCTGCGCGCCTATCTGGACTCCCAGCTCCTGCCCGCCTTCGGCAAGACCCCGGTCGGGGCCATTACCCCGGTGCAGGTGGCCGAGTGGTTCCACCTTTACTCCCGCACCCGCCCCGGCGGGGCCAATCAGGCGCTGGGGCACTTCGGCACCATCTTCAACTGGGGCAAGGCGCAGGGCTATCTGCCCGAGGACCTGCCCAACCCGGCCACCCCCATACGAAGGAACCGCCGACAGGCGCGGGGGCGCATGCTCAGCTTTGACCAGATCAGGGCGCTGGCCCGCGAGATCGACCGCGAACGGGGCGCGCATTGGCTGGCGGCGCAGGCGCTCCGGCTGATCCTGCTCACCGGTTGTCGCCGGGGCGAGATTCTGGGGCTGCGCTGGTCCGAGGTCCAAAAAACCAAGCTGGCGCTCTCGGACGCCAAGACCGGTCCGCGCGACGTGCTCCTCAGCGCGCCTGCGCGGGACACGCTCGACGCGCTCCGGCGCGAGACCGGCCACCAGCGGTTTGTCTTCCCCTCGCAGAAGTCGCGGTCGGGCCGCGTGGTAAGCATCGCCGGGGTCTGGGCGCGGCTGCGGCAGGCGGCCGGGCTGCCCGAGGACATCCGGATCCACGACCTGCGGCACACCTACGCCTCCCACGCGATCCTCGCGGGCGAAAGCCTGCCCACCGCGGGCAAGCTCCTGGGCCACAAGACCCCGCGCACCACCAAACGTTACGCCCACCTCGACGGCTCAACCCTCAGCAAGGCCGCCGACACACTGGCCAAGGAGATCGACCGGATGATGCGGGGCGAGGCGGAGACGACAAAACGGTGATAATGCACCAAGAAGACAAGGCGGCCCGGCAAAAGCCGGGCCGCTTGAAGCCATGAGCAAGGGAGGATCAAGGGGGGGCAACGGGTTCTGGCAAATGGCCGTCCCAAGCGCATACGGCAAGTGGCTCAGAACGCAGCTCGAGGCTGTCGGCTGACGTCAGCTAATAGGTACTAGAACGTTCGCTTTGGGGCCGTCCAAACCAAACAGATAGAAGAACGGCCCTGAATCCGAAGCTGATCATCACTTGCGACCAGAAGGACTCCTCTAGCTGTTAGCTATCGTTACTAGGATTATGGAAGATGATCCGACCAACATTGTCACCCACAACACAGGTCTGATTGCCGATTACGACACGTTCTGTCGCACGAAGTGGGCCGACCCCGTTGGCACGGGCTTCTTGCATATCGCTGCATGGTTGGAGCTGAACTCGCTGATAGCCCTTCGAAATCATGCAGGCTTCGAAATTACGTACACGTGTTGCGGCGTTGGCATCCTGCGCGGCGTAGACCCCAGTCAACAACGCGACTGCGATCTCTGCTCCAGGGCTTCGGTTTACAGGCACTTCTTGGGTGGCCTTGGTTTCACAGTAGGCCCGGTCGCGCTCATAGTCAGCGTAGCGCATATTTTGCTTCACAAATGCTTCTTGTGCAACGCATCCGCTCAGCAAGATCATTGCCGAACCCGCTGCCAAAATCGTTCTCTTCATAGTGGTAGATTTCCTTTCAACACATCTGACTAAATGCGGCCATAAAGAGCGATTCAATTCGCTCAACACCACTGGCAGACCAAAGCATTTTCCCTATCGGGTCAAGCTTGTATGGCTCGAACAACGAAAACTCTCGCACTGTATCCATTCAATAAGATTGACAATTCTGGGTTGTTCGCACTTCCTTCCAGAGAAGCCCTTTGGAAGAAATGCATGCGTCGTTTGGTTCACTATTGTGCGGCAATAGCAGCGTCCCTATCGATTTCTGCTCTGATACCACAACCTTCATTTGCCCACAGCGGTGGCCTCAACGCCGCAGGTTGCCATGCAGGGAGCCGTCCCTATCATTGCCATCGCAGTCCAAGTCAAATGGTTCGCACTCAAGACGGTCGCAATCGCCTAAGATGCGATCTTGGAAGTCGTTCTCGCGAGTGCACGCAAGGCAGCAATTCGACAATGGTTCCTGTGCTGAACATTCAGATCCAGCTCCAGCGCCATTGCAGCGGTCTGCCACGGAACTTCGCCGACGGAAAATGGGGGCCACTCACCCAACAGACGCTAGTGAGGTTTCAAAGAGCTTATGGCCTCGTTCCTGACGGGGTATACGGACCCGCGACCGCTGCCGCACTCTCGACTAGCCCCAATGGGCGATGCTAGGCAAGCGGGTTGCCGACAGCGGGTTTGACAATACCGCAAACGAGGTGTCGCTCGACCCTGGAGACTTCCGGGGCTAGAATGGCGGTCCCGGAGCGAATGCTCTGGTGAACCGGTACAAGGCCGGCGATCCGCTCTATGAAGCCGTCGGGCAGTGGTCGAGCAGGACTGGGGCGGACAGATCTGAGATATGACCGAAGGAGCGACCTTCTACTATTCGCCGGCAGGGATGCGTGCCCACGTCGATGCCGAACAACAATCCAACCAGGAACCCTGCTGGCTCCACCGGCAGAACGCGGATCGCGAAACGGCGCCGGTGCAGGTCGGTGGCCATATTTAAACGGGGCGCGTCCTTAACTGAACAGCGCTCGTTGGCTCTCTCGAAAAGTTGAGCAAACCCTACATCAGAACGAGGGAAGTTTCGGGGGACAGGTCATGGCGACAATCGCCTGGTCGCTGAAATTCGGCCCAAAGCCGCCATTGGTTCGCAGTCCATCGCCGCAGTGCGGTTTCCCAAACAGGCCTTTGGGGACATCACGCAGAAACATCTGGTGAGCCCGGGTCAGCAATGCGGGACAAAGTTGCCGTTCGGAGCCGGTGACATGAGGTCCGCTTTCACTCGTTTATAGCTATACCACTGAGTTCATTCGTGCCGTCGTGATCCGCCGTCGCTAATTCTACGCATCAACAAAATCGGGCAATCCGAAATTGGCGTTTATGTCGTGCAGGTACGAAAAGGGGTTACCCGCCCGGATTTTTTGTCCCGCTAAGTACCCTCGAACCCCGATGTCCGCCGCAGCAAGTGCTGCCCCTGCTCCCAAAAGAGCCGGTCCGGTGAGCCCGGTAAAGTAAGCAAGCGCACCCGCCGACGGTACAGAAATCGTAATTGCCCGATATGCACCTGCCCACGCGGTAGAAATTGACTGGTGGTTAAGTTCACGTTTTAGAGCGCGCAAGCTCGGTTCAATGTCTTTGTCATACGCTTTCTGGGCCTTTGTGAATAGTTCCTCACCTTCGACCTCTCCAGCTTCCGAAAGCTGTTCGGATAGATCGGAAATCTTGCCAGCAAAATCCAAATACTGGTCTTTTCTCTTTTCCCGGAACTTAAGCAATCTGGATACTGGCACCGACGCATCAACCTGCAACCCACGCATGACCACACCGATCATTGCACCGGACGCGCTTTCTAAGGAGTTATCTACGACGTCGTCGAACATAAACCGAAATGACATGCCTTGAGCGCGCTCGTAAGACGTCAACGGCGACATTGTTAATTGTTGCGAAAGCTGTGCGGCAAGTGCCGACATATATGCATCGGCAAAGCGACTATCGACCAGCAACCATTCTTCATCGTGGAAACCGCTAAGGGGCCCGCTCTCGAACAAATCCCTCATCACCCGGGGCATCTTGTCAGGGTGCATTTGGGCCATCTCAAGGTCGCGAAACAATCGGCGGTCTCTTGGAAGTACTTTGCCACGATGCATGCGGCTCAATCCAAGTCGAAATGCCAGTTCCCTGACTTCGGGGGACATCTTACCCCGGTGCATTCCTACTTCGTCAAATGCGTCTTCGAGTTCCCAACCAATTTCATCAGCCCTGCGAACTGATTGGAATATCGGGTTATCCGTTCTCTTGGCGGTCCACCAATTGTCGTTTTCTCGATCTCCTAGGCGCAAAATCTTTCGCCCCAAATCTTCTATCACGTGAGGATGCAGATCACATCTTAGCGGCCGCAAATACCCTTCTGCTTGGCAGACTCTTGTATCTTCTTGTTGGTATGGTTCTTCTATCGCACTCGGTGCAATTGTTTGAATTTCGTCCCAAAACAAAATCGCCGAGCGCAACCAAGCTGGATCACGAATATCAATGTGTGGAAAATAAAGGGCTGTACCAAGCATGGCATATCCTTACCGCTGAATTACGAGTGACCACCGTGCCTGACATAATCACTCGCCTCAAGGTGTTTTCCGTTGGGTCGAAATCTCGGTTTTTTTAGCCCTTGCCCGAATAGCGGTTATTGGTGGCACCCGCAGCATCCAGCACCCGAATTCACTGCGCCGTGAACGAAGGTCCGGTTCGATGATTTGGTGCCGGTCTGTGCATTCGAACCGCGCGCGATGTAGTCCGCCAACTGGCCAAACGTCGGCGATTTGCGCGACATGGATTTGATGATCATGGGCGCACAAACCCAAAATCAACGCTGCCAGCCGTCCAGGATTTGTCCATGTTTCAACCCCAAGGATACTTCGGGGAAAGCCCCCGGCAATCCTTGTGCAGTGGGGTCATCGAAAACTGAGAGAGGCGGAGTTCCGTCCTGTCAGCCTCTGCGGACTGTCCGTATCCGTCGGATGTTCATCTGCCGCATCCAGGCCGCGCAGGTCACTATTGAGCCATCATCGAACATGTCCGCAAGCCGGATCAGCCCCTCAGGACTGAGGCCGCGCTCACCATGGCGGCAGGCAATCCTTGCATACATTCTGCCACGGTCGACCCGATCATTGTGCCGGTCCATGGCTGAACCAAGTTCGTCAATGTCGCGTTGTCGAAGAATTAGGGGCTTCATGTCACGACATCTTATCACAAATCCCGACATGGCGAGAGCAAACCGTGCCATTCTGGCTTGCCCTTCATCGGGAAAGTTGATGGCATCTATTTCTCGCGATCTTCGATTTGTTGCTCGGCTTGACGCCGCACCATTTCCCGGCGTTCCTTGCCACGTGCAAATCCCAACGCCGCTCCTTGCTGGTAGAGCCCTTCATATTCGGGGTCGAGCGCAGCCAAAACTGGATCAGATTCAGGTGCCTTCGCTTCGCCAGCCAGACCAGCGGCAAAACCATCTTCCCGACCTTGTCTGAATGCATCCCCGTGGTTGATCGTCATTGAAAGCGCTCCTCGTAAGTTCAACGAAGCCTGTGTAAACGAGCAAGGAGAATCGAGGGGCGGAACTCCGTTCCGGGCTTGTTCAACCGCTGACCGGGCCTTCGCTGCGCCAATCTTGAACGGGGAAATAGCGGGACTAAGTGAGCTTTCGCTGCGGCTGCGCTAAGGTCAGTATCTATTAAACTGTGGGCAGCCCAAAAGTGTTGGCATAAGTTAATTTCAGCGTTGCAACTAAAAGGCGCTTTATCGAATTAGGCCCTCAATGTTCGCACTTGGGCGCGGGAAGGGCACCGAAGGACAAGACGACAAATGACGTCACCAAACATCAAATTCTTGGATCGCGAACGTTTGGTGCACATGGCCGCGCCGGATCTTCCGGACGCTTATTTCGACTTTTCGTTGTTTGCCATGCGGCTGCCCGATGGGTTCAGCGGCGACAACACCGCCTCTTTTCGGTTGGACGCGCTCCCCTCTCTTCGGGTGCGCCAACAAGTGGCTCATGAATGCTGTCATGTCCTTCAGGCGTTGCAGTATCCGTATTTTGGCAACTTCACCAATTACCTTTGGCGCCGATCCGAGGCAATCTATGATGCGTTGCGCACAGCCCCAGATGAGATCAGCTTTCGCTTAGGAGAAGGTCTGGAGACCTTTAGTATGCGTACAGGGGACGCAGGACGCCAAATCTGGTCATCCGCCATCATCCAAAATCGGTATGACGCCCCCCAGCTCCGCGAATTTCACGATCAGAAACCCGCTTCCCTGGTCTCACTGACCGAGGCGATGGCCGTTTCTTTTCAGGCGGTGTCGACCAATGCTCTGCCCGAACAGGCCTTCGTACAGCTGCCTGTCGTTTACACTCGAACCCATGATTTTATAGCCAGCCATAAGGGGCAGCCACTTGACCTGATCGATCATCATATCTTTGTTGCGGCCATCGACCCAGTTTTGCGGGCCACGGATTTTGGCGACAAAAACCGGTTCAAACAGATCACAGAACTGGCGAAACTGTGGCCCAAATTGCGGCAAGCCTATCTGCACATGGCGGAACACCCCAACGCGAGCAAAGAGGATTACTCTGACTTCATTCTGGATGTTTTTGATGACTACGACATGCCCCGTTGGGACAGCAAGAAAGCTGCGCGCCACATTGAAGCCCTGATCCACGCCGAAGCCGCCGTGGCCGCAGCTGCCGTGGCCGTTGCCTCTTGTGTGAACCATGACATCCTCCTAGGGCGCAACCGCACCCCCAATCGCGTACGCTACACGCCCCTGTCCGATGCTGTAGCCAAAGCCGTTGAAGGCACAGGATGGGGAGACGTAGCAGAACTGAATGTGCCTTTGGCGCTGTGCTCGGCTGCGATGCGAGACCAGAAATTTGGCACGATCTTAGCTGCGACACTTGACTGCACCACATCATCCGCAGATATCGCAAGGCTTGGCGACTTCGCCCTGCGCACGTTAGAGGCTACGCCTTACGCGGCCGCTCAGGACTGGTTTTTGAATTGTGTTGATCACGGGCCTGAAGACTGGAATGATGCCTTAAAATGTAATTCTAGTCAGGGGATTAGCCGCAGCCTTCAACGGCTTGATCTGCCCCCTGGTCAAAAGGTTTTTCAACGATGACCCAAGACCCCCGAACCTTGGTTGTGGAATTCGAAACCTCGTCAGTTTTCGGGGCCTTGCTCCACGATGCCGCCACAAATGATAGTACCCATAGGGCCGAGCTTCAGATCGTGGTAAAGACACAAAAGGCGTCCATCCACGACATCGCGGCAGCCGTGCTGGCCTCAATGGGACTGGCCGAAGCAGGGCCAAGCTTATCGACAACATCCGGTGTTCTGGCCGCTGTCCTTTTTGCGGCCTCCGGCGTCGTCGATATGCGGGTCCTCAAAGGATGGGCGGTGGACGATTTCATCGACCAGCTGGATTATGACAATGAGATCGAACAGTTCTACATCCGCAAAACCGATCTGTACGCCTATCTTGAGAATTCAGACCTTACGCCAGAGTTCATCGAGTGGCTGATTGAGGCCGGTGTGCTGGTCGACGATGCAGACCGTCTCAGGTGCAATAAGCTCTTTAAAAAGGGCAATATTATCAACATTATATGAGGGCAAAATGCCATATTTCCTCCATTGCATGAGATGCAACGAAGACGGCACCTATTCGAATGTGAACCTTGAGTGCGGAAAGTGTGACGGCACAGGCCGCGACTGGCGCAAAGACGACGAATTGCTAGACTTTCACAAATGGGCGGGTCTTCAGCCCCACGAATTGGCGGGGCGATTGAACGTCAAGGTCCACGACACGCACCGTGGCGACATCTGGTTTTTGTATCGCCCGCGGATCAATTCCGTCCAAGAAGACCGGGCCGAAGTGGCGGCCAACAGGACGCGCAAAGCGGAAGAATTCGACTACGACTATTTCACGGAACCCTGTCAGATGTGCCTTGAACGCGAACGCACCAACAGCCGGTCCTCGCTTGGCTGCGGATGGTGCGAAGACAACGGCATCGAGAATCTGTTCGGGTACCCTGGAAAACTGCTACGGTTTGAGGCTGACGAGGGCTACCCCTATTTCCAATTCCCCCACGAGGACCGAAAATTCTTCAAAGACGGGCAGGAACTAACCGAACGACAAGGCTATGCGCCGGTCCATCCCGACTGCATCCGCCCAGATCCACGCGACCTACACCGGATTTCTGTGGCGACCACTGACCTGATCAAAGAAAAATACTCCAATGAGCACGAACCCAAGTAAGCCGGGTTTGAAGATCTACACCAAACCTACAATAGCCGACATTCGATCAGAGCGCAGCATCCGGTAAAATGGGCTCGAAGCCGACTTGCGGCGTCGTAGCGCAAAGTTTCCCCTACTACCCTTTGGCTTTGATCGGCCTGCTGGCCGTAGCTCAGCCCAATCAAGACATACGTTCAGCTACCTCACGGCCGAAGAAGTCACTCGGGCATGGGGCGGGAAGCGGAAGTTCGCCGCAGATGCAAACCTAAAGAGCTTCACGTCTATAGCTGCCATTGATGGGCCAGAAGCGCGATCTCTAAAACGCCTAGGCGGATATCGATTTTTGCTCGGTTTACTCTGCGGATTGATCGCCCTAATTTCATTCCAAAGTTGTATTTTGAGGTGTTCGACGTGGCAAACTTTTGGGACGGAGAGCCAGAAGGTAAGAAAGAACTGCTCCGCCTGTTGACGCGCGACGGCAAGTGGCTGCGCTGGGAAGGGGAGCAAGAAGACCCAAACGACCCCAGCAAGAAACCAAAGGCCGGATGCAAGGATCAGGTCGAAGAGGCCCTATTGTCGGCGCTGCACTCCACCAACGTCGTAGTGCTGCTTGGGTCCGGGGCGTCCTTCTCGGCCAAGAACGATGGCGGGCCGAATGCACCGGGGATGGGTGACCTTTGGCATGCCGTGCGTGATGCTGTCTCAGAAGACAATTTGGTTGACCACAAAGAGTTTGACGATCTGGCGAAGAAAGTAATGGGCGGCCTGCCGCCGAATGACGGTGATGGGAAGCAAAAGGCCGGAGATATCGAGAGCCTTTTGAGCCTCTGCAAAATGCAAATCGAGCTGCTCAGTATTCGGTCAGAGTATGATCCTGATTTCGCTGATCGGCCTTGGTTGGAAGAGCTTGTCAAGTTCGTCCGCGCAGCTGAGAACACGATTTTGGGTAAAGTGGGTTTCGTTGGTGCCGAAACTGATTTGCCAGCACACTGGGCGTTTTTGAAGAAATTCGCCCGCCGATCACCGGAAAAACCCAGAGTGAAGCTGTTCACCACGAACTATGATCTTTGCATCGAGACTGCGGGCCTGCGCCTTGGCGTCGTGCTGATAGACGGGTTTTCCCATAGCGCAGAACAGAGGTTCAACCGCGATCACTTCGACCATGATATCGTGCGACGAGCCGCATCCAGTACGAAGGCCGACTATCTCGACGGTGTGTACCATCTCTACAAGCTGCACGGCTCGGTGGACTGGCGGCGACGGTCGGATGATGTCGTCATTCGAAGCGTCGATGCCCCCGACGACGACCGCAAGCCAGTCCTAATCTATCCTCGATCTTCGAAGTATCAGGAGGCGTTTGAGAGCCCCTACCTCGACATGTTCGCGGCCTTGCAGGCAGTATTACGTGAACCCGATACAACGTTGATCGTCTCCGGCTTCGGTTTCGCAGATGATCACATCAGCGCCCCGATTTGGTCAGCCATCGAAACGAACCTTTCGCTGCGTCTCGTACTTTGTGATCGCGGGTTCGTGGAGCACCAAAAGCTCTTCGATGAAGAAGCGCAGGAGATCGACCTCAATCTGGCTGGGCAACGTGCTTACCAGAGCAAGATCGCGCGACTTGTGCAGCAGGGCGATACGCGCATCACGATGTTGAATGGCCGCTTCGAAGACCTTGCCGACGCCTTGCCGATGATATCGGGCAAGACGGATCGCCAGCTCCTGCAGGATCGACTTGAAAAGCTGCGCGAGGGTGATGGCGCATGAGCGAACTTGCCTCCCTGATCGACCCGTCCAAACGCATCGGGACGGTTACAAGGGTAACGGCAAGTGCCGTGGAACTCACCTTGCCGAATGCACTTGCAGCCCTTGGTCGGCGCGGGCTGGCCAAAGGTTCGGTTGGTGATTTCGTGTTTGTCGATTGCGACCGCTCAGCGATCTTGGGGCGCGTGACGGAGGTCGGCATTCCCGACAGGCAGCGAAATGTCCTTGAACACCAGATCGAAACCGATCCCGCGGTAGAGCCGCAGGGGCGCGTCCAGCTCTTGGCCACCGTTAGCAAGACCACTCGGAAAGTGACACGAGGCATCAACACGCAGCCGAGGGTCGGTGATGGGGTCTACCTTGCAGAGGGCGGAGCGCTGTCCAATTCGATCAAGGATGCCTTGGAAGGCGACGTGAAGGGTGACAGTGCGCCGTTACTTGTCGAGCTGGGGCACCTATCCGGGCTGGATGATGCCGCCCTAAGCATTCCGCCGGAGAAACTGTTCGGCCGTCATTGCGGAGTGTTTGGTGCGACTGGCGGCGGGAAGAGTTGGACGGTTTCCCGCCTCGTCAATGAGATCGTGCGGATCGGTGGGAAATGTATCCTGTTCGATCCGACAGGCGAATTCACAGGAAAGGTAGCTGGCGCATGGCAGTATTCGTTCAGCGAAACCGGCAATGACGATCCGCCCTTAGTTCGGTTCCCGAGTGAGAATTTGTCGGAATTGGACCTACACGCTCTTCTTACTCCAACCGGCCAAAGTCAGGGTCCAGCCCTTCGGAGTGCGACGAAGAGCCTTCGCATGGCTCGGGTCTTGGCGGCTGATGCGGAACGGTTCCCCGTCGAGGAGAACGGTTCAAGGCGGAGTGTATTGATCCGCAGGGGCGATGATCCGGTTGGGCATGTCGTTGTGGAAGAACAAGGAACCATTGAAAAAGCAAATCAGAGCCGCCTGGCATATGGTCAAGCTGAGTTGATACTTGCGGACGAGTTGGCAGTTGAAACCTGCCAATTTGATTTCAACGCGCTGTCTCGGCAGGTGCGAAACGAGTGCGTTCGGCCAGTGCACAACAATGATGCATCGAGATATGGTCAACTCGACAACAATGCAGTTGGATACTGCAATTCACTGATCATTCGCATTGAAACCTTTTTGACCTCCCCTGAATTGGCTTGCCTGTTCTCAGAGAATGGTCTGGACATTTGTCGAGAGATTGAGCGTTTCTTAGGTGATCCAAATGCCAAAGCAATGGTACTTTCCTTCGAAAAAGTGAGCTTCAAGCACAACACAAGAGAATTGCTCTTAAATGCACTGGGACGGTACCTGCTCGGCCTTGCCCGACGAGGCCAGTTTCGCCAGAACCCGCTCGTTTGTTGTCTGGATGAAGCGCACCAATTTATTGGTCGGACTGTCGGAGATGAATTCAATAGTGTTAGCCTTGATGCGTTCGGCCTGATTGCAAAGGAGGGTAGGAAGTATGGGCTGACGACCGTGATTGCGACCCAGCGTCCCAGAGATGTGCCGCAGGATGTTCTTAGTCAGCTTGGAACCTTGTTTGTCCACAGACTCACGAATGACCGAGACCGGGAGACCATCGAAAGAGCTTGCGGCGATCTGGATCGCAGCGCAGCCGCTTTCATTCCATCTCTATCACAGGGCGAAGCGATCATCGTTGGCCCCGACCTGCCTGCTCCCTTGCCGGTCATGATGAGTGTACCTGAAAAAGGACAGCAACCAGAGAGCCACGGCCCGAACTATCAAAGATATTGGGGAGGTGAGCAGATTGGCGATGTAATTGATTAAAAAGTTGAATGTCGCATGACAAGGGAATTGGAACGCCACAAGCGCGCTACCCTGATCGATGAAACAAGGAAATGACAGGTTGACCCAAGTACGTGTGATACACAATTTCTTTCCAGTGGGCCAAGGCCTCTTCGTAGCGGGTTCGATAGAGTTCCGGCCACCCCCGCCAAGGCGGCCCCGCGAAATTGAGATCGATGGGTATGAAGAACCGCGCTCACAACCACCCTACCGGTGGGTCTATGACTGCGGCAGCTCGACCGCAAAACGCCTCGTCACCAACGCAATCGCTGATCTGAAAATTGACTGCGGTGGTTCTAGGATCGACCTTCTGACGATATCGCATTTCCACAACGACCACATCAGCGGCGTGGTTGACCTGCTGAAAGCCATCGGCGCCAAGACGGTCATGTTACCATGGGCTCCACTCTGGCATCGCTTGCTGATTGGTTTTGACCAAGGCCTGCGCGCAGATGACCCCGAGATACTGTTCTTCGTCGACCCAGTGCAATATTTGACCCAAGAGGCCGGTGACGGCTTTGAGCAGGTCTTATTCGTCATGCCCTCTGACGGAGAAGGCCCACCATTTTCCACCGAACCGACTTTTGATCCTGAACCACCGGAAGGCCTTGATGAAGCCGACAAAGTGTCTGGACCGGGCGAATCTGGTCCATATGGCGATCTGGACCTGACATACGATCACGGTGAGCGCCGCGTGCGCATGCTGCGGCCTGGTCAGGCATTTCCCGTCTTTCGCGTTTGGGAGTTCATTCCCTACAACGATCCTGAAACACGTCCGTCTGACCCAACAGACTTTGAAGCGAAAGTTGGTCTCCACCGAAAGGCACTGTTGAACGGGACCGAAAAGGAACGCAAAGCCGCGTTGAAAAGTCTGCGGGGCCTTTATGAGGCAACATTTGGCCGGACAGCTATGAATGATGTCAGCCTGACGCTCTATGGCGGCGCGATCGGCGCGTGGCGCGGGCATCGCTATTGCGATTGTCGTCTCCACTACTTTCTTGGCAATTGCGATTGCTGGCAAGAGCACGAAACGAAGGCTGCAATCTTGCTTACTGGAGATGGCAATCTGAGCAGCGTTTCGAAATGGGGCGCATTGAAACAATACCTTGATTGCCGCAGAGCAGTTCGAACGAGTGTCTTTCAGGTGCCGCATCACGGTTCGCGTGCAAATTGGTATGATGGTCTGGCCGCAGCAGCGTCACCAGCTCATAGCATATTTAGTTCTGATCCCAATCACAGTTATGGCCACCCACACGCAGAAGTACTTCGCGATTTCTGGAACCACCGCGCCATTCAAGTAGACCAGCATTCCCATTTCTCGTTGAGCATGCTCCTGGAACGTTGAAAGCACAAGAGGTACTATTTGCAGCTAAGGGGCACGAGCGATCACGAATACAAACTGGTTTTTCCGTACCAGTATGCGCGAAGGCAGCGAACGTTCGGATACGACAGATGCGAATGACCGGCTTGGGGAAGCTGCGCCGCAGCGAGGGTCAACCTGACGGAGGTCCGGATAGGGCCGGTCATGCCTCGCCGAGCAAGCCAGATCATGTAGTTGCTGCGTCGCATCCGAGCACGGCCTCGAGCCCATAGTCACCGATCAGGCATGGCGCTATCGTCGTAGCATGAAAAAATATGGTCGCACCTTTCACCTTCCGATTTCGCCCGGCAATAGCAGCGATGACAAGGTGATGTCATCGCTTGACGGTCTGACTGTCGAAGATCTCATCGTGACCGAAAAGATGGACGGCGAGAATACGACCATCCATGCCCACGGCTCCTATGCGCGCAGCCCCGACAGTCGCTATCATCCTTCGCGAGATTGGCTGAAAGCGTTCGCAGCGGGCATATCTCACCAACTTTCAGAGGGTGAACGGATCATCGGTGAGAACCTCTACGCCCGACATTCCGTCGTTTATGACGCGCTGCCGTCATACTTTCTCGGCTTTGCATGGATTATCGGAGATGAGGTGCAGGCATGGGATACAACGCTTGCCCGCTTCGAAGAACTCGGCATCCAGCAAGTGCCGACAATTTACCGTGGTCGCTACCGACCGGGGCTCTTTGAAGATCTGGCTCGAAAGCTCGACCTTAACCGCCAAGAGGGATTTGTGGCCAGAATCGCCGATGCGTTCCCGGAATCCGAAATGCCTAACCGGATAGGAAAGTATGTCCGAGCTGGACATGTACAGTCGAACATTCACTGGATGAAGTCGGAACTTGTGCCTAACGACCTTGCGGAGAACTAACGACCGCTCCGTTCGGGATGTGTGAGTTCGATGAAGCTCGGAGTTTGGGTCTGCAGCGAATGATTGCAATGCAGACTGCGACCGCAGCATCGAGATGAGATGCTCAACGGCAGCAAAGGGCCGGTCCTGTCTAGAACAACGGCCAAGGTCTGCAGTTTTGCAGTGTCAGCTTTTGTGTGCGGCCGCCTTCGCGTCCTGGCCAAGTTTCATTTCCGTTGAACCCCCGTGACGAACGGGAGCTCTCAATTTGCAAAAGCGATACCCCAACAGGTGTGGAAAATTCTCACTCCAAGCCCGATTGCCTGAATTCTGCCACCCTGAGATGCCCTGTCACGGGGCTTTCAGCGGCCAGGATTGTTGCAGAACGCTGGATCAGACAGGGGCATGCAGTCTGGGTTCTCATACCAATGATACCGCTTTGCCGGAGTACCGCTTGGCACCTACGTCCCAACTGCTATTGTTCGGTGACTTTGCCCGAACATTCTTAGAGGGGTCATGGCACGTGAAGCGTAGGTCTGCAGCCCAATCTTACGATACACTCGATGTCATTGCCCCGAATTTCAAACGACGGTTATCTGGTGTAACAGCAACCATTGCGCGGCTGGTCTCCATACAAGTCAGTAGCATTCCAATTGCCGCCACTGGCCCCGGCTTGCCATCAGATGTACCGCATCTACCACTTTGGAGAATACTGTTTCTGTCTCGCCGCTTACGGGTTTGGCACGCTCGCAGAAACAACGACCTACTCATAGGCCTGCTACTCAAGTGGCTGGGCATCTCCAAGTTGAAAGTGGTTTTCACTTCGGCATCTCCTCGCACTCGAACCGGCTGGACACGGTTTCTTGTCAGTAAATGCGACGAAGTCATTGCCACAAACCAAGTAAATGCCGACGTGATGATGCGCGGTTGTGTCATCATTCCACACGGCGTTGATATCGAGTGCTTCTTCCCGTCAAACGAGGCCGCGAGTGCAGATGAGCACTTGGTGATAGGTTGCTATGGTCGCATTCGGCCGTTGAAGGGCACACAGGATTTTGTCGAAGCGGTATGCCGCCTCCTGCCGGATCACCCAAATTGGTCGGCGGTCGTGATGGGGCGGGTGCTTCCGCGAGATCGCTCTTTCTTTGACGGACTCGTTGAACGGGTAGAGAAAGCGGGCCTAGCGGGCAGAATAGGGTTCAAGCCGGAGGTCTCGCTGGAGGACATGCCAGCCGCATACCGGGAATTGGCGATCTATGTCGCTCCATCTCACCTAGAAGGTTTTGGACTGACTGTCGCGGAGGCGTTGGCCAGTGGTGTTCCAACTATCGCAACCCGAGGAGTAGGAGCATTTGACACATTGGTTGATACCCCCAAGAACGGGCTCTTGTATCAGCCCGGTGATGTCGTCGATTTGGAGGCAAAATTGCTCCAGCTTATGGAAGACGATGAGCTTCGCGGAGAAATGGGCCACGCGGCTCGAGCCTCTGCGATAGAGAGGATGTCACTTGAGGTCGAGGCAGATCAACTTGTTGAAGTTTATAGAAGGTTGCTAACTGCATGAATAAGATTGATTTCTATTGGGCAAGGCTACGGCGCCAAGAATCTACATTGGCGGAGCTTTCAGTAGGGATAGAGGATCTGGCGGACGAACTTCGTGGAAAGTCTGTTGCCCTAGTCGGCAACGCGAGAAGTCTGTCGCAAAGTGACAAAGGGACCCATATTGATTGCGCTGACGTCGTAATCCGCATCAATTCTGCTCCAATTCCATCGGCGAGAAGCCATGGGACGCACACCGACTGGCATGCCTTGGCGGTTCGGAACTCAAGGTCAATGCGCGACCGCGTCGGAGCTCAACGCTACCTTTGGATGAGCCACAAGAGAAAACGTCTGGATTGGGCAACCGCGTCTAGTCCGGGGTTCTATCTGTCTCCGATGGAACACTTTCAGAAGCTCATGAGCCAGCTGGGCGCACGACCTACGACAGGGCTCATGTTGATCGACTTGTTGGAACGATTGCCCGCTGAAAGTGTCGACCTGTTTGGCTTTGACTTCTTTGACTCCCTCTCATTGACAGGCAATAGGACCGCTGAGCAAGTCCCGCACGATTTTGAAGCCGAGCGAAAATGGGTGCATGACTTGCTGGATCGAGACGGTCGCTTTGTGTTGCACCAAGCTGTCAACTAAGAACCCATAGATCCTGAAGAAACCAACATCGATAGCTTTCACTTGGCTTACTCGAAAGCCATGTCGCCGACCAAAGATCGCTACAGTCATGCGATGAACCTTTGAGATGCAGTCATGATACAAAGAGATCCTTTGAGAAAGTTGCCATTGGCCGGTCGCAACAGAGGTTCAGGCCTAGTTGTGCACTTTGCCAAAGGTGCAAAGCCGGAAATCATTGATTGTCTCACCAATGGGCTTATCGATCCCTCCTTGAAGCACGCGCCCGACAAAGCAGTAGTCTTGAAGTCCGCTCGCCAAAGGTTGGTCTACAGATGGAAGGTGTCAGAAAATTGTCCTAGTTTGGTGGCCAAGACCTTTCCTCTGTCGAACGTCTCTTCCATGTTGCGCTACAAGAAGTACGCGCAAACTGAGTACCAGAACGCCGAGAGAGCTAGCTTGCTCGGCATCCCGGTCCCCGAACCCTACTGTTACTTTGAGCGTCGTAGGTTCGGATTGGTTATTGGAACGGGATTGGTATACGAGGATATCGGCGACTTCAGCGATGTCCTTAGTTTGTCAAAGATACTGCCGGGCGGTTACTTGGAAGCATCAGCCTTCGCCATTCCAGCACTCGTTGCCCTATACAATTCTGGGGTAAATCATGTGGATGCCCGCGATGAAAACATACTCCTAAAGGGCTCACCCCTCGGTCACACCTTCCGTGTCATCGACTGGCAATATGCATCGTTTACCGCACCTCGGACTGATTGGTTGCTGGAGCACTTATGTGCTTACTTCATTCGAAAGGCGCCAGCGACACTTCAGGACATTCTTGTAGAAGACTGGAGCTGCAGGGTTGCTGAAGCGGCAGATTTTCCGCTGTCACATGACCAACTTCGAGCGCGCGTCCGACGTCTTTTGGCTCAACGTCCATCGACGAGGAAGCGATTGCGACTTATAGCAACCTAAGCGAACAATGAAGGAAAGCTCATGGCGCTTGGGACGATCGGAAACCGCCTTCGTTTGCTGGCGGCAATGCTACGGAAAGGAACGGTGCGCTTTTACACCGGGAGCCTAGTTGATTTCTATCAAGGCCTGAACTCTCAGGGAGTACCGTATGTTGTGTTGCGTTGGGCCGATCAGGTCCCGACGGACCCCACAAATGAACGAGCCTATGTTGATGACATCGACCATCTAGTTGCCGACGACGCCATTCAATCAATCCTGCAGCAGGCGTCACGTCATCCTGGAACGGTCAAGTGCGACTACTACTCAGTATCGGGACAACAGGGATCGAGCTATCGCGATATGCCCTACTACATGCCCGCATTGGCCGAAAAACTCCTCACTCGACGATGGCTGGATGAACGCGGTTTCTATCGGCCGCACCCGACTGACGAGTTCCTGAGCTTTGCCTATCACCTTTGCTACCACAAAGGCATCCGATGTGGCCTACCGGATGGTTTGGCACTAGTTGACGCGGTGGTCGCCACAAAGAAGGACTATGCCAGCGAGCTTCGGCGTCTTGCTAGTTCGGCTAGGTGGGGCCAGCTCCCCAATCCTCTCACGCTTCTAGCTTTGCATGGAATTCTCAAGGACCATGGATGGAACATGCCGGCTGATCTGATGGTACGGTGGCCAGATCAACATCCATTTCTGGTCGCTCTACAGAAACATGAGCAGACACGGACCCAAAGTCTGATTGCCGATGCAAAGGGGCTCACCCTTTTCATCCTGAGGGAAGACTGCGACTCGGTAGAGCTGGAGGGCATCGCAAGGCAATGCATCGAAGAACGTTTTGAGATTTTGAGTGAAATCCGACTGACCGCTACGCAGCAAGAGCGTGTCATCAATCAAACGCGCGGCGGTGATTGGGTCGAAAAATACTGTAGCAAGGTTGTCGCGCCGACCGTTGCGTTTATCTGCAGGGACGCGGCAGTGCCCGGGCCCCTACCGATCAGAATGAGTCCTAAGAAACTTAGGAAAAGATATCCTCATGTGACGAACACAGACGTTTTGATAAAGAGGAACATTCGCGCCTCGATAAATCGAGCTTCTCCAACATCCTTTGACCGTGTCGCGATTCACGCGACCGATAATGCAACTGAAGCAGTTGAGATGATGCAAGCGATTTTTGGGGACAGCCTTGCCGAAGAGCTTTCAAAGCTAGCCAGCCGCTAGAATTGAAGTTCTAGGGCCGTATCCTTTGCTTTAGTCGGGTTCTCCTGTTCTGTCGAAGGCCTATGGCTGTGCGGGCATCGAACTGCTCTTTGTCGCGCTTCTGTATCAAAACAGAACCTACGGCCTTGTCCGGCTGCTTGTCCGCCTGCGAACATGCCAAGCTCACCCTGATGATTCCCGTGTGTAGTCCGGTTTTGCTGGACAAATCGGTTGGGATTTGGCCTGATGTTGCCTGAAGCAGGCCAATCGGCCAAAGCCTCCAATCTGTATCGGACACATTTTGCGCCTCAAAGCTCTGCAAATACAACAGCTTGACGCGCAAACCTCCAAAAACACATTCCCGCCGGGTTGGCGAGGCGTGTGGTACTTTAGGAGGCCCGAAGGGCCGACGTCCCACTTTGGGACCTTCAAGGCCCCGGCGACCGAACCTCGGCATCCCGCCTTGGCGTCACCCGGTTTCAGCATTTTGGGGATCTTGGTCAGCCTGGGCCTTGGCCTTTTCCCGGCCGCGGGCCGGGCCCTTGATGCCCCGTCCTGGCAGTCCACTGGTCGGTTTCAGCTCGCCGGGAGTTTCTCGGCGCGGTCAGACTGGAGCTGGAATGTATCGGAGTGGGAAACCCTCGACGGGTTTGAAAGGTCTCTACCCTCGCGGAAAGAGGCAGTGGATCAGACCTTCGCTTTGCGGCAGCAGAGGAGCGAACTTGACCAGCTCCTCGAGCTAATTGCCTGGGCCGAGGCCGGTCCGGCTGGATATGACGCAATCCACATGGCGGCACGCGCCCTACCGGCACGAAGGCCGACCGAGCTGACGCTGCGCGAGATATTCGACTGGATCGAGGCGACACCCGGCCAGCCCCACGCGATTGGGCGTTATCAGTTTATCCCGTCCACACTCGCAGACCTCGTGCGCCGTGAGGGAACAAGTCTGGACGAAAGGTTCGCCCCCGACCTGCAGGATCGGTTCGCAATTCTCCTCATCGAAGACGCGAACTACCCCGCCTTTCTCGACGGAACTTTGAGCGTGACCGGATTTCTGGACAACCTCGCAATGATCTGGGCAGGGCTGCCACTCGCAAACGGCAAATCCGCCTATCACGGTACGGCGGACAATCGGGCAACGGTCACGAGACCTGCGGCCGAGGCGGCTTTGGCTTCGATCTTCGGGCAGTAGGCCAAAGCGGTTGTCACGATGTGCCCGATCAAGCGGATGCAGCCGGATCGGGCGCCCTAGTGCGGGGTCTTTCGGGATGAGGCCGGAGCGGACCATTCACCTAGCCGATCCAAGGCATCCGCAAGGCCTAGGGGAAGCCGACCTGTCGCGGCTTCCCCAAAATCACCGGCTGCGCTTCCGGATGCGAAAGATCACCGTGTTGATGTTGGTCCCTGCTTCAGCAAAGCTCTCTGCTGGCAAATCCGCAAACATACCCCAGCGCCCGCCACCGTTCGCTTTCTCTGCCCACCGACGAAACTGGAGATGCGCGTTGGTCTCGCCCACTTGCGCAGAAGCAGGAAGGATCGCGACCAGCTGACCTTCGGGCGCGAGGAAATCATAGGCATGGCGGACATGGTCCATCCAATGCGTGCCGTAGAACGGCGGGTTCATCACCACCGCATGAAACTTCGAACTGGCGGGCAGGTTGAGGAAATTCCCCTCGATCACATCGCAGTTGGGACCCTCAAGACCTCGGAGCTTCGCAACCCGGTCAGCTTGGATTTCTACCGCAGTGACCTGGTAGCCCTTGGTGAGGAGCGGGCGGACCAGATGCCCCTCGCCGCCGCTGGGTTCCAGAACGCGCATGCCATCCCGGAAGGAGATTGCATCAACTACCGCCGCTGCGGCCGCAGCCGGCGTGTGATAGAACTGCAGGTCCCGGCTCGGCAGGGTCGTGCGTGTCCGAAACGTCGCGGCGTCCTCGCCCTTCTCGGCGGCGTCGGGAAGGACTGCGCCATAGTAGTGGGCGAGTATGCGGTTGGCCTTCTCGACCAGGTCATCGCGCGCAAACCAGAGATGGGCGTTGCCATTCTTGAAGCCCCGAATGCGGAAGTAAGTGCTTTCGGTGATCGACTGCTGCGGACCATATCCGGGGCGGCAGGCGTCGATCTCCTGAATGAGGCCCCGACCGGCGGGGGTCTGGTCATCCAGTTTGGCAAAGACCCGTTCCACGTCGATGATGGTCTCTTCGGCCCATGTCCGGTTGAAGCTGCCCGAATATTCGGAGAAGGCCCGGTCAATGATTATGCGCGACCCGAGTTTGAAAGCGTCGTGGCTCTTGAACCGGCGATCAAGGCGCGAGAAGGCAACGGCCAGCCCCCGCGCGAAGATCAGATCAGCGCTGCCCATGAGCGTTTCAAATGTGGCCCGCAGGTTCTCGACGGTGACCTCCGGCACCTCCTCCCGCAAGCTTCTGTCGAAATCCCGCGCTGCAGTCGTATCCATCATGTCCCGAATGCCGGTGTCTTCGTAGAGATAGGTCCAAACGGACGCATCCAGCTGGCGGCGGAAGGTCTCGACGGATTGGGCCGCGTCGAAGCCATCCGGGAACATGATCGAATAGTGTTTGCTGCCGGTCCGGTCCAAGCCCCTGTATTTCCGGCCGTGCTGGGCCTTCTTGGCGAAGGCAGCGGCTTCCTTGGACAGCCCATAGGCGAGGTCCAACGTCGCGACCGCTTCCTGAATCTTGGCCAAGGCGGCATCCCGCGCGGCGACAATGTCTTCGATGCGCGACGTGAGGGCGGGAAGCGGGGCGGCCTGCGCTGCCTCCTCTTCGAGGATTTCCGCAAGGCAGTTCATCGCTGGCCCTCCGCACTAGCCGGAGGCGCGATGAAGGCAAAGCCGCCGCCATTGCCTTCGGGGTCGCGGGACAGGCACATTTCCAGGGTTGTGCCGTCTGCGGTGACCAGTACAAATGTCGGCCAAGGGTCGTCGCCGTAGTCGTCGGGCTCCAGACGGAAGCCCGTGATCTTGCTGCCGAACAGTTGCGAATAATATGCGCTGACATCGATCATGCGGCCTTCTCCTCAAGGTAGGTGGAATATCCCTTGCGGTCGCATAGGGCGAAGTTCAGCCCGCGCTTGTCGGCAAGGTGACGAAGATCGCCAAGGAGGTTTGCCAGGAGGAAACCCACATCGGCCGCATCGTCGGGATAGAGCTGCTGCACCGCCCGGAACACACGATCCGCTTGAATGTCAGGAACGTTGTCGGGCGGAGCATCTGCCGCCCCATCCGTCTGTTGAGAAGCATCCGAGGCGCGATCAATCGCAACCTCGATCAAACTGGTTTCGCAGCCGCAGTCGTCGCAGAAAGACCCTTTGTCGAAGAGGTCTGCCAGTTCCCAAAGCTGCAACTCCTCGTTCCACTCGGCAAAGGCATCGCGCTTGACGTTCGTCCCTCCGCAAGTTTCGCAGCACACCCGCAAGGGCCCATCTAGTTCGACGGCCTCAAAGGGAAGGGCGGGCTGGCTATGCAAGGCGGCGCTGATGGCCTCATGCATCTTTTGCCAGGTCTCGCGCGACATGCCTTCCCAACCGCTGACGGCTTCGCCCCGCTCTGTCCGATAGAGGAAGGATCGGTGGGTGGCTTCATCGCCAAACCGCGCGTTGAGGGCCTCGACCACGCGGACGGCAAGGCTTTCCGTCAGAAGATCGGTCAACCAGACCTCGGGAAAGGTGCCGGTCATGACGATGTGAAAATGGGTCTGAGTCATGATCCACCCCCTCACATCGACAGCGCGCGGTGCGCATGGCTGTCTTCGTAGCGGATGATCGGCTCGCCGGTTGCGGTCGTCCCACCCCAGCAAGGGCCTGCGTATCCCGACAACCGGGGATGGCCCTGCAATTCCGGGCGCTGGCGCGGGTTGACGTTGATCCCGACAATCTCGGTGTCCATCGCCTCGGCAAACTCGGCAACATCGTCGGAGTAGACGGTCACCAGACCGTCGTCGGTGGACAGAACAAATTCGTAAGCAGCCATTTGTGGCCTCTCCTCTGTATCGCCCAAGATTGGGCATGTCTGGCAAGCGAGCCGCGCCTTGGCGCGTGTCTCTCTTGCCGGACTGGCCCTCGCCGAGAGCAGGAGGGGGGCCCGTCAAGCGCGGTGCCGGACCGGATGGGGAGGGGGATCACCCGGCTGCACGGAGCCGAAGGCGCAGGAAGCCGGGGACACCCCTTCCGGTCAGAACAGCATCGGGCTTTACGGGGGAACCGGCGGTTCCCAAGACCGGGACGGAGCGGCGTTCGGCTCGTCCGAACCCCGACGGCCCCAGCCATCGACAGGATCGCCTGACCGGCCAGAGCGCAGCGGCGGCGGGGCAGCCCCCTGCCCTCGTGCGCCAGCACACCGCCGATCCTTCGCGGCCCGAAGGGGGGCTCCCCTGGAACAGGGGATGGGGCGGCCTGACGCCGCCCCGAGGCCCTGGGAGGGAGGGCCTCACTCGGTGACGCCCTCGTCGTCCTCCTTGTCCTTGGGCTCGAAGAGAACCAGTTCGCCGTTGATCGGGAAGGCCTCGAGCTGGATCTTCATGAAGGACTTCGAGCCTTCGCGCTGCGGGAAGGCGACCCCGATCTGGCGGAAGTAGGTCTTGCCGTTCTTGCCTTCGACCGGGGTGGTGACGCGGTAGTGAGTAGTCATGGTGGAGTTCCTTTCCTGTTTCGATGCAAACGAAACAGGCCGACGGAGAAGGCCGGGATGCAGGCAGAAATGCGGAGGGTCCGCGCGCAGCGTGGAAGCCGTATTTGTGCTTGCCGGAGCGCAGCGCAGGGACCAGCCCGGCCGCGTCGGCCAGATTGCATCTTCAAGAAACAGGGGAGGGACGCCACGGCGCCGACACAGCCATCAGCGCGTCACCCGGACCGGAGGCAGAACCAACCCAGCAGACCCCACCCGGATCGGATCAGCCCTCCCTGCCCGCGCCGAAACTGCCCCACGCCCATGCAGATCCAGATCGAGGCCCGCCCCCACCAGGCACCCCGGCCCTTCCCTGCCCCAAGGACCGAGACGACACCGGGTAACCAAAGATGACCCCCGCACCCGGCCACGGTCAGCGCCAAGCCAGACCCAACAAAGCCCCCCGAAGGGCCGCACCCCCGCAAGAGCGATCCAGACCCGAATGGCTGAAACCGGCTGGCTCTGCACCCATGCGCCGAGCTTCCGGCCGCGATTCCGCTCGGAAACGGGGCCGGAGGCATCGCCGCAGGACGCAGAGACAGGACCGGGTTCAGGGCAAAGCCTCGGGAGCGCGGACCGCAGTGAAACGAAGGGATTGCATACGAGACGAGCGCAAGCATGCTGTCAGGAACGCCATGCCATGAAAGCATCATCGAAGACACGCAGGTTGCGGCGCCTGCCCACATTTCCGAATGGGACTGAGGTGTGACAGGTCTTGGTATAAGTCTCGGCAGCCGGACGATGGACAGGACCCTGGCCACTGAGACGGAGAGGGTCGAAAGCGATGGCGCCGATACATTCGTCCTCCAACTTGACACGTACGAAATGAAGAGAGAAGAAAAGTGGATCGCTCAAAGTGTCCTAGCGGTCCGTGAACACCCGCACTGCATCCTTCTCATGGCATCCGGTCGGGGCGGTAAATCTAGCTGGGGCGAAATCTACACACACTTCGCAACCATCCGGTTCAGCAGAGGGCTCGCTATGAAGGGCTTCATGAATACACTCGGAGAATTCGCCAGCAACCTCTTGGACCGGCGACCGGTGACGGCCAGTACCGTAGACGGCATCAACGTTGGTTGCCGGCACGGCAAGGCCGCGCGGCTTGTGCTAATCGAAGAAGGGAGCAAAGCATGATCCCGGTGCTGGCTGTCGACGACCCTGAATCCGCCCGCGAGATGCTGGCCCGTGTGTTTGGGTTCGTGCCCAACGACCACGGGTGCATGGCGTTGGCCGAGCAATCTGTCGCTGTGATCCGTACCGGTGACACGCCAAGCGGCATGCTCCGGATACCGCTCGATCATGTGGCCTTCGCGGCATCAGATGCTGACGAGACCTGCGCTGCGATCCAGGCGCGCGGCGGGCATTTGTCCCGGTCGTTCACCCCGGACGGGCCGAGAGATATCCCCGAATTCTGGGACAATGGTGTCCGTTTCGTTTTCTTCGACGGCCCGGATGGCTGGCCTCTGGAGTTCTGTATGAAGAACGGCATTCCTGACCGTTCAGGCCACGACCACTTCGCAATCCGCACTACGGACATCGGGGCCGCGGAAGCGCGGCTCAGGGCCATCGGGGCCGCTCCGGTGGCGGGCCATCGGCTCAGCACCGAAACGGGGTGGGTTGAGGTTCGGTTCCTGGCACTTGGCGCGGACATGTTCGAAGTCTTCGACGAAGGCCCCCATCCCGACGTCGACCCGGACCGGGGCTGGATCGGACTGCTTTAGCCCGGGCCCGTGCGGGGCCATGCTGGCCCTTCTCAAACCCGACTGGCCTAACTGCCCGACACCTAGATCGCCTCTATCATTCAAAACGCGCATTAGCTTGTTCCTGAACTCCCGACACTTCCTTTCAGGAAAGGTCAACACAAAATTGGCCAAAACTGCTGCAGCGATCCCTAGGAAGCCGGAGGACATGAGGAACACATCTAAGATGAGAAAAGCCGACATTTGGTCAAAAGACATCGTCGTGCAGGACTGTGGCGGTCTCCTAGCTGAGAACTCTGACTGGGAGGGCGACGCGGGGCTTCTGTATATGGTTAACCATGTATTCGATACGAACAAAGCGCTCTTGAACCGGACACGGCCGGAGTTGCGGGTTGATGACATCGCGTTCCTGGTCACGGCGGGTACAGGGCGTCGTGCGATCGCCTATGCGCGTGACGGAGCGCGAGCGATCATAGTCGAGGTTGGGCTGATCCGTGCGCTCTGGACGCGAGCCGCCAGCATCGCTCACCTGCCCGGAGTTCTTGCAAACGCGTTCCCTATCGCCGAGGACATCGATCAGTCCTGGATGGCGGAATCCTGCGACTCCGTGCCGGGCATGTCGGACTGGGACTGCTCGGGGGATCGCGCAGAGTATTGTGTAGACCTTTTCCTGCACATGCTCGAATACGTGGTTGTGCACGAAATCGCGCATCATGTGCGGGGACATCTCAAGCTGGTCAACGCGGAAACCGGTTTGCACCTGATCGACGAGACAGAGGCCAGGACGAGCAAGACACCGGAGGTTTCCGCGGCGGAGGGGTTCTTAGTTCAGGACCTGGAGTTCGACGCAGATGCTTATGGTTTAGAATTATCGCTTGCGGCTATGGACGAGAAACACCCGTTTGCGATGCAATGGGATCAAGCGAGCGCAACTGAGTGGCAGTTTCAGCTGATCTTTGCACAGTTGATGGTCGCACAGGTGATCGACGACGCGCGCAAAGCCGATGGCGCGTATTCTGCTGACGGCCACCCGGCGCCATTGCACCGGGCGATAAACTACGGGAACCTTGTTTCCCGATCACTTCAGGATCTCGTCGGCGGTCCACTGCAAGCTTATGTGGATATGCATGCTGTTGCCTGGTCGGAGGCCGGCTACGTTGCGAAGGGGCTGTCCTACCCGAAGGGTCGCTGGCATGATGATCATGGGAAAGAAATGGCGACTGGAGACTACCAGTTGCTGGAAGAACGCTACTTCGCTTCGTCCCGACGTATTGACGGTTTGTCCCGTGGCTGACGCCGAGGGCGACAGCGCTGCGTCCTATCTGCAAAGCGCGTTTGATTTTGTCACAGAGGTAGTGCTCGAGGGCCTGGTAGAGGATGCCGCGCCGGACCGCTTCCGTCTGCTGGTGCAGCCGTCACCCGATTACGGTGCCACAATCATACCGAACTCGGACCGTTTCGAAATCGTGGTCAACGACTGTGTTGTCTCGGAAATGATGCGTTTCTGCCAAGCCTACGCGGACCTGAGCAGCCCGCTTCTGGAAGACCATATCAGCGAGCTTGGCTCGTTGATCGGGGACCCGGAGCGGGTGCTCGGAGTATCTTTCCAAGCAGGGTTGGCGTTCCTGCTGTTACACGAGGTCGGGCACGTCGCGGGAGGGCATGTGCGCTATCTGACACGAGACACTGCAGAGTTCCGGGACAGGCCCGCAGACGGCTCGGAGGGCGCGGACGGCGACTTTCGACGTATGGCGGAACTCGAGGCGGACGGTTTTGCGATGGCTCTGCTCTTCGAGTTCCAGGACGAGCTCGTCTCGTCGCTGGGATGTCCACATCAGACATCGTCAGAGATGCATGCCGTTTATGGCCGCGCCCTGCTCCTAGGCGTCTTTGCCGCGATCAGCTTGCTTGAAGGGATGTTCGCCCGCGAGCGTATAACCGACACGACCTACCCCTACCCGGCGATCAGGCTCTTGAACCTTTGCAGCGCCTATTTGCGTGTGGTGCAGCCAGACATCGCCCGCTGGCACGGCGACGACTATCGCAAGGCCGCACCGGATGACGCGACGGTTCAGCGAATCTCGGGGCATTTCAGAAAGTCCGTCGCGCCAGCCCTGTTCCTGTTGCACGACGCGCTGACAGGGATGGGCGTCGCCTCCGAACTTCATGGCGTGGAGGATGATCCGAAAACCGTCCAAGACTTTATGACGGACGCGCTCCTGCTCCTGGGAGGTGGGACGCCAGTTCACTCGATTGATGGCCAGGCGCTATCGGACCTCACGGAAAAACGACCAAGGTTCCTCTGCAAGCTGGCACCGTTCCGGGAACTCGATCTCTGGCACGCGGTCGGCGGCGAGACGGGCTGAATTCACTCGCCCATCTTCCGCTTGAGGAGAACTTCAAAACCTTCGAGGTCATTGGCAGCCTCGCCGTCGATCATCACGGTGAAGCCACCTGGTCTGCGCGACGTATCGGCTTCACTGCTGCCTTTGATCTTGTCGTAGATTGCGTTGGCGATGACGCCTGCAGGGATCCCGCCGACGATGCCGAGCGCCAACATCAAGATCTCGGATGAGCTTCCGAACCCCATCCCACGGTTCTTTCCAGCCAAAGTAATCTCGCAACCCTCGAGACCTTGGAACGCTCCGGCTGCGATTGCCTCTTCGAGCGTCTTGGAATTTTCTGAGAGGATTGAGATCTGAATTGATTTACTCATGATTGTGGCCTGTCCATTTCGTGATCAAAGCATTGAGTCTCAGAATATCGCTTTCGAGATGTGTTGCATCCGGAAAAGTTGACTTGAGAATAGCGAGAATCGATTCTGCACGTAGCTTGGGTGGCGGATGGTCGATGGACAGCGGCGCGTCAATGCGACGTTCAATCTCTGTAAGATACGCGAAGAAGAGGTAGAGTACGAACCCATGTGCCCATTGGCTTTCGACCGTGGTGGTCCGAGACATCAACGCCCGAAAGGCGAAGGCGTCCGCCTCGTATTCCAGGTCCCAAGCTTCGGGCGTGTATTCGTCAGAGGCTCGCTCGGCAAGCATGGATAGACGCGCAGAGGCGCAAATCTCATGGTGGCCAAGCCAAGCATGAGCGAACTCATGTAGGGAAACGAACAGGAGAACAATGGTCGTCACGCTAGACAGATGGGCCTGGACCTCGCCAGTCACTTCATCTTGTCCGAGGTCGAGGGGCACCGCGTTGATGTTGGTTGAAAGCGGTTCAAGAAACAAACTGATGGCCGCCTCGAATGCAGGATGTCCCTCCCGCCGATAGTCGGAAAGCTCTCCTTGCAGCTCCTCAAGGATCAAGCCTGTGAAAAGCTGGTTCAAAGCAAAGTATAGCCCCTCGTTGATGAAAGCGACGAAGAAGGGGATCTTGGCGCCCGCTACGTCAGCGTTTACACAGTGGGCGTTCGCGTGACCTGTGGGGAGGAAACGGAGATGAACCTTCTCTAGGAAGTGGCCCTGCTCCTCTGTCAAACACTCTCGCATGTCCCTTCTCATAGAAACGACGTATGCATCCAGGAACTGGATGAAGGTTATGTCGTCTAGCTCCGTCGACGGATGGACACGGCGCATGAACATGTCTACGTCGTCTTCGAGCCCCAGAACATCCAAGGACCGGGAGACCCGCGCGCGTTCGCTCTCGGGGTCAGGGTGGTGTTTGCGTCTGACCTCCCAACCTTCGTGATGGGTGCGAACAAAGGTCTCGTACTCGGCTACTACTCGTGCGACCTGATGGTCGGTCAAGATCATAGGATCAATCATGTTTTAGGCTCGGCGTTAGCACTCTTGACGCTGTGGATACACAATCATTCCAGTGAAGTAATGTCACGAGATAGATAAGGATGGGCCAATTTCGTAACTGGCGTGAGCGGCCCATTGCGGTCACTCGACCTTCGACTCGAATGCTGCGACCGCAACCCGCTTAGCTGCCATTCGCCGCATCAGCAAAGTTTCGAAACCAACGAATGGGAAAGGTGCGGACTTTGCCGCCGTGCCCGCGCATGCTAATCTTTTACCATGAAAGCGAAGCGAAACTCCCCAGTCGAAGTCGTGCGGCTGTTCAATGATTGTATATCGAGGCGTGATGCTGAAGGCTTGTCCGAATTATTGACAGAAGATCACGTCTTTATTGACAGTGCAGGACATGCGGTTTCAGGCAAGAACGCATGCGTCGATGCATGGCGCGGTTTTTTCGATGCCTTTCCAGACTACTACAATGTGATCGAACGCATGGAAACAAAGCACAATCTTGTCGCTGTTGCAGGGCATTCGGTTTGCAGCGACATCAGATTACATGGGCCGGCGCTTTGGAAAGCCATAGTTGTGGATGATCGCTTGGCAGAGTGGCACGTTTTCGATGACACCGAAGAAAATCGGCGGCGATTGGCGCTGGAATCTTGAGTGCAAATTTGGGCTCAGAGCCGACTTGCGGCGGCGTAGCAGAAGGTTCCCCGACCACCCTTTGGCTTTGATCGGCCTGCTGGTCGTAGCCCGGCCCTGACCTGTCGTTGACCCGGTCGACGGAATGCTGCGGAGCGGCTTGTAGAAGCGGTCATTAGCGGCATGCGAGAAACCCTTGGCAGCGGAAGGCGAGATTGGATCTCTAGCCCTCAGGCCCGACAAAGAGGAAACGCGCCCCGTAGGACGCGCTTCAATGTGGTGCTACTTCGAGCTTGTTAACGGCTCGACCGCGAATTCTGAACATTGGAAATAGTAACTGTCCAGCAGCTCGGGTCAAGGCGCAATTAGTCTGCTTTGCGGGATGACTAGTCTCAATCCGCAGTCAACTAGCAGCTGGGCGGCGGGTGTGGACCCTGCCTTGTCACGCCGATATGGTTTCCTCGTGTTGGGCACGATCACCATTCTGATTCCCGGTTTGGATTTCGGGAGAGTGGATGTCCAAGCCAGCGTCCAGCCCCGAGCTTGACATTGGCTTGGTCGAGTCCTAATGTCAATCCTTAGTCTGCTTTATAATAGGTTGTGCTATGCGGTTAGGTCTCGACATCGGAACAAATTCCATCGGCTGGTGGCTTTTTGAAACTGACGGAGCAGAGGCAAATGCCCGGATCGTCGCCGTCGTCAAAGGTGGGGCACGCATCTTTTCCGATGGCCGTGACCCGAAGTCTGGCGCCTCGCTCGCTGTTGATCGTCGGACCGCCCGCGCGATGCGTCGTCGCCGCGACCGTTACTTGCGCCGCCGCGCCACGCTGATGAAGGTTCTCTCGAATGCGGGACTCATGCCGGCCGATCCGGCCGAGGCCAAGACATTGGAGGCGCTCGACCCCTATGCATTGCGGGCAACTGGGCTGGACGAGGCCCTGCCGCTGACCCATCTGGGGCGGGCGCTGTTTCACCTCAACCAGCGGCGCGGGTTCAAATCCAACCGCAAGACGGACCGGGGCGACAACGAGAGCGGCAAGATCAAGGACGCAACGGCGCGGCTGGATCAGGCGATCCTTGCCAGCGGGGCCCGCACCTATGGCGAATTCCTGTACAAGCGCCGGCAGCGGGCCGGCGACCCGCGCGATGTACCTAGCGTGCGCACCCGCCTCACTGTTGCCAATCGGGACGGACCGGATGGCAAGGCGGAGGTCGGCTACGACTTCTACCCGGATCGGAGGCATCTGGAGGAGGAGTATCACAAGCTCTGGGCGGCGCAGGCCGGCCACCATGCAGAATTGACCGACGATCTGCGCGATCTGGTGTTCGAAAAGATCTTCTATCAACGCCCGCTGAAGGAACCCAAGGTCGGGCTGTGCCTGTTCACCGCCGAAGAGCGCCTGCCCAAGGCCCACCCGCTGACCCAGCGACGGGTGCTTTTTGAAACCGTGAACCAGCTGCGCGTGACGGCCGACGGCCGGGAAACCCGGCCCTTAACCCGCGAGGAACGCGATCAGATCATCCATGCGCTGGACAACAAGAAACCCACAGCATCGCTGAAATCGATGGCGATGAAACTAGCCGCGCTTGCGAAGGTCCTGAAACTGCGCGATGGCGAGCGGTTCACACTGGAAACGGGTGTGCGCGATGAAATTGCCTGCGATCCGGTCCGTGCGAGCCTGACGCACCCCGAGCGGTTCGGTCCACGCTGGTCGACGCTGAATGCGGATGCACAATGGGAGGCGATTTCCCGTATCCGCAAGGTGCAGAGCGAGGCGGAACACGCCGCGCTGGTCGATTGGCTGATGCAGGCCCATTCCCTCGACCGGGACCACGCCGAGGCCACCGCCATCGCCCCGCTGCCGGAAGGCTATGGGCGGCTCGGGCTGACCGCCACCACGCGTATTCTGGAAAAGCTGAAGGCAAATGTCGTCACCTATGCCGAGGCCGTCGCCGCCTGTGGCTGGCATCATTCGGACCAACGCACGGGCGAATGCCTCGACCGCTTGCCCTATTACGGCGAGGTGCTCGATCGCCACGTCATTCCCGGCACCTATGATGTAAACGACGACGAGATCACACGCTTTGGCCGGATCACCAACCCGACCGTGCATATCGGGCTGAACCAGCTACGACGGCTGGTCAACAGGATCATCGAGACCTATGGCAGGCCCGACCAGATTGTCGTGGAACTGGCGCGGGAACTGAAGCAGTCCGAGCAGCAGAAGAAGGACGCGATGCGGAACATCCGCGAAGCGACCGAAGCGGCAAAGAAGCGGAGTGAGAAGCTCGAAGGGCTTGGCATCGAGGACAACGGGCGCAACCGGATGCTCTTGCGGCTTTGGGAAGATCTGAACCGTGATGACGCGATGCGTCGCTTCTGCCCTTATACGGGCGAGCGTATCAGCGCGGCCATGATCTTTGACGGCTCCTGCGACGTGGATCACATCCTGCCCTATTCGCGCACGCTGGATGACAGCTTTGCCAACAAAACGCTTTGCCTGCGCGAGGCCAACCGCGAAAAGCGCGACCAGACCCCATGGGAGGCCTGGGGGGGCACCCTGAAATGGGACGCCATCGAGGCCAACCTGAAGAACCTGCCCGATAACAAGCGCTGGCGCTTTGGTCCCGACGCGATGGAACGGTTCGAGGGCGAAAACGATTTCCTTGATCGCGCGCTGGTCGATACCCAGTATCTTGCCCGGATTTCCCGCACCTATCTGGACACGCTCTTTACCGAAGGCGGCCATGTCTGGGTCGTGCCTGGACGGCTGACCGAAATGCTGCGGCGGCATTGGGGGTTGAACTCGCTGCTGAGCGACAAGGATCGCGGTTCCGTCAAGGCCAAGAACCGCACAGACCACCGCCACCACGCGATTGACGCCGCTGTCGTGGCCGCCACGGACCGAAACCTTCTCAACCGGATCAGCCGGGCCGCTGGCCGCGGCGAAGAGGCCGGCCAATCCGCCGAGCTCATCGCCCGCGACACGCCGCCGCCATGGGAGGGGTTCCGCGACGACCTGCGCGTTCAACTTGATGGAATCATCGTCAGTCACCGCGCCGATCACGGCCGGATCGACAAGGAAGGACGCAAGCACGGTCGCGACAGCACCGCCGGGCAGTTGCATCAGGAAACCGCCTATTCCATCGTCGATGACACATATGTTGCCAGCCGGACCGATTTGCTCAGCGTCAAGCCCGCTCAGCTCTTGGACGAAGCCGGTCGAAGCGGCCAGATCCGTGACCCGCAACTGCGCAAGGCGCTGCGCGCGGCGACCGCCAACAAGACCGGGAAGGACTTCGAGAATGCATTGCGCGATTTTGCGGGCAAGCCCGGCCCGTATCATGGCATCCGCCGGGTGCGGATCGTCAAACCCCTGCAGGCTCAGGCGCGGATACCCGTGCCTGCCAGGGACCCAATCAAGGCCTATCAGGGGGGCAGCAACCATTGCTTCGAAATCTGGCGCCTGCCCGACGGCAAGATCATGCCTCAGGTCATAACCACCTATGAGGCGCATACCCTCGATGGGATGATCAGGCCCCACCCCGCGGCGAAACGGCTTCTGCGGGTCCACAAGGGCGATATGGTGGCGTTGGAACGCGGCGGGCAGACAATCGTTGGCCACGTCCAGCAAATGCACATCAAGAACGGCCTGTTCATCGTTCCCCATAACGAAGCAAACGCGGATGCGCGTAACAACGACAAGACCGACCCGTTCAATTGGATTCAGATCGCCGCCCGCCCCGCCATTGAGGCGGGGATCCGGCGTGTTTCGGTCGACGAACTCGGACGTCTGCGCGATTCCGGGCCCGGAAGGTAAGGAATACCTGCCTTCGGCCGAATCGGATGAAGCCCCATCCTTCCAAAGTGTTGGAGGGGTGACATATGGACCAGATCGTCGATATTGCCACCGACGGGCGGCACCTGTCGCGCGATCGCGGTTTTCTGAAAGTCAGCGAAGGCGCCGAGGAAATCGGCCGTATCCCGCTGGACCAGGTCGCCGGAGTGATCGTTCACGCCCACGGCACCACGTGGTCCACCTCGCTGCTGACGGAACTGGCGGATCGCGGGGCACCGGTTGTTCTGTGCGGGTCCAACCACGCGCCGCGCTCCGTTCTCCTGCCGCTTGAGGGGCACCATGCCCAGGGCGCCCGGCTCCGCGCCCAATGGCAAGCCAAGGCTCCGCTCATGAAACAGGCGTGGAAACAGGTTGTGATATGCAAGATCGCCATGCAGGCCGCCGCGCTTGAGGCCATGGGGGAGACCCATGCTCCCGTGGCCATGCTCAAACGCAAAGTGACCAGCGGCGATAGCACAAATGTCGAAGCCCAGGCCGCCCGTTACTACTGGCCCCGGATGATGGGCCAGGATTTCCGCCGCGACCGTAATGCGCCCGATCTCAACGCGCTCCTGAACTACGGCTACACCGTCCTGCGCGCCGCCACCGCGCGCGCCGTGGTTGCCGCCGGGTTGCACCCAACCATCGGATTGCACCATTCCAATCGGGGCAATGCCTTTGCCCTGGCGGACGACCTGATGGAGCCGTTCCGCCCCTTGGTCGATTGTTGCGTGCGCGGTCTCGTTGCCCGAACCGGACCGGAGGTGAACACCGAGGCCAAACAGGCCCTGGCGCGGCTCATCGCGCTCGACCTTCCGCTCGGTGACGGCCTGACGCCCGTATCGGTCGCGCTCGGCAAACTCGCAGCGTCCTTGGGGCAAAGTTTCGAGGCAGGCGCACTCAACCTTGCGCTGCCCGCCCCCCTTGATGCGCTTACCCTTGCGGGGCTTGGGGCATGACCTCGGCGCCCGTCTTTCTGTCTGGATACCGGATCATGTGGATACTTGTGATGTTCGACCTGCCCACCGACACCAAGCCGCAGCGCAAAGCGGCAACGGATTTTCGGAATTTCCTGCTGGACGAAGGCTTCGAGCGCAGCCAGTTCTCGGTCTATGCACGCTTCGTCAACGGCAAGGAGGCGTTTCAGACCCGTGTAACCCGTATTGAACGTCAGTTGCCCGACAAGGGTGACATTCAGATCCTCAACTTCACTGACCGACAATATCGTGATATCGTGCATTTCTCGGATCAGGGTCGAAGGGCGGCCCGGAAAAATCCGCAACAACTGGCGCTTTTTTGATCATGATTCTTCAGATTGCCGCACTCGATCCCTCCCAAAACCTCTGTTGTTTCAGGGGCTTGGAAGAGGATCGAGTTTAGCTGTTCAGAATTCGAGGTCCAGCCGCAACGTGGCCCACCGATTGCCGGTGGGCACTGAAAGTTTAGCTGTTCAGAATTCGAGGTCCAGCCGCAACAACGCAAGCGGCTGGATGCGCTGCCAGACAAGTTTAGCTGTTCAGAATTCGAGGTCCAGCCGCAACGACACGTTCCGAGGCGGCAAGCTGGCGGTGAGTTTAGCTGTTCAGAATTCGAGGTCCAGCCGCAACGAATATGGGCAGGACATCGTGTCGCGGGTCAGTTTAGCTGTTCAGAATTCGAGGTCCAGCCGCAACATGGCGGCGAACGGTTACGCGCCGTTCTTTAGTTTAGCTGTTCAGAATTCGAGGTCCAGCCGCAACACGAAGGCTGAGCTTCAGGCAATGTTCATCAGTTTAGCTGTTCAGAATTCGAGGTCCAGCCGCAACGACGCGCTGCATCCCGTCATCGTCGGGGAAAGTTTAGCTGTTCAGAATTCGAGGTCCAGCCGCAACGCCCCAGCGGCGCGCTATTGCAGGACATTGAGTTTAGCTGTTCAGAATTCGAGGTCCAGCCGCAACAGCGCGACGGCATCACTTGGCTGGACTGGCAGTTTAGCTGTTCAGAATTCGAGGTCCAGCCGCAACGCTAGGCGTTCAGGAACGCCGACCCGGCGCAGTTTAGCTGTTCAGAATTCGAGGTCCAGCCGCAACTGAGTGTGTCAACGTTTGCGGGGCCGCAAAAGTTTAGCTGTTCAGAATTCGAGGTCCAGCCGCTCAAATTCTGAACGGCTGCTTTGTCTCAAACCTAAAGGCGCTCGCTCGCTCGGCGAAAGTCCGGAATCCGCCCTGCCCGAGTGACGTCTTCGGCCGTGAGGTAGCTGAACGTATGTCTTGATTGGGCTGAGCTACGGCCAGCAGGCCGATCAAAGCCAAAGGGTAGTCGGGGAAACTTTGAGCTGCGACGCCGCAAGTCGGCTCTGAGCCCAAACTTACTGAATGCTGCAAAGTGTCCGAACGGCTCCGATGCGCAGAAAGCGGACTCTGCAAAACTGCAAATGTATGGATGTTATTCGCGACAGGCCCGGCCCAGACCGGCCGCTTACTATACACTGCTACCGCTGCGGTGCGGCCCTAGATTCCGAACTTCCGCAGCAGCCGAAACGTCTTGTAGAGGAAAACGCCGAACGGCTTGGAGCATTCATTGATACTCCTTGGGTTTCCGCTGCATTTTACCACGGACTGCTTGGCATGCCCGGCGGAGCTTAGAGTTGGCCACTTTCGCCGATAGAAAAGCACCGGTCTTCATCTCATAGGAACGATTGGCGGTCACTCACCACAAGGCCCACATGGCCGGCAACCTGCCGCTTCAAAAATCTTCAGCAGTTGAAGCCTGTCAAAGACAAGAACACAAAGCTCCAACTTTTCGATCCGAATGGCCGGCTGTCTTCTCAGCCAATCCCTTCGAGAGCGTTACAGTTTGTCCATCCTTGGTGGACCATCTCACAGGTTTTCACAGAAACAAGTAGCGGCCTCTTTAAGAATACAACATTATGTCACGTATGAGCAGACAAGAGCACGAAAAACTAAAGAGCCTTCTTGAGGCTGTCCCCACGGGGTTCCTCGTGGACTCCGCTTGGCTTGAGCACCACGGGATAGGCAGGCGTTCGTCCTACGCCTATGTCCAACGCGGCTGGCTAGAACGCCTTGGACGCGGAGTCTTCCGCCGCCCCTCACCAAGCAGCGCCACCACGAACACGCTCAACTGGAAGACCTGCCTGCTCTCGCTCCAGCACATCATGCACTACCCTGTCCATATCGGGGGGGCGACGGCATTGGGCCTGCAAGGCTATGCGCACTATCTCTCACTCGGCGACAAGAGCACAGTCTGGCTTTACGGCTCAAAAATCCCTAACTGGCTCGAAAAACTGCCGCTCAACACCAAACTCCGCACACGCAACTTGTCACTGTTCTCCGATCCGGAGTTGGGTGTCGATGACGCACGAAGGAATGCCGACGAGACAGCATCGTCCCTGCCGTGGGACTGGAAACTGGTGATGTCCTCGCCGGAACGGGCGATCTTAGAGGCGCTGGACGAATTGCCGGATCAGGAGAGCTTTCACAACCTCGACATGGCGTTCGAAAGCCTGACGACATTGCGCCCGAGAACCCTCTCGGCGCTGCTCAGAAGTTGCAAGAAAATCAAGGTCAAACGTCTGTTCTTCGTGTTCGCCGACCGCCACGATCATGCCTGGCGCAAGCGTCTCGATCCGGAAGAGTTCGACCTCGGCAGCGGGGATCGAGCATTGGTCAAAGGCGGCAAGATACATCCGCGCTACAGGATCATGGTGCCCGAAGAGTTTGCAATAAAGGAACGTAATCATGGCGCGTGAAGACTATGCCGCCCAAGTGGCCCTTCTCGTGCGCTTACTACCTTATGTCGCCAGGGAGGAGATATTTGCGCTCAAGGGCGGGACGGCCATCAACCTCTTCTATCGCGACCTGCCACGCCTGTCGGTCGATATCGATCTGACCTACCTACCTGTCAAAGACCGCGCCGAAAGCCTCGCTGAAATCAACGTCGCGATGGACCGGATTGCCGCCGCCATCGAAGGCGGCATCACCGACGCAAAAGCGCAGCGTATTGCAGGTGGCGGCGGCGGTGCCACGCGTGCGCTCGCACGCCTGGGCGCGGCCGAGATCAAGATTGAGACCTCCCCCGTCACGCGCGGCGTCGTGCATGATCCGGAACAACGCGAAGTCTCCGAAGCCGTCGAGGAGGAATTCGGGTATGCGGCGATGAATATTGTCTCCTTCGAGGATTTGTTCGGAGGCAAGCTGCATGCGGCCGTCGATCGCCAGCACCCACGCGACCTGTATGACGTGAAGCTGCTCTACGAGAACGAAGGCCTTACGGACGAGTTGTTCCGCACTTTCCTCATCTATGTAGCGTGTTCACCGCGCCCACCGCATGAATTGCTGAACCCGAACCTGATCGATCTGGATCAACCCTATGCGCGGGAATTCGAGGGCATGACCAAGGAGCCAGTCGACCTTCCGGAACTGATCAGGACGCGCGACCGCCTAATCAGGGATATACGATCCTGTCTCGATGAGGACGCGAAGAGATTTCTGAGGACTTTGCACGAAGGCGAGCCGGATTACGAGGCGATCGGCCGGCCTCAAGCCGCCGCGTTGCCCGCCGTCAGATGGAAGCTGATCAACGTGAAAAAGCTGAAAGCAGAGAACCCCGAGAAGCACACCGCCCAGGGCGAAGAGTTAGAGAAACTCCTCGGCTGAAGATGGAACAGAGACGACTGATTTTGAGAACGATCCCGATGAAGAAGAGTGCCTGGTCACGGTTTTTGATGTGCTCGGCTTTCCAAGAGGCCCGCAGGCCGCCCCAAGGTCGAGGCGGCCACCTCTAGCGCATCGAGCTTGTCTTGGCGTGACAGGTAAAAGTAGGTCTGGCTCTCTGTCATTGCGGAGACGCGAGCGCGCTAAGTTCCTTGGCCAACCAGGTTGGTGCACAGGCACGAAGGCTCAGAAGCTCGCGCTGCTCCCCTTCGTTCAGCATCGCTTTGATGCGCGTCAAAGCCTGAGCGGCCTCGGACTTCCCGAAATAGGCAAGCGCCCGAAAGGCATGTCCGGCTCGGCTGTTGGGCGCGCGAAGCTGCCAGCTCGGAACATGCTTGAGCTCGACGCTTTGCGCTCCGAGCGTCAGATGACGGCTTGGCCCGGAGGTCCAGTAAATCTGACGCGATGGATTCTGCGTCGAGATGCCGAGCAGGTTCGCAGCAGAGGCTCCGCTCTGCGACACACGCTCACCCGTTGATTTTGCGATATGCTCAACCACGGCTTCAACCGAGGGCGCCCGGTTCCCAAAGCGGGTTTTCACGGGCAGGGCGAACACTCCCCGCTTCACACGCAGAAGCTCCCCGCGCCGAACCAAACGCGATAGCGCCTGGTCAATCGCCGCACGCTCCCCGAGGTGCAACAGTTCCCGCGCGGAGAGGGTCGCCCCCTCCGGCAAGGTTTCCGCATAGGTCTTGATGGCTTGGGATGTGGTCTGCATGTTTGCCTCCAAGCGTCAGATATATAATCTATTTTCTGACAGATGCAAGCATCGATCCGGCGACGCTTGAGGTCCCACTTCGTTCGATCCAAACCGCTCAAGTTCCCATTGCTCATAGCAAAGGTGCTGTTCCTGCAAGGGGTATCCCGCCGGAGTTTGAATCATCCGACCTCTGACAACCACGGGCAGACAGACACGCCGGGTCAAGTTGCCGCAGTCGATTGCAAGGGACGGGAGCCAGCCCACCTTCATTGCCCGACGTTGTTGACTGAAGAAACCGAACGTCGCGGAACGGGTCCCGCCCCGCAGAGAACCGAACGCGCCAGCGGCGAGGTGAGAAAGGGTCAACAGTGGGAAGTACCATCCGCCGGTGAAGCAGCGCTATTGCTTGGGTATCGCCCCCCACGAACGCGGTTCGGCGCGAATAGCGCCGGTCCTGAGCGATCCGGGCCACTTGCCCGGATCGCTCGGGACACATGGAAGGACCGTCAGCCCGGAACCGGTTCGGACAGATGGCCCGATATCATCGACTTCCGAAACATGACATGCGGCAGAAAGGCGGTCTTTTGCTGTGTCATCGCCCTATCCCACCGTCTTCCAGTCGCGCTTCATGACGCCACTGATCCGGCAATGCGCGCCCGTCTCGGCGCAGATGAAGCTGGTCGAAACCCGCTTCTCACCGGGATTACGCCCCTTGTGGACGGTGAAGCGGCTTCGTTGCCGCCCGTCGGTGAATTCCAGCGGTTGGGCCAGTTCGATCACGTCGCCATGGGTCAGCTTGCGGCTGGCTTTGGCGGCGTGTTCGCGGCACCGTTGCCGCCATGCAAGCGCGTAGTCCGTTGTCGTTGGACTGAGCAGGTTGAGAATGGCCAGAGGGGCTTGGGATTCCACCGGCCCTTGGCCCTCGTCCATGCTCTTATAGCCCCAGCCGCCATTCTCGCGTCGGGTCAAGAAGACGGCAGCAAAGACATAGCGGCCCATTGCATCGGCCTCGTGGCCGTAGGTCTCTCCGTCAGGACGTTTCAACTGCACTTCGACCGCGACATACCAAACCGTGCCGACACGGCTGGCCCGGAGGGGCCGTGCGGCCCGCACCTCGTCCTCGTATGTGCAGAGCCGTTCAATCTCGGCTTTGATGTCGCGCGGGGTATGATTGTAGATCAGCCAGCCCATCACGCGGCCTCCTTGGTGCTGGTTGCGCCCTCGGCGGCGGCTTCGATCATATCCACGGCTTTCTGTGCCTCGCTCGCGGCGCGGAAGATGGCGCGGTTGTCCTCGCCAAGGGCCTTCAACCACCCTTCGACATAGGCGGCGGACTGTTCAAAGTCGGGTTTGAACCCGTGCTTTGCCCCAAGGATGCAGGCCGCGATTTCCGCGATGAGTTCTTCGAATGCATAGGCTTTGCGGTCCCGGAACTTCTCGAACCGGTCCAGCCGCGACCTGTGGCCTGTGGAATGGGCGCACTCATGGGCCAGAGTTCCAAAATACTCAGATGCCGAATAGAAGGTTTGAACCGGCGGCATGTGGATCTGGTCCTTGTCGATGCTGTAGTAGGCGCGCGGTTCCTCGGTCGTGATGATCGGAACGCCAAGAGCCTCGAAGAACGCGCAAAGCGCGGGGTCCGCTTCGGTGCCGAGATCTTCGGCGGGCGCAGGCGTGGCATAGAAATGCTCGGGCAACCCGTCGATCTGATCGGCGTTGAAGACCCGATAGGCGCGGGTATAGGGAACCGCCTTGGCTTCGCCCTCGTCCGTCTCCCGGTCGATGGTGCCATATTTGACGACCGTGTTGGACTTTTCTCCTTTGCGAACCTGCCCCCCGTTCTCCTGCGCCTGCCGATAGGTGAACCAATGGGCGGAGGTATATCCGTGGTTCTGAGCTGCCGCCCATAGCAGCAGCACATTGATGCCCCGGTAAGGTTCGCCGTTGGCCCGGTGCGGGAAAGAACAGCCTCCCGCCTCACCGGTCCATGGCTTGCGCCACGGCGGGGTGCCTGCTTCGATGGCTGCAATGATTGCGCCTGTCACCTGATCCTGAACATTGAATTTTGCGGTCGCCATTTGTGGCCTCTCCTCTGTATCGCCCAAGATTGGGCATGTCTGGCAAGCGAGCCGCGCCTTGGCGCGTGTCTATCTTGCCGGACTGGCCCTCGCCGAGAGCAGGAGGGGGGCCCGTCAAGCGCGGTGCCGGACCGGATGGGGAGGGGGATCACCCGGCTGCACGGAGCCGAAGGCGGAGGAAGCCGGGGACACCCCTTCCGGTCCGAACAGCACCGGGCTTTACGGGGGAACCGGAGGTTCCCAAAACCGGGACGGAGCGGCGTTCGGCTCGTCCGAACCCCGACGGCCCCAGCCATCGACAGGGTCGCCTGACCGGCCAGAGCACAGCGTCGGCCGGGCAGCCCCCTGCCCTCGTGCGCCAGCACACCGCCGATCCTTCGCGGCCCGAAGGGGGCTCCCTGGAACAGGGGATGGGGCGGCCTGACGCCGCCCCGAGGCCCTGGGAGGGAGGGCCTCACTCGGTGACGCCCTCGTCGTCCTCCTTGTCCTTGGGCTCGAAGAGAACCAGTTCGCCGTTGATCGGGAAGGCCTCGAGCTGGATCTTCATGAAGGACTTCGAGCCCTCGCGCTGGGGGAAGGCGACCCCGATCTGGCGGAAGTAGGTCTTGCCGTTCTTGCCTTCGACCGGGGTGGTGACGCGGTAGTGAGTAGTCATGGTGGAGTTCCTTTCCTGTTTCGATGCAACCGAAACAGGCCGACGGAGAAGGCCGGGATGCAGGCAGAAATGCGGAGGGTCCGCGCGCAGCGTGGAAGCCGTATTTGTGCTTGCCGGAGCGCAGCGCAGGAACCAGCCCGGCCGCGTCGGCCAGATTGCATCTTCAAGAAACAGGGGAGGGACGCCACGGCGCCGACACAGCCTTCAGCGCGTCACCCGGACCGGAGGCAGAACCAGCCCAGCAGACCCCACCCGGATCGGACCAGCCCTCCCTACCCGCGCCGAAACTGCTCCAAACTCATGAAGATCCAGACCGAGGCCGGCTCCCAACAGGCACCCCGGCCCTTCCCTGCCCCAAGAACCGAGACGACACCGGGCAACCAAAGATGACCCCCGCACCCGGCCACGGTCAGCGCCAGGCCAGACCCAACAAAGCCCCCCGCAGCGCCGCACCCCCGCAAGAGCGATCCAGACTGGCGTGCCGTAATCGGGTGGTCCGGTTTGATTGCTAGTGCATCGTTGGCCTCAAATATGAAAAGATCTGCTGATCGGCGAGAGCACATCGTCGTCGAAGCTGCCCTCGGCATTCGTGAGGCGTCCGTCGTCATAGATTTTTCGGAATGCTGAGGCTGTTTATTGTCGGAAGCCGGGCTTGCCGGATTTGCCCTTCGTTACGCGGAAACATCTGGCCATTTGACACGGCACCTAATCTTACCAATTCGTAAGCGACACCATGCAAGAGTCTCCCGTCCTGTGTCAGGCATGGAACGACGAATCTACGGATTGGTGAATAACGGTGTTAGGACCTTTGTTGTCGAGCACCACGGCGGCGAAACGCTCGACCTGTCGGCAGAAACCGTCCTGGTAGTATTTGGCGAATGTTGGGTGGCTATGCCAAATCCACGGCGGTCGGAAAGCTCATTGATTTGGGCGGCGATACGTTCTGGGAAAGAACCCGCAACCACGACGACATGCATGAGCGCATTCAAAAATCGATGCCGCATCTCAAACCCTTGGGTTTCGATCTGGAAGACGCAATACTGCATCACACGGCCGCGGCGTTGCAGTCTGCGTTCAGGGAATGTGGACTCTGCGCCCGCATAGTGGGGACGAACTCGCAACAATGCTCCCCGGAGAGATAACTCAGAACAGCTGACCGAGTGGGCCGAAGCGGCAGTGGCGGCGCCTTGTGAGTTTGCCGACGAAGCTCTGCAAACCAGCGCCAGCGTCGGTCTGGCGCAGAGCCGTGCCATCGACAGCCTAACGGCCGACGGGCTTCTGCATCATGCGAATCTTGCGCTCTACGAAGCCAAACGGAGCGTTCGCGGTCACGCGCGTGCATGCACACCGGAATTGCAGAGAACTCACTTCGCGTTCCAGGAGTTGTCGACAGATATTCTACGGGGGATTGCACGGCAAGAATTCGTGGCGGATCTGCAGCCACAGTTTATGTCAACAGCGGCACCGTGATCGGATTCGAGGCGCTGGCGCGATGGAACCACCCAAGGCGCGGTGTCCGGATACCGAATGACTTTCTGGGCGCAGCGCAGCGCGTCGGCCTTGGGCAGGAGCTCGACGGGGAAGTCTGACGCTCTGCGCTGGACGCATTGGCGTAGTGGGACGAGCAAATGCTGGGTGTTGCCAAGGCTGTTTCGATATTACGGTCGAAAACCTCTTGAACCCTCGCTTCAGTGATGCCCTGCTGTGGAACCTCAAAGCACGCGACATCGAACCTCAAAGGCCTGTACTCGAGATCCTTAGATCGGCCCTCTATGTCACAGGCACCGATGGTATCCTGGAGGCCAGTAATCAACTTGTATCAAGCGGTTTCTCCTTTGCCTTGGACGACTTTGGGACGGGGCATGCGTCGGACCTGAGCTTGGTGAATCTGCCCGTCGATTTGGTCAAGATCGACAGGGCATTCGTGTCCGGTGTCGGATCGGACCGTCAGAAGCGCTCTTTGGTATCGTCCATGATTGACATGGCCACCAACCTCAGGATTGAGGTTCTGGCCGATGGCGTAGAGTCGGATGCAGACGTCAAGGTCTTGCAGGACATGTGGTGCCGATTGTTCCAGGCGTTCCATTTTGGTCACCCGATGCCTCAGGAAGCCGCTCCGGAGTGGATCCTCGAGCGTGAAGTGCACCGGCCACCTCCAGAAATGAACCGCGGCCGGGCGTGACGTCACCTGAGATTTTTGAAACCCAATCTGAAGGGGCCAGTTGGTTGCGTTAACCCGTCTTCGATACAGTCGAAGCAGGAACCGCTTTCATCAAACATCTTCCTTCAAAGTTTCTAAACTTCAAAGCAATAGGTTGGCCCCAAACCACCGCGCTATCGGAGAAGTTCAGTCAAATTGCCTGGGTCTAGATCGCGAACAGTAAGTGCCTACCAGTCAGATTGAAGGGTAATGTACCAGTCTTTTCTCGCCTATTCTGTCGTTGATATTGGGTTGAACCCGCAGAACATCCGCACAGGAAACACGTTCGATGTTTCCTTGTCGGACAGCTATGATTTCATTGTATCGGATAATGACACAGGTGTTACAGGCGGCGCCGATGCCGAGGGTGATCAGATCCTGTTCGTCCAGGACAGTGTCGGCAACGTTGTCGTTGATGGTGAAACGTTCTACCTTGAAACGGTGATCACGTTCACGATCGATGGTGTTTCCTATACGGGATACTATTTCGAAAGTGACGACACCGGCGCTGACTTCATGGTCTTTTCCGAGCCGATCCCCGCCGGGACAGCTACGGTTTCGTCCATAAATACAAACCCGACCAGCGTTGACTATGCCCAACTTTATTCAAGCGGTGAAACAATTGATGAAGGTGGCTTCGAGTTCCTTGGCCTGACAGGGGACGATACGCTGAGCGGTGACGGCGGCGATGACAATATCTTTGCGAACTGGGGCAATGACCTTGTTTATGGCGGGGCTGGCAATGACGCCATCTCGGGTGAAGGGGGTGCGGACACGCTCTGGGGCGAGGCCGGGGACGATCAGATCTACGGCGGGTTGAGCGAAGATGTTGTCGATGGTGGAACCGGGAATGACACCATCGACGGCGGAAGCGGCAATGACATCCTGACCGGCGGCGACGGTGACGACACCATTTATGGCGGGACTGATGCTGCAGCTACCTTCGATCGTTTGGGTGTTGAATGGAACCATTTCAGCGATCCAGACAATGACGGCGTGATCGACAATGGCGACGACCTCAATGGCCAGACCGTCTCGGTCGGTTCGATCGATGTTTCGGTCACGACATCTTCTCCCGGCATCACCAATTACGCTTCAACCACGCTCTTAACCACCGGCGTGGACGGCGGAACCAGCACGGTTTCACCAAACAGCGCGATGGGTATCGAGGGCGATGGAACGACCCAGATCACCTTCTCCGAAGGTGTCGAAAACCTTCAGTTTCGGATAAGCGATTTCGAAAGCGGCCCAAACGTACCCCTCGAAATCATCACAATCAATGCCTATGACATCGACGGAAACCTGATCCAATACACTGTCGATCTGGGGGCGTGGATCCAGGGTGATGATACGGATGGTGTGGCTGGGGCCGACACATTCTACACCAACCAGTTGGATCTTGTCGCATTCGATACGACGCCGGAAGGGTCGATGCTGGTAACGATCCCCGGCCCGGTCGCGATGGTCGAGTTCGTGTTCAACTCCCAGGGTGGTAGCCTTGTTGTGTCGGATCTGTATTTCGACAATCCGGAAACTGAGTTCAGCGAGGTTGGCGGCGACGACATCATTAGTGGCGGGGCTGGCAATGACATCCTGGATGGGCTGGACGGCAACGACACCATCAGCGGTGGCACAGGCAACGACACCATTTCCGGCGGGACCGGCAATGACATCATTACCTTTGCCGACGGCGACAGCGTCAGCGGCGGCGATGGCGACGATCTGTTCATTCTCGAAGACCTAGGTGAGGCCTCGAACGGAACGATCACCATCAACGGTGGCGGTGCGACGGAAACATCCGGCCAGGGCGATACACTGCAACTGGGTGATTTGGCGGACCTCTCGACCCTAAACATCCAAAGCACGACACAGAACAGCAGTGGCAACACCACCTATTCAGGAACGGTGACCCTTGATGATGGCACGGTCCTGAATTTCAGCGAGATCGAAAACATCGTCTGCTTTGTAACCGGAACACAGATTGACACCCCCATCGGGCCCCGACCGATCGAGACCCTGAAAGTCGGCGATCTTGTCAATACGCTGGACCACGGCCCGCAGCCAATACGATGGATACAATCAAGCACTGTTTCCGGGAAAGGTAACCTCGCGCCGGTTTGCTTCGAGGCCGGCACGCTGCCGGGACAAGACCGGGAATTGCGGGTATCGCCTCAACATAGGGTCCTGTTTGGCGGATACCTTGCCGAACTGCACTTCGGTGAGGACGAAGTTCTCGTTCCCGCGACGTGTTTTGTCGGCTCACCGGGCGTCACACAAGACGACACTGCGGTCGTGACCTATGTTCATATGTTGTTTGATCAACACGAAATTGTCACGTCTGAAGGCTGTCATACTGAGAGTTTCCACCCCGGAGAAATGGCGTTGACGGCCCTCGATTCAGCCGCCAGGAACGAACTATTCGCGATTTTCCCAGACCTTCGCCATTGCCCATCCAGCTACGGATCGACTGCGCGCCGAGTGCTTAGATCATACGAAGCCTGCGTCATGCTTGGGCCGGCATTCGAAAAGAAGGTCGCAGGTCCGGTATCGTTGGCTTGCTGTCAAAAGGCAGGCAGACAAATGGGCGGTCGGCTCATCTTCTCAGGGGTTTGCTCCGTTCCTTAGATGCCCTGCGTCCCGCCGTCTGGTGAGCCATCACAGTTTGAGACAAGGTGCGGCATAGGCGATGGAATGGATTGGACCGACCCGATTTATCCGCCGGGGCCGACTGACCCAAAGACACGATTCTGTTGTGGGAAGGGATGGATTGAAGTGGTGCGTCAACCCATCCCTATAGGCACCTCCGCGCCAGAGAGTGGGGGGCGCAAAGGCGGTGTCTGCCTGTGGTCTCCATAAAGGAAAGCGTAATTCGGGATGCTCCCATTTGGGGACATCACCTTAATTTTTCTACCTTTTTGAGATTTCAGTAAACCACGGATGCGACTAGTCCGGATATCGATCCACCTAGAATGGCGCCCTTGTCCTCGGGTCGGGTTGGGTGTTTCATGCCGGACCCATTGCTTGCCAGCTGACCGAGGCCCTTGCGATGTGTGTTTCTCCCCAGGTTGACAGGTTGATGGTGAAGCCCCGCCTGCTGATCTTCTGCGGCACGACGTTGATCGGGAGGTTCTGGTCGTGGGCCGCGTCGATCCCAGACAGGGATGCAGTGACCTGCGGCACCTCCGAAAAAACCCGCGAGAATGTCACCGGAACTTCGACAGACCGGTCGCAGTCCCCGCTCCACATGTGGCCCTCGCCTAGAGCAGGTGGGGGACCCGTCAAGCGCAGTGCCGGACCGGATGGGGAGGGGGATCACCCGGCTGCACGAAGCCCTTGGGCGCAGGACGCCGGGGACACCCATTCCGGTCCGAACAGCAGCGGGCTTTACGGGGGAACCGGCGGTTTCCAAGACCGGGACGGAGCGGCGTTCGGCTTGCCCGAACCCCGACGGCCCTAACCATGGAAAAGATCGCCTGACCGGCCAGAGCGAAGCGGCGACCGGGCAGCCTCCCGCCGGTGGTCGCCAAGTCGAATGGCGGCTTTCGGTCACGACAGTTCCGCTTCAGAGCGGTCGCAATTAGATGCAGATCGACGGCTTTCCCATGAAACTCTGAAAGGAAGATGCCTCCAACACACTGAATAATATCATTATTTTTATGTTGCTTTCCATACTGAGATAGTGAAACGATATTGCTACGAGTTCAGCTTCGAACTCCCGATATGGGCAATAAGGCCCCTTAGGTACCTAGGAGATCCTAGCACCTGAGGGGCCTTTTTGCGTTTTCGGCCAACGAGAAAACAACGGGGAATGATGCAATGAAAAGACGAGACTTTCTTGGACGAACGGGCGCACTCGGCGTTGCTGGCTTGACCGGGGGGCTTTCTGCCCCAGCGCTTCTGCTTGGCGCGCGCCCTGCCTACGCCGTTGGCGATGACATTCCGGTGGGGCTCTTGTTTTCGCTCACAGGTTCGGTGGCTGTGGTCGAGCACACACTGCACGATGCCGCTCTGCTTGCGATCGAAGAGATCAACGCCCAAGGCGGAATCCATGGGCGGATGCTGAGGCCTATCATCGAAGACCCGGCATCGGACCCGGCTACCTATGCCGACCGCGCCCGGAGACTGATGATCCGCGACAAGTGTGTCAGTGTATTCGGCTCCTACACCTCGGCCAGCCGCCAGGCGGTGCTTCCAGTGGTGGAGCAGCGCGACAATCTTTACTGGTATCCAACGCTTTATGAGGGCCGCGAATGCTCGCGAAACATTATGTATGGCGGTGCTGTTCCCAACCAGCAGCAGGACAATGTCATCGGCTGGGCGATCGAGAACTTCGGGCCGCGTTTCTACCTGATCGGCAACAACTACGTCTATCCCAAGGAAGAGAATAACTACTGCAAGAAGTTGCTGGCAGAACTGGGCGGTGAAGTCGTCCACGAGGAGTACGTGCCGCTCGGCCATTCCGACTTCAGCTCAGTCATCAATCGAATCCGCACGGAAAAGCCGGATGTGATCTTTGCCACAGTGGTTGGCGACTCCGACGTCGCCTTCGCTCGCCAATATCACGCAGCCGGATTCGATCCTGAAGAGATGCCTGTCATTAGCCTGACCCGCTCCGAGGTCGAGGTTCAGGCGATCGGTGGTGAGGCTGCTGCTGGTCACTTCTCGTCGGCACCCTACTTCATGGGGCACGCCACACCAGAAAACGAACGGTTCGTCGAATCCTATAAGAGCCGGTTCGGCGGCGACCAGGTGACCCATTTTGTCAGCGAGGCTGCCTATTTCCAAGTCTACCAATTCAAGGCCGCGTTGGAAAAACTCGATCCGTCCGACGTCACACCGCAGGCGATCCGAGATGCTGCCGTCGGCGTCGAATTGGCGGCACCTCAGGGCAAGGTTTTGATTGACGAGAACCTGCACACGCATCTGTGGCCGAAGGTAGCACAATGGCAGGCCGACGGTCAGGCCAATGTAATCCTGGAGTCGACCGAGCGCGTCGCCCCGAAACCCTACGCCGCCTACGACGGACAGACCTGCACCGGCTCTGGGCTGGTCAATGGCTGATCCAATTCTCCCGGTTGCAAGGCCGGGAGACCAAGACCGCTGCCGATGTCACCAAGAGGCGAGGGAAAGATTATGGACGTTATCATCAATCAACTGTTCTCGGGGCTAAGTATGGCCTCGATCCTGCTGATCATCGCATTGGGACTTGCGATCATCTACGGATCGATGGGGGTTATCAATCTTGCCCATGGCGAGTTTGTGATGCTGGGGGCCTACACGACCTGGGCGCTGCAACACTATCTTGGCTTCGGCATCCTGTTTGCACTTCCATTCGTATTTCTGGTCGTGGCGGCAATTGGCTGGCTTATCGAGCTGACAATTGTGCGGCGCCTTTATAGTCGACCGCTCGACACCATCCTAGCCACCTGGGGGATAGGTATTATCTTACAGCAGCTGGTCCGCATCGTGATCGGCCCGGAATCCCGTTTCGTACAAGGTCCAAAGATCTTGGGGGGCAATATCGAAATCGGGAGCCTAGTGATGTCGAATTACCGAATTTTCGTCATTTTCTTGTCCATCGGCGTTCTGGTTGCCACCTGGGCCTTACTGACACGCACTGAATTCGGCACCAAGTTGCGCGCTACCATCCAGAACCGAAATATCTCCGAGTGCTATGGAATCGAAACCCGGCGCATCTATTCACTAACCTTTGCATATGGCGCCGGTCTGGCCGGAATAGCCGGTGCTTTAATCACGCCTCTCTTCAGCACGATCCCGACGATGGGAACCAGCCTTGTCGTCGATGCGTTCCTTGTCGTGATCATCGGCGGACTTGGCAGCCTGCTAGGCGCGGCTGTGGCCTCGGTGATGATGGGCGAGGTGACCGCGATTTTTTCGATGGTGATAAACGACACGCTTGGACGGATCGCTGTGCTGGCCTGCGTCATTCTGCTGATCCGCCTTCGTCCCCGCGGACTGTTTCCCGAGAAAACCCGAGGCTGAGGCAACGACATGAGCAAGAAACTAAAAACCGATCTCAATACTTTCGCGCTATTCGCAGCTGTCATCCTGTTGGGCTTCCCAATCATCTTGGGTTTCGACGGCTACGAACTGAACACCTATTCGCGCTACCTGAGCCTTGGCATCGTTTCGATGGCGCTTGCTTTGTCATGGGGAACGGCCGGTCTGCTCAACCTTGGTCAGGCCGCAACTTTCGGCATCGGGTCGTATATCATGGCGATGCATCTTAAGTTAAAGGCCAGTCAGAGCGGCCTGCCCGACTTCATGGGCTGGAACAATGTCGAGAGCCTGCCATGGTTCTGGGTTCCGTTCCATTCTCTGCCCTTCACTCTAGTTGCTGGGCTATTGGTGCCTGCGCTGGTCGGTGGGCTTATCGCTGTTTTCATGTTCCGGGCGCGGATCTCCGGTGTGTTCGTCGCGGTCATCACCTTGGCGTTCCTGGTCGCTTTCCAGCTGCTAGTCATCGAACAGCAGGGATTCACAGGGGGTCAAAACGGATTGACCGGGCTCGCACCGCTGACGATCTTCGAGTGGACGGTCGATACCTACAGCGCACAATTCTACTATTTGGTTGCTGGCTGCCTGATCGTTGCTGTTCTGATTGGTCTCTATTTGGTGCACAGCAAGTTCGGCCTGATTCTGCGCGCCATTCGTGAGGACGCGATCCGTGTCAGGTTCTTCGGCTACAATGTCGCGACCTACGAGACGATGGTCTTTTGCATCTCGGCGGCCCTCGCGGGGTGGGCCGGAATGCTCTACGTTCTGGTGCTCGAATTTGCGTCGCCGACCTACATGAGTGTTTCCTTCAGCCTTGCCATCGTCATCTGGTGCGCAGTCGGTGGGCGTGAATCCGTGATCGCCGCTGCCTTTGGTGCGATTATCGTGAACATCCTCGAGGGACGCCTGTCTGACGTCTTCGTTGAAGGCTGGAATCTGATCCTTGGCGCCGGTTTTGTACTGGTCGTCCTTTTCATGCCGAGAGGTTTGCACGGGGTGATCGCAGGCGCTGGTCGCTTGCTATCCAGCCGAAACACCAGGGGAAGTTCGAGCGCAAAAGTTGCCAAAGGACCTAATCGAAGCCAGACCAAAGGAGCCCTCTGATGGCACTTCTTGATATCACCGATCTGCATGTCGTGTTTGGTGGCCTCCGCGCCGTGGACGGCTTCGACCTTACGGTGGACCAGGGTGAAATTCTTTGTCTGCTGGGTCCCAATGGCGCTGGAAAATCGACCACCCTCGACCTGATCTGCGGCAAGACCCAACCGACTGGCGGTTCAATTCAGTTCGAGGGCAAAGAGATCTCGAACATGCTCGAATTCCAACGCGCACGCCGCGGAATTGGTAGAAAATTCCAGGTTCCATCAGTCTTCAAAGAACTGACGGTTGACGAGAATTTGGAAGTTGCACGCTCCAAGCGATATGGCCTGTTGCAGACGCTTTCGAGCTTTGGACGCCGTAAGAGCTCTGAGACTGAATGTATCCTCGAACTTGTCGAACTAGGCGCAAAACGCGACCAGCTTGCCGGAAACCTGTCACACGGCGAAACACAGTGGCTCGAAATTGCGATGCTGATCGCGCAAGATAGTAAGCTGATCCTGATGGATGAACCTACCGCCGGGATGACCATCCAGGAAACCGACAAAACGGCAGAGATTTTCAAGACCCTGCGCTCGGCTCACGCCCTGATAGTTGTTGAACACGACATGTCCTTCGTTCGCCAAGTGGCCGACCGGATCACGGTTATGGCCCAGGGGAAGAAGTTGGCAGAGGGATCGATCGCCGAGATCGAAACCAACGAGGCCGTCAAATCCGCCTATTTGGGACATTGAACCATGAGCATCCTTCAAGTCGCGAACCTCTACTCCTACTACGGCAAAAGCCCGGTACTGCAGGACCTATCATTCAAGATGGAACAGGGGGAATTCCTATCAATCCTGGGTCGCAACGGGGTCGGAAAGACCACGCTTCTGAAGTCGATCATGGGGCTGACCGACAGAACGTCGGGCAGGCTCATATTCGATGGTCACGAAATTCTCGACTCCAGACCATACGAACGCGCCCGATTGGGCATCGGTTACATTCCGCAGGGCCGTGAGATCATCCCGCGTTTTACCGTTCGCGAGAACATTGTGATGGGCACTTACGCGAGGACGGACGGCCAGCGCACTATCCCGGATTATCTCCTCGATCTGTTCCCGATCCTGCGCGAGTTTCTGAACCGGCGTGGAGGCGATCTGTCCGGTGGCCAACAGCAACAACTTGCCATCGCTCGGGCTTTGGCGATGGAACCCAAGATCCTTGTCCTCGACGAACCAACCGAGGGAATTCAACCGAATGTCGTGAAGCAAATCGAGGAAGCCATCGTTCACCTCAATCGCGACCGCGGCATCAGCATCGTTCTGGTTGAACAAAACATCCCATTCGCCCGCGCCGCATCAGACCGTTTTATCGTGATGGACAAGGGGCGCATAGCAATGACGGGTACCAAAGATGACCTGACGCACGACGTCATCGAAAGGCACCTGACGTTCTGATCCGTTTTGAATTCTCAATCCAATTCACACCCGCACAAGAAAGGAATCCGACATGCGACATGGTGATATATCCAGTAGCGACAACACAGTCGGCGTGGCCGTCGTCAACTACAAGATGCCCCGACTGCACACCAGGGCCGAAGTTCTGGAGAACGCTGAAAAAATCGCCGACATGATCGTCGGCATGAAACAGGGTCTGCCAGGCATGGATCTAGTGATCTTCCCGGAATACAGCACTCAGGGCATTATGTACGATCCCGGCGAAATGATGGAGACCGCCGCAGTCATCCCTGGCGACGAGACCGAGGTCTTTGCGCGGGCCTGCCGCAAAGCTAATACTTGGGGCGTGTTCTCGCTGACTGGTGAAAGGCACGAAGAGCATCCGCGCAAGAACCCCTACAACACGCTCATTTTGATGAACAACAAGGGCGAGATCGTGCAGAAGTACCGCAAGATCCTGCCCTGGTGTCCGATTGAGGGGTGGTGCCCTGGCGGCGAGACATTCGTGGCCGAGGGCCCAAAGGGACTGAAGATTAGCCTGATCATCTGCGATGACGGCAACTATCCCGAGATTTGGCGCGACTGTGCCATGAAGGGCGCCGAGCTGATCGTGCGCTGTCAGGGTTACATGTATCCGGCCAAGGACCAGCAGGTCATTATGGCCAAGGCGATGGCCTGGGCGAATAACTCTTATGTTGCGGTCGCAAATGCAGCCGGGTTTGATGGCGTCTACAGCTACTTCGGACACTCGGCGATCATTGGTTTCGATGGTCGAACATTGGGCGAATGCGGCGAGGAAGAGATGGGCATTCAGTATGCTCAGCTTTCCATTCCAGAAATTCGTGATGCGCGCGCCAACGACCAGTCACAGAACCACCTCTTCAAACTCCTGCACCGGGGATACACCGGTGTTCACGCATCTGGTGACGGTGACAAAGGCGTAGCGGACTGCCCATTCGAGTTCTATCGAAATTGGGTGAACGATGCGAAAGCGACACAGGAGCAGGTCGAGAAATTGACTCGCTCTACCATTGGGGTAGCTCAATGCCCGGTCGGCAACTTGCCAACCGCCGCAAAGGAAAAGGAGGCGGGCTGAGACGCCCCGGCGGCTTGGCGCTATTCTCCCGTGGCGCCAAGCCCAAGGTGTTCCCGAAAATCCGCGATGCCATTCCTGACTGATCGTATCCAAGACACAGAGCGTGAAATGCGCCAGAAGCGCGCGCTAGATGAAGAAAACTGCATATCCGCGCGCGGGCACAGTGGAAGCCCACGACTCGCTTCGTCGCGCTTTGGTTTCGATGTCGCGGGTATTGAGGCCGAACTTCGCGCCCACATCATTGGGCAGGATCATGTCATTGATGAACTCATCCGGTATCTCAGGACAATTTCGGCTGATATAGGTGACCCTCGCAGGCCACTTGCCTCCGTAATGTTCACCGGCCCCACCGGCGTCGGCAAGACCGAAACCGTGCGTTTGCTCGCACGTGCACTGTACGGTGATGCGGATGCGGTTTGTCGCGTCGACATGAATACGCTGGCCCAAGAGCATTATGCTGCTGCGCTTACGGGCGCCCCGCCTGGCTATGTCGGATCCAAAGAAGGGACGACGATCCTCAACCAAGAAAAGATTGAAGGTAGCCGAAACCTACCTGGCATCGTGTTGTTTGACGAACTAGAGAAAGCCAGCGATGAGGTTGTCCTCGCGCTACTCAATGTATTCGACAATGGTATGCTGACTGTTGCGTCAGGCGAACGAACCATTTCGTTTCGAAACTCGATCGTGTTTATGACGAGCAATCTGGGTACAAAAGAGCTCGACCGCCTGCGCAACCGCAGACGGTTCCTCCAGGGAATTCCGCCGAAGTCAAATAGAGCCCGTGTCCACGACATCATGATAAATGTCCTGCTCCGGCGCTTCCCGCCGGAATTCATCAATCGGATTGACCATATCGAAACATTCAACTGGATCAGCGCCCAACAGATACCGGACATACTGGCGGTTGAGGTTGAAAGACTGAACGCCCGGCTGCGCAAACACTCCTGCCAGATCAAGCTTGATCGTACTGCGATCGATTTTCTCGCCAAGAAGAGTTACGATGAGCGGTTCGGAGCGCGGGGCATTCGGCGGACAGTCCGAAAACACCTGGATTTCCCCCTTGCCGACTACCTACTCGACTCTGTCGGTCAAGAAGCGGAAACTATCGGTGATATTCGACTTCTTGCGCGCTTGGAGGGAACTCGAATAATATTCGAACGTATGCATGAAAGGCAACATCGGTGACCAAACTAGACACTTGGCGAGTTGGAATTCTCTTTTCGACTTCGGGCGTCACCTCCATTATCGAGAAATCGCAACTCAATGGCGCTCTGCTCGCGATTGACGAGATCAACTCCGCTGGTGGTGTGCGGGGGCGAACAATTGAACCGGTTGCCTACGATCCGGGCTCTGTCGTCAAACGATACGGCGAACTCGCTGAAAGGTTGATCGTCGATGACAAGATAAACGTGATCTTCGGATGCTACATGTCTTCGACACGGAAGGAAGTTCTTCCCATTGTCGAACGGCGAAACGCGCTGTTCTTTTATCCCACATTGTATGAAGGCTTCGAGTATTCGTCGAATGTCATGTATGGCGGTGCAACTCCAAACCAAAATAGCGTCCCGCTTGCGAATTACCTCATGGAGACCTTTGGCAAGCGCATATACTTTGTTGGATCTGACTACATCTACCCCCGCGAGTCGAACCGGGTCATGCGGAACGTCATCCGCCAAGGCGGTGGAGAAGTCGTTGGGGAAGAATACGTACCGCTGACCGCCGGAGTCGCCCGTTTCAAAAGCGTGATTTCGAACATCCAAAAAGTGAAGCCCGACGCAATTTTTTCGACGGTTGTCGGCCAGGGCTGCATCAATTTCTATTCTGCTTACCACAAAGCCGGAGGTCGCGGAATTGAATGTCCCATTGCAAGTTTGACGACCAACGAGGGAGAAATTGCCGAGATAGGTGCCGAGGCCTCTGTCGGGCATATCACCGCGGCGCCCTATTTCCGGTCGATCGATTCCGAAGCAAACCGGAAATTCCTCGACAGCTACAGGAACAAGTTTGGCACGATTTCAGACGTAACTAGCTGCTGCGAAGCTTCCTACTGCCAGATGCATATGTTCGCGCGTGCGTTGAGCGAATGCGGGGAGCTGGATACCGACGCGCTGCGCGATGCCCTGCTCGGGATGACTTTTCAGGCGCCTCAAGGCGAGATCAAGATCGATCCGGACAATAATCACACCTACCTTCAGTCCCGGATTGCGATTGTCGACGAGAACGGCGAGTTTGATATCAAGAACATGGTAAGGCACATGATCAAGCCTGATCCCTACCTGGTCTATCCGGAAATTGACGACTGGAGCCTACGCACACTCGAAATAGCCGAGAGGCACCGCAGCGGATGAGCGACTTCATCAACAATCTGCGTGATCTGAATGTTGGGGTGATGCATCCGCGAGACAAGACAGCGGATGCATTGTTGCGTCAGATCCACCGTATCGGTTGCGGCTTTGAGTCCATATGGCCAATTCCTTCAATGCTGCCTGAAAACATTGATATTCTTTTTGTGGACGTGGACGAGACAAGCCCGCTTGAAATCAAACCTATACTTAGCAAACATAAAGGTGAGCTACCTGCCATCGTCGCAATGATAGAGTATGAAAATCCTTCAGTTCTTGAGGGGCTTTTCGAGATCAAAGCCAATGCGGTCATCACCAAACCCGTCAGAGCTGCCGGGGTAATGAGCTCAATTCTGATGGCGCGACAGTTTTGGTCGGAACAACGTCGCTTCGACAAAGAAATAAGCAAGATTCGAGCTCGGCTCGACAATCTACAAAAGCTTAATGACGCAAAATTTATCCTGATGCGCCACCATGGGATAGACGATAAGGATGCATACGCCATCATTCGCAAGCAAGCGATGGCAAAGCGGGTGACAACAGTCGAGATCGCGCAATCCATTATCAATGCCGACGGTATATTGAGGGATTTCGGAAAGGGCTAAACGCCAGAACTATGGACGACCGTGCAGATCGATGCATTCGTACTTCAGGTTTCGACAGAGCCGCTCGATGAAGTAGTGGGGCACCACCCCTTGACGTCCATTGAGTTGCGGAAGCCTGAGCGGCGCAACCGGTCGATTCAGGCGAAAGACCCAAGCTGCGAGCCCCGGCGAGCGGTGATGTTCTCGGGCGAGCCGTTCAGGGTGATGGCCTCAACCAGAGCCTCGACCCAGGAGTCTGGCGCCAGCCTGTTTGAGGTGCGCATACCAGCACCTTGGCAATGCGCCAGTCTTTGCCCGGAACCGCAATGATTCGGGCCTACCGCATTGATGGATAGGACATGTCGGCCGCCCGGACCCAGCTGAGTAGGGCCACCCGCCCCACTTTCGCCCCGAAATTCGGCGAATTGTTCGTCCGTTTTGACATCTCTGATCTTCTTCTCGTTGAAGACCAGCAGATAACAGATCTTAGCCAAGGTCAGTGTCCGTTACCAAGGGGCTGGCCCGTCAGCAACTTTCTAGAACAAGGCATTGACGTCCCGCAGCAAGGGCTTGCTGTCCGGCAAGGCCATGTCCTTGGATTGGTTCAGCGATTTCAGTGGATCTCGCCGAAGCACATGTATTTGAGTTCGAGGTAATCTTCGGCTCCGTATTTGGAGCCTTCGCGGCCCTGACCCGATTGCTTGACGCCGCCAAAGGGGGCGACTTCCGTCGAGATCAACCCGGTGTTGATGCCGACCATGCCAGTCTCAAGGCGCTCGGCGACGCGCCAAACGCGGGATATGTCCTTGGCATAAAAGTAACCGGCAAGGCCGAAGTCCGTATCATTCGCCAGTTCGACAGCTTCTTCCTCCGTTTCGAACTCAAAGAGCGGCGCAATCGGCCCAAAGGTCTCTTCGTACTGCACCTGCATACCGCGGGTCACATCGGTGACGACGGTCGGTTCGAAGAAAGTCCCTCCAAGAGAATGCCGGTTGCCGCCTGTCGCAATTCTCGCACCTTTGGAAATTGCATCCGAGAGATGAGCTTCGACCTTCGACAGGGCGGCCTCATTGATCAATGGACCGATCGCTACACCTTCCTCGAAGCCATCCCCGACAGACAGCGCCGACACGCGCTTTGCGAGTTTCTCGGAGAATTCCTTGTAGACACCCGATTGAACGTAGATCCGATTGGCGCAGACGCATGTCTGACCGGCGTTCCGGTACTTAGCGACCAGCGCGCCCTCAACAGCGGCATCGACATCTGCGTCGTCGAACACGATGAACGGCGCGTTGCCCCCAAGCTCCATCGAGACTTTCTTGACCGTGGAAGCCCCCTGCTCCATCAGAATTTTCCCAACACGGGTGGAGCCGGTAAAGGTGATCTTGGCCACCTTGGGGTTGGCGCAAAGCTCCTTGCCGATAGCGGATGCGTCGCTGCTCGGGATCACGCTGAACACGCCTTTTGGAATTCCGGCGCGTTCGCCCAGCACAGCCATGGCCAGGGCAGACAGCGGCGTCAGTTCGGCGGGGCGCGCAACAAAGGTGCAGCCAACGGCGAGCGCAGGCGCAACCTTGCGGGCAATCATCGCATTAGGGAAGTTCCAGGGCGTGATCGAGCCGACGACACCGACCGGTTGCTTCAGGACCACAATGCGCTTGTCGGGCAGATGGCCGGGGATCACATCCCCGTAGATGCGTTTAGCCTCTTCAGCAAACCATTCGACATAGGACGCACCATACATGATCTCGCCCTTGGCCTCGGCCAGAGGCTTACCCATTTCAGCGGTCAGGATAGCGGCCAGATCGTCGATGTTCTCGACCATCAGATCATGCCACTTGCGCAGGATCGCACCGCGCTCCTTGCCTGTCTTGGCCGCCCAGGACGCCTTGGCATCGTAAGCACCGTCGATGGCGAGCGTGACGTCTTCGACGCCAAGGTCGGTCACATCCGCAATCTTGTCCCCGGTCGCAGGATTGAAGACCGGAAAGCTGCTGCCGTTCTCGATCCAGTGCCCATTTACATAGGCGCGGGTCTCGAAAAGTGCAGGATCGTTCAGCTTCAGCATGATCAGTTCTCCCGCGCGGCAGCTATCGACGCTTCAAGAATGTCGAGCGCCTCGGCAAAGACTTCATCCTGAATGGTGATCGGGGCGAGGAAGCGAATGACGTTGCCATAAACGCCGCAGGTTAGAAGAATGAGGTTGCGCTTGAGAGCCTCGGTGCGAACCTTCTGCGTGAATTCAGGGCTGGGGGCTGAGCCATTCGGGGTGTTAAATTCAGCAGCCACCATGAAACCGGGTCCGCGAATATCGACGATTTCCGGAGTTGTGGCACGGATTGATTCAAGCCGCTGGCGCAGACGCGACCCCAGCTCATTTGCACGTGCGCAGAGGTCTTCTTCCTCGATGACATCAAGAACAGCATGGGCCGCCGCAATCCCGAGCGGGTTGCCGCCGTAGGTTCCACCAAGTCCACCAGGGCCGGCCGCATCCATGATCTCGGCCTTGCCGGTGACGGCCGCGAGCGGCAAGCCACCCGCGAGACCTTTCGCCATCGTGGTCAGATCGGGTGCGACGCCATAGCCATCCATGGCAAAGAGGTTGCCTGTGCGCGCGAAGCCAGTCTGGATCTCGTCCGCGACCATCACAATCCCATGCTCATCACAAAGCGCGCGGATCCCACGTACAAGTTCGGCAGGAGCAGGATAGAAACCGCCCTCCCCCTGTACCGGCTCAAAGATGATCGCCGCGACCCGCCAGGGATCGAGGTCTGCCTTGAAGAGCTTGTTCAGGGCATTCATCGAATCTTCCGTGGAAACCCCATGCACGCCGATCGGGAACGGCACGTGATAGACGTCGGGCATCATCGCCCCGAAACCTTGTTTGTAAGGTACTACTTTGCCGGTGAGGCTCATGCCCATGAATGTGCGGCCATGAAAGCCGCCCCCGAAGGCAATGACCGCCGGACGGCCAGTGTAAGCACGCGCCACTTTGATCGCGTTCTCGACCGCTTCGGCGCCGGTCGTCACGAAAACAGTCTTCTTCTCGAAATCGCCGGATACGCTCGCGTTCAAGCGCTCAGCAAGCCGCACGTAGTTCTCGTAAGGCAGCACCTGGTGACAGGTGTGGGTGAAAGAACCCATCTGCCGCTCCACTGCTGCCATGACCTTTGGATGGCAGTGGCCGGTGTTCACGACGGCAATACCTGCGGCGAAATCGATATAGCGATTTCCCTCCACATCCCAAACTTCCGAGTTTTTTGCCCGGTCAGCGTAGATCTGGGTTTGCATTCCGACGCCGCGAGAGATGGCTTTGTCTTTGCGAGTGCTGATTTCCGCGTTCAACATGGTTTTCTTCCTTTTCGAATCAGGGCGACGAGGCCTGCTTTTCGTATCCTGTAGGCGTTCACGATGCTGTAAAAGCCTGTTTCTTGTGTTCGGTAACTAGTTGATTTATATAGAATCAAATTTCGCATTTTGAGTATTTTGAACATGACGAACACATCGCATGAAGACCTCATCCTTGGTGCCCGATTGCGCGCTCTCAGAGAGCGAGCAGGGTTGTCTCAAAGAGCGCTTGCGAAGAAGACCGGTGTGCCAAACTCGACGATCTCGCTCATGGAATCTGGTAAGACAAACCCATCTGTCGGAGCGTTGCGGCGGGTTCTGGACGGCATCCCTGTTAGCCTGTCTGAGTTCTTCGAATTCGAACCGGAGATGGAGAAGACGACCTTCTATGCTGCCGAAGATCTGCCGGAGATCGGGAAGGGTCGGCTCTCTCTAAAACAGGTCGGAACCGATCTGCTGGGCCGTGCCATGATGATACTCTACGAGACCTATGAGATCGGGGCTGACACCGGACGCGTCATGTACGTCCACGAAGGCGAAGAAGGCGGGGTCGTCATCTCAGGTCGAATTGAAATTACGGTCGATGATCAACGCAAGATACTGGGTCCCGGAGATGCCTACTATTTCGACAGCAAAAGGCCCCATCGATTTCGTCAGGTCGGACCCGAACCTTGCGTTCTGGTGAGTGCTTGTACGCCCCCAACCTTTTGACGCTCAATCTGGTGGCACCCGTAAGCCCTGTGTGTTCGAGACTGTTCTCCTTTCATAACTGAAACGAAAATGGGGCCGGTTGTTGCCGGCCCCGGTCTTTTGCGTATTCGTTAATTGCCACTCAGGATCATCCGGTAGCGCATCTGATCAAAGATCACGGCGAGGATGAGCAGTGCGCCAAGCAGAACCATCTGCATATAGGAACTGATTTGGGCCAGGTTCATGCCATTCTGAACAAGGACGATGAAGAATGCACCCAGGACCACGTTCTCGACCCGGCCAATACCGCCTCTGAGTGAGACACCTGCAATCACACAAGCTGCAATCGACTCCAATGCGATTGTGCTGCCAAGATTGGCTTCGCCGGATTCAACGCGTGCCGTGAGCAGCAAGCCGGTCAAGGATGCAATCAGCGCACAGATGACATAGGCCATCAAAAGCGTCCGCTTGGTGTTGATCGCCGAAAGATGGGCCGCTTTGATGTTGCCGCCAACAGCATAAACCTGCGTGCCGAGGCGCGTCCGCGACATGAAAAGCCACATGACGATGATACAGACGGCTGCGATGATGACGGGAATAGGCACCCCAAAGAGCCTTCCGAAGCCGAACGTATCGCCGAATGCGAAAGGCAGGTTCGAAACCGGTACGCCTCCGGTCAGAAAGAGCGCCAGCCCTGCACCAACAGACGACACACCAAGCGTCATGATGAAGGGGGACACATCAAAGTATGCGACGCCAACACCGTTGATGAGGCCAACAGCGATTGCTGCGGCAAAGCCCATAAACGCACCGAGGGTGATTGCGAGCCAGATCGCGTCCGGAAAGATCCCTGCAAACCAAACCATCCCGAGAGCTGAGACAACGGATGTCAGCGCAATCGCGGTGCCGACCGATAGATCGAACCCACCAGATATCAGAACGAGCATCTGTCCCATCGACGCCAGCACCAGATAGACCGACTGTCGTGCGACATTGACGAGGTTCTGAAGGCTGAGGAATTTGTCAGAAAGCGCGGTGAAAATGATCAGCGCACCAACCAGGAAGAATGGCAAGACGCCAACCTTGATAAAGGTCTTTCGGACGGGATCGAAGGCCCCGGTCTTCTTTGCTTCTATTGTCATAGTTTTGCTCCGGTTTCGTCGAAGAAGAATTTGAGGACCTGCTCCTCAGTCATGCCGTCACCAGTCAGCTCCGCCGAGATGTGGCCATGCGCCAGAACAAGCATCCGATGAGAGAGGTTCATGACCTCAGGAAGATCTGAAGAAATCACGACCACGGCTTTGCCGGACTCGGCGAGTTCCTTGATCAGCAGATAGAGTGCGGCACGGGTGCCCATGTCGACACCAACCGTGGGCTCATCAAAGATGATGATGTCGGCATTCTGGCCAAAGCATTTGCCAAACAGTACCTTCTGCTGGTTGCCGCCAGAAAGCTGGGACACCGGCTTGTTGCGATAACCCTCGTGCAACTCCACATGGTCCGAGATCGTTGCGGCTTCGGAGTTGACTTCGGACCATTTGACCAGCTGACCGTCGCCCCCAACCTTGTCCCCCATGACTAGATTGATCGCGAGATTGTCCCTGGACGGCTTGGCAAGGTCGAGCCCTTCCCCCTTGCGGTCAGGCGAGAGGTAATAGATGCCTTCCTTGATGATGTCGCGCGTCGGCGCATGACTGATGTCCTTGCCGCGCATTTTCACCGTGCCTTGCAAGCGGGTCGTCAGGCCCATGACAGTGCGGAAAAGGCGCGATTTCCCGGACCCCACAAGCCCCGCAACGCCCAGGACTTCGCCCGCCCGCACCTCGAAGGAGGCATCATGAATGCCTGCCGTTCTGAGCCCCTCAACGGTCAGCAGAACTTCCCCGGATCCCTTCTCGATCTTGGGGTAAATTTCGTCGATCGCCCGCCCGGTCATCATTTCGACCAGCGCATCTTCGTCTGTGTCCGCCATATCGACGGTACCGATCTTGCCACCGTCGCGCAGAACCGTGATCCTGTTTGCAATGCGCGAAAATTCCTGGATGCGGTGCGAAATATAGATGATCCCGACACCCTTGGCTTTGAGCTCATTGACGAACTCAAAGAGGTGGTCGACCTCCTTGTCCGTGAGTGAGGCCGTCGGTTCATCGAGAATGAGCACCTTGAGATCGCCGTGAAAAGCCTTGGTAATCTCGACCATCTGTTGCTGTGCCCGCGACAGGTGCGAGGTGGTCTCATTCGGATCGATATCGAACCCGAGCTCGAGGAGCATTTCATGCGCGCGTTTACGCATGGTGCGATGGTCGATGAAAGGACCCTTCATGGGCTCCCAGCCCAAAAAGATGTTCTGAGCTACAGTGAGCGTCGGGATCAGAGAGAATTCCTGAAAAACGGTGTAGATGCCCTTGTCCTGAGCATCGGCGACGCTGTCGAACTTCACTTCCTGACCGTCGAGGACAACACTGCCCTGTGTTGGAAAGTTCGCGCCAGCGAGCATTGAAATGAGAGTCGACTTTCCAGCGCCGTTCTCACCAAAGAGAACGTGAACTTCGCCCGAGTGAAGGTCGAAGTCGACCGCGTTCAAGGCAAGTACGCCCGGATATTGCTTTGTGAGCGCTTTGGTTTCGATGAGTGGTTGTGATGACATCCTGATCTCCAAAAAATGCGGGCCGGTGGGACAGGCCCTAACCGGCCCGCAGTCCAACAGGGAGAGGTAGTTAGTTGGACACGGAGAAGACAGGCGCAAATCCATCCGGGGGAAGGATGTTGGTGCGCTCAACTTCACCAATGTTTTCGGGATCCACGACGAAAATCTCAGGACCAACATGCTGGATGTAGTCCTTGCCCTCGAGGATACGGACGGCCTGGTCGATCGCGATGCGGCCTTGGATCACCATGCTGTCAGCGGGGGCAGCAAGGATGAAGTTCCGCTGAATTCCGGTGTAGACGCCGGGCGTCATGTAGAAGGCCAGCAAATCCACTTCGCCCTGCAAGCCACGCTCGCGGATCAGACCCTGAGCTGCCTCCGCGGTTACCGCGGTGCCTGCGAGGTAGCGCACATCGGGATTTGCTTGCAGCACGTTTTCGACGAGGGCCAGCTGAGTTTCCTTGCCAGTGTCGCCATAGCGAGGTTCAAGCACCTCGACAGCAGACCCTTCTACGGCTTCCATGAAACCCGCATGGGCGGCTTCAACCCAGCCGGCACCAGCGGGACCAGGGAACCAGCCGACTTGTACCGGATCGCTTCCTGCGGGGTGGCGTTCGGCCAGATATGCGCCCGTCTCGTAACCCATCGTGCGGAACGAGACCAAAGACTTGGCCGAGATGGCATCGGACGAAACGCCGTTGATGACATCGATGACTGGGATCCCCTGCCCCGCGACTTCCGCGATGACGTTGTTCAGGCCGTCGAAAGAAATCGCGCCGACAACAACCGCATCAGCACCGCCGGCAACACAGTCTTCGATCTGGCTGATCTGACGAGCTAGTTCGGTATAGCCACCGGCTTCAACTACATTCAGGTTGACGCCAAGACGCTCGGCTTCCGCGGTCACGCCATAGTCGACACCGAGCCAGTACGCGTCTTTCATGTGCGGGAATGACACGCAAATGTTCCAGGCTTGTTCAGCCGCTTCAAGGGCTTCGTAGGTCACGGCGCTGACTTCACCATCTGCGGAGAAAGCCGGTGTGACTTCCTGCGCAGGATAGGGGAACCAGGCGTCTTCGGCGAATGCCGTGGCTGGAAATGCAGCACTCAAAGCCAGTGCCGTGGCCGTCTTCAGGACGAGTTTCATTGTTCTGATCTCCTTGTCAGTTACAGTAGTCTGAGGCGATTTCTCGCGATTTCAGGTTGGAGTTCTGACTCTTAGACGAGCTCTTCTCTTATTCTTGCAAGCATTCCTTTGCGTTCCTTTCGGGCGTCGAGCGCCTTGGCCATGTCGACTTTTTCGAACTTGACCGAGGTATGTGGCTGAAGCTGACCGATAAGATCCATGTCGGCCGAAATGACCGCGCCAAGGGTGAAGTAGCCGCCGCCTGACACCGCATCGCGGTGCAGAACGATTGGCTCGGTCCCGCCCGGCACCTGGATGGAGCCGTAGGAGTAGCAGCCATCCACGATATTCGAAGGATCAGCGCCCGCACCAAACGGTTGTTCGCGATCCACGAACTCCAGCGGACGCCCGCCCTTGAAGCGATAACCCATACGGTCCGCTTCAGGCGCCACCTTCCACTCATCTTCGAAGAACCCGGCACCGGCCTCGTCCGTCAGGCGATGCCAGTACAGCCCGGGGAGTACGCGCAGACTGGCAGGTGTTCCTGGTTTTCGGCGAAGAGGTTCCGAAACGGTGCGACCGGCACCGGGTCCTTCCGAACCACCTGTCGGCAGTTCATCTCCAGTTTGGATAGCGCGGCCTTCCACGCCTCCAAGAGCTCCAATGGGATATGTGGACCGACTGCCCAGAGCCTCGGGCGTTGTGATTCCACCGCTGACAGCGATGTAAATGCGCGCGCCGGACTGCAGGAAATCGAAGCTCAGCGTCTGGCCCGCTTTGACGACGAAGGACGTCCAGGCCTCCTGGTATTCCCCATCAACCTTGATCGGAAGCTGTGCGCCGGTCACTGCGACAGTAGCGGTTTGCGTAAACTCGATCTCCGGCCCCATGAAGACCGCTTCGAGACAGGCTGCACCTTCATCATTGCCGACGAGCATGTTTGCAGCGCGCAGCGCATAGCGGTCCATGGCGCCGCCAAGCGGGATGCCGAGATGGAAATAGCCGATGCGGCCAAGATCCTGAATGGAGGTCGCAAGGCCGGGGTTTTTGATCTTAAGCGTCATTGAGGGCCTCCAACATCTTTGCATTGGTGCCGCGCATGTCGGCGTTGAACTCATCGAGATCGAACTCGACCTCGGCGATCCGCGGCACGTAGGTGCCGTCTTCGACCGCCGCGACGATGGCGTCATATTCGGCACGGTCGATCGGCTTCCATTTCACGATGTCGCCGGGTTTGAAGAAAACCATGAAGTCCTTCAAATGCGCGACCTTCTGTTCCGGATCGTAGATGGGCATCGGGGTGACACCGAACATCTGATAGCCGCCGGCACCGCGCACGGAATAGATGCAGGAGAAGCAGCCACCGTAGCCCACAGTCAGTTTCGGCGTGTCCGTCCGGGGGCTCAGGTATTTCGGAACCTGAAGCTGCTTTTCGCGTTCGACCAGCTGATAGAGAAATGGCAAGCCCGCAACAAAGCCCACCATAGACACGAACCAGGGCTGTGAGTGATGCGCCTCGATGAAGTCGTCTACCGAGGCATACCCGTTGATTTTCGCAGCATAGTCGAGATCGGTTCCATTCGGGTCCTGATGGCGTTCGCGGAACCGCATCAGCGTCTCGTGTGTCCAGGGGTCCTTGTAGAAAACAGGGATCTCTATGATCCGTGTGGTCAGGCGCTTCTCTGCGGTTTCCGCCTTATGCTCGAGCTCCTTGACCTTTGCCATGATGTCATCGGGAGCGATGACATCTGGATCGAAGCGAACCTGGAACGAGGCGTTCGCAGGGCAAATCTCGGTGACGCCCTCAATCTTGGCGTCGCGCACCGCGTTGCTCATGGAAAGAGACTTGAAGAACGCGTCGAGGGACATTTCGTCATCCATCTCGACATAGACGTGCTCGTCGCCTCCAAATGTGTATCTGGTTTTCATTCTGGCTTCCTCACGTGTTCTCGGGTTTCAGGTTCCCTGCTTCCAGCCACGGCTCAAGCCACTGCGTATGGAAATCGCCGGAGGCGACACCAGCGTCTCTTGCCAAGGATTTGTGGAGTGGAACGGTGGTTTTCAGGCCATTGATCTCGAGCCCGTCCAGCGCAGTTGCCATCTTGGAAATGGCATCGGCACGATCCTTACCGTGAACGATCAACTTCCCGATCAGCGAGTCGTAGAATGGCGGGATCTGATAGCCTTCATACATGAAGTGGTCGAAGCGAATGCCTTCCCCTTCCGGGATTTTCAGGCTCTCGACCTTTCCCGGCCACGGCAGGAATTGCATGAACGGGTCTTCGGCATTGAGGCGCACCTCGATTGCATGCCCTGATTTCTTGACCTGATCCTGGCTGACGCTCAGTGGTTCACCGCCACAAACGCGGATCATTTCCTGAACAAGGTCAAACCCTGTGATCATTTCGGTTACGGGATGTTCAACCTGGATGCGGGTGTTCATCTCTATGAAGAAGAACTCGTTCTTGCTCTCGTCATAGAGGTATTCAAGCGTGCCAGCACCACGATAGTTCACCGACTCCGCGAGTGCGACGGCGGCCATACAGAGCTTGTCGCGCGTCTCTTCATCAAGACAATCCGCGCCTGCCTCTTCCCAGACCTTCTGGCGACGGCGCTGAAGCGAGCACTCGCGTTCATAGAAGTGAACGGCCTTCTTGCCATCGCCGACAATCTGAACCTCGATATGGCGCGGCGATTTCACGGAGCGCTCAACATAGAGCCCGCCATCGCCAAACGCTGCGGCTGCCTCCTGTTGCGCTTGCGGTGCCAGCGTCCGCAGCTCGTCTTCGTTTTCCGCAATCCGGATGCCCTTGCCACCGCCACCTGCGGCGGCCTTGACCATGACCGGATAGCCCACTTTAGCGGCGACCTCGACGGCTTCATCGACGGATTCAATTCGCCCCTTGGAGCCGGGCACGACCGGAACACCGGCTGCTTCAGCAGCCTGACGTGCAGCCACCTTGTCGCCCATGCGTTCGATCGTGTCTGCGGACGGCCCAACAAACTTGATACCGGCTTCTTCGATGGCGCGCGCAAACTCGGGGCTTTCAGAAAGGAAACCGTAGCCGGGATGAACCGCGTCGGCCGACTTCTCGATGGCTGCTGCCACCACACCTGTGATGTTGAGATAGGACTCGGTCGCCTTTGCAGGCCCGATACAGACGGACTCGTCGGCCAACTTGACGGCGAGCATATCCGCGTCACCCTCGGAGTAGGCTTGGATCGTGGTGATCCCAAGCTCTTTGGCAGCGCGGATGATGCGAACTGCGATCTCGCCGCGGTTTGCAATTAAGAGGCGCTCAATGTTCATCTCAGACCACCACTTCGGCAAGCACCTGTCCCGCCGTCACCGGTAGACCATCTTCGGCCACATATGCGGAGAAAGTGCCCGCAAACTCGGCTTTGACCTCGATGAAGGTCTTCATGACCTCGATAAGGCCGATCGTTTCGCCAATGGCGACCGGGTCGCCCGGGTTCTTATAGAGTGCGGCTTCCGGAGAAGGCTTCACGTAGAATGTGCCCGGCAGCGGCGAAATTACTTGTGCCATTTTGGTATTCCTTCCTCAGTATTCTCAGAGTCCCAGCACCGTTGCGGCTGGTGCGATTGTGATCCCGGCATCCGTCAGGCCCGCGCGGATGGCTTTGCCCATGGACAGCGCGCCCGGAGTATCGGAGTGAAAACAGATAGACTCGAATTCAATGCGAATGTCTTCGCCATCCACAGTTCTCACGACGCCTTCCTTGCAGGCCCGCACGCATTTCTCGGCGACATCGTCCGGCTTCGGGCGGGCCACGTGACGGGCAAAGACGATCGATCCGGATTTGTCGTAGTCGCGATCGGCGTAGAATTCCCGAACGACCGGATGCCCGACCCGTTTTGCCACTTCGTAGGTTTTGGAGACGCCCATGCAGAAGATGATTGCCGTACCGCAGGTTTTGCTCAGCGTATCAACGATCATCTCGGACAGTTCTTCGTTCACAGCGGCCTCCATGTAGAGGGCACCATGAGGCTTTACGTGTTGAAGGCTTATCCCGTGACGCCTGCCAAATTCGCGGATCGCGCCCACTTGATAGACGATGTCGTTAACGAGCTCCTCCGAGCTTGTCTTCATGTAGCGACGCCCGAACCCTTGAAGATCGTTGTAGCCGGGATGCGCGCCCAAGCCGACACCATAGGTCTGAGCGAGTTTGACCACACGGTCCATTGAATTGGGGTCGCCTGCGTGAAACCCAGCCGCGATGTTAGCCGAACTGATGAGAGCCATGATCTCTTCATCGGGAGCTTCGCCCAATGTCCATTGACCAAACCCCTCGCCCATGTCGCAGTTGAGGTCGACGATTTCTTTCATAGTCCGCATCCCTGATCTTGTTTGGACCACGATCACAAAATGCGTTTGGAATTGGAAATTCTTTATTCTGAGGCAAGGATATCAGAAAATTCGATACTGCAGCTGCGAAGGACTCCACCTTTCCGCTTAGTTGCTAGGCGGGATCTCTTGCGGGAACAATAGGATTGCCGTATATCGATTTTTTCGATAGTCGCACGCTGTATATTCTTATGGCTGAACTCATGAACCTGCGTCACCTCAAATATTTCGTTGCCACCGCGGAATCGGGTCAGGTGAGTCGTGCCGCAAACGCTCTTTCGATCTCACAATCGTCCGTTACGGGTGCGATCAAGGAACTTGAAGCCATTCTGGATGCGGAACTTTTCGTTCGATCATCTCAAGGTATGGAGCTGACAGACGCGGGACGAGAGTTTCTCGCCGCCTCACGCGACATTCTGGACAAGGTCGACGATGCAAAGCGGCTGACGAAGCGACGCTCTGAAGTGAGTGGCACGATCACCTTGGCTGCGACCTATACAGTGCTGGGCTACTTTCTGCCCTTTCATATCGATCGGCTTGCGCGCCTCCATCCCGGCCTCGACATCCAGATCAGCGAACTCAACCGGGAGAGCATCGAGGACGGGCTACTGGCCAATCGCTTCGATCTCGCCGTGCTGCTTACATCGAACCTCAACAATCCCAACCTCGAGTCGGAGACGCTCCTGAAATCGTCTCGGAGGCTTTGGGTGCCAGCGGGTCACCGCTTTCTTGAGCGCGGCAAAGCCAGTTTCAAAGAGATCGCAGACGAAGACTACATCATGCTGACCGTCGACGAAGCGGCGCATACGGCCATGAAATATTGGAGCAAAACTAACTATCGGCCCAATACAAAGCTTAGAACCTCTTCGGTTGAGGCGTGCAGGTCGATGGTCGCGAATGGGCAGGGCGTCGCTATCTTGTCTGACATGGTCTATCGTCCTTGGTCTCTGGAAGGCAAACGCCTGGAGACCGTTTCGACCGATATCGAGATTCCGACGATGGATGTCGGGATCGCATGGCGAAGCGGCGTCGAGTTTACTCCGGCGATGAACCTCCTAGTGGACTACTTCAAGGCAAGTTTCGTCTCACCTCAGATGGCGCAATTCAGTGGCCGAAAGTAATCCGGCCTATCTGGTCGATCTGGGGACCGGTTTAGCCATTGAGTGCTATCACGAAATGGAACTAATCTGTTGTCCGTCCAACCGCCTATCAATCAGGAATGGCTAAGCGCTGGACATCCTTGCTCCTAGTCTCGAGGATATGGAGAAGGCTTCATTTCTCACCGGCCGGTGTGCAGATGCCCGTGACCCAGCAGGGGAACAATATTCTTATGATCTAGCAAAGAGGCAAAAAATCGTTCACGTTCAACCTAAGGCCTACAAGATGCTCTTCAGCGAGATTGCAGCCAAGCATCGAGTTGAGGCGGCCATCCCACCCGGGTGGAACAAGTGGAGTGCCAGTACATGTTAGGCCTCAATGTACCGTTTGACGGACTGAGGCTGTCTCCTTTTCGCATTTGATGGGGCATTGGCATCCATGCACCGCGGCGAAGTACGAAAAGCTTTCTGCCGCAGCGAGATCGACATCCGCCCGCACCGCAATATCGGACAATTTGGCAAGCAGTGGAACCTGGAGGCGCTGCTGCAACGGACTCGATCCCGAGCAAGACAGGAGCTGGTCAATCTCGGACCCCAACGACTGGCCATCGCCGCGATGCGGCTCCACAAAACCGGCCATCGGTGACATCGTGCAACATAGTCTAATAGGCCAAAAGCAGCTATGCGGGACGGAGCGGGCTTTCGCGGCAGTGGCGCCAAAGTCTGCTTTCCATTCATGTTAAGTCCCAGCGTGATCGCCTGAAGAGCAAAGTCACAAACGATTTTGGTCCAACCAACGACCCAGGGTCTTGAGTTGCGACGCGAAGACTTCAATGTCAGAGCCATTCAGGCTTTCAAACACTTTGAAAAGATCTGGGCCCATGTCTTGGTAGATCATTCCAAGCAATCTGTCGGCTTCAGCTGTCGCGTGCACCAATTTGGACCGTTTGTCCGTGGGATGAGGCTCAATTCTGACAAGCCCCAAGTTCTGGAACTTCGCAGTCGTTTTTGTGACGGCAGGCTGTTCAACTTCTACAGCAACCGCAATCTGCGAGATACTTTGTCCTCCCGGAAGTCGTTGACGGGTGACGTGGTGTAGGATGCTGAACTGGCTAGGGGTCAGCCCGTGGGGGGCAAGCAAGATACCCATGCGCGTCGTGAACAGCTTTCCCACAATTGAGAGCCAAGTCGAGCACTCAGCGATGAGGGGGCCTGTCAAAGTGGTCACGGAAGACTCCTTGATTATCATTCCCGAGAATGAATATACATTCCAGGGAATGCAATGGAGAATCAATTCGTGTCGAATATTTTGAATAAAGTAACCGAGTTACCCGTCGCGGTTCATGCAACCTTGGCGGCGATCTCCGTCCTTTGGTTTCAATGGGCCAAGGGAATGCTCGATGCCAGTTACGCTGCATCGCTTCATCCGGTTGATTTTGCCACCGGTCAGACAAGCTTCAGTGGCGAAACGATCAAGAGCTACTACGCAGTCATGACCGACGCCGGCACTCTCGACATCTATGTCAGGACGCAGATTATTGATTTCGGTTTCATTCTGGGGTTCCTGGGGATTGGTCTGTTTGTTTGCACGCTGATTGGGCGCCTTAGTCGGGATGGCGGATTTGGACGGCGCATGGGTCGCCTGGCTGGTTTGGTGTTTGTGGCTGGTGGCATTTGCGACATGATCGAAAACGGCTGGTCTTTTGTCATGCTCGCCAACCCAATAACATTTGCCGATTGGCTCGCCATTCCGTACTCGACTTTCGCGGCCTTGAAGTTCGGGCTCATCACCTTGGGGATAGCATTGGCAATTGTCAGCCTTCTGTCGGCGGTCGTCGGGCGCGGTCTAGATAAACCAAATATCGGATAAGCCGCCATTTTTGGTCACCGCAGGATCGGTCAAACTGGGCTCAGAGCCGACTTGCGGCGGCGTAGCAGAAGGTTCCCCGACCACCCTTTGGCTTTGATCGGCCTACAGGATGAGCCCGGCCCACAGCGGACTTTGACCCGACGGACACACGCTGCATCGCAGCTTCCCAAAGCAGACCTTCTGTCGGCGCAGTCATTTGCCATCTTGCCTTCTCAACCTCGACGTAAGTTAATCCGCGTAAACAATCTCAAGTGGACAGCATGGCTTATCAGAGAAAGTGGCTCAATAATAAAGGCGCGCCATACCTGCTCGCCCTCATCCTCAAGAAGCTGGAAACGATGGATGAGCCATTCGTCACTTACGGTGAAACTGCAGCGATGTTGGAACGCAAACTGAAGACGTCGAAAATCTTCAGCCTCCACATAGGGGGCGTCGCGGGCAATATGATGGACAAAATTAAGGCCATTGCAAAAGACGCCCCTCCAATCAACGCCCTGGTCACCAGTTCGTCAGGAATTCCTGGGGCTGGCTTCGCTTGGTATTTTGATACCCTCTGGCGAGACAAGCGCGGCAGAAAGTGGGAAAGTTTGGATCGGGCCCAAAAGCTAGAGGTCGTGAAAGACGTCCGCAAGGCGGTCAGGAACTACAAACACTGGGATCAAGTTTTTCAAAGTGCCTTCGGCAAACGGCCAAACAAACTGGAGCAAAAAACTTTCACAGAACGGGACGGCAAGCCGCTCGAGGCTCTGTTTCCGCGAGGCAAGGGAGAAAGCGAACAGCACAAACTGCTAAAGCAATGGGCAAGCAACAATCCGATTGCAATCGGCCTCCCGCAAGGGTTCGTAGGGGAGGTTGAGCACGACTTGCTATCGGGCGATCGAGTTGATGTTCTTTTCACAAGAGGAGAGGAGTTCGCAGTTGTCGAGGTCAAGTCTTGCCTGTCCAGCGACGACGACCTCCGTCGCGGAATCTATCAGTGCGTGAAGTATATGGAGGTGGTCCGGGCGACGCGCCTACCAGTCGAGGTGGATGTGCGCGCGATCCTCCTGTCAGAACGAAAACTGCCGCCGGAACTCGTCGCCAGAGCCAAACTTTTGAGTGTTAAATCTCGGGTGCACAAAGTTAACGAGTGAGTTCCAAAGGCCTGCCGGCGGCAGTAACCGTTCGGACACTATTACAATCGGCCCCTTTGCGGACATTGGCCGGTGATCTGGGATGCTGCAGTGCGGCCCGTCGAACCAGCCATTCGCTGCGACGGCAAAATCTCAGGGCGAGCGAATTCACAGTCTGCGGGACTTTGCCGCCGTGCCCGCGCATGCTAATCTTTTACCATGAAAGCGGAGCGAAACTCCCCAGTCGAAGTCGTGCGGCTGTTCAATGATTGTATATCGAGGCGTGATGCTGAAGGCTTGTCCGAATTATTGACAGAAGATCACGTCTTTATTGGCAGTGCAGGACATGCGGTTTCAGGCAAGAACGCATGCGTCGATGCATGGCGCGGTTTTTTCGATGCCTTTCCAGACTACTACAATGTGATCGAACGCATGGAAACAAAGCACAATCTTGTCGCTGTTGCAGGGCATTCGGTTTGCAGCGACATCAGATTACATGGGCCGGCGCTTTGGAAAGCCATAGTTGTGGATGATCGCTTGGCAGAGTGGCACGTTTTCGATGACACCGAAGAAAATCGGCGGCGATTGGCGCTGGAATCTTGAGTGCAAATTTGGGCTCAGAGCCGACTTGCGGCGACGCAGCACATAATGCGAGATCGTCCATGACCGCACCGACGGTTCCGGCCCACAGCCGCCGTTCACCGGCAGGTCATAATGCTGCGGCTGCAGCCCGCAAAGCCGACATTCAAGCGTTGCTTCACATAATTTCCGATCAGCATGTGACGCCACGTCCTTGATCTGTAATCACTGTTGGCTGCAATGCTCGAAGCGAAAAGCGCACGGCCGGGCGACTCTCCTGCCGCTCGATTTCTCCCGGCGCTGCGCAGTCACTTCAAGACTTGGGGGGCAAGGAGACCACTAGGATGACGACCAAAAAGACGAAAGAATAAAAGACCTGCGTGGTGAGGAGCGCGTAGCCGAAATGCGAGGCCGGAACGAACTGTCCAGGTGTGAAGGTGAATGCATTCGCGACGCTGGCCGCGAGCGCATCGGTGATTGGGGCGTTCTCCATCGAGCGGTCGAACAGCCGGAGCTCGGCACCCCAAGGGCCGCGGAAAAAGGCCGCGAAGCCGACGATGGAATACAGGAACGATAGGGCGAACAGGATGAAACGCCGGTTCGTACGCGCGTGGAATACGTCGGGTTTGGATGCGATTTCGGTCGGGGGCTCATACTTCCACAAGTGATAATAAAAATAGGAAAAGAGATTCATAAAGAGGAAGTAAGCCAGAGTTCCCACGCCGACCTTCCACGCCAAGCCTCTGGGGTAGACCAAGAAGAAAAGAACTATCACCCATTTTAACACCGTGTGAAAATCGATCGCGTTGGCTCGGCTTTTTCTTTCGGTCGAGGGGGAGCGACTGACGGCGATCCCCTTGAAGATTTCGATGAGGCTTAGGCACCATAGGAGGTGGATCACACTGAAAACAAGGGTGGAGATGAACCCCTCGTTGTCCTTGTTGCCGTCGATGCGCTTCGGTTTGTCCTGTTCGTAGTAGAGTTTGGCGCAGAGATTCTTGAACATCGTATCCATCGATTTTCACGCTTGCTTGTGCAAACGTTTCACGAAGGCATGTACACTCTCATACCGCCAGTGGTCGATCTTGGAAATGTCGCCCGAGCGGAAGCGCTCGAAGAATTCATCGCGTTCCTCGGTCGCTATGGGTTCGAGCCCGATTTCTGCGGCCCGCCCCGAGGCATCGTCGTTTTCCAGCATCGTCGAGGCGACCCGCCGGTACACATGCGTCAAGCTCGCTTCGATCGCCCCGCCTTTCTTGGCCGCGACGAGGTATCGAAGTGCCTGAGTCAAGCACTCGTTCAGACCGACCGGCTCGCGGTCGCCGCTGTCTATTGTGAACAACCCCTTCTGATCGGCCTGTTGCCAATATCGATCAATCACCGCCAACTGAACGATGTTCGTCGCCGCCGAAATAAGGGTGAGACCGAGCATTTGCCTACGTATCGCAGTCTCGGAAGTGATCGTCGCGGTCTCGACATTGGCAAAGTCGAAATCCTCATGCGCTTTTAGTTGTTCGAAGCACGACCTTAACGCTTTGATCTCGGAATCGCATTTCTGGAGTTTTTCTGCTGAGGCGCTGATTTCGAGCGAGTTGGCCGCCACGCCGCCGCAACTGTCCATGCGTTTGAGATAGTATCGGGCGAGGGCGATTGAGAGTTCTTCATTGCGGTAGCGTAATGTCGAAATCGGTTCTGAAGATAGAAGGTTCGCACTCGTGGTGTCCTTCCTCTGGTCCTCGATTGCACAGGCCTCCGAGGCCCGGAGCGCCGCATCGGCTCGCCCCAGTGCAATGGCATCATCTGCCAACATTCGTTCGCAGACGCTTTGCAGGAAATTCGCCTCTCGCCCGCTGGGGTTGTTCTGGTCACGTGTTTCGATCGGCGGAAGGCCGGGTCTCTTTGCGCGGTTGATGATGTCCAATGCGCGACTTAGATGCCCTCTCGCCACCGACCAGTTTTCCAGGCAAGAGAAGGAGGCCGCGAGGACGAGGAATTTCAGATGGTTTTCCCAGCGATCGTCTGACGCTGTCGGATCGCAGTCCTCTACGATCCGGTCGTAGTCGGAGAGCCATTCGGTGGATCCGGGATATCTGGCGTTGATAGACATCTTCTCGAACATCGAGAAACTGACGTAGAGGTTGCGGAAAAACAAATCCGGCGGCGTTCGTCTCGACGTCCGTCCCGATATGCTCGCGAGTTCCGTTCCGTGGAAGGAGAACTGCAGGATCATCCTGTCGCGAGACCGTTCCACCATCTCCGAGAGGATAGCCGAAATGTCAATATCCACTTTGTTGCACCCCGTCGCGATGAGCCCGAGGCCCGACTTGAAGGCCTCTTTGAGTGCTTCGTCGTCCGGTTCCGTCGACAAGTGAATATCGCTCCGACCGAGTGCATTCTGGATGAAGTCTCTCCATTTTTTCAAAAGGTCGATGAAGCTGACGCGAAAGCCCGGCGGGATGTGAACGAACCGCTTTGGCTCATTTATGATGTCGCTCAGGACGCTCAACGGCAGCTCGGTTCGCGCGGTTTGTTCGAGAAACAGGCCGGAAAACAGTGCGATACTCTCGTGTCGCGTCGGGGCTTGGCGCGTCTCCGCGGTGCTGGGCGCGCTTTCGTCCCAATATGTGTCGGACGCTTCTGAGAGATTACCGAGGAAACCTGAGATGTGGCGGACATAGAGCAGGCCGAAAGCTTTGAACCAACGGTCGTCTTTCTGCGCGTCTTCGGTGAAGGCGAAAAACCGCTCCATGCTGCGGATGTTGCGGCGAAGGAACTCCTTGAGGTCACTGCCCTTCCCGGCGCCGGGATAAGTTCTCAGGTATTCCGCAAGGTTCGACCGAAGGTGATCGTGTGCTCTGTAGGCCGCCCTCGAAATCTCGTCGGTACAGGTGATCAGGACGACCCGCGTGGAGTTGCCCCCGTAGGCATGCCTTTCGTCATGGTTGACCTTGTTGAGAAGCGCCAATTGGACCAGCGCCTCTCGGTCATTTTCGACACGCGACCCGGTTTCCCCTTTTGAGAAGAGCTCGTTGAATGTCTGCGACAGGAGGTGGCGTGCGATCTTGAAATGTTCGGCCGATGGGATCCCCGAGTTAACCTCAAGAATATCCTTTCCCTCGAACTCGTCTGTGGTTGCGCCGCAGAACTCCAAGAAGCGGTAGAGTTCGGCGGCAGGGTTCAAGTCGCCGAGTTCTTCGGCTCGTGCATATACATTCTGGATGATGTTCAGATACTGATCCGGAGGGATCGCGGGAATATTCGCGTCCTGCGGGCGCAGGACGAACCTCTCTAGAGTGACACGAGCCACTGTCTCGATAAGCTCGGCTTTCTTTTTTGCGTTGAGGCGGTTTTCACGGACGCGGGATACTAGGAGTCGGTAGTGGGATTTGCTTTCAGTAACGTGGGGCGTCAGTTGGAGGATGCGCGTTTTCTGACCTTCGATGCGCGTTTTGACGCTCCCCGTCAGAGCCTTGAGAAGATTCCCCGCGGTGCGGTCTTCCTGTTGATTGGTGAGCGCAACGGTCTTTCGTAGCGTCTCGTCGTTTAAGGCGTAGAGCGGGCGGAAACGGCGCGGAAGAAACTGCCCAAAACCGAAACTACCATGTGCCTTTCGGCCGTGCCGATACGGCGCGCCGTAGGCCCGGATGACATTACTGTCGAGGACGTAGCGGATTGCACCGCCGTTGGCCACGAAGTCCTTTTCCGCGAACTCGCTGCGCGTTTCTCGCTCGATAAAGGCGACGCTTTGCACCAGATCACGATACTGTCGCTTGCTGACCGAGATGCTGCCTGCGGAGATCGGCTCAAGCGTGACATTATTTTCTTCCTCGACAGTCATGCGACTTGCTCCTCGGCTTGTTGCCTCAAGAGAAGTTCCACGGCACCAAGGCTCGATTCTGTGACCAGATCTTCCAGTACAGCATCGATGATGGTGTCAGCTTCGAAGCCGATTTCTGACTCAGACTCCGGTTGTCGCGACATCACGGCATCCGTTTCGGATTTGAACTTCCACGGCCCGGCGAGGTCGTTCTCGGTCAAGGGCGAGACGCAAACCACATAGTGTCGGTTGTCTTCGGTGAATTTGGCGAGCGAGTAGCCGATGACCCAACCTTCGGCCATCGCATATTGGCCCGGCCGGAAGTACACATCGGTCGTCGCGGGCTCGAGTTCCACTTCGAAAGCGTCGAACTCGAGCCCATCACAATCTAGCCAACCGTCCACCCTGAGCGGTAGCGATGCGGTTGAAATGCGTCCCCACGTTGGCCCCGCGCCGCGTCCCTCCAGACCACGTTCTGCTAAATGGACAACCTGCCAAAGTGCGCGAAGGGCAACGAGATCGGCCCCGTTTGCCCTGACAATGGTCTCGCCGGTCGTTTTGACATTCTCCGCGGTCTCGGGAACCACGCGAATGATCGTGAAGGGTTCCCATGTGCGCGGGCTTATATCCACTTCTCCGGAAACCTCCGGCCCGTCATTGATGATAGTCCCGACCCGCGCGTCTCCGAAATAGACGTCCGCACCAAACCGCTTTTTCCTGCTGCTGATGGCGACAAGGTAGGTGTCCCCGGTTCCGCTGTGGAAAAGCACTTCGCACACGTTGAAGCGACGCCCTTCGCAGGTCAGTTCGGACCCAATGCCGATGTTCGGGCGATGGTGCGCGGAGGGCATCAGGTTGCAGCTCCCTCGTTCTCGCCTGAAACCTCCGCGGACAGGACGCGAGTCAAATCGCGTTTCGAACGGTAGCGAACCGTCTCGCCGTAGAGCTCGAAATCGAACCCGCCCATATTGCGATATTTGGACTTGTTTTGCTCGAAGTCCAAGTAAATAAAGGTTTCTTCGCGGCGTCGAGAGACCACGCTGCCTGCGAAATGGCCATCGCAATATTTCTTGGCTAGGTCGAGTTTGTATTCGACCCATAGATCTATGTTCTTTTCCGGACTGCCCCCTAATCCCATTGCCGCGAAGTAGTATGTTCCCTTTTTTTGGGCTGTTTCATAGTCGCCAGTTCTGAAGTTTTCCCCGAGGCCGATGTCAGAGTTCCGTTCTTCCGGGTTCCTGAACCCGAAAAGTTCGATTTTGGTCTTTGCGAAGTGCCTAAAGAAAAAGTTTGGTTTCCTCTTGCTTCGCACTTGAACCACAGAATCGTCGAATTCAGTTCCGCTGCCCGCGTTCGGATAATTCCTACGAATATGCTCCAATGCAATTCGGTGGTTATCCAGCCCCCAATACTCGTGCAGATACGGATCTAGCATCAGCGTATATGCTAGGAGCGAGATGGGCGAACATTTGTTGGACAGAAAGGGGTGCTTCTGGGAGACCAGAAACGCTTCCATTCTGGATTGGCTGTGGTTGTACTGCGCCTGGCCTTTCAGGACCTCTTTTATCTTGCTTTTACTTGGCAGGAGGGCGCTGCGAATTCCTGTGTCGAAATTTTGCTGGTTTCGGAATTTTTCTTCTAGTAGAGTTTTGAATCGTGTCTCGAAAGCCGACCTCTTAGGCAGTTCCGGGTCATCGAACTTTCTTACATGATCGTCACGAAGCTCGGAGACCAGCGCTACCAAAAGAGGCTCGATCTTGGAATCTTTGACGAATATGTTGCCCAGTTCGATGATTGCCCCGTCGCCGTTGCCCACGACGACGAGAGGCCTGTCGAGGTTCTTGTCCGAAACCGCCGTGGCGCGCGCCGCTCTATTCTCTTCCCAATACCCGGCATAGTCGGCGACACCTTCGTATTCCTGATAGCCGGTCGCAAAGACGACGCAGGCATAGCTTGCATCGAGTAGCTCTTTACGCATTCCGTGGGAGTCCAGCGCATAACCCTGTACGAGGAACCGATTGTCGTCTTTTGTGACGTCCGTGATATTCGTCGAAAAAAGAAGGTCGTTGTTGGCGTCGGGATTGCCGAGGTATCTTTGCCAAACCGGATCGCGCTTTATCTGCGCCGCCACCTCGTCAATCGGGCCGGAATGCCAGTTGAGAAAGGGGAGGTTCGTCGTCGAGTTAAAGGCTTCTGCGAGGGGCCATTCCGCGAGGCTGGGATGGGCAAAGCGATGCGACGCGTGCTCTTGTTTCGTGAACGCGTTGTTGGCGATCTCCGCTAGAACAACGCCCTCGACGCCAAGGGACTTCAGCGCAAGATAGCAGGTCGCGCCGGAGAGTCCTGCCCCGACGATAAGGACATTCTTGTTCGCGGTTTTCGAAGAGTCTCCGGAGTCCAAGTATTGCTTGACCAAGGACGCGACGTAAAAGCCACGGCGTTGCTGAGAATAGAAGGACACGTTGCCGATTGGCCCATTCAGGTCAAGAAGGCCGGGAATGGGTTTGGAATCGGCGTCACTGTCGTAAACGAAATAGTACCGGCTCGGGTCGTCGGGCTGTCTCTCAAATAATGTTCCGCTCATCAAAAAAACCTCGCTGCATCCAGACGTTAGAAAAATGGGCGGTGGACTGTCAATGCACTTGGCGGAGTGGGCCCGGTAAGAACATCCGCCCCTTGCCGCAGTGTCGCTGGCTTGTGATGTGCATGGCGCCATCAACAACGGCTGTTCCGGGATAATGGAGGCCAAACTGGGTGACCCATCCATTGCAACTGTGAGGCGGGCCGTCGCGCCTCTTGGGCCAAATGGGTGCGTTCCGCGCCGGAACGCTTGCCAAGACGGATATCTCGGAACGCGTCTTCCCCGCTCGATCCTGAAATTGCCTTGATTGATCTGGAAAAATTCCCTGTTCCGGCGCGTAGGAAAATCGCGCCACCGTATTGAGTTCACGACGCGATTCGCGTCTCTCACAGGTGCGAGAGGGCGAATACTGCCGCATTGCCCTGTTAATTTCCCTGTTTTCAGACGCTGAGCGCTTTTCGCGCAATTGTCGCGGGGTAGCGGGCGTTTGGGGCATGGGGTTTTCAATAGAGACGCGATTATGAGCATAAACTGCGCCGATTTCGGGCCGGAGTCTCTGTTTGCGATTCCGGCGGTACGAGTTTGTGGTTTTCCGGGGGGCCTCAAAGCGAAGAGAAGTGTTCAAGCTGTTCTGACCAGACCGCAGAAAAGCGGGTCTTGACCAGGTAGTCCGAGGTGAGGCCATCGGGCTGCTCGCCAGCGGCGATGCGGTCAAGAACGTCAGGCGAAAGCAATGCCAGGTTGACCACGTCCTGCACACGGCGTCTTGAGAGCCCTTGGTTGTCGGCAATTTCGGAGAAGGTTCTGCACGCGACAACCATCGCCAGTCAGGTTCGACCCCTCATGATGTTCTGCACCAAAGTTCTGTCGATCTCTGCTGGCGCCTCGCCCAGATACAATTTCAGCTCCACACCACGTCGGCGCATCCGGAATGGAAACTCGATCATAATTTCCGCCGGATTGACTTGTTCCGGTGTGCAGCCGAGACGATCCGTAAGCATTCACGTGCAAAAAAAGTCGCTGGTCGCCACCGAACGCCGTTGAGCGAATGTAAGACAGCAGCGCGCAGATTAGTGTAGACATCGGCTTCCGGCCGTCGCGGCGCTCCCGGATCGAGTTGTCTTAATCGATGAAACGGCCGTGAAGAGGAACCTCACCTCCGCCGTTGGCATCCCGGCTTCCTGCTCTTTGATCATCCCGATGATTTGCGCCTCGGTGAAACGGCTCTTTCGCATTCGTTTGCTCCTTCGAAAGGTTAAGCAAACTCTACATCAGAACGAGGGAAGTTTCGGGGGCAGGGCAGTGGGTGCCGCGAAAGCTCGCTTCGTCCCGCATCTTCCTAGTTCGACACAAGCGCGGCGAAGGACCGGTTCAGAAAATGGTCTTGAAGCCCGGCCTGAACGGCAGTTTCCCCCGATTCCGCATGATTATCTCGCGCGCGCAGCGAATGACCGGTGCCCGCCCTGCCCGAGTGACGTCTTCGGCCGTGAGGTAGCTGAACGTATGTTTTGATTGGGCTGAGCTACGGCCAGCAGGCCGATCAAAGCCAAAGGGTAGTCGGGGAAACTTTGCGCTGCGACGCCGCAAGTCGGCTTCGAGCCCCAGCTGTCAACTCTAGGAGATGCAGGCTTTGGCAGCTTCTGCCACCTGGTCAAACAGCTTCCGGTCGTTGGAAGCTGAGGCGACAATCATTCCGCCTTCCAGAGCTGATACAATGAGACCAGCTTTATCGGCGGCGGATCTGATATTGTTTTGCGTGAGCAATGCATCAAGCCAGGCCCTGTTCATATCAAAGAACGCTTTTGTCCTGCTGTTCACGTTTTCGGGCAGTCCAATGGCTTCCGCTCCCATGATCGCGCACAGGCAAATGGATTCGTTCAGCACCAGTGCCCGCGAATAAAGCGCCACATAGGCGTTCAGCGCCGACTCCAGTGTGCCGGTCTCGATCTTGTCGAGTTCCGCCTTGAACCGGTCGGCATAGCGCGCCACAAGCGCCTCCCCCAGATCGGCCTTGGTGGGGAAGTGATAATGCACGCTGGCGCTCTTGATTCCGACGTCATTGGCCAAATCGCGAAAACTCATCTCCGAGAATCCAGCCTTTCGCACACTGCGTTCTGCGGCGTCTAAGATTTTATCTTTCATTGTCATTGGCTTACCAAACTTACCTATCACTAGGTAAAATAACCATTGACGATGCCAAAGGCAAACGCCTAGACCCTACCTATCGGAAGATAGTTTTACATTAGCAACACAAAGGAACATGACAATGGCAACTGGAAACAAGCAAAAGCGCGTTCTTCTCATCATGTCCTCGGTCGACGAGATGGGCATCTCGGGCAAGCAGACCGGAACCTGGTTCGAAGAGGTCGCGACGCCCTATTACACCCTGACCGAGGCTGGCTATGAGGTGGTGTTCGCATCGCCCAGCGGCGGCAATGCCCCGATCGACCTTCTGTCGATGAAGGCGCCTTTCACCACAGAGAACACCGACCGTTTCTTCAATGATCCCGTCGCGATGTTCGCGGTCCAGAACACCCGGAAGCTGCGCGAAATCGACTACGGTACGTTTGACGCGCTGTTTGTCCCTGGCGGCTATGGCCTGCTCTGGGATCTGGCCTCGGACAGCTATGTCATCAAAATGATCCGCGATTTCTACGAAAGCGACCGGCCGGTGGCCATGGTCTGTCATGCCCCGGCCATGCTGCGCGACGTCAAGCTGTCGAACGGCGAATACCTGGTGAATGGCCTGTCCCTGACCGGGTTCAAGAACGATGAAGACACGGAAATCGAGTTGCTGCATCACCTGCTGTTCTCGCTTGAGGACGAGTTGAAAGGCCGCGGTGCGAACTATGTCAGCAAGGCCAACTGGGAAGCCAATGTGGTTGAAGATGGCGCCCTGATGACCGGTCAAAGCCCGGCGTCTGCGCCGCCGCTTGCGGAAGCGCTGGCGGGTCGTCTAGCCAACATGGCCCTGGCCGCCGAATAAGACCGAACGCATGGGGCGGTCGACCCGCCCCATGCTTGGCAGGATGATCCATTCTCAGTCGGGGAAAAGACTATGGAAATCAACGCAAACTTTGACGAGCGTGCGGTTGTGCATGCGGAACTGGAACCCTGGGTCCCTTCGCCCATGAAAGGCGTGGACCGCCGGATGCTTGACCGGATCGGCGGCGAGGTTGCCCGCGCCACCACCATCGTGCGCTACGCGCCGGGCAGCCACTTTTCCGCCCATACCCACAGCGGGGGCGAGGAGTTTCTGGTGCTGGACGGGGTATTTCAGGACGAGCATGGCGATTATCCGGTGGGCACCTATGTGCGCAACCCGCCGACGTCCTCGCATACCCCAAGCGCCACCGAGGGGGCGACGATCCTGGTCAAGCTCTGGCAATTCGACCCCGACGATCGCAACCAGATGGTCATCGACACCACGGTGCAAACGCCGCGTCCAGTGACGGATGACGTCTCGGAAATTCCGCTCTTCGAAGATGCCCGTGAACGGGTCCGGATCGAGCTTTGGGAGGCGGGGGCTTCTGTGACGGTCCAGGGTCACAAGGGATTTGAGGCGCTGGTTCTCGACGGCAGCTTTACCGAAGGCGGCGAGGAGTTCACGAAAAATTCCTGGCTGCGCATGCCGGCGGGACAGGTCTTGAACGCAAGCGCCGGGCCGGACGGCGCACGGATCTGGATCAAATCAGACCATCTGGCCGGGAAACATATCATCCCGGCTGGCGCAAAAGGATAAGGGCTATGGCAAGACCGCTATCAATTGTCGCGGGCAGCGGGCCGGGCCTTGGGCGGGCACTGCTCGATGCCTTCGGGAGGGCCGGGTACAGGGCCTGCGGGCTGAACCGCTCTGTCCCCAGGGGCGCGTCCAATATCCTGCCGACCGATCTGGCTGATCCCTATCAGACGCAAACCCGGCTGACCGATTTGTTCTGCGCACACGGAGCACCGAAACTGGTGGTTCACAACGCCGCAAAGCTGGTCATCGCGCCTTTTGAGCAAACGGTAAATGACGATTTCGAGGCGACCTGGCGGGCGATAGTCCTGTCGGCGGTCAATCTGGCGCGCGGTGTTCTGCCTGCGATGGTGCAGGCCGGGGGCGGAACTTTCATTGTCTCGGGTGCTACGGCCAGCCTGCGCGGGGGCAAGAATTTTTCCGCGTTTGCCTCGGCCAAGGCGGGCCTGCGCGCTCTGACACAGTCGCTGGCACGGGAATACGGCCCCCAAGGCGTACATGTGGCGCATGTCATACTCGACGGGATCGTCGACACCGAGGCGAGCCGGAACCTGCATGGCATTGAGGCCTCGCGTATGATGAAGCCAGCGGATATCGCGAAATCCTATCTCGCATTGGCCGGCCAATCGAAAACCACTTGGACCCATGAGTTGGATCTCAGACCAATGGGGGAGGCGTTCTGATGCATACCGAAGTCCTGGTCACAGGCGGCGGCCTCGCTGGCCTGGCTCTTGCGGATCAGCTCGCACAACGTGGCACCGATTTCCTGCTTGTCGAGGCGCAAGAACGTCTTGGTGGCCGTATCTTTTCCAAAGAGATCGCCGGAGCGAAGTTCGATCTTGGCCCGGCATGGTTCTGGCCCGGTCAGCCACGCATGGCCGCGTTGGTCCGGCGTTTCGATATCCCGGTTTTTGAGCAATATTCGACCGGCGACCTGATGTTTCAGGACCAAAGCGGCGCGGTGCAGCGCGGGCGCGGCTTTGCCTCCATGCGCGGGTCCTATCGGCTTGCGGGCGGGATGACGACTTTGATCGACGGGCTGTCGGGCGCGTTGGATTCGGCCCGGGTAATAACCGGCGCTCGGCTCAGGGTTGTTGCCCATGGTCGTGCCGGGATCACGGCGACATTCGACCGGGGTGGATCGCCTCTGACGGTTACCGCGGACAGGATTGTTTTGGCCATCCCGCCGCGGGTTATTATCGATACGGTGAGCTTCGCGCCAGAGCTTCCTGCGGGTGCGCTGAAGGACTTGTATGACATTCCGACATGGATGGCCGGGCAGGCCAAGATCTTGGCCGTCTACGACGAACCGCATTGGCGCAAGGCAGGCCTGTCAGGCGATGCCATGAGCCATCATGGCCCGTTGGTCGAAATCCACGATGCGTCACCGATGCAAGGAGGTCCGTACGCTCTTTTCGGCTTTGTGGGAGTTCCGCCGGACGTCCGGGAGGCACATCGGGATCAAATTACACATACTGCTTTGGCCCAGCTGGTAACTTTGTTTGGTTCCAAGATGGCCAATCCCCGCGCGATAGTCCTGCAAGATTGGGCAACGCTGCCCGAAATCGCCGGACTTCAAGACAAGGTGGCGGCTTGTCACCACCCGAACTACGGTTCGCAGGGCACCATCACGGCCCTCTCGGCAAAGGGCGTCTATTTCGGCTCGACAGAAACGGCGATAGGTTTTGGTGGCTATCTAGAAGGCGCTTTGGAGGCGGCGGAGGGCATTGCGCGGCAATCCAGTTTGACGACCGCCGAATGACTTCCCATCTGCAACCAAAAGCTGCCCTATAGCCGACATTTGTCAATTCGCAGCATGTTCCGCACGGTCGTTACCCGCCATCTCAAATTACTGCACGATGCACGATGCACGAATGGCCCGACTGGTGAAGCTTCGTTGCGGCATCGTCACTTGCGGCGGAGGTAGGCTATGGCTGGGCCGTTGAGAGCGTCCAACATCATTTGCAGTTTTGCAGGATTGGCTTCTTGAGCGTCCCCTCCTTCGCGTATGGGCTCAGCACCAATGTCGGTGACATCCCGTCAAGAACTGCCGCTTTGAAGTCTATGCGATGCCTCAGCCGGCGCGACGAATCTCCGCATTCTGCCCGGCACGCAGGTGATGCGATTCAACGCAACTCAAGACGAATGTTTTGTTTGGGCTGAAGTTCCTCGGGTTTGTGTTCCTCATCGCGAAACCTGGCGTAGAAGCGCTCGCAACTGCACTTCTATCATGGAAAGCCGGGTGCGAAAAAGGAAACCTTGGCGCCGATCGCGCCAATCCGGTTTCGAACTGCATGCACCACGAACTGCGGAGCGGCCCACACCGAACATTCTACCAACCTCCACGATGCTGGGACTTGGTCTTTGGTCCTGCCTTGCTCTTGCCGGCGCATTGAATTTTGCCTCACCGCGTGAAACTTTTCCGCCCCGCCAATCGTGGCTTCCCCACGTTCATAAAGGAGGACCACGAAATGAAATTCCCGATCACTGCTCTTCTGCTTGCCACGGTAGCGTCTCAGGCCTTCGCTGCCGGCCATGGCATTACCCCGATGGTCACGGCCTCGGATCAGTCAGTCGAGAACGGCATTGTCAGCGCAGAAATGGTCGCGGCTGGCGAGAACGGCTGGCTGGTCGTCCACAGGACCGGCGCCGATATGGCACCTGGTCCCGTTGTCGGCCATGCCCCCCTGCGCGCCGGCGAAAACATTGATGTCGCGGCCATTCTGACCGAGGCAGTCATGCCCGGCGACATGTTGATGCTGATGGTTCACGCCGAAAGCGGCGGCATGAGCACCGGAACGTTCGAGTACACTCTTGGGGCGAAGGAAGACGGGCCGGTCAGGGTCGACGGCGAACTTGTGATGACCGTGATCACCGTGCAGTAGCCCGATCGCCCTCGCCTGCCAAAGCTGTATTGCGCCTCGGGCCTGGTCACCCGGGGCGCAGTATCGACAAGTTTGACTTTTGACAATGGTTCGCTGATCGTGGTCAACCGAGGTCAGATCAAACATGACAACCCCAGCCGAGATCGAGGAGATGATCGCGCGCATCAAATTGCGCGAGCGCGACGCTTTGGCCGCGCTCTATGATGCGACGAGCGCGAAACTTTTCGGCATCTGCCTGCGCGTCTTGAGCAACAGAAGCGAGGCTGAGGACGTTCTTCACGAGGTCTATCTCAGGGTCTGGCAAAAGGCCGATACCTATGTCGTGACAGGACATAGTCCCATGGCCTGGCTCATCACGGTGACCCGGAACATGTCGATCGACCGTCTGCGAAAGCGGCAACCCGAAATCGGCGGAGAGGACGCGTTGACGCGCATTCCAGACAGCAGACCGGGGCCAGAGGCCGCGGCGATCATCAGTTCAGAGCGGGCGCGGATTGATGCCTGTATGAAGGAATTGGAGCTCAAGAAAGCGGATGCCGTGAGGTCAGTCTATCTGGAAGGGGAAACCTACAAGGACCTAGCCGCGCGCCACGATGTGCCGCTCAATACAATGCGGACCTGGCTGCGACGCAGCTTGATGAAACTTAAGGACTGCCTGACCCGATGAGCATGCCTGATGAGACACATGAAGAGGACGGACTGGCGGCGGAGTACGTATTGAGGCTCCTGGACGAAACCGAACACCAGGAGTTCGAGGCGCGCATCGCGGAAGATCGTCACCTTCGGGCGCGCGTTCACGAATGGGAAAGCCGGCTTGTTCCTCTCGCGGAAGACGTTCAGGACGTCGCGCCGCCCGCGTCGGTCAAGATCCGGTTGATGGGCACGATCATGGGAACGACCACAGCGCGCCGCGCGATCCCGATCTGGACCTGGCTTGCCGGGGGGGCTGTTGCGGCGGCCGTGTTCATGTTCGTTCTGTTCGGGAATTCCTTCAGACCTTCGATCGACATGTCACCGGCGTTCCAGGCAGAGCTCGCGTCTGGGGATGGCAGTGTCGTCCTGATCGCAAGCGTCATCCCTACGACCCATGAAATCGTGATCGAGCGGCTCGAAGGTGCACCGCCACTAGGACTTGTCCACGAGTTGTGGCTGATCGCGGAAGGTGCAGAGGCACCGGTGTCGCTGGGGCTTCTTCAACCCGAGGGCGCGACACGCATCCGGGTTCCCGACGAAATCGCCGACGGCGTTCGCACCGGTACGATTGCGATCTCCGAAGAGCCGCCGGGCGGATCCACGACAGGGGCGCCGACCGGGCGGGTCGTTGCTGCAGCGCAATTCAGCGACGTCTAGGGCCACCCGAAACTTTTCTGCCCTGCTTCTCGTGACTTCAGAGGAATTCTCGGAGGACACATCATGACGCAGACATTGCGCTTAAAGAATGCCTTGGCCGCCCTGATCCTCGCGGCAACGTGCGGGCCACTTGCCGCCCATGAACTCTGGATCGACGTAAACCCATCCGATTCATCAATTGATGCCGGTTTCTCGGCCGATCTTCGCGTGGGACAGAACCTGTCTGGACCCGACCTGCCCTATCTGGACACCGCCATCAAAGCGATGACGCATGTCGGGCCAGACGAGGTCTGGGCCATCGCCGCTCGGCTTGGCGACCGCCCGGCGATTGGCAACTTGTCGGCGATGACCGCCGGTTTACATATACTGACGGTCGAGACACATCCGGCCTACATCGTTTTCGACACGATGTCGGAGTTCGAGGATTATCTTGCCTATGAAGGTCTTTCAGACGTCGCGAACTTGCATCGAGATCGCGGGTTGCCCGTGTCGAGGATCGCCGAGGAATACATCCGAAACGCCCGCGCGCTGGTTCAGGTTGGACCTGTTGATGCGGGCGACATGGATCGCGCCGCGGGCATGCCCTTTGAGATCGTGGTGATGGGAACGCCGTTTGCCGAGGGCCAACAGGATCTGCAGGTTCGTCTGACGTGGCAGGGACGGGCCGCTAACGGAGTGCAGATTGCCCTGTTCCACCTGCCATGTGGCGGGTCGGCGCCCGATGACACACTCAGGGTGATCACGCGCACCGGTTCAGATGGCGACGCCCGATTCGAGTTGAAGGGTGCGGGCAAATATCTGCTGAGCGCGGTGCGGATGGAGCCGGTTGACGGCCCCGGCAACGTTGTGTGGCAAAGCCATTGGGCCTCGCTGACCCTTGACATCAAGGACATTGAATAGTGAAAGGCCCGGCTTTCACCGGGCCCTTTCTCGTCCTTGGGCGCCCTCTTCCTAGCGGCCGGCATTCCACTGCGCAGGATTGTCTGCCGCCGGACCCTTGTCGTCGGGGCGTTCGCCCAGTGCGCCGCCGAGCGACTGGGCGCTGAACACAGTCACCGTACCAACGTCGTCGGCACCTGGCACAACGGTGTTGCCCTGATCATGGCCTTTCGCAAACGCGGCGCCCACGGTCCCAAAAAGGATGGCGGCGGAAAGTGCAGTCAGTTTCATTTTGGCTCCTCCAAATGGTTTGATGGAGAAGTCACGAATGTAGGTCGGGAAAAGTTTCAAAGAATCCTGCGGAACGTTGCAGCTCACCAGGGCTAAGGCTTCTGAATCGGGCATCATTTCCGACACGGTGTCGAGTTCAATGGGGACGCACTAATCCTTGCACACCGCTTCACGCCCCCCAAAAGCCCTCGGAGCGGCCCACAGCGGACGCTCACCAAGATGTCCGGCGCCGCGGTGAAGCTTTCACCAATCCGGCCGTTCGCTGCTAGTGCTATATTCCAGTTGTGCTCTCGGTCCTCTGTGCGGGACTTTGCTGCCGTTCGTTCTCAGCAGTCCAATATCCGCATTCACGGTTTTTAATGTTCTATGTCGCACAAGTTGTGGTCGGCCAATGATGCTAAAACGTAGCAGTCTTCGGAAACGCCTTCGCCGTCGCAGCCCTTTGATATCCGGCTGAGTTCCTTTTCAAGTGTTCTAAGACGTTTGATCTTCGCGCGTACCTCTTCAAGTTGGGACGTGGCAATGTTTGTTGCCGCCTCGCACGACCGATCCGGATGATCCTGCAGTTCGATCAACGACGAAATCGCTTCAATCGAAAACCCAAGGTCACGCGCATGACGGATGAAGCTCAGCCGCTCCAACCCAGCTTTGTCGTATCGCCGTTGGTTACCGGACGTGCGTTCTGCCTCGGCCAACAACCCCATTTCCTCATAGTACCGGATTGTCGGGACCTTGACCTTTGTACGCTTTGAAAGCTCGCCGATAGAAAGCATGAAGAAACCTCTTGTACCTCTAGTCACTAGAGACATTACACTATGAGCAAGCAAAGATGAAAGAGGATTCCCATGGCTGGTTGCTGCGGACATGATGGCAAGTTTGACGGCGTTTCAGATGATTACCAAAGGCGGCTGTGGATCGTCATTGCGCTCAACGCGACGATGTTCTTTGTCGAGATGACGGCAGGCCATCTGGCCAAGTCCCAAGCGCTGCAAGCCGACTCCCTCGATTTTGCGGGTGATGCGTTGACCTACGGCATTTCGCTTGCAGTTATCGGGGCCTCACTCCGTGCGCGAACGAATGCGGCACTGTTCAAAGGCGTCAGCCTCCTTCTGATGGGCCTTTGGGTGTTCGGGTCAACGGTCTATCGCGTCTTCTTTGCTGGCGTCCCTACGGCTGAGATCATGGGCGTTGTCGGCTTTCTTGCACTGCTCACCAATCTGGCAAGCGTATTGCTGTTGGTTCGTTACAAGGACGGTGATGCCAATGTCCGGTCGGTCTGGATGTGTTCGCGCAATGACGCGATTGGGAACGTGGCCGTGATGTTTGCAGCACTTGGTGTGTGGGGTACGGCGACCGGCTGGCCTGACCTGATCGTGGCAACCATCATGGCGGGATTGTTCCTGTCATCGGCCTTCCAGATCGCGCGCCAAGCCTTGGCGGAGCGGCGGGGAATCACCGACCATGAGCATGTGGGAGTATGATGCAGACGGTCTTGATCATCGTCGGCCTTGTAATCGCGTCAGCTACGTTTGCCGCGATGCTTTGGTCCATCGCATATCCTGAACGCCGCCTTTGGCCGCCAAGGCGCTATACCATGACCACTCCTATCCTGGTTTGGGTTCCGACATTCACCTTCTTTGGGATACGGATCGCCCTCGGATTGATTGAACGGGGAAGCCTGCCAATCCCGACTTGGCTGCGGTTTGGCGTGGGCTTGCCCCTGATTGTTGCCGGGAACGTAGTTGTCTGGTCAGAAGCCGCAAGGTTTGGTTTTGCCCAGACTGGCGGTGCAAAAGGATCGCTTCGCACAAGCGGTATGTACCGCTATTCCCGGAATCCACAGTACGTGGCGGATATCGCAATGATTGTCGGATGGACCGTGCTTTGTGCGTCGCCCGGAGCAGCTCTGATCGGTTTTGCCGGAATAGCCGTTCTAATCGCCGCGCCTTTTGCCGAGGAACCATGGCTCGAAAAACAATACGGTTCCGCATTCGAGGACTACAGTGCAACGGTTCGACGGTTCCTGTAAGCAAACGACCAAGTGCTAAAGCAGACCTTCGCTATGTTGCGGTATCTTGGTAGCTCTGGGCTCAAAATCGCCATCCGATGCATCGCAGCTCAAGGTTCCACGACCGCCCTTGGACTTCGTCTACCCTCTGGCCATCGCCAGCCCAAACAAGACATTAGTTCGCCAACTAAAACGGATGGAACCGCATGCGGGCCGGGCGGGAACCGGAAATTCGCTGCTGGTGCAAGGACACTCCGTCCGCCCTCAAGAAGCAGACGTTCAGTAGGGAAGCCGTCACCTGCCTAGACGGAACAAATAGCGGAAAGCTGTCTGTCCGCGGTCCGCCCCGGATCCTGCAGCACTACCCGGACGCACAAATTCTTGCGCAACTCATCAAAAGCTCTGCTCTCAAGTCGTTGGAGCGCCATTAGCGAGTTGCTTGGTGCAAAGAAAAATCGCGAGCTTCCCAACCTTAGAATACACTTTTAAATTGCAGATCTTCCCATTAGGCATTGCCGTAGGAGGGCGCATTGCCGACAGCTGAATTTATTTCCGTAGACGAGACAATCGAACTGCTCGACGGTCCACTGAGCTGCTTTTCCGAAGGCTTCTCTGCTGGGCTCTACGCGCTATGGTTGGGATCCGGCATTTCGCGAGAGCGCGTAGTTGGCTTGGACGGAGTGCTGGCCAAGCTGCTCGAGAATTTACGCCTCCGCATCACGGGTACTGATTGCGCGCACCATCGCGCCTTCAAGGATATAGTTGGTCTTGCCAACCTATCTGACGAGGAGATGGCCCACATCGACCTCAATCAGCCGGTTTCGTCCTGGCCAATCCACGACGTGCTTATTGACCGGCTCTGGAATAAATACTCGAAGGTTCTGGGCATCGAGGTTCAGGGCCAGTCTTTCGACTACCTTCTCTGGGACGTACTTGATTTCCCTACGACGTTTTCTGTGCAGAAAGCGGATGCCGAGCATCTTGCGATCGCAATGCTGGTTCTCGAAGGAATAGTGTCGGATCTCGCGACTGCTAATTGGGACGGCCTACTGGAGGCGGCAATGGTAGAGCTCGGTCGGCCGAACGAAACATTTCGCGTCGCGGTTACAGGGGGCGACCTGCACGGACCACCAGGGATTGGGACATTGTACAAGTTCCATGGTTGCGCGAAGCGAGCAATCGAGAATGAGGTCGAGTACCGGCCATTGCTCGTGGCGAGGGAGGCAGCTATTACGCATTGGGCGCAGAACCAGCGCTTCACGCAGATGCGGGAACAGCTCAGGGCACTCATTGCTCGTTCACGAACACTTATGATCGGGCTGTCTGGGCAGGACACGAACATCCAGCAGCTATTCGGGGCCAATGGATGGGTGTGGAATTCCGTCCCAGTGCCGCTCGTATTTGCGGCTCAGGATCTCTCCGACGGTCAAAAGTCTATCCTCGAGGGTGCATATCAAGGCGATTATGAGGCAAACCGAGAGAAGATACGGGCGGATGCCACCTTGCCCGCCTTTGGAAAGCAACTGCTACTAGCACTTCTTCTGACCATATTGTTCGGTAAACTTGCCGCGCTCGCGGGCCTCCTGACGTCGCCAGCCGTTGGTGTTGCGGGCAAGCAGAGCCTCGTTGAGGGGCTGAAGTCGCTTCAGCGTGCCGCGGCGCAAGCCGGAAACGCCAACCGATATGAGTGCGCCCAGATTATTGCCGGGTTAATTGGCAGGGTCTCCGAGCAATTTCTTGGAGGCCCGGGCAGCGCTGGCCGCCGCCCCTATATACCGCTGAGTTCGCAGCCAGCGCATTTGATGCAGCAAGATCCGGCGATCGGTTTCTCCGGTCGAGCAGAAGCCGCTGCCGCACTCGGGCTGATCGGACTGGGCCTTGCCGCCAACAGATGGTCCGTCGCGGTCGACGATCCAGAGCAGCCGACGAGCGGGGCGCTTCGACTGGTCGCCTCCGCGGCCGAAGCCCGAGTGTTCCTCGCCGCCGATGACGAAAATATCAACCTGCTCGTGGCCTCTGGGGCATTCGATGAGGAAGATGCCGATGTTGTCGTGATGTGCTCGCGTAAGGTAACGCCCAGGCAGCAACGAAGCCCCTCTGCTTCATGGCGGACAGGCAAGGCGACTGCGCGCTATATTAGTATACGCGAATTGGTCGACGACTCAGCGACATTCGACGAGGTTCAGATTAGGTTTAACAATGAGGTCGGGTTATGACGAAAGCGGAAACACTCGATCTCTATGGTGGTGTGGGCGACCGGCGTGAGGGCTCAGCGCCGTTCGACGAAGTCCAGATTAGGTTCAATTCTAAGGTCAGATTATGACGACAGCCGAAACCGTCTGCAAAATTCTGACGCAGGAGGGTGACTATCGCCCCCTCGAAAAGCCGATCAAGATTGGTTCCCAAGAGTTCGAATTCACTTATGGGCTGGTGGCCGGAGAACGGGCCAACGACCTTGTCATCGTGATCGAACTCACGGGTGCGTCAGACAGTGTACAAATAACGCGCTCGGTCCTAGCCTTTACCCGTGCGCTGGATGTGCTGGGCTCGAGGCGATCGGTAACCGCAGTTCTCACATCGGGTCAGGCGAACACCGACCTTGTTAACTCAATCAGTCGTGTTTGCCGAGTGCTGCCGGTCGGCTCGCCGAGCGGGCCGCTGGCCGAAGAATTGGTGCGGGACTGGCTGGCCGTTTTGCTGCCGCTGAAGAGTCCTCCGCCGGTCGAACATCTGGCGGACTGGAAGACCAGCCTCGAGAAGCGATTTGAGGATACCAATTACATGCACTCTGTAGGCCGTATCATCCAACTCGCCGAGGAGGGCAGGGAGTCGGTTGAAGCGGCACTTGCCGTCGAGATATCGACGCTTGCTGACGAGGCGCTCGAGGACGGGGCTGCATAGTGATGAGCCCGCGCCTAAAGTCGCTCTCGATCCAAAATTTCCGCTCCCTGCGTGGATCGGTGGTCATTCCCCTCGACGCGCAAGTGGTACTCGTTCACGGGACCAACGGAATGGGCAAAACCAGCTTGATGTCGGCCATCGAGCTCGGCCTTACCGGCTCCATCGCCCACCTCGATGACCAATCAAAGTACCATGACTTCCTCACCCATATTGAAACGGCGGGTGGTTCGATTCAGCTGGCCATCGAAGGGATGAATAGGCGTTCGACCGAGTCCGGAGAGGTCAGATTCGGTCCGGGTTCCTTCGACGCGAGGCCGGCACTCAATGCCGCTGACGCTACCTTCTTTTCAGAGCGGTGCTACCTGCCTCAGGCCCTGCTGGGTCGCCTGCTGGACATCTACGATCAAAAGAAAACCACGAATTCGCGGCTGACTGAGTTCGTGAAGGAATTGCTGCGGCTTGAGGCGCTCGACGCTTTAGCGGACGGCCTCGACCATGCGTTCAACGTTACCCGCATCCGTAAGCTTGTCCCGGTCTACAAGCAGCTCGAAGAGGCTGGCGGGCTTCTCAAGAAACAGCTTGAGCGCGAACGGGAAAGCGTAAAGGCCGCCGAGCAGGCGATAACTCAGCGCCTCTCCCGCCTCAACGACTTGCTCGCCGTATTGGACCCTGCCGCTGTACCAGTCGAAATTGATTTCGACGTCGCCGCGCTTCGGGCAACGGTCGGAGACCGGAACACAGACCAGGCCGAACTTATCAGTGTCACTGAGCAACGCTCGGAAGTGAACTCGTTACTTAGCCGTCTGGAAAAGACCTCGGCAGGAAGTCCCGACGCAGAGATAGCGGCGCTGGAGCGCGATGCCGCCGACATTAGATCGCAGTACGAGAAGTGGCTGAACGGTCAGGGAGAGCAGATCACTCAGGCGCTCAATGCCCTCAGAGAGTTCCATTCGGAGTTGTCGCCACTCGATAGCGGCAACATCGAGGATCAGATCCGCGATGCGCTTCGCTGGTGCATCGATGAGACCGATCGCTGCAACCGTTTGCTGGACCAGCACGGCACCGCTAGCCAGCAACTGACTGCAGCGAAAACGGCAATCCAGAGGGCAACGACCCGCATTAGTGAGATCAACCAAGCGCTCGAAGCAGGCGCTAGGGATGCGCGAAACTTGGCCGCTGCACTTGCGGGCATTACGCCGTATGTCGACGGGGATATGTGCCCGGTCTGCAACCGCGACTACGCGGAGGTTGAAAGCGGCTCCCTGACAGCGCAAATCGCGGCCACGATAGCGAAACTCACGTCGGAGGCAGGACGCCTGCAGGCACTCTCGACAGAGCGCGCGTCTGAGAGCGAGCGGTTGACGACGGCCCGGCGGGACGAGGCGACTGCAGAGCGGCTGGTACTGCAGCCCGACGAGCTCGTTGAGCTGCGTCGACGCCAGTCCGCCATAGTGTCGATCAGGTCTAGGCTTGAAACGCTACAGGGAGACGCCGCTTACGGGCAGAGCCTCTTCGTTCGCCTAAACAATGCTCGGCGGAGCTTTGAGGCCACGAGGCGAGCAAGGCTGCAATCGGAGTCCTTGCTTCCGGAAATCAATGCCGCAGTGGAACGGGCAACGGGGCAGCCGACGACGAACTTCTCGGGCCTGCGCGAGGCACTTGAGGCGGCTATCGGAGCGATCTCGGACCGTCTCGGAATCGTCCAAACGGCTCTTTCATCGCGCGTCGCCGTCGAGTCCGAACTCGAACAGTATTCCCGCGAGGCCCAGTTGCTCTCGGACCGCGTGGCTCGAACTACCGAACTCGAAGTGCGCCTTGCGACAATGGAGGGGGCCTTTTCGTCTATTGGTGAGGTCCGGAAGCGGGCGAAGACCATCGCGACCGCGGCATCCCTGATCCGTTCCGAGATCGTACGCGACGTCTTCAGCGGGTCACTGAACAAGGTCTGGCGCGACCTGTTCGTACGGCTGGCTCCGAACGAACAGTTTGTTCCGCAGTTCCGGCTCCCCGATCAGGGGGATGGAAAGGTAGAGGCAGTGCTCGAAACCTTTCATCGGTCGGGGCAGGCCGCTGGTCCACCGGGAGCCATGCTCAGCCAAGGTAACCTGAACACCGCTGCCTTGACCCTGTTCCTCGCGCTGAACCTGTCGGTGCCGTCGCAGTTACCCTGGCTGGTGCTCGATGACCCCGTGCAGTCGATGGATGACGTTCATATCGCCCAGTTCGCCGCCTTGTTGCGGACTTTCTCTAAGGGCCTTGGCAAGCAGGTTGTGGTCGCGGTGCATGAACGTGCGCTGTTTGACTACCTAACGCTTGAACTGAGCCCGGCCTTTCCTGGTGACAGCCTGCTCACCGTGGAGATCAGTCGAAATTTTGCTGGTGACGCGGTGGCGGATCCCCAATTTTATGTGTTCGAGGACGATAAGGTAGTAGCTGCCTGAAACCAAAAGCATCAGGTCATGGCAGCCTTGCCAGAGCGATTGTACATTACGCCGTTACCAGTGTTATTAAGCGGAATTTCATCATTGCGTTACATGCAGTCACGGGGTTGCGCGGCAGCGCCGTATGGTTCGGCGAGCTTGTCCGTAGTGAATCGGAGCTTTTGTCCCAACCTCAGCCCCTAACCGGCGAATTTCTGCGCTAGGATTGAACGACTGCTTCCGGGAACGCTGGGAGGCGGCATCGGCATCCCGAAGAGTGACGGCTTTGGGCCGGACGCGTCAATCTTGTGTCGTGACTACTGATGCAATGGTGGCTTCGTATCAGACCTTCTCAAACCACGGGTAGCGAGCTTCTGGCACCACTAGTTCTAAATCGTCTTCAATGTCCTCGTTGAGATCAACTGCCCATGTTCGATGATGCCCCATGGCCGCGCACCAAGCTGCAACGATCGCGTCCCCCTAATGATCTGCGTCTGTGGTGGTCACCGCGCCTTCGTAGACCTCGCGGATCGCATTCTCGCCGGATACGCGGAGCAACAGCTTGGGGAGGCTTTCGTAGACGGGCATTCCAAGCCGCCTGGCCACAATCGCACCTTTCAGGGTCATGGAGCTGTATAAGGAGTTCTAAGCAGCAACAGAATTGCCGTCATATTTTCGTCGTAGCGCATCATCACAGTCCCGTCCTCCCTTTGGTGCCCAAGCCAAGAAGGTATCTATGCCAAGTGCAACCGCTGTCTTTGCATAGACCTCAAGCCAAGACAGCGCCTCAGCAGCATCGCGAACAGTAGCTTTGGCCACGACCTCAGGTGCGTCAGAAATTTCTCGAATGGCCGCTACGCCGTTCCTTCCCTTTCCACCGGGGTCGTAACCAAGGAACAGCGTCATGCCTTAGCCTTATCATATCTTTTTTTGAAATGTTCCCATCATCCGCCACCTTCCCGCGAGCGAAGTTGCTGCACAAGGGGATCAACGGCAAGTTCCATCCGCTGCGCCGCAGTTTATTTCTTGTCATGGGAAGGCAGCGATGAGTCGCCATAGGAGTTCATGTGAGAGCAGGCCAGACTGCCAAGGCCTAAGCGAGCCCTCCTAAGTCGACAGCGCTTCCTAGCACCCCCCCAAGCACAGATACTGCGTTCTGGTAACACTCAGGATTTTCCTGCGCCGTAGGTAATTTGCAACGTGCGTACTGACATACTTGCGGAATTCTTCTGGATGCGCAGGACAATTTGCAGCAGATTCACGTGCTAAGTTGTCAATGAGCGATTAAGACTGACCCGGTTTGAGCGTTCAAATTTGACCCACCCATTGTGGCGCAAAGCCCCTAGGCGGGCCGCCTTCATATAGCGAGTCTGTCTGGCGGCTTTGCTTGCGGGGCGTTGCGTTTACTTTGGGTGAAGCGGTAGGTCGTGTTGCCTGTTTCGATAATGGCACAATGATGGGTGACGCGATCCAGAAGCGCGGTTGTCATCTTGGCATCGCCGACTTCCAGGGGCTTGTCGACGATGATCACGATCGGAGCCCAGACGAGCTGACGGTCACTGTAGGCGGCGCTCAGGCGTTCGACCATTGGACGGATCTCTCCAATGCACTCCGCGATGCGTCGCGTCCTCTGGCTCGTTTCCATCGGCTCGTCGCAAAACCAGAAGGTGTGTGCCATCATGTCGAAGGGCGGGACATCGGCACGTTTCAACACCTCGCCATGCTCATCAATAATGAACCGGACGGCCCGGTCCTGATAGAGAAACGCCAACCTCCAGCGGCCCTCGCCCACGCGGGTCTCGGACTGGGATGCGATCCTGTTCGCTCGCATGCCCTGCCGAACTGCGGCTTCGCTCAGACCGAAGTTACTCGCCAGCAAGTCGGCAGATACGACGAAGTCGCTTCCGTTCCGTTCAATCGTCGTCACCTGGCGCCTTCCAGTAGTCGTTGGCCGCCGCGACCGTAGCAAAATGCGTGGCCACGACCTGGCTCGATGAGATCAGGGCATTGGCGTCCTCGGCATAGATCGGGCGTAGCTTGTCGCGCACATCGGCATCGGGCTGCGTCATCTTCACTGCGACGCGCGCCATTTTGACCGCAAGGTCATAGCCTTCCTGAGGGGTTGCTGTCTTCAGAGTGGGGAGCCAGTCAGTCATCGCGTTTTCCTTTCTCATCTTCGGTTTCCGTTTGGCCAATGACCCGCCATGCGTTGCCTTCGAGATCGTCGAACTGTTGGTGACGCATGGCCCAGATGAATGCTCCAAGGCCAGTCAATCCCATGCCGATGGAAACGGGTATCAGCACCAGCAGGGCCGTCATGCCGGCCCTCCGCCGATCGCGCGCCAAGCGTGCCACGTTCCATGGCCGAGCACGGGGAAGACGAGGACGAGGGCCAGCAGTCCCGTAGCGGCCGCCAGCGCCATACCTGCAGTGATGATCGCACCCCACGCAAGACAGGGCGCGAGGTTGCGCGTGGTCATCGCGAGACTAAGACCCATGGCCGTCAGGGCATCGCGGCGTTCGATCATCAGCATCGGAACCGAGAACAGGCTGAGCGCAAAGGCGAAGGAAGCGAACAGCCCGCCGACCAAGCTGCCAACGACGAGAAGCCCCCAGCCAGGGGCTGTCGTTAGAACATTTGCGAGCGCCTCGCCGGCGAGCGGACGGGGCGCAAGGCCGAAGTACAACGCGTAGAGCAGAGCTGCCGTGCGCAGCCAGAAAAGGACGAGAAGCCCCAGCAGCAGGCCTGCATAGGCCAGCTGCGCACCGGCCGCCGGGCGCGCCAACAGCGTCTGCAACAGCGTCGCGCGGCCGCCCTCTTCTCGCTGCCGGCTCTGTTCGTAGATGCCGATGGCCAGGAAAGGCCCGACGATCAGGAACCCCGAGGCCGCGGGCAGCGCCAAGTACAGCAGTCCGGTGCTCCAGAGCACTCCCAGCACGCCGTAGGAGATCATGACGAGGAGCGCGCCGTAGACCAACCCCGGCGCCGGTGCTGCGCGCAGGTCTCGCCATCCGGCGGCCAGCCAGTCGAGGGCCGCGCGGGCCGGCAGGCCTCGTGTCATAGTAGAAGCGGGAGGCTGCGGCGGACGGAGTGTTGGAAGCGGTTCGAGCACTGGCGGACCTCCTAGCAGACGCGTTTCGCGGGTGTGGCGGCGCGATCAACCGCGACGCAGGCCGGCTGCGAGCGAAAGGCGACCGATAGCAGTTGGCCGTTGGCGCCGACGACGATCGTCACGGCCAACAGGGCGGCGAGCACGGCAAGCCGTTTTTGCGCGGTCGCGGTCATGGATCGCCTTCCTCCGCGTCGATGCCAAACCCTGACACATAGACTGCCAGAAGGTTGATCTGGGCGTCGGTCAGTCGATCGGACCAGTGTGGCATGACGCCCTGGCGCCCGTTCCGAAGCGTGTCCATCACGCTTGCTTCGCTCTGGCCGTAGATCACCGCATTGTCGGTCAGAGAAGGTGCACCGCTCATCAACCCGCCGCCACCGCCATCTCCATGGCATACGACGCAATTTTCATCGAAAAGGACGGCGGCCGGACTCTCGTGGTCGGCCTGCCCACTTGGGAGCTCCGCGACATACTCGGCCAGCGCGCGGCGATCGGATCGCGCCATCCAGTCGAAGGCTGGCATCTGGGCCCACCTTGTGTCCGGATGGGTGGCATTGATGCCGACCTGAAGCGTCTCGACGGTCGTTTCGGGGTCTCCGCCCCAGAGCCAGTGATCGTCCGCCAAAACCGGAAAGCCGGGACCGCCCAGGCCCGCGGCACCATGGCAGGCCGCGCAATTGTCCTGGAAGAGCCGGTCGGCGGCGGGACGTACGCGCGCCATCAGGACCTCGTCCGCCGTGATCTGGCCGAAGTCCGGATCTTCGAATTGTGCAAGCCACTCGCCTCGGCGGGAATCGATCAGGTCTAGGCGCTCCACCGCCATCTCGCCCTGATCGAGCCCGAGGAGCCCGCGCGTGTAGCCGCGCCCGAGCGGCCAGGCGGGCAGCAGCACCCAGGCGATAACCGAATAGGCGACCGTAATCGCGAGAGCGATCAATGCCACTTTCGGGAAGGGTGTATTCAATTCCCGTATCCCGCTCCAGTCGTGGCCGGTCGTGTCGTAGCCGGTAACCGGATCAACCTCGCGGCTGCCGGTATGCGGATCGACGCCCGGCAAAGCCTTCGGATCTATCGTCATCGCCGCTCCTCCGCGCTATCGAAGGTCAGAATCGACCGAGCGATGCGCTGTTGTTCCGCTCGCCGCCGGGGATTGTAGGCGCGGATGAACACGATCAGGAGGAACCCGCCCATCCAGATCGGCCCGAATATCTTGGCAAAGAGCACCAGGGATTCGTGGATCATTGCGCGTCCTCTGCGAGCAGGTCGGCGACGGCATCGGTCAGCGTGCCGAGCGACTGCAGATAGGCGACGAGCGCATCCATTTCAGTCAGGCGCGAGGGATCCCCGTCGAAGGACCGCACGGCGATGTCCTCGCCGTACCGCTCCTGCAGGCCGCCGACCCCGACTCCGTCTGGCCGGGCCTGCGCCCGTGTATCGGCGAGGGCATTCTCGATCATCGCCTCGTCGTAGGGCACACCGAGGCGGGCCAGTGTCGCGAGATTCCCTTCGAGAAGATCGGTGTCAAGCGGCCGCATCAGCCAGGGATAGGCGGGCATGATCGATACCGGGACCACGCTGCGCGGGTCGATCAGATGCGCGACATGCCAGGCGTCGGAATATTTCTCGCCGAGGCGGGCCAGGTCCGGCCCGGTGCGCTTAGACCCCCAGAGCATCGGGTGTTCGTACGCGCTATCCGCCGCAAGCGAATAGGGGCCGTATCGGTCGATCTCGTCGGCGAGGCTGCGCACCATCTGGCTGTGGCAGGCGTAGCAGCCTTCGCGGATATAGATCTCGCGCCCGGCAAGCTCCAGCGGCGTGTGCGGGCGCAGGTCGTCGGGGATGTCCACCGTCTGTTCGATGGTAAAGAGTGGCACGATCTCAACGATGCCGCCGACTGAAGCTACGGCGATGATCGCGCCGACGAGGCCCAAGGAGATCTTTTCGAGGTTGTAGTGCAGCTTCAGCATGTGATCACTCCGCCGGTTGGGCCAAGAGTGGCCGGTCAGTGGCGTCCACCGTGTTCCCGGCCGCCCGCATGGTGGCCCGGCAATTGAGCGCGCAGAGAATGGCGCCGGCGAGAAACAGTGCCCCGCCTAGAGTGCGCGCGGCGTAATAGGGGAGCATCGCCTCGACGGATTCGATGAAGCTGTAGGACAGCGCACCATTCTCGTCGTAAGCTCGCCACATCAGGCCTTGCGTTATCCCCGCGTTCCAGAGCGCAACGACGTAAACGAGCGTCCCTACGACGGCGAGCCAGAAGTGCCACTCCACCGCGGCGGGCCAAGCCATGTGTTCGCGGTTGGACAGTTTCGGTACCAGCGTATAGATCGCGCCGAAGACGATCATCGCCACCCAGCCCAGTGTGCCGGAATGGACGTGTCCGACCGTCCAGTCCGTGTAGTGCGACAGCGAATTGACCGGCCGGATGGCGAGGAACGAGCCCTCGAACGTGGACAGGCCGTAGAACACGGCGGCCACGAACATGAAACGCAGTGTGGCGTCGTCGCGCACCTTATGCCAGGCGCCGTTCAGCGTGGCGATCGCGTTACCCGCCGAGGCCCAGCTTGGCACCAGCAGCATGACCGAGAAGGTCATCCCCAGCGTCTGCACCCAATGGGGCAGCGCGGTATAGTGCAGGTGGTGCGAGCCCGCCCACATGTAGAAGAACACGATGCCCCAGAAGCTGAGAATGGACAGCCGGTAGGACCAGATCGGCCGCCCCGCGCGTACCGGCAGGAAATAGTAGAGCATTCCGAGGAACCCGGCCGTCAGGAAGAACGCCACGGCGTTGTGGCCATACCACCACTGGATCATCGCGTCCTGCACGCCGGCCCAAACCGGGAAACTCTCGGCCGCGGTCCAGCTGACCGGCAAGGCGAGATTGTTGACGATGTGCAGCATCGCGACAACCAGGATGAAGGCCATGTAGTACCAATTTGCGACGTAGATATGTGGCTCAGCCCGACGCGCGAGGGTCCGATTGTAGAGCAGGAAATACGTCACCCAGACGATCGTCAGCCAAATGTCGGCGTACCATTCGGGCTCGGCATATTCCTTGGATTGCGTGGACCCCATCAGATAGCCGCTCGCGGCCCAGAGACAGAACAGGTTGTATCCGATCAGCACGAACCACGGGCTGACCGCATCAGCGAGACGCGCCCGCGAGGTACGTTGCAGGACCCAGAACGAGGTCGCGATCAGGGCGTTTCCGCCAAAACCAAAGATCACACCGGAAGTGTGCACCGGACGCAGCCGGCCGAAACTTGTCGTGGGCCAGGGCGGCGTCGCATCGGGCCAATACATCAGCGCAGCCAGCCAGACGCCGACGCCCATGCCGATCACAGCCCAGATCAGCGTCATAACGATCCCGAAACGGGTCGGCGCGTCGTAGTATCGGGTCAGCCGCCCCTCTCCCTGTTCGGGGTGATCGTAAAGCGCCCCGCCGATGGCGAAGACGAGCAACAAGCCCAGGATCAGTGCCATGGCGCCATGCACGGCCATTGGACCCGATCTGGCGGCCGCCGCCATCGCCAGGCCGAGCATGGCCAGCGCTACCGACAGGCAGAGCCCGATGCGTCTTTCTCGGAGTGTGAGGGTTTCAATCATGTCTGTCTCTCGTCTCGTAGGTCCAGGCCGCGCGGGCGGGATTCAGGGCGATGGCGGCAAGCGTGGATCCGTCGAGATCCGCGAGAAACGCAGCTTCGGCGGAGCGAAGCCGTGCCTTCAGGCGGCACTGTCCATCAATCGAACAATCGCCTCCGTCGGCCGCGAAGCACTCGACGAGCGGCTGACCCTCCTCCAGCAACCGAACGATTGCTCCGAGGCGGAGCTCGCTCGCCGGCTTTGCGAGCACGGCGCCACCGCCGCCACCGCGCCGCGTCTCGATCAATCCGCCCCGGGACAGCCGCTGCATGATTTTCGCGAGGTGATTGCGCGACAGGCCAAACTCATCGGCCAGTTCGGCGGAGGAATAGGCGCGCTCGGGCTCGCCGGCCATGCGCATCAGCATGCGCAGACCGTAGTCGGTGAAGGAGGTGAGGCGCATCTGCGTTGATCTCCACTTTGAATAGGTATTTACAATACCGATTACCAGACGTAGAATGTTTTGCAAGTGCGAAATACCGGAGCAATCGATGACACCCCAAAACGATCGGCCACAAGTCGCATCGGCCAGACCCGAACTGACCGCGGCGATCACGGCCGAAACAGGCCTCGACGAGCAGGTGCTGCGCTCACTCGTAGAGCGCTTCTACGACAAGGTGCGCCGGGACGCGGACCTCGGCCCGATCTTCGAGGCCCGAATCTCCGACTGGACGCCGCACCTGGACCGCATGGTGGCCTTCTGGTCATCCGTCGCGCTGATGACGGGGCGCTATCACGGTCGGCCAGTGCCGGCTCATGCCCGGCTGCCGGTCGATGCGGCGCATTTCGAGCGCTGGCTTGGTCTGTTTCGCGCGGCGGCGCGGGAAACCTGCACGCCTTCGGGTGCTTCGCACGTGATCGAGCGTGCCGAACGCATCGCCCGCTCGCTGCATATGGCGGTTGAGGATGCGAAAGCCGCCCCGGACGATGTTCCCAACCTGTGCTGAAGGGAGAAGAGTACGATGACCGAAGCAGCCCCCATTCACGACACCGCCGCGCTGACCCGCTACATTGAAGTGCGCTATCACGCCCGACATCGCTCGCACCTGCCAGCCTTGGTCAAATTGGCCGAAATGGTCGAAGACTGTCCATGAGCGATTAAGACTGACCCGGTTTCAGCGTTTGAATTTGACTCACCCTTTGTGGCGCAAAGCCCCCAGGCGGGCCGCCCTCATATAGCGAGTCCGTCTGGAGGCTTTGCTTGCGGGGCGTTTACTTTTTACTGCGCTGTTTACTTTGGGTGAAGCGGTAGGACGTGTTGCCTGAATCGATTATGGCACATTGATGGGTGCCGCGATCCAGAAGAGCGGTTGTCATCTTGGCATCGCCGAAGACCGAGACCCACTCTCCAAACTCCAGATTGGTGGTGATTATGACACTGGTCTTCTCATAGTGTTTGCTGATCAGATGAAGCAGCAATGCGCCGCCGGACTTGGGGAACGGGATGTAGCCCAGTTCGTCGATGGTGACGCAGTCCAGGGCTGAGAGATGCCGGATGTTTTTCCCGGCATTGCCTTCGGCCCGTTCCTTGATCAGGGCGTTGATCAGATCGACGGCATTGAAGAAGTGCGCCTTCTTGCCGGTGTTGATCAGCGTGGTTCCGAGAGCGATGGCGATGTGGGTTTTGCCGGTTCCTGTTCCGCCCACCAGGATGAGATTGTGTGCCTCCTCGGTGAACTGGCACGTGCAGAACGGTTCGATCTGGGTCCGGGTGAAGGTGGCCGCGCCGTAATCGAAGGTGGCAAAGTCCTTGTGGTGGGGGGCACTTCGCGATGCACATTTGATACTGGATGGAGCGCACCCGGCGTTCTACGGTCTCGGCGTCGATCAGTTGCTTTATCTCTGTGGTCAGATTTGGTGGCTTGTGTGTGGACAGCAAATCATGGGCGCAAGCTGCCACTCCATGCAGGCGAAGGGCGGTCAGTTGGTCGATGAGGGAGTTCATTCGGCGGCCTCCTCAGCCGAGCAAAGCGCCTCATAGCGTTTGCAACTGGCTTCGGGCGGCAGGATCAGTTGCGGATAAGCGTAGGTTTCGCTGAGCGGTGTGATGAACGGTTCTACCAACTGATTGATCAGGTTGAAGATGCCATGAAGGCGCATGGAGTTTTGCGCCACGGCCAGCTCGCACGCCGTTTGAACCACCTAGATCCCGTGACCCTAGGCGAGCAGAAGCAGGTCGGCGAACTCCCGGTTTCCACCTTTGCGAGCCATGCAATGTTCTCCGATCCGGTGCATGGCATCGGGCAATTACCAGCCTATGAAGTGCGCTCCGTCACGCAGGGCACCCGACTTGCGGTCCAGCAGGGGAAAGTAGTGCCAGGGTTCAAATTAGCTGATGTTGCGGGTGAAGCGGCGCTTATGCTCGGCGATGACCCCTTTAGCAGATACCAGCACGATCCGACCAGCATAGGCACGTAGCGACACATGTTGCCCCGCAAACCGGCACGTCACACTGCAACGATTGCTGGCATATTGAACCAGGCAAGTGGAGCGGACACGAACGGTCTTCTCCACGTAGCCGTCAAAGGCGCGGCCCAAGATGCGTAGCTCGGCGCGTTCGTCTTCGAACACTTCGGAAATCGTGCGATCTGATTGCTCAGGATGGGAACGCTCTGCCAGATCTTCACAGCGCAGGCGCAACCAATCGTTCAGCGCATCGAGATCATCGACGATAGAGTCTCAAGAATGACATGAGTACGACAGGCGGATTTGACACTGCATCTCAAGGCAGTTCCGGAGATCGGGAGTCTGGGGGCACTTGCTGCGGTCGGTGTAGGCGTGATTCTCCCATATTGGGTGCTGCCATCATTCTACTTGGAAACGAACGGAAGGTCCTTGAGTTGCGCCGCGCCTTTGCTCAACATCTTCGGGTGATTGAACGGGTCCGCGGGTTGACGCGGGACCTCGATAAGTGGCTTACGGGACGGAGGGAAACAGTGCATCCGGCTGGGAAGAAGACGCGTCGAACGAGCCGCGCAAGTGCATCCGAGTGCGCTTTGCAAGCAGTTCGTCAGGACATATTCGAGCTTGGCGCCTGTGGAAATATTGAAACTTAGGGTGCAAAAATGCTCCAAAATGCCAGATTCCGGAGATTCTGATTTATTGGGCAACAGTGACAACAACCCTGCGCCACCGTGATGAACAAAAGTATCAGACTCGGAAACGAACAGCTTGATCAGAGGATCGCCGCACAAAAGCAGGCACTTCCAATTGGGTGGGGTTTGGTGCTGATATTGCAGACATGAAATGGGCGGATCGTTGCAACCAAACGATCCGCCCCAAGGCACAGCCGGTTGGTATGGGGACACGGCTGTTGAGTCTGCCTGTTCCTCTTCTAGAGGCATAAACCGGCGGCAATTATCCTCAAATGTGGGGTATTTGCGAAACTGAGAAGCAATATTTGGCCGGCCAGAGCGGCGGTATCAGCCGATCCTATGCTTTTGTTTCCTTGAAACCCACCGATGAATCAGCAATCGATGGGATCGACCTTTAACCTGCAAGGAAGGTGAACTCTCTTCACAATTTCATAACTTTAACCACTCAAGATAGCAACGCCGCTTTACCCCCGATTGGGGGGTTGCGATCAGATATCCACTTGTTACCTGCTAAGGCATAGGTTGGGGAAATCTTAAATCCGGAAGTGCGCTGCCCTATCGGGGTAGTCAAGTGGTGTATTAGCACTCCGGTAATCCTGTGTTCCCTATCCAGTATCCCAATATCGACGTTCAAATGCTGTCTTTCGGACACGCATCGTCCAACAAATGACTGCTCAAATGCTACAAAAAGAAAAACCAGAACTCGTTAAACAACCCGACGACATTTCCGGCCTGATTTATGGCACATCAGTAAATGCAGATTCGTGGCATCAGTTGATGGAGGCCATCGGTCAGGCGGTCTTGTTGAGCTCAGAGGAAGATCTGGAGTACGCAAGTTCCGAAGAAGCATCGAAGATCGAAAATATCCTGCGCCATTTCAATCAGGCATGTGCTATTGCCGACAAGATGCTTGCATATCAGGAAACGAACCAGTTTCTGGAGCAAAGCTTGGCCCATCTTGCCTTTGGCCTCGCCTTTTTTGACGACGAGGGAGAGCTGATCTGGGCGAATACCGAGATGTTGCGTTTGGCATCCGTAGGGGCCGCGGGCGGGGCAGTGACCGGAATGGAACTGGTATCTCTAACCGAAGTTGAGACCCGTTCGGCCAAGTCTTGGGTGCGTGGATCAAAAAACCTGGAAGTCCCAATTCACTTGAGGCTTGATCGGTCGGACACGCGCTCTGAGCTTCTGTTGCTCCCACGCCAGCAAATCGAAAAATACGGTTTCTCTGTCAGAGCAGCAGCTGCCCTGATCAACGTAGATGTCTCCAGATCTGATGCGGTCGCGCTATTCGCGCAAAAGTACGGCCTCACTCGGCGCGAGAAAGATCTCGTCTCGGAAATGCTGAGCGGCCATGACATGCGCATGGTTGCCTCCAATATGGGGGTTACGTATGAAACCGCACGGAGCTACGCGAAGAAGGTATTCGAAAAAACCGGCTGCACCAGTCAGGCGCAATTGAACTCCCGCATCATCGATGGTCCGGCGTCGATCTTGCGTGCCCGAACAGGCCAGAACAATAATACCGACCTTCGGCGGATGTTTACGATGCCATCCGGGAGGCAAGTTGAATGTTTTGTTCTCGGGCCGAAAAACGGGAGTCCTGTTCTCGTTCTGCAATCGAATTTTGATCTATTTTTTAACGTTCTGGACAATACTGACGAGATTGCAGGGTATCTTGAGACTCAAAACATCAGGGTTTTTCTACCTCAGTGGCCCGGGACCTATCGTTCGGACTATGCCACCGACTCCTTTGCCTGCTGGGACTATTGCCTGGATATAGTGGAAATTGCGTCACAACTCGGGTTTAAGTCCTTTGCGGTCTACGCCAAGGCCTACTCCACCAACTGTGCGCTGTCTTTGGCCTATCGGTTTCCAGAGCGGATCGACAAGTTGGTCTTGGCCTCCGCCTATAACTCCAACATGGGGGCCGAGAACTTAAGGAACACAGAGTTCTTTTTCAGATTGACGAACCTATTGGCAACGAAGTGGCCGGCGATGGGGCGGTCAGTTCTTAAACTTATGTGGCGTCAGGCAGCGCAGGACCCATCCAAACTGGCACGCATTCTGGCGCGATCTGCGACCTGTCAGGCCGACCGGGAAATACTGTTAGATCCAAACGTTGTCAGAACGGAACATTCGCTGATTCAACGTCGTCAGGCCCAAGGGTTCAAGGGCCAAATCCAGCGATCGATGAACCGCTTCACCCTACGGGCTTTTCCTTTGGGTGGCATCAAAACTCCGGTAGAAATCTACAACTGCGATACCGAAATGGTAACCCCTTTGGTCGGAGCGCAGATGCTGGCGGAAGAGTTGCCCAATTGCAATCTGCATGTTCTGCACAATGAAGGGCACTATCACTACTATCGAAACTGGCCTTGGATGCTGGCGCGCGCAGCGGGCAGAGACATGCCCATACGTGGGCTCTTGGCGAAGGGCAGCACTCTCTTGTTGGAGAAAGAATCAACCAAAGGCCGGCGGTCGAACCGTCAGTAGCCTAGAGCGGCGCCGGGACGGGAAGCTCATTTCTTGATGGGTCTGACCCAAGATGGCGCAATCATTGGTTGTTAAAAGTCCGATAACAAACAGGAATACCTGCCTCACCCCCCCCAGTTGTGGGTTTTCGCCAGGATGGCGGCAGCATATTCCAAACGATGTGGGGGCTTCAATTTTCGACAAATTGTCGATGTTTGGAGTCAATGTTTGTTGCAAATTCTGTTTTCGATTGCTGATGGAGCCGCCGCGCTTCGTCGCCGACCATATGGTTCAAGGAGTTCGCTGCGAACTCTAGCTGCCTGTCTGTGGGATCTGTTGTGCCATTTTCCGCCCGAGCCTTTCAAAGGTTTTCGGAAAGCTGGATTTTTGCGCCTTGAACACCGCTTGGGCTACGCCAACGGTTGGTTCTGTCGTCGGAGCATTGCAGCACGCATTTTCTCACCGTTCGAAACTGGGGTGCTGTAAATGTCGTTTATGTCCGAACAGGACGCTTTGGTCGGATTGGGTGCTCCAATCCACGGCGAAGCTCCATGGCCCTTGCGCCGGCGGAAGCTGGCTAAAGTGCCCGACTCTTTCTTCCCTTCCAAACCCATCCAATGTGATCTGAAAGGATTCCAGAAATGACCACTTATACTGGGACAAGCGGCAACGACGTGATCATTGATGGCGCAACCGGAAACCATGTCGCGTATGGCGGCGCTGGCAACGACACAATTCAGTTCTACGGTGGCAATCACTCGATCTTTGGCGGGGACGGAAATGACACCCTTACTGGGGGGAGTGGAAATGACTATATAGTCGGTGGAAACAATATCGACTACATTTATGGTGGCGCCGGCGACGACACCATCTATGGCGGTAGTGGCGACGATATCTATGCCGGTGACGGCAACGACATCATGATCGCCGATGCATATTCGCTCCAGCCGGATACGACGCGGACAACAGGCGTCCGCTTCATTGGTGGCGATACTGGCAACGGTGACTATGACACACTCGATCTGCGTTCATATGTTGCCTATCGGCCCTTCGGATCAGTCACTGCCTCGGTCGATGCGGATGGCAATTCGACATCGAGCGTTATCGAGGTGCTCGACCAGAATGGAAACTGGATCCGGTTGACCTATGTGGAAATCGAAAACCTGCTTCTGCCCCCCCTCTATGTGGCACCTGACGGCACTGTGGAAGGCACCTCGGGTGCGGACCTTATTGATATTAACTATACCGGTGACCCTGAAGGCGATGTCGTCGACGGCGCAGATGGTCTGAACGACCGTATATACGCATATGGCGGCAACGACCGCGTCTATGCAGGGTCAGGCAGCGACTACGTAGATGGTGGCGCAGGTAACGACACGCTGGACGGCGGAATTGGCAGCGACACGATTTATGGCGGGACAGGGAACGATACGATCTATGGCGGGTCCGGCACCTATAGCGATAAATTGTACGGCGGCGCTGGCAACGACCTGATTTATGGCGGCGCCGGTCATGACACGATCACAGGGAGCAACGGCAACGACACCCTGTATGGGGATGCCGGGAATGATCTGATTTATGGCGGGTCCGGCGATGTCATCTATGGCGGCGACGATTCAGACACAATCGATATCAGCGCGAATACCCCTGACGGATTTGGGTCACTCACCAGCACAATCACCGTCGATGGTGGAACCGCTGGCACGACCGACAATGATACCCTGGACCTAACCGCCTTCATTTCGTACAGAAATCTGGTGCAAACCACTGATGCGGACGGGGATTCAACATCCGGCTCTGTCCAAGTCCAGAGCTCGAGTGGCTGGACCACTATCAATTTCACCGAGATCGAAAACCTGCTTTTGCCGCCGCCCTATTCGACCCTGAACGGAACCGTTTCGGGCACGACAGGCAACGACTTTATCAATACGTCCTATACAGGCGACCCCCAGGGCGACAAAGTCGACAACAACGACGCAATTCTTTCCGGGCACAGCGGCAATGACGACTTGATCGACGCAGGCGCAGGGAACGACACGATCAGCGCCGGCGCGGGCAATGATACCGTCTATGGTGGTACTGGCAACGATACGCTGATGGCTTCGGCCGGAAATGACACCTTCTATGGCGGCAATGATTCGGACCGTCTGGTTCTTGTCGACGGCATGTTCAACGGAGAGGTATTCTTTGGCGGTGAGGGCGGCAACGATCTTGACATTATCGACACCCCCTATTCGTCTACCACAGATAAGACCGTGGTCCTGTCTGGCAGCGGTCAGGGCACCATCTCGGATTCGACCGGAACCGCTACTTTTTATCAGGTCGAAGCGATCTACACGAGCTTTGGAAGCGACTACATTGATGCCTCCGCTGACCTGACGGGGATGGACCTGAGTGCTGGCGGCGGAAATGACACCGTCATTGGCGGTTCTGGAAATGACTGGCTCATTGGGGATATGGGCAACGACACCCTTTACGGCGGGGCGGGTGACGACGGGATTGAAGGCGGTGCGGGTAACGATTCTATTTATGCTGGAACGGGGAACGACACTGTCTATGGCGGCGATCTCAACGACCTGATCTATGGCGGCGATGGCGATGACCGCATTTTCGGGGGCGCTGACTCGGACATCATCTACGGTGGCGCTGGGAACGACACGATCTATACCTACACCCTCTCTGGTGCGGATCAATCGGCCGATAGCGTCGATGGTGGTGCAGGCAATGACACCATCATTGGCAATTTCGGGGACGATACCATCGCTGGTGGCGATGGAAACGACGAAATTTTTGGCGGTGATGGCAACGATGACCTCTCGGGCGGTTTAGGCACGGACACAATAAGCGGCGATACCGGCAATGACACCTTGCATTTCGCCCAAGGCGACACTGCTGATGGTGGGGATGGTGACGACCTCTTCACACTCGAAAATCTCGGGGAAACCGGGAATGGCACCATCACGGTAACCGGCGGTAATCTTGGCGAAACCGCAGGTGGCGGCGATACGTTGCAATTGGGGGATCTTGCTGATCTTTCGACTCTTAATATCACCGACACAACCGTGAATGGAAGCGGCAACACCAGCTATACCGGCACAGTTACACTGGATGACGGAACCACACTCAACTTCTCGCAAATCGAGAATATCGTCTGTTTTGCACGTGGTACCTATATTAAGACAATCGAAGGCGAGGTTCGGATCGAGGATCTTCGACCCGGTATGCGGGTCCTGACTGTCGATCGTGGTTTCCAGACCCTGCGTTGGGTCGGCTCATCTACGGTACTGGCTGTCGGAAAACTCGCCCCGATCCGCTTCGAAACCGGTGTTTTGGGCAACGATCGGCCGATCTTCGTTTCACCCCAACATCGCATGTTCATGTGTGGTTGGGCTGCTGAATTGATCGCCGGTGAAGCCGAAGTGTTGGTCCCTGCAGTTCATCTCGTGAACGGCACCACGATCACTAGACAAGAAGGAGGAGAGATCGAATATTTTCACATGTTGTTCGATCAGCACGAGCTGGTCTTCTCCAATGGATGCATTTCGGAAAGCTTCCACCCAGGTGAACAGGGCTGGTCGGCCCTGTGTGAAGCAGCACGTGCAGAAATCCTGACGCTCTTTCCGGATTTGGAGCAAACGGTTTTTGCATCTTATGGCAGCTCGGCACGCTACTCAGTGTGCAAGACCGAGGCATATTGCCTTTCCCAATCACTGGCCGCCGATGAACAGCAAAAGAAAACAAGCGCACCATCTTACGCGGCCTAGTCTGAGGTTCCCTTAGATTTGTAGACGCCTTCCCTCTAATTTTGAAGCAAGGGGGCCGACATGCGGAAAAGCAATTATGGCAACGAGTTCAAGCGAGATGCGGTGCATCAGATCACAGTTCAGGGGTATCCGGTTCGGGAGGCTTCTCGGCGGTTGGGCAAAGGCACGCATTCTCTGTAAAAGTGGAAGAAGCGGTTCGGCGGTCCTGTGCCGAAGTAGCCCGGCATTGACCACGAGGCCAAGAACCGGTGCCTCAAGCTCAAGCTGGTCAGGGTGACGGAGGAGCGCGACATTACTAAGAAACCGTTCCGGGCCGCCGCCCTCCTGTGCGCGGTATAGACAGCCTGTGCTACACTGGCGCGGAAGGGCGGTTGCCGATGGCTTATTAGTGGGCTGGACCCGGCTAAAGAACGTGGCACATGGGCTGATGCGCACTTGAGAGTGGTGACGTCGCAGGTGTGGCGATCCCGGTCGAGGCAAGATGACGAACTTGCATGACCTACGCCCTTCGTTCTGAGTGGAGGAGATATCCTGCCCAAACCCACACCCGGAGAGCTACTCCCAGAAAATCGGACACTGACGTAAGCTACGTTCTGGGCTACACGATGGCTCCTGAAGTAAAGGCGGCCTATCCCTGTTTGAACCCCAACGGCTGCTATCCAGTTTTGGTTGAAGAAGAGCGCATACCGCTTGGGAGACTGATGCCATCATCTGCCGTTTGTCGATGCTCACAGGGTCCGACTCTTGGCGGCACGGCGAGGATCAACCCGAGATGATCGGCTGGATCAGCTGGGCCACCCACCATTTGAACAAGGCCACGGATCCCGCTTACTTCAGCCGGGTCATCATGCCGATGTTCGACGAAAATCGGCGACCCGAGGCCGAGATTGAACATGGTCTGGAAGACTGATCAGAGCATTTGCCGATCGTAGATAGACATTTGGAAAGCCGGGAATAGCTTTTGGGCGATGGGATCAGCTAAGCTGATTTCCGTGTGGCAAAAGCCTTGCCATTTGCCGCGGCGGCCGGGCTTCCGCTGGGCGTTACCCCGAATGTGCGCCGCAGGAATGCGCAGTTGAACGAAATCGATTTCTGGCACAATCCCTTCGACGGGCTCTAATCCAAGATCCCGCGCAAACCATCAGCCAGAATGTGCAAAACTGGCTTTCTGCGGGGGGTTTAGTGCATGGTTTCATGGCCGTCAGCCGGATCGACTGCGCGCCGAGTGCTTAGATCATGCGAAGCCTGCGTCATCCTTGGCCCGGCATTCGAAAACAAGTTCGCAGGTCCGGTATCGTTAGTTTGCTAACAAGAACGCTCCATCGGGCATGCAGACAAATGGGCGGTCGGCTCACCTTCTCAGGGGTTTGCTCCGTTCCTTAGGTGCCCTGTGTCCGGCCGTCTGGTCGAGCCATCACAGTTTGAGGCAAGGTGCGGTATCGGCGATGGAATGGATTTGACCAACCCGGTTCTTCTGCCGGGACCGACTGACCACAAGACACGATTCTGCTGTGGGAAGGGATGGATTGAAGTGGTGCGTCAACCCATCCCTATAGGCACCTCTGCGCCAGAGAGTGGGGGGCGCAAAGGCGGTGTCTGCCTGTGGTCTTCATAAAGGAAAGCGTAATTCGGGATGCTCCCATTTGGGGACATCACCTTAATTTTTCTACTTTTTTGAGATTCCAATAAGACGCCGGATGCGACCGGTTCGGCTTGCGACCCACCCAGACCCGTCGCCTTCCCCGCTCCATATGAGGCCATTGGTTGCCACGTGGTTAAACAGCTCTCCCTGTGCACTCAGGACCAGCAAGCCGTTGTGCAGGAGGGTGGTTTGGGTCGTCATGTCGCGTGATCACCTGGTCCCGGGGTTTTGGCTTCAGGCGACATATGCCCGCGCATCTTCGCCCGATTCCGCCGCCAAGGTGTCAAGATCCTCGGCCAGGCAGTGCGCCTCGTTCCGTTTCACCGAATAGCGGGCCGCGTCGCCGAAGGCGTTGAAGCCAGAGCTGATCGGGTCCGGAAACAGGTCGAAGGTTTCCTGCCGGGCCTCTTCGCAGAGCGCTGACCAGCTCTGTTCTCCGGGGTGAAAGCTTTCCGAGACGCAACCGTTGCTGAACACCAGTTCGTGCTGGTCGAACAGCATGTGGAAATAGTCCACCTCTCCGCCGATCAGCCGGGTGATCGTGCTGTCGTTCACCAGGTGGAGCGCCGGGACCAGAACCTCGGTCTTGCCGGTATAGAGTTCGGCCCGCCAGCCGCTGAGCAGCATCCTGATCTGCGGCGACACGAGGAGGGGTCGGTCATTGCCCAGCACCCCACGGGCGAAACGGATCGGGGCAAACTTTCCAAACGCGGCAACACGGGTCGATCCGATCCAGCGCAGCGGCTGGTAGCCCCGGTCGTAGGTCAGAACCCAGTCCCCCGGCCTCAGGTCCTGAATCAGGCGCTCACCGTCGATGGTCTTGATCAGAGTGCCGCGGGTGAAACAGACAATGCTCTCGATCTCGCTGAAGTTGAGCGTCGTGCCGTCATCCAGCGTGACCGACCCGGAATATGAGGTGTTGCCGCTGGCGTTGGTCGTAGTGCTGGTGATGTTCAGCGTCGACAGATCCGCCAGGTCACCCAACTGCAGCGTGTCGCCCCCGCCCAGGGTCTCTGCATCATTCCCGCCCGTGACGGTGATCGTGCCGTTGGCCGGTTCGCCCAGATTCTCGAGGAGGAAGGTATCGTCGCCCCCATCGCCCAGAACCACGTCACCTTCGGCAAAGGTGATCGTGTCGTTGCCCAGGCCGCCATAGACGATATCGTTTCCGGTGCCGACCCAGACGCTGTCATTGCCCGCGTCGCCGAAAACCGTGTTGGTGCCGCCGGAGCTCCCAAGGGAGTTTTCCTCGTTGCCGGCGCCACCATAAACGACGTCATCACCGTCACCCGATCTGAGATTGTCATTCCCAGCGCCGCCATAGACCGTGTCATGGCCAGCGTCACTGTCTATGACGTCATCGCCGCCATCCACGTACACGATGTCATCGCCAAAGCCACCGTCGATGGCGTCCCGTCCCTCACCACCAAACAGGGTGTCGTCACCGCCGCGCCCATTGATCAGATCGTCGCCCGTCGTACCGACGAGTTTGTCCGCTCCGAAGGTGCCGACGATATCATAGGGACCATAATAAGCGGTAGCAGTGCCGCTCGTTGGGAAATCGGCATCCGGGATGACGTAGGTACTGCCGTCCGACCCGAGGTGGTAACTACCATAGCGCAGATAAGTCGACCCGGTCCCGGCGGTGCCGGTCCAAAGCCAGGCACCCGTTCCCAACAGCGAGTCTTCGGTAAACGTCACCTGTACCGTGGAGATGCTGTCTCCCCGGTCGACCTCACAGTTAGTCCCAAGATCAACAAGATAACCGATCATCGCTGCCACCCTCTTCCTTCAACAAGTGGAGCAGTCATTGAGTGGTCGGTCAGGCAAATGGCCACGATTTGGGCGCGGTCTAACCGCCCCACCTCACGCCAAAGCATACGACAAACGCTGTGACCACGAAGGGCAGGGCGCAGCCGAGCTCTGCCCCTGCCCTTCCCGGAAATACGTCAGTTTTCCAACCGTTCGCATCGCAGACTTTTGCTCCGGAAGCCGGCTGATCACCGACCTGTGAAGCCCCCGGATGCTGGGTATTTGCCCTGCTCCTGATTCACAGTCCCCAAATGGGAGTGAAATCCACGATTGTGCTAAAAATAGCTATAGACTGACTGAAGTTATGCAATCGCTTCGGGTGCCGGGTTGCGGGGAAGGCCTTCGGTGCAGTGACGGGGCGCCCGGCCGCCCGGGCAAGTAGCAGGGCCAATTTTGATGGATATGATGATGGCCGGCGCCATGCAGAACGTGCAACCTGCCGTGCGGAAGTGCGTCGGCAAGCAGTCGCGCACCTGAGAGCGGGGTGACGCGTTCCTTGTCGCATTGATAGATCTCGACGTCCTGTTGAATATGCTCCAGTGGAACCGTAACCGGCTGGATCCGATCCAACGCTTGGTGTACCTGACCTTCGTAACCTTGGGCAAAGCGGCGAGTGATCAGGGATCTTTCCGCCTCGAACAACCTGGGATCCTCCAGAAGCTTTCTGTCGGCTTCACAAGTTGCAGAGCGAGCCAGGACGGAAGCGATCTTGGCTGGGTCCTGCGCCACCTGCCGCCACATCAAACCGTTGGCTGCACGCCCGACACGCGGCGGCTTGCGAACAAGGTGGTTGGACAGTCGATCGAAGGTGCTGGTCTCTTCACAATAGTAGGCATGGGCGGTGTTGGAATTATATGCAGACGCCAGAACCACCTTTGTCACCCGATCCGGAAAGTCATAGGCAAACCGAAGGGCGCTGTCGGTGGCGAACCCCTTTGCGACTGTCGCAAACCTGCAGACCGATAGTTGATTCGCAATCTCGACGACATCCCGCACAAAGTCCGGGCAACGATAGCTGTCGGGCACAGCTTCGGATCGGTCGGTCCCTGCCCACTGAGGGATGATCAGGTGGATATGCATCCGGTCAGGTACCGCCTCAATGTCCTTCGTGTCGTCCACAACATTAAGCGAGGCCTCGACATTGCCCTGGAAGAACACCACTGGACTGCCACTCTTGGGGCCAAGAACAATGGCCTCCATCTTCCGGCGATCGGACAAGATGAACATCCGCCTCACATCCCGATGGGAACCCGCTTCACGTCTGTCGCGCAGCAGAGCGAACGGCGTACTCAAGATGCGGGAATTGAACTCAGCCTGATTGGCGCATCCTGTCTTTTCATAAATGCGTTTCAAGTAGGTGCGCCCCGTTTCATAGGTGACGCCGATCTCCACCGCAGCTTGCCGCACATCCCGCCGCTGCAACATGTGGCGGAGCAGGTCGGTCTCGCGGGGGCTGAGGGAGTAGATGGTCGAAAAACTGTTCAGGGCATCGGATTTGGTGGGATCAATAAACATGAGCGCGGCAACCGCCCGAACTGGCGACCCGTAGCGCTCCGCGACCTGCCGCGGGAAAAGGAGCAGCTGAATTAGATTGTCACTGTTGACCAGCCTCAGATGCTGGGTCTTGGTCGCGGTTTTGCAGCGCTTCACCCAAGATTTGGTTGTTGCCGTTTCCCCGGTTTCCCAATCCACCAACTCCAGTTGACTTGGGCAGTCAGAATCCCCGAGGTCAGCGCAGAGCCGCGACATCTCAGAGCTCGACCACATGATCTCGCCCTCGTCACTGAATTAGGCCAGTCCAAAGGCAAAATGGGAAAGGCTTTGTTCAAGAAACTGGCCTGCCTCCTTGTAGGTCAGCATTTTGTCGATGAACTTTTGTTGCCTGTTCGATATGCCCCAATACAGTATCTATATTGGCCGCCCCATCGATCATTCCAGCGATGGGGTTCGTCTCGTTCTCGGCGAGAAGTTCGGTCAAATGGGACACCGGACGAAGTAGATCTTCCCATACATCCGCATCGACGGTGGTCCCATAAATCAGCCTGGGAAGGGTGTCAGTCGTATTTCCAGTCGTCATACAACGTCTTCTAGTTCTCAAAAGGAACGCTAACTCGTATCAAAGTTGGGACAACACTGAACCTACGGCACTCATACTAAGTCCAGCCTAATGGATGAATTTCCATGACTTCAAAGGGGCCATACCTAATCATGCCTCCCTTTCGCCAAACCCGCATCCTCGATCTGTTCCCGGTCGGGCAGGTCAAGGAGGCTCTCCAGGCCGAAAGCCACGAGGAATTCATCGGTGGTGACGAACGTATAGGGCGCCCCGCGCCGGGGGGATCGCGGGCCGGTTCCGATCAACCCAAGTCCGTGCAGCCGGCCAATCAGGTCACGGCTGATTTCCTTGCCGAAGATGTCCTTGAGACCGTCCCGCGTGATGGGTTGATGATAGGCAATGGCCGCCAGAACGGCGACATCGAAGGGGTTCAAATCCAGCGCCTGCGCGCCGACGTCGGCCGCGGCCCTGATCGCGGGTGCATAGGCCTTGCGGGTCCGCAACATCCACCCATCCGCCACCTTCGCAACTTCAAAGGCGCGCCCCTCCAGATCGGCGGAAAGATCCTCGACCAGCAGATCGACCGAGGCCCCCTGCCCCACCACCTTGGCAAGGTCGGACCCCGCAACCGGACTGGACGACGCGAACAGAACCGCCTCGATCCGCCGCATCCATTCGCGCCAGCGCAGCTCTGGCGGCAGGTCCGCAAGCTCCCGGTCCAGCTCTGTCAAAACCCGGAAAACACCATATCGAGCGCCCCTCGAATGGCGTAGTCCTCCGATGTCAGATCAGCGACCGGGTCGGCGCTTAGCAGCGCGCTGGGAATGGCCGCCATCTCGGCGGTATGCAGGGCCACCCGCTCGCCCCCGATGTCGAACTCCGGCTCTAGCCGGGTCAAGGGCTTCAACACTGCAGTGACAGGCAGCAGCGGTGCGACGACCCGGCTTCCAGTGTCGATCAGGTCGGTCTGCAAATCCAGAACCAACTGTCCGTCCGGCAAACGATAGACGTGGAATTGTGCCATTACGCCCCCGGTGACCAGACTTGCCACCGCGCCAGTGGCAGACCCTGCTCGGCGATCCACTTCCGCCGTTGGTCAAGAGCCTCGGCATTCTCGGCCGTCCAGGCGCGCGCCCGGGCCTCGGACACGGACTCGATCAGCGCCGCCTCGGCGATTGCCGAAACATTCAACCCAAAGGTCCGCGCCTCGCCCAGAACGCCCCGGTCGACCGAAATATTCGTGCGTTGCTTTCCCATCGGCTTCCTCCCGTCGAGCAGTGTTCTGGGTATCAAATATACACATCCCTTATGTGGAAGTCGATTGCTCACAACCCATAGAGTCGAAACGTGTCCCTGCCGGTCAACTCCCGCACCGCGCCCAGTTCGACCAACCGATCGCACAAACGCCGCGCCGCGCGGTCCGACAGGGGCAACGCTGCGGCGGCAACAGCATCCCGGTTCAGGAACAGCTGCACCGCCTCCCCTGCCCGCTTCGCCCGCAGCCGAGGCGCAACCGCAAGCAAACGATCCGCCCGGCGCGCCAGATCCGACGCAATCCGCGACGCCGCGATCGTCGACTTCAGGATCGCGCGATGACAGGCCAATTGCAGATCCGCCCCCCGCTTGCGCAGGTCAGCCCGCGTCACCCCCCCGGCAAGGAGCGGCACAAGATGATCCCAACCAAGCGCCTGCGCCAGGGCTGCTTCGGCAAGGATCAGGGCAGGCACCTCTCCCCGTGGATCATCCGCAAGAACGGTTTCCAGAACGGCGGCGGCTCTCCGGACGGCACCCCCCTGCCCTGCATCCAGCCAGACTGCGATCCTCTCGGCACTCATGCCGGTCAACGCCCGATCAAGCGCCCTGACCGACACGGGCCGTTCCACTGCACGGAGCCACGCCAGACAGGTCTCGCCCGCCGGCCCCGGCAGGTCGCCAGGACGCAGAAGATGCACCGCATCGCGCAGGTCCATTTCCCGCTCTGGTCGTCCCGAAACCGCCACGCAAGCCTCCGCAGCGCGCAACGCCAACCGCGCCCTTAACAAGGCTTGGGGCACTTCCATGCGTGCCAACACAAGATGCAGATGGCTGAGCGCGGCACCCGACAAAAATGCAACGTCTTCAGGGCTTTCAATGCGTGTCGCGGTGACCCAGGCAGGCATCCGGGGTATTCTGTCTAGGTCGTCGGTGGGAACTTGCAAGGCGTCTGGCATGCTCAAGGCCTATAACATGACGGCGCTTTTCGCCAGCAATTATCACTAAAAGCGCCTCACCTTGCGTCGCGTCATTATGTCCAATAAGTTTACATTATCGGACATAACGAAGCATCCTCAGCGCCATGTCAGAAAACAACGAGAAATCGAGATCAAAGCCGCCAATCGAGCCTTCGATCGATGAGAACGTTGAGGCGCGCATTCGGGCTCGAGGTCTCTCTTCCCGACAGGGGGCACTCGGTCGTCACCTCAGGTCATACGCCGTCGATCAGGATGTCCAACGCGCGCTTAGGGTCGTCTCGATGGCTGGCCAGAGACCCAATCCGATCTCTCAATTCAACGCCAGGTACCGCTGCCAATTCCTGTACCCGAACGATCCACGTCGTCCCATCGTGTTCGATAGCGGGAGTAAGGGCCGGAAACGCTGGATATCGCCCTGCCTCGCGCAAAAGGGCGACGAAGCGCGATGCGTTGATTCTGATCAGATCGGTGTGAAGGTCCACGACAAGTTGCCCATTCTCGAGGCGATGAAGATCAAATTGCGCCATCTCGTCCCCGCATCAGAAGCTGCGATAGCCAGCAAGGGGCAAGCCTTCATTTGCGACCTCCTGTGCATAGGCGACAATTGCCGATTGGTTCGCCTCGCGCCACAGTCGGTTTCGCTCAACTTTGCCTGCCTCGATGATCGCCGCTTCGGCAAGGCGCGACATGTTAAGACCAAGCGACCGCGCGGTTTCGGCGCCATCAGCATCCAGCATCAGGTTAACTTCAACGCGGCCCATATCGACCTCCCGGAGAATGCGTATGACTAAAGAGCATAAATCAGGCGCTTTGCCGGAACAGGACCGAAGCGACACGATCGCCCTGCCCTCACGTGTTGCCGGGTCCAGCTCCCTAGATCGTCTCGTAGACACTGCCCGTGACTACGCACGCGCCGCGGCCTCCGAGAACACTCTGACGGCCTATGCCAAAGACTGGGCGCATTTCGCGCGCTGGTGCCGTGTGAAGGGCGCGGAGCCTCTGCCTCCATCCTCGGAGATGATCGGGCTTTATCTCGCGGATCTGGCGTCCGGTGCTGGCGGCTCCCCTGCCCTCTCCGTCTCGACGATCGAGCGGCGCCTTTCTGGTCTCGCTTGGAACTACGCACAACGGAGCTTCACCCTCGATCGCAAGAACCGGCATATCACCACGGTTCTGGCCGGTATCAGGCGGAAACACGCCCGACCACCGGTGCAGAAAGAAGCGATACTCGCCGCAGACATTCTCGCGATGGTCGCCACCCTACCCTACGATCTGCGCGGACTTAGAGATCGGGCGATCCTGCTTCTGGGTTATGCCGGAGGCTTGCGCAGATCGGAGATCGTCAGCCTCGACGTCCACAAGGATGATACACCAGACAGTGGCGGCTGGATCGAGATCGAGAAGCAAGGCGTCCTGTTGACCTTGAACGCCAAGACCGGATGGCGAGAGGTCGAGATCGGACGCGGAACTTCCGACCAGACCTGCCCCGTCCATGCGCTGGAACAATGGCTGCACTTCGCAAGAATCGACTTCGGACCTATGTTCGTCGGCACCTCGCGAAACGGGAAACGGGCCTTGGGAACACGGCTGAACGACAAGCATGTCGCGCGGTTGATCAAACGAACGGTCATTGATGCTGGTATTCGGGCCGAATTGCCGGAGAAGGAACGGCTTGCGCTTTTCTCCGGTCACTCGCTGCGCGCCGGTCTTGCCAGTTCGGCGGAGGTCGATGATCGGTACGTACAGAAGCACCTCGGACATGCCTCTGCTGAAATGACCCGTCGCTACCAGCGTCGTCGCGACCGCTTCCGGGTGAACCTGACCAAGGCCGCCGGGCTCTAGACGCGACAGTTCACAGCTGTGAACTTTTTTGCCAGAACCACCGACAAGCTGCGAGTTCACAGCTGTGAACATCCTAGGCGGCATCCCGTCGCATGAGCGCCATGATCATCGGGCCACATGAGAATTCCCCCAGGGTCGCCTTCGCCGTCAATGCCCGCAAATAACCTCCGGGCGATTTGATCTCTTCAAATCGTTCCAGCATCGCCACAATCACAACCGACGCCTCCTCGGGCCCCATGAACCGCTTCGCCTCGTCCCAGGCGGACGGGGAAATGCCCATCATCGGTCTTACGATATCTGCAATTCTTACCAGCTCGTGCCAGTGCCGAACGGGTCGGTCGGAATATGTCTTGAATTCGCGGCAGGACGAGAGAACCAAACCAAGCGGAATGTTTGGCAAGTTCCGATTATCCCGCGGGACGGGTCTGTCAAGTTCCGCCTCCATGTCTTCAGATTGCTCAAGGTCCGGGTCCGGATCACAACGATTGCCCCTCGCGCTTTCTGAGCGTGGTTCAAATACATAAAAGTCTTTATTTGAATTCTGATAGTGATGCTCATTTATAGCGTCATTGGTGCTCATATCTTCTGCATCATCTTCACCAAGAAGCCTGCGTGCATGGTTCAACCCGTCAAGAAGTGCGGCCTCGATCCGCTTTAGATCGGCCATATCGAGTTTCCTGCGGAGATCGCGGGCCACAAGCGCTGCCAGATCCGCGAATTGGTCCCAGAGGCCAAGGTCCGGGCGCAGAGACCGGCCATATTCAGCGAGCCCCGCCAGATCGCGCCGCATGAGGCTCACAGCGGAGCGGAGCCTCTGGAAGCGTTCCTCGGCCGCACGCACGACCTCTGCGGCCTCGCAGACCTCCTGGAAGCGCCGGACGAGGGGGGACAGATCAAACCCAAATGTCACTTTCTCGTCGCCGTAGCGCCGCGCATAGCGTTTTCCGTTGGGACTGTCGCGACGAAGAATGAAACCGGTCTGCACAAGGTTCGACAAATGACGCCGCATCGTGGAACAGGGCATCCCGTTCAGTCGCTCGCAGATCGACCGGTTCGACGGGTGGACAATAGGATCGCCTTCGTTCCCGCCCAGAATGGTCGCTTGGTGAAAGCTGACCAAGGCCTGAAGCACGGTCAGATCACGATCGGAGAGACCAAAGGCGACCCGCGCGGCGGCGAGTTCCCTCAGGACTTCCCACTTGTTTGCCCCGGTGGGTGGCAGCTCTTCCTGTGCGGCCATCCGATGTTTCAGAATGGCAGCATCAACCGTTCGCCGAAACGGCGTTACCGGCGTGTAATCCATATAATCATCACGAAGACAAAGAATTCCCGGCCCGCGAATCACTTTGGACTTGCGGAAAATGGCGCCTGAGACTAGCTTGAAGATGCTAAAAACAAGTCAGGGTCTCGTGGGGCGGTCGCTTTGCGGGACCTTTTCTTTTGTCTTTTCGTGCCTCCTTTGTTGGTTTTCGCTCTTCCTCAGTCTTCCGAGCGCTGCTTCCAGCGTTCGTGAAGGTCTTGAATGATTTCATGGGCTTGGGATTCGATCCAATCCGCGAAATCACCCTTGTTCAACTCGATCGAGATGCCCTTGGCCGTGCGCCTGAGCGTGCCGCCAAGATGGCCATCAATCGCCAAGGCGATGCTGGGCGATGGGGCAGGGGAGGGGGCCTTTGCCGGCTTCAGCGACTTCTCGACCGTCTTCGCGACCGCGTTGAACGCCAGGACGGAGGGGTCGTCGACGGGTGCCCCTTCGTCCACAACCATGGCAACGGCGGCGCGGTCGTGCTCGGCATGGGCCACGCCAACCAGAGCGTCCCGATCCAGATCGTTGTCGGAAATCGCGCGCCCAAGCGCCTCCCAGCGGGGGCGCCCGATGCCATGGGCGGCGCCGATGGCCCGGATCAGATCCGTTCCAATCATGTCGGCAATTGCAATCGCCATGGAAATTGCGGACTTCGTGACCGTCAGAACCTCTGCAACCTGTGATTGATTTCCAAAGCCAGAGGCGACCAGTTCCCGCGCGAAAAGCGCTTTCTCGATGAAGGACAGATCACGCCGGGCCATGTTCTCGGAAATCTGGGCGCGCATAGCGCTGTCGTCATCGAGATTGGCAACAAGCGCCCGGACTTTCGTCACCTTGTCCGATTGCTTGATCGCCTCCAGACGGCGGCGACCATAGACCAGAAGGTAGCGATCCGTTTCCCCCGGGGCACGCCGCACGAGGATCGGCACGGTTTGACCATTGGCCTCGATCGCATCGCGAAGGTCGAGCACATCCGCCGGGTCGAGCCGGTCGGCCATGCGGTCGTCGACAATAGTGAATGGGTCCAGTTCCCAGACGTTATGCGCGTCGACCGCGTCGCGCGCGGAGCGTAGGGCACGGTTCGTGGCCATCATCGGCGCGACAGAACCGGGCTGCGGGGCAGGGGAGGGGCCCCCGGACGCCGCAAGGCTGTCGAGGATGGACATCCGTTTCTTCTTGCCGCTTGTCATGTGCGCCCCCAGGTTCTCTGGATTAGATCGGCGATCTCGTCGTTCAGCGTGTTCAGGCTCTCTATCGCGCGGTCATAGGTGCTGCGGGTAAAGGCGCTGCGCTCGACCTCGTAGAGGGTCTGCTTGGTCAGGCCGGCATCCGAGATAGCTGTCGATTTCAGCATCGGCGCGTTGAGAACGGCATCGCCATACATGGTCCGCAGGAAGGCAACGATCCGATTCTGCGGCGCGTCCTGTGGTTCGTAGCGGGTCAGGACGTAACGCATCCAGTCGTGCGACATGTCGGCCCCGGATTCCGCGATCACGTCCATCAGGTCGGCCGTCATCCGCAGGAATTGCGACATTGACATTACATCGAGCATTTCCGGGTGGATTGTCACCAGAACGCCCGTCGCAGCGGACAGAGCAGACATGGTCAGAAAGCCGAGCTGCGGCGGGCAATCGATGACAACGACATCATAGTCGGTATCGACCTGTGCCAGGGCCTCTTTCACACGGAAGAAGAAGAGACCTGCATTGCCCTGCGCCAGCGCGCGCGGTGTTTCGTGCTCGAATTCCATCAATTCGAGGTTGCCCGGGATCAGATCGAGGTTGGGAATGTAGGTTTTCCGGATCACGTCGCGCACCGGCACCGGATCCTCATAGCGGATCGCGTCGTAGAGTGTGCCGCCGTCGTTAAGGTCCAGCTCAGGCTGCACCCCGTGCAGCGCAGTGAAAGAGGCCTGCGGGTCAAGGTCGATGCCCAGAACGCGGTACCCACGCAGGGCGAGCCGCTGGGCAAGGTGGGCCGAGGTGGTCGTCTTGCCTGACCCGCCCTTGAAGTTCATCACACCGATGATCTGAAGATGGTCGCCATCGCGGCGGCCGGGGATGTAATCACCCGGCTTGCGGGCCGTCTTTTCCAGGAGCACGCGCAAGGCCTGGATGTCTTCGGCGGAATAGAGGCGCCGGTTTCCCGGGGTCAGCTCGGGGGAGGGGCCCTTGCCATCCAGGTTCAGCTTGCGAAGATAGGAATCGTTCACACCCAGCAGCGCTGCGGCCTCTCCTGAGGTGAACTTACGCATTGACTTCTGGGCATCGGGCGGAAACAGGCTTTCGCGCTGCGAATGCAACTGGTTGGCCAGCCATTCAGAGTGCTGGCGGATTACCGCATTCAGGTCTTCGTGGATGAAAGTCTTGTTCATCTGCCCTCACGTTCCGCGCTGCGCATCTTTGGCGTGTTCACGGTAATTGACGTTTTTTGCCTCTTTTTCGTGACTATTGTCCCAAACCTGCGATTCTTTCAAGCGATTTCCACATATCGTGCCCAATCCCGACAGGACCACAAGCCACGGCACTCGATACTTAAGGGTGTCACCTTGCCCGAACCACCGCGGTAGCGAGTTTATGGCCCTTGTCGATCAGCCTGATTTTCCAAAACCCTCCAGAACCGCGAGCGAGAAACTTTATCCGGGCTCGCAACCGCAACGGCGGACTACGGCCTGGGTACGCGATCCCGAAGAGGCGGTGGACTGGCTCTAAGAGAGCAATTCCGAAGATAGGTCAAAGTGGCAACCGGCCAACCCGTAAAACACAGCCGAACCGATAACTCGGACGACGGGCCGAGGCTCCACCAATCTTTACTTGAGCTGGAAACGGACTGTCTTGGAATGTCAGCCCGACTAGTGTCAGGACCCTTTTAATGGCTTGCAGGCTTTGTTGCACAAATCGTGGTCAGGGATTCACTGTGTGAATCCAGCATGGTAGCCGGAAGGCATGAGCAGTTGGGCCTGGAGTAGCCCCCTGAAAGTGGTCCACCAACTGGGATAGATTGTCCCAAAAATTGGAGGATCAGCGATGGCTGGAAAGCGAGAAAAGCCCGAAGAGATCGTATCGAAGCTTCGGCAGGTTGAAGTGCTGCAGGGTCAAGGAATGACGGTCGCGGAGGCGGTGCGCCAGATCGGCGTGACGCAGCAGACGTTCTACAGGTGGCGTAAGCTCTATGGCGGGATGGGCAGATCTCAGCTCGCACGCCTGAAGGAGCTTGAGAAAGAGAACCAGCGGCTGCGGCGGGCGGTGTCCGATCTGACTCTGGACAAACTCATTCTGACTGAGGCTGCACGGGGAAACTTCTGAGCCCTTCACGTCGCCGTAAATGCATCGACCATGTGCGGCAGGAACTGGGCGTGTCTGAGCGCCGCGCCTGCCGTACGTTGGGCCAGCACCGATCAACGCAGCGCAAAGTGCCCCAGGGCCGGGCCGATGAAGGGCGTCTGACCGATGACATCATCGAGTTGGCTGATCAATTCGGGCGCTATGGCTACCGCATGGTCACGGGCCTGCTGAACAACGCGGGCTGGCATGTGAACCATAAGCGGGTCGAACGCATCTGGCGGCGTGAAGGGCTGAAGGTCCCGCAGAAACAGAAGAGTGAGCCTGTGAACGCCACGGGTTCGAGAGAACAGGCGAACAGGACGGCTCTGGCTGAACGATGGATCATGCGTTCGTCTCAGGCCAGAGCGGCCGAACCACGTCTGGTCCTATGACTTCGTGCAAGATCGCACCGCAGATGGGCGCGCTTACCGGACACTGAACAACGAGACCTTGTCCGCCATTGGTCCGAGGACAATGGTCGAGTGACGAATACACAAGGGAGGCGCTGATGATCCGCGTCGATCGCAAGCTCAACTCGACCGACGTGCTGGATGCGCTGACGGACCTGTTCATCCTGCGCGGCCCGCCGGAATACATCAGATCCGACAATGGCCCCGAGTTCATTGCTCAGAAGGTGCGGAACTGGATCGCGGCGGTCGGGGCGAAGACCGCCTACATCGAACCGGGATCACCATGGGAGAACGGATACTGCGAAAGCTTCAACGCCCGGTTCCGCGACGAGCTGCTCAACGGCGAAATCTTCTACAGCCTGCGTGAGGCCCAAATCCTGATCGAGCAATGGCGTATCCACTACAACACCGTCAGGCCACACAGCGCTCTGGGATACCGCCCACCCGCTCCGGAAAGCATCGTTCCGATAGACCACAGGCCCACGATGCACTAACAATCAAACCGGACCACCCGATGGGGGCACGCCAGGCCCCTACGAAGTACAAGACCACGAACTGGTCGTCCTACAATAACGCACTGAAGCAAGGCGGAGCACTGTCGATCTGGCTTGACCCGGAGATGGTCTGGGTGCCACCGCCGCGCGGCAAGCGTGGTCGCCAGTGTCAATTCAGCGATGCGGCGATCCAGACCTGCCTGACGCTGAAGGTTCTGTTCGGAATGCCATTGCGGCAAACTAAGGGCTTCGTCGAAAGCCTATTGCGATTGGCCGGACTGGACTGGTCGGTGCCCGACTACAGCACCCTTTGCCGCCACCAGAGAACGCTGAATGTGGCCCTTCCGTATCACGGTGGAACCGGCCCGCTGAACCTCTTCATCGACAGCATCGGCATCAAGGCCGAGGGTGAAGGTGAGTGGAATGCCCGCAAGCATGGCGGCCCGAAACGCCGGATATGGCGCAAGATACACATAGGGATCGACCAGGAAACACTGGCGGTCCGAGCTGTTGAGGTCACCACCAGCAATGTTGGCGATGCCCCCATGCTGCCCGAGTTAATGAACCAAATCCCGCCTGATCAGAACATCGGTTCAGTCACAGCCGATGGTGCCTATGATACCCGCAAATGCCACGATGCGATTGCCGCCCGTGGCGCTCACGCTGTCATCCCACCCCGCAAAAATGCCAAGCCGTGGAAACCCACGAGCGCCGGGGCCGTCGCCAGAAACGAAGCGATCAATGCTTCGCGATACCTGGGCCGTGCCCAGTGGCGACAATGGAGCGGATACCACCGTAGAAGCCGTGTCGAAACGAAGATGCATTGCGTGAAACTAATGGGCCAAAGCCTCATGGCGAGGGACTTCGACCGGCTGGTCGCGGAAATCCAGGTCCGCATTGCCGTGCTCAATCGTTACACCGCGCTCGGCATTCCCGTCACAGAGGCTGTAGGATAAGTCCGTCCCGGGAAAGGGAAACCCCGCCAATCAGTGGATTTGTGCAACAAAGCCGTCGCCGCTGCAGATATTGAGCACGCGTTTCCGCGAAATCTCACGCCGGCTATAGTTTGTAACTATTGCCATCATATCGTCGGATTGGCTTCTCTGACTAGCACTTATGCGCAAGCTTCGCTCCACTGCTGCTACACACTTTGTGCGGCAGAAATCTTCAGGGAGGAAGTACATTGAAAAACATGAAAACCCTTCTGGCGGCTCTGCCTTTTGCTGTTGCTGGTTTTGCCGCAACAGCTCAGGCGCAGAGTGCGGTCAGTGAACTGCCGGCGGATACGGCGGCAGCGTATGAAGGCGTGGACGATGGGCAACCCATTGGGCAATCGGCATATCGTGATTGGACCCCACGGTCCGGCCCGCCGTGGACCATCGGCTACGCAAGCTCCTATGCAGGCAACACCTGGCGTGCCGAAGGTCTCAAGCGTCTGACCGAGGAAATGCTTCCGGTTTACAGGGAAGCCGGCCTGATTGACGAGGTCATCGTCACGCAGTCCGACCTCAATGACTCGCGCCAGATCCAGCAGATGCGGCAACTCGTCGATCAAGGCGTGGACGCAATCATCGTCTGCTGTTCCAACCCCGTCGCTCTGAACAAGGCTGTAGAATATGCCTATGACAACGGCGTTGTCGTGTTCTCATACTCCGGGTACCTGACCTCGGAAAAGGCGCTGAACGCATCCTCGAACTACACTCTCGGCGGCTACGAAATCGCCAAGGCGCTGATCGAGGAAGCGGGCGGTGAGGGCAACTTCCTGCTCGTGTCCGGCATCGCCGGTGCGGCGTCGTCGGAAAGCTTCGACACCGGTGCCATGCGCGCGCTGGAAGAATTCCCCGACGCCAAGCTGGTTGGTCAGGTCTGGGGCAACTGGACGGACCAAGTCGCTCAGACAGAGGTACAGAAGTTCCTTGCAACCAACCCCACCCAGATCGACGGCATCATCGCGCAGGGTTCGCAGGAAACTGGTGTTCTGAAAGCTGTCCTTCAGTCGGGGCGTGAGGTGATGCCGATCTCCCTCGCAGGGTCCGCTGGTGCGGCCTGCTATTTGAAAAACCACCCCGAATGGATGAGCCACGCGTTCCAGATCTGGCCCCCGGGCGACGAGATGGAACTGGGCATGAACGCGGTCATTCGGACACTGCAGAACCAGGGACCGATCATCCAGTCAATCCTCCGTGGCGTTTATCGCGTGCCCGCAGAAGAGTACGTGGCTGGGCTGGCCGATGACTGTTCGATTGACTCGACCGACTACATCCAGCCGGGAATTGACGTGTGGTTCCCGAACGAGGTCGCCTCGACCTACTTCCTGCGCCCTGTCGATCCCCTTGAGTGGAAAGCCGAATAAGGCACGCCCCTGGACGCCCGCCCCTGCGTGGGCGTCCAGACCACTTCCGCACCAAATTAATGAAACGGCGCACCAGATGACCGCGATTTCTGTCAACAATGTCAGCAAGAATTTTGGCGAGACCCGCGCGCTGCGAGCCGCTTCGCTCGAAGCGAACTTTGGCGAAATCCATGCCATCGTCGGCGAAAATGGCAGCGGGAAAAGCACGCTTGCCAAGATCATCTCGGGGGTTGTCCCGGCCGATGGCGGCAGTGTCGACGTGTTGGGCCACAGCCCGAGCTCGCCGACGGAAGCCATCGCGATCGGTGTGTCGACCATCTTTCAGGAAATGATGCTCGCCGAGAGCTTATCGATCTGGGAAAACGTCTTTGCCGGCAGCGACTCCTTCTGGAAACGCTCATCCTCGGTGGCGGACAAGAAACGCCGCACCAAGGAAATCCTGGAACGGCTCGCGGATTGCCCGATCGACCCGGACTGGCCGGTCTCCTCCGTTCCGCTCAGCGTGAAGCAATGGATCGTGATTTCCCGCGCGCTTCTGCAGAAACCGAAGGTACTGGTGTTCGACGAAAGCTCTGCCGCGCTCGATCTTGAGGCGACCAGCCGCCTTCATCACGAAATGCTGGCGCTCAAAGCAGATGGCACGGCCGTGATCATCGTCACGCACCGCATTGCTGAACTGGTCAAATTCGCCGATCAGGCAACCGTTCTGCGCGACGGTGAAACCGTAGGGCAAATCGGACGCGCGGATATGACCGAAGAAAATCTGCTGCGGTTGATGTCGGCGAAGACGGACCATTCGGCCAAATCAGATGCGAAAGATCGCGTGGCCTTTGGCGGTGGAACACCCGCGCTGCGCGCGTCGAATATCGCTTTGTCCACGAACGGGCAAAGTTTCAATTTCCAGCTTTTCCCGGGCCAGATCGTAGGCATCGCGGGTCTGGACGGTGCCGGGCAGGCCGAGTTCGTCCGGATCCTTGCAGGCATCGACAAGGCGCCGCAGGGAACTGTCACAGTATGGGATGACAAAGGGGATGAGCATCTGGTGGCCGACCTTGCATCCGCTGAGACTAACCGGATCGCCTATGTTTCGGGGGATCGTAAGAAAGAGGGCATCTTTGCCAATCTGTCGATCCTCGAGAATTTCGGGCTGGCCCTGTACGGTCGCTACGCCAATAAAGCCGGGTTCATCGACCGCAAGGCGCTCAGTGAAGTGTTCAAAAAGGAGAAAGAGCGTCTTTCGATTAAGTTCGGGCGCCGCTCGGACAAGATCACCACACTGTCCGGCGGCAACCAGCAAAAGGTCCTGATTGCCCGCGCATTTGCGCTGAACCCGAGGATCATCATCCTGAATGATCCGGCGCGCGGTGTGGATATCGGCACGAAGCAGGATCTGTACACGCACCTTCGTGCCTTTGCTGCGGAAGGCGGCGCGGTGATCTACCTCTCGACCGAAATCGAGGAGTTTTTCAATTTCGCCGACCGGGCCGACGTTTTCTTCGAAGGCGGTCTGTTTGCCAGCTTCGATGAAGACCAGATCGGCGAGGAAACGATACTCGGGGCCATGTTCGGCCAGTCCGAGCCCGTGGAAATGAGTGAGGTTCTGGAACAGGAACTGCCCTCTGAGACGCAACTACAGGCGGCAGCGCAATGAACAGAAAAATCCTGAACCAGTTCAATCATCTCGCCGTTCCGCTCGGGCTTGTCGTGATCCTTGGCGTCCTTGCCGCTATGCGTGCGCCGCAGACGTTCACTTATGTGGGCCTGGCTGGGGCCGTGCTGATCGCAGCTCCGCTGATTCTCGCGGCCATGGCCATCACGCCCATCGCAATAGCGGGTCGTGGCGGCGTGGATCTGTCCATTGGCCCGATGATCGGCTTCGTGAACGTCACCATCGTCGTCTGGCTCGGTGCTCTGGAAATCACAAACCCCTTTGCAGTTTTTGCGTTTGCCATCGGACTGGCCTGTCTTTGGCAATTCTTGCTCGCGATGATCATCATCTACGTGCGTATTTCGCCGATTATCGCTTCGCTGGCCGGGTACATGATTTTACAGGGGGTCAATCTGGTGATCCTTCCTCGGCCGGGTGGCTTCGCGCCGGATTGGCTGGGTGACTGGGGTTGGGGCACCGAGCTGCTTGGACCGGTTCTTTATATTCTGATTGCAGCCTGTGCTTTCTGGTTTGTCTTCCAGAGAACACCGATGTTTCAGCACATCCGTTTGATGGGCGCCGATGAGCGCACCGCCTACACCAGCGGTGTCAACATCGTTGCCGCCCGGATCGCCGCACATCTGGTGGCGGGCGTTTTCGCAGGCCTCGCGGCGCTGTGTCTGACCGGCATGATCGGTTCCGGAGATCCTTCGCAAGGCAATACGTTGACGCTTCAGGCGATCACCGCTCTGGTGCTGGGTGGTACATCGTTGTCTGGAGGCAAGGGGGGCGTGACCGGGTCGATCCTGGGGGCCGTAGCCATGTATTTGGTTTTTGTGGTGCTCTCATCTTTCAACTTTGGTGCGATCTCCGGTTACATGACGCAACTCAGCTATGGGTTGATGCTCGTACTGTCCCTGCTGATCAGCCTCCTCACAACTCAATCCAGACCACGCACAGCGTGAGGTCCCAAGATGGAATGGCCAATACCGCTGGAAAACCCGGAGACGACAATGGCATCACAAGCCTCGCTTAGAAAAAATCTTCTTAGCTCAGACCGGAAGAGCTTGATCATCGGAATCGTGCTGTTGGCTGTCCTGATCGGCGTTGCGTCGATGTCAGTGGATGGTTTTGCGTCTACCAACAATGCACGCTCGATCCTGCTACTCGCATCGTTTCTGGGGCTGGCCGCTTTAGGGCAAACGCTGGTTGCTACAGTGGGCGGGCTGGACTTGTCGATTCCGTTCGTAATCGGAGCCTCGAACATTTTGCTTGCCTACCTGTTTGGCACTTCGATCCCGCCGGCACTAGGGATCTTTATCATTGCCGTCCTTGGCGCAGCGATTGGCGCACTGAACGGGGTACTTAGCTATAGGCTTCAAGGTCAGGCGTTGATCCTCACGCTGGGGATAGGGTTCTCATTGGTGGGTGCGGCCCAAATCTTTACCACGTTCGGCTCACAGTATTCGGGCACCGTTTTCAGCCAGGTTCCGGCTTGGTTCTCCAACATTTCGGCGATTAACGGCAAGACCCTTGGCATGCCGTTTCCGCCCGTCGTTCTGATCTGGGCTGTCGTATCCGCTATCCTCATCTTCTGGATTCACCATAACCGTGCCGGGCGTGCCTTGTATGCCGTTGGCAACAACCGAACAGCTGCCTCGGTGTTGTCCATTTCCGAATTCAAGGTCTGGGTCAGCACCTACACGGTTTCGGGACTGACAGCCTCGATTACCGGCATGCTTTTGCTGGGCTTCTCTGGAGGCGGCTTTGTAGGGGTAGGGGATCCCTATCTCTTCACGACCGTCGCTGCAGTCGTCGTTGGCGGGACTTCGCTCTTGGGGGGCTCCGGCGGGTATGGGGCCACCATCGTCGGCGTGCTGGTGCTTCAAGTGTTGACCTCCTTCCTGGTGGGTTTGGGGCTCAACTATGCCGCTCAACAGACCGTTTTCGGGCTGCTGATCTTGCCGATGGTCGCGCTTTATGCCCGCGCTCCGCATATCCGTTACCAAATCTGAAACCATTACTCTTGGGAGGACTACCATGAATGTAAAAGCCAACATCAGTTCTGACACCAAGGTCGACTACAACGGCCCTTATGTCATGAGCATTGGTGGGCGCTTGGTCGGCGCAAACCAAACCTTCGACGTCTATAACCCGGCCACCGGCGAAGTGATCGCCAACGCGCCCGAAGCCACCCGCGAGCAGGTCGATGAGGCCATCGCTGCTGCGAAAGACGCGCAGCCTGGTTGGGCGGCGCTGAGCTGGGAAGAGCGTTCGGCCTACCTGACCGCCTATGCAGATGCGCTTGATGCCCATAAGGAAGAGATCATCACGCTCTTGACCACCGAACAAGGCAAGCCGCGCCATTCGATGGCGACGGTCGAGGTCGAATATGCCATCTACTGGGTGCGCGAAGTCGCCAAGCGCAAGCTTGAGGACGAAGTGATCGAGGACACGCCCGAACACATCGTTAAAGTTGCCCATACGCCGCTTGGCGTGGTTGGCGCGATCACCCCGTGGAACTTCCCCATCTTGCTCGGACTTTGGAAGGTTGCCCCTTGCCTGATCACCGGTAATACCATGGTCATGAAGCCCTCGCCCTACACGCCCCTCGGGACGCTCAAGTTTGGCGAAATCGCGCAAAAAGTACTTCCAGCCGGTGTGCTGAACGTCATTTCTGGCGGCAACGCTCAAGGTGCGTGGATCACCGAGCACAAAGACGTCAATAAGATTTCCTTCACCGGCTCCACAGCGACCGGTAAGAAAGTCATGGCCTCGTCGAGCGGCACCCTCAAACGCGTGACCCTAGAGCTGGGCGGTAACGATCCGGCAATCCTAATGCCTGACACCGACTACAAGCCCTTGATCCCTTCCTTGTTTGACGCAGCCTTTGGCAACTCGGGCCAGTGGTGTATCGCCATCAAGCGGCTCTACGTTCATGACAGCATCTACGATGATTTCCTGAAGGACTTCGTGGCATATGCATCCGACAAGGTCGTGGGCAACGGAATGGATCCGAACACCGACCTCGGACCAATCCAGAACAAGATGCAGTATGGCAAACTGCTGGACATGTTCGCAGACGTCAAAGCGAACGGCTACAAGATCGCCCTGGGTGGCGAGATCGATGAATCACTGTCCGGCAATTTCGTTCCGATCACGATCGTCGACAACCCGCCGCGCGACAGCCGGATCGTCCGGGAAGAGCCCTTTGGCCCGATCCTGCCGTTGGTGCGCTGGACGGATTTGGAAGACGTCATTGCTGATGCCAACAACACTGATTTCGGTCTTGCCGCGTCCGTCTGGGGTCCCGATCGGGACAAGGCGATCGAGGTCGCAAACCGTATCGAGGCGGGCACTGTCTGGGTGAACGAAATCCACATCCACGGCATCGACATCCCGTTCGGCGGACACAAACAGTCTGGTATGGGCGTGGAAAACGGCAAGGAAGGCCTGCAGGAATTCACCAATACGAAAACCTACATGTTCAAGAAATAAGGTCTGAACATTGTCAGAATGGATGGAGGCAGCGTGGATACGCTGCCTCTTTTCATTTATCGGTCCTTGGTTTCACGTGCCGGTCACGGATGAGCTCTTCACATGCAGAAAACCGAGGCTCATCAAGCCTCGGTTTTCTGCTTCATATGTCATGTAGAAGTGTTTTCAGACCGCGTCAGTCGTCTCAACCGCGAACTCGCTTCTGAGGCGTTCACTGTCCCGTCCAACCGAGGGAACAGAGGAAACAACCCAAGGCTGGCCCTTCATCAGCGCGCCAGGGGCAAGCACTTCGATCTCACTATCGCCAACGCGCACGCCGACAAATCGGTGCTGCGGGTGGGAGATCAGGTCATCCATGTCCGAAAGCCTGCCATAGGCAATACCTGCCAGCTTGGCTTTTTCAATAGCCTCATCGCGGGTCATCTCGATCAACACGCTTGCAACCTTGGCATCAACTTCCGCTCTGTTTGCGATGCGCTCGGAATTGGACCGCCACCCTTTGACAGTTGGCAAGGTTTCGTCCTGCAACACCACTTTGCAGAAATTCTGCCATTCTCGCTCGTTCTGGATCGAAATGAGTATCTCCTTGCCATCTGAACAGGCAAAGGCCCCATAAGGCGCGATCGTCGGGTGATTAAGCCCCATACGCTTTGGCTCATGGTGGCCGTACTTGTATTGCAGATAAGGCACGTTCATCCAGTCCGCCATAGCGTGGAACAAGGACACCTCGATGTCACGGCCCACTCCAGTCTTTTCGCGCCCGATCAAAGCCTGCAAAATCGCCGAGAAGGCCGTCATGCCGGCCGCGATATCGCATACGGATACGCCGACCCGTGCGGGCCCCTCTGGCAAACCGTTTATCGCCGAAAGGCCCGTTTCGGCCTGGATCAGCAAATCATAGGCTTTTTGATCCTTGGCAGGTCCTTCCGACCCATACCCGGAAATCGAGCAAAAAACCAACTTCGGATTCTGCTTTCGGATTTCTCCAATGTCGATGCCAAGCCGCTCGATCACGCCGGGTCCAAGGTTTTGCAGGAACACATCCGCCTCAACGATCATCCTCCGGAGTAAACAGCGATCAGATTCCGTCTTAAGATCAAGACAGATCGATTCCTTGCCACGGTTAATCCAGACGAAGTAGGCGCTTTCACCGTGTACCAGGTGGTCATAGTTTCTGGCAAAATCACCTTCCGGTCGCTCGACCTTTATGACCCGGGCGCCGGCGTCGGCCAGTTTGCACGAAGCGTATGGAGCGGCAACCGCGTGTTCCAGCGAAACGACGAGGAGGTTCTGCAGATCCGACATGGCTTTTCCGTTCGTGAATGAAAGTACCGTTCATCTCACAATAGAAAGGTTCGCGGTAACAGGCATGTCGGCACTTGATAGGGTATAGTTCGTTTCTATAATGATCGTGCCGAGGGAGGACGGCAACGATGGAACTGAAACAGATCAAGTATTTTTTGGCGATCGCCGAACACGGTTCACTGGCTGCGGCCGCAGAGGCTGTGGGGATCGCGCAACCATCGATCTCAGTTCAATTGAAGAACCTTGAAAGTCGGCTGGGAACGCAATTGTTCATCCGTTCACCGCGAGGCGTTACGCTGACTGACGCGGGTTCGGTGTTCGTGGAGCGCGCTCACGAAATCCTAGATGCTGTTGACCGTGCCAAGCGCGACGTGCGGCAAGCCGGTGAAACGCCGTCAGGAAAGGTGGTCTTCGGATTTCCGTCCTCTGTATCCATGGTTTTGTCAGTGCCGTTGGCCGAAACGATCCGACTGAATCTACCGGAAGTCCGCTTGCGTGCCGTAGATGCGATGAGCGGTTTCATCAAGGAGTGGCTTGATGAAGAATCTGTCGACCTCGCAATCCTTTACGAAACAACAGGCTTGAAGAACGCAGAGATCACGACGCTTCTTGAGGAAGACTTGCATTTCTATGCCCCTCCGGATCTTTGGCCCTTCAAGTCGCCGCCAGGCGAGCCAATTCGGTTGGAGGACCTGCGCGAACTTGAGCTCGTTCTCCCCTCCAAGTCACATGGACTTCGCATGCTCATTGATCGCGTATGCCGTGCTGCCGGACAGCATCTGAATGTTGTCGTCGAGATGGACTCCCTCTCTCAAATCAAGTCATTGGTTGCGCGGGGAAGCGCGTTCACCATCCTGGCACCGGCAGCGGCGGGGGACTTTGAAGAGCGCGGCGAGCTGGCGAGTTCTGTCATTATCAATCCGAAGTTCAGCCGACCGGTTCACTTGGTCCGGAATCCCAAACACGTCAGAACGCGGGCCGCACTTGAGGTTGAACGAACGACGATTGCTGTTGTCCAGGAATTGGTGACACGCGGCATATGGCGAGGTCGGCTCGCCTGACGCCCACATTATTGGCATAGATCAAAACTATATGCGTGCTCCAACTCTCGAAATCGCTTGGGGTTGAGACTGTTTCTAGCTGTCCATCGTCAGAGATTTTGGGGCAGTTGACGGTCTGAACCAATAGAGGTTACGGGCAATCTGTATTGGCTGATTATCCGGCGGTCGCGCGGTGAAGCAAGCGTCGCGTTTCAATGGTCTTCCGTTTGATCTTGTTGCAAGATGGCCGTCGAACAGACACCGGAACCGGCCGATGCCATCAACAAGTGGGTCGAGAATTGGGCCCTGCGGGCGGATGCGGCCGCGCCGGCACTGGCGGCGCTTGTCGCGGGTAGCTTCGAAACCGCGGCGTCCTTTTGGAACGACGTGCCAATCGCTTCCGGTGTGTGCGCTGCAGGTCACGTCAACTGAAAGAGCAATCTATGAGCGGCTTGAATAAAGTGCTCGATATGGAGGACCTCTGGGAGGACGACATGACCGGCGTTGAAGTTGTCGGGGCCAAGGTTCTGCTGATCGACAACGTGGAGAGGTTCATACCTGTCTGGACCGGTGTCCGTATCAGGACTGGCCTCTCTCGTCCGGTGGCTTCGAGGACGGCATCCTCGTCTGTGCTAACCATCTGTGCGAATTCGACGTGTCGGCGGGCAAGGGGATCAACCCGGGCGAGTGCAAGTTCACGTCGATCCCGCGCAAGATTGAAGGCGAAGAGATTTTCGTTCAGGTCGGGGCATGACCACGCTGCAGACCATCGTGTTGATCGGGGGCGGCGTGGCCTCCTGAGCCGCCGCCGGCACCTTGCGGCGCAAGGGGTACGACGGTCGGTTTGTCCTTATTTTGGACGAGCCGCATCATCCTTACGAACGTCCGCCTCTGTCGAAAGAATTCGTCCTGCGGAAATCCTAGCCTGAGAATTTCCAGGTTCAGTTCGCCGAATGGTGGGCCGAGCAGAACATCGACCTTCGGCTTGGCATCCGTGTGATCGGGGTGGATACGGACCAGCGCCCGCTGACACTGGATGACGGGTCGCACCTTGGCTACGACAGGAAGCTTGTAGCGACGGGAGGACGGGTCCGCCGTCTGCCGGACCTTGGGGTTAACTTGGACCGGGTCTTCAATCTGCGCGGCCTCGACGATGCGACGCGGTTGCGGATCCGGCTGGACGAGTCCAAGGCGCAGCGCGGTGACGCGGCACATGTCGCGATCCTTGGCGGCGGGTTCATCGGCTGTGAACTGGCCTCGGCGGCGCGGATCATGGGGCTGAACGAATCCGCGGATCCGAGGGCTATGGCCGTGAACTATACGTCCAGCCTATTGCCCCTAGAAACCTTCGGAAATTGCCCGTCCCGAAAATTCCCGTCATTGCTGAAATTAACAGACATTCCGCCGGCTGATTTCCGGTGAACCAGGGAGAAAAGACATGACCGCATCTGAATCAGCGCAAGCTACGGGGACGATCCGGCTGAACCATTGGATCGGCGGCACGTCGGTCGCGCCCTCGGGGGGGGGCTACATCGAAATCGTGAGCCCTCTGTCGGGCAAGGCATCCATCGAAGTGGCGGACGGCAATGCTGCTGATGTCGATGCTGCGGTAAAAGTGGCTACGTCTGCGGCGGATGCTTGGCGGCATTTCAATTCGGCAGAACGCGGACGCCTCATGTTGGAACTGGCCCGCGCCATCCGCAAGAACAACAAAGAACTGGCCCAGCTTGAACATCAGGACGCCGGCAAGCCGATGGCACTTGCCCTCGCCGAGGTCGAAGGCAGTGCGGCGTATTTCGAATTCTACGGCAGCCTTGTCTATCTGCCGGTCGGCGACGTGCTGGATGTCGCGCCGGATCAACACGTCTACACCCGGAGAGAGCCGTACGGCGTCATCGGTATCATTACCCCGTGGAACCTACCGCTGAATCAGGCCGCCCGCGCAGTTGCCCCTGCGCTTGTCACCGGCAACGTCGTGGTGGTGAAGCCCTCTGAGATCACGTCGCAGTCCACGATCAAGCTGGCGCAGCTTGCCGAAGAGGTCGGTTTTCCGGTCGGCGTGATCAACGTCGTGCTCGGAACGGGTCTCGACGTCGGGGCCAAGATTGTCGCCCACGATGACGTGCGCAAGGTGGCGTTCACCGGATCTGTCGCAGTCGGTCAAGCGATTGGCCAGATCGCGGCCGAGCGGATCATTCCGCTGACCCTGGAACTGGGCGGCAAATCAGCCAACATCGTCTTCGAAGACGCCGATCTGGACGTGGCGGCTGTGGAAGCCGTGCGGGGCTTCACGATCAACGCAGGGCAGGTGTGCTCGGCCGGGACGCGTCTGCTGGTCCAACGGTCGATCTATGACGGTTTCCTCGAAAAGGTGGCAGAAGCGACCAATGCGATCGTGCCCGGAGAAAACCTCGGCCCGATCATCACCCCCTCCCAGTTCAAGCGCGTCCAGAGCTATTTCCAGGTCGCCAAAGACGATGGCGCCCGCACGCTGGTCGGTGGCGAAATCGCCGAAGTCGCCGGAAGCGAAGAGGGTTTCTACGTCAAGCCCACCATCTACGCCGACGTCGACAATTCCATGCGCATCGCGCAGGAAGAGATCTTCGGGCCGGTTCTGGTCGTGATCCCGTTCGACACAGAAGAGGACGCCACGCGCATCGCGAACGACTCCGCCTACGGTCTGATTTGCAGCGTCTGGAGCCGCGATATCTCACGCGCGATGCGAGTTGCGGATCGGGTCGAGGCGGGACAGATCTTCATCAACGTCTGGAACACTATGTCGGTGCAGACTCCCTTCGGCGGTCACAAGCATAGCGGCTATGGCCGGGAAAAGGGTATCGAGGCCATCCATCATTACTCCCACATCAAGACAGTGACCGTTAAGTACTAGGTGTTGTCGATCGAGCCTCCGTCAGCTTAGTCAATACCGCTCGTGATTTGAGGATCGTCAATGATCTTGAAAAGTTCGGACCGATCATGGTCCGGACTTGTTTCGTGTTGTAGCACTCGCCCGATAACGTATTTTGTTTAGAGGATGAGCAGCGCCGCACTGCTGAGTGACCCGCTCTGAACGATTTCGCGGAAGTACAATAGCTGGCGTGAATCCATAATCGTCACGCCCCCCATAGCTGGAACTTATCGAACGAACGGAAGCAGTATCTTCTTGGAAGAATTGTCGGGCCTAACACTGAGGAGGTTCTGGGGGTCAAGGGGGGCGAAGACCACAATGGCAGAAGTGCAGTGTGGTCATAGCTTGGGTCAATGAAAGTCATCTCAAACACGTATTTGTTCGATGCCTTGCCTCAAGTTTCGACCAAATGGATTTGGCTTGGATACGGGAGGCCTTGGCTTATGAATTTCCTCAGCGACGACTATCAAGACATTCGCGATGGAGAGAAGGGGCTCTGAGCGCAGTTCCCAGCTGAATACCACCGGAAAGCGGACGAAGACAAAGCCTACCCGGAGGAGTTTGTCCAAGCCCTGACGCGCGAGGGATGGATGGCCGCCTTGATCCCCGAAGAATTTGGCGGCGCCGGGCTTGGACTGGCAGAGGCATCCCTGATCATGGAAGAGATCAACAGGGCAGGGGGCAAATCCGGCGCCTGCCACGGCCAGATGTACAACATGAACACCATTGTGAGGCACAGCTCGGAAGATCAGCGGCAGACTTACCTTCCGAAGATCGCATCCGGAGAACTGCGCATCCAGTCCATGGGGGTAGAGCCGCAATCTTTGCGATGCGAAGCAGAAATATGAGGGCCGCCCAGCTGCCTTGGCCGTATACTCGTGTCAGACGCAATCGGTATGCGCCCTGACCTTTGGGATTGAAGGCGGTGACCAAGGTTCCCTTCATCAGCGCACCTGGCGCGAGCGCCTTGATCTCGTCATCTCCAATGCGCATTCCGACATATAGGTGCTGCGGATGTGCAACCAGTTTAGCTGTCGTGCAGGAGTTGGAGACGCGTGATTTATGGCGCGGTCGGCTCAGCTGACGCTGTTCGGGGTATAGTCAGAAGCTATATCTGTAATCCGACTCTCGAGATTGCTCCGAGTGGGGCGAATTCCTAGCATCGTGTCGAACATGTGCGGGACATCCGCACTGACCCGGAGGAACCTCAATGAATGTCGGCCAAGGAGTTGCCCGTTCATACCAGTGCGCAGCACATGGAATTCGCCCGGAAAACAGAGGCTCGTCAGCGGTCAAGGCCGGCAGTTGCCCCAGTGGTAGGCAAAAAGGCGGCACTGCCGCTTGGGTTCTCGCCGGAGTGTTCGGCGCCGGACCTTTCCGCAACGACACGGCATTGGCGAGGCGCATAGGGATCATGCACAAGCTACCGGCGACTATATCTAATATCATGTTGGCGCTGCTTAATTTGTCATTTGAGATACCGTGCCGTATGCCCCGGGCTGCCGCCGCGCCATTCAAGTTCAGTTAAGCAACAAAAGTCCTAAATTACAGGTGAACCTATGCGACTTAAGGGGAAGACTTCGATCATTACAGGTGCGGCGTCCGGCTTCGGCCGTGAAATGGCGCGCCGCTTCGTCAAGGAAGGTGCCAAGGTTGCGATCGTCGACCTGAACGAAGAGGGCGCGAAAGCAGTCGCCGCGGAATTGGGCGAAAACGCGATCGCGGCCAAATGCGACGTGTCCTCCGCCTCTGACGTTCAGGCCACTGTCGAATCGGTGAAAGATGCCTTCGGGCAGATTGACATCGTCATTAACAACGCGGGCTGGAGCCACAAGAACCAGCCACTGATGGACGTGGACTATGAGACCTTCCGCCGTGTCTACGCCATCAACGTCGACAGCATCTATCACATGACCCACGCAATGGTGCCGCACTGGCGCAAGATCGGTGGCGGTGTGATGATCAATGTCGGCTCGACCGCGGGCATTCGTCCGCGTCCCGGTCTGAGCTGGTACAACAGCTCCAAAGGCGCCGTGAACATGATGACCAAGACGCTGGCTGTTGAGCTTGCCACCGACAAAGTGCGTGTCTGCGGTCTGGCACCGGTCATGGGCGCGACGGCTCTGCTGGAGACCTTCATGGGCATGCCGGATACGCCGGAGAACCGCGCGAAATTCCTATCGACCATTCCTTTGGGCCGACTGTGCGAGCCCGAAGATATGGCAAACGCGGCGCTTTATCTCGCATCGGATGAGGCGAATTTCATCACGGGTGTGATCCTAGAGGTAGATGGCGGAAGAACCATCTGACGAGCACACCTTCAAAAGTGAACCCCCACCAAGTGGTCGCCAAACCCTTTGCCTGGTGGGGGCTCTTGTCGCCGGCGTAGCCGGCTAGAACGCGGGCACGCCCGCATCCATGGGAGGAAATTACATGGGATACTTCGGAAAAGCGAGGGACGGCGAGCTTGAAAAGGCCGTCGTGGAATACAATCGTGGTCATATGAGCCGGCGCGCCTTTATTCGCCGCGCAATGTCTCTGGGGATTTCGGCTGGCATGGCCGGTGCGCTAGCGACGTCCTGGACCGGCGAAGCGCTGGCGCAATCGTCCTTCACGGCCCCCAAACCCGAAGGCGAATATGACTACATCGTGGTCGGCACCGGGTCTGCTGGCGGCGCCCTCATCCATCAGCTTGCCAAGACCGGCGCGCGCATTCTGGTCCTAGAAGCGGGTCGCAACGACGATCTCGAAGAGGTCCATGACAGCCGCCTTTGGGGTGCCGCGCTCGGGACCGACGCGACCAAATGGTTCGAAACTACGCCGCAAAACTACACCGATGGCCGTACCCACCTGTGGCCCCGCGGCAACGTGCTCGGCGGCACGTCCTGCTTGAACGCGATGATCTTTGCCCGCGGTCACCGCTCGGACTTCGACAGCTGGGCCTATGACGGCTGCTATGGCTGGTCCTATGATGAAGTACTGCCTCACTTCATGGCGATGGAAACGTTCGAGCCGGGCGGCGAAGGCCGTGGCGACAACGGCCCGCTGTTCATCAGCCAGCCGCAGAACGAATTCAAGCACCCCGGCGCTCAGGCCTTCATGGATAGCTGCGCCGCCCTTGGATACAAGGAAACGCCGAGCATCAACTCGGACCGCATGTCCGGTCAGGCTTGGGTTGACTTCAACATCAAGGACCAGCGTCGCCAGTCCTCTGCCGTGGCCTTCATCTACCCGGTCCGCGACCAGGACAATGTTACTATCCTGACCGACGCCCCGGTAACCAAGCTAAACATGAACGGCACCAAATGCACGGGCGTGACATACCTGCACAACGACGAGCCGGTGACCGTAAACGCATCGCGCGAAGTCGTGCTCTGCGCTGGTGCGATCGACTCGCCTCGCCTGCTGATGCTGTCCGGCATTGGTATGGCGAATGATCTCGAGGCGGTCGGCATCGACACGGTTGTTGACCTGCCAGTGGGCATGGGTCTGCAGGATCACATTCTTGGTGGCGGCCCGAACTGGGAAACCAAGGAAGCGATCCCGGTTTCGCACTACAACCACTCCGAAGTCTACATGTGGGAACGTTCTGACAGCCGTCTTCCGGCGCCCGATACCACGGTGCTTTACGTGTCGGTGCCCTTCGCCTCGACCGGTCACAAGCTTGACTACCAGAACGGCTATTGCGTCCTGTCGGGTGTCAACCGTCCGCATTCGCGCGGATACGTCAAACTACAGTCGGCCGATCCGTTCGACGCGCCGGTGGTCGAAGCCAACTACCTCAAGGAAGAACAGGACTGGAAGGCCTACAAGTGGTCGACCGAGTTGGCCCGTGAAATCGGCAACTCGGAGTTCTACGCGGATGTGCGCAAGCGCGAGGCGCTGGTGCCCGAGTCCGGCAAGATGACCGACGCGGAGATGCGCGACTATCTGGCCAAATCGGTCAACACCTTCTTCCATCCGACCTCGACCTGCCGCATGGGCGTGGGTGACGAGGCGGTCGTCGATCCGGAACTGCGCGTGCATGGTGTCGAAGGTCTGCGCGTCGCGGACGCGTCGATCATGCCGTCGATCACCACGTCCAACACCAACGCTCCGTCCATGATGATCGGCTGGAAAGCGGGCGACATGATCGCCAAGAACGCTTGATCGTCTGATTTCTGACTGCCGCAACCCTTTGGTTGCGGCAGCACCACTCTCAGGGAAATAGATATGAAGACTGCAATCCTAATGACCTCGGTAGCTCTTGCGTGCGTCCTTTCGATCGGCGCAATGGCCCAAGATGCTGGCGACCCTGTCAATGGCGAAGACCTGTTTCGCAATTGCCTCGCCTGCCACGAGCTGAAATCCGACAGTGGTGAACGCATTCGCCGAGGTGGGCGCGCTGGTCCGAACCTGTATGGTGTGATTGGTCGCCCGGCCGGTGGGCTCGAAGGCTATCGGTACAGTGACGGGCTGAGTGCGCTCAACGCGTCAGGCTTGGTCTGGGACGAGGAAAATCTTGCACACTTCATGTCGAACCCCAACGGCTTCCTCGAGGAAGCACTGGGTGAAGGTCACATCAGCAAGATGCCGTTTGCCTTCCCGACTGGCGCTGCTGACATCGCGGCCTATCTCGCACAAGTCGGCCAGTCCGGTTCCTGAAGCAGGACGACAGTCAAGCCATTGGAGCGTCAATCCAATGACGATTAGACGGAGCTGGGCCGAGTGATGAAATGTCTGTCTGTATGTGACTTTGGACCTGCGCCTTCGGCTCCTGAGATTTTCAACCTCGCGGCCCATACACTCGCGTTCAGCACAGTAACACCCGAAAAGATCGCGTTGACCGTTGCTTCAGGCGAAGGTCAACCAGATCAACGGATGTCTTACGGACGCATCCGATCCGAGGTCCTGGAAACGGCGGGGGGCCTTGCGGCAAAAGGCATTTCACCAGGCGATTGCGTCATTCTTCGGATTGGGCATTCCACCGATTTTCCCATCAGCTTCCTTGCGGCATGTGCGATGGGTGCCGTGCCTGTGCCGACCTCGACCACGCTGAGCGCCGAAGAGGTCGCGTTCATTGTACAGGATACAGGGGCCAAGCTGGTAGTTTGCTCGCCCGGATTTGAGCTTCCGGGTTTGGGAGCTTCGGTCGCCAATCCTGCAGAGCTAAGTGCCCCTCCAATCGAAGACTTCGCCAAGACATACGCCAATGATCTGGCCTATATCGTCTACACCTCCGGCTCGTCTGGCCGGCCAAAGGGAGTGGCCCATGCGCATCGGGCGGCCTTTGCCCGCCGCATGATTTGGGAGGGGTGGTATGGTCTGCGCTCGTCAGATGTGATGCTTCACGCCGGGGCCTTCAACTGGACCTATACTCTTGGGGCCGGTCTGATGGACCCTTGGGCGGCGGGTGCACAATCTTTGATTTACGCCGGTCCGCGCGATCCAGGGGTTTGGCCCGATTTGGTTGAAACATACGGAGCGACACTCTTTGCGGCCACGCCGGGCGTTTACCGTCAACTGCTTAAATCGGGTCATCCGATGGGTGGCATGAAAACCCTACGGCACGGTTTGTCGGCCGGCGAGGCCATGCCCGAAACCGTTCGTGCACAATGGCAAAAGGAAACTGGAAAACCCATTTACGATGCTTTGGGCATGACAGAATGTTCGACATTCCTATCGTCGTCTCCCACGGTCGAGCGCCGCGAAAACCGGGCCGGGCGGCCACAACATGGGCGCAAGATCGCGGTGTTGCCGATCGAAGGGGACGAACAGCCATTGCCTATCGGGGAAACGGGCATCATCGCAATTGACCGAAATGACCCCGGTCTGATGCTCGGCTACTGGAACCTGCCGGACGAGACCGAATCCGCAATGCGCGGCCCCTGGTTCATGACCGGCGATCTGGGGATAATGGATGCCGACGGATACATTTCATACGAGGGGCGCAGCGACGACCAGATGAACGCGCTCGGTTACCGCGTCGCACCTCAGGAAGTCGAAGCGGCATTGATGCGCCATCCCCATGTCACCGGGGCTGCGGCCGTCGAACTGCCTGTACGGGCCGACCTGTCCGTGATCGCGGCGTTCATGACCGCCGAGTCACAGGACATCAGTGAAGACGAGTTGCGAGACCACTGCGCACAGCACCTTGCGGCCTATAAGATTCCCAAGATCTTCAGGGTGCTGCCAGAACTACCGAAAAACCCGAACGGGAAGATCTTGCGCAAAGAGCTCAGAAGGACGCATGGTTTTCAGGGATAGGGGATCCGGTACGATCTGCCCACCCTCGATGTTCGTGCGCCGAAAGAGTCAATAGGAGACACCGATGGCATCCATTACTTCGCGTGCGGCCGTGTTGACGCAGTTCAATCATCCGCTTGAACTGATGGAGCTTGACGTGGCTGCTCCCCGTTCGGACGAAATTCGGGTCAGGCTTGTTGCCACCGGAATTTGCCACACCGATATTGCGATGATTTCAGGCGAGTTGCCGGCGGGTTTGCCAGCGGTTCTGGGACACGAAGGGGCTGGCGTCGTCGAAGCCGTGGGGTCGGATGTCAGCACCCATGCAGCGGGCGATCACGTCGTCCTTTCCTATGCGCATTGCGGCCATTGCGAGAATTGTTCCGATGGATATCCCGGCTACTGCGACGAATTTTTGTCGCGAAACTTTGAGTGCTGCCGTCCTGATGGCTCATCGGCATATTGCGGGCCGACCCCCGTCAAAAGTCACTTTTTCGGCCAATCGTCCTTCGCAGGCCATGTCGTTTGCTCGCCGCGTAATGCGGTGAAGGTATCCAAGGACATCCCTCTTGATTTGGCATGCCCTTTGGGATGCGGCATCATGACGGGGGCAGGAACCGTCATGAACGCCCAAAAGGTGCGACCGGGCAGCAGTGTCGCTGTTTTCGGTGCAGGGGCGGTGGGCCTGAGTTCAGTGATGGCTGCTAAGGTTTGTGGCGCGACACAGATCACAGCCGTCGATTTGCACGCCCAACGTCTCGATCTGGCCAAGGAGCTTGGCGCGACGGATGTCCATCAAAGTACCGGCACCGACACGGATCGCGGTGCATTGAGCGCCATTGCGCCCCGTGGGTTTGACTATATCGTCGACACGACCGGCAACATGGCCTTGATCAAAGCTGCGATGGGGCATCTGGGTAAACGGGGCCATTTCGCGCTCATTTCTGCAGCTCCGGGCGTTGAACTTGAGCTTCAAGCCAACCCGATCCTCATGGCAGGTCAAACGATCCAAGGCGTTATTGAAGGCGAGTCCGTTCCGTCTGTTTTCATTCCAAAGCTGATCGAACTATATAGGCTGGGGCAGTTTCCCATCGACAAACTGGTCACCTATTTCCCGTTCGAAAAGATCAACTTGGCCATTGATGCGTCAATGGACGGCAGCGCTGTGAAGCCCGTTTTGCGTTTCTAGCGACCGTTGCAGTCGATCAGCCTCGGAGCGACAGTTTTTTCTTCGCTGCCAGATAGACCGGCATGTCGATCATCCGACCGTCCAAACTGATGGCGCCTTGACCATTTTCAAGTGCAGCTTCGAAGGCGTCCACGATGCGCGTGGCCGCGGCCACTTCTTCGGGCGAGAGCGAGAAAATATCGTTGAGCACATCAACCTGAGCGGGATGAATCGCAAAGCCACCGATTGCGCCAACGGTTTTCCCGCGACGCGCGGTCTCGGCAAAGGCGTCGATATCCTTGATTTCCGCAATGGAACCTGGATAGCCAAGCAGCGCAACCCCGCACCGTGCCGCAAGCATTGCCATCCGGTTGAAGGCCTCGGCGATCACGGGCGAGGCCGGATTGACACCAAGATCCGCGGCGAAATCTTCGGTGCCAATCGCGAGCGCCTTGACCGACGCGGGCAAGCGCCCCGCCATTTCAAGATCATGCAGACCGGTTGCGTTTTCGATCAGGGCGATGATTTCGATCACCTTGCCGGTTTTGTTGAAAAGCGCGTTCGAGATGTCCGACAGGATTTGATAAGACCCTGCCTTCGGGACCACGACATAATCAACATCAGCTGTGAACACAGCTAAATCAAAACTGATTTGATCGAGGTCGGCATTCAGGCGCAGAGCAATCTTCTTGCCAGCGGCTTTGAGTGTCGCGACGCCCTCGGCAAACTGTGCGCGCGCCAGATCCTTGGCCGAGGCCGCGACCCCGTCTTCAAGATCGAGACACACGACCGACGCAGCCCCGGCGGCGGCTTTGGCGAACAGCTTCTCGCGATCCGCGGGGACAAAAAGGATGCTCTGCATGTCAAACCTCTATCTAGATGAAATCCAGGATGCGGCCGTCCCTCGCCTCGATCCAGACGGTAGGAGCACAACCCACCCTATGAGGCTGCTTGGTTGCTTGCGCAGCCGCCATATCACAAAGCTCGGCAAAGGGGCGCACGGGAAGGCCAGCCGCCACGAGCCGATCCTGTAAGTCCCCGCGCAACGGGTTCACCGCGATCCCTTGGTCAGTCACGATCAGATCGACTTCCCACCCCGGAGTCGAAACGCTTTGCACCTCGGGAACGAGCTTGGCGTAGCCGCCGCCCGTAAGCTCGGTGGTAACGATCCGCAACTTGGCTCCGGCAGCCGTATCAGGGTGTCCGCCTGGCCCGCCCAGTACACGACCATTTCCGCCTAGAACGACATTCACATTGAAACGCTCGTCCACTTCGACAGCGCCAAGGAGCATGATGTCGAGTTCATCGACAACAGCCCCGTCTTGAATGGGGCTGGCATACTCGGCAGCCGTCATCATGTGATGGGCGTCGTTCGCTATCGAGGAACGAACCGCTTCGAGGTCAAAGCACTGAACATCTAGAATATCGGCAAAGAGGCCGGTTTCCAGCATCTTGACATGAGAGGCGGTGATGCCCCCCGACATGAAGCTGCCCTGCACGCCCATTTCCTGCATTCGGGCGCCAATGGAGGCCACTGCACCCAAAGAATATCCTCCTGCCCCGCTTTGCAAAGACATGCCGGACCGCAACAATCCAGCGGCCTCGATGCAAGCGGCAACCATCGAGCCGATTTGGCGGGCACTCTCGGTCAACGAAGGTACGGTCGCCCCGGACTGAATTCCGTCCGTCAAGCCAGGTTTGTCCATCTGCACGACGGCGTCGACATAGTGGCCGGGAACATCGACTTTGCCCAATGCGCCAGTCGTCAACTCATCCGTGACGACGACCGTATGTGCGGCGTAGGCAGCGTCCACTGCGGGATAGCCAAGCGGCCCGCATGCCATACGACCACCACGGCCCGTGGTGTCGCCGCTAAAAGATGCCAGAGGCGCTGCGACAAAGGCGACGTCAATCTGGAGCTGACCGCTTGCAATCGCGCGCGCGCGCCCGCCGTGGCTCTGAAGTAGGCAGGAGCCTTTGAGTTCGCCTGCCGCAACGGAGTCCGCGACGGGACCTCGCATGTAGTCGGTGATGATGTTCGTTATCGTGCCGTCCTGGATGAGGGGCACCAAGTCTGCATGAACAGGGAATATGGAACTGGGGGCAATCGTCAAATCGCAAATACCGAGTCGCTGCGCCGTCATCAACACTTCATTGATCAAACGATCTCCGTTTCGGTAATGGTGGTGGAACGACAGTGTCTGCCCATCCGAAATCGAGAAACATTCAAAAACTTCGTCAAGGGTGCGCAATATTTTTTCCGAGTTTTCAACGTGCGGTTTTGGCGCAATCTGTCTGGGAACCAGACTGGATTCCAGGATCGTCGGCACAACGCCAAGTGGGGTGCGGATGCCTCCCTTAACACTCATTAGTCGAGCCAAATGTTCTGGAGACACTGTTTCGGGAGAAATTGCCGCGTAAGTTTTCATGGATCTTCACATATCGAGGTTTGATCACGACATAGACCTAGGCTGACCGTTGAAACAGTCGGCAAAGTGTATGAGGGTTATAGGCTAAACGAGTTCCCTACTTGCTGGGTCAGTGCCTCATCTGCGCCATTGCGCGGGACCAAGTTTATGAATGCTCTGTCCGGAGACATCGACAGCGACCGTGACCGGCATGTTCTTGACCTCGAACTCCCGAACCGCTTCCATGCCGAGATCTTCAAAGGCGACAAGCCGCGCGCTGGTAATAGCTTTGGCGACCAAAACGGCCGCGCCCCCGACGGCGATCAGGTAGGTCGCGCCAGCTTTGGCGATCCGATGGACGCTGTCGGGTCCACGCTCAGCCTTCCCGATCATGCTCAAGACACCTTGATCGAGCATCATTTGCGTGTAGCCATCCATCCTGGTCGAAGTCGTTGGGCCCGCCGGGCCGACCACTTCGTCCCCGACAGGGTCGACGGGCCCAACATAGTAGATGACCCGGTTCTTGAGCGAGAAGGGCAGGGGCTCGCCGTTTGCCAGCATGTCCGCGATACGTTTGTGCGCTGCGTCGCGCCCGGTCAGTATCTTGCCGCTCAACAAGAGGCGGTCACCGGGTTTCCAGTTCCGCATTGCTTCCTGGGTCAGGGTGTCGACGTCGACGGGCAGCATACCATCTGTACCTTTTGAGCCATCGATCTTCGGCCAAGCTTCGAGATCAGGCGGATCGAGGTAGGCCGGGCCATCCCCGCGCAAGGTCACTTTTGCATGACGGTTTGCGGCGCATTGCGGCATCAGGGCTACGGGCTTCGAAGCGGCGTGGGTCGGATAGGTGGCCAACTTGACATCGACCACCGTGGTCAAGCCACCAAGACCCTGCGCCCCAATTCCAAGCGCGTTGATCCGCTCGTACAGTTCGAGGCGAAGCTCTTCCTCCTTCGACGACGGGCCGCGTTTCTGCAGTTCGCCGATGTCGATCTCGTCCATGAGCGCACGCTTGGCCAGCAACATCGCCTTTTCAGCGCTGCCGCCCACGCCGACTCCGATCAAGCCGGGCGGGCACCACCCCGCGCCGAGACCCGCAACCGTTTCGACCACCCAATCCGCAACCGACGCGGCAGGGTTTAACATCGTGTAGCGCGCTTTGTTTTCCGATCCGCCACCTTTGGCCGCAACCAACAGTTCGAGTGTGTTGCCTACACAGGTCTCAACATGAGTCACTGCCGGCGTATTGTCTCGCGTGTTTTTGCGCTCAAAAATTGGGTCTCCAACCATCGAGGCCCGCAAAGGGTTTCCTTCGTCAAGATAAGCCTGCCGGACACCGTCGTTCACGTATTCGGAAAGGGTTTTGTCGCCCTCGATAACGACTGACTGGCCGATTTTCGCAAAGACCGTCACCATGCCGGTGTCTTGGCACATGGGCCTGTTTCCTAAAGCCGCAAGGCGTGAGCTTTCCAATATTTGCCCGATTGCTGAACGCGCGGCCTGACTTTCCTCTTTCTCGTAAGCGAAGGTCAGTTGCTTCAGGTAGTCAGGAGTATGGTACACTGCAATGTACTGCAGCGCCGCCCGGATCGTCTCTGCAATATCCTGACCAAGGATCGTGACTGTTGCCATTTGGCGCACTCCAGCTTCTTGCGAGGATGATGGTGGGAAGAAACCGATGTGGCAACTGGCAGGTGGCCTCGCGAGGCTCGCCTTAGGAAAAATCTATACCCAGCGAAGTTACTGATCCCTGCCTAGGGGGGGAAATCTGTGCAAAGGATAGCCTTGCATCAGGCCATATCCGCTGGGTGGAGCAGTTGGATTGTGCCCTTACGGAGGAAAATCAATGCTCAAGACTATTCTGAACACGACCACAGCTCTTGCCTTTCTCACGACAGCCGCATTTGCCGAAGAGACGCCCGCCGAGGTCAAGATCGGTATCACGGCTTTTCTTTCGGGCCCGGCGTCGGTCTTTGGGGAGCCTGCCAAGGCTGCAGCTGAGATGATCATCGCAGACATGAACGCAAACGGTGGTATTGGCGGCGTACCAGTTTCAGCGACCTTCATCGATGAAGGTGCCGGTGGCGAAGCCCTACTGTCCGAATACCGTCGCCTTGTCGAAAGCGAAGGCGTGGATGCGATGTTCGCCTCGATTTCGTCGGGCAACTGCACCAAGATCGGCCCGCTGGCCGAGGACCTCAAGGTTCTCAACATCATGTGGGATTGCGGCACGCAGACCATCTTCGAGGAAAACGACTTCCGGTACAGCTTCCGGACCCAAGCGAATGCGACGCCGGAAATGCTGTCTACGCTCCTGTACCTTCTCAGGACGAAGCCGGACTTCAAAACAATTGCCGTGGTTAACCAGGACTATGCTTGGGGCCGTGACAGCTGGGCCATCTTCTCGGCGGCTCTCCAGCAACTGAAGCCCGACGCGCAGGTGGTTGCCGAGTTCTTCCCGAAATTCGGCTCTCCCGACTTCTCGACCGAGATCTCGCGCCTTCAGGCGCTGCGCCCCGATGTCATCTTGTCGACCTCTTGGGGTGGTGACCTCGATACCTTCGTTCGCCAGGCATCGCAGCGCGGTCTGACAAACACGTCGACTCTGGTTCTTCCGCTGGGCGAGAGCTCGCTGGAGCGCCTGGGCGACGCATTGCCGGCGGGCCATATCGTCGGTGCGCGGGGCGATCATTACTTCCTGCACCCGGAAAAGATCAACGATCCGGCCTTCGTCGCATTCGTTGATGCGTTCACGGAAAAGACCGGCGACGTTCCGACCTACCCTGTGTTCCATGTCAGTCAGGCCCTCGCGGCTCTGAAAGGCGCGTATGAAAAAGCGATCGCCGACAATGGCGGCGAGTGGCCTTCCGACGAACAGGTCATCGATGCCTTGGAGGGGCTGACCTTCGCCGGGCTTGGGCGCGAGGTCACGATCCGTGAGGACCATCAGGGCGTCGAAGACCAGCTTCTGGGCACGACTATCCGCGTGGACGGTTACGATTTCGCTTTGCTGGACAACATGATGATGTTCGATGGCGAACCGATCACCACGCCCGTTGACCAGGTGTCGTCGGAATGGCTTCAGACCCTGACACCGGCCTTTATCGACAGCGTGCCGGTCGATACGTTCCAGCACAACAACTAAGCCAGTTGCCCCGGTGTGCCAAGCCGGCACGCCGGGGTGTACCGGAGGAGGAACCATGAACGTGCAACTCTTTGCTTTGGCCATCGTCGACGGTGTCTCATATGCAGCGCTTGTCTTTCTTGTGGCTGTCGGCCTGACGCTGATCTTCGGCGTGTTGCGGGTTCTGAACGTGGCGCATGGGTCGTTCTACGCGATTGGTGCTTATACGACGGCTTCGGTTGGCGGCGCCATCTTTGCCGCTGGATTTTCACCCTGGCTGGCTTTTCCGCTGATGATCGTGGCCGCCGTGCTGGTTGGCACCCTCATCGGAGGCCCGATCGAGAAATTCCTGCTAAGCCGCATCTACCATCTCGAAGATGTGCTGCAGATCTTAGTGACCTTTGCCGTCTTCCTTATCCTCGAAGACTTCCAGCGTCTCGTCTGGGGCGTTCAGCCGCTGTTCGAAGCGACAGCGCTCAACCAGCTTGGGACCGTGACGGTGTTCGGCATCACATACACGGCATACCAGCTCATTTTCCTCCCGGTGGTAGCGGTCCTCGTACTCGTCGGTCTCAGACTCGGTCTGCGTCGCACATTGACCGGACGCCTGATCACCGCCGTGACCGAGGACCGTGAAGCCGCGATCACGATCGGGATCGACGCCGAAAAGGTCTACCTGATCACCTTCATCGTAGGTGCCTCGCTGGCCGCGCTTGGCGGCGCTTTGGCCTCGGCGACGACCTCGGTCGTACCGGGCATGGGGGCCGACATGATCGTGCTTTCCTTTGCCGTCGTCGCGACCGCCGGATTGGGGCAAATCGAAGGCGCGGCCATCACCGCCCTGATGATCGGTCTGGGTCGCAGCTTTGCCGTCTATGTATGGCCAGAGATGCAGGTCCTCGTTCCTTACCTGATCATGTTCGGTGTTCTTCTGGTCCGGCCCCAGGGTCTGTTCGGCGGCATCGAAGCGCGCAAGATTTAGGAGGCATAAATGACTTCAATCCTCTCAAAGCGCTGGTTGCTCGTGTTCATCGTGGCGCTTCTAATTGTCGCTCCGATCGTAGCGCCCTCTACTCAAGTGCTGCTCACTCTTGCGCTGGCCAAATCGCTGGCGGTCCTCGGGGTAATTGTTCTGTTGCAGGCGGGGCAGGTGTCCTTTGGCCATGCGCTGTTTTTCGCGATCGCGGCCTATGGGGCGGCCTTTCTTGGGCGGTCCATGGGAGGCGGCGAGATCCTCCTGAACTTGGTCCTTGGCGTGGTCGCCGCATCGGCCGTGGCACTGATCGTCGGTCTTTTTATCGTGCGCTATCGCCACATCTTCTTCGGGATGCTCAACCTCGCAGCGTCGATGATCTTCTATTCCTTTCTAGAGAAATTCTACTACATCACCGGCGGATCCGACGGCCTAAGCGTGCCGCGCCCGACTGTGCTTGGGATGGCGCTGGAACGTGCCGAATTCGAATGGATCCTTTTCTATGGGGCGCTGTTGCTCGTGCTTGGCGCGTTGGCCCTGACCCATCGCTTCCTCACCTCTCCTCTCGGACAAATGATGCGGGCCATCAAGACGAACGAAGTCCGTCTCGAATACCTTGGCGTCTCGTCGCGTAGGGTGCTGCTGGCCGGCTATGTGCTGTCCGCCGCGCTCTGCGGCCTCGGCGGTGCGCTGATGGCGACCGCGCAGGGGATCGTCACGCCGGAATATGCGTGGTGGATCCGGTCGGGCGAGTTTGTGTTCATCGCTATTCTGGGCGGAGCGGGGTCGGTGAACGGCGCGCTGGTCGGAGCCCTGGCCTATGAATTTGTCAAGAATTACGCCGCCGCCTTTGCCGCCGACATCTGGCAGCTGGTCCTCGGCACGGTGCTTCTCGTGGTGATCCTCTTCGCCCCCAACGGCATAGTCGGCCTGTCGCAAAGGCTTGGCAACGGCCGATCCGAGAAAGAGGAGGCAGGCCAATGAGCGAGACCGTTCTTTTGCAAGCCAAGGACCTCGAGATCCGCTTCGGCGGCGTGATCGCCGCTTCCGGGATCAATATCGAGATCATGGAGCACAAAAACCTTGCCATTATCGGGCCCAACGGGGCGGGCAAGACCACATTCTTGAACATGTGCACCGGCTATCTAAAGCCGCACGCAGGCAAGATCTTCTTCGACGGAGAGGACGTAACGGGGATCGCGCCGCGCAAACTCGTCCGAAAGGGCGTCGCACGCGCTTTCCAGATTCCGCAGCTGTTTACCGAGCATACGGTGCTTGAAAATATGCTGATGGCCGGGGCCGCACAGGCCCGAAACTGGGCACCCCTGACCCGCATTGATCGGATCGCACAGCGCGGAGAGATGGTGCATATGCTCGAGATGATCAAATGCGCTCATCTGGCCGACCGATTGGTCTCGGAACTCCCTGAAGGGCAACGCAAGCTGATCGACATCGCCCTTGCCCTTGCCCTGAAGCCGCGGCTCTTGTTCATGGACGAACCGACGTCTGGCGTGGCGTCGTCGGAGAAGTTCGAGGTTCTCGAAATTATCTCTGGAGCATTGCAGGAATCGAAGGTGACGGCCGTCTTCGTCGAGCACGACATGGGCATCGTTGAACGGTTCGCTGATGAGGTCGCAGTCTGGAACCGTGGTCAGGTTCTGTTCCGGGGCGCGCCCGATGATATCCTGAAGCACCCGGACGTGATCCGTGACGTGATTGGGGAGGAGCTTTAAATGCTCACATTGAAAGACGTAACGGTGCGCCTTGGCGGCGTCCGTATTCTCCGCAACGTCGATTTGAAGATCGAGAAATCATCGACTGTCGCATTAATCGGCGCCAACGGCGCAGGCAAGACGACGACGCTGCGCACGATCATGGGTTTGACAGAAATGACGGGTCAAATCGAGTTCGACGGCGCCGTCCTATCCAAAGTGGCACCTTCGCGGCGGCCGGGACTGGGCATCGGGTATGCCGCTGAGGATCGTCGCCTGTTCTCCGGCTTCACGGTCGAAGAGAACATCAAGATGCCGGGGCAAGTCGCAGGCTATTCAGACGCAGACCTCGCCGCCAAGATGGAGCGCGTCTACGAGATTCTGCCGGAACTCAAAGAGATGGCAAAACGTCCTGCTGGGGCAGTGTCCGGCGGGCAAGGCAAGATGGTCGCCTTGGGCCGCGCGCTTGTCATCGGATCCAAGCTGATAATGCTTGACGAACCATTTCAAGGATTGGCGCCCGCGCTGGCACATAAATATGCCGATGCACTGAGAAAACTTCGGAATAGAGATCGTGAAGTTACTCTAATCATCACGGAATCAAACCCCGACCTGCTTAGAAAGTTTGCCGAGAGGACGTTGGTCATTGAACGGGGCGAAATCCGGGAAGCCCGTAGCCACATCACAACAGGCTAACAGCGAAATAAATCACGACGACCACGGACAGGATTGATTTACATGAGTTCTCATCGACGCTTCTTTCCAACCTAGAGTTTCCATGTCGGGTTTGTCCTCCACAACCACCCTGTGGAGGATCCTCTGGCGGTGCTGATGATGTCGGCACCGCCTTTTTTGAAGGGCGCAAAAGACTGTTTGTAATTCATGCAGTCAGTGGGCGGGCGTCTGTAAAGTCATCCAAATCGGTTTGAGTTTTCCAGGCATCAAACCGGAAACGTTCTAGTCATCCAAGGAATTTTCTCCGAACTCTGCTTTCGGGCCACTGCCAAAAGGCTAGACAAGTTGGGGTTCATTTCGTCATTTCTTCGCCAGTCTGGTTTGCGCAAGGAGAGTCTACCTCACCAGCTTCGTCCAACTCGCCAAAGAGTAGATCCATCATTGCCGCCGGAATGCCGAAAGGGCTGAAATGCTGGGGATCGTCAACTGCGTCGGGGTCAAGGTCGATTGGCATGAGAACTCCTGGTAAACGGATAGTCTACGAAAGGGTGGGGCGGGCGACGACCCCATGAGGGCCGATCGCACAGAAACCGTCGGGGTTGCGACGGGAAACTTCCGCTCCGTCTGGTGACATAACGGAGGTTGCGGTCGGGCCGGTCTTGATGACGGCGCCATCGGGTTCAACAAATGTAGCGACTTGGTCGTGATCGACCCGAACAGAGCCGTCAGGTCCGATCTTGATCCACCGATCACGGGCGCGGATGCGGACAGTATCGTCGGAGATGACCAGACCCTCCCAGGCCGGTCCGGGCTCGCGTGTCAGCACAATCATATCCCGCCGAAACTTGACCTGAACGTCTCGACCGTCCGCGCCCTTGGCTGCTTCCACAACTGCGAAGGTTTCCTGCTCTTCCGGGTCGGCATGTATGCTGGCCCGACTGTCCTTCGGCGGCCAGACCTTCGGGGTCGCGCGGCGGCTGCCGTCGGGGGCTCGGTGAAAACCGAGCAGCAGTTGGACCTTGTTCCAAACTGACGAGGGTTTTGCAGTGGTGAGCGACATTCCATGAGGTCCAGAAGTTGAACGATTGGGGGACAGGTATGACATGTGCGGAATCCGTTTGCAGAGGGGAAAATGACAAATGGTGGGCAAAGCAGTCGGCGCCAAGAGTAATCCGCCACCGACAGCCTTCGGTCATTCCGTGAGGCGGGGCCGAAAGGCCCCGCCTGTGTCTCAGGACATGCCTTCCGGCAGCCAACCATCAATCCGAGCAACTTGCGCTTCGGTCAATCCAAGGGCAGAGCGGGTATCGGCATCCGAGAAGAGCGCTTCCAGCTTGGCTGCCTTGTCGGCCTTCTTCAGCTTTGCAAAGGTCGTGACCGTCGGATGGTCCTCGGCCAGCTCCAGAAGGTCGCGCCACAGGTCAACAAGGTAGGGGCCGCTGACACGGCTAAAGAAGTTGGCTGCGGTCGGCGTCCAGACCTCACGGACGTCCGGCTGAACTTCCTTGGCGATCATGGCGGATAGCTTTTCGTCGCCGCCGCGATAGTGAGCCGCAAGGAAACGGGTCAGTTCGCCCCGGCTATGGTCGGCCCCCTTGCTCCGAAACGCCCGGAACGACTTCGCAAGGTCCTTGCCATGCATGTCACGCGGCGGCTCGGTGGACAGGCGCGGGTCCAGATTGTAGCCCTCTGCCTCGGTGCTGGGCCAGTTCGGAACCTCGGTCGTCGAAATCCCCAGAGGGTTCTGCCAATTGAGATTGTGGCTCAACTGGTAAGCCAACAGGTCCAACAGGATATCCGGATCGCGCAGGATCGCATGATGGCGGGCACCGCGCGCGACCCGGTCCAGATCGTCGCGCAGCTTCTGGGAAATCGGGGATTTGGGTGCGGCACCGCCAGCTTCTGCCCGACCCCGAAGAACACCGGAAGCAATGGCCTCGACCCGATCCTCGGGCAGGACCAGCCCTTCGCTCGTCCGGAGATCGCCGCTTTGATCGACATAGACAAAGACCCCGGCCACTGCCTTCTGATCGTCGCTCCAGTCGCCATCCAAGAAGTCCTGCAATGCGGCGAGTTCAGCCGCTTCGGCTTCGTTGAGGCCATCCTCGTCGTCACGTTCCGAGAGATCGTCATAGCGTTCCGCTTCATCTTCAGACAAAACACCCTTCACAGGATAGATGCGGTCGATCTTGCGACCGTCGATCTCATGCCACCCGACATAAGCGGACGGGAAGGTCTCGGCCCAACGCCAGCCAGCGGCCTTCATGGCGTCGGCAACGTCCGAAAGCTTGGCCGCGAACAGGTCTTCCAGCAGCGCCAGATCATCGAAGAATGTCGTGTCGGCAAAGAGGTCGGTGGTCAGCGTCCCGCCAGCGGCTTCATAGGCGTCCTTGCCAACGAAGACAGCCCGCCGATCACTGTCGCGGATCGCATCCGGCTTGAGCATCTGCTTGATCCGGTTTTCGGAGTAGGATTGCCCGCGAATTGCCTCGAGGACTTCCAACGTCAGCTTTGCATCGGTCGAGATTGTGAATGCGGCGGCGGCATTGAGGCTGATGTCGTTGGATTTCAGGGCGTCCAGAACCGGGGCAGGGAGGTCAGCCAGTTTGAGCCGACGATAGACATGCGCCTCGGATACGCCGAAAGCGATCCCGATTGCGGCAACGTTTGCGCCTGCCTGCGCCATTACGCCAAACTCCCGGATTTCGTCGGCGGGGTGGGGCTGTTCGCGCAGGTGGTTCTCCGATGCGGCCCAGGTCCGGGCGGTTTCTTCATCCGGTGCGATGCGGACGGTCACGGTCTGGAAACGGGGATCGTCTTGCAGGAGCGCCAAGGCCCGAAACCGACGCCCGCCCGCCACGATACCAACCTTGCCGTCCTCCTCGCGCAGCCCGGCAAGGTTCTGGATCAGCCCGTATTCCTTGATGTTGGCCGCGAGGGTCTCGATCTCGGCGTCCAAGACAACCGTGCGCGGATTGAGCGGAGAGAGGAAGAGATCGGCGAAGGGAACTTCGTCGAGGGTGGACGTGATAGCTTGGTGGTTCATTGGAGATGTCCTTCTTGTGAAGCGGTGGCCGATGTCCCCGACCTTCCGCCAGTGGCTGGGCCTCAACTGATCTGTCAGTCGAAAAGCCCCGTGCTTTTCGGCTGGGCAGAGCAGGTGAGTACGTATGTCTTTTGTCATCCGCTGCTACCCAACCGTTGTTGGTGGTTTCTGAGCGGAGCCCGTGAGGGCCTCGTCTCGGAAACCTGCCACGTGGCGAACGCGGATGGGGGCGAGGCAATGCCATTCGATAGCAATGGTGCGGCCCGCAGGCGAAGCCGAGGACACGGTGCTGTCTAATGGGGTTGCCCGAGGGGGAAGGCGGCGTCTTCCCCCTGACGCAGCGAAGCGGCGTTCGGCTGGTCCGAACCCCAAGCTGCTGGGAGTGGGATCGGATCCACGGGATCCGGCAGAAACCCTTCAAGCACTGAAAAGGACGAAGGCCTCTGTTTCGCGCGAGCCGGAGCTATGCTGATGCCATCGAACCTGGCAGCAAAACGAGGAGGGTGAGGAATGGAGCAAAAACTGTTTGTTGGCTTGGATGTTCACAAACGCAACGTGTCTGTCGGATTAGCCGAAGATGGGCGTACTGGCGGGGTGCGCTTTCTTGGGGACGTTGAAAATACACCGGTTGCCATGGAGAACCTGATGCGACGATTGGCAAAGCGGGATCGTGTATTGGATTTCTGCTATGAAGCTGGACCCTGCGGTTACGGCATCTATCGGCAGCTCACAGGGGCGGGGCATGAATGCAGTGTGGTCGCACCGTCAAAGATCGCCGTGGCTCCCGGCGACCGCGTCAAGACTGATAGGCGAGATGCGCAAAGATTAGCTGTGTTGCACAGGGCCGGCGAATTGACTCCTGTTTGGGTGCCCGACAGTCGCCATGAAGCTATGCGCGATCTGATACGCGCACGGCTAGACGCTGTGAAACAACTCACAGCCGCAAGACATCAACTATCAGCGTTTCTTCTCAGGCACGGTCGACATTACACGCCCAACCGTAAACCATGGACGCAGATCCACAGCCGATGGCTGGGTGATCAGAGTTTCGACGAACCGGCTCAACAAATCGTCTTTCAGGATTATATTCAAACGGTCTGGACGGCGGCAGAGCGGCGGGACGCCATGGTTCGGCGCATTGAGGAATTGATTCCAGACTGGTCGCTGGGAGAATTCGTCTACGGGCTGAGATGCTTTCGCGGCCTTGACCTGGTGTCCGCCGCGACACTCGTTGCAAACATCGGTGATATTGGGCGCTTTGACAGCCCTCGGCAACTAATGAGTTTCCTAGGGCTTACGCCATCGGAATACTCCAGTAGAGGCACCATTCGCCGTGGGGCAATTACCAAGACAGGAAACCGCGAGGCGCGAAGGATGCTGATCGAAGCCGCCTGGAGCTACCGTTACCCGGCCAAAGTGGCCCAGCACAAGGCCCGCTTTATCGAGACACAGCCAAAATGCGTCCGCGATACTGCTTGGCGCGCCCAGGAACGTCTCTGCACTCGTTACCGCACACTCCATGCCAGAGGAAAGAAATCCACCGTCGTTGTCGCAGCAATTGCGCGAGAACTGGCAGGTTTTGTGTGGGCGCTTGGACAAGAGATGCGGCCAAGTATCGACTAAGGCCGCGGATTGGGCTGGGAAGAACCAGCGGTTAGGGTAACTCTCGCTTCGCCCTTTGGGCAGGATCTGCCGACGCCCGCGAGTGAGTACGAGAAAGGCCCGCGACGAAGCACGTTCATGCGGTTCCGATCCGCGAATGGAAGACTGATAGACCGTCGCCATCCAAACTGTTCTCCCAGCCCGATCCACCCAATTTGAAGGCAGACATCCCCTCATCAACACGATGGGGCAATGTCACTTGCGCAGTGCTGTTGACAATAGACATGGAAGGGCGCAGCCCGACCTGCGACCGGAACCGACGATGTCAATTGGGCGGACGTGGGGTGGAGCGGCCCGCAGTGACGCAGTCGCGAGGACACGGCCCACGGGAGCCGACGCGCAGCGGCGCTTGCCGATTTACATGGGCGGAGCCGGATGGCAGGCGGACAAATGGAGGAAAAAAGAGCCAAAGCCCTAAGAGCGGAGCGGCGGGGCTTTGACCGTACTATCTCGAACCGGCGCCGATAAGCCGGTTCACGCTAGCCCAAGAGATCAAATGACCCTGCAAGAAAAAGCGAGAAACCGTCCGTCCTGATTCCCCACAATCGGGCCAAGGGCCTGCGGCTTATAGCCGAAACTGCGCGCCATGCGCATGAAGGCCGGAGGACCTAGGAAGAGACATTCATTGCCGCCCTGGGACTTAATATATGCGTTCGCAGCGTTAAGTATGGAGCGTGCGGTAGCTGGGTCTCGATCGACCGAGACGAGACGGGTGAGTTCCCAACTGGTTGGTGCCGTAGTTGGTTCAGCCCAGCACATTTCGGTGGGCAAGTCGATCCGCCCCAGATGGGCATCGCGGATCATATAGGAAACGGTTTCAGAACGCCCACCGAGAGAGTGATCACAACGCAAGAGACGCGCACCGCCCAGGACAACTTCACCCTCATGGGCCACAATATAGGCCGCTCGACCGAGTTGGTCGTACTGCTCAAACTCCATTTCTTCGGCAGAAGAGAGATCCCAGCCCATATGCTCAATGAACACGCGAGTTCGTAGCTTGAGATATTCGACCGCAAGGTTCCAGCGGTACGCATCGTGAGGCAAGCGAAGTACAGAAATTTGCATGGTCTGAAAGCGCGTATGTTGGTTCATGGCGCCTGATAGCACTTGCGGCATTGAACGACATGTTTTTTAGTCGCGGTTAGTCTTTTTGGTAATGGGTAAGCAGATGCTAGAAACGTTGGTACCCCAGTGGACACTTGTTGAGCGGAGACTGGAAGATCTAGCTCCGGCGGGCTTCGTGATTGCGTTGAACCTCAGAAATATGTTTCCGGAACTCTACCACTCGGGGTTTCCGGAGGAGTGGACCGAGACATATACAAAGAACCGGTACGCGTTGTTCGACCCAATGCTGGCTTGGATCGCACTGAATACTGGCGCGGTACGATGGTCCGAGATCAGTATGCTTGGTCGTGAAGCGACGGCTACGAGGGTTATGACTCGAGCAGCGGAAATAGGGCTAAGATTCGGCGCTATGGTAGTAGTCAGAGATGAGCGAGCTGCGAATCGGAAGTCGTTTATTTCAGTGGCCCGCGGCGACCGAGAGCTGACGGACAAAGAGATTGGTGAGGTGGCCGAACTGTTCGAAGCTGTTAGAGCGGAAGTGTTTGCCAGCGGAGGACTCGAGCTTCGCGAACTTCAAGTCCTTGGTGCATTGGCCTCCGGCCAAACCCATGAGGAAGCCGCAGAGAATCTCGGGGTTTCAAAGGGCACGATAAAGAAGAGACTGGAGTCGGCGCGAGTGAAGCTGGCTGCGCGGAACGGAACACATGCCGTCGCCGTCGCACTTCATAGAGGGCTGGTTGCACTTTCTGGTGGCCAAAAATGGTAATGCCGGAAAAGGAACATTGACCAAGGGCGAGAGTCCGGACATTTCGACAGCGTAAGGTTGAATGGAGATGTCATCAATGTACCTGGATCAGCGACCTGCCAAGGCGAAAGTCATACCGCATTGGGCTGACGTTGGGGCGGTTGCCGTAGTGGGAGAAAGTCATCGCGGTTGCGAGGTGGGACTAGTACGGCGACATAGCAGTGGTGGTTTCTATATGGTTCTTTCAGAGATCCCAATTGGGGGTCGTCTGAGAATGGGTGTCGGCGACCGCGCTGCAAAAGTCGATTCGCCTGCGTACTATGTCACTGAGTTGTCAGACGATGCCCCAAGACGGCAGATCGGGTCGGCCCGTAGTCTTGGAGAGGCCAGCGTTGAGGTCGAGCTCTTCGCAGCTCCCTTTCGCCCAGGTTTCATCATTTTCGACGAAGCTGAACTTTAGGTAAGTTGCACAAACACGCAGACCCGGTATGTTGCTGGAAACAGCAAATGGATGAACCGTGGAAATCGTCACAACACTCACCGGGCGCTCGATCGACTGGGTTCAGGCCATGAAGGCGACGCGAGAAGGGGCGGGGGAAATTGTCCCGCTTGTCGTGCGTGGAAAACTGAAATCCACGAATAGCTCTAAGCTCTGTTACGGCTTCTTCTTTCGGGACAAGAGCGGGGAGTTTTATGACATCTTCTTCGCGCGCGTTGGCAAACCGAAGAGGACCGCTTCAATTGATGGGGTCTATCATGAGCTCTTACAAGTTTATGATCGGGCCTTTGGCTTTGTGGTACCCGCCTTGACCGAAGAGAACCTCATTGAAGATGGTAAGGATCTCGACCCAAGGCGGCACCGGCTGGTCTGGATGGAGAATCCAGAAGATCACCCAGAGGACAAATGGGTCAGGATTGGTTGACTTTGGGCAAAGAGGCCGAAGGAGAAATTGCAGAGCGCGCCCGGGTCTCTGATTGAAGTCAGCTACTGAGACGATACACCTAGTATACTAGGATAGCTGTCGAACCATCATCATAGGTCGTTGTTCGGGTCTCCAAGGCCCCTGTAAAGTCGAATGTATCGATGATCGTCGCCCAATCATAGAGGTCACTCGAGTCAGTCCTAATGGATTCAGTCCTTGTCCCATCCGAGAACATCATTTCGAACAGATTGCCATCGTCATAGAGATAGGTCTGGCTCAATAGCTGCCCATCGGCACCGTAGAGCTTCTCCACCGACTCCCAATTGAACTGGTCGCCGTCGTCAGTGATGAAGGTCGAAAGCCGGTTTCCTTCCGTATAGCTCGACAGGGCAACACGGCCATCATCATAGGTCATTTCGCGAGTCACCAGATCACCGGAACTCGAGAAAACATCGACATAGCTCTCCCAAGCCTGAACATTTGAAGAGTCATAAACGGTCGCTTCGACCAGACCATCGTCATAGGTCATCGTTCGACTGGAAAGAGTACCCAAAGCGTCGAAGACATCGACATAGCTCGTCCATACGTAGCTATTTGCATGATCTGTTGTAACAATCGAAGTCCGAATTCCATCGACGTAGCTTGTCTCGACCTCACGCCCATCATCATACAGGTAGGTCTGACTCAATAGCTGCCCATCGGCACCGTAGAGCTTCTCCACCGACTCCCAATTGAACTGGTTACCGTCGTCAGTAATGAAGGTCGAAACCCGGCTTCCGTCTGTATAGCTCGACAGGGCAACACGGCCATCATCATAGGTCATTTCGCGAGAGATCATCTGACCATTGGCATTGAAGATGTCGACATAGGAGGACCATGAATGGGCATCACCGAGGTCCGATAGAGTCACCGTTGTTTTGACACCATCAAGGTAGATCGTTTCCTGGACGCGGCCATCGTCATAGTTCCTGACTTCTTTGGATAGGACCCCAAGTTCCGTCTCAAACAGGAGATCAGAAATCGACAGTTCGCTCTCCGTCGTATTCGAAAGCAAAATACTATTTCCATATCCCCACGAGAGAACGACACCGTCAATCGTTTCGATAATCGTAAGGGCCGAGGCAATTGTGCCACCGTTTGTGAAATAGAGCTTGTCGACGCCGCTTTCAAAGTCATGGACGGTGTCAGTGCCGTTACTTTCGCTCGAGAAGACAAACGTATCAGCACCGGTTCCCCCGGTCAGATCATCGTTCCCGAGTCCTCCGTGGAGATAGTCATCCCCCTGACTTCCATTTAGATAGTCATTTCCGGCTCCCCCAAAGAGAGACTGAACGTGAGCACTCCCCACAATTATGTCGTCATGTGCACTCCCAACGATTTGCTCAATCCCATCGAAGGTGTCACCGGCCGCAATGCCGGTACTGTTCAATGGGTTGCCCAGATCAATCAGCAGCCCCTGAGTTGAGGAGCCATAGTCGATGACATCGCCTGTACCGCCGCCTCCGAAGTACGTATCCGCGCCGCCTCCAGCGACAAACGTATCATTTCCAGCTCCGCCCGAAACCGTATCGTCACCATCCAAGTCATAAATCAGATCGTTGTCGTCAGTACCGAAAATCTGCTCGGAAGCTGAAGTGCCAGAAATCTGTGTTCCAGAAGAACCGTTTTCGCCGGTCCCATCACTGCTATCCACGTACTCGGTTTCGGCCAAGAAGTCAGTGATCGAGAACCCACCGTCTTCGGGCCACTGAACGGTGACAGCGTGAGTCCCGTCAGAAATGAGCGTGTTCCCCTGCAACGCTCCACCAATGAGGGCGAAGTTGCCTAGGTAGTCTGGATTGTTGCTGTTTTCGAAGTAGTAGTTGTTGGTGTACCCCACCCAATAGACAAAGAACTGAGATGCTGAGGTGTCGAGATACTCGTCTCCTTCATAACCATCAGGTGGTGGCAGCAAGGCCTCCCCTTCTGGTTGTTCCGGGTATCCACTGTCGCTCCATGGGAGAATCCCGGATTCATAAAAGATTGTGACGTCTGGAGGTATTTCATCCGGAAGATAGCTCAGGTACTCGATCCAATTACCTTCGCTCAGGTGGTAGTGGACACTATAATACCCGGCGTAGAAACCGTTTGTCAGAAATTGCGCTTGGACGCCTTCCGCACCACCAATGTCGATAAGTCCGGTGCCAGCTGCATGAAACCCGAAATCGGTATTCTGCTCCCCACTTAGCAAGAATGTTTCGTATGCTGGAACTGGGAAAAGGCTCGGGAGACTGGAATGGGAAGGGTTTGTGTAGCTAAGAGCGGCGGAACCAGGTCCAATGCTCAAAGTCTCGCCATTGATCTGGAGGATGTCTTGCTCATCCGGGTTCAACACTACTATATCGAATGCAGAAAAGTCTTGATAGCCCAGCGAGGTTGCCGCAGCTTCCAAGTCAAAAAGGTGAAGATTATCTTCGGTTAGGCCCGGCACTTCAATCAGTAACACTGGCCCAGCGGGTCCACCGATATTGTAGACGTCGGATCCCTCACCGCCGAGCACAACTGTTACTCCACTGCTCCTCTGCGAGAGGTCGCCCTCGCCAATTGATTTATCAATGTTGAATACATCGGCTCCGGCACCTCCGCCAATCACAACGGTTTGTGTGCCTGATGTTGTGAACTGGTCGCCACCGCTTGTGCCCACAAACACCTCGACGTTGGCATAGGTGTCGCCAGCAGCATCGCCACCCTCACCCGTTCCACCAGCGAGGTCGATGCTGACTGGGCCCGCGTCGGACTCGAAATACACCGCATCCCAACCATCACCACCATCGATTACGTCGGCACCAGCGCCGCCGATCAGATGGTCATCACCAGCATCGCCAGAAAGAGTGTCGTCATCAGAACCACCGGAAAGGACGTCACGACCTTCTCCGCCAAAGAGCGCATCGGCACCACTACCTCCAACAAGACTGTCCTGATCTTGGCCGCCATAGAGCGTGTCGTTCCCTCCAACACCGAAAAGCCAGTCGTCGTGGTCTCCTCCGTAAAGTGTGTCATCCCCTCCGACTTCATAGGGGCCCAGGTTGTCTCCTACGATTATGTCGTCACCTGCCCCACCGATCCCCGTATCTGATCCCGTTCCGAGATGAATGTAGTCGCTACCTTCGCCCCCATCGACGGTATCGTTGCCGAGACCTGCGTAGATATAGTCTTGGCCTCGTCCGGTCGAAATATTGTTGGCAAATGAACCGCTGTGGTTTACAGTCGCAATAATCAAATCATCAATTTGATCCGTGTTGTTTTCGGTATTTACATCTGCACCCGGACCAGTGTCTATCTCGCCATTTGGGAGAACACGGCTATCAGTATCTTGCAGGACAAGTTCGACGACATTGCCGAACGTGAAGCTATCCGTTTCAATGCCAAACGGGTTATCCGGAATATCAAGTGAACCGGCGGTCCATATGGCACTATAACTCGTCCGTTGGGCCCCATCACTAAGTCCGCTCGCCTCGAGCTCCAACGCCACAAGGTTCTCAAAGGCTACGGCTCCCCCTTCATAATCGGGATTAGCTACTGAGCCATCGAGCAGGTCCCTAGTATCTACCGTTCCGAATATGGCATGTGCAACTTCATGCACCAATATTCTAGTCCAGCCATCAACCTTTATTCTGCCAGTCTCATCGACAAGTACCTTATCGGATCCATTCTCAACGTAGTCAGTTGGCAATGTGACATATCCGAATACAGAGATTCCGGTTCCATCACCAGGATAGGCGGGGTTCTCCGATCGACCGGAAAAAGCCGGCTGGTCCGTCGGATCAATTAAGAGTGGCGATTGTGCCGAAAGCAGAGCGAGTGCATCGGCAAAAGACGTGCTATTGGTCGCAAGCAATCGAAGGGCACCAAGCACCGTCGTTACGAAACTGTCATCGTTCTGCATATCCTGCAGATCTTTGACGGCGACGGATGTCCCCGTCGCAGTATCGACAAACCGAATTGCACCACTCCTATAGAGAAGGTCTATATCAATACTCATTCCTCAGCCTTTTCAGGATAGTTGCATGTCCAAATATCGTTGGCACCCAGATCTATTTTTGACTCAGAAATGCATCTGGCCATAATCACCATATTATATAGAGAGAGGTAGTAACTGTCCGAGACTGAGCCATCTGCCTGAACCATCTGAGTGTAACACATCGAAGCAGATTGCGGAGACTCAGCGCTATCCACGCTACAAACTACAGGGCGCCCTCTGAAAAATACCTGCAGCAGCAGATAATTAAGGTTTGAAGAAATGTGGTCAACATCGAGATCTAGAATGACCACCTCACCTTCACTCTCATCGTCAGAATTCAATCGAATATGTATGTTTAGGTCCTGATCAACATCAATGGCTTGACCTTCAATTGTTGGTTGCTGCGGCGCGAAGATTTCAGACCACGCCGCTTCTGACCAAACCACGAACAGCGTTGAACAGATAATTACCGCGCTTAACCCAACAGAGTGGGCGACTCTGAAGACCGTGATCATTGCTGCCCGCCGGTCTGTGCTATCAAATTGCCAGCACTGACTCGAAATGGGCGAACATCAGTTCGTCCATTTGGCTTTCCTTGGGAGAGTCCATAGCAGCCCGGTTCTGTCCACATAATTGCATAATCCCCGCTACAGGTCCCAATCCAAACCAATCCCTTCATAAGAAGAAACCGGGACCACATCAGACTCGGATGTTTTCACGCATGAGTTGCAGGATCAAGACTGAATATCGCTGATCGGGCAGGCACTATGAAACATAGTTGTGCATAGTTCCGGAAAATCTTCTTTGCAAGACCACGTCACTTCTTCTAATGTCACATACTGTGGATGTGCATATTCCGTGACTATGTAGCAAGAAGGAAAATGAAATGACCAAAATCATGCGTGCGGGGCTGTCTGCGGCCTTTGCTCTGATCGGCGGCGCTGCCATGGCCGCCGGGACCGGAACCGGGATCGAAGCCGGGTTCACCGAAGTTGGCACAGATCTCCAAACTCTCCTGGGCGGGGCCGGTGGTTTCCTGATCGTCATCATCTCGATCGCACTTGCCGCCATCATGCTGGCTGTGGGCCGGGGCTGGGGTCAGGCGATCATCGCATTTGCCGTTGCACTCTTCCTTGGCTACGGCGTCACCGCTCTGCAGGGGATCTCTGGTGTCACCGCCACGACCGATCTTCTGGCTGTCGAGACGCTCGCGATCGAGGCCGACCCGTCACTTTGACCAGGTCGAGCGGCGCGCCTCAGCGGGCCGCTCACACTCAAGGTGCGGGGGCACGATCATGGATACACGTATTGAACAAAGGCTCCAGGACCCGCCACGGGTGCTGATGTTGCCAGCCGATGAGGCGATCTTACTGGGACTGCCCGTCTTGATGGGCCTTCTGGGCAAGCAGGTGATCACCGGGGTGATTGTCGCGGTTACGCTTTGGATGATCTGGAAGCGGATCAAGGGCGATACGGGCCTCGAAGGGGTCGCCGCGGCGGCCTATTGGTTCCTGCCGACGGGCTTTGGGTTGCTCAAAGAGCTTCCTGACGCCTCTGTTGATTTGTGGGAGGCGTGATGACCTTCGACAAGCTTCAGAAATCCATTCGCACAGCCAGACTGCAGCGCAACGCCATCCTCGCCGTTGCCGCGATCCTATTGTTGATCAATGCCGCCCTAAGTGTCCGGCTCTATACGCAGACCAACCAGGTCGTCCTTGTCCCAACCAATATCAGTGACGGCATGGTCGCGCGGGGCGCGTCGGACAAGCGCTATATCGAGGCGCTGTCACTGGACGCGATCTACGGCCTCTACAATGCCTCGCCTGCGAACCTCGACTATGGTCGGACGGTGATCGAGCGGATCGCGGCGGTGGCGGATCGCAACCGGCTGCTTCAGCATTATGACACTGTCGCCACCGATATTCGCGAGCGCGACATCTCGACGGTCTTCTTTCCGCGCCGGATCGAACACAACCTCGACCGTTTGCAAGTGGTGATCGAAGGCGACCTGCACACCTACCTCAACACCGTTCAGATCGCCCGGGAAGAACGCCGGGTGATGCTGAGTTTTGTGGCGGAGGCCGGATCGGTTCGGCTTGCGGCCATCAGCAGACTGGAGACGGACCAATGACCCGACTGATCAAGGGGGCCTTGGCGGTCCTCTTCGCATTGACCGCCAGCGTGGCATTGGCGGCGCAGGTCCTGCGGACCGACCCGGATGGATCAGTGGGCTTCAATGTGTCCACGACGGGCGTGACAAGGGTGAGCGTTGTGGGCGATCGCATCCGCCGGATCGTCAATGACGGCTCGATCTTCGAGATGTCGAATGACGAGGAAACGGGCGACGTGTTCTTCCGCGCGGTGGGCGAGGGGACCGAGAGCGAAACCGGCTACATCGTGACGGAGCGTGGGGTCACCATCGGGTACACGATCCAGCCGGTCGCGCGGTCCGTGCCGCCGGTCCTGATCACGATCAATGGGCAGGAGGCGCCGGAAGAGGAGGCTGCGGCGGCAGACTTCGGGGCAGGGGTCGGTTTCTCGGATGATGTGGCGCTGATGATGTCCGAGATCGTCCGTGAAGTTGCCCGCGAGCATGTACTTGGGCGGGATGTGCCGCGGGGCCGGGACGGTCGGGTCGTGGCCCGAAGCTCGGGTGACGGCTGGACCGCGAGCGTCCGGATCGCGGTGGCGGGCGCCGAGGGGCGGCTTGTCCGGGAACAGGATTTCTATGGAACCGGCGTCCGGGCGGTCTGGATCGCCAACCCGCATCTGCCTGCCGAAGGGCGCACCTTCGTAATCGTGGTGGAGGCGAACTGATGGCTCTGGATCGCAAGTCTCAACAGTATGCGGTTCTGGCACTCGGGGGTGTGAGCCTCGTGGTGGTCGGATACGTGATCTTCGGCGTACTTGGCCCGGATCAGCAGCAGGCGAGCGCCTTTCCGCGCGGCCAGGAAACGATCGACGTGAGTATCGTGGCGGACCGCACCTCTGCCGCCGCCCCGGAAATGTCCTGGGTCACACAAAGCCGGGCCGAGATCGAGAACATGAAGACCCTGATCGAGGATCTTCAGGAAAGCCTCGCGGCCGAACAGGCGCAGGGCGCGCGGCAAATCGCGGTGCTGCGGGAGGAATATGACGAGATCATCGTCCAGCAGGCGACGAAGATCGCGGCGCTGGAGCGACCGGCAGGGGGCGGGGACGGACAGGCTTCGGTGACCCCGGCAGCGACGGGTGGGGTGCAGCCCAACTATGCGGATACGGGCAGCGAGTTCATCGAGCGCCGGACCAATGGCCGGGTCGTGGCAACGCCCCCGGGCCCGCTTGGAAACGGGCGGCGGCAGACCGTCGAAGGGGGCACGGCGCAGGCCAGCACGACGGTGGCGCAGATTGATCGGTTCGGTCAGAGTTTTGCGCTGGCAGCGTCGGCCGAGGAGGAGGCCCCGGCCCGCAATACGCTGCGCAACTACATCCCCGCCGGGTCCTACGCGCCCGCCGTGGTGCTGTCGGGGGCGGATGCGGCAACGAATGTGGTGGACCGGGAGAACCCGATCCCGGTTCTGTTTCGGATCACGGGGCCTGCGGTGACTGCTGCGGCTGGCGGACGCCGGGGCGCGCGGGTCAACATCGAGGGCTGCACGGTTCAGGGCTCGGCCATCGGGGATCTGAGTTCCGAGCGGGTCCGGGTCCGGCTCCTCTCCCTGACCTGTCTGAAACGCAATGGCGAAATCGTCGAGACCCAGATCGCGGGCTATATGGTTGGCGCGGGCAAGGAAGGGGTCCGGGGGCAGGTGGTCAGCCGGGAGGGTCCGCTGGTCACCAATGCCGCCATCGCCGGGGCCTTGCAGGGGCTGGCGACGGCGGCACAGCCAGAGACGGACAGCGACACCGATACGGTCGAGGAGATTGCGCGTAACGCGGCGGCCGCGGCCGGGGCGGGGGGGATCGAGACCGCCGCAAGCACCCTGTCCGAATATTACATCAACCGCGCCGAACAATATCAGCCGGTGATCTCGCTCAATGGCGGGACGCGGGTCGAACTTGTGTTTCTTGAGGGGGTATCGCTGCAATGAGACAGGGATTGGCATGGATCGCGCTCGCAGCACTCAGCGGCTGCGGTGTCCTCGGGGGAGGTAACACCGAACGGGACTTCCTGTGCGAGGCCCAGCTTGGCAGCCCGTGCAGCACGATCTCGCAGGCGGACGGGCAGGGGGCGGGAAGCATCGCCCCCGTGACCGAACGGCCGGAAGACACGGCGATGGGCACGCTCAGCCAGGACCCGCTTGGCACGGGGAAGTTTGGCGGGGCCTATGGCGGGATGCCGGACGGCGGCTACTCCTATGAGAGTGGGCGCTACCGTGTGCCGGAAGTGGTGGGGCGCCTCTGGATCGCGCCCTATCTTGATGAGAACCAGATCCTCCACGAAAGCCGCTATGTGCATTTTGTGCTGGTCGAAGCGCATTGGGCGGAGCGCTGATGGGCTTTGTCAGCGACATGGTGAACCAGCTTTTTGGCGATGCGGGCTGGTCAGAAATGCCGGAGACGATCTTTGACCGCCCGGCGGTCGCGGATCTCTTGCCCTACCGGGTCTATGATCCGGAAACCCGGTTCTTCTACAATGAGAAGACGACCGGGTTCGTGGCCGAGGTGACGAGCACGGTGACGGCCGACATGATGGAGAACCTCCATTCGGCGCTGATCTCCGCGGCGCCGCAAGGCGCGGGCTTCCAGATCCTGAACTGGTCATCACCGGAGATCGGCAAGCGGCTCACAGGCTGGGCGCGGGCGCGGCGAAGTGGCGGTATGATCACCGAAGCGATGGTCGCGGGCCGGATCGGGCTCTTCACGGAGAAAAGCTTCGGGGACGACAATCCGATCAAATGCGTGCCCACGATCCGCCGCCGCTTTGTTGCGGGCTGGATCGAAGGTGAGGCCTCGATCAGTGCGCTTGGCGCCTTGAGAGAGTACCGAAAGTCGGTCTTCGGCGCGCTCGGTCTCAGAAAAGAGGCGGGGCTTGATGCCGAACAGCTGATCGCGCTCCTGGGAGACATCCTGCATGCCGAGCGATGGGAGACAGGGACGGACGGCCAGTATTCCGACGAGCTGCCGATCAACATCCAGATCCCCGGGTCGTCTTTGCGGGTCTCGCCGGAAACCATCGGACTTGCGGGTGACCCGCAGCTGAGCGTGAGGGCAGGCAGCGTGGCGCAGTTCCCGCGCGAATGGAGTTCGCGGATGGGGGCTTTGCTCTTCGGAAGCCCGGATGTGATCAGCGACCGGCAGCATGGTCCGATGCTGATCAGCCTGACGGGGATCGCGATCCCGACCCAGAAGGCCTCGGGTGCGATCCTGAGCCAGCGCATGAAGCTGGAACACGGTCGCAAGACCGGGTTTGCGCGCTTCACCCATGATGTCGATGGCAAGGAGGCGGAGTTTACGGCGCTGGCGGCGGAACTGGAGAGCGGCGAGCGGCTTTTTGAGTGCACAATGTCGGTGCTGGCCTACGCAAAGGGCGGGCGGGACGAGGCGCGGGCTGCCATGACGGAGGTGTCGAAGATCTTCCGTCGGGCGGGCTTTGCCCTGAAGCAGGAGAAGTTCCTGCAATTGCCCCTTCTTCTGGCGTCCCTGCCACTCGGTAGCTCGGACGGGCAGATGAAGGCTCTGCGCAAGTTGATGCGGATGCGTCTTTTGAAGGGCAAGGCACTGACAGCGCTGGCGCCGCTCTACTCGGAATGGACCGGCAACACTGCGGGGGAGGGAATGCTCCTTACGGGTCGGCAGGGTGAAGTCTTCACCTGGTCGAACTTCGCAAGCGACGGCAACTACAACGTCGCCGTGGTCGGCAAGTCCGGGGCGGGCAAGTCGGTCTTCATGCAGGAGTTGATCAGCTCGATCTACAGCTGCGGCGGCAGGGCGCTGGTGATCGACGACGGCTACAGCTTCAAGACGACCTGCGAGATCCTCGGGGGGCGTCATGTGGCGATGGATGGCAGCCAGGAGGTTCGGCTCAATCCTTTCTCGATGTTGCAGGCCGCCAAGATGGACAGCCCCGAATATGCCGCCGAGGCGATCGAACTGGTGACACGGGTGGTGGCCACGATGGCTTCGCTTGGCGAGCAGCGGGAAGGTCGGGTTGCGGGGATCGAGGAAGAGGCGATCGCGCGGGCGGTGACGGAGGTTTGGCGGCTGAAGGGTCCGGCAGGCGAGATCACCGATGTGCTTGCGGCGCTGAAGAGCCGGATCGCGGAAGACAGCCGGTTGGCGGACGTGTGCCGGAAGCTGGAAAACTACGCGCGGGGCGGCAGCTATGGCAGCTACTTTGAAGGGGCGGCGACGATCAACGTCGATACGGCCCTGACCGTGGTCGAGCTGTCGGAGCTGAAGAGCCAGCCGGGGCTGGAGCAGGTGGTGCTTCAGCTGGTGATGTTTCTGGGCACCGAGCTGATGTACAAGACCGACCGCTCGGTGCCGGTCGCGATCCTGATCGACGAGGCCTGGGATCTTCTGAAAGGGCAGGGGACGGCGAAGTTCATCGAGGGCGTCGTGCGTCGTGCCCGTAAATACACCGGCGCGCTGATCACCGGCACCCAGAGCATTGACGACTATTACCAGAACCCGGCGGCGGAGGTCTGTCTTCAGAACTCGGACTGGACGGTGTTCCTGGCGCAGAAGCCGGAGACGATCGACCGGCTGGTGCGGGACGGCAAACTGTCGATCCCCGATGGCTTCGGACCCCGCCTGAAATCTCTGACCTCTGTGCCCGGCGCCTTCTCGGAACTGGCGATCAAGGGACCGCAGGGCTGGGTTCTGGGTCGCCTGGCGCTCGATCCCTTCTCGCTGGCGGTCTTCTCCTCGAAGGGCGCGACGGTCGAACAGCTGAACAAACGCAAGGCGGCGGGCATGAGCACGGTGGCCGCGCTGCGGGACATGGTTGCGAAAGGAGAGGTGGCATGACGCTTCTGAAACCCCTCAGCTACGGGATCTTCGGCCTCATGGCGATGGTGGTCGTGAACCTTGGGATATTGGGCGCGCTGGGGCTTCTGGACCCAAAACCCCAGGCGGGCTGGTATGTGGTCGATGCCACGACGGTGGTGCAGCACTTCCTCGAAGAACGCGGCGATGATCTCGCGGAAGAGGAGATGGCCGGGGCGATCCTCGTCTTCGATCAGCTGGTGATGCAGGAGGCGGAGGCCATCTTTGCCGAGACCGGGGCGCGGCTTGTGAACAAGGCGCATGTCCTGGCGGGTGCGGAGGATGTGAGCCTGCCTTTTGCGGAGCGGGTGATCGCGCGCTGGGATGCGATCCAATGAGCGTGGCGGCGACCCCCGAGTTTGAGCGGCGCGGGCGGTCGCGCCTGCCGCTTTGGCGCAAACTGGCGGCAGGGGTCACGGGGGTCGTGACGGCGGTTGGCTTTTACGTGCTGTCGGCGGGAACGGTGGTTCTGAACGGAACCGCCTCGCTGCCACACACTGGCTATCTGATGGTGCATTGGCCGGTCTGGCCGGTGCGCGGGAGCTACGTGGCCTTTCCGGCGCCGGAAAGCGTGACCGAGGAGGTCAGCGCCTTCAGCTTCGTCAAGCGCGTGGTGGGTTTGGAGGGAGATTTGATCGAGGTGGAAGGGGCGCGGGTCTGTGTTGAGGGGACCTGTCGCACGCTTCTGCCCGAGCTGGTCGAGCGGGGGATCGGTCCGATTGATGCGGGTGCCATTCCTCCCGGGCACGTCTTCGTCGTTGGAGACGCCGAGAACTCGCTCGACAGCCGGTATGGGGCAATCGGCCTCGTGGCAATCGCGGATATCGAGGCGGTCGGGGTCTCTGCTCCGCTGCCGCATTGGACGGAGGTGCGGGGATGGTTCGCTGGCACCGAAGAGTAACTACAACGCTCGCCGTGACGCTGGCCACCGTTGCCGGCGCCGAGGACTTCGGCACGCATGGACCGGTCTGGGAGATTGCGGAGCCCTCGCTTCTTGACACGATCCGGGCGCGGCTGACGGAGATGGAGGCCTCGGGCGAACTGGCCGGGATGCAACAGGAGATGCAGGACCGGACTCGGGCCTATGTGATGCGGCCGCGTCCGGTGATGGGGCTCCTGCCGGTCGAGGAGGAGCGGATCTTCAAGGTGGATCTCTCGATCACGCTGACGCGGGACCTGATGGATCACGAAGGTCGGGTCTTTGCGCGCGCGGGCACGGTGATCAACCCGCTCGACTATTCCTTCTTCAACAAGCGGATCGTGTTCCTCGACGGGGACGATCCGGATCAGGTTGCCTTCGCATTGGAAGAGGGGACCGAGTTGGACACGCTGCTGGTTCTCACGAATGGCGCGCCGCTCGATTTGATGCGGGCGCATGGGCGGCGGTTCTACTTCGACCAGGACGGGATCATGGTGGACCGCTTTGGGGTCCTGCGGCTGCCAAGCGAGGTCTGGCGCGAGGGCAATGTGATGATGGTTCGGGAAGTTCCTACAGGAGGACAAAGCGATGGCTGAAGCCAAACGGAGAGAAAGCCTCACAGAGACCGAGAAGGCGTTCGACTGCGGGGTCTTCATGGCCGGAATCATTTTGCAGCGGCTGCACGACTGCCCTGAGATTGTGGCGGATCTCTGGTTGGAGCTGGGGATTGATCCCTCCTCGGACCATGGCGCGGATCTCGATGATGGGGATCGCGCTGCTATTGCGCAGATCATTGACGGCCGACCGGCACTGGTGGCGCGGGCAAAGCCCCTGCCGGGATACGGAGGGTAGGGCGATGACCAAGGTACCTTCGGAGGAGATCACCCCCGGCTTCGTCTTCGGGGTACGCCTGTCCCGGTCCGACCGCGCCCGGCTGGTGGAGGTTCTCCGCCGGGAGATCGAGGCCGGCAAACGGTCAAACAGCCGGTTGAACCGACTGTTGGCCGAGGATGGAGACACTGGGGAGGGCGAGGCATGAAGCGGCTTCTCACGGGGCTGGTGTTCCTGGTCCTGACACTGGCGGGACAGGCGCAGGCCAAATGCAATGCCCGGTTCCTTAATCCGATTACCGAGGTCTGCTGGGATTGCATCTTCCCGATCTCGGTGGGCGGGATCAGCCTTTTTACCAACCGTCCGGATACATCGAACCAGTGGTTCCCGCTCTGCGCCTGCTGGGACACGGTTCTGCCCCGGATTGGTTTGTCGATCGGGCTCTGGGAACCGGCGCGCCTTGTGGATGTGGCCAATGAGGCGGGCTGCTTCGTCAATATGGGTTTTGACATGGACTTCGGCCTCTTCGCGCCAGGGATCTCGACGGCCACGGCCCAATCGGGCGGAGAGACCGGATCGGCCTGGCAGGCGCACTACTACTATTACCCGCTGATCAGCTGGCTCGGGACGGTGGTGGACGGGCTTTGCCTGGAGACCACGGTCTTTGACGTGGCCTATATCAGCGAGATCGACCCGCTCTGGAACGATGTGGAACTGGGCAACCTGATCAACCCCGAAGCCATCCTCTTCGCCAACCCGATTGCGCAGGCGGCCTGTTCGGCTGAATGCGTTCGGGCCTCTTCGGGGTATCTGTCGATGGATACGCTCTTCTGGTGCAATGGCTGTCAGGGAGCGCTTTATCCGATGGCGGGTGAGGTCAATGCCTCCTACGGCGGGATCATGGCCAGTGAATCGGTGGCCGCCCGGCTGACCGCCCGGATGCACCGGTTCGGACTGGCAAGACGAACGGCGAGCAATCCGACCCAATGCGAGCCGCGCTTCGCGCCGATCATCCCCAAGAGCCAATACCGGATGCAGGTGACGCGGCCACGTCCAACGGTCGGCGGGCGTTACGCCTGTGCGCCGATGGGATCGAGCACCCAGTTCGTGGACGCTTTCCGGGAGTTTCCGTTCCGGGGCGAGAGCTTTGGCTGGCTGATGTGGAGGAAGAGAAATTGCTGCGCACTTTGACCCTTCTTGGCCTTCTGGCGGCAAGCACAGCTGTTGCACAGGCAGCAGACCAGACGGGGGACCCAGAGGATGGCCCAGTTCAGTTCGCCCCCGGCGCGGATGGGGGCCTCGGCATCTCGATCCCGGATGTTCTGGAGGAGGCGGAGCGTCTGGGGGAGGCCTGGGAGGAGAGCCTCGATATCCAAAGCGCTGACAGCTTCGAGCGGGACTATGACATGGAGGCGCTCAGGGACCGGGCGCTGAACAATCCGCGGGTACGGGCGCTTCTGGGCGCGGAGGGGGATGATCTGACGGGAGAGGCTGAGGAACAGCGCTACGGCAGCAAGCATGTCTTCCTGATGGCGAGCTTCTCCATGCCCGACACCGTGCTGCGGCCCCTGATGCAGGAGGCGATCGCGCTCGATGTGCCGGTGATCTTCCGGGGGTTTGTGAACAACTCCGTCTTCGATACGCAGGCCGCGCTGCAAGAGACCTTCGGGGATGATGCGGAGCTGGTGGGCTTCGGAATCGACCCGACGCTCTTTGCCCGCTTTGGTGTGGACCGGGTGCCGACCGTGATCGTGGCGGCGGAAGAGCTCGATGTCTGCGAAACCCAGGGCTGTGAAGGGGACCCGGTTCCGGCGCATGACCGGCTGACCGGAAACATCCCGCTGCGCGCGGCACTGGAGATTATCGCGCGGGGCGAAGGCGATGCCACGCGGCAGGCGATGGAGGTTCTGGCGACCCATCCGGTGCTGCCATGAGAGGGCGCAAATACACTATTAAAGCGTTTCTGGGCTTATTGGAGGCCGCATTCGCTGCCTCGCACCCTCGGCGCGAACGCGATTGCAGCCGCGTCGAAGTCGCTGTTCCCCAGATACACTATATATATAGGGGCCTGTTTGCGGCAGGTCTTGCCATGGTGGTCACGGCGTCACCGGCGCTTGCCCAGGACGTCCGTCAACAGGCGGGGGAGGCGGTTCAAAGCCTCGGGCCGGTCACGGATCTTCTGACCGCCGAAACCCTCGAAGGGACGGTCACGCCCTATGAGACGGCCAATCCCGAAGAGGTGCAACTGTCTCCCTATGACTTCGAGGACGCGATCTTCGAGGAGCGCACCAGCGACAGCGATGCGAGCCGGGCCTTCGGGGCCAGTCTCGATTCAGCGCTGACCCGACCGGAGGTGGATCTCGGCGCCGATCCGCTGGGGCTGGCCGATGAGGCTGTTGCGCAATCGGATGCTGTGACCTCGGGGCTGTTCGAGGGGGCGAGTTCTTGCCAGGCCGGGTTCGAGGGGGGTGTCTACACGGCCACACTTCGGTGCCTTCGGGATCTGACGGCTGACCTGCGGACCTGTTCGGAAACCCGGCAGGTGAGCCTGGACCGGCTGGACACCTGGTCCTGCGCGGCGGAGGCGACGGACTACAACAAGGCTTGTGCGCGGCCGGTCAGCTGGTCTTGCACGGGCCAGACAGGTGCGTCTTGCGTCCGGCAGGGTTTGACCTTCTCCGTGCCGCGCCAATGGAATGCCGCGACAAGCGAAGCACGGGTCGATCTCACGGACCAAAGCTCCGGCAGCTGTTCCCTGAAGGTGGACAGCTTCACGGTGGAGGCCAGAGATTGGCTGTCGTTCAGCGAGTTGCTGATCCGGCAGGTTAGGGCTTCGGGAACCTCTCAGATTGCCGTGAATGGGCAAGTGGTCTGGACCTGGGGGACAGCCGCGACCGGCGATCTCCAGTTTGGTCGGCGACTGGTGGGATATGGCTGGCGGCCGGGGTCGGTCAGCTACGTTGATGCCGCCTATGCCGGCGCCACGTGGATTGAAGACTGTACCGATGAGCCGCGCTTGCCGTCAGTCGGCGTCGATCTCCTGAGCGATCTCACTCCGCTTCACCCCGGACCAAGCACCATCGCGGGGACCGAGGTAGTCCTCGATACGGGCGCAAGTGGGACCCTGAACATTGAGCTGCGGCGGGTGAACCGGGTCGACAGCGCGCCTGCGGTCTGGATCAGGCAAGGGTCATCCTGCTGCTCGGCCTTCACTGCGGACCTCGGGGGGGCCTGCTGATGCGAAGACTCTTGTCCGCAGCGATCGTCTCACTGGTTGCCGGCACGGCCTCGGCGGATCTCTGTCAGCTCTCGGGGGTCGAATGTCTCGCGCGAGGCTCTGTCGAGGTGGGCGGGGTTCTGATCGAGGATGTCTGTCTGGAAGTCCAGAAGGTCGAAAGTTGTACGCGAGAGACCCCGGCGAACAGTTGCGCGTCGATCGAGCCATTGGCTGAAGCGCCCTCTGATCCGCTTCTGGATGGGCAATGTCGGCTGGTGGAGGAGACCTGTCTGCGCTCGGTGGGAGGGACCTGCGACAAATGGGGTCGAACCTATGAATGCTGGAATGCGGCCAGCCTGATGGGGGAGGCGGCGCTCGAAGATCGACAGATCCGCAACCTCGATGAACAGCTGGTCTCGACCTGCGCCGCTGTCGAGGCGGACCCGGAGTGCAGCTACCGGGACAGCGTGACGACAGCGGGTTTCGGGACCCGCAACATCAACGCCCATGAGGTGACCCGCAGCTGGTGGCAGAAGGAGTATCGCTACGACTGTTCGACCGCCGCGCGTGAAGACACCTGTGGCGAGTTGGAAGCCAGCCCGATCTGCCGGGTGGCGGCGGATTACGGCTGTTTTGCCTATGCCGCTGACGGCACATGCGAAACCCAGGCGCTCGCCTATGTCTGCGAAAGCGACGCCTCGTTCGAGGCCCAATGCGCGGCTGTCGAAGTTTGCGAGGGCGAGAACTGCGAAGGGGCGGCGGAAGAGTATTCGGAGGATTACACCGAAGCCGCTGCCTGGCTGAACTTCCTGGATCAGGCGGCCGAAGATAATGCCTGTGACGCCACCAGAAACCCAGAGGATGGTGAAGAGATTACACGGGCATTGTGTGAGGGCGGCACGGAGGAAGTCTGCACGATCAAAGTCATCCCATTTACAGGTCAGAGCGTAGAGGTTTGTGAAGAGGTTCCAATTGCGACCCACATTGAACCTGAGGTCTTCACAGGGCAGCTGATGAGCTGCACGCGCGGTCTGACCAACTGCTGTGACTTCGATAGGCAGGGGTCCTGCTCGCCGGAAGAGGACCTTCTGGCTGACTATCGGCAGGCAGGGATCACGCACCACGTTGAGAACCGCTGCACTGGCTGGCTCCTCGGCGCCTGCATTCGGGTTGAGGAATACTACTGCGCCTATAATTCGAAGTTCGGCCGTGTGTTCCAGGAGCAGGCTGACCCGCTTCTGGGCGGCACACAATTTGACCGCCGGGGAACGCCGCCCTGTCCAGGGCTTCGGATCGACCAGCTGGGAACCATCGATGTCGGTCAGATGGATCTGTCGGAGGTCTTTGGCGACATGCTCGACCAGACGACCGAACCGGTCATGGACCTGGTCATAGACCGGCTCAGCCAGGAAATGGGTGTCTTCCAGCTTGATGTTGAGAACACTTTGGGTGGGACGTCGCCATGAGGCTCTCCCGCCGGACCTTCCTCACCTCAGCCCTGGCGCTGGCTGGCTCCTCACACAGCAGGGCCAGCGCCGAGGGCGCCCCCACCACAGGGGTTGGCATCATCATGGTAGGCGCAAGCTGGTGCCCGGTTTGCAAGCAGGCCGCACCGATCCTTGCGCTCTTTGCCGAACAGCGGGGGCTTCCGGTTCTGGTCGCGACGGAAGACGCGCGTCCGATCCCGCCGTTCCCCGCCTTTGTCCCGGCCATGGGCCATCCGGTCGCGGCCACGGTCACGGCCTATCCGACCACCTTTGTCTATTCCGGTGTGGCTGGGGGGATTGTCGGCGGCTTCGAAGGATATGGAGACCCTGCCCGATACATCGGCCGCTTGACGGCGCTCATCGAACAGGCGGAGGCGCTGGTATGAACCCCATCCGACCCCCAAAACCCCCGACACTGAGGCAGGCACGAGATCGCTCGGGAGTGGAGAACACCTTGCCTGCCTCAGGCCATCGAGGGAGCGCCGGGGCCGGGAGTGGGTGGTTAATTTGGGAAGGTCCGGCCCCGGGCAAAGGGCGGTGTGCGGCCCTTGGGTTGAATCTGGTCAAGTTCCGCGCGTTTTGCAACCTAAAGATGTTTCATGCCGCCTTTTTTTGGGGGCTGGTCCTGATCGGGGCGGGGGGCCTGCCGATGGGGCTCTCGGCTGACCCCGGCCCGGACCCCTTCCGGCTGGACATGTGCGATACAAGAGAAACCCGGGGCTGGTCCTTTTACTGCCGCCCGCCGGAACCTGCGGTTGAGGAAGAAGACCCCGTGCCGGAAGTGGCCGCGCCGCCGCCCGCCCCGGAGGCGGAGCCGGAAGAGCCTGAGTTCCCGGCGACCGAAGAGATGATGGCGTTCCGGGCCTATGTGGACGAGCTGAAGTACCGTGCCGTCCTCGATCCCACGGAGGAAAACGTCCGCGCCTATATCGAGGTCCAGCAGGCGATGATCGACCAGGCGGGGCATTTTACCGATCAATGGCAGCGGATCATATTCAAGACGCCGGAGTTGTCCGCCCTCGATGACTTCCCGATGTCCTCGATGGGGATCGGGGTCTACCAGGACCAGATGAAGGCCGCCCGCGACGAAACTTTCCGTCAGGTCGCGACTGAAGCCGGGATCATCTTCATCTTCGAGGATGACGCGACCTGTGGGCTTTGTCGGGCGCAGGGCGAAGTGCTGAGCCAGATGGAAGAGTGGTACGGGGTCTCGATCCTTGCGGTCTCGCGCGATGGCGGCAGGAATGAATGGTTCCCGGAGGCGGTTGCCGATGATGGGCGTCTCGCGGATCTCGGATTGGCGGACTACCCGGCGCCGACGATGGCGCTGGCGGTGCCCCAGACCGGCGAGGTGGCCGTGATGGGGACCGGACTTCTGACCGCGGATGAAATCCTCGACCGGACCTTCGTCATCACCCAGATCCCGGTCGGAGAGCGGTACTGATGCACCGCGCGATCCTCCACCGCATTTACCTGCGCGGCTACGCGGGGTGGAGAGCTCCGCGCTGGCTCCGACGGCTTGGCGCCCGCAGCGCCCCGCACCGGGCCTAGCTTGCGGGGTATCTGGGGTGTTTCGAGGAGGATGGCATCCGGCGCGGGCCATCTGACTGGCCGACCCGGCTCGCCGGTCTGAACCCCACGCGCCGGGCCCTCAAGACCCGCCGCGACAAGCGCCTGATCACAGACCAGAGGAGAGAATTCCAATGACGAAGGCCCTCATGACCGCGCTCTGCGCATCTGTCTCTCTTACCGCCAGCGCCCTTCAAGCGGATGTCGGCTCCGATCTCCGCGACTTTTGGGAAAACTCCGGCGGCGGTGTGAATGTGACACGGCCTCTGACCTATGAAGGCCAGCGCGCCGGGTTTGTCAGCCTCGGGTCCGTGCAGGTCCGGACCCGGACCCGCAACACCCAGCTTGCCCATATCCAGCTGCCCTCAGTCCGGGCTGGCTGCGGCGGGATCGACATCTTTGGTGGCTCATTCAGCTTCCTGAGCCGGGAAGAGCTGATCCAGCTGATGGAAGCGATCATGCAGAACGCGGCCGGCTTCGCGTTCGAGCTGGCGCTGGAGAGTATGTCGCCGGCCGTGCAGGAGACCGTCGCCAAGCTGCGGGATCTGGCGCAACAGGTGAACGCGATGAACATCAACAGCTGCGAGGCAGGGCAGGTCCTTGCCGCCTCGCTCTGGCCCGCAATGGACGGGGCAAGCCAGCATATCTGCACGGTGATGGGGTCCTACCAGGGCCTTTTTGCCGATCACATCGCAAGCCGCCACAGCTGCAATACCGGTGGCCGACGCAACGAGACGCTGGCGCAGGCCAATGAGGAGATGCGCGAGCAGGTGCCCATCAACATCAACTATGCCTGGGAGGCGATCCGCAAGAACCCGTTTCTGGCGTCGGATCAGAACCTGGCCGAGTTCTTCATGACCCTGACGGGCACGATCATCACGACGGCCCCTGCGAGCGACAACGAAGGGCCGCAGCACAACCCGATCCCGCCTCGCGCGGCGAGCGAGGATATGGTGCAGGCGCTCGTCGAGGGCGGGACGGTCCAGATCCAGCGCTGCGATGACGACAAATGTCTCAATCCGACCCTGAGCACGGTCGTGATCCCCCAGAATGCCGCCCTGATCAACAAGGTCGCCACAACCATCGGCGGAATGAAGGACGCGCTTCAGAACGGCGATGCCACCATGTCCGATGAAGCGGTGGCGCTTCTGGGGATGACCAGCGTACCGGTTCTGGACATGCTGGTGACCGGCATGTCCTACCAGCACGTCTTCGTTGAAAGCGAGATCGACGCGATGGCCGAGGTGGTCGCGGTGGATCTGGCGATGATCTATGTGGATCAGGCCCTGCAGGAGATGTCGGCCGCGGCTGGGCGGCTGGCGACCTTCGGCGACATCACCTTCGAGTATCAGGATCAGATCGCGGAGACCCAGAATAACTTCGCCAACCTGCGGGGTCTGGCCGCCGAGCGCTACAGCCAGGCGATGCGGACACTGGAACGGCTGGCGTTGGCGAAGAACGAACTCGCCGCCTATTCCTCGTCGCGCTTCGCCGCGATGATGGGCAGCCAATAGGCCGGGGAGGGCAGGGATGCCGACGTTCGAGGTCTATACGACAGGTGGGGGGTACTACCTCTACGATATCTTCAACTTCCTTGCGATGTTCACCAGCGGCTCGATGTGGATGGACATGCTCACGGTGGGGCTGATCGTCGGGGTGATGTTCGTGGCCGTGAGGACGGTCTTTACCGGTAATCTGCAAGGCACCTTCGGCTATGTGCTGATGGTGGCCACGGTGGGTGCCTTGGGGATCGGACCCAAGGCGCGGGTGATCGTCATGGATTCGACCTATCCTCTGGAGATTTACGGGGCGGTGGACAACGTGCCCTATTCCGTGGCCTTCGTCGCAAGCCTGACCTCGGAGACGAGCTATCACCTGACCCGGCGGATGGAGACCCTGCTCTCGACGCCGGATAACCTCGTTTACCAGCAACACGGGATGCTCTTCGGGGCGAGCCTGATGGCGCAATCGGCGCGCTGGCGGGCTGTAACACCCTCGGTTCAGGCCAATCTCGTCAACTTCATGGAAAACTGCATGGTGGACGGGACCAACATCGGCCTTGTCGATCTCGATGCGCTGACCCGTGAAGGCGATCTTGCGACCTTCATCGCGGCGGAGGCTCCGGGGGCACTGGCCTGGTACAATGAGACAACCGCGACGGTGGAGACCTGCCCGCAGGGCTGGACTGGCCTCGCGGCGGAGATCGAGACCGAGATCCTCAATATCCTGCAAACCAAGGCGGCGGCCCGCGCCCCGCGCGGGGGCAACGCGGCCGGATATGCCGATGTGGCGGCCCTGACCGGCACATTGGAAGACTATCAGACCATGATGGGTCTCGCGGGCTACGACGCAACCCGGTACCTGCGGCAGTCCATGCTGGTTCTCGCGCTGGACGATGCGGCCGGGAGGCTGATTGCCAACTCCGGCAACTCGGCGGCGATGCAGCTCTATCAAACCGCGCGGGCGGAAAGTCAGACCCGGTCGAGCTACCAGGTGATTGGGGCGAATGCCTCGAAATGGGTGCCCCTGATCAAGATCGCGTTCGAGACGCTCTATTATGGGTCTTTCCCGCTGGCGATGCTGCTGATGATGACGCCGATGGCCCTGACCGTGGCGCGGGGCTACTTCGGCGGCTTTGTCTGGCTCGCGGCCTGGGAGCCCCTCAGCGCGATCCTGCACACGACGCTCCTGAAGGCCTCGACCGGCTGGTATCGGGAACACACCACGACCTTTTCCGGGGGCAGCCCAAGCGATGTCCTGAACTGGGCCAATCACTTCGGGGTCCAATCGGTGGAACAAGATGTCGGCATGGTGGCGGGCTACCTGATGATGTCGGTCCCCTTCCTTGCGGGCGCGATCATGTTCGGGGCCACGAAGATGATGGGGCTTGCGACCTCGATGCTGAACGTCAGCCAGGGGGCCGCGATCGACACCGGCCGCGAGGCGGCAACCGGCTCGATGTCGCTGGGCAATACCTCGATGAACAACATGAACGCCAATACCTGGAACACCTCGACCATGCTTGATCACGGGCGGAACACGCGGGTTCTGGGCGACGGTGGCATGGTGACGACGAACCGGGACGGCTCGCAGACCTATGCGGCCGGATCGGCACAGTCGAACGTCGGCATGACCGCGACCGTGGGGCAGGCGGTTCGGGAAGAGGTTTCGGAACGCGCGAGCGATGCCCAACGCGCTGTTGAGGCACACAGCCAGGACTTCAGCACCTCTCTGACCGCCACGGCCAGCCAGCTCTCGGACTTCGGACGCACCGTCAGTGAAGGACGCAGCGCGGGGAATGACACAAGCTGGACGGCCAGCGAAGAAGAACGGGTGCAGGCCAGCGAGGCGTGGCGTCAGGTTGAAGAGTTCTCGGAGCGGCATGGGCTGAGCACGGATCTTGGGTTGAGAGCTATGCTGACTGGACAAGCCGGAATCGGTGTTGGTGCAGGCCTCAACAGCCTTTCGGGGAGCTTGCAAGCGCAAGGTCACCTTGACGCGACTTCCGCTGAACGCTTTGAAGCCGCGGTTCAGGACTCGAATACCACCGACTATTCCTCGACCGTATCGCGCCTCATCTCGTCGGCCGACCGCGCTCACGCCGGGTCATCCAGTTCCGAGAGCGAGACCGCCTCAAATTCGCTGCGCTCGAACTTCGACGAGACCCGGCAATCGGCGGCCCGGCTGTCGTCCTCTCTGGAGCGCGCCCAGTCGCTCGAACAGGCGAACGCCTGGCTGCAATCACAGGATATGGCTTACAATCAGACCATCACCGACGCGGTCATCACCGAGCTTCAGGAGCGTGGCTATGACGAGGACGAGATCTCGGCCCTGGTGAACCCCAAGACCACCTCCGGGATCAATCGCCAGCAAGAGGTGATTGGCGAGTTTCTGCCGGGGATCATCGAGGAGCTGGGGATCGGACGGGACCCGGAGGTCTTCGCGCCAATCGAGGCCCCGGCCGGGCCAAACGGGGACATTAGATATGCCCCGGTCAATCCGGGCGCCGCGCAGGAGGTCTTGCCCCAACCAGAGTTCGGAACCCTCGAAGAGCGGAACGCCAACGTCCGGACCCTCACCGATGGAAACTTCGACAAAGTTCATGATGGATTGGCAGCAGCGGACTCACGACGGGGGCAGACGGAGGCGCAGATTGAAAGGGGCGGGCAGGTTGTGGACCAGTCCGTCGGGGAAGCCTTCGTGGATCGGGCCGCCGGAATCGTCGGGCTTGGCCCGGACGGCGCAACACCCTCGCCGCACCCTGATCCGACCCGATCGGCCAGCCCGTCGGCATCTGACGTGATTGGACGCGGCCTGGGTAATATGTCCTCGGTCACCCCGGTCGGTGCTGCCCTCAATGCCGCTGCCGCCACTGGCGCGATGCTTACCGGCGGCGGTGGGGCCACACCCGCGCAACCTCAGTCGATCCAGCCCACAACAGAAGCTCTGGGGCAGGGACAGACGGAAGCACAGGGCGACGGACGCGGTGCCGACGCGGCAATCTCCCTGACAGGATATGAGAGGGACGCCCTGACCCGGATCGTCATGGGAGAAACGGCCGGACGCTCCGCCGACGATCAGGCCTGGCTGGCTCATACCATTCGCAACCGTCTCGAATCCGGGGACTACGGGAATGATCCGGCTGAGGTGGCCTTCGGTCTGCGCCCCGACATCGCGGTCTCAGGCGCATCCAGCACCTCGGCCGACTACAGGCAGGCTGCGAGCATCGTTGATCAGGTCTTTGGGGCCAATCCGGGGGACCCGCTGATGGGACGAACAGACTTGCCGGACTGGTTCGGACAGGACCCGGCCGGCCACGTCGGACCGCTTTCGGGTGAAGATCGGGACATCGTGATCCGGACCGTCATTGGCGAGGCGGGACGGGAAGGCGAAGAAGGGTGGGCGGCCGTGGCTCATGTCATTCGCAACCGGGTCGCGGACAGCCGGTTTGACAACGATGCAAGCGACGTGGCGCTCGACCCCGGAGACTTCTCGGCCTGGAACAGCGGTCCCGGAGGAAATGCCCTGGTGAATCGGTATAAGGCCGGTGATCCGCTATATGAAGCCGTCGGGCAGGTGGTCGATCAGGTCTGGGGAGGACAGATCCGAGACATGACCGGCGGCGCGACCTTCTACTATTCCCCGGCAGGGATGCGTGCCCTCGTCGATGCCGAACAACAATCCAACCTCGAACCCCGCTGGCTCGACCGGCAAAACGCGGATCGCGGTACGGCGCCGGTGCAGATCGGTGGTCACATCTTCACGGGGCGCGTCCATAACTGAACAGGAGATCCCTCACGGGCCGGATGTTTCCCCGCACCACGGCCCCGAAAGGGAAAGGCCCGGTCTCTAGAAAGAGGCCGGGCCTTGGCATCAGATGTCATAGTCTATTTTGTATCTAACGGATCACCATAGCGCGTGACCGAGAAGGCATCACAGCCCCCTGGGTAAGCGCGATGCCACGGATCATTATGCTGATCGGCGTCGTGACAAAAGGCAGCTGTCGTGTCGTTACCGTTCATTGGCCCCAGCGCCAAGATCACAGCCACCAGCCCCAGCCATGCACCGAAGAAATAGAACGCAGGCGCCTGCACTGCGCCGAGCACAAGGCACAGCACGGCAAGACCGCCGGTGACAGCGGCAGCGCGAGGGTACTTCTTGCGAACATCATTCGTCATGAGCCTGGCTCCTTCTCTGGGTTGCTACCCTAGCACACAACCCAAAGAGGAGCCTAGGCGGAAGTGATGGGTGTTCGCAGGATGTTCCGGAGTGGTGCAGGGAGGTCGCAGGAGGCGGGAAGTTCAGCCCACTTTGGACATTCGTTCTGCACCTGCATCGGATGGCTTGACCTGCGGGTCGGGCGGATTCCAGCCATTCGCTGCGAGTGCAGCTGCACTTTCCCAACCCCACGAAACGGACATTGAGTCATAGGGCCTACCTACTTCCTCTCAACCAAGTCCATTAGTCCAAGGTAACGATGATCCGCCCATAGATCGGGTGTTGCTTCACTCACCAACATCAGTATTCTCGGTAACTAAAGGTGGTCCGAGAAATCTGAACAGGTGAAATTGGTGGATTTTCCGCTCTTGATCCAGCAGCGTGCCGGTACAAAGAAGCGAACATGGCAATACGACCAAGACGGAACCACAACCCAGCTTTCAAGGCGAAAGTCGCGTTGGCGGCTTTGAAGGGTAACAAGACGATGAGCGAGCTGGCGACGCAGTTCGATGTTCATCCAAACCAGATCAAGCAATGGAAACATCAGCTTCTTGATAGCGTGACGGACGTTTTCGATGACAAGCCGAAGGCGTCGAAGGAACCTAAGATCGATATCAGATCGTTGCACACGAAAATTGGTCAACTGACGCTGGAGAATGATTTTTGGGAGAAGCGCTCGCCAAAGCCGGTCTGTTGGGGAGGCCAAAGAAATGACTGACCCCGACCACAAGCTGAGCCTTGCGCGTCAGGCGGATTTGCTCGGGATAAGCAGGGCAGCCGATATTATCAGCCGCGGCCTCCCAGCGATGATGATCTCAAACTAAAGCGCCGGATTGACGAGCTGCACATGAACTTTCCGTTCGCGGGCAGCCGGATGTTGAAGGGGCTCTTGGGCCAAGAAGGCTTCAACACTGGACGGCTTCACGTGGCAACCTGAAGGAAGCGCATGAACAACCAAGCTTTCTATCGCAGGCCGAACACGTCAAAACCAGCACCGGGCCACAACGTCTACCCGTATCTTCTGAGAAAGCTCGCTGTGATCCGCCCGAACCAGGTGTGGGCCATGGATATCACGTACATCCCCATGGCGCGTGGGTTCGTCTGTCTGGTCGCCGTACTGGACTGGTTCAGTCGGAAGGTGTTGGCTTGGCGGCTTTCCACAACGCTGGAAACCGGACCGTGCATCGAGGCTTTGAAGCCGCCATGGCAAGCCTGAGGTCATGAACGCGGACCAGGGCAGCCAATTCACATCCACCGACGTAATCAGAACGCTGAAGGACACGGACATCCAAATCAGCATGGACGGAAAAAGCGCTTGGCAGGACGATGTCTTTGTCGAACGGCTCTGGCGGGCAATCAATGACGAAAAGGTCTATTTGCGCGCCCATGACAACGTCTCGGCCGCACGCGAGAGCCTGCGCCGGTGTTTGACGTTTTGCAATACGCGGAAACCGCATTCATCGCAGGACAGGCAAACGCCGGATCAGGCATATCTTAACCCGTCATCACCAATCCAGGTGGCGGCATAGCACAGCGGAGAGGCACTTACTTTGACAGAATCACGTTCGGTATGATCTACTCTAAGTGATATTAGCATCTATTTTTTGGAGTGGTTCCATGAAAACAAGTTTGTGCCTTGCCATGGCGGCAGCGATATTAGCAGCCAATCCGGTTGCTTCTCAGGGTCTAACCTGCGGTGACGTTTATTTAAACGCTATTCGCAACGTGACGATCAGTACCAGAGACCGCTCGACAAACTCGTTTTATTTCAATCTTTATTGTGAACGGGATGGTTCAATTAAGTCTGGAAGTTTTATCGGAGGTATGAACTTTCCGATTGAGGGAATACCAATCGGCGTATCTAGCGACGGATCGTGGGATCAAAACGAGCTTCGGCAATTTTGCTCAGTAGGTGCAGAGCAAAGTTACTATGAGGCGTCGGATCTCACGTATGGAAGCTTTGTAGTGACCGATGCTCTAACAAGTTTCAACCAATGTTTGTACTTGCAGGGAGAGCGGCTGATTGTCTCCCATCAAGAGGCACCTCCGGCCGGGTTCGTAATTTTTGGAGAATTCACTAGTCCTACCGTTCGAGCACAAATTTTGTCGATTGACTATGATCCAGATGAACTATCCTGCACATCGACAAGCTTCTCCGCCAACGGATCACGAGAAGATATAGACGGAAATAGGGTCTATGACCCAAATGGTGAAAACTTTTCGATCTCATGCACCCGGACTAAGCACACATTTGAAGATAGAGAATTTTACCGAAGGACTTGGTTTTTGATGGCAACCTCTCTGGGGCCCTACACCGTCATGGTTCCAGAAGATACCCACCTTGGTTTTGAGTTGGCAAGTCACGCGGAGGCCGCGTTTGATTCTGCAATCACCGAGAGAAACAATGCTATTGCCGCGATGGATACAGCGCTCTCTCAAGTGCAAGCGCTTCAGCAGAGGATAAGGACAATTCAGCCACAAGTCTTTAGGGCATATCAAGGTGACAGTCATGAGCATCATGCAAACGGTCAGGCGTGCCCTCAAAACGGAGGGCCTAATATGTCAACTTATATGCCCACGCTGTGTCCTGTTGGCACAAGAGCGACCGGATACACTGTAGCTGGCAGCACAACTGGTGGCAAATGTGGTAATAATTGGTTTACGATCACGTGCCTTCCAACGCAGTAGCAAGAGCGCGAAGAGTTAGTGGTAATCGCTAAAGGGGCGACGGCAATGCTATCCGCGACACGGGCAACCTCCGCGCGGAAAGTGTCTGATCGGCACCAAACTCGACGCCGTGCTTCGCCAATTCGCGCACGTCTTTGAGCTTTCCTTGCCAGATTGAATTCTCGTGCCAGGGCACGCGATCTGAAACGCCCCGGGCATACCGGAGTGTAAAACACTCTAAGGATGAGCACCATGAAGAAGAGATGTATTCCTCCCGCCTATCCGGCAGAACTTCGCGAACGCTGCGTTCGGTTGTTCCAAGAGAACCGTGCCGATTGCAGCAGCGACAGCGCGGACTACCGTGCGATTGCTCCAAAGATGGGCGCTCGCCCGGCAGTCTCCTCGTCTGGTGCCAGCAGGCCGAGTGCGATGCCGGGCAACGATCCGGTTTGACGAGCGCCGAGAGGGATCGGATCATGGCATTGGAGCGGGAGAGCCGCGAGTTGCGATCTGTCAGTGAGAGCTTGAAGAAGGCATCTGCGTACTTCGCGGCGGCGGAGCTCGACCGCCCGTTCAAACGATGATCGCCTTGATTGACGAATTTCATGGAGTCTCAGGTTTCGGGCCGATCTGTCGGGTGCTCGGGATCGCATCATCGACCTTCTGAGCACACGCCAAAGCCAGCCCGAAGCGGACTTTGGTGCTGTAGCTGCGTTGGACGGCGTCGCCCGCGGGCCGGGCGGGAAGCGGTCATTCGCTGCTCGAGCGATATCGAGTTCAAAGCTTGTCGAAAGTAGACGTTAGACTGCATGGGCGAGCGACTCTAACGAACAAATCTATGTTGTTGTATGTCAATCACAATATATAGTGCCCATGCAGCAGAAACTTCGAGCATTTAGCGTAATTTGATATGCGACTTGACCCCGTCCGACCCAGTAGAGCCGGAGACCAATTTCACTACCTTTGGGCTGCCAGACGCAGTCTACGTCTTCTGATGCCTGCTTCGGATTTGGTCGCAATCTCGATAGAAGGTGTTTCAGACTCCGAGACCGGTGAGTTGAGCGAAACGAACGGCGAGGAAGTTATTGATGTAGCTGAGTACTTTGGAAGCGAAGAGCTCTCCAAATGCAACAAAGTCACTTATCTCCAGCTCAAACATTCTACCCTGAATGTAGGGAAGCCTTGGGTTCTAAGTGATCTCAAGAAGACTTTGGTTGGCTTTTTCAAAAGATACCATGCATTCCGGTCGGGCATTGAGGATCAAAAAAATCAGCTGGTAGAGTTTGTGTTTCTCACAAACCGGCCCGTTGCTGATTGGATTCACACCTTGTTGGAGAGGGTCAAATCAAAAAGACTTCTGCCTAGCGACAACAAAAAATGGCAGCAGATCAAACGGTACCTTTCGGCAGACGATGAGGCGGCATACGACTTCCTTGGCCATTTCAGTATTGCCGACTCGACGGATGGGTATTGGGAACAGCGAAACATCCTGCACCAAGAATTGACCGGGTATCTTCCTGGTCCAGATCAAGACGGGGCGGACCAACTCCTGCTGTTGGTAACCAAGAAGGCGTTGCCCGAAAGCGCTGGAAATCCTTCCATCAGAAAAGAGGATGTCCTTCGTGCTCTGAAGACCGACGAAGAGCGACTTTTTCCTGCACCATGTCTTATTGAAGATGCAGCTGAACTGCTTCCTCGAGAGCAAGAAGATGAGTTCGTCGATGCTATTTTGAGTGAGCGCCATGATCCAATCATTATTCATGCTGGCGGCGGCGTTGGAAAAACAGCGTTAGCCCGTAGGGTGTCGAACCGGCTGCAAGAAGAATGTGAAGTCGTACTGTACGATTGCTTTGGAAACGGCGGATACCGCAGCACTATCAGTCCCAGACATCGACACGAAGTTGCATGCTGTCAGATAGCAAACGAATTGGCCGCAAGAGGTTTGTGTCACCCACTTATCCCATCAAACCTCGCAAATGCGGCGGATTACTTAAGAGCCTTCAATCGCCGCCTGACTCAGGCAATGGAAATACTGGCCGTCGAAAATGCGCACGCCAAAATCGTCATCATAATCGACGCTGCTGACAATGCTCAGATGGCAGCACAAGAGTGTGATGAACGAACGAGTTTTCCTCGTGATCTATTGAGGCAGAGCCTACCTAAGGGCGTTGTTTTGGTATGCTTGAGCCGATCGCACCGCGTCGCCGAATATCTCGCTCCGCCTCTGGACTGTAAAACCCTGGAACTAGCGTCTTTCTCACAGGCGGAGACAAAACAGTTTCTCCACAAGACCTACCCGAAAGCGTCCGGGCATGACTTGCTAGAGTTTCACCGGCTGACTTCCCAAAACCCAAGGGTTCAAGCAACAGCTCTTGAAACAACTTCGTCTCTGAGTGAAGCCTTGGAGGCATTAGGTCCCACAGCAACTACGGTCGAAGATACTATCCGCCAGTTGTTCGCTCGATCAATTGATGCATTGAGAGATCAATCGCCCAACGCTGAATCGGCTCAGATTCAGTTGTTTTGCGAGGCGTTGGCAGCGCTCAGGCCGTTTGTTCCAATCAAAGTTTTATCGCTCGCTTCGGGCCTGCCAGAAGAAGCAATCAAGAGCTTCGTCGTGGACATCGGTCGCCCTCTACAGATCCGGTCCGATGCTGTTCAGTTCATAGATGAACCTTCCGAGACTTGGTTTCGAGAGATCTACAAACCGAGCCGCAGGGAAATGTCAGATTTTGTCGACAAGGTCATGCCACTTGCGACGAGCAGCAGCTACGTAGCATCAGCTTTACCGCAACTCCTGCTTGAAGCCGGTAGATACAACGACTTAGTGGAGATGGTCTTATCAGAGGCCGCGCTTCCTCAAGGCACTCCAGCAGAAATGCGGCAGGCGTCACTCAGCAGACTTCAGTTTGCTCTCAAGGCGGCGCTGAGAGACAAGCGTTTGGCGGATGCAGCGAAGTTGGCATTGAAAGCTGGCATTGAAACGGCAGGGGACGATCGTCAGCAGCAATTATTTCAAGACAATGTTGATCTAGTGGCGCATTTTCTGTCGGGCGATCAAGTGCGCGAAACAGCCGCAAACAACGGATTCTCCACTTCCTGGCATGGAGGTCAGCGCGCCTACGAGGCAGCCCTACTCGCAAACAATGAAAGCACAATCTCAGAAGCAAGAAACACTCTCCGCGTTGCGAAGAGATGGCTAAAAGCATGGGCTGGTCTCGACCCAAAGGCACGTGAAAAGGAGGAGATGTCGGATAGTGACATCGCCGCACTAGCACTCGCTTCATTGAAGGTCTCTGGAGCCGCCGCCTTCGTAGCGGAGCTTGAGAGTTGGACTCCAAAAAGCGTGGCTTATCGTGCGGGGTTTATTGTTGCCGAGAAGCTAGTCGATCTCGGCTACTACGAACTCCTCGACGAGATCAGCAACGCGGCAAAGGATAACCTTTGTATTCTGCTCGCAATAACCCGAGCGCAGTCGAAGGTACTGCGGTTCCCACCGAAGGACGCCGTGCTACGTGCCTTCAACGGTTTGGCTGCTTCGCCGAAACGTTTGAAAAAATTTGAGAACCAGCATGACTACAGGCAGCCGCTCCTATCGATCGTACGAGATGTAGCACTTGCTGCTGCCCACCACGGCGTCGCCCCCCGTGCAGCTATTGCAGCCATGCTCACGAAATACATTCCTGATCCGTCCAAAACCTACTTCAGCAATTTTTCATCCGAGCCGAAGTCGACCATAATTTCTGCTCAGTGCCTAAGAGCCAAACTAGCTGGCGACAATATCAAGTTGGAAGACTTGGCGAAATCAGAAATTCGAGAAGAACTGGCTAAGGACCGACAGGTACATAGTAGAGAGGCGCGAGAGTTTCTTGACGAAGTTGGACCAGTTTTTCGGTGGCATATGCTTTGGGCCAGCGTCCAGCTTGGCGAAGCAATCACAGACCAACTCAACGACGAGATAACTCTCTGTATCGAAGACTATAACAAGAACCTAGAATACCGAGATCGCGATCGACGCCACATTGCCGGCGAAGTATCGAGACTCTGGGTGCAGGTCCTCTCTCGGATCGATGATCCTGCTCCCTACATGTCTCGGTTCATCGAGTGGAAAAACGGCTTAAAGCGTCAGTTGTTCACGCCCGACCTGGGTCTCCTCGCACGTGTCTGTTCGAGTTCGAACCCGCTCAAAGGCTATGCGATAGACTTTGCGGTGGAAGCCGCCGACATCCTCCAGAACGAGCGTATGGAGGCTGAGCAAAAAGTTGAGGGTTTCTGCGAAATATCACGCTCTATCTTTGTTCTAAGTCCCGGTGAAGCGAATTGCTATTTTGACCAAGCAGTCGAGGTTGCAGGTAGGATAGGCCAAGAGCACCTAGACTATTGGAAAGCAATCATAGAGCTGTCTGAGCAATCAGCGACGATAGATTCACCCCAAGCCGAGCTAGCATATCGTGTCTCTCGCGGAGCCGAGGTCGCTTATGAGTACGTCGCCCGCGACAAGTACTTTGACTGGGAAGGTACCGTTGAGGCAATCACGATGCTCTGTCCTGCATCGTCGCTCGCAATACTAAGCCGCTGGAGAGATCGAGGTTTTGGGTGGCAGGAGCGAATTCTACCGATCGCTTTGTCGAAGCTGGTTGATATGGGCGAAATCAGCCGCTTGGGGCAACTATCCACGATCGGATTTGATATTCACTCAAGGACACCCGAGTTACTTGAGGCGGCTTTGGCCACCTGTGAAAATGAGTATCTCCGACGGAGGATCTTTGATGAGACCGCAAAATATACATTAGTCTCAGGCGCTTCGTCATCTCACCTCAGCAGTTTTGTTCAAATTGGCCAGTCAAATGGCTGGCCGGTTGAATGGTTGAGTTCACATTTGTCCGTGGCAAAGTGCAGGGAAGCAAAATCCGACAACAACAGTGGTTTCGCGAGAACAGGCGGCAGAAACGAAGAAAAGGATTGGAACCAAATCTTCTCCGGAATGCGGTTAGATGATCCGGTTACCGTCCGAGGGTGTTATCAGCGGTTTAGGGACTCTGAACCTCCGTACCATTTATCGAGTTTTTCTGCTCGGTTTTTCGAGCGCACCAGTATCGGGAAAGAGGCCGACGCACTGAAGTCGCTGTTCTTGATGAAGGACATCAGCCTCTATGACGTGCAAGGTATATTGGAGGCGGTTCCTGAGGATTGGAAAAAGCTTCAAAGCGTAAGACGAGCGCTAAGAGAAATCATAGAAGAGGTGTGCCGAACCCACTTTTATGAAATAGCAAAGAGCAGATACTATCAACCTTTGCCCTTTGAATTCATTACTGAAGTGACGGGAGTATCAACATCAGAGGTTTTTGCTTTTGTCGTGGACGAAAGTGCGAAGCATCCAGATCTTTTCGGTTCTCAGCGCTTGTTGACCCTTGTGGGGCTGATAGCAAGTCAGATCTCACCGCAAGAAGCACAAGATACCTTGAGCTACGGTTTGGCTCTCTTTGAGAAGGAAATGAACGAAAGTGATGGAGACGGGGAATGGAAGACTGAGCTCTTCCCACCTTCTGATGCGACAACTGGCTTAGCTGGGTACTTATGGTCCAGTTTGGCAGCTCCAGAAGTATCAACCAGATGGCAAGCGGCACACGTTGTTTGCCTATTGTCCAGTTTCGGTGAAACAAAGGTTGTGGGAGCTCTTGGTCGGCTGGCAAATGCCGAACAACCCAACGTTTTCTTCGATTTGTCGTTGCCGTTCTACAAACATGCCGCTGAGCAATGGTTGTTGATCGCACTTTGGCGAACGCTCAGTGCTGGCCATGGTATCCCTCAGGAGTTGATAGAGTTCATCATGAACTCCTGTTCGCCAACGGTGACCCACACAATCATACGCGGGGTCGCCTCTCAATGTGCATTGTTGTTGAACAATAGCGGTACCGTAACGCTTGATGAGAAAGAGGTTGTCAGGTTGCAGCGGATCAATGCATCCGATTTTGCTCCAGTCTCTAAGCAGGACACGGCTACTGAACCAACGAGCCAAAACAAGCTGTTAAGTGAAGATGACCGGTACTACTTCGGTATTGATCTGCCTCAGTATTGGTTCAGCCCTTTGGGGCGGGTTTTTGGAATTTCGCAAAACGAAATCGAACGACGCGTTCTGGGTGTCATTCGGAACAAGTGGTCGTCAGCAGATACCGGTGCTTGGGTTGAAGATCCACGAGGTAAACGGGGCCATTATCGAGACATGAATGCGCATCACTCGCACGGAAGCTATCCGCGAGTTGAGAGCCTAAGCTTCTATCGCGCATATCACGCGATGATGGAGGTCGCTGGTACTCTGATCGATGAAGTTCCAGCACTTGAGAACCCGGATTACTATGATCGACTTGAAGATTGGATTGAACGACATTGGATCACCCGGAGCGATGGCAACTGGTTGGCCGATCGTCGCGATCCAAAGCCTCCTTATTGGCCCGATTGGAAAGACACCGAAGAGACGGATGAATGGCCGACTTCGGTATCGAAGAACGACCTGCTTAGGCAAATCGAGCATCGAGATTTCATTCCGATTTGGGGCAGTTGGAGGGAAGTCGCCGGAGACAGAGAGCAGTTCGTCCGTATATCTTCTGCACTTGTAACACGCGAGCGGTCAGGATCTTTGGTTCGAGCTTTGCAGACCGCCACGAATCCAATGGATTATCGCATTCCGCCAGCGGATGATGAATCGGAGGTCAATGCAGGGGCGTTCCAGCTTCAAGGTTGGGTGACTACGGATTCAAGAAGTGACGGAATTGACGAGTTTGATCCTTGGGCTGGGGTTGCCCATTTTCCTAGCCTTCGGCCGGCGAGTTGGTTTTGCGATGAGTTTGATCTGTCTCCAGATAGTGAATTTCGTGTCTGGCAAAGTCTTTCGGATCCAGGTGGTGTTCAGTTCAGATCTCTGACATGGGGTCGAAAGGAACAAGAGCGGGAATTCCGGACCGCAGAGACGGGCTCTCGCCTCGAGATGGAACGAGAGGCACTGCTGGCGCATTTAGAGCAGCTAGATCGAGAACTTGTTTTTGAAGTTCAAGTTGAACGAGCGTTCAGGAGAGACTCCTACCGAAATCGCGAAAGATCGATAGAGACTTACACGCCGCCATACACACTTATTCTAACCATGGGCTCCGATGGAACAATCCGAACAGCATAAGAAGGTAATCGAACTTGGGAAAAGGATCGTCCAAGAACTGGAGCTCGATCAGAGTTGCGATACACTAGGGCGCTGGATGGCCCATCATTTGGCCCAACTAATTGCCAAAGCCGAGCAAGGATCTGAAGACGACGGGAGCGCGGCACAGCAGGAATGTAGGACAGCGATCTTTGAGCTATGGGAGCACATACTCTCTGTTCCAACTGCGACCAGGCCGTTTCGCGACCTGGAACCTGTCATTGAGACGATTAGAGCCCTGGACCCCGACGAGCGCATCTATTTCTATCAGACCCGCGCTCAGGAAGTCGCCGATAACTCAGATTTGCCTATGGCGGCAAAGGATTGGCTAAAGCTATCCAGAGGGATTGATTATAGTGCAAGGCTCCTAATCCAAATGTGCTTCGACCGCGTCGCCAATGAGACTTCTGGAAAACTCAAAGAGTGGATCGAACTCGCGTCTGATGCTGGGGCACGCGACCTACCAATCGTAAGGGTGATTCATCAGCTCGAAGATCAGCGCACCAGCAGTGAGCGAAGTGTGGAGGCGCAAAGAGAAAAGCTTCAGGAACGCCTAGAGCGCTTACACAGCATGGTTCGGCTGTCTGAGTTGCTCGCGCGCGACATTCAGCATCAGCTTGATGAACTGAATGGAAGTTAAGCCGCTTTGTGTTGGAAGCTACCCGACCAATCTCCCCCGCCCGCTAAACCGGCCCTTTGCGCTTGCGGCGAACGTCAGTTCTGGTGGGCCGCACTGCAGCATCGTGGCCATCGGCTGGATGTCCGCTTAGGGCCGGACGCGCCCGCAGGCCCGGCGCGCTGGAGTCAGGGGCCTGCCGCGCCGCCACTGAGGTCAGCTTTGAGCCCCTTGCCGCGTTGCTGCAAAAAAGCGAATGTCCATTAGTCAGGACGAGTTCTGAGAATTGCAACTGGCCTCATGTCCAATGGCAGGATCGCAAACATGAAATACATGGTTACAATTGATGTCCCTGTCCTTTCGGATGGCGTTGCTTTTTACTCGAACGCCTTGGGTTTTACTGAAGAGTCGCGTCCATTTCCGTCATATTCTGTTCTTCGGAACGGGGACGCGAAAATCGGGATTTTGGAGAAGAAGGCGGGTACATGCCCTGCAAAGGGTTCGGATGAAGTGCGGCGCTACGAGAGACATTGGACGCCGGTACACATTGACTTTCATCCAGACGACTTCGCCAAAACCGTGCGTGATGCAGAAAACGCCGGTGACGTGATCGAGGAACGCTTTGAGGGTGGAGACCATCCGCCCGTTGCCTTCTGCAGCGATCCCTTTGGAAATGGGTTTTGTATTATTGGCAAACGAGAGATTTGACTGGCCTCGAAAACCAAAAGCAGACTTTCGCACAATTCCAGCCAATGGCAGCAAGGCCCCGCACTGTCGCCATTCACCGTTTGATCGGGCTGCACATGCTACGAATGACCGCTTCGGGGAACGCCGCGCTGCGGCGATCGCCTAGGGACTGAACGGCAGGTTTGGGGCGAGCCAAGCGGGCTGTGCCATCCAACGCCGCTTCAGAACGAATGTCTTGTTTGGGCTGAACCGCCGTCGCTTCTCCTAAGACAGCACTTCAGTCGCCCTGTAAACAAGCCAAAGCACCCCCCGGGACCAATGGCCAGGTTGAACGCATGAGCCGTACGATCAAGGTCGCCATGGCCACGCTACCACCACGATATCCACAATCAGCTTCACGGCCATCTCGCCAACTGTGCCAGTTCGGGCCTGAATTGATCCACGGGATCATTTCCCTGACGGCTATCACTCCTTTTGCGGCTTCAGTAAGAATGAGTTTGGCAAGCTTCAGGTCCGAAATCGCGCGCCGCAGCCGTTGGTTCTCATTCTCCAGATCTTAAAGCCGGGAGAACTGAGACCGATGCATCCCGCCATGCAGCTTCCCTCACTGGCAGGACGTCTGCTCCGTCACGCCGATCTGGCGCACCGCATCGGCAATCGTCGCGCCTTGTCCGTGCGGAAATTCAACCTGTCGAAGCGTCGATACAATCGCTTCGGGCTTGAGAGACCCGCGCGGTCCTCTTCAAGGAAGTCAAAACCGGCCGACAGGTGCGGGCCGTAGCCAGAATCACCCGAGCATCCGTTCAACCCTCGGTTTGCTCCTCATGAAAGAACGCGCAGTTCGTGCGTCACGCACTGCACGTGGCTGCAATTCGTGATCTCTATGCGCAGTTCGTAGAGATTTTCTTGTTAATTTTCAGTCTCTCAGGCTGATCTGCCTACAGTCCGTTGTGCGGAAGTGGAAGGCGGGTCGTCCTGATGCGGCATACGCCAGAGTGAGAGTGAGAGTGAGAGTGACAAGAACAGTTTAGTTCCGTCGTGCCAGGTGGCGACTGGCAGCCTTCATGAGTGGCGTCATGGAGAGAAGGCGGAATGCCGCATCATAGGACCCGAGGGCAGTTTTGCATTCTGTTTTAACGCAGATTTCAGAGTTTTGCGCCAGATAATCGCAGGGTTCCTCTTGGCGAACTGACTCTTGGTCCTACGCCCGTCATGGAAATTTGCGTAAGCGCAGCCGGCTCACTGACATTTTAGAGAGAGGAAACTACCAATGAGAATCTTGAGACCCGCAGTTATTGCCACTGCAGCCATGGCGGCTTTTGCGCATCAGGCGCTTGCCGATGACGGAGACATCGCTCCGGCGCCGCCATCAATCGGCGCTGCGGTTCCACTGACTTATTTCGGCCCGGCTCCATCGCAGGTGATGCCCGAGTTGATCGGCCCATTGCAATTGCTGCGCGCCGGCGAGATTGACCATAATACAGGCACCGTTACGCTACCGCTTTACGAAGGCTTTATGGAAAGTGGTGAATCCGTCTGGTACATCGTCACCGATACGTCGGACGCCGATAATGCCGCCGCATTGGGGTTGAACCATTCAGCCAAGTTGACTTATGCCAACGTTGGCCGTGCTGTTCGTCAGGCGCGGATTGAAAACCGTGACCAGCGTGCGGTGTTGGTATTTGAGAGCGGCACCGTCGATTTTAGCCCCGAGCACAAAGTTGTTCCGGGCGATGCGCCAGCCTATTTCCCTCCCAAGGATGTTCAGCCAGGATCAGTGGGCGACGATAACTATAGCCCCCTCGCTGTGGTAGAGAATGCCGGTAACGCGATTTATAACGCACCCATGGTGGCCTTTGGCGCCACGGCCGATCAGCTTGAAGCCTATTGCGAGGGTGAGGCCGATCATTCGGTTGTACACGACAAGGTGGTCCACATCTGCCCCAGCGAAGGCACGGTGACGATCGCGCTGACCGCCGGGTTCAGTTTCGCCAAGCCCGTGCTCTATCTTTCGACCGATGCCAGCGATCCGCTTCCGGCGGCACTCGAAGGGGCGACCTTCGCGCCGGGGCTGGCCGACATCCCGGTCGGAGGCGATGACAGCCTGTTCAGCTCGGTCGAGCGAATCTTCGTCTCGGTCAATGGTCCCACTGGCATGGATAATCCGCATCGTCAGGGCCTGACTTCGGCGTTGGCCGGCGAGGGCAGCCCGTTGAACACATTGGGCGGCATCCCAACGGTCGCAACCGATTACAGCCCGCTTTGGGATCTGAACCCCTATGTCTGGACCGATGCTGCTATCGAGGCCGGCTATCGGTCGCGCCTGACCGAAGAGTTCGATATCCTCGGCAAAGTCGAGCAGGGCTTCCTGACCGGGCTTGGCGGCGGCGCTTTCGGATCGATCGGCTTTGTCGTCAACTGCCCGATTGTGTTCCGTTTCCTCTGAGACTCTCCCCTGAAAAACGAAAGGCGCCGGTCCCTGTGGCCGGCGCTGGTCACTGTTTCATGATGCCGCTCTTCAACGGCAATCATCCGGCGAGCACTGCGTTGCACTGACAACGGAAGTGAGGGTCGCAACAGTCGGCCAAGAATTACTCAGTAGGTCGCACTGCGCCGCAGCACGTCCATCTGGTGCCCAGACCCACCACTCGGGTTCCGCCCCTTATCGAAAGGGCATCTGGGGACCTGCATCTATTGAGCCCCCCGTATGCCATATTGCACTTGAGCGGTTTTCCCCGTACGCAACAGACAAGGTGCCGGGCACCTGCCGCCTGCGGACGCGAGTCACGGTGAAGCCCGGAACAAGAAGACACTTCACCCTCGAAGCATTTCGCAGGTGGGTAATGCAGGCTCCTTCCCGTTCCGAAATGCCTCCCTAGAGGAGTGAGCGATGTCTGTCGAACCCACCCCGAAAATAATTGAGAACCGTTTTCTGACCCGACCCCTCGGGCGATTGTTCCTCTCGAATGCCCTGCCCATGGCCGTCGTGATGTCGACGGGCGGTCTGCTGAACGTGATCGACGGGATATTTGTCGGGCGCTTCGTCGGCGCCGAGGCGCTGGCCGCGGTCAGCCTGGCCTTTCCGGTCGTCATGTTGCTGACGGCTCTGACCACCCTGGCGGGCGGCGGCATGTCGAGCCTGCTCGCCCGCCACTTGGGCGCCGGGTCCCGCAGGGAGGCTGCCGCGGTTTTTGCTGGAGCCCATGGATTGGTTCTCGCAATTTCTGCGCTTATGTTCGCTGGGGCGCTGACCGTGGGTCCTGCCGTGGTCTCTGCACTCGCCGCCGAGAACGCTGCGGTTGCGGAACTGGCGCAGAGCTATCTACTGATCCTGATCTTGGGGGCCCCGGTCCAGTTCGTCTTGGGTCTGCATGCCGATGCCTTGCGCAACGAGGGACGCGCAGGGCAGATCGCTATGCTCTCGGTGCTCGTGAACCTACTGAACATCGGAGCGAATTATGTGGCGATCGTGCTCCTCGAGCTAAACGTCGCAGGCTCCGCCTTTGGAACCGTCGGTGCGCAGATCCTGGGTCTGGCGCTGGTGCTGGTCCTGCGGGCCCGCGATCGTGACCTTCTGCCCCTCGGTGCACTCCGGCACACCAGTTGGCTGACGGGGTGGCGGCAAATCCTCGCGCTCGGCCTTCCGCTCTGCATGACCTTCGTCGGGATGGCCCTGGTGGCAAGCACTGTTATCCTCGTCATCGGCACCACTGCTGCGGATCATGCCACCTATGTCGCTGCCTATGGTGTCGTGACACGCGTTCTCGGTCTGGCCTTCCTGCCACAGATGGCGATCGCGCTGACAACCCAGAGCATCTCCGGAAACAACGCCGGCGCAGGCCGCATGGATCGGGCTGGTGCGGCCTTGCGGCTTGCCATTGGAAGCGCGTTCCTCTGGTGCATCGGCGTGACCCTGGCAGGTGTAATGGCGGGCGAGGCACTGGGCGCGCTCTTCTCGGGCGATCCGGAGGTCATCGTGGCAGTGGTCGCGATCTTGCGTCCGATGACGGCATTATACGTCTTCACCGGGCCGGTTCTTGTGCTTGCCCTGCATTATCAGGCCTTGGGCTACCCCGTTCGGACCGCGGCGCTGACCCTAGTAAAGCCGTGGCTGCTGACACCCGCGTTGCTTGTTGTCCTAGGCATGTTCTCAGGGATCAAGGGCCTCTGGTTCGCCTTTCCGATCGCGGATGCCTTGCTGCTTGTCCTGACCTTGCTTCTCGTCTCGACCCCTTTGAAATTGTCCGCCAAGGAGCCAGCATGACGCAGCCATCTCTCGAAACGGTCAAAGCCCAGGCCAAGGCGCTCCGGCAGGCCCTGGAAGCCAAAGGCACGGCGGTCAGCCATGCCCAGTCGCTCGAGCTTATCGCCCGACAGCACGGGGCGCGGGACTGGAATACACTTCATGCTCGCCTCGGTCACTGCAATGCCCCGACAAATCTCGCCGTGGGCACCAAAGTCACGGGACATTACCTTGGCCAGCGCTACAATGGAGAGATCGTTTCCATCTCGGGGCCCGTGGGGCATCGCCACGTCGAGATCGCGCTCGATCAGCCGGTCGACGCTATTCAGTTCGAAAGCTTCTCGAACTGGCGTCACCGCATTCGGGGCACGCTCGGCAAGGATGGCCGCAGCACTCGGCGAACGTCGAATGGCACACCGCATCTTGCCGTTGAGACGACGAGGATCTGAACTCTCGCCCGTGGCGCGCTAAAGTTGTGACAGGTATTTTCCGCGAGATCCGCTTTCGCGGTGAACTGGTATTTTGTCCCGCAGACTGTGAATTCAACCTACGCTGGACTGTGCTACCGCAGCGAAAGTCCGGTTCGGTGAAGCTGCATCGCGGCGTAGGCTGATGCGGTTAAAGTCTCCTTTGGGCCGGGCTACGACCAGCAGGCCGATCAAAGCCAAAGGGTGGTCGGGGAACCTTCCGCTACGCCGCCGTAAGTCGGCTCTGAGCCCAAACTCACCGATGCTGCATGAGCTACAAATGGCGGCTATGAGAAGAGTTTTGTCTCGAAATGGGCATTATTGGGGGGCAAGTTCGGTGCATGAGCCAATGGTCGGTATACTCGCGAAGACAATGGGTTCGGGCAGTGAACCTGTCTGCGTTGGCAGCGTGGGCACTCATATCGATACCAATGACCGTGGCAACTGGACTATCCCTGCT
>NZ_SELP01000005.1 GCF_004145845.1 Loktanella sp. IMCC34160 | reverse complement strand
AAGAACATCATAAATCTCTCTCTAATCGATCAAATCCTCAAGCACCGCGGGGTGGAGCAGCCCGGTAGCTCGTCAGGCTCATAACCTGAAGGTCGTAGGTTCAAATCCTACCCCCGCAACCAAAGATTGCTGCGTTGTCAAACGCTTGAATGCCGCCCTCCGGGGCGGCGTTTGCGTTTCTACCTATCAAGGAAACACTGGGGACACTGCCCCCGCGCCCCGGCCTCGGCATTTCCCGCCGACCTTGGTCCTGTTCGCTTGCCTCAGAATCTGGAAATCGTCTATGTCTGCTAGGGCTTGGGAACCTGCCCGGGTCAACATCGACAAGCTTCGGCGCAAGAAGCTGCAGGCGATGAGAGTGCATAGTATCCTGAACGAAAGGTTCGGGAGGACTTAGGTGATTAAAAGTCCGGGCTCAGGTCCGAACTGGAATTAAGGAACAAGGGCATGGCAGGAACGGCTTTCGCGGTATCATATAATTATGCAGGGAGTGATCCTTGGCTTGATGCTTTGATTTACGGGACCGCTTGGGACGATGCGGGTGGTACTGTGACAATCACCTATTACCTCGCTGGTTCCTCGGATGCAGGTGACCCGTTTGGTGCGGGCGCTACATACGATTGGACGCCGGCCTGGACCGACGCGATTGAAGCAGCGTTCGCTGCTTGGGAGGCCGTGGCAAACATTGATTTTGTCGCAACGACGAACGGTGCGGCCGCAGATATATGGGAATGGTTAGGCGATGATGATGGGCTTGGCTCAGGGATACTTGGCTGGCATGACTTGCCACAAAGCCTTGAACCAAATTATGGCGCGTACAACACCGATTTCTGGACGGATCCCCTAACTCTTCTGCCCGGCGGATACGATTTCATTACGCTCTTACACGAAATTGGCCACGGACTTGGTCTGGACCATCCGCACGAACGAACTACCTTCCCAGGCGTATCTGCTCCTTTTGATGACTATGGCGACTATAACCTGAATCAAGGCATCTGGACGACGATGACCTACAATGACGGTTGGCCAGTGGAAATAACATCCAGTGACGGCACCTATGGCTGGCAAGCCACCCCGATGGCGCTCGATATCGCGGCGATTCAAGCGATCTATGGCGCCAACACGACCTATGCGTCGGGCAGCGATACCTATGTCCTCCCGGATGCCAACGGGTCCGGGACCTTCTGGTCCTGTATCTGGGACACTGCCGGGATCGATACGATCAGCCATGCAGGCGGCACCAATGCCGCCGTCATCAACCTCAACGACGCTCCGCTTGCTGAGGATGCGCCAAATGCGGGGGGCTTTGTGTCCTACGCGGATGGTATCGTCGGCGGTTTCACGATTGCCAACGGCGTGATGATCGAGAACGCGATTGGCGGCAACGCAGCCGACCACATCACCGGCAACGAGGGCAACAACTCGCTTTCTGGCGGGGCTGGCAACGATACCATCCTTGGTGAGGATGGGGACGATACCCTGATCGGCGGACTGGGGACCGACTACCTTTACGGTGGCAACGACAACGATGTCTTCGAGGGCAATGGCGGCAACGACTCCATCTATGGCGGGGCCGGCAATGATGTGGTGGCTGAAAGCCTTCTGAGCGAAACGTCGTCGGAATTTGCCAATGGCGGTGACGGCACCGATACGATCGTCTTTACCGACTACACGACGCTGGCAGATTTTCTGTTTGCAGTTGAATTTGTCGACCTTGGCGGTGGCCAGATCGCCATCCGGGAAACCGGCAACCTCAGCAATCAGGTCATCGTCGAAGAGTTCGAGAATATCGGCGTCGGCACAAGTGCAAGCGTCATCGCGGAAATCGATACCATCGCGAACCTGATGGCGGCGGACGCCTTCAATATCGTCACCGGCACGCCCGGATTTGACAGCCTGACCGGGACCGGCGGCGCCGATGCCGTCTCCCTGCTGGCGGGCAGTGACTACTTTGACGCGCGCGACGGCGACGATTCAGTCAACGGCGGTATCGGTTGGGACGAGATCCACGGCGGCATCGGCAATGACCTGATCGAAGGTATGGACGGCTACGACGTGCTGTACGGCGACCAGGGCGATGACACGATCTATGGCAACAACGGTCGTGACACATTGTATGGCGGCGACGGGAACGACTACATCAACGGCGGCAAGAACCCGGACCTTATCCACGGCGATGCGGGCAACGACAGCATCGAAGGCAAGGCCGGCGCCGACACCATCTATGGTGGCTCAGGCAACGACGACCTGAACGGGAACGCCGGAACCGATACGGTGTTTGGTGACGCGGGTGATGATATCATCCGGGGCGGCATCAGCCACGACATGCTGTTTGGTGGTCTTGACGACGACTCGGTCTATGGGCAGGGCGGGCGCGACACCCTCTACGGCGGAAGTGGGAACGACCTCGTCAACGGTGGCGGCGGCAACGATACGCTGTCGGGCAATGAAGGCGACGACACGCTGTTTGGCGGAACCGGCGAAGATGTGTTCATCTTCGACTCGGGCTCTGACGTCATCACCGACTACAACCGGTTCGCGGACACGATCTATATCAGTGCCTCCCTGTTGGTTGAGGCGGTTCCGGACGGCAATGACATCCTGAACTACGCCACTACAGTCGGAAACCACGTCGTTCTCGACTTTGGGAACGGCAATGTGCTGACGATCAACAACCTGATTGACGCGAACCTTTTGGTGGATGAAATCGTCTATATCTAGGATCGATTGATGTGCCGGGCAGGTCGTCTTGCCCGGCAGGTCCCGTATCGGTGACATCTCGTCCCGACATTTTCATTGCAACGCCTGATTGTCCTATTAGTCTCTACGATTAGTTTTTTACGAGGACAATTGAGTGCCAGTGCAAACCCCAAAAGCCCCGTTTCATGGGCAAATGACATTCACCCTGATGACACCCGGCGACGAAACGGGTTCCGGAACGTCCCAAAGCGCCCGGCTGGTTCGGGGCAATGACGAAGATGAAACCATCTATGGCGGCTTTGGCGACGACACCGTCTATAGCTATGGTGGCGAAGACCTCCTGTACGGAGGTCCAGGATGGGACTTCCTTTATGGTGGCAATGGAAACGATACCCTGAACGGAAATGCCGGGTTGGACGTCCTCTATGGTGGGGACGGAAATGACATCGTCTACGGTGGCTTGGATGACGACTTCCTATTAGGCGGCGATGATGGTGACGATACCGTCTTTGGGCAAGGTGGCTTCGATTACGTAGTCGGCGGTTCGGGAAACGATCACCTCTATGGAGGAGGTGATGCCGATGACGTTGCTGGCACTGAAGGCGAAGATGTCCTCTACGGCGGCGTGGACTTCGACAACCTTTTTGGTGGAGCAGACAACGACACTCTTTTTGGTGGCGCGGGGTCTGACTATCTGTCCGGTGGCGCCGGGGATGACACGCTTTATGGAAATGCTGACTGGGACGATATCCTTGGCGGTGCCGGAAATGACGTAGTCTACGGCGGCCTCGCTCTGGACACGCTTTTCGGCGGGGGCGGCGAAGACCGTCTTTACGGACAGGGCGGGGATGACTTTCTGGAGGGCGATGCCGGAAACGACGTTCTCTATGGCGGAGCAGACAACGATTCCGTCTTCGGCGACGAAGGCGACGATTTTCTGTACGGCGGCGTAGCCAACGATCACCTTGATGGTGGCGCCGATCACGACACACTGTTTGGCGGATCGGGCGCTGACATTCTGTATGGCGGCGACGACAACGACATCTTGCATGGAAATGCCGATGGGGACACCATCTTGGGCGAGGGCGGTGAAGACCTTTTGTACGGTGGGCTTGGTAACGACAACCTGAATGGCGACTTCTTAATTGGTACTGGTACCGGCGGCGAGAACGACACTGTCTTTGGCGGCGCCGGCAACGACCATATCTATGGCGATGGCGGCAACGACGCCTTGTACGGGAACGCAGACAAGGACTCGGTTTATGGCGGTGACGGCAACGACACTCTCTATGGAGGCACCGGCGCGGATTTTTTACAGGGTGGTTATGGTGATGACACCCTCTACGGAGGTGCGGGTGCTGACACCTTTATTTTCTACGTTCCTACCGGCAATAACGTCCTCTCCGACTTCAACGTCGATGAAGACTTTATCTACTTCTATGGTCCTTCGATCGGTCATTTTTGGGGAGGTGCCAGCACCCTTATCCTCGATTATGCATCGACGGTTGGGGATGATGTAATTCTCGACTTCGGAGGCGGTTTGGTTTTGACGATTGTCGGATTGAGCGATCCCAATCTGTTGCTTGACACAGCTGGTATCCTCCCTTGTGAAAACTGCTAAGCCAGTTTCCGGGGAAGCTTGCGTGCAATAACTCCATGACAGTTTGGCGGGGGGGTGATAATCACCCCCCCGGAATATGATGTCAGGAAGGTTCGGTGCCAGTGGAGATAGAACAGACACCGATTGCAGGGCTGCTTGTCCTCACCCCGAAAAGGTTTGGCGACAATCGCGGGTTCTTCTCTGAATCCTACAGCGCGCGGGCGATGGCCGAAGCCGGGGTAGACACGGTTTTCGTTCAGGACAACCATTCCCTGTCCGCCAAGATCGGCACGGTCCGCGGGCTGCATTTCCAGACACCGCCCCACGCGCAGGCCAAACTGGTACGCTGCGGCAAGGGGTGCCTGTTCGACGTGGCCGTCGACATCCGCAAAGGATCGCCGACCTATGGGCAATGGTTTGGCGTCGAACTCAGCTTTGAGAACGGCAAACAGCTGCTGGTCCCTGAAGGGTTCGCCCACGGTTTTGTCACCCGCGCGCCGGACACCGAAATCATTTATAAATGCTCCGACTATTACGCTCCGGACTGCGAGGGCGCGGTGCGTTGGGATGACCCCGCCGTCGGCATCGACTGGGCGCTTGGCGGGGTAACCCCGATCCTGTCGGACAAGGACGCCGTCGCGCCCGCTCTGGCCGACCTTGATAGCCCGTTCGTCTGGGAGGGTGCGGTATGAAGATCATCGTAACCGGCGGCGCGGGTTTCATCGGGTCGGCTGTCGTGCGGCAGGCGATTGGCGCAGGGCACGAGGTCGTCAACCTTGACGCACTGACCTATGCCGCCTGCCTCGACAATGTGGCAAGCGTGGCGGACAGCCCGTCCTATGCCTTCGAACATGTCGATATCCGGGACCGGGCCGCGCTGGACCGGGTGTTCGACACCCACCAGCCCGACGCGGTCATGCATCTGGCCGCTGAAAGCCATGTGGATCGCTCCATCGACGGCCCCGGCACCTTCATCGAAACGAACATCCTTGGCACCTTCCACCTGCTGGAGGCGGCGCGGGCCTATTGGATCAATGCGGGACGACGCGAGGGCTTCAGGTTCCACCACATCTCGACCGATGAGGTCTATGGGTCGCTGGGGGATAGCGGGCAATTCACCGAAGACACCCCCTATGACCCGCGCAGCCCCTATTCGGCCTCCAAGGCGGGGTCGGATCACCTTGTCCGGGCGTGGCATGAAACCTATGGGCTGCCTGTTGTCCTGACCAATTGTTCGAACAACTACGGGCCTTTCCATTTCCCTGAAAAACTCATCCCCGTGGTGATCCTGAACGCGCTGGCGGGCAAACCGATCCCCGTCTACGGCAAGGGTGAAAACGTGCGGGACTGGCTGTTCGTCGAAGATCACGCCGATGCGCTTCTGACCGTCCTGCAACGCGGGGCGCTTGGCCGGTCCTACAATATCGGCGGCAAAAACGAGGCGAAGAACATCGACATCGTCCGCACCATCTGCGCGATCCTTGATCGTAAGCGGCCCAAGGAAACGCCCTATGCCGACCAGATCACCTTTGTGACCGACCGGCCCGGCCACGATCTGCGCTATGCGATCGACCCGACCCGCATTCGAGATGAACTGGGTTGGCGCCCATCGGTGACGCTGGAACTGGGGCTGGAGCGGACGGTCGACTGGTATCTCGACAACGAAGACTGGTGGCGCGCACTGCAAGACCGCGAAGGCGTCGGCGAACGGCTTGGGGTCAAGGGATGACCCTGCTGGTCTTCGGCAAATCGGGTCAGGTCGCGACAGAGCTTTCGCGGCTGGCCCCGGACGCCATTTTCCTTGGTCGCGATCAGGCTGATCTGTCCAACCCCGACGAGTGTGCCGATGCAGTCCTGACCCATCGCCCGACAGCGGTGATCAACGCGGCCGCCTACACCGCCGTGGATCGGGCGGAACAGGAAGAAGACCTTGCAACCGTGATCAACGGCGACGCGCCCGGCGCCATCGCCGGGGCCTGTGCCGATCTGGGTATCCCGCTGGTGCACATTTCCACCGACTACGTTTTTCCCGGCGATGGCACGGCCGCGTGGCGGCCGGAGGATGCGACGAAGCCCTTGAACGCCTATGGGCGGTCCAAACTGCGGGGTGAGGAAAGGGTGCGGGCGTCGGGTGCCGTTCACGCCATCCTGCGCACGTCATGGGTCTTTTCCGCGCATGGGGCGAACTTCGTGAAAACCATGCTGCGCCTGTCCGAAACGCGCGACAGGCTGACCGTCGTGGCAGATCAACTGGGCGGGCCAACGCCAGCGCGGGATATCGCGGCGGCCTGCATCGCGATTACGGGCAAGCTCGACGGCGACACCAGCGGCACCTATCATTTCTCTGGTGCGCCCGATGTCTCTTGGGCCGACTTCGCGCGTGAAATCTTTCGACAGTCTGGCCGGGCGGTCGACGTGGCCGATATTCCCAGTAGCGACTTCCCGACCCCCGCCCGGCGCCCGTCGAATTCCCGCATGGATTGCACTTCGTTTGTGACGGCCTTCGGGATCGGCCGCCCCGACTGGCAGGCTGGGCTGGCAGAGGTCCTTCGCGACCTCGGGGTGTCAGCATGACAGCTCGCAAGGGCATCATCCTTGCTGGCGGGTCTGGCACGCGATTGTATCCGATCACTCAAGGCGTGTCGAAGCAGCTTTTGCCGATTTATGACAAGCCGATGGTCTATTACCCGCTCTCGGTGCTGATGCTGGCGGGCATTCGCGACATCGCGGTGATCACCACGCCGCAGGATCAGGACCAGTTTCGCCGGACCCTTGGGGATGGCAGCCAATGGGGCATTTCGCTGACCTATATCGAACAGCCCTCGCCCGACGGGCTGGCCCAGGCTTACCTGCTGGCGGCGGCGTTTCTGGATGGCGCGCCCTCGGCCATGGTCTTGGGGGATAACATCTTTTTTGGCCACGGGCTGCCCAGGATCCTTGCCGCCGCCGACCAGAGCGCCGCCGCGGCGACGGTCTTTGGCTACCGCGTGGCGGACCCGGAACGCTATGGTGTGGTGGCCTTCGACGGCGCCGGGACGGTGACCTCGATCATCGAAAAACCCGCGGTGCCGCCGTCGAATTACGCGGTCACCGGGCTCTATTTCCTTGACGGCACGGCGCCGGAACGGGCGGCGCGGGTCCGGCCCTCGGCCCGGGGCGAGCTGGAGATCACGACGCTTCTGGAAAGTTACCTGGCGGAGGGGGCGCTGGATGTGCAGCGGATGGGGCGCGGCTATGCCTGGCTCGACACCGGGACCCACGCGAGCCTGCTGGACGCGGGAAACTTCGTGCGGACGCTGCAGGACCGGCAGGGGCTGCAAACCGGAAGCCCCGACGAGGTCGCCTTCGACATGGGCTGGATCAGCCGCGAGGACCTGACCGCCCGGGCCGCACGGTTCGGCAAAAACGGATACGGCGCCTATCTCGGCGGGTTGGCGAGTGGCAAGGGGCACGGAGAATGAAGCGTTGGTCGTCCGGGCAGAATGGCGCTGCCGCGGGCGACGAATGCAACTATAAGTTGCCGGATTGGTTCTGGTGTGGTTGTTTGTTGGTTAAGAGTGCGCATTGGGCCCAGATAAGGCCCGCGTACGGGATGGTGGTGACTTCGTGATACGGCTGAACGAGAAACTTGCGGACCTCGAACGTTGGCAAAAGCAACTGATCCTGCTTTTGATCGATATGTTGTTGATTCCGGCCGCTTTTCTGTCTGCCCTGTTTCTGACCGGAGAAATGTCAGATGCCACCGGGCCGATAGCTGGAGAGGGGCTTTCGCCGCTGTTGCTTGCCGCGCTGTTCTCGGGGGCGGTCTATTCGCTGGCCCTTGAACTTCCGAGGATCAAGCTGAACGCATTTGAACGGCAGGCGATCTTGCGGACCATCATCTTCTCGGCGTTGGTCGGCGCGACAACCGGCGCCTATTCATCTGTTCTTGGTGGCGATGGGCTGACCGCAAGGACGATCATCGTCTTTACCATGATCCTCACGATCGGGGTTGTTTCGACCCGGCTTTTGATGCGTGAGATACTGAATGCCATCAACATGCGGGGCCAGATCCGGACCAAGGTGCTGATTTATGGCGCCGGCCAAACCGGCGTTCAGCTGGTCACGGCACTTCAGCATGATCCGGATGTGGTTCCTGTTGCCTTCGTGGACGATAACCCCACGCTTCACGGCATGATGATCGCCGGGCTTGCGGTCTACCCGCCGGTTCGGATTGAAAGCATCATCAAGGAACGCGGCATCAGCCGCGTGGTTCTTGCCATGCCTTCGATAAGCAGGGCCAAACAAACACGCATTGCCCGCCGGTTGGGCGCACTGGGGTGCGATGTTCGTATCTTGCCGTCTTTCGCGGCATTGGTGGGTAACGGCCCGATCCTTGACAAGATCGAAGCGCTTGACCCCTCGGCCTATCTGAAGCGCGACGGGCTGAACAATGCCGACGCCGGGGCCTTGTGCGCCATCTACCATGGCAACGTGATCATGATCACCGGGGCCGGGGGGTCGATCGGGGCCGAACTCTGCCGCCAGCTGCTTCTGTGCAACCCGAAGAAACTTGTGTTGTTCGACGTGAGCGAGGCCGCCCTCTACCAGATCGGTCGGGAAATGACCGACCTTGCTGCGATGATCGAGACCGAGATCGTATCGGTTCTTGGAACGGTGACAGATCCGGTTGGCGTGGCCCGCGCGATCCGGGACCACAAGGTCGGGGTGATCCTCCACGCCGCGGCCTACAAGCATGTCCCGATGGTCGAGGAAAACCCGATTGCTGGGCTGGTCAACAATGTTCTTGGAACCAAGGTGGTGGCCGAAACGGCTGTAGAAGAGGGCGTTGCGCATTTCGTCCTCGTCTCGACGGACAAGGCGGTGCGGCCCAAGAGTATCATGGGCGCGAGCAAGAGACTGGCGGAAAATGTCGTTCAAGATTTGTCCGCCAAGAACAAGTCGACAAGGTTCTCGATCGTTCGCTTTGGCAACGTTCTCGGGTCGTCGGGATCGGTTATTCCGCTGTTCGAAGAGCAGATTTCGCGCGGGGGGCCGCTGACCCTGACCCATCAAGACGTGACCCGCTATTTCATGACTGTGTCCGAGGCCGCCCGCCTTGTCCTCTTGGCGGCGAATTATTCCGAGGGCGGCGATATCTTCGTGCTCGACATGGGAGAGCCGATCCGGATCCACGATCTTGCGCGGCAGATGATCGAACATGCCGGGTATTCGGTGCGCGACGCGGCGAACCCCGACGGAGATATCGAGATCGAGGTGGTTGGTCTGCGGGCGGGTGAGAAGCTGCACGAAGACCTTCTGGTTGACGTTCACATCGACAAGACCCCTCATGAAAAGATCATCAGAGTCCTCGAGCCACCGATATCGGAACTGGAGCTTGTGTCGCTGATCAGGACGATCTCCAAAGCGGCAGAGCGGGGCGAGACCGAGATCGTGGTCAAGGCTGTCGACCGGTGGTTGACGCGCGAATATCCGGCGCCAAAAGAAGGCGTGGCCCGGTCGGCGACGGCCTTGGCAGACCGCATTGATATCGGCAATTAGGTCAGGTTCCGTCCTCCGGACGTCCCGTTAGCAGTTGGAACCCCGCATTTACTCGGTTAACGGTAACCCGCGCAAAGACTCGGGGAGGGATCGTGTTCGGGCGGGTGCTGTCATTGTTCCGCAGGTATCGACTCCACCACGACGTGCTGCGTGGACGGCCGTTTCCCCTGTGGTCACGTGACGGGACACCGATTGGCTACGTCGATGTCATCACCTTTCACAATGGGCGCTTGCGCGTTGCCGGATGGTCCACCGTAGGCAAGGTGTCGCTTCGATATCTCGGCACTGCGGTTGAAATGGCGCCGCGCCTTCTTCGCGAAGATGTAGCCCGCCATCGGGGCGGTGATGCCCGCGTCGGGTTCGATCTTACGATCAATGGTCTTGGGGGGCTGATGTATCATCCCGGCGCTCCCGGGCTTGAACTAGGGCCAGATACCGATCCGGTTCCTCTTCTGCTGCCGCGTCGTCCTGGTGCGGCCCTTCTGCTTCGCTTCCTTGCGGATGTCATTCGGGCAAGCCCATCGGGGGTGCTCTGGCTGTTGACGCGCGACCCGCGACACAAGGCGGCGATCAAGGAATATCTCGGGCTCTCCGGCCATCTGCCATCGCAGCTAGCGCGGGTCGAATTCCTGCCAAAGGCGTCGCGCCCGGCTGTGCCACGGGAACCGGGCCCGGTGACCATCGTCGTTCCGGTTTACAATGCCTTCGATCTCTTGCCCGATACGCTGAACCGGTTGATCGCGCACACCGACGTCGAAGCCCAACTTCTGGTGATCGAGGATAAATCGACCGATCCTCGCGTTCTTCCATTCCTCAGAGGCTGGCTTGAAACCGTGCCGCCGGACTGGACGGGGCGGGTGGAGTTGATCGAAAACCGCAAGAACCGCGGGTTCATTGGAAGCGTCAACAAGGGGCTTGCGCGGGCGGTGGAGCGCGGCGGCCATGCGATACTTGTCAATTCCGACGCCCTTGTTCCTGCTGGCTGGGCCAGCCGCCTGCTTGCCCCTTTCGGGGCCGCGGCATCCGTCGCCACCGTCACGCCATTTTCCAATGATGCCGAGATCTTCACGGTTCCGATCATTTGCCAGAGAAACACCGTAACCTCGGCGCAAGTTGATGAGATTGATGCCGTCGCGCGGTCCGTTGATGGGCAGGCGGCATTGCTTGAGGTGCCAACCGGGGTCGGGTTTTGCATGGCGATCAGCGCGTCGTGGCTCGCCCGGATTCCGAGCCTTGATGATGTCTTTGGTCGCGGCTACGGCGAAGAGGTCGATTGGTGCCAGCGGGCCCGTTCGATGGGGGGTATCCACGTTGTGGCTCCGGACCTCTTTGTCGGCCACGTCGGCGGCGAAAGCTTTGGCGCAGAGGCCAAGGCCGGATTGGTCGCAGCAAATCACCGGATCATCCAGGACCGCTATCCAACCTACGATGCCGAGGTGCAAAGCTTCATACAGAACGACCCCTTGTCGACGGCTCGGTTGTTGGTCGCGCTGGGGTGGATCGGGCGCGATGCGACCCTTCCGGTTTCTGTCTATGTTGCCCATTGGATGGGGGGTGGTGCCGAATACTATCTTCAGGATCGGATCGCCCAAGATGGCGCTGCCGTCGTCTTGCGCGTCGGTGGGCCCCACCGGGTCCAGATCGAACTTTGGTCAGGCGCGGCAAAGACCGCGATTGCCACCAACGATCTTGCCTTTGTGACCCGCGCGATCGCTCTGCTTCCTCGGCGCAAGGTCGTATATAACTGCGCGGTCGGGGACCCGTCGCCGGTGGATATCCCGACCTTCCTGCTGGGGCTGGTCAGCCGCGAACAGGACGAACTCCAAATCCTGTTTCACGATTTTTTTCCCATATCGCCCTCCTACAACCTGCTGGATTCGGACGGGGCGTACCGGGGCACGCCACTTGGTGCCTCCTCGACCGATCCGGCCCATGCCACCAAGGACGCGTCTGGCAAGACCATATCGTTGCTTGATTGGCAGGGCGGCTGGGGGCGGGTCATGGAAGCCGCCACTGAGATCGTCACCTTTTCCGATGACAGTACACGGCACGTCGCGGCGGTCTGGCCAGAAATCGCCGACAAGATTCACTGCCGACCCCACGCACTGCGCCATCCGGTCCCAAGGATCGAGCGGCCGGAACCCAAGGGTCGGACGATCGCCGTGATTGGCAATATCGGTTTGCAGAAGGGGGCAGGTCTGATTGCGCCGCTGAGTGCCGTGCTCGCCGCTCAGGATGTGCGGCTTGTCGTTATTGGAAATGTGGATCCCAGTTTTGCGATCCCATCTAGGGTAAAAGTCCACGGTCAGTACGAAGTACAAGACCTCCCCGATCTGGTGCAACGCTACGGGATAACCGGCTGGCTGGTGCCGTCCATCTGGCCCGAGACATTTTCCTATACCACGCATGAGGCACTCGCCACCGGGTTGCCGGTTTACGCCTTTGCCATCGGTGCGCAGGGCGCGGCGGTCGCCAAGGCAGACAACGGCCGTCCGGTCGAATTCGGACCTGTCGGGGAACTCGCGTCCCGGCTTGCCGACGCCATTCTCAGCTAGAGCCAACCCCTGCGCGCAGCGAGCCAAAGGGCCATCGTCCCTGCACGCGTTTGACGATGCAGGCCAAGATCGCGGATCGCAGCAGCGGTGATGCGGGGCGATGACCGTCGCGCGTCTCCAAAGGCCACTGCCGTCTTGCGCGCAGTGGGGGTCAGAATGTCTGCGGCCTTAAGAAGGGCCGTTTCGTTCGCACTCAACCAGTCGCGATAGGTGCCGTTCTGAAGCAGGCGCTTTCGCGCAATACGTGTGGCGAGTCCGCGATGCACGCCGATCAGATTGTCGCCGTGTTGCACGTAATCCAGTGCTGGTTTCGGATCGACGATGATCTTCGCCCCGGCCCCGGAAGCAATCTGGTAAATCCACCAGTCATGGCTTGGAACTGCCGCCTCGATTGCGCCTTGTGCCGCCTGACGCAACAGGGCGGCGGCAGCGGGGTTGGCAACGATTGTATTGCCGCACAAGATGCCTTGGACCAGTGCATTCGCGAAGGATGGGCCGGCGGGGAATACCGCTGGCCGTCCAAGGGGGCGCAACCTGTCGTCCGTTGGCCGGAAACTGCTGGCATAGACGGCGGGTCCATCCTGATCTGACAGCGCGGCGACAGCCCGCGCCAGTTTGTCAGGGTACCAGTGGTCGTCCTGATCGCACAGGGCGATCATCGCTTCGGGTCGGTCCCGGCTATCGACAAGAAGCGTCAGGAAATTTTGCGCAGCGCGTCCGATGCCGGCGGGGATTCCACGGTCTGGGGGCGTCGAGATCTTCTCGACCCGTCCGGGATGGTGGTCAGCGAAAGCCTGAATCCGCGGAATCGTTTCATCCGTCGATCCATCATCTCCTATCCGCAGGTTCCATGACGGGACAGTCTGACGGGCCAAAGAGTCAAGTTGCCTGTCGATCCGGGCCGCGCCATTGCAGGTCGCCATCAGGACGAGAATGTCAGGGTCAGTCACGAATGCCCATCCTTGGTCTTGGCCGGGGGTCGATCCAATGGTTATGTCCGGCGCCTGTCCAAGACGCAATCCCGTCGCCTACATCAAACCGATATCGTCGATGAGGATATTCAGGGACGTGATGCCATCAAGCGTCAGAGTTCCGCCTGCACCGAAGTCGAAGACCACACCCTCCAGACCGACGGACGCAAAGCTGAGGATCTGTTGTGGCGTCAGGGTCCCACCACCCCAGAGCGTCGCATCAAACAGGATCGTGTCGCGGTTGTCTTCGAAATCGAGGATATGGTCGCCGCCGTCCTCGAAGATGAATGTATCGGCGCCATCGTCCCCGACCAGGACGTCGTCGCCATCGCCGCCAGCAAGGGTGTCGTCTCCTCTGCCCCCACGAAGCTCGTCGTGTCCCGAGCCGCCAAACAGGCTGTCCTTGCCGGTGCCGCCGGAAAGAAAATCATCCCCGATGCCGCCGAAGATCGTGTCCCATTGGGTTCCTCCATATAGAAGATCGTTGCCGGCTCCGCCATCAACCAGGTCGTGCCCCGCGTTGCCTTCGACAATGTCCGCACCGTCTCCTCCAAACAGGCGGTCGCTACCTGAACCGCCGCTCAGTATATCGTCCCCTGCCTCTCCCCAAAGCGTATCGGCCCCGATGCCGCCTTCGAAAAGGTCGTCACCCTCGCCGCCGAACAGTTCGTCGCTTCCTGCGTTGCCGAAAAGGCTGTCGTTCCCAGCGTCGCCATAGAGGGTGTCAAAGCCTTCACTGCCCGACAGAATGTCATTGCCCGCGCCCCCATAGATCAGGTCCGCCCCCTTCCCGCCTTCGACGCTGTCGTTGCCATCTCCGCCGAAAAGCGTATCCGACCCGAAGTTCCCAAAAAGCACATCGTCGCCCAAATCACCGTGCAGCGTGTCGAGCCCGTTGTTGCCGTTGATGACGTCGTTTCCCGCGCCACCAAAGATGTCATCCCAACCGATGCCGCCCTCGATCGTGTCATGACCGGGCCCACCCAGGATCAGGTCGCTGCCCGCATTCCCGGCCAAGATGTCATGCCCATCGCCTCCCTGTATGGCATCCGCCCCGGCCTTTCCCTGAATGCTGTCGTTACCCCCCAGCCCGTCCAGATGGTCGACGCCGACCCCACCGATGATCGTGTCCGCACCCGTGGTGCCATAGAGGGTCGGGTCGAACGGCGGCTGTGGGTCGGGTTCGATGTCGAAGAAAGACAGCCAGTTCGGGTGATAGTGGGCGGGCCCGAAATCAACGACGGCGGCCAGTTGCTCGGACGTCAGCGGTGACCCGTCGGCGGTGTAGATGACAAGGTGTTCGTCGCCGTAGGTGATCACCGCGCCAAAGCTGCGGGAATGAAAGGCCAATTGCCCAAGGTTGCGCAGAAAGGGCCAGTGAGACAGATCGATCCGATCCTCCGCAGGATCGAAATCAAGGATCATGTCGGTCCCGCCGTCCCAGCCGAACACAAAGACATCCGCCCCGGCCCCACCGGTCAGCCGGTCGACGCCCGATCCGTCCTGCAACACATCGTTGCCTGCCCCGCCGTACAGGTAGTCGTTGCCACCAATGGCGGACAGCAGGTCCGCCTCTGGCGTTCCCAAGAGCGTTTCGCTGTTCGCGCTGCCCGTGTTGGAGACACCAAGCCCGCCCAGATCGACGGAAAGCCAAGTCAGCCCCTGCGTCCCGCCGCCTGCCGCGATGATCTGCAAGGCCCCGTCGACAGAGGTGAGCGTCAGCGCCGTGATTTCGGTCAGGGCCATATCGACCGTGTCTTCGATAGACCCGTGGTGGATGATCATGCCGCCCGGCAGAATTTCGAACAGCGACAGCCCCATGTCATTGCCCGCGGCAACGGCGAAGGTCCGCCCGTCGATCGTGTGGGTGGCCAGTGCGGTCGTCCCCCCGAACCGGGTTCCAAGGTCGTCGATGACATGATCGGTCAGAGCAAATGTGCCATCCGCATTGACCTGATAAAGGCTCAACGTGCCGCTGGTGGCCCCGGCGATCAGCGCGTAGGTCGTTCCATCGACAATGACCATCTCGACGACCGAGGGATCGCCGATCCCCGGCCCGTCGAATACCGCTTCGCTGGCGACCTCTGTCAGGGCGCCATTCGGTCCGACTAGGTAACTTTGGATCGAGGTCTCTCCGACCCCGGCGGCCAGAAGGATTTGCTGCCCGCCAATCATGGTCATGGCCATGGCGGTCAGGCCGGGCGCGGGCGCGCCACCGTCAAGAAATTCGCGATTGCCCGTGACAGCCTGCGAGATTCGCAGGCCGGCTGGCGGGTTCTCCTCCAACAGCAGGACCGTTGGGCTCTGGGCGCCCGGCTCAAGCACGAACAGGCAGACCGCGCCACCGACTTCGGCCGTGGCAAGGGCCACGGTTCCCTCAGGCAAGGTTGCGGTGCCGGCCAGGTCAACCGCCGCCCCCAGACCACCATCGGCATCGACCTCGTACAGCAGCAGACCAGAGCCCGAGCCGGTGCCCGCGATCATGGCAAGGTTCGACCCAGCGACAGAGATATTGGCAAGTGATGGAACCGCCCCGGCGCTGGTCGTGCCAGAAAGGGCAATCGCGTCGATCTGGGTCAGGGTGCCATCGGGGTTGAGAACGAAAGCGGCCGCGCCCGCATCGCCGCCGCGGGTTGTCGTCCAGACAACCGGCCGCCCGTCTGCGGACATCGCAGCGGCCAGATCGGCCACCGCGAGGACCATCGGATCATCAATACCCGAAAGAGTCTGCACATGTTGGAACATGTGACGACCACCCACTTCTTTTTTCACCCGGGGTCAGGGTGCGCAGGTGGGGGTTAATGGCGGGTCAGAGCATTGTGGCAGACCCGTGGCGCTTTGCGAAAATTCGCAAGGATCGCGGCCCCGTTAAGAGGCCGCGGCGCTGTCGATCAGGGTGAGGCTGGTTAGTTGGAGCTGACCTGATTGGCGAGGCCGAACACGCTGCCGATCAGGCCAAACACGGTCTGTGCCGCCGTCACCGGGCTTTCGGTGACATAGATCAGATCGCCCGACTGCACCGGGAACCGTCCGGCGCTGAACAGCCCGTCGGCGCTGGTCAGGTCGACGATGAAAACCATGCGCGCATCGGGCGGCCCGCTTTGCCCATTCGTGCGGACCGTGGACTGGGCATATTCCCGAAGAATCAGAATGCCTTGCGGGTTCGCGCGGGTGTCTGAAACACCGCCGATCATCGACAGCGCATCAAGGGCCGAAACGCTGTCTTTGGGGAAAGGATGGATCGCCTCGGACCCAGCCGCGCCAAGCGACAGGAAATACCTGTCGTCACCTTCCACATAAACCTTGTCGCCCCCGACCAGCGTCGTATCCAGCGAAGGATTGTCGAGCATCCGGGCAACAGAGGTGCCAAAAATGCGGCCATCGCGGTGCAGGCGGATTTGCGGATTGGTCAGCCCGGACGCGACACCGCCGCCCTGCGCGATCAGGCCCATCACGGTGAAATCCGTGTCGGGCAGGGGATAGACGCCCGGCGCGCCGACCCCGCCGATCAGGCTGACGGTGCTTTGCCGCCCCTCGATCAGGTTGATTTGCACCTGCGCCGAGGGGGAAACCTCGACATATTTTTCCTCGACCCGGGCCCGGGCGCGTTCGGGGCTCATGCCTGCCACCCGCAATGTGCCGACAAACGGCAGGAAGATCTCTCCGCTGGGGGATACCCGCATGTCGGGCAGGGTCACCTGCCGTTGTCCGGGCGCATTTAACAGGCCGCTATCCTCGGCGTTCCAGACGACGATCTGCAGAGTGTCGCCCGGCGCAATGATCCGGTTTGCCGGTTGTTGCACGCGGCCGATCCAATTGTTGCGCTGTGCGTCGTCCCCGGGCCAGGCGTCATAAACAGCCAAGAGGTCGCGGGTCACCGGGGCCACCGCATACCCGGTTGGTTCAGATTGCGCATCGCTGGATGTGGCGAGAACCTCGCTTTGCAGGCCCGCCCCACGGGGCAGGGTCGCACAGGCCGACAGGCCGGACAAAATGGCCACGAACACAATGAAACGAACCAATGACGGCATTCTCGGAGACCTTCGCGCGGAGAGGCCGTGCGCGCAGCACGGCACGACCTGCCCCTGTCGCCTCCCCCCTTGGCGGCGACTTCAGATCTGTTTTCGCAAGTCCGTGGTGCGGTGGCAAGCCTTCGCAGGCCCTTGGCGAAGCCCGGCCTAGCCTGCTGCGCGCCGCTGCGCATCCTGTCGGGTTGGTGCGCGGAACAACGGGCGGCCCGCACGGTGCGCGGCAAGCGCAACCGCCGCGACCTGTTCCGCGTTGTCGGCGGCAAGGGTCCCGTCCGGTCGTTGCAGGTTGTTTTCAAAGCCAACCCGAACATGGCCACCAATACCGATGGCCCGAACCGCGACCGCAAGTTCGTGTTGCCCGTGGCAGGACACCATCCATTCCCCGCCCCATCCGCGAAGGGCGGATGCGATCCGGCCCAATTCCTCGGGGCGACCGGCAAGGAACGGCGACGCGCGGCCCGTAACGCACAGGATGCTGGATTGAGAGTCCGGCACGATGCCCCGCGCCCGCCAATCCTGCAGAAGCCGCAGATCTTCCGGGCCATAAAGGATATGTTGGACGGTGATCTCTGCCGCCTCCGCAAAGCGGTAGAGCCGGGACGCAATCGCCTCGTCACGCGCCATTTCGCGGATGTTGAGGCTCGCCGCCTCTGGCACGACCCTCTGAAGAACGCGCAATTGGGCGGTCACTTCGAAATACCCGGCCGAGTCGGTCGAAAGCTGAATGCGTAGACCGGGGGCCAACGCCGCAACCTCGGCCATGCATTCCTGGATCAGCCCAGCGTCAAGGGAATGGTTTCCGTTCGCATCGCGCACGTGAAGGTGCAGGTCTGACGCGCCCACAGCCTGACAATCGGCGGCGGTTCGTGCGATGTCGCCCGGCGTCATCGGAAGGGCGGCGTGGTCCCGTTTGGACCGCAAGGCCCCGGTGGGGGCGACCATGATGCGTAGCGGATCGTTCGCAGCCAAACGCGCTTCCTCCAACCTATCACTGTTGACGCGGCGATTCTTTGCGATCGCCTGATATGTCTTGAAACACATGTTTCAGCCGTTGACAATAGTTGAAACGAGTGACAGCGTTCAACCATGACAAAGCACCAGACCCACCCTGCCACGATCGAAGAGATCATCGCCGCGCACTACAGCGACCTGTCGGAGAAGCTGCGCGAGGCGGCGGATGTCGTCCTGCGCAACCCGGTGGACATTGCCACCCGGTCGCTTCGGTCGATCTCGGCCGGGACCGGGGTGTCGCCAGCGACCCTGTCGCGGCTGGCCCGGGCGCTGGGCTTTGAAAGCTACGAAGACATGCGCGAACTGACCCGTGGCGCGGTTGAACGGCAGATCGGGGGCGCGGGGGAAAAGGCGCAGCGGCTGCGCGCGGACGGTGAAACCAAGGGCACGATCCTTGGACGTCAGGCCGCCGCCTGTATCGCCAATATCACCGAGATGCGGGAACTGAACCCGAAAGACAGGATAGACGCCGCGGTGAACCTTCTGTTGAAGGCGCGCAATGTCGTTCTGTTCGGGGCCTTCGGAGCATCGGGGAGTGTCGAATACCTTGCCTATCTGGCAAGCTATTTCACCTCGAACTGGATGCTTGCCGGGCGGCGCGGAGAATCCGTTGGGGCCGCATTGGCGGGGCAGGGGCCGGACGATGTGTTGTTCCTGATCACCAAACAGCCCTACGCCCGGCGGGCCGTTGTCGCCGCGGAAATGGCTGCCGACGCGGGCGCAAGTGTGATCGTCATCACGGACGACTACGCCTGCCCCGTTCTGAAACACGCGACCGTCGGCTTCATCGTCCCGTCCGAGTCGCCGCAGTTCTTTTCCTCCTACGCGGCCACGATGGTTTTGATTGAATCAATTGTGGCGACGCTGGTTGCGCGATCCCCGGACGATACGCTGGCGCGAATCCGGGACGTGGAAAAGCGTAATCGCCAGTTTGGCGAATTTTGGACAGGCTGATGGGCACGGCGGATGCACATCGGTTGTTAACCAAGTTCTGGATAGGCTCCGCCCGTCCGGCAATTTTCATTCCGCCACACTCCTCCACGAAAGGGCCCGGCAATGGCACGGCACAAGGAACCCAGTTTTCGCGAAAGCGTCGACATCATGTTCAACAGGGCGGTTGCCCTGATGGATCTGTCCCCCGGACTTGAAGAAAAGATCCGGGTCTGCAACGCCACCTATACGGTGCGGTTCGGGGTGCGCCTGCGCGGCGGCATCCAGACCTTCACCGGCTACCGGTCGGTCCATTCGGAACATATGGAGCCGGTCAAGGGCGGTATCCGCTATGCCACCAGCGTCAATCAGGACGAGGTGGAGGCGCTGGCCGCGCTGATGACCTACAAATGCGCGCTGGTCGAAGCGCCGTTCGGCGGGTCCAAGGGCGGGCTGTGCATCGATCCCCGCGAATACGAAGAACATGAACTGGAACAGATCACCCGCCGGTTTGCCTATGAGCTGGCCAAGCGCGACCTGATCCACCCATCGCAAAACGTCCCGGCACCCGACATGGGAACCGGCGAACGGGAAATGGCGTGGATCGCGGACCAATACATGCGGATGAACACGACCGACATCAACGGGCGTGCCTGCGTGACCGGCAAGCCGATCAACCAGGGCGGCATCCAGGGCCGGACAGAGGCGACAGGCCGCGGCGTGCAATATGCCCTGCGCGAGTTCTTCCGTGACAAGACGGACATCGACAAGGCCGGGATGTCCGGCAAGCTTGATGGCAAGCGCGTTATCGTTCAGGGCCTCGGCAACGTCGGCTATCACGCCGCCAAATTCCTGTCCGAGGAAGACGGCGCACTGATCACCGGGATCATCGAACGCGACGGCGCGCTGCATGATGAAAGCGGTATCAACGTCGAAGCGGTCCGGGAATGGATGAACAAGCACGGCGGCATCGCCGGCTATCCCGACGCGCGGCACCACGAAGACGGGTCCGACGTGCTCGAGGCGGAATGCGATATCCTGATCCCCGCCGCGATGGAGGGGGTGATCAACCTGTCGAACGCAAAGCGGATCAAGGCCAAGCTGATCATAGAGGCCGCAAACGGCCCGATCACCGCCGGGGCGGATGAGGTGCTTCAGAAGAAAGGCGTCGTGATCATTCCGGACATGTATGCCAACGCGGGCGGCGTGACCGTGTCCTATTTCGAATGGGTCAAGAACCTGTCGCACATCCGGTTCGGCCGGATGCAGCGCCGGTCGGAAGAGGCGCGGGCGCAGCTGATCATTGACGAACTGGAGCGGCTGAGCGTCGAGAAGGGCATGGGCGCCCTGTCGGAACGGTTCAAGTCGGAATACCTGCGTGGCGCGGGCGAGTTAGAACTGGTCCGGTCCGGGCTGGATGACACGATGCGCACCGCCTACCAGTCCATGCGCGATGTCTGGCACGGGCGCAGCGACGTGGCCGACCTGCGCACCGCGGCCTATCTGGTCGCGATCGGACGGGTCGCCGGAAGCTACCGCGCCAAGGGTCTCTGACCCCTTCAAACGCAACATCAAAAGGGGCCGCTACCACATCGGAGCGGCCCCTTTCCTCTCCTCGGTCGCTGCACTACTGTGCCGCGAACCAACGGGGAATGACATGCCGCCAATCGTGAAGGTCGCCGACCTGCGCAAGACCTATGACTCGGGCTTTGAGGCGCTCAAAGGCGTCAATCTCGAGATTAACGAAGGCGAAATCATCGCCCTTCTTGGGCCAAACGGGGCGGGCAAGACGACCCTCATTTCCGCCATCTGCGGGATCACGATGCCGACCTCGGGGCAGGTTCTTGTCGCCGGGCATGATGTGGTGCGGGATTATCGAAAGGCGCGCGACCTGATCGGACTGGTGCCACAGGAACTCAGCCTGGAAGCCTTTGAAACGGTCAATGCCTCGGTGTCCTTTTCGCGCGGGCTGTTCGGGCGGCCCCGCAATCAGGGTTTTGTCGATGACGTGCTGGCGCGGTTGTCCCTTCTGGACAAGAAGGACAGCAAGATCATGGCCCTGTCGGGCGGCATGAAACGGCGTGTCCTGATCGCCAAGGCGCTGGCCCACGAGCCGCGCATTCTGTTCCTCGACGAACCGACCGCCGGGGTCGATGTGGAATTGCGCAAGGATATGTGGGCAGTCGTGGAGCATCTTCGGTCGCAGGGCGTGACCATCATCCTGACCACCCACTACATCGAAGAGGCCGAGGCCATCGCCGACCGCGTGGCCGTGATCAACAAGGGCGAGATCCTTCTGGTCGAAGAAAAGGCCGCGTTGATGGCCCGGATGGGCCGCAAGGAACTGACCATTCAGCTGTCCGACCCTGCCGCGGCAATCCCCGACACCCTGTCTGCCTACGATCTGACCCTGTCCAAAGACGGCACCCATCTTGTCTATGCCTACGACACGCGGGCCGAACGGACCGGGATCACGACCCTGTTGTCCGACCTGCAAAAGGCCGGGCTGCAGATGGCGGACCTGTCCACGAAACAAAGCAGCCTCGAAGAGATTTTCGTCGGGCTGGTGAAGGAAGACGCATGAATTTCGGTGCCGTTCGGTCCATCTATCTGTTCGAAATGGCGCGGTTCTTCCGCACATTCCGGCAATCCATCCTGTCGCCGGTGGTGTCCACCTCGCTGTACTTCGTCGTCTTCGGGGCCGCCATCGGCAGCCGCATAAACGAGGTCGAAGGCGTGGGATATGGGGCCTTCATCGTGCCGGGGCTGATCATGCTTTCGGTGATGACACAGGCCACGTCCAACGCGTCGTTCGGGATATATTTCCCGAAGTTCACCGGCTCGATCTACGAAATCCTGTCAGCGCCCGTAAACTTCCTCGAGGTGACGGCGGGCTATGTCGGCGCGGCGGCGACCAAGGCGCTGGTGATCGGGGTGGTGATCCTGCTAACTTCGTTCTTCTTCGTGGACGTCTCCATTGCCCATCCAACCGCGATGCTGGCCTTCCTTGTGCTGACCTGCCTCAGTTTTTCGCTTCTCGGGTTCATCATCGGCATCTGGGCCGGGAATTTTGAGCAATTGAACCTGATCCCGATGCTGATCATCACGCCGCTGGTGTTCCTGGGGGGCAGTTTCTATTCGACCTCCATGCTGCCGCCCTTCTGGCAGACGGTGACCCTGTTCAATCCGGTCCACTACCTGATTTCCGGGTTCCGCTGGTCCTTCTTCGAACAGGCGGATGTGCCCGTCGGCATCAGCCTTGTGGCGATTGCGGGGTTCACGGCGCTTTGCCTTGTCGCGATCTGGTGGATTTTCCGCACAGGTTGGCGAATCCGGCAATGACGCCGGGTCGCGCGGCTTGTCGCCCCGTCCTTGCCCCCCTACATGAGGTCACATGAAACGCTGGATCCCCTTCGTCAAATCCGACCCGACCGTGGCTGTCATCCGGCTTCAGGGACAGATCGCCAATTCCGGGCGCGGGTTGGACGATGTCACGCTTGGGCCGGTGATCGAGCGGGCCTTTACGCGGGGCAAGCCGGATGCGGTGGCGCTTGAAATCAACTCACCCGGCGGATCGCCGGTTCAATCCTCGCTGATCGCGGCCCGTATTCGCAGGCTGGCCGCCGAAAAGGATATCCCGGTTTTCGCCTTCGTCGAAGACCTTGCGGCCTCGGGCGGGTATTGGCTCGCCTGCGCGGCGGATCAGATCCTGATCGACGACAGCTCGATCGTCGGGTCCATCGGCGTGATCTCTGCGAACTTTGGCCTGAACGAGTTGATCGGGCGCTATGGTGTGGAACGGCGCGTGCATACGGCGGGGAAATCGAAATCCTTCCTCGATCCGTTTCAGCCGGAAAAACCCGCCGACGTCAAACGGCTCAAGGGCTGGCTGGAAAGCATCCATACGGCGTTCATTGACCATGTGAAGGCCCGGCGCGGTGCGCGGCTGTCTGACGACCCGGCGCTGTTCACCGGCGAAGTCTGGATCGGGCGGGCGGCGGTTGACATGGGCCTCGCCGACGGGATCGGGCATCTTGTCCCGGCCATGAAAGACCGGTTCGGCGACAAGGTCCGGTTCCGGCGCTATGGCCCGAAAAAATCTCTGTTCACGCGGTTCGGCGCACAGGTGACCGACGATATCCTGACCGGCGTCGAAGAGCGCGCCGCCTTTGCGCGGTTCGGCCTCTGACATGCTTTTCAAGGTTATCACTTTCTTCCTCATCGGAATGGCTGTCCTCGCCATGTTTGGAAAGCTGCGCTTTCCCGGGCGGGACCGCTTGAGAAACGCGAAATGTTCGAACTGTGGCCGCTTCCGGATTGGGCGCGGTCCCTGTTCCTGTGGAAAGTCCTGACGTGGTGATGGATTGGATATACGTGGGCCTTGGGCTCGTTCTCTTGCTGTTGGCTGGGGATTCCCTTGTGCGGGGGGCGGTGAACCTGTCCCTGCGCCTTGGTGTTCCGGCGCTGATCGTGTCGCTGACCATAGTGGCCTTTGGCACCTCTGCGCCCGAGCTTCTGATCTCGGTGCAAGCCATTCTGGACGGGGTGCCGGGCATTGCGCTGGGCAACGTGGTCGGGTCGAACACCGCCAACGTCCTGCTGGTTCTCGGTCTGCCCGCCCTGCTGGCCGCCATGCACACAAGCGAATGCGACACCCGGGCGAGTTTCATCCAGATGATCGCGGCCACGGCGCTGTTCATCGCGCTGGCTTTCATGGGCACTTTCAATAGGATCTCTGGACTGATCCTTCTTGCGGCGCTTGCCGCCATGCTGGGCCATGCGTTCCTGTCGGCCAAACGACATCGCAGGGCGTGCAGGCTTGCCGACGACGAAGATGACCTGGAGGACCTCGAAGGGGCCGACCCGGACATGCCCTGGGCCAAGATCATCATGTTTCTGGTCCTCGGCCTGATCGGTCTGCCGCTTGGCGCCAGTCTTCTGGTGGATGGGGCGGTAAACATCGCCCGCACCTATGACGTCAGTGAAACCGTCATCGGCCTGACCCTCGTCGCGGTCGGCACCTCGCTGCCGGAACTGGCCACCACGGTGATGGCCGCGCTGCGCCGTCAGGCTGACGTGGCGCTGGGCAATGTCATCGGGTCGAACATGTTCAACCTGCTGGGCATCATCGGTGTCGCCAGCCTTGTCGGCCCGATCCCGGTTGATCCGCAATTCCTGCGCTTTGACCTTTGGATCATGGCGGGTGCCTCGCTCCTCCTTGTGCCCTTCGTCTTTTTCAAGATGGACATCAAACGGGGCTGGGGGATTGTCCTGACCGGCCTATATGTCGGCTATATCCTTTCGATCCTGTGAGGGCGGCATGACAAAGAAGGCATTGGTGACCGGCGCGGGAACGCGGCTTGGCCGGGCGATGGCAGTCCGATTGGCGGAAATGGGCCATGACGTGGCCATCCACTATGCCACCTCGGCCACGGGGGCCGAGGAAACCGCGGCAGAGGTCCGCGCCCTTGGCCGTAATGCGGTGACCCTTCAAGCGGACCTGCTGGACGAGGCGCAGGTGCAGGCGCTGCTCCCTGCGGCCGCCGAGGCACTGGGCGGTGCGATCACCTGCCTCGTGAACAATGCCTCCATCTTCGAATATGACAACATCCGCACCGCGACCCGCGACAGCTGGGACCGGCATATCGAATCCAACCTGCGGGCGCCCTTTGTCCTGACGCAGGCGCTTGCGAAACAGGCCCCCGACCCGGCCGAGGACTCGCGCGGCGAACCTGTCGCGCAGGCGGTGGTGATCAACATGATCGACCAGCGGGTGCGCAAGCTGACCCCGGAATTTTCGAGCTATACCATCGCCAAGATGGGGCTTTGGGCGCTGACCCAGACCGCCGCGCAGGGGCTTGCCCCCAAGGTGCGTGTCAACGCAATTGGCCCGGGACCAACCCTTCAGGGTCATCGCCAGTCCGAAAGTCATTTCGACCGCCAGCGCAAGGGCACCATTCTGCACCGCGGATCGAACCCCGAAGACATCGTGACAGCGCTTACATTTCTGGTGGAATCCCCGGCGGTTACAGGGCAGTTGATCTGCGTTGACGGCGGGCAGCACCTTGGCTGGCAAACCCCGGATATCCTTGGGGTAGAGTGACGCTGCGACAAGTTGTGCACCTTCCCAAGGCCCGGTAACAGAAATGTAATAAAAGCCCAAAGTTTTCAGTGGGTTGTGGAAATGCCCGTTTTTAAACAAGCAAATTCAACACCTTAAGAATTCGCCTAAAAATTAGGCAACCCGAGGAACCGCGCGAGAAACAAGGGAAAATCCGGCTGAACCTGAATTTGCCCACGAAGTTATCCACAGAAACTGTGTATGCCTTTGCTCTTGTCCCGGCCTTGCTATCATGGCAGCCCGACCCGAGAATCACGGACCTGCAAGAATGACCGAAACGGAAACGGACGAAGACGGGACAGAGCTGCGCGGATACGCCCGTATTCAGTCCTATCTGAAGACGCTCGACAGCTCGCCGGGGGTCTACCGGATGCTCGATAGCGAAAGCCGGGTTCTTTATGTCGGCAAGGCCCGGAACCTGAAGGCTCGGGTGTCGAATTATTCCCGGCCCGGCCCGCATTCGCCCCGGATCGCGCGGATGATTTCCGAAACCGCGTCGATGATGTTCCTGACCACGCGGACCGAGACCGAGGCGCTGCTGCTTGAACAGAACCTGATCAAGCAGCTCAAGCCGCGCTACAACGTGCTGCTGCGCGACGACAAGTCATTTCCCAACATCCTGATCAGCCGGGAACATGATTTTCCGCAGATCAAGAAACACCGGGGTGCGAAAAAGGAAAAGGGTGACTATTACGGTCCTTTCGCCAGCGCGGGCGCGGTGAACCGGACCTTGAACCAACTGCAGAAGGTCTTTCTTCTGCGCAACTGTTCTGACAGCCAGTTCGATACCCGCTCACGCCCCTGCCTGCTGTTCCAGATCAAGCGGTGTTCGGCGCCGTGTGTCGGCTATATCAGCGCAGCGGACTACGCCCAGTCGGTCAGCGATGCCGCGCAATTCCTGTCCGGCCGCACCACCAAGATCCAGGAAACACTCGCCTCCCAGATGGCCGAGGCGTCAGAGGCAATGGAGTTCGAACGCGCCGCCGCGCTGCGCGACCGGATCCGCGCCCTGACACAGGTGCAATCGTCGCAAGGCATCAACCCCCGCTCGACGGCAGAGGCGGACGTGATCGCGCTGCATGTCGAAAACGGGCAGGCCTGTGTGCAGGTCTTTTTCATCCGGGCGAACCAGAACTGGGGTAACCACGATTTCTATCCCCGCATCAGCGGAGATGAGGATATGGCCGAGGTCATGGAGGCCTTTGTCGGCCAGTTCTACCAGACCCGCGAACCGCCGCGCATGTTGCTTTTGTCTCACGGGCTGGACAACGAAGACCTGATGGCCGACGCGCTGGCCGAAAAGGCGGGCCGCAAGGTGGAAATTCTGGTGCCGCAGCGGAGCGAAAAGGCCGAGCTTGTCTCGGGTGCGCAGCGTAATGCCCGCGAAAGCCTTGGCCGCCGCATGGCCGAAGGGGCGGCACAGTCGAAACTCCTGCGTGGGTTGGCCGAGGCATTCGATCTGGACGGCCCGCCCCGCCGGATCGAGGTCTACGACAACTCGCACATTCAGGGCACCAATGCCGTTGGCGCGATGATCGTCGCAGGCCCGGACGGGTTTGAAAAAGGCCAGTATCGCAAATTCAACATCAAGGGCGACAGCATCACCCCCGGCGATGATTTCGGGATGATGAAAGAGGTGCTGACCCGCCGGTTTCAACGCCTGTTGAAGGAAGATCCGGATCGGACGGGCGGCACATGGCCCGACCTTCTGCTGATCGACGGAGGCGCGGGGCAGGTCAGTGCCGTTCAGGAAATCATGGACGAACTAGGGGTCGAGGATGTGCCCATGATCGGCGTCGCCAAAGGCGTGGACCGCGACCACGGCAAGGAAGAATTCCACCGCCCCGGCGAACGTCCCTTTGCGCTGCAACGCAATGACCCGGTTCTCTATTTCGTGCAGCGGATGCGAGACGAGGCGCACCGCTTTGCCATCGGCACCCATCGCGCCAAACGGGCCAAGGCAGTGGGCGCGACCCCGCTTGACGATGTGCCGGGCGTGGGGGCCACCCGCAAACGCGCGTTGCTTCAGCATTTTGGCAGCGCCAAGGCGGTCAGCCGGGCCAACCTGTCCGACCTGAAAGCGGTCGACGGGATTTCCGACAGCATGGCCGAAACCATCTACAACTACTTCCACGAGGCCGGTTAGGAAGTTCAGAACCCGCCGTGTTCGCGGAAATGCGCCTCTTCCTCGGGGGTGCTTTCGCGGCCCAGCACGGCGTTGCGGTGCGGGTATCTGCCAAAGCGCGCGATGATGTCGCGATGCGCGACGGCGTATTTGTAGCTTTCCGCATTTCCAAGCGCGTCAAAGACCTTCAGCGAAAGGTCGTGGTCGGCCAGATCCTCGGAATGCATGAGCGGCATGTAGATAAAGACGCGCCGGTCATCGGGAACCTTCATGTCGATCCCGTTTTCGATGGCATACTTGGTCAGCGCCCGGGCCTGCGAGTCTTCCGCAAAGGCGCGGGGATCATCGCGGAACATGTTGCGCGAAAACTGGTCCAGAACGAGGATCGCGGCCAGAATCCCATCGGCCGAGCCGCGGAACCTGTCAGTGCCGTTTGCGGCAAGATCCTCGTAGAGCGTCAGGAACCTGTCACGGATCGCCGCATCGAAGACCGGGTCTTTCGTGAAATGTTGTTGCGGCGTGCTTTCCTCGAACCAAAATCGAAGAACCTCGGCAGTCTGAGTGGCGGTATCGGTCATGTCGTCCCCCTTTTCTGTCGCACCATGGTCTGCGCCCTGTCGCCCCGGGTCAATCTGCGGGTTTGCGCCCCTTGATGTGCGTCAGGCAACCTAGGCTGTGGAACAGGTCTCAAATACCGGATATGCAACAGGCATGATGTGGACGATCCCCAATATTCTGACGCTTCTGCGTCTGCTGGCCGCGCCCGGTGTCGCGATCATGTTCCTGTATTTCGCCCGGCCCTGGGCGGATTGGTTTGCGCTGGTCCTGTTCGTCGTGGCCGCCGTGACCGATTTTGTCGACGGCTATATTGCCCGCGCCTGGAAACAGGAAAGCAAGGTCGGCGCCATGCTGGACCCGATCGCTGACAAGGCGATGGTGGTAATTGCCCTTCTGGTCATTACCGGGTTTTCGGGGATGAATCCTTGGATCCTGCTGCCCGCGACGTTGATCATGTTCCGCGAGGTCTTTGTGTCGGGCCTGCGGGAATACCTTGGCGATACGGCAGGGCTTCTGAAGGTGACGAAGCTGGCAAAGTGGAAAACCACCGCCCAGATGGTCGCTATTGCCGTCCTTTTTTCGACCGGCGCGTTCGAGACCTATTTCGCCATGGAAACCGAAGGGATGGACAACACGACCATCAACGCCATTCTTCTGGGCGAACTGCCGGACGAGTTGGGCCTTCTTTGGAAATATCAGGGCGCGTTCTTTTCGTGGTGGATCGGGGTCGGCCTGTTGTGGGTCGCCGGACTTCTGACCGTCGTCACCGGGTTTGACTACCTGCGCAAGGCGATGCCCTACCTGAGGTGATCCGATGATCGACGTTCTTTATTTCGCATGGGTCCGGGAACGGATCGGGGTGCCACGGGAACAGGTGGACACCACCGCCGCGACCGTGGCCGATCTGGTGGAAGAGTTGAAGGCCCGCGAACCCCGCTACGAGGCGGCCTTTGCCGACTTGCGGGCGCTGCGCGTGGCGCTTGATCAGGAACTGTCGGATTTCGATGCCAGCCTGGCCGGCGTGCGCGAGGTCGCGTTCTTTCCGCCGATGACGGGGGGCTGATGGAAATCCGGGTTCAGGAAGACCGGTTTGATCCGGGGGCGGAACTGAACGCCTTTTCCGCGACTGTGTCCGGGGCCGGAGCCGTTGTCAGCTTTACCGGCGTCGTGCGCGACGTGGACGGCGGGTTGGTCGCGATGGAGATCGAACACTACCCCGGTATGACCACCAAGGCGATTGCCGGGATCGCGGACGAGGCGGCTCGTCGCTGGTCTCTGGCCGACGTGCTGGTGATCCACCGCTACAGCCGTCTGGCGCCCGGTGAGAACATCATGATGGTCGCCACCGCATCGCGTCACCGGGCCGATGCCTTTGCCGCGGCGGAATACCTGATGGACTACCTGAAATCCCGCGCGCCCTTCTGGAAGAAGGAAGTGACCCGCGATGGCGCAGGCTGGGTCGCCGCGCGGGATGAAGACGAAGACGCGCTGACCCGCTGGTAAGTTAGCGGGCCATTTCGCGGCATGGGGCATGCCTGTGGCACCCGGTCAGGTGATCGTTCACCAGCCCGCAGGCCTGCATCCACGCATAAACGATCGTCGGGCCACAAAACCGGAACCCGGCCTTCTTAAGATCCTTCGACATCTTTTCAGACAGTGGCGTGAATGCGGGAACCTCGGACAGGCTGGCCCAGCGGTTCTGGATTGGTGCGCCTTCGACATAGCGCCAGCAAAATTCGGAAAAATCCGGAATCTCCAGATAGGCCCGCGCGTTGGTGATCGTCGCTTCTATTTTGCCCCGGTGCCGGATGATGCCCGGATCCTGCACCAGCCGGGCCACCTCTGGCTCGCCCCACCTGGCGATAACCTCCGGCTTGAACCAGTCAAAAGCCGCGCGGAAATTATCGCGCTTTTTCAGGATCGTGATCCAGCTCAGGCCCGCCTGAAACCCGTCCAGGATCAGTTTTTCCCACAGGGCGCGGGCATCGTATTCCGGCACACCCCATTCTGTGTCGTGGTAGTCGACATAGATCTCGTCCGGCCCGGCCCAGCCGCATCTGTCACTCATTCCCTGTCCTCCTTGGGCACCTTTGGAATCTGTATCCAATTCTACGAAAAACGGGAACCTTTACCCGGCTTTAGGCTTAGTGGCGCGAATGTGTCCGCGAAACGCATTTGCAAGGACACCACCATGCCCGTTCAGCCGATAGAGGCCCCCCGGGATCCGCTGGAATTCGCGGTTGCCGCCCGCGATGGCGATGTCATGTCCATGGTTCGCCGGGCGCTTGATACCCACAACGCCCAATTGGCATTTCAACCGGTCGTGGCGGCGCAGGACACGACCCAGATTGCCTTTTACGAAGGGCTAATCCGGCTGAAGGACGAACGGGGCCGGGTCATCCCGGCCTATCAGTTCATGGGCGACATCGAAGAAACCGAACTGGGCCGCGAAATTGACTGCGCCTCGCTGATGCTCGGGCTGGAGATGCTGCGGGTGAACCCGGCGCTGCGGCTGTCGATCAACATGTCCGCTCGCTCCATGGCGGATGGCAAATGGCGCCGGATTCTTGACCGGGGTTTGCAGAAGAACCCGGCAATCGCCGGGCGGCTGATCCTCGAAATCTCGGAAGAATCGGCCATGCTTCTGCACGAGGTTCTGGTGCGGTTCATGGCCGAGATGCAGCCCCTTGGGGTGGCCTTTGCACTGGATGATTTCGGCGCCGGGCTGATTTCTTTCCGTCATCTGAAGGATTTTTTCTTTGATCTGGTGAAGATCGACCGATGCTTTATCCGCGACATCCACAAGTCCCCTGACTGTCAGGTCATGGCAGAGGCGCTGATCTCGGTCGCCCAGCAGTTCGAAATGTTCGTTGTGGCCGAAGGGGTTGAAAGCACAGAGGAAGTCGCGCTGCTTCAATCGCTCGGGATCGACTGTATGCAGGGATATTTCTTCGGCGTTCCGAAGTTCACGCTTTAGCGACCGGCCTGATCGCAGGCTGCGCCATTCCGTCGCCGCAGGGCGGATATGCACGAAAACATTGCCGCAGTGCGGCATTTCCCCCTATAAGTGCGACAAACGCGGGTTGGAGCCCGCTCTTTTCGTGTAGGGCTCTGTCTCGTTGATCGGTTGCACCGGATTAGGAGAGGAGTCCTTCATGACCAACGTCGTTATCGCATCTGCCGCACGAACTGCCGTGGGCAGCTTTGGCGGATCTTTCGCCAACACCCCGGCCCACGATCTGGGCGCCGCCGTTCTTGAGGCGGTCGTCGAGCGCGCCGGGATCGACAAATCCGAGGTGAGCGAAACGATCCTTGGTCAGGTCTTGACCGCCGCGCAGGGGCAGAACCCGGCCCGTCAGGCCCACGTGAACGCCGGGCTGCCCATCGAGTCCGCCGCCTGGTCGATCAACCAGGTTTGCGGGTCCGGCCTTCGCGCTGTCGCGCTGGGCGCGCAGCACATCATGCTGGGCGATGCCAGCATCGTCGCCGCCGGTGGCCAGGAAAACATGACCCTGTCGCCCCATGCTGCGCATCTGCGCGCCGGGCACAAAATGGGCGACATGAAATACATCGACACGATGATCAAGGATGGTCTGTGGGACGCCTTTAACGGCTATCACATGGGCCAGACCGCCGAAAACGTCGCCGAACGCTGGCAGATTTCGCGCGATATGCAGGATGAATTCGCCGTCGCCTCGCAGAACAAGGCCGAGGCCGCCCAGAAAGCCGGCAAATTCGCCGACGAGATCGCCGCCTTCACGGTCAAGACCCGCAAGGGCGACATCGTGGTGGATCAGGACGAGTACATCCGTCACGGCGCCACCATTGACGCCATGCAGAAACTGCGCCCTGCCTTCGCCAAGGACGGCTCGGTGACCGCCGCCAATGCCTCTGGCCTGAACGACGGCGCCGCCGCGACCCTGCTGATGACCGCCGACGAGGCCGAAAAGCGCGGGATCGAGCCGCTGGCCCGCATCGCCAGCTACGCCACCGCGGGCCTTGACCCGGCGATCATGGGCGTCGGCCCGGTCAACGCCTCGCGCAAGGCGCTGGAAAAGGCCGGTTGGTCCGTGGACGACCTTGATCTTGTCGAAGCCAACGAGGCTTTCGCCGCGCAGGCCTGCGCCGTGAACAAGGAAATGGGCTGGGATCCGGCCATCGTGAACGTGAACGGCGGCGCAATCGCCATCGGCCACCCCATCGGGGCCTCGGGCTGCCGGGTGCTGAACACGCTTCTGTTCGAAATGAAACGCCGTGACGCCAAGAAAGGGATCGCAACCCTTTGCATCGGCGGCGGCATGGGTGTGGCGCTCTGCGTCGAACGTCCCTGACCTTGATCGGGCGGGGCCACGGCCCCGCCCGCCTTGCGGCAATGCAGCGCAATAATGTTGCGCTTGCGAAAAAATCCCCGTAACAACATTACCGACAGAAATTCTATCAGGAGTATTCCCATGTCCCGCGTTGCGCTTGTCACCGGTGGTTCCCGCGGTATCGGTGCCGCCATTTCCAAGGCCCTGAAGGCCGAAGGCTACAACGTCGCCGCCACCTATGCCGGCAATGACGAGGCCGCTGCCCAGTTCACTGCCGAAACCGGCATCAAGACCTACAAGTGGAACGTGGCGGACTATGATGACTCCAAGGCCGGCATCGCCCAGGTCGAGGCCGATCTGGGCCCGATCGACGTTGTCGTCGCCAACGCGGGCATTACCCGCGATGCGCCGTTTCACAAGATGACCCCGGAACAGTGGCATCAGGTGATCGACACCAACCTGACCGGCGTCTTCAACACCGTCCACCCTGTCTGGCCGGGCATGCGCGAGCGCAAGTTTGGCCGTGTCATCGTGATCTCGTCGATCAACGGCCAGAAAGGTCAGTTCGCACAGGTGAACTATGCCGCGACCAAGGCGGGCGATCTGGGAATCGTGAAATCGCTGGCCCAAGAAGGCGCGCGCGCAGGTATCACCGCCAACGCCATCTGCCCCGGCTACATCGCGACCGAAATGGTCATGGCCGTGCCGGAGAAGGTGCGGGAATCGATCATCGGCCAGATCCCTGCCGGGCGTCTGGGCGAGCCCGAGGAAATCGCGCGCTGCGTGGTCTTCCTTGCCTCCGACGATGCCGGGTTCATCAACGGTTCCACCATCTCGGCCAACGGCGCGCAGTTCTTCGTCTAAGGCGATACTCGTCCGCAGTTGCAAATTACGGAACGCCACCTCAGGGTGGCGTTTCATGTTTCAGGCCCGTGCAAAGACAGGATGGCGCGCTGATGGCAGTTCTGAAGTCCACAGATCAGGCGGATAGGATCGACCTTGCCGCACAGATGCAGCGGGTCCGCAACGCGGGTGGTCCTGGCCCCTGGCGGCAATTGCTTCAGATCCTGCGGGCGCGGATCGGGATCCGTGGGTTCAACCTTGTCGATTATTACATCAACGATTTCTGGGCCCACGGCCGCGACCGCAGCTTTCGGCGGGAATATCTGTCGAACGGGTTCAAGACCCGCTACAACCACGCCCTGATCGAGCCGAAAACCGGCGATCAGACGGCCCTGATCGAAGACAAGCTGGCGACCGAGGCCCTGTTCCGGCAAAACGGGCTGCCCGTGGTGGAAACCCGCGCCGTGATCGGCCCGGTTCCGGATGGGATGGAGCTGCGCGCGCTTGCCAGTGTCGAGGAGGTCGCCGACTTCCTGCTCGACCCCCGAAACCTGCCCCTTTTCGCCAAGCCGCGCACCGACAGTTTTGCGCGCGGCGCGGCCTCTATCCTGTCCGCAGACCCGGAAACGGGGGAATTGACGCTGGGTGACGGGACGACCTGCCAGGCCGCGGCGCTGGCGGGGGAAATGCATCAGACAGCCGGCGGCTACCTTCTGCAGACCCTCTATCGCTGCGAGGCGGGAATGCAGAAACACGCGGGCATCGCCACCCCTGCGCCACGCATCTGCACGATCCGCACCAGCGCGGGCGTCCGCCCCTTCTATGCGGTCCTGCGCTTGCCTGCGGCGACGGCGATGCATGACGGCGGGTCAAAGGATGAACGGGCCTGGGCCAGGATCGACGTCGACACCGGAGAGGTGGGCCATCTTTACAAGCTGCTTGACCCGGTTGCGCCGACACGGACCCACTGGTGTGACCCCGACAGAGCCTTGACTGGGACCTGTCTGCCCCATTGGTCCGAGGCGGTGGCCGCCTGCGTCGCCGGGCACGACCTGTTTCCCGCGCATGGTATCCTGGGTTGGGATGTCTTCCTGACCGAAACCGGGGCAGTCCTGAACGAGGTGAATGCAAATCCGGCCCCGATCTACCAACTGGCCGCCCGCCGGGGCCTGCGAAACCCCGAGATGGAAGCAACCTATCAAGATGCCCTGACACTCGCACGAGGGCGGGCAAGAGGCACGGCATGACCTATCTTACGGCGGCTGAAACGGCCGGGAAGTTCGATGCATTGAAAGAGGTGCAACTGGTGATCGCCAACGGCGGTCCATCCGTTTGGGGTCAATTCCGGCAATTGCTGCGCATGGCTTTGTCCCCCAAGAAATTCGAAGCACGGGACTACTATAAATACGCACTGTATCGTCACGCCGGAAATGCGCAGGCCCTTGGGGAATATCTATCCAGTCCGCGCACGCTCGCCTTCAACACCGGCCTGCATCGCGACCCTGACGAGACTGCCCGGAAACTGGTGAATGACAAGCTGGCGACCGAGCTTTTCCTGAGGGAGAAGGGGATACCCACGACGCGAACTCTGGCCCTGTTTTCATTGACGAACTGCCCTGATGGGGTTCTGCACCTCGGTGATCGCCAAGCCTTGCACAGCTACCTGTCGGACCCCGCAAACTACCCCCTGTTCTGCAAACCGCGCGAATCCTCGCATTCGATCGGGGCGGCGCGGCTGGACGGGATCGAGCCCGCGACCGGCAAGGTGACATTCGGCACAGGCGTGGTCGGAGAACTTGACGCCTTGGTCGACGAGATCGTCGGTACTTGGGGCGCGGGATATCTGTTCCAAGAGGTCGCCCGGAACCATCCGGTGATCCAGCGGGTGGTGGGCAACCCTACCGCAACCTTCCGCGTGGTGACCGTTCAGTCCGAAGACGGCCCCCGTCATTTCTATTCCGCGCATAAACTTCCGTCGCCGACGGCGATGTTCGATGCAATTTCGAAAAACAAGCGAGCCATCGGCTCCCTCGACCCCGCGACTGGCCGCTTCGCGGTTGTCCGACACCTGCCCGCCAAGGGAGGCGCCCCGCTGACCCACTGGCGGGACATCCCGGAACCCCTGTCCGAAATTACATTCCCCTTTGTGCAGGAGGGAATCGACCTTGCCATTCGGGCGCATGCCCTGCTGCCACGGCTTGGGATCATCGGTGCCGACGTCTACCTGACCGAGGATGGGCCAATCCTGAACGAACTGAATGGGAACCCGGATCACATCGTCTACCAGACCGTAAACGATCGTGGCATCCTGAACCCGGATATGACCCCCCTCATAGAAGAAACGCGCCGCTATATGCAGGCGCGTTTCGGGAATTCATAGAACCGGGCAGCGCCCGTTTCGGCTGTGATTCAGGAACTCAGCCGTGCGATCTCTTCCTTGAGGTGCAGCTTTTCCTTCTTCATCTTCGCGACTTCGAGGTCGTCGATGCCGGGGCTGCGCTGGGCGGCCTCCACCGCGTCCGACAGGGATTGGTGCTTCTTCTTCAGTTCCTCGATATGCGAGCTTACGGTCATGGCATTCCTCCTGTCTTGCGTTGCGATAAGTTCAGTCGATCACAGTTCCAGCCAACTGTCACGCTGCAAGGCAGCAACAATCTGGCACGCAAGGGTTGCCGGCCATTCCTTGCCAAGCCGTTAATCCCGGATCGGCAATTGACCGGCATTGCGCAGGATGTCTTGCACAGCGGCGCTGTAGTCCTCGCCATCCTTCCTGTGTTCGGGGCCTTCATGCAGGATCAGGGGCGCCGACAGGTGAAAGGCAGCCCGCCCACCCTGACGCGCCTGAAGCAGGAACAGGCCTGGCGCCCGCCCGCTCCGCGCGGCAATCGGGCGCACCACCACCGACCCAAGCCGTGCGGTGACGGCGGTCAGAACCTCGGGGAGGCGTTCGATTCGCTGGATCACAGAAAGATGTCCCCGGGGGGCCAGCCGGCGCGCCCCAACCTCGATCCAATCCGAGAGCGGGGTATCACCGCCAAGCGCGACGTCCCGTCCATCATCATCCGCCCGCGTGCTGGCCTGCCTGTCGAAATATGGGGGGTTCATCATCACGTGATCGAACCGCTGCTGGCGCAGGTCCGGGGGCAGGGCGCGCAGGTCCGCCTCGACCACGGTCAGGCTTGCGCCATTCTCGGCCCCGTTGCGTCGGGCAAGATCGGCATAGAAAGGCTGCACCTCGACCCCGGTCAGGGTCAGCCCCGACACCCGCGCCGACAGGCACAGGCTTGCCGCCCCTGCGCCGCATCCCAGTTCCAGAACCGACTGACCGGGGTGTGCGGGGATACTTGCGGCCAGAAGGACCGGATCAACGCCCGCGCGATACCCTTTGCGGGGTTGCCACAGCCGGACCTTTCCCCCAAGGAAATCATCCTGCGTCAACGCGGGGTCGGTCATAGCCCAAGGTCGATTTGATTGTCCGTCATCACCGCCCGCGCCATGAACAGATCCGCATCGCGAACCATGATCCGGCGCGGCAATATGCCAAGGCTTCCATCAAGGACGCTCATGTTTACGTCGAATTCGAAGCAGTCTATACCCTCTCCGTCCAGAAGAGCCTTGGCGAAGGCGATGACCGTCGGGTCCGTTGTGCGCAGAAGTTCCTTCATGGACAAAGACCTAAGGCGCACCCCCGCCTTTGTCCATCCAGATGACGGAGCCGTGCATGAGCCTTGATGTTGCCGCCACCAAGCCCCACGAGAGGCTTGCAGCCGCCCTTTCGGCGGAAATGGATGCGGTCAATGTCATGATCCGCGAGCGGATGGCATCCGAACACGCCCCGCGCATCCCCGAGGTGACCGCCCATCTGGTCGAGGCCGGGGGGAAGCGTCTGCGGCCCATGCTGACCCTCGCCGCCGCCAAGATGTGCGGCTATGACGGACCGTTCCACATTCATCTGGCCGCCACGGTCGAGTTCATCCACACCGCCACGCTGCTGCATGACGATGTGGTGGATGAAAGCGCCCAGCGGCGCGGCCGGCCAACGGCGAACCTACTGTGGGACAACACCTCTTCGGTTCTGGTGGGGGACTACCTGTTCGCCCGGTCGTTCCTCCTGATGGTCGAAACCGGGTCGATGCGGGTTCTGGAAATCCTTGCCGGGGCCTCTGCCACGATTGCCGAGGGCGAGGTGCTGCAGCTGACCGCCGCCCGTGATCTGCGCACGACCGAGGAAACCTATCTCAAGGTGGTGCGGGGCAAGACCGCGGCGCTGTTTTCCGCCGCGACCGAGGTGGGCGGTGTCATCGCGGGTGCGCCCGAGACCCATGTGCGCGCGCTTTATGACTATGGCGATGCGCTGGGCGTCGCGTTCCAGATGGTCGACGACCTGTTGGACTACGGCGGGACAAGTGCCACCGGCAAGAACATCGGCGACGACTTCCGCGAACGGAAACTGACCCTGCCGGTGATCAAGGCCGTGGCCAAGGCCGACGCCGAGGAACGGGCCTTCTGGCAGCGCACGATCGAGAAGGGCAAACAGGAAGAGGGCGATCTTGAAACCGCCCTGTCACTTCTGGCCCGTCACAACGCGCTGGATGACGTGCGGGACGAGGCCCTGCGCTGGATCGCCCACGCCAAGGCACAGTTGCAGCTTCTGCCGGAACACGACATCCGCGACATGCTGTCGGACCTTGCAGATTACGTCGTGGCGCGGATCAGCTAAGCACCGGGGCGGGCACCACCCACCAGCTCATTTCCTGAACCTGGATCGCGCGGGCCACCTGGCGGGCCGCGCCCATATCCTTGACCAGCGCAACGCAGGTCGCGCCAGACCCGCTCATCCCTGCCCATTTCACGGCAGACATCCGGCGCAGCTTGGCCAGGGCGGTTTCAACCTCGGGCGCGATCTTGATCGCGGGGGGCTGCAGGTCGTTGCGTTGCCGGGACAACCACGCGCAGAAGGTTTCGAAATCCGCGCCCTCGGGCATCGGTTCCATCGGGGCGTTCTGCTTGTTCGGCAGGGCGGCAAAGACCTGTCCGGTGGGCACTTCGACACGGGGGTTGACCAGAACCATGGCGCAGCGCGGCAGGCGCGGGGCCGGGCGCACGACCTCTCCAATCCCCTGCATGATGGCGGGGGCCGGGGCATGGGTGCAAACCGGCACATCAGCGCCAAGGGTCAGAACCTCGGGCGCGTCAGGCGGAAAGGGGGGGACGTTCCAGACCTCGGGCAGCATCCGCAAAACAGCCGCCGCATCGGCCGACGCGCTGCCCAGACCTGCGGCATGCGGCAGATGCTTGTCCAGCGTGATCTGCGCCCCAAGGGTCACGCCCCGGACAAAGCCCAAAAGCGCGGCGGCCTGAAGGGCAAGGTTTTTTTCGTTCGTCGGAACGCCCGGCGCAAAGGGACCACCCACCGACAGCGACAGACCTTCGGGCGCGACATTGACGGAAATGACGTCGGCCAATTCGGTGAACACCACAAGGCTGTCCAACAGGTGATAGCCATCGGCCCGCTGCCCGGTGACATGCAGGGTCAGGTTGACCTTCGCATATGCGGGGCCCTTAACGGTCGTCACGGGAAACTGACAGGGGCGCGGCCCCTTCTTCCTCCAACACGACGTCCAGCCCAACCTCCAGCTTGCGACGGATACGTTCCGCCTCTGCCTCATCGGGGTCGAACGACAGGGCGCGGCGCCATTGGAACCGGGCTTCGATCTCGCGCCCGACGGCCCAAAGGACATCGCCCAGATGGTCGTTGATCACCGGGTCCAGCGGCTCCAGCGCGGCGGCCTGTTCCATGTGGACGATGGAATCGTCGTATCGGCCCAGCCGGTAGAGAACCCAGCCAAGGCTGTCCACGATGGCGCCGTTGTCGGGCTGTGCTTCGACGGCCTGTTCGATCATCGACAGGGCCTCGTCCAGCTTGATGTGCTTCTCGACCAGCGAATAGCCAAGGTAGTTCAGGACCGACGGATGGCCGGGGTTCAGCGCCAGCGCCGCGCGGAAATCGGCCTCGGCCTCGTCCCAGCGGTCCATGCGTTCAAAGGTGATCGCGCGGGTATAAAGGACGAACCAACGGGCCGGGTCGGTGTCGGCCTGAAGGTCGAGGGCCCGGGTATAGGCATCGTTCGCGGCGGCATAGTCCAGTGTCTGGCGCAGGAAGTCGCCCAGGGTCGCATGGACAAGGGCGACCTCGCCGTGACTGCGGGTGAGGGCCTGAAGGACCTCAATCGCGGCATCCACCTTGCCGGCACTGCGCAGCGCATCGGCGCGCCCCATCTCGGCCGCGAAAAACGCCGGATCCTGCGGGCTGACCCGGGAAAACGCCTCGTTGGCCAGTTCGTGCCGGCCCAGCCGGTCCAGCAGCCTGCCGGTCAGGATCAGCGCCTCTGCATGATCCGGGCGCAGCAATTCGGCCGCCCGGGTGTAAAGCAGCAGAAAGCTTTCGTCGGCTTCTTCGACAAAGGCACTGGCTACGGTAAAGAACACCTCGGCCACGCCGTCCTGCGGGGTCCGGACGAACCCGTAGGGAACAGGTTCGCCAGCCGCCAGACGGGCCCGCAGGGCGGACACTGTCGGTTCCGGATCACGGCCAAAGGTCGCGTCCAGCATGGCCACGGCATCGGGGTTGCGGCCCAGCTGGCTCAACACCTCGGCATGGGCCAGCGCAGACCGTTTGGTGCGCTGCATCCCTTCGGTCGGCGGCATCGAAAATATCGCGTCAGCCCCTTCGAAATCCCCAACCGAGGCCAGCGCAAGCGCCTTGTGGTAAAGACCGAAGGCGATCAGGCCCTGCGTATCCGCCACCTCGTCGAAACTGTCAAAGGCGCGGCTGACCTTGCCTTCTCCAAGGAAGGCCCAGCCCTGAATCAGCCCATCGACCAGCGGCCCGATGGATTGCCCGGCTTCAAGCTGGCCGAACACGCCTTCCCAATCTTCGTCCCGGACAAGCGCGGTCATCACCGCGACGCGGGCATAGGCGCTTTCGTATCCAAGTTCATTCATCCGCCGCGCGGCGGGCAGGGCGCCGTCCAGATCGCCAAGGGCCATCCGTGCGTTGACCAGACTGTCCAGCAGGCCGGGGTTGTCCGGGTCTCCGCGAAGGCTCTGTTCGAAATAACGGGCGGCGGCGGCGAAATCGCGGTCCATCCCGGCCTGCCGCGCCGCAAGGTAGGATCCCGCGTCCGCTTCGGCCTGAAGGGCAAGCGGCGAAACGACGGCGGCGAGGGAGGCAGCGAGGAGAAGCGTCCGGGCGGTCTTGAGGGGCAAGGGGAGGTCCTTCGGAGGGGGCGGGGCACTGTTCCCCCAATACCTAGTCCGCCCGCCGGGGCGCTGCAATCGCAGGTGGCCGAAAAGGGCGGTTTCCCGCACATGAAACGGGGCCCCGCAGGGCCCCGATCCGGTCTGGTCTACATGTTGGGGTAATTCGGCCCGTCGCCACCCTGCGGAACCGTCCAGGTGATGTTCTGGCTGGGGTCCTTGATATCGCAGGTCTTGCAGTGAACGCAGTTCTGGAAGTTGATGACAAACTTGTCATCCACAACTTCGTAGACCCCGGCAGGGCAGTAGCGCTGCGCCGGTTCCGCGAATTTCGGCATGTTGACCGACATCGGGATGCTGTCATCGGCCAGACGCAGGTGGGCGGGCTGGCTTTCCTCGTGGTTGGTCATCGAGAAGCTGACGTTGGTCAGACGGTCGAAGGACAGCGTGCCGTCGGGCTTGGGATAGTCGATCGGCTTGTGCTTGCTGGCTTCTTCGGTCGCGGCAGCGTCCGATTTGCCATGCTTCAGCGTGCCCAGCAGCGACAGGCCGAACAGGTTGTTCGTCCACATGTCGAACCCACCGATCCCCAGCGACGCAACCAGCCCGTATTTGGACCACAGCGGTTTGACGTTGCGCACCTTCTTGAGGTCCTTGCCGACGGGGCCGGACTTCAGCGCGGTATCGTATTCGGTCAGCGTATCGCTGGCGCGGCCCGCCTTGATCGCGGCATGGGCGGCCTCTGCGGCGTGGATGCCCGAAAACATGGCGTTGTGGTTGCCCTTGATCCGCGGCACGTTCACCAGCCCAGCGGAGCAGCCCAGAAGACAGCCGCCGGGGAAGGCGGTCTGCGGGATCGACTGGAACCCGCCTTCGGAAATCGCGCGGGCGCCATAGGCGACGCGCTTGCCGCCTTTCAGCAGCTCGGCGACCATCGGGTGATGCTTGAACCGCTGGAATTCCATGTAGGGGAACAGGTACGGGTTCTTGTAGTTCAGGTGAACCACGAAGCCGACGTAAACCTGGTTGTTGTCGAGGTGGTAGATGAACGACCCGCCCCCGGCATTGCTGCCAAGCGGCCAGCCCATGGTGTGGGTCACGGTGCCTTCGCGGTGCTTGGCGGGGTCGATTTCCCAGATTTCCTTCATCCCGACGCCGAATTTCTGCACGTCCGAATTCTTGGCCAGATCGTATTTCGCGATCACTTCCTTGGACAACGACCCGCGCACGCCCTCCGACAGGAACACATATTTGCCGTGCAGTTCCATGCCCGGTTCATAGTGCGGGCCGGGGGTGCCATCGGCGTTCTTGCCAAACTCGCCCGCGACAACGCCCTTCACCTCGCCATTGTCGCCGAAAACCAGTTCGGAACAGGACATGCCGGGGAAAATCTCGACACCCATTTCCTCGGCCTGTTCGGCCATCCAGCGGCAGACATTGCCCATCGACACGATGTAGTTGCCGTGGTTGTTCATCAGGGGCGGCATCGCAAAGTTGGGCAGACGCATCTGGCCTGCTTCGCCGAGGACGTAGAAGTTGTCTTCTTTCACCGGAACGGTGATCGGCGCACCCTTTTCCTTCCAATCGGGGATCAGCGCATTCAGGCCCGACGGGTCCAGAACGGCACCCGACAGGATGTGCGCGCCAACTTCAGAGCCCTTCTCAAGAACCACGACATTCAGGTCCGCGTCCAACTGCTTGAGCCGGATTGCCGCGCTCAGACCCGCCGGGCCTGCGCCGACGATGACGACGTCGTATTCCATTGCTTCGCGTTCGATCTCGGCCATGGCCTTTCCCTTTGTTGATGGTCTGGGGCGGTCCCCCGAAACTTTCTTTCGTGACGGGTTACAGCACCTGTATTTCAAGGGCAATCACGACACGACGTTAAATGTCTCTGCCGCGACCTTGTGACTGGCTTGCACGGGTCACCGGGTTTTTCCGGGTCGGTGGGGGCAAAGGCCGCCCATCACCCTTGACTTTGATCCCGCCCGGCGGGTTATGAACGCCAGATTGCATCACAACGGTTCATTCGAAACGGGAAGGCGACATGGAAAAGATTCCGCTGACGCGCGCAGGCTACGACAAGCTCGACGCAGAGCTGAAGCAGCTCAAGTCGGTCGAACGGCCGGCGATCATCAAGGCTATCGCCGAAGCCCGCGAACATGGCGACCTGTCCGAGAATGCCGAATACCATTCCGCCAAGGAAAAGCAGTCGTTCATCGAAGGCCGTATCAAGGAACTCGAAGGCGTCATTTCGCTGGCGGATGTGATCGACCCGACCAAACTGTCGGGCACGGTGAAATTCGGGGCCACCGTGCAGCTGGTCGACGAAGACACCGACGAGGAACGCACCTTCCAGATCGTTGGCGAATACGAGGCCGATATCGAGGCGGGCAAGCTGAACATCAAATCGCCTTTGGCCCGCGCGCTGATCGGCAAGGATGTCGGCGACAGCGTCGAAGTGCGGACCCCCGGCGGCGAGAAGAGTTACGAAATCCTTCAGATTTCCTATAACTAGTTTGAATGACCCGGCCCGAGGGGACCCATGGCAGCGCGCGATGACAAGGCTGAAAGCGATCTGACCGCCGCAACCCGGCCCGAAGAACCGCGCTTTACCGGCACCGAGGTGATCGCCTTGGTGCTGAGCCTTGGCTGGCTTGCCGCGGCCGGGGCGTTCTTCATGTTCGTGCCATCGGAGCCGGTCGAAGGGGGCAGCGCCGGCTTTGACAGCCTGCGCTTTGTCATGACCCTTATGGCGGTCTTTCTACCCGTCGCAATGATCTGGGTTGCGGCGGCCGCAGCCCGGTCCGCCCGGATCGTGCGCGAGGAATCGCGCCGCCTTCAGGTTGCCATCGACGCGATGCGCAAAACCTATGTGGCCGACCGACAGGCGCGCGGCAGCGCGGTTCCTTCACAAAGCTCGGTCGAGCGGAAACTGAACGAAATTGCCCGCTCTGCCCAAAAGACGGAATCGGCGCTGGCCACATTTGCCACCAGCCGCACCGCCGTGGCGCGGCCCCCGGCAAACCCGCCCAGCCCGCCGACCGCTGCGGCCGACGACCAGCCGACCCTTGCGCTGGGCACCCCGGTCGAGGATTCGATCCCGCCCATCGACCGGTCGGTCCTGATCCGGGCGTTGAATTTCCCCGACACAGACAAGGACGAAGAAGGCTTTGCCGCGCTGCGCCGTGCCCTGCGCGACCGCAAGGCCAAGCTTCTGATTCAGGCGGCTCAGGACATCCTGACCCTGCTGAGCCATGATGGCATCTACATGGACGACATGCGCCCCGACCGCGCCCGGCCCGAGGTCTGGCGTCGCTTTGCCAAGGGCGAGCGGGGCCGGTCCGTCGCCGCGATGGGCGGCATCCGCGACCGGTCGTCGCTTGCGCTGACCGCCGGGCGGATGCGTGAAGACACGATCTTTCGGGATGCTGCACACCATTTCCTGCGCAAGTTCGACCAGATGCTGGTGGAATTCGAAACCGATGCCACGGACGAGGAAATCGACGATCTGGCAAAGACCCGGACTGCCCGGGCCTTCATGCTGCTGGGCCGTGTGACAGGCGCCTTCGACTAGGGCCCCGAGACGGGCCAGACCATCGTCGTGGCCCCGCGAAATCCGAACACATGGCGCAGCGCCCCGGTTCCGGTCCAGCCGATGTCACGGAACCCCAGACGATCATACAGCGCCCGCGCCCCGTCGTTCCCGTCCGCGACTTCAAGGCGCAGTTCATGGTATCCGCGACGGCCCGCCTCTTGCCGCATGGCGCGCAAAAGCGCGGTGCCCACGCCGCGCCCCCGCATATGTGGCGCGACGATCAGCCCGTCGATCAGAAAGCGTTCGTTTTCGATGTCGGATTGAAGCCGCCAGATCAGCGCCACGCGCAGCGCCGCCCCGGCCATCCCATAGACCGCAACAAAATCCCGGAATGACCCGCCGACAAAGGCACCTTTGGGCGATTTGAACCCGATCACGCCCAGAAGATCCCCGTCAGGGCCAATGGCGCACAGGGCATGATCCGGGTCCAACACCCGCGAGATAAACCCGGTTGCCCGCTGATCAGGGCCCATGACCCGCCCCAGCTTGTCCCGGAAGGCGGCCCAGTACAGCGCCGCAGCCTGAGCGCGAAACTCGTCCGGCAGCCCGTGCCGGATTGCAAAGGAAAAGGGGCCGTCTGTCATGCTCGTAGTTTGCCGCCTCTTGCCCGGATTGCCAATGCCAGCGGACGCGGATACGGGTTGGCCGAGGCATGTTTGGGGGGCGAATGACTACGCGCAAGGCATTCTGGCAAGGTGTTGGCCGATCCCTGCCATTTCTTCTGGTCGTCGCGCCGTTCTCGACCCTGTTCGGGGTGGTCGCCACGGATGCGGGGCTGTCACTGGCGCAAGCGATGGGCTTTTCTGTCCTTGTGATCGCGGGGGCGTCGCAATTCGCCGCCCTGCAAATGATGGTCGACAATGCGCCGGTGGCGATGGTTCTTCTCGCCTCGCTTGCCGTAAACCTGCGGATGGCAATGTATTCGGCCTCGCTTGCCCCTTACCTGGGCAAGGCGCCGCTGTGGCAACGGGCTTTGGTCGCCTACCTCAATTTCGACCAAAGCTATGCGGTGGGGGTAGCGCGATACGAAGACGATCCCGATATGCCCGTTCCCGCGCGGGTGGCGTTTTTCGTCGGCATTGCCCTGCCCATTGCGACCCTTTGGTGCATCATGTCTTTGGCGGGCATCCTACTGGGCGCAGCGATCCCCGCGTCCTTCGGGCTGGATTTCGCGCTGCCGATCGCCTTTCTGGCCCTGATCGCGCCGATGCTGCGGACGGTGGCGCATCTTGTGGCTGCGTTGGTGTCGATCGTGGCGGCGCTGCTCCTGGCCGGGTTGCCATCGGGCGTGGGGCTGTTGATCGCGGCCGGGCTGGCCATGTGCGCCGGGGCTGGTTTTGAAACATGGATGGAAAGGCGGGCCGCATGACCTATTCCGACGCGTCCGTCTGGGGGATCATCGCAGCGCTGGCGCTGGGGACCTACCTGATCCGGTTTTCCTTCCTCGGATTGATCGGTGACCGGCCGCTGCCGCCGGTTGTCCTGCGCATGTTGCGCTATACGCCCGTGGCTGTGTTGCCGGGAATGGTCGCACCCCTGGTGCTGTGGCCCGCGGCGACCGATGGACAGACCGACCCGGTGCGCCTGATGGCGGCACTGGTGACATTCGGGGTCGGGTATTGGCGCAAGAACGTGCTGCTGGCGATGCTTGCCGGCGCGCTTGTCCTGTCCGTGGGGTTGTCGCTTACTGCGCCCCGGTAAGGGCCGCGTTGATGGCCTGCGCGGCTTCGGTCCGGTCGTCGCTGTCGGTTTCGCGGTATTCGCGGGTACGGACGCCAGGATATTGGCCGAACTGGTCGGCCAGATTGTTCGGGAATAGGGTCACGCGGATGTCCGAAAACCCCGGCAGCCCCTTCATGATCTGGCTGGTGGCGCGGGTGCAGTTGGCCTTTGGCACCGCACCATAGGTCAGAACCGCCCGCAGCGCGGCCTCTGCCACCTCGGGGGTGACGTCCAGTTCCTGAATGACGGTGTAGTAGGTCACGCGGGAATGGTAGGAGATGTAGAACCGCTCCACCATGGGTGTGATCCCGAACAGCACGTCGTTTCGTTCAGGAATGGAATCGCTTTTGAAGGTGCCGGCGGGATCCCAAAGAACCCGCTGGCTTGCGTTGATCATCAGGGCGGTATGGGCGCCGTTATCCGATCCGGTGTTCTTCATCGTGATCAGCGTCAGGCGCGGCGGCCCGTCATGGCGATAGGCCTTGGCCGATACGATTTCGTCCGGGGCCCAGACCTTCTCGGCACCGCAGGCGGCAAGGAACAGGGGCAAACCTGCGATGAATGCGCGTCGTTTCATGGCAGCCCCCTTTTCCCGATCCTATCAGGCGTTGATCAGCGCCAGAAGAACCACAGCCACAAGGATCACGATGACCGTGCGAACGGTGAACGTGATGAAGCCGTTAAAGGTCTTTTCCTGAACGGTGATGTCCATGCTGCCGTGCTTGTGTTCGGCCATTTCTTTAATCCTTCGCAAGACGAGTTGTTTTGGGGTGAATAGACGATTCAGACGAGCCTGTCACGCCCGGCTGACGGGTCAGCCTGTCGCATCCGGCCCGTCTTCCAGATCACGCGCAAGGCGGAACCCGATCCGGTTGGGTTCCTGCTGCTCCTCCTCCGCCGGAAGCGCCATCAACATGACGTTGAGCTGAGACACATGCTGCACAAGCTGGGTTTTCATCCCGTCGTCGGTGCTGCCGTAGAAGGTCAGGATATCCGGGTCGAAATAGCCCATCCCTTCGATCCGGATAACCCCGGCCTCGCCCCCGGTGAACCCCATCGCCACCTCCTGATCCGCGTCCAGCTGCTTCTCGAAGTTCTGGATATAGAGGATCAGCCGTTCATAGGCCCATTGGGCCGGGCTTTTCGCCTCGACCGGGGCCTGCATGGTGTTGGGCAGATCATCGGTGCAGGCGGGTTTCTTGTCGGGATCGGTATGCACCTCGTGAACCCGTGGCAGGATGGCGTTCTCGACCGCCTCGGCCGAGGTTTCGATGGACAGGGTTGTTCGTTTCGGATCGGTCATCATCGCTCCCTGGCGGTTTGGGGCATCCAATACCCTATGATCTGTCCTGTCCAGTCAGGGGGCACCGCTCACCGGAATGTCAGTCGGACGCCGCCTGCCAAAGATAGGCCCCGTCGTCCGACAGCCACCGGCGCGCGCGTCCGGTCTGGTGCAGGTGGTTCAGGTGGGCCACGGATTCGACAAGGGCCAGACCGTATTCGCCGCCGCCGATTTCGCGCTTGAACAGGGGCAGGAAACAGTCGCCGCCCCGGCGGGGTTCGGCAAGGTGCCGTTCCAGCCGGTCAAGCGCCCCGTGATGGTTGTCGATCAACTGGCGCATCCGTGTCGGCAGGCCGGTAAAGGGCAATTTGTGCCCACCCATGACCAACTGTCGTTCAGTCGCAAAGGCGGACAGCCGTTCGCAGGCTTCCAGCCATTCGGCGACAGGGTCGGCCTCGGGTTCGGTGGGATAGACGCCAAGGTTGGGGCTGATCGACGGCAGGATCTGGTCGCCCCCGATGACAAGATCGCCCTCGGCGCTCCAGAATGTTGCATGCTCCGGCGCGTGGCCGTTCCCCATGCGGATCACCCAGTCGCGGCCGCCCATTCGGATCGTTCCACCCTCTTGCAGGCGGGTGTAGCCCAAGGGCAGCGGATGCACGCAGTCGGCAAAGTTGAAGGGACGTTCGGACTGCCGCTTTTCCAGAACCTCGGCGGCCATGCCCGACCGGCGATAGAAGTCGACCGTTTCCGGCGGGTAGGCGGGTTGTTCGTCCAGCGTCAGCATCCGTGCCATCAGCCAGCCGGTGCGCGGCATGACCAGTTCCGCGCCCCGCGCCACGAACCAACCGGCAAGTCCGACATGATCGGGGTGGTGATGGGTGACAACGACACGGGCCACGGGCTTTCCCGATAGGGGGCCGGACAGGGCCGCGTCCCAGATCGCGCGGCTCTTGCGGCTGTCAAACCCAGTGTCGATCACGGCCCAGCTGTCGCCATCGTCCAGCGCATAGACATTCACATGGTCCAGCACCATCGGCAGCGGAAGGCGCAGCCACAGGACGCCTTCGGCCACTTCAACCACCGTTCCATGGTCCGGCGGTGTGTCGAAGGGATAGCGGATGCCCGCGCCCGACATCAGGCCGACAGGTCGTCGGGGGTGATTGCCATGAGGTCCGCCGCACCTTCGCGCACATGCGCCAGAAGCCCCGCATGTTCTGGCAGCAACCGGCGAATGTAGAAGGTGGCAAGCCGGTCCCGCGCCCCGCCCGGTTCGGCCATGGCAGCGGTCAGGTGGTAGTGTCCGCCCAGAACCCGCGCGAAGGCACGAAGGTAGGGCACCGACCCGGCCAGCCGGTCCCCCATATCCTGTTCCACCAGCCATTCGGTCGTTTCACGCAGGGATTCGGTGGACTGCCAGACCGCTTCGGCGAGGGCGCCGTGGGTGGTGCGGGCGGCTTCCGCTCCGGCCTCGATCTCGTCCAGAAGGCGGCTTGCGGCCTCGCCTCCATCCATCATCTTGCGACCCACAAGGTCGATCGACTGGATGCCGTTCGTGCCTTCGTAAATCGCGGTCACGCGCGCGTCGCGCAGGTATTGGGCGGCGCCGGTCTCCTCGATGAAGCCCATGCCACCATGAACCTGAATACCCATACTGGCGACCTCGCAGCCGATATCGGTGCCGAAGGCCTTGGAAATCGGGGTCAGCAGGGCGGCGCGGGCGGTCCAGCTTGGGTCGCCCGTGGCATGGGCCATGTCGATCGCAACCGCATTGGCCAGCGCGATAGAGCGGGCAGTGAAGATCTCGGCCTTCATGGTGGCCAGCATCCGACGCACGTCGGGGTGTTCGATAATGGCGCCGGTGCCGCCGACGCGGCCCTGCTTGCGGTCCAGCGCATAGGCCAGCGCATGCTGATAGGCACCTTCGGCCGCCCCGATCCCCTGGGTGCCGACGCCCAGCCGTGCGTTGTTCATCATGGTGAACATCGCGGCCATGCCCGCATGGGGTTCGCCCACCAGCCAGCCGGTCGCGCCGGAATATTCCATCACCGCGGTCGGCGACCCGTGCAGGCCCATCTTGTGTTCAAGGCTGACCACGCGCAGGGAGTTGCGCTCGCCCGGGTTGCCCTCTGCATCGGGGATCAGTTTTGGCACCATGAACAGGCTGATCCCCTTGGTGCCGGGTACCCCGTCGGGCAGGCGGGCGAGGACAAGGTGGCAGACGTTTTCCGAAAAATCGTTGTCCGCCCAGCTGATGAAAATCTTCTGACCGGAGATGGCATAGGTGCCGTCGCCGTTCGGCTCTGCCTTGGTGCGCAGCGCGCCCACGTCCGACCCGGCTTGCGGCTCGGTCAGGTTCATCGTGCCGCACCACTCGCCCGAAATCATCTTCGGCAGATATAGCGCCTTGATCTCGTCACTGGCGTGGTTTTCCAGCGCTTCGATCTGCCCCTGGCTCATCAACGGGTTCAGTTGCAGGGCAAGGCAGGCGCCCGACATCATGTCGTTGACCGCCGTGGTCAGGGCCATGGGCAGGCCCATGCCGCCGTGATCCGGGCTGGCGGCCATGCCGATCCAGCCGCCTTCGGCGATGGCGCGATAGCCTTCCGCAAAACCGGGCGAGGTGCGCACAACCCCGTTTTCCAGAACCGCGCCCTGCTGGTCCCCATTGCGTTGCAGCGGGGCCAGAACCTCGTCGCACATGCGGCCTGCCTCGGTCAGAATCGCATCGGCCATGTCTTCCCCGGCCTCGGCAAACCGGTCGGTCGCGGTGACCTGCCCGTATCCGGCAACATGGTTCAGGATAAAGCGAAAGTCGTCGATCGGTGAACGGAACGGCATGGCGGTAATGTCCTGCGAATGGTTGCAAGTCTCTGGTGTGGAAACGGCTTTGAAGGTAACAACCCGGCCTGAGCCCGCAACAGGAACGCCACGTCATGACTTTGAAAGCAACCGAACATCTTGCCGCGGACGCGGCCGGGTTGGCGCGGGCGGCGGCGCTGCTTGGGGCGGGTGGGCTTGTCTCCTTTCCGACCGAAACAGTCTACGGGCTGGGGGCGGATGCGCGGGATGATCGCGCGGTCGCCGGGATCTACGCCGCCAAGGGGCGGCCCAGTTTCAACCCGCTGATCGTGCATGTGCCGGATCTCGACGCCGCCGAACGCTTTGTCATTTTCAACCGCGAGGCGCGGATGCTGGCGCAGGCCTTCTGGCCGGGCGCCCTGACCATCGTTCTGCCGGTGTGGGACAGTGCGGGCATCTCGAAACTGGTGACGGCGGGCCTTGATACCCTTGCGATCCGGGTGCCGGATCATCCGGTGGCTCAGGGGGTGCTGCGGGCCTTTGGCGGGCCGGTCGCGGCCCCCTCTGCCAACCCCTCGGGCCGGGTCAGCCCGACCACGGCGGCCCATGTCCTGTCCGGCCTGTCCGGGCGGATCGACGCGGTGGTCGATGGCGGGGCCTGCGCCGTTGGGGTCGAAAGCACCATCGTCGATTGCACTGGGTCGCCGCGCCTGTTGCGGGCGGGCGGTTTGCCGTCCGAGGCGATTGAGGCCTGCCTTGGCAAACCGCTGGAGGCCGGGCCGATCAGTGAGGATCTCGCGCCCAAGGCGCCGGGAATGCTCACCTCGCATTATGCCCCGCAGGGCGCTGTCCGACTGAACGCGACGGTGGCGGAGCAGGGCGAGGTCATGCTGGGTTTCGGACCCGTCGCCGGCGACCTGAGCCTGTCCGAAAGCGGCGATCTGACCGAAGCCGCCGCGCGGCTGTTCGAGTGCCTGCATCGGCTGGATGAAATGGGGGCAGAACGGATTGCCGTCGCGCCGATCCCGGACCACGGGCTGGGACGGGCGATCAACGACCGGCTGAAACGGGCGGCGGCGCCGCGCCCGGCCTAACCCATATTGTTGCGCTCGATATATGTGCGCAATTCCTCGGCCTCGTGCCGCGCGTCCCGCAGACCATCCATAGCCGCACGCAATTCAGCCTCGGTCTGGGTCAGTTGGTTGGTGATCTCCGCCTCGCGTTGTTGCAGGTAGATGATCGCCTGATCGCGGGTTTCCTCGGCCTCGTGCAGGGACTGGGCCATCCGGTCCAGCTCGCCGATCTCGGCCTTTGTGACGCGGGTAAACCGGTTCACCAGCCAGCTGGCAAACCAACCAAGGCAGAAGGCCACGAATAGGATGATGGCCATCGCAAAGATCGTTTCGGCTCTGTTCACGTCCCGTCGTCCCTTGTGTTATTCCGCCGTGCTTTCCGCATCTTGCGGGGCGTCTTCGCTGGTTTCCTCGGCTGGCGCGTCTTCCGCCGCTTCCAGCGCGGTCTGTACTTCCGGGGTCGGCTCTGGCTGAAGCAGGCGGAATTCGATCCGCCGGTTCGCCTCGCGGCCCTCTTCGGTTTCATTATCCGCAATCGGGTCCGCTTCGCCATAGCCATTGGCCACAAAGCCGCCCGTCGGCACGCGGCGCGCGCGCAGGGCGGACAGGACCGCCTCGGCCCGGTTCTTGGACAGGGCAAGGTTCATTTCCTCGCGGCCCTGGCTGTCGGTATAGCCTGCGATCTCCATCGGGATGTCCAGACAGGCGCGCAGCACCTCTGCAATATCGTCGATAACCGGCTGGGTATCGGCGGTCAGCGAATCCGATCCCGGATCAAACAGGATCTTCCGTTCCGCCGTCACGATGCCGATCTGGGCGATACATTCTTCCGGGGTTGGCAAGGCGGCAATGGGGTCCAGCGCCTCGACATAGGTGACATCGACACTGAATTGCGCGGCTTCGCCCAGTTTCTCGATCAGCAGGCGGGACACTTCGGCGCTTGCATCCGGGTCGCCGGTATTGCCCCGCAGGGTCAGGTTGTCTTGGGACACCACGACCGATCCATTCGACAGGTAAGATAGCCCTTCGATGCCGGCCAGCACCCGAAGGGCCCAACCACGCGGCAGCCCATCGGTGACAAGCGTTCCCATGCGCACCGCGTTCCGGCCAAACCGGGCCTGGGCATAGTTTTCGACGGTCTGGTTCATCAGGTCGTCGGAAATCTTGCCCCGCAGCTGCACAAGGCCCTCGGGGCTAAGCGTCGCGACGAATTCTGTCGGTCCCTGCTCGCTTGCCTCGGGGGCGACGGGAAGGGTCGCATCAAGCGCGAAAAGATCGGGCAGATTGTTGTCGAGCGCACCAACCACGCTGTCGAACAGGGATTGCTCTGTGCCTTCCAGCGCCACCAGCGCAATATCCGCGTCCGAAATTGTCACTGTGCCGCCACCCAATTCTGCAACCGCGGCGATGGACAGGGACACCGCGTCGGACCATGTGGCCGACGGCACCCCAAGCGCCAGCGTGCAGTTGACGCGCCCCTCAAGCCCAGCGGCGGTTGCGGCTGCGATGATCTTGTCGCGGGCCTCTTCGGTGTCGGCGGTGCAACTGGCAAAGCGGGCACCGTTCGGGTCAAGGGTAAAGCGGGTGATATAGGGGGAAATCACCGGGCGCGGCGCAGTGATCTGCAGGGCAAGCCGGACGCCTTCGGGCCGTTCGCGGCTTAGACGGGCCTCCAGCAGACGCTTCTGATCGGCGCTGTCGGAAATCGCGGTAATCTCGACCCGGCCCGCCGCAACAGAGATCTTCGACCGCGGAAGCTGCGCCAATGCGTCGACCGCATAGTTCAGCGCCGGCCGCCAGTTTTCCGGCATCGGATAATCGGCGCTTTCCAGAAGATCGGTGACAGGCTGGCCATCGGCGATCCGGGTGATCCGGGCTGACAGGGCGGCGCGGTCCGTCGCGGCGGGGATCAGGCCGATCAGCGAAACGCCACTGTCATTACGCAGGATTTCGATCGCGAAGGAAGGCGGCGCCAGCCCTTCGGGATCGGTCACATGCATATTGTCGATAACGCGGCTGGCATCGACGATCCGGCCGGAAATGGTCATGGCGCGGAACCGGGCGGCCTCGCTCGGGGCCTCGCCCTCAAGGATGATCTGCAACCCGTCGGCAATGACCGTGGGCCATTCCTGCCCCTCGTCCAGAAGCGCCTCTTGCACGGCAACCGTCGATCGCTGTTCCAGAACCGTCACCGAAACACGTGCAGCGCCCCAGGTAATGAGGGCAGCCGCGACAAAGACGGCGATACGAAGGAACAGGGCGGACAGGCGCATACGGACCAGCTTCTTGTTGGAACCAGCCATTCCTTAGGCCCTGCGGCCCCGGTGTGCAATCAAAGGAACCAGGCGGCGGCGAAAAACAGCACAGGGATCAATCCGGCGTTCCTGTTCGACCGAAACAGGCGCAACAATCCGGCTCCATCTTCCGGATTGAAACGGGCCAATTGGGCCATCAGGTGCCAGCCCATCGCCCATATTCCGCAGACCGCCACAACCAGCGACAGCACCGACCGGTCGATCGTCGCGGTCAGGGTCGCGGCGCCCAGCATGACAACGGTTGCAATCAGGAACCGGCGCAGCCAGCGGGGGCTGTTGTCGCCGAACAGGCGGGCGGTGGATTTCACCCCGATCAGGGCATCATCCTCGGCGTCCTGATGGGCATAGATCGTGTCATAGAACAGCGTCCAGAAGATGCCGCCGAGGTATAGCCCCACCGCTGGCCAGCCCAGGCTGTTGGTATGCGCGGCCCATGCCAGCAAGGCCCCCCAATTGAAGGCCAGCCCCAGAAAGATCTGCGGCCACCATGTGAACCGCTTGGCAAAGGGGTAGATCGCGACCGGAAGAAGGGCGGCGACGCCTAGCCAGATGGCTGTCGGATAGAAGGTCAGCAGGATGACAAAGGCAATCAGCGCCTGAACCACCATCCAGACCAGCGCCCCCCAGACCGTGACCTGACCGGATGGGATGGGCCGTGACCGTGTCCGCGCGACGGACCCGTCGATATTCCTGTCGGTGATGTCATTCCAGGTGCAGCCGGCCCCGCGCATGAGAAGCGCACCCAGCCCGCACCCGGCCACCGTCCAAAGGTCATGGGTTCCGAACCGGCCCGTCGACAGGCTGGCCAGACCCAACCCCCAGAGGCAGGGAATTAACAGCAGCCAGGTCCCGATGGGCCGGTCAACCCGGCTCAGTCGCAGAAAGGGTCGGGCGGCCACGGGGGCCTTGGTATCCACCCAGTTTCCGGCGACTGCATCGGCAACTTGTCCCTCTGGCGTCGGCTTGGCTTCGGTCATATGGTCCGCCTCATGGCATCGAAGGTTCGACTGTATGTAGATCAGCCCTTGGGCAAAGGGCAAACCGTTCTGTTGGAACGGGATCAGGCGCATTACCTGTTCGGGGTGATGCGGCTGTCCATGGGGACGGTTCTGTCACTGTTCAACGGGCGCGACGGGGAATGGGATGCCGAGGTGGCCGAGGCGGGCAAACGGGGCGGCGCGCTGACCTGTCTTGACCAGACCCGGCCCCTGCAAATGCCCCCGGACCTGTGGCTGTGTTTTGCCCCGATCAAGAAAGCACGGACCGATTTCATCGTTGAAAAGGCCGCCGAGATGGGCGCGGCCCGCATCCTGCCGGTGCTGACCGATTTCACCAATTCGGAACGGGTCCGGGTGGACCGACTTCAGGCCCACGCGGTCGAGGCGGCGGAACAATGCGGCGGCACCTATGTGCCAGAAGTGGCCGAGCCGGTGAAGCTGGACCGCCTGCTGGCCGACTGGCCCGCGGGGCGGCAATTGATGTTCTGCGACGAGGCGCTGGTTGGCGCCGGGCAGGTGCTGCGCGATGCCGGGCCCGGCCCCTGGGCGATCCTGATCGGTCCTGAAGGCGGGTTTTCGGACACAGAGCGCAAGCGGATGCACGCGCTGCCCTTCGCCCATCCGGTCAGCCTTGGACCCCGCATCCTGCGGGCCGACACGGCGGCGGTCGCGGCGCTGACCCTCTGGCAGCAGGCTTTGGGGGATTGGTGATGCAGCGGGCGACGCCGGCGGATTTGCCCGCGATCCGGTCCTTTCTTGAACGGCGGATCACCCAGACGATGTTTCACCTGTCGAACCTTGACCGGTTCGGGCTGGATGGCGACCACCCCTATGCCCCTTCGATGTGGTTCGCGACCAAAGGGGATGATGTCACCGGCGTTCTCACCATCGGCAAAGGCGGGATGGTGATGCCGGCCCTGCCGGGGATGGAGTTCGAAGATGCGGCCCATATCCTGCGCGGTCGCGACATAACCGGCGTCATCGGCCCCAAGGACCAGTCGCGCGCCCTGCTGCGGCAGTTGGGCCTTGACGGGGTGCTGATGACCCTGAACCGGGACGAGCCGCATTTTGACCTGGACCTGTCCAGACTGACCGTGCCGGACGGACCCGGACTGCTTCACCCGCTTGAGGATGCAGACCGGGACGAAATGATCGGCTGGCGCGCGGCCTATGGCGAGGAGGCGCTGGGCATGGCGCCCGAGGCTGCACGGGCCGATGGCGAAAGGGCGGTGGACCAATATATCGAACACGGATCGCACCGGGTATTGATGCACGACCACCGTGCCTTGGCCACCACCGGGTTCAATGCTTGGCAACCCACCGCCGTGCAGATCGGCGGCGTCTATACCCCGCCCGATCTGCGGGGGCGTGGCCACGCCCGCCGCGCGCTTGCGCTGCATCTGGCCGAGGCACGCGATCGCGGCGTCCAGCTTGCCACGCTCTTTGCCGCCTCAGACAGCGCCGCGCGGGCCTATGTCGCGATTGGTTTCGAGCGGATTGGGGACTGGACGCTCGCCTTGTTTTCCAAACCGGAGAGATATGATGGCTGAGTTCCTCCGCCCCGAAGCCCGTGCGGCCCTTTGGCGCTGGCGCGAGCTGTTGACCGCTTTGGCGGTGCTGGCACTTGGGCTTTGGTGGGGCCTGACCAGTTTCGGCGTGCTGCAATGGATTGGCTGGGCACTGACCCTTGCGGCGGTCCTGCTGGCAATTGCGGGGCTGCAAAAGGGCCGGTTCCGGCGCGGCGGCGGCGGGGCCGGGATCGTCACAATCGACGAACGTCGGCTTGTCTATTATGGCCCCCTGTCTGGCGGGGTGATGGAAATGGGTGATCTGACCAGCCTTGAATACGACCCCACCGGCGCGCCGCCGCACTGGGTCTTGCGCGCGGCGGGGCAGGAACCGCTGTTCGTTCCTATCAACGCCGAAGGGGCCGATGATCTGTTCGACCTGTTTTCGGCCCTTCCAGGAATGCGGACGCAGGACATGCTGGATGTGCTTTCCCGCACAGGCCCTGCGCGTGTCGTCATATGGCGCCGAACCGCCGCCCTGCTGCATTGACTTCCCCGCCGAACAGCGACACGACTTGCCCCCCGAAACAGCGCCTTTTCCCTAGCCTTTCACGGAGAACCCAGATGTCCATTCCCCAGTCCGGCGGCGGCCCGATCGAACGGCGCGAACAACTGGCCGAATACCTTGAGCAGGGCTGTAAGCCCAAGGAAGACTGGCGCATCGGGACCGAGCACGAGAAATTCGGCTATTGCAAGGACACCCTGCGCCCGCTGCCCTATGACGGGGAACGGTCGGTCAAGGCGGTGCTGGAAGGCCTGCGGTTCCGCTATGGCTGGGAACCGATTTTCGAAGGTGACCACATCATCGGGCTGAAAAAGGACGGCGCGAATGTCTCGCTCGAGCCGGGTGGGCAGTTGGAACTGTCCGGCGCGCCGCTTGAGACCATCCACCAGACCTGCGACGAGGTGAACACCCACCTGCGCGAGGTGAAGGACATCGCCGACGAAATCGGCGTTGGTTTCATCGGTCTTGGCGCGGCCCCGATCTGGAGCCACGAAGATATGCCGATGATGCCCAAGGGGCGCTACCGGCTGATGACCGACTACATGGACCGGGTCGGCACCCACGGCAAACAGATGATGTACCGGACCTGCACGGTTCAGGTGAACCTCGATTTCGGGTCCGAGGCGGACATGGTGCAGAAACTGCGGGTCGCGCTGGCGCTTCAGCCCGTGGCCACCGCGCTGTTCGCCAACTCGCCCTTCTTCGATGGCAAGGTGAACGGGCACAAGAGCTGGCGGTCGCGGATCTGGCGCGATCTGGACGCCGACCGGACCGGGATGCTGCCCTGGGTGTTCGAAGACGGCATGGGCTTTGAACGCTGGGTCGACTGGGTTCTCGATGTGCCGATGTATTTCGTCTATCGCGACGGGAAATACATAAACGCGCTGGGACAGTCGTTCCGCGATTTTCTTGACGGCAAACTTCCCGCGTTGCCCGGCGAAACGCCGACCCTGTCGGATTGGGCGGACCATCTGACGACGGTCTTCCCCGAGGCGCGGATCAAGCAATTCATCGAAATGCGCGGCGCCGATGGCGGCCCCTGGCGGCGGCTGTGCGCCCTGCCTGCGCTTTGGGTCGGGCTGATGTATGACCAGTCGTCGCTGGATGCGGCCTGGGATCTGGCCAAGGGCTGGGATGCGGAAACGCGCGAGGCATGGCGGGTCGCGGCCTCGGTCGACGGGCTTCAGGCCACGGTGGGCGGGCGCAAGATGCAGGACCTTGCGACCAAAGTGCTGGACATCGCCCGCGCCGGTCTGAAGGCACGGGCGCGCCCCGGGCTTGGCGGGATGGTGCAGGACGAACGGCACTTCCTGCACGCGCTGGAAGACAGTGTCGAGACGGGCAAGACCCCGGCCGACGAACTGCTTGATGCCTACAACGGCGACTGGAACGGCGACCTGACCCGGATCTACGGCGACTTCAGCTACTGATCGGTCTGCGGCCGGCGCAACACTCGGCTTTGGTACAGGCTTTGCACCTCGGCCTTGCGGGCAACGGCGGCCTCGGCGCTGGGCTGATTGTGGACCTTGTCCAGAATGGCATAGGCGGCATAGGCGGATGACTTTTCTGGCCGGGCCTTGCGGGGCTGCTGGTCAAGAAATGCCGCCTGCCCACGGGTATAGTCCGACGCGTTCAGCTTGGACGGGGCCACCATGAACAGCACGAAGATCATCATCATGATCGGCGGGCCAAAGATCAGGCCGCCGATGATCAGCATTCCGGCGGTGGCCATCGTTGGATCCGCCGCCATCGTGCCAGAGATATTCCCGGCAATCGCCGCCGGGCTGGGCCAGTCAACGCCCCGCAGGATGTCCAGAACGGTCGACCCGTCCACGGATTGCGCAAGGGCGAACATCGCGGGCCAGAAGCTATCGCCGTCGGTCAGGGACATGATGCCAAGGGCAAAGGCAAGGCCGTCCATCTCGGACATGCTGCCAATCCCGGCGGTCAGGGCCGCCGACAGGATCCCCAGCACCGCCCAGATCGCAACGATCGTCGCCTTGAGCGGCAAAAGCGCCCATTTCGGGGACCGCCCGGCATCGTTCAACCGGCGAACCGTCAGCGCATAGCGCGGGATCAGTGTGACGAAGAACAACAGCCCCGACCCATAGTGAAGCGGGTTCAGCGACGGCTTTTCATAGTTTTGCAGCTTCTCCCAGATGTCGCCGAGATCCAGATAGAGCATCGCAAATATGCCGATCCAAAGAAGCGGCAAGATCCACCAATACTCAGACCGCTTGGCGCGATCCCAGAAATTGAAGCCACGGAAAAGGAAATTCTCAAATGCAGTCGGGAAACCCATTGCTCGATACCCGGATTATTGTGCGCGTTCCGGGAAGGATCGCCTGCAACTTTGGCGGGAATAGGGCGCGGCTGGGGAAAGTCGGGTTCTAGCCCTTCTGTCCGATCCGGCTTTCGGTTCCGTCCCGCAGCCGCCGGATGTTGCCCCAGTGCCGGATATAGATCAGCACCGCCAGCGCGACCCCGAGGATCAGGACCGATCCGCCATCCAGAACGATCGACCAGATCGGAGACAGCCCTGCGGCGGTGAGTGCGGCAAGCGACGAGTAGCGAAACAGCGCCGCGATGAACAGCCATGTGGCGCAGGCGGCCAGCCCGACAGGCCAGGACACGGCCAGCATGGTGCCGATAAAGGTTGCCACCCCCTTGCCGCCCCGAAACCCCAGCCAGACGGGAAAGCAATGGCCAAGGAAGGCGGCAAAGCCCGCCAGTTGCGCCGCGTCCTCGGCCGCGAAGGCACGGGCCAGAAGAACCGCCACGGCCCCCTTGCCCCCGTCCAGAAGCAGGGTCAGTGCCGCCGCTTTCTTGTTCCCGGTGCGCAGCACATTGGTGGCCCCGATATTGCCGGACCCGATCTTGCGCAGATCACCAAGGTTCATGACCTTCGACAGAACCATGCCAAACGGGATGGATCCCAGCCCATAGCCGATCACGGCCCAAAGGATCAGGATACTGGCGCTGCTGGTCAGGTCGGGCATAGCTATTCTCCGTGGACCCGGACCCCATTGACCCAGGTTCCCACCACCTTGCCCTGCATCCGCGCGCCGTCAAAGGGGGTATTCTTGGACCGGGACAAAAGCGTGCTGCGATCCAGAAGGAAAGGCGCGTCGGGATCGAACAGCACCAGATCGGCAGGCGCACCCACTTGCAACCGTCCGCAGTCCAGTTCCAACCGGCGGGCCGGGTTCAGCGACAAGGCGCGGAACAGTTCCGGCAGTGTCAGGTGATCCCCGTGCACCAGCCGCAACCCGGCAGGCAGAAGGGTTTCAAGCCCCACCGCGCCGCTGGCGGCCTCTTCAAACGGCAGCCGCTTGGATTCCTCGTCCTGCGGCGTGTGCATGGAACAGATGATGTCGATCAGCCCGCTTTTCACCGCCTCGATCACGGCGATCCGGTCATCTTCGGACCGCAGCGGTGGGGTGAATTTGAAGAAGGTCCGGTAATCGGCCACGTCGAATTCATTCAGGGTCAGATGGTGAATGCTGACCCCCGCCGTGATGTCCAGCCCGTTGCGTTTTGCGCGTTCAAGGGCGGGCAGGGCGCGGGCGGTGGTGATCTGGTCGGCGTGATACTTCGCACCGGTCATTTCCAGCATGGAGATATCCCGGTCCAGCCCCATGCGTTCCGCCATCGGCGACACGTCCGGCAACCCGCGAAGCGAGGCGAACTTGCCCTTGGTCGCGACCGCCCCCTTGGACAGGCCCGGTTCCTGCACATGGCCGATGACCAGCGCGCCAAGGCTGCGGGCATAGGACAGGGCGCGGCCATAGACCTTGGTGTTCTCGATCACCTGCATCCCGTCGGTAAAGGCGACCGCGCCCGCATCCATCAGGAACCCGATCTCGGACATCTCGCGCCCGTCGCGGCCCTTGGTCAGGGCGGCCATCGGGAGCACATGGACCGGGGTTTCCGACTGGGCCCGGCGGGCGACGAATTCCAGCGTTTCAGGCGTGTCGATCGGGGTGGCGGTGTCGGGCCGGGTCACCATTGTGGTCACGCCCCCCGCCGCCGCCGCGCGCCCGGCGGAACGGAAGCTTTCCTTGTGCCGTTCCCCCGGTTCGCCGATCTGGACACCGATATCGACGATGCCCGGCGCAAGGCAGGCCCCGGCGCAGTCCACCGTTTCGCCCTTAGTCGTGGGCGCAGCCCCGGTGCCACTATCGGCGATCCGGCCATCCCGCACCAAAAGCCAGCCGACACTGTCGGTCAGGGCCACCGGGTCGATCAGCCGGGCATTGGTGAAAAGCGTTTCGGTCATTGTCCGTCGTCCTTCCTGGTCCCTTGGTCGGGCCGTATCGTCTTTGGCAGCCGCCGCATCATGCAATCCAGATCATCACGACAACAAGCAGCGCAAGCAGCACCAGAACCGCCGTGGCCACCATGCCGCCGATCCGGGCATCGGACATCGGACGGGGAGTAGGTTCAGGGGCCAGTATCCCCTCGGCTGTGCCTTCCGGCAGGGGATGAAAGGTCACCGGCGGGCGGTTTTCGTGGAATTGCCCGATGAAACGCAGAGAGGGGGCCGGGCGCAGTGTGCCTGTGCCTTCGGGTAGGGCGGTGGCGGACAGGATCAACACCTCCGCCGCGTCAACGTCCAATGCCGCCAGCGCGTCCTGCCCGATGCCATATCCGTCGCGCAAATACCCGGCGAGGCCAAGCTCTCCAAGATCGGCAAGCGTGACGATCTCTGTCCGGATCTCGTCAAGCTCCTCTACCCCAAGCGCCACGGCCACAGGCCCGAGGTCATCCGCCGGGCCGGTCAGGGCAAAGACCCAGATCGCGCCGGGTTTGCCGGGGGTGACGGGGATGGGCTGCGTCACACCATGACCTTCCGGTTCTCGGCCTTGGCCGCGCGCAGGTTGCGGGCCAGAAGATCCATCGCGGCCATGCGCACGGCCACGCCCATTTCCACCTGTTCCTGAATGACAGAGCGGTTGATGTCGTCTGCGATGGTCCCGTCGATCTCGACCCCTCGGTTCATCGGGCCGGGGTGCATGACAATGGCATCGTCCTTGGCATGGGACAGTTTCGCCGCATCCAGACCATAGCGGTGGAAATATTCGCGCTCGGACGGGACGAACCCGCCATCCATCCGCTCTTTCTGAAGGCGCAGCATCATCACCACGTCCACATCTTTCAGGCCCTCTTCCATATCGTCGAAGACCTCGACCCCAAGGTCGGCAACCCCGGCGGGCATCAGCGTCGGCGGGGCGACCAGCCGGACCCGGTTCTCCATCTTGCCCAGAAGCATGATGTTGGACCGCGCGACGCGGCTGTGCAGGATATCGCCACAAATCGCGACAGACAGGCGGTGCAACCGGCCTTTGGCCCTGCGGATGGTCAAAGCGTCCAACAGCGCCTGCGTCGGATGTTCGTGCCGCCCGTCGCCCGCGTTCAGCACCGCGCAGTTCACCTTTTGCGCCAACAGGTCCACGGCGCCGGAATTGGGGTGACGCACCACCAGTAGGTCGGGGTGCATGGCGTTCAGGGTCAGCGCCGTATCGATCAGGGTTTCGCCCTTCTTCACGCTGGACGTGCCCATCGACATGTTCATCACATCCGCGCCAAGCCGTTTGCCCGCCAGTTCGAAACTGGCCTGCGTCCGGGTCGAGTTTTCGAAGAACATGTTGATCTGGGTCAGCCCCGCCAGCACGTCCTTGTGCGACACCCGATCGCGGTTTTCATTGGCGTATCTGTCGGCCAGATCAAGCAGCGTGGTAATCTCATCTGGGGCGAGGTGTTCGATCCCCAGAAGATGCTGGGCGCGGAATGCCATGTGGGTCTCCTGCGGCGGTTTCGGGGGTTATAGGCGCAGCCAGCCCCGCCCGGCAAGGGAGGGTGGGTCAAGACCCACCTTACAATTGCGCGATCCTGCGCGGCAGGTCGTCGGGGCACCCGAAAACGGCGGGCAACCCAATGTGCAATACCTGACAATGGATACTCACTTTCCCTCTGGTGCCGCCTTGGTGATTATTAGGGTCCGAGGGGCAGCTTTGCGGACCTTCCGGCCATTCGCTGCACCTGCTCGCTCGATGCTGCTCACGCGAGAACATTGAAAGGAAGTGGCCGCACGCTGCCCCAGCCAGTAAGCCATGAGCAAATGTGGATTGCACTCGCCGCCCAATCCGAAACCGTCGCGACATTTGACCTCGACGTGGCCAAGCGGTCATGTCTCCATAGCTGCCAAATTGATTTCCAGTTGATATGCTACGCAGTTCAAGTCCACACTGCCTGAACAATTTGAGAATGTGGACAGAACCGCCGTGCATCAAACCGAAAAGGCCCTCATCGCAAGAGGGGTTGACTCCGCGACCGCCCAAAAACTCAGAGTAGATGGCTGGACAATTTCGAAACTCAAGACCTCGTCAAAAGACGAATTGAAAGCTGCCGGACTGAGCGATGTATTTATCACGAAGCTTTACCAAGAGCAGCGCCCACCTATCCCTGACAATACTCTTTCAAAGCTGCTTTTCGACAATCGATTTCAATGCTGTATCTGTCGCGATCCTGAGCTACCAATCATCGTTCACCACATAGATGAATGGGCCAGAAGCCGCTCCCATGCGCCGGATAACCTCGCCGTTCTATGCTTGAAGCACCACAGTGACGCACACTCAAAGAAAGATTTGGCTCAGAACCTCGACCCCAAGACCCTCACCGAATTTAATGTAAGGTGGGAAAGAGAGGTGAAATTGTTCGATTCCGAATCCATACTCCAAGCCATGAGGCTAGAGTACTCAAACTGGAATTATGTCAACGAGCTTAGGGTATTTGAAATCGCCTTATCTCAAGGCATCAAGACAACAGAAGTGAAACACTTCCGCCAACTTGTTGCAATGGGAGTGGCGCAGAAAAATGGGCTGCCAACCCCGATCAAAAATGATGGCCTATTCTACATGTACCAAGGCGAACTTGGGATGCAGCGCTATTTCTTTGTAACGCAGGTCCTCCATGAAGTTATCAAAATTATTCCAATTATCAATATTTCGGACTATTTGGACAAAGGAACTCTGGGTCCCGGACTAGCGCCCGGAGATTTCATTTTCGTTCAAGGAAAACAAATTTTTTCGCCACTGACCGAAAAGAAGAACGGCACTGGTCGCGGACAAATATGTCTCGGATCGCGGTCTGTTAATGGTGTAACTATTGAATTTGTTTTTGATCGCTGGGAAGCCACTTCAAGCTCATCGAAAGCAATATGGCTTACCGGAACTCAGAACCAAGGCAGCCTCATACACGTCAAGAGTTTGACGCGCGAAAAGGGTCATTTTGTCATTAGCGGAACAGTCTTGGGAATTTGCTCAAATAATGGCGACCTCAAGAAACGAGATTATGCACATACCCTTTTTAAAAGCGGCCACTTCCGCAATCCGTACGCACACTACGAAGAAGACGACGTTGAAAACTGGGGCGACGAGACTGATCTAGTCTAGCGTCCAGTCCGCATTCGGGGCGTAGCCCAAGTAGTGGGCGATGATCCGTTGAACCTCGAAGAACAGCCTGCGGGCTTTCGCGATCATTGGAGCCCTGCCACGACTCGCACGGCGGTCCGCTCGTCTGGCTGGCTGCGGACTCATGCCGCAAGATCCATGACTGCCGACTTGGGCCGATTGCGGACATCCTTGCGGCATGCAGCATCAGGCCGAATGGGCTAAAAGCCACCTTCTGACCGTTTCGCTCAAACCTCTGTTTGTGTAGAAGACACCCTGCCATCGTCGGGCAAGGTGTGTTCGGCGGCGTTCACTGTGTCCACGTGTCCGGGATTGCCTCTCCCCCTTGGGGGAGCTTGGCGCTAGGGTGCGGGCATGGAATCGGCGGTGGAATATTGGACGGCGCGGGCCTGGCTGGAATGGCAGGTCGAACTTGGCGCGGACGAGGCGATGCTGGACGCGCCGCTGGACCGCTATGCGCTGGATCCGGAACCCGCCCGCCCCGCGCCTGGGCCCCGGGCCGATGCCGTTGCACAACCACGCAAAGCTCCGCCGCCCCCGCCCGAGCCGGCCCCCGCCATCGACGCGCCCACCGAGGCAGCCCGGCTGGCCGCCCCGGCGAAAACGGTTGATGATCTGGCCGAGGCTCTGGCCGCCTTTGACTTGTGCGAATTGAAGAAAGGCGCGCGCAATTTCGTCTTCGCCGACGGCAATCCCGCAGCCCGCGTGATGATCATCGGCGAAGCGCCTGGACGTGACGAGGACCTTGAAGGGCGGCCCTTTGTGGGCCGGGCGGGCCAGCTTCTGGACCGTATGTTCGCCGCCATCGACATGGCCCGCGACCACCCGTCAAGCCAGCAGGGGCTGTATATCACCAACGTCATGCCGTGGCGGCCGCCGTCGAACAGGACACCGGACGCGGCCGAGATCGCGATGATGCTGCCGTTTCTGACGCGGCACGTGGAAATTGTTGCGCCCGACGTGATCGTGCTGATGGGAAACACCCCCTGTCAGGCGCTTCTGGGGCGGACCGGGATCACCCGGATGCGCGGCACCTGGGCCGAGGCCTTTGGTAAACCCGTCCTGCCGATGTTTCACCCGGCCTATCTCTTGCGGACACCCGCCGCCAAACGCGAGGCATGGGCCGACCTTCTGGCGCTTCAGGCGCGGTTGCGGGAAATGTCATGAGGATATTGGCGGTATCAGATCTGCATCTGGATGCGCAGCACCGGCAGACGCTTTTGAACCATGCACGCGAAGCTGACCTTGTCATTGTCGCGGGCGATCTGGGTCAGCGGCGACAAGGTTTGGCCGAGTATCTTGGACCGATGGAGGGCATCGCCGCAAAGACGATCGTGGTTCCGGGGAACAATGAAACAGAAGCGGAATTGCGCGCGGCAATCCCCGCCACGGTTCTGCACGGTCAAACGACCGTTTCAAATGGTATGTGCGTTGCCGGGCTCGGTGGGGCCGTCCCGCCATTGCCGCCGCTCCCATGGGGATCGTTCGACCTGACCGAGGACGAGGCGGCGGAGCAGCTACGCCGTGCCGGACCAGCCGACATTCTTGTGTCGCACTCGCCCCCGAAAGGGTGCGGAGATTGGCATAGCAGACGCGGCAATATCGGGTCGGAGGCAATTCTGGACTATGCTAGGCGGGTCCAGCCAAAGCTCATTTTGTGCGGACATGTGCACGACAGCTGGGGTTGGCGCGGAACCATCGGAACAACCCGGGTTGCAAATCTTGGGCCGGTGCCGGTCTGGTTCGATACCGATGACTGGGAAAAGGGGAGCTGCCCCGCATGATCGTCGACCCGCTGGTCCTTGCCGCCTTTGTCCCCGCCGCGCTGGCCCTGAATGTGACGCCGGGCGCGGATATGATGTTCTGTCTTGCACAGGGCATTCGGGGCGGGCCGCGTGTGGCGATTGCTGCATCGGCCGGGATAAGCACGGGGTCGATGGTGAATGTGCTGCTGGCGGGCATCGGGCTGGGCGCGCTTGTGGCCGCGCATCCGAACCTGTTCGAAGTGATCCGCTGGGCCGGGGTCGCCTATCTTCTGGTGCTGGGATGGCGGGCGCTGCGCACCCCGCTGGGCCAAACGGATGCGCCGGTGCTGCGGCAGGTCACAGCCCGCCGTGCCTTTCGCGAGGCGGTGGTTGTCAATATCACCAACCCCAAGGTGATCCTGTTCATCCTTGCCTTCCTGCCGCAATTCGTGGACCCGGCCCGTGGATCGGTCCTGCTGCAATTCCTGATCCTTGGCGGGGTCTTCGGGATCACCGGGTTCTGCGTCAACGCGGCTGTCGGCATCTTCGCGGGCGGCATCGGGCGTGCCCTGACTGGATCACCCCGGGTCGAACGGGCGGTGCGTGCGCTGTCGGCCACGGTCTTCGGGCTTCTGGCCCTCAAACTCGCGCTGGAGGCGCGCCCCACATGAGCCGTATCGACGAAAGCCGCGAATTCATCCCGGTGCGGATTGCGGTCCTGACGGTCAGCGATACGCGGACGCTGGCCGAGGACCGGTCCGGCGACACGCTGGTCGGTCGGATCGACGCGGCGGGGCACACCCTTGCCGACCGGCGCATCCTGCCGGACGAGCGGGACCAGATCGCGGCGCAACTGCGGGCATGGTGCGCCGATCCGTCGGTGGATGTGATCATCTCGACCGGGGGCACCGGCCTGACCGGGCGCGACGTGAGTGTCGAGGCGCATCGGGACGTCTACGAAAAAGAGATCGACGCCTTCGGCACGGTCTTCACAATGGTGTCGATGCAGAAGATCGGCACCTCGGCGATCCAAAGCAGGGCAACGGCGGGGGTCGCACAGGGCACCTATCTGTTTGCCCTTCCCGGCAGCCCGGGGGCCTGCAAGGACGCCTGGGACGATATCCTTGTGAAGCAGCTGGATTACCGGCATATGCCCTGCAATTTCGTGGAAATCTTCCCGCGTCTGGAAGAACATAAACAGCGGACCAAGGGCTAGCCCGCCGCGCAGCCCCGCAGGTCCACGGCCGTGCCATCCGACAGGATGGTAAAGCGCAGGCCGGACCGGTCGATCGACATCGGCGCACCCGCAAGATGGACAAGATCGGCCGAGGCAGTCAGGCGGTTGCCCTCGCGCGATGTTGCTGTGCCCGACACCCAGATCTCGGGATCGGTGGTTTCCATCACCACGATCTCTTCACCGCGCCCGGCGGGGATCTGGACCGATGCCGTCAGGCGTAGCCCGTCGTCGGTTGGCGCGATCTGGCAGGTGACCGGCCCCGCCCCGGCCTCGGCCCCGGTCAGGGGACGGTCGATCAGGGCGGCGGCAATCTCGGGCGACCGGCGGCGCGCGTCACCGGGCAGAACCAGATCGAACGGGACCGAGACGGGGACGCAGATGTCGTCGCAGACCCCGATTTCCAGTGTGCCGCGCAGAGTCGCGTCGGCCCCGGCATCGGGGGTGTGCAGTTCCATCGGAATCACGACCGACCCGTGATAGCCGATGGTCTGCATTCCGGCCGACATGAACACCTCTGGCACCGGCCAATGCAGGGCCGCGCCATCGACGTTTTCGGACCCTGCCCAAACGATGCGTGGCGGAATGCCCGCATCACCCGGCGCGCGCCAATAGGTTTTCCACCCCTCGCCCATGTCGATGCGGATCGCGGACATATGGGTGCCGTCGGCGGTGCGCCAGCCCGGCAAAACCTCAACCGAAACGGGCACCTCGATCCCCTGCGCCTGTGCAGCGGGAGACAATAGGGCACAAAGGCCAAGGGCAATGGCGCGGATCGGTGTCATCGGCGCCAACATAAGCATCCCCGCAGCAAGCGGAAGTCACGATCCGGCGAGGCCGGCGCGAGCGCCCCCTTGAACGTGGCGGCCCGGCATCACATGATTAAGGAATGAAACCGTTTTCCTCTGACCTGACCGGCAAACTTCTGATCGCCATGCCCGGCATGGGCGATCCGCGGTTTGAACACAGCGTCGTCTACATGTGCGCCCATTCCGACGATGGGGCGATGGGGCTGATCGTGAACAAACCCGCGCCCGAAATCCGGTTTTCCGACCTTCTGGACCAATTGGGGATCAGCCGGGGCGACGGGGCCCGCGACATCCGGGTGCATTTCGGCGGGCCGGTGGAACATGGGCGGGGATTCGTGCTGCACAGTTCGGAATACCGGTCTGACGTCGGAACGCTCGAAGTGGACGAAGAGACTTCGATGTCGGCGACGATGGACGTTCTTGAGGATATGGCGAACGGCAAGGGGCCGAACGCGTCGATGCTGGCGCTGGGCTATTCCGGCTGGGGGCCGGGCCAGCTTGAGGGCGAAATCGCCGACAACGGCTGGCTCACCTGCGATCCGCGTCCGGACATCCTGTTTGGCCGCGCTGACGAACACAAATGGTCGGCCGCCTTTAAGATCCTTGGGATCGATCCCCTGCTCTTGTCCGCGCAATCCGGCCGGGCCTGAACCGTCAGGGCGCGGCATCCCGGCCCGCCCAGATTTCCGTCATCGCGCGATCGTTCAGACGCCGCAGCCGGGCCAGGGTCGCCACGGTCGCGATCGTCTGCCCCGCTTGCGCGCAATGCCGCACGGCAGAGGCCGCATTGGCGATTTCGGTCAGGCCGATCTGCTGGGCCACGGCCATGATCCGGCGCGCCTCTTTCTGGACAAGGTCAAAGGCGCAGGCGCGGTGTTCCGCTTCGATCCGGTTCATCCGGTTGGCGAGGTCCTCCAGCGCGCGGCAGACCACAAGGTCGGCCGCTTCCCTGCCAAGATCGGCATACAGTCCTTCGACCAGGTCATTGTCGATCCGCAAGGACTCTACCGGCGACAGGCGTGTCACCGGCGGCGGCGGCATGGCGGGGTCGTGATATCTGCGTCTGTCTCTTTGCATGGGACCATCTAGTACCGGTTTGGTTCCCAATCGGTTTATCGCAGGTGCAGAAATCTCTCGAAATTCCGGAAAATGCGCCATAATGAGGCTGCACAGACGACACCTCGGATTGAAGGGCGCCATGAAACACGCAAAACCGCTGCCGGAATACCTTGCCAAACGCTACCACGGCTGGAAGGCGACCTCTTTCGCGGAGAACCGTGGCTGGTATCGGCACCTTGCGGAAATGGGCCAGCACCCGCGCGCGATGGTGATCTCCTGCTGTGACAGCCGGGTGCATGTAACCTCGATCTTTGGGGCGGATCAGGGCGAATTCTTCATTCACCGCAATGTCGCCAACCTTGTCCCCGGCTATGACCCCGATGGCGAACCGCATGGCACCTCTGCCGCCGTGGAATACGCCGTGACCGCGCTGAAGGTCGCGCATCTGATCGTGCTGGGCCATTCCGGCTGCGGCGGGGTGAAAGGCTGCTATGACATGTGCAGCGGCCATGCTCCCGAGCTTGAGGAAGCCTCGAGCTTTGTAGGGCGGTGGATGGACATCCTGCGGCCCGGCTATGACAGGCTTGCGCCCGGTGACGATGCGGCGCGCACCCGTGCGCTTGAAAAAGAGGCGGTTCTCGTCTCGCTGGAAAACCTGATGACCTTCCCCTTCATCAAACAGGCGGTCGATGACGGTTATCTGACGCTCCACGGATTGTGGAACGACATCGGCGAGGGCGGGTTGGAAGCCTACGAGCCGGACAAAGGCACGTTTGTCGCGGTCTGACGCTAGGCTTTGAAGTCGGCGGCAAGGGCATCCGCCGCGCTGACCAGCAGGCCGATATCCGTGCCGACAGCGGTGAAGGTCGTGCCCAGTTCGATGCAACGGCGGGCAAAGGCCCGGTCCAGCGTCAGAATCCCTGCCGGAACGCCCAGTGCGGCCAGAACCGTGATCGCCGCCTCGATCGTCTTGCGCACATCCGGATGGTTCGGGTCGCCCGGAAAGCCCATAGAGGTGGCAAGGTCGGCGGGGCCGATGAACACCCCGTCCACGCCCGGCGTGGTGGCGATCTCTTCGATCCGGCTCAGCGCCTCGACAGTTTCGACCTGAACCAGAAGGCAAATCTGTTCGTTTGCCTTGGCGTGATAGCCCTTGATCCGGCTATAGCCGCTGGCCCGCGTGCCGCCCGCAACGCCGCGCATCCCTTCCGGCGGATACCGGGTTGCCGCGACCGCGGCCTCGGCCTCCTCCCGGGTCTGGACATAGGGGACGAGGATGGTCTGCGCCCCGAAATCCAGAATACGCTTGATCGTCACCGGATCGTTCCACGCGGGGCGGACGACAGGGCTGGTTTCCGGGTGATTGCCCATCGCCTGAAGGGCGGTCAACACGTCAGGCACATCGGTGGGCGAATGTTCGGTGTCGATCACCACCCAATCGAATCCGGCTCCGGCCAAGGCCTCGGGCGCCATCGACCCGCCAATGATGTTCCAAAGGCCGATCTGTTGCTTGCGCGCCTTCAGGGCGGCTTTGAAACGGTTCTGGGGCAGGTCCATCTTTGGCTCCGATCAGGTCTGGCGTTGGGGTGACTTTGGGCGGTCTGCGGGACAAGCGCAACACCCTCTGACCCGCCGCCGGGAATCGCCGAGGGCCGAATATGACGAAAATCCTGTCACATTCGGTGTTCCGTGACGCCATCCTGTATTCGGAAAACAGTTATCACATTGATAAATAATGGAATTGGCGGAACGTCAGGTTTCATCAAACTGTTACATTCGTTTTACATAAGCATCACAGACCGGGGCTAGACCGGCGCCAAGGTCGCAACGACGCGACCGGCCACCGAAACCAGGAGCCACCTGTGATGAAACGCACCACCCTTTCCGTATCGGTCCTTGCCCTTGCCGCGATGACCGCCACCGCCGCCGCTGCCCGTGACAACGTGCAGGTTGCCGGGTCGTCCACCGTTCTTCCCTATGCGTCGATCGTTGCCGAACTGTTTGGCGAAAACACCGACCTGCCGACCCCGGTTGTCGAATCCGGCGGTTCCTCGGCCGGTCTGGCCCGCTTCTGCGAAGGCGTCGGGGAAAACACCATTGACATCGCCAATGCCTCCCGCGCGATCCGCCAGAAGGAAATCGACGCCTGTGCCGAAAACGGCGTGACCGACATCATCGAAGTGCGCATCGGCTATGATGGGATCGTCTTTGCCAGCCAGAAGAACGGACCGGCCTACGATGCCTTCCAGCCTGCCGACTGGTATCTTGCCCTTGCCGCCGAACTGCCCGCTGACGGCGCCATGGTGTCCAACCCGAACACCACCTGGGCCGAGGTGAACGGTGACCTGCCGGCCGAAGAAATCCTGGCCTTCATTCCGGGGACCAAGCACGGCACCCGCGAAGTGTTCGAAGAAAAGGTCCTGCTTCAGGGCTGCGAAGACACCGGCGCGCTGGCCGCGATGGAAGCCATGGGCATGGATGAAGATGCCGCCGAAGCCGCCTGCATGGCCGTCCGCGCCGATGGTCGTTCGATTGATATCGACGGCGATTACACCGAAACCCTTGCCCGCGTTGACGCCAACGCCAACGCGCTGGGTGTGTTCGGCCTGGCCTTCTATGAAAACAACACCGACAGCCTGAAGGTTGCCACCATGGGCGGCGTCGCGCCGTCGACCGAAACCATCGCTTCGGGCGACTACCCGGTGTCGCGCCCGCTGTTCTTCTACATCAAGGCCGCCCACCTTGGCGTGATCCCCGGCCTGAAGGAATACGCACAGTTCTTCATGGCTGACGAAATCGCAGGTCCCGATGGCCCGCTGGCCGCCTATGGCCTCGTGTCCGATCCGGAACTGGCCGCGACTCAGGCGATGATCGAAGCCGAACAGACCATGGGCAACTAAGCCCACACCGGGGCGGCGGCATGTGTCGCCGCCCCGACCCACGACCAACCGGACCGGAGCAACCATGCCCGCACAATGGACCCTGATTGCCGTGCTCGCCATCGCCGTGGCGGGCTATTTTCTTGGACGGTCCCGCGCGCTGGGCCGCGCCGGGGGCGACATAAGGCAACTGCATTCTCTGCCCGGTTACTATGGCTACAACGTTGCGCTGACGGGGCTTGTCCCCGCACTTCTGGTGCTTGGAGTCTGGTCATTCCTGCGGATGCGCGGGGTCACGGCCGGGGGCACCTTTGTGCCGACGCTGCTGATCCTTGCGGTTTCCCTCGGCCTGACCTTCCTTGCCCTGTCACGGACCGGCCCGGCCTTCCGCGCCCGAAACGCGGTTGAACGCGGCATCCTGTGGCTGCTGATCGGCGCGGCCTCTATCGCGATTCTGACCACGCTGGGGATCGTCCTGTCGCTGATCTTCAACACGGTCGAGTTCTTCCGGCTTTATCCGGCGGCGGATTTCTTCTTCGGGACTGTCTGGCAACCTTCCTTTGGGGGCGGTTCCAGCCTTGGGATCCTGCCGCTGCTTTGGGGGACGCTCTATATTTCTGCCATCGCGCTGGCGGTTGCGGTGCCGATCGGCCTGTTCGCCGCCTTCTACCTGTCCGAATACGCGGGGCCAAAGTTCCGGGCCATTGCCAAGCCGCTTCTGGAAGTGCTCGCCGGTATCCCCACCATCGTCTATGGCCTTTTCGCGCTTCTGACGGTTGGTCCGCTGCTGCTGACTGTCTTTGGGCCGGAGGGCGCGAGTTGGATGCAGGGCGGGACGGCGGTGATGACCGCCGGGCTGGTCATGGGGATCATGCTGATCCCCTTTGTGTCCTCGCTGTCCGATGACATCATCAACGCGGTGCCGCAGGCGATGCGCGACGGGTCGCTGGGCCTTGGCGCCACCAAATCGGAAACCGTGCGGCATGTGGTTCTGCCCGCCGCCCTGCCAGGGATCGTCGGGGCCATTCTTCTGGCCGCCTCGCGCGCCATCGGCGAAACCATGATCGTCGTGCTGGGGGCAGGGGCCGCAGCACGCCTGTCGCTGAACCCCTTTGATGCCATGACCACCGTGACCGCCAAGATCGTCAGCCAACTGACCGGCGACAGCGACTTTTCCTCGCCCGAGGCGCTCGTGGCCTTCTCGCTTGGGATGACCCTGTTCGTCATCACGCTGGGGCTGAACGTCCTCGCCCTCTACATCGTGCGCAAATACCGGGAGCAGTACGAATGACCGACACCGACGCAAATACACCGCGCCGCAAGTCGTCGCTGCTGGAGCTTGACGCCCGCACCCGCAAACGCAATGCGGCCGAGACCCGGTTCAAGGTCTATGGGCTGATCGCCGTCGGCATCGGACTGGCCTTCCTGCTGGCGCTGATGGTGGCGATCATTTCGAACGGCACCCGTGCCTTCACCCAGACCTTCATCACCGTCGAAATGACCCTGACCGCCGAGGAGATCGAAGCGGCAGAGGCATCGGTTCTTAAGACCGGCAAATACAAAGAGATGGTCGGCACCGCGATCGAAACCGCGCTTGGCCGCGCCGGGATTGACACGGACATGGATCAGAAGACCCTGCTTTTGATGCTGTCGTCGTCTGCCGGGGCGGACCTGCGAGACTACGTGCTGGCCAATCCCGAGATGCTGGACCAGCCGCTCACCTTTGACTTCCTCGCCTCCAGTCGGGTCGATGGCTACCTCAAGGGGCGCGTCACGCGCGAGTCGCTGTCCGAGGACAAGAACCTTGACGCCGCGCATCTGGACCTTGTGGACCAGATGCGGGACGCAGGCATCGTGGAGCGGCGGTTCAATTGGCGGTTCATCACCGGGGCCGACGCGTCCGAAAGCCGGCCCGAGGCGGCGGGGATGGGCTTGTCGATGATCGGCTCGCTGTTCATGATGTTGGTGGTTCTGGCCTGCGCCCTGCCCATCGGGGTGGCCGCGTCGATCTATCTGGAAGAATTCGCGCCAAAGAACCGGTTCACCGACCTGATCGAGGTGAACATCTCGAACCTCGCCGCTGTGCCGTCCATCGTGTTCGGTATCCTTGGTCTGGCTGTGTTCATTCAGGTCGCGCATCTGCCGCAATCGGCGCCGCTGGTGGGCGGGTTGACCCTGACGCTGATGACCCTGCCGACAATTGTGATTTCGACCCGCGCCAGCCTGAAGGCCGTGCCGCCGTCGATCCGCGATGCGGCGCTGGGCGTGGGCGCGTCGAAGATGCAGGCGACGTTCCACCACGTCCTGCCGCTGGCGATGCCGGGCATCCTTACTGGGACGATCATCGGGCTGGCACAGGCACTGGGCGAAACTGCCCCGCTGCTTCTGATCGGGATGGTTGGCTTTATCGCCACCAACGCACCGGAAACACTGGCCGACGGGTTTCTTGCGCCGAATTCGGCCATGCCCGCGCAAATCTACGAATGGGCCAAGCGGGCCGACCCTGCCTATTACGAACGGGCTTGGGGCGGGATCATCATCCTGCTGGTCTTCCTGCTGGCCATGAACTTTGTCGCCATCCTTCTGCGGCGCCGGTTTGAACGGCGTTGGTAGGATTGGCAGGGACCGATACGATGAAAGACACGACAGTGACGGAAAGGGCAGTCCAGATGGACGATATCAAGATCTCGGCCCGCGGGGTGCAGGTCTATTACGGCGACAACCACGCCATCAAAGATGTGAACGTGGACATCGCCGACAAGACCGTGACCGCCTTCATCGGCCCGTCCGGCTGTGGCAAGTCCACCTTCCTGCGCTGCCTGAACCGGATGAACGACACGATTGACGTCTGCCGGGTCGAAGGCGACATCCTGCTGGACGGCGAAGACATCTATGACCGCCGCGTGGACCCGGTGCAGCTGCGCGCCAAGGTCGGCATGGTGTTCCAGAAACCGAACCCCTTTCCAAAGTCCATCTATGACAACGTGGCCTATGGTCCGCGCATTCACGGGCTGGCCCGCAACAAGGCGGATCTGGACGAGATCGTAGAAAAGGCTCTGCGCCGCGGCGCCATCTGGGACGAGGTGAAGGACCGGCTGCACGCGCCGGGCACCGGCCTGTCCGGTGGCCAGCAGCAACGCCTGTGCATCGCCCGCGCCGTCGCCACCGAACCCGAGGTTCTTTTGATGGATGAACCCTGTTCGGCGCTTGACCCCATCGCCACCGCACAGGTCGAGGAACTGATCGACGAACTGCGCACCCGTTATTCCGTGGTGATCGTGACCCATTCGATGCAGCAGGCCGCGCGTGTCAGCCAGCGCACCGCCTTCTTCCACCTCGGCAATCTTGTCGAATACGGCGATACCGACCAGATTTTCACCAACCCCGAAGACAGCCGGACCGAAGCCTATATTTCCGGCCGGATCGGGTAGGAGTTCAGGACATGAACGACAGACATATTTCTTCCGCCTACGACCGCGATCTTGAGGCCATCCAGGCGCTTGCCATGAAAATGGGCGGGCTGGTCGAGGCGGCGATCCTTGATGGGGCCCAATCGCTGGAAACCCGCGATGTGGAACTGGCCGACAAGGTCCGCAAGGGTGACAAGGCCGTTGACGCGCTGGAACAGCAGATCAACGACGAAGTGGCCCGCACCATCGCCCTTCGGGCGCCCGTGTCCAAGGACCTGCGCGTGTTGCTGACCGTGCTGCGGCTGGCGGCCAGCCTTGAACGGGTCGGCGACTATGCCAAGAACATCGCCAAACGCACCAGCGTGCTTGTCGATATGCGCCCCATCGCCGGGTCCGACGCCGCCATCCGCCGCATGGCCCGCGAAGTGCAGGGAATGCTGCATGACACGCTGGATGCCTATCTGCGCGGGGACGAGGTTCTGGCCGAAAGCGTCCGCCAGCGGGATCTGGACGTGGACCAGATGTATAACGCGCTGTTCCGTGAATTCCTGACCTTCATGCTGGAAGACGCGCGCAACATCACCCCCTGCATGCACCTGCACTTCATCGCCAAGAACGTGGAACGGATGGGTGATCTGGTGACCAATATGGCTGAACAGGTGATCTATCTGGTTACCGGCGAAATGCCCGAGGAAACCCGGCCCAAGGGCGACAACACGGCCTACGCCACCGGGGCCGAATAACATGGCCGCCCTCGCACCCCATATCCTTGTGGTCGAGGACGAACCGGCCCAGCGGGAAATGCTGATCTACAACCTCGAAGCCGAAGGGTTCCGCGTGTCGCAGGCCCCGAACGGGGAAGAGGCCAAGCTGCTGGTGGCCGAGGATGCGCCGGACCTGATCGTTCTGGACTGGATGATGCCGAACCTCTCGGGGATCGAGCTTTGCCGCCAGCTTAAGACCCGGTCAGAAACGCGGGCCATTCCGATCATCATGCTCTCTGCCCGCTCGGAAGAGGTGGACAGGGTGCGCGGGCTGGACACGGGGGCGGATGATTACGTCGTCAAACCCTATTCCGTCACCGAACTGATGGCCCGGATCAAAAGCCAGCTGCGCCGGTCCCGCCCCGCCACCGTGGGCGAGGTGCTGACCTATGAAGACATCACGCTCGACGCCGAAAGCCACCGGGTGACCCGTGCGGGCAGCCCGGTAAAACTTGGCCCGACAGAGTTTCGCCTGCTGGCCACATTCATGGAAAAGCCGGGCCGGGTCTGGTCGCGCGAACAGCTTCTGGACCGGGTCTGGGGGCAGGACATTTACGTCGATACCCGGACGGTCGACGTGCACGTCGGGCGGCTGCGCAAGGCGCTGGGCAAGGACGCGGGCGACCCGATCCGCACGGTGCGTGGCGCGGGCTACGCGCTGGGCTGATCGTCAGGCGCTGATCCGCGTGCCCGCATCGGGCAGCATGGCGCGGACATGGCTGGCAATCGCCGTGTCCTGCGCCCCGGTGCCGGTCAGGTCGCAGATCGTGATATCGTCTTCGGATTGGCGGCCGGCCTTGGCGCCGGTAACCACCTCGCCCAATTCCGGCGGCGTCACCCCTGCCAGCAGCCCTGCGGCGCGGGCCGCTTCCAATTCGCCCGACACCTCGCACTGGCTGACCCGGTCGCAGACATACAGATCGGCGGCCGCAATGGCGGCCGGGTCGATCTCGTTCTTGCCTTCCTGATCGGACCCCATGGCGGTGATGTGCAGCCCCGGATGCAGCCACTCGGCCCGCAGCACGGGGGTTCGGGCGGGCGTGGTTGTCACCACCAGCTGGCTTTGTGCGACTAGGTCTGCCGGATCGGCCATCGCCACGGCCTCTATTCCCAGCGCGTTGGACAGATCGGCGGCACAGGCGCGGGCCTTGTCGATGTCGCGGCCGTGCACCAACACACGGTCAAACGGGCGGACCAGATGGGCGGCTTGCAGTTGCAGCCGGGCCTGAACCCCGGTGCCGATCACCCCGGCGGTCTGTACCTCCTTCGGGGCAAGATGCCGCGCGGCGACCGCCCCAGCCGCGGCGGTGCGGATGTCGGTCAGGTATCCGTTGTCCAGATAGACCGCCTCGACTAACCCGGTTTTGGCCGAAAACAGGATCATCAGCCCGTTCAGGCTGGGCAGGCCGATCTTCGGGTTGTCGAAGAACCCGGGGCTGACCTTGATCGCAAAGCCATCGAAGCCGGGGATATAGGCGGTCTTCACGTCCACCTCTCCGTTTGCTTGCGGCAGGTCCATCGACAGGATCGGCGGCATGACCACCTCGCCGGAGGCCAGCGCGGCAAAGGCCCGTTCGATCACGTCGACCGTGGTCAGGTTAAGCGATACAGCCGCGCGCAATTGCGCCTCGGTCACGATCTGGATGTCATGCGCCATAGGTCCGTCCTTTCACCGTCACATCCCCCAGAACCACATCGGCCCCGCCGACGATCTGGTGGAACCGCTGCATATCAAGATTTCGGCCGGTGATGATGGTTCCGACCGGCCCCACGGGCTTGACCTTACCCGACAGGATCGCCGCCAGCCCGACAACCGACGCGCCCTCTGCCACCAACCTGTCCTCGAAGAACAGCACCTGCATCGCGTCTCGGATTTCTTCTTCAGTGACCAGAACCGTGGCATCCAGCAGGTCGCGGCAGACAGGAAAGCTCAGGCGATTGTCCAACCCGATCCCGCCGCCAAGGCTGTCGGCAAGGCTGGGCACCTCCGCCACCTCCACCGGATGACCCGCAAGAAGGGACGCGTGCATCGCCGCGCCCCGGTCCATGGTCACGCCGATCACCCTCACATCCGGGTTCGCGGCCTTGGCCGCCACGGCAACCCCAGCCGCCAACCCGCCCCCCGACAGCGGCACAAGGATCGTGTGCAGGTCCGGGCGGGCCTCCATCATCTCGGCCCCGATGGTGCCTTGCCCCGCGATGACGAATGGATCGTCAAAGGGTGAGATTTCGACCAGCCCCTCTGCCGCGACCAACCGCTGGCTTTCCGCCATCGCCTCGTCCTGGCTCCGGCCGATGATGCAAACCTCGGCCCCGAGGGCGCGGATTCCATCCACCTTGGCCTGCGGCACCAGTTCCGACATGCAGATCACCGCCCGCATCCCGCGTAGGGCGGCAGCATAGGCCACACCCCGCCCGTGATTGCCGGTGGAACAGCAGGTCACCCCCCGGGTCGCCTCTGGCAGGGCCAGAACCGCATTCATCGCCCCGCGCAGTTTGAAGGCGCCGATGGGCTGGGCGATTTCCAGCTTCATCATGAAATCATGCCCGGTCGCGCGGGTCATGAAGGGGGAGGGAATGAACGGCGTTGCATCCGCGCGTCCACGCAGCCGGGCGCGCGCATCTTCGATCATGGCAAGTAGGTCTGTCATGCCCGCACCATGCCGGGTTTGGCAGCCGGGCGAAAGGCACCGGGACGCCGTTTCGGGGGTGGTTTTCGACGCGATCGTGTCTTTGTTGACGCTAGGTGAAGGGCTCGCCTCGGACCAGAGGGGTCGCAATTATTTCCAGATCCCCTAGATTCCAAACAACCAACGGACAGAGGTACGCATGAAACTGATCGTCGATGGAATTGAACGTGAAGTGGATGTCGAACCCGGCATGCCCCTGTTGTGGGTGCTGCGGGACGAGTTGGGCATCACCGGCGTGAAATATGGCTGCGGCGTTGCCCAATGCGGGGCCTGCACCGTGCATCTGAACGGCGAGGCCGTGCGATCCTGCCAGACCCCCGCCGCCGATGCCGAAGGGGCCGAGGTGTTAACGATCAACGGCCTTGGCACGCCGGATGCGCTGCACGCGGTGCAAGAGGCGTGGATAGACCATCAGGTCGCGCAATGTGGCTATTGCCAGTCCGGTCAGATCATGCAGGCTGCCGCCCTTTTGGCGGAAAACCCGGACCCGACGGATGCCGATATCGACGATGCCATGTGGGGGAACCTGTGCCGATGCGGCACCTACCCCCGCATCCGGGCCGCGATCCACACCGCCGCCGCCAAGTTGAAGGAGGCCTGAGATGAGCCGTTTGCGCACCATCACCCGGCGTGGGTTCCTGATCGGCTCTGCCGCCATCGCGGGCGGGGTCGCCTTTGGCGTCTACTCGGCCCGGACACCCCATCCCAACCCGCTTTTGGAGGGGCTGGCCGAGGGCGAGGCATCCTTCAACCCTTGGGTTCTTGTCCGCGCGGACGGGATCACCCTGATCACGCCTCATGCGGATAAGGGGCAGGGGGTCACCTCGGCGCAGGCGGTCCTGATCGCCGAGGAAATGGACCTTGAGATGGGCCAGTTTGAGGTCAGTTTTGGCGCCCCCGATCCGGCCTATTACAATACCGCGCTGACGTCCGAGGCCGTCCCATTCATGCCGACAAACGAAAGCTGGGGCGCGGAAACGGTGCGCGATGCGCTGGGCGGCGTGGCCAAGCTTTTGGGGATGCAAGGGACCGGCGGGTCGTCCGCCATGCCCGACAGTTTCGACAAGCTGCGGCGGGCCGGGGCGATTGCGCGGGAAACGCTGAAACTGGCCGCCGCGCGGGAAACCGGCGTCGCGGTCGAAGATCTGCGGACCGAAAGCGGCGCGGTGGTCCTGCCAGACGGGACGCGGCTTGACTATACCGCGCTGGCCTCCGCTGCGGCGGGCGTTGACCCGGTTCAGGATGTGACCTTGCGCGACCCCGCTGAATGGCGGCTGATCGGCAAACCGACCCAGCGGGTCGATATTGTCGCCAAATCAACCGGGACCATGACCTATGGGATCGACCTGAAGGTCGAGGGGGTGGTGCACGCCGCCGTCCGCACCAACCCCCGGCAGGGCGGCGCCCTTCTGTCCTATGACGACAGCGCCGCGCGTGCGATGCGCGGGGTCAGCGACGTGCTGGAAATCCCTGGAGGGATCGCGGTCATTGCCGACAATACCTGGCGGGCGATCCGCGCTGCCGAAACGGTCGAGGTGGACTGGGGCCCGGCCCCCTATCTGGCCGAACAGGATGACCATTGGACCGCGCTTGCCGACGCCTTCAACGACGATCAACTCGACAAGACCTGGCGGGATGAGGGCGACACCAGCGCCACGATCTCCGCCGCTACGGACGTGGTTCAAGCGGAATACCGGTCGCCGTATGTTGCGCACGCCCCGCTGGAACCGCTGAACGCCATCGTCCGGGTGAACGCGGACAGCACCGATGTCTGGACCGGCCACCAGATGCCGCAATTCCTGCAACGTCAGGTCGCCGCGATCACCGGGCAAACGCCTGACCAGATCCGGTTCCATAACCAGTTCATCGGCGGCAGTTTCGGCCACCGGCTGGAACTGGAGTATCTGAAACACGCAGCTGCCATCGCCGTGCAGATGCCCGGCATCCCGGTCAAGCTGACGTACAGCCGGGAAGAGGATTTCGCCCACGACTATCCCCGCCATCCTGCCATCGGGCGCGGGCGCGGCGTGGTCGCAAATGGCCGGGTCGAGGCGATGGAGGTGGATATCGCCGCACCATCGGTCATGGCCTCGCAAATGGGGCGGATCGGCATGAATATCCCCGGTCCGGATTCCCAGATCACATCCGGGGCCTGGAACAATCCCTATAATATTCCCAACCTGCGCGTCCGGGGTTTTCGGGCCGAAGGGCTGGCGCCCGTGTCGTCCTGGCGGGCGGTGGGCGCGCCAGGGGCCGGGTTCATCTTCGACAGTTTTCTGGACGAATTGATCCACGCGGCCGGGGCCGACCCGCTTGAAGAACGGATCAGGCTGATGGGCCACGAGGCTTCGCGCCGGGTGCTGGAAACCGTGGGCGAGATGGCGTCGTGGGCCGGTCCGCTTGGCAACGGCAAGGGGCGTGGGGTGGCCTTTGTCGAAAGTTTCGGCGTGCCCTTCGCCCAGATCATCGAGGTGACAGCCACCGACAGGGGCATCAGGATTGACGATGTCTGGGCCGCCTGCGACGTGGGCACCGTGGTGGACCCGGTCAATTTCGAAGGGCTGGTGCAGGGCGGGATCGTCTTTGGCCTTGGCCATGCGATCAATTGCGAGATCACCTATGCCGATGGGATGGCCCAGCAGCAAAACTACTACGACCACGAAGCGATGCGGATCTGGCAAGCGCCGCGCATCCACGTTCGGGGGCTTGAGAACGGTTCCAAGGTGCGCGGGATTGGCGAACCGATGGTGCCACCCGCGGCCCCCGCATTGGCCAACGCGATCTTCGCGGCGACAGGGCAGCGCATCCGCGAAATGCCGTTCAACAAGCACATAGATTTCGTCTGACCGGGGGCCGCCATGACACAGAACATTATTTCCGCTTCCGGCTTTGGCAGCTTTCGCTTCGGGGCGCTGATGATGGGGCTGGCCGCCGTGCTGCACCTTCTACTGGTGCCCTTCGCGGGACTGTCGGAACTGACCCTTGTCGGGCTGGCGCTTGTCGCGGGCGCGATCCTTTGGACCGGGTGGCGCGGGCCGGGCTGGCTGGTGATGCTGGCGCTGATCGTTGCGGCGGGCGTCGAACTTTCCCGACTGGGCGGCGGCGTTGTCCACGATCTCCTGATCGGCGGGGTGGTTCTGGCCGATCTTGGCGCGATCTTGTCGGTCTTTATGGCGCTCTGGAAAGGTCGGGCGGCGCCGACCTGATCGCAGCGCCGCCCGGAAAAATTGCTGAGCCTTAGGTGAATTCGGGCTGCCGTGCCTGTTCCCGCAGCACGAACTTCTGGATCTTCCCGGTCGAGGTGCGCGGGATCTCGGTGAAGACGAACCGCCCGGGCACCTTGTAGGGCGCCAGTTGCGACCGGCACCAAGCGCGAAGCGTTTCGGAATCCGCTTGCTGGCCCGGCTTCAACTCGACGAAGGCGCAGGGCGTTTCGCCCCATTTGTCATGCGGCATGGCAACCACGGCTGCCGTGCCCACGGCGGGGTGCCGATACAGCGCCTCTTCCACTTCGATGGACGAGATGTTTTCGCCGCCGGAAATGATGATGTCCTTGGACCGGTCCTTCAGCTGGATATAGCCGTCCGGATGCCGGACACCCAGATCACCCGAATGGAACCAGCCGCCTTCAAAGGCCTTCTGCGTGGCCGTGGGGTTGCGGAAATAGCCCTTCATCACCACGTTGCCGCGGAACATCACCTCGCCCATGGTCTGCCCGTCACGCGGGACCGGTTGCATGGTGTCCGGGTCCAGGACGTCCAGCCCTTCCAGCGGCAGATAGCGGACGCCCTGACGGGCCTTCAACGTCGCCTGTTGGTCGGCGGGCAGGTCGGACCAGTCGCGGTGCCAGTCGTTGACGACTGCGGGGCCATATGTTTCGGTTAGCCCGTATAGGTGGGTCACGTCGAAACCCGCCTCTTTCATCGCGGCCAGAACGCTTTCGGGCGGCGGGGCGGCGGCGGTGAAGAACTGCACCGTATGCGACAGGTCGCGCTTGGCCGCGTCCGGCGCGCCGATCAGCAGCGACATCACGATGGGCGCACCGCACAGATGGGTAACCTCCTCTTCGGCCAGCGCCGACCAGATCGGTTCGGCCCGAACCTGCCGCAGGCAGACATGGGTGCCCACGATGGCCGACAGGGTCCAGGGGAAACACCAGCCGTTGCAATGGAACATCGGCAGGGTCCAGAGGTAGACCGCGTGCTTCTTCATCGAAGTGGTCAGCGCGTTGCCCTGCGCCAGCAGGTAGGCCCCCCGGTGGTGTGACACGACCCCCTTCGGGTCGCCGGTGGTGCCCGAGGTATAGTTGATCGAAATCGCGTCCCATTCGTCTTCTGGCATCAGCCAATCGAAGTCAGGGTTGCCCCGGGTCAGGAAGACCTCGTAATCGGCGACCTCTACTTCGGTGCGGGGGCCGTCATATTCGGGATCGTCCACCTGAATGACCAGTGGCGCAACTTGGGCTAGCGACAGCGCCTCTTGCAGCAGGGGCATGAACTCGCTGTCGACGATGACGATCTTCGCCATCGCGTGATCCAGTTGGAACGCGATGATCGCGGCATCCAGACGGGTGTTGATCGAATGCAGAACCGCGCCACACATCGGCACGCCATAGTGGCATTCCAGCATGGCCGGCGTGTTGGGCAGAAGCGCCGATACCGTGTCGCCGCGCCGGATCCCGTTCTTGGTCAGGGCCGAAGCCAGACGGCGGGACCGCGCGTAGAATTCGGCATAGCTGCGGCGCAGGGCACCATGAACAATGGCGGTGTGATCGGGAAAGACGTTCGCGGCCCGCTCCAGAAAGGTCAGCGGCGTCAGCGGCTGATAGTTGGCCGGGGTCCGGTCAAGATCGGTGTTGTAGGGGTTTGTCATCGGTCAGGCATCCTGCCACTGGGGGCTGCGTTTTTCGATGAAGGCACCGATGCCTTCTTCGGCGTCACGGGCCAGCATGTTGTCGACCATGACTTGGCTCGCATAGTCGTAGGCCGCGGCCAGCCCCATTTCCCGCTGGGCGTAGAACGCGCGCTTGCCGGTCGCCAGCGTCATGCTGGATTTCGACGCGATCTTGGCGGCCATCTCCATCGCGGTCCGGGTCAGATCTTCGGCCGGGACAACCCGGTTCACCAGCCCGATTTCCGCGGCGCGGGTCGCGGTCGTCATATCGCCGGTCAGCAGCATTTCCATCGCGTGTTTGCCCGACACGTTGCGCGACAGGGCGACCATCGGGGTAGAGCAGAACAGGCCGATGTGGACCCCCGGCGTGCTGAATTGCGCCTCTTCGGCAGCGACGGCCAGATCGCAGCTGGCGACCAATTGGCAGCCGGCGGCGGTGGCGATCCCTGCAACCTCGGCGATCACCGGCTTGGGGCAATTGACGATCGCCTGCATGACGCCGGAACATTGGGTCATGACCTTGGTGAAATAGGCGCGGCCGCGGTCCGGCCCGGCGCGACCTGCGGTCATTTCCTTCAGGTCGTGGCCCGCGCTGAACGCTGGACCATTTGCGGCCAGGACGATCACCCGGACCTTCGGATTTTCCCCGGCCTCGGCAAATGCCTCGCCAAGGCTGGCCAACATCGCCTCGGACAGCGGATTGCGCCGCCGCCCGTCGTTCAGGGTCAGACGCAAGATGCCGGTGTCATCAAGGTCACGCAGCAGGATGTCGCTGTTTTGCACGGGGAAAGTCCTTTTCAGGGTCAGAGAACGTTGACCTCGACGCTGTCGGCCAGCGTGTTTGCGATAAAGCAGTAGCGGTGCGCGCGGTCCTGCATCTCGGCCATTTCGTCATCGCTGACGGTGAACCCGGTGTCGAAACGGACGACCGGATGCAGGTCGATTTTCGTCACGGACATCTGCCCCTTGGGGTTCTTGCCCAGATGGGCGACCGCGTGGTCGTGATAGCTTGCCACCGGCCAACCGGCCTTGGCGCAAAGCGCAAGGAAGGTCATCATGTGACAGCTGGACAGGGCAGAGGCCAGCGCCTGTTCGGGGTTGGTGTTGGCGGGATCGCCGCCCCAATCAGGGGCGGCATCCACCATCACGTCGAAATTGCTGTTATACTGAACCGTGTGTTCTGCCGAATAGGCGTTGGGCTTGAATTCGGCTTCGGCACGGTGCCAGTGCAGCTGGATCGAGAGATCGGACATGTCGTGATGGTCCTTGTTCTGGCTCAGGCCGCGGCGAGCGACTTTTTCGGGTCGTAGAAGGGAACTTCAACGATGGTTGCCCGTGCCGGACCGGAGCCGGTGACGACCTCGATCTCGGTGCCCAGCTCGGAACATTCGACGGCGACCATGGCCAGCGCGATGTTCTTTTCCAGACGCGGCGAATAGACGGCCGAGGTGACCTTGCCGACGTTTTCACCGTTCTGGTTGATCGGCCAGAAGCGGGTGTTGGGGCCTTTCAGCGGATCGCAGTCGATGACCAGACCAACCTGCTTGCGGGCGACGCCCTCTTCCTTGATGCGGCGCAGCGCGGCCTTGCCGATGAAATCGGCCTCTATGTCGAGGTTCACAAGACGACCCAACCCCAGTTCGAACGGGTTGGTCTTGATGTCGGCATCGGCGTGGTAGGACAGCATCCCGCCTTCGATCCGCCGGATCGAGGAGGTGTGGCCGGGCTTCAGGCCGAATTCGAGACCGGTTGCCATGATCTTTTCCCACAGCTCGTCGCCGCGCGACCCATCCTGAAGGTACAGTTCATAGCCTAGTTCGCTGGACCAGCCGGTGCGGGACACGATCAGCGGGATCCCATCCAGTTCGACCGCGCGCAGCCAGTAGTATTTCAGGTCCATGATCTCGTCGCCGAACAAGGCGCGCATGATCTCGCCCGACTTCGGGCCCTGAAGCTGCAGAGGCGACACGTCGGGTTCGCCAATGGTGACGTCGAGGCCCGAGTTGACGGCCACGCCCTGTGCCCAGAGCAGGATGTCGCTGTCGGCCAGCGAGATCCAGAAGTGGTTTTCAGCAAGACGCAGCAGGATCGGGTCGTTCAGGATGCCGCCGTCTGCGTTGGTGATCAGGATGTATTTGCACTGGCCCACGGCCATCTTGGACAGGTCGCGCGGGGTCAGCATCTGCACGAATTTGGCGGCGTCCGGCCCGGTGATTTCGACCTGACGTTCCACGGCCACGTCACACAGGATTGCTTCGTTCACAAGGTTCCAGAAGTTCTGTTCCGGGTTCCCGAAGTCGCGCGGGATATACATGTGGTTGTAGACGGAAAAGCCGGTCGCGCCCCAGCGGACGGTCGCGTCGAAATACGGGGACTTGCGGATCTGGGTGCCGAAGCCAAAATCGTCTGCGTTCTTCATGTCAGTCGCCTTCTCTTGCGTGGGACCGGTCAGGTCATCAGCGGTTGGATCTGGCGAGGTTCTAGTCCGGGAAATTGCCCGGCTGCGGTCTGGAAATATCGGTTTGGACAGCCCAAACGGACCGATTTTTCTGGCCTTCAAAGTCTGTTCAGACGCAGGTGGTCAGTTCGCGCCACGTGCGATCAGTTTTCCGACACTGGGCTGAATCGATTTGATTCTGCGGGTCGCGATGTAGGTCATGTAGCGATCCACCTCGACATCGGCCGCCAGCAGCCTGTCCATCAGTTCCTGGAACGCCGCCAGACTGGGCGTGTAGACATGCAGGACATAGTCCATCCCGCCGCCGGTCGCGATGCACAGGGTGATCTCATCCATAGTCTGGATCAGGGCCTCGAACCGGTCGAAGTCGGACTTGCGATGCCGTTGCAGCGAAACCGTAACGATAACCTGGGTGAAGTCGGCGATGCGCTCCAACGCCAGATCGGCGTGAAACCCACGAATATAACCGGCCGCCCGCAACCGATCCAAACGCGCCCAGCAGGGGGTGGGTGACAGGTTGACCAGTTCCGCCAATCGCGACTTGCTCAGCTGACCATGCAGTTGCAGTGCAGTGAGAATACGAATGTCGGCGGCATCCAGTCCCGTGGATTTCATTCTTCTCTGCCTTCACAAAGGTGCCAGCGGCATAATCTGCCGTGATCGTCCCAAGCTGCTACATTCCGCCGTCGCGGTAAAGAAGTGGTCTTCTTTCACATATACCAAAAGACCCCGCTGCCCCATGGCACGGGGCCCGGACACAATGGGCGGGACATCAGGGAAACGCTAGGCTGGCTGGGGTGGTAGGATTCGAACCTACGGTACGCGGTACCAAAAACCGTTGCCTTACCACTTGGCTACACCCCAGCAGCGAGGGGCTAGATACTCGGCCTTGTGGGACTGTTCAACCCCTTTCAATCCGAAAAATTCGGCTATTCTTTCGTGGCGTCCTCGGTCAGCAGGTCCTCGGTCTCGTCCTGTTCGCGCTCTGCATCGATCATCTTGTCCAGCGCGGTTTCATTGGTGGTTTCAACTGTCGCGACCTCGGCCGATTCCGCGGACTCGGGCGCGGCCGCGGCGGCCTGTTGTGCCGGGGTCTCCGGCCCCGGTGCCCCTTCAAGAAGCACCCGCTGGACCGCGTTCACAAGGTCGATTCCCGCCTCTTCAAAGGCGCGCTTCACAAGGCGCAGCGCCTCGCCCCGCGCCAGCAGGATCGATGTCTCATGTTGGTCGATCCAGCCGGTCACCTTAATCTGCGCGCCGCCCGGTTCGATCCCTTCGATCCAGGCCTGCGCGGCCGGTTCGGCAAGGACAAAGGGAAGGCCCTGCACCGTCTCGGCGGCAATCGTGCGCGCCTGCGACAGATCTGCGCCCGGATCGACGGCAAGGTCGAACATGAACCGCCGGTCGGATTGCTGGGTGAAGTTGATGATGCGGCTTTTGAACACGGTCGAATTCGGGATACGGATGTGGTTGCCGTCAAAGCTCAGCAGGATCGTCGCCCGGCTGGTCAGGCGGATCACCTTGCCCTGATCACCGTTGATTTCCACCGTGTCGTTCGGCCGGAACGGCTGCCGGATCGAAAGCAGGACCGAGGCGATATAGTTTTCTACCGTGTCACGGACCGCGAAACCGATGGCAAGGCCGACGATCCCCGCCGCGCCAAGGATGGTGGACAAAAGCGCGGTGGCGTTCAGGATATCCAGCGCAATCACCAGTCCGGCGACCACAAAAATGATAAGCACGATCTGGCGATAGAGATCGGCGATGAAGGCATTGGGCGCGAGCCGGTCCCACGGCTGCTTCATCCGCGCCAGAACCCGGCCAACAAAGGCCACGGCAAGAAATGCCGCAAGCGCAATCAGGATCAGGGGCAGAAGGGTGATCAACTGATCGACCCGCGCCAGGAACCGGTCCATGGCCGGGTCCAGCCGCCGGGCCAGATCGCCTGTTTCCGTCACCTCGTTCTTGACCGCGACCACCCCTTCGACGCGGGTGGCAAGCCCGGTCAGGCTGTCGATCTCGGCGGCCGAGGTGGCTGTGCCGCGTAGCGTAACGATGCCGTCGCTTACCTGAACGGTCACATCCTCATATCCCCCCAACTCGCCGATGATGTCGCGGATGCGGGTGGCGATGGCCGCGTCATCGGTGGCCGAACTTTGGGTCGTGATCGGGCCCGAAGGGGCTTCGGTCGTCTGCGCCGGTGACAGCGAAGGCGACAGGACCAGGGTCAGACAGATCAGAAGGATGTGAAAAAAGCGCATGGGAAACCGCAGCAATGAACGAATGCCCAAACCCTAGGACGGAAACGCCGGGGGTGAAAGTCAGACGTGCAGCGGGTCTGCCTTGGCCAGCCGGTCAAACCCCATGAGGCTGTCAACAAGCGCGGGCATCCGCGACAGCGGGATCATGTTCGGCCCGTCCGAGGGCGCAGTGTCCGGGTCCTCGTGCGTTTCGATGAACACGGCCCCGATCCCAAGGCTGACCGCGGCACGGGCCATGACCGGTGCAAATTCACGCTGGCCACCGGACGATCCGCCCTGACCACCCGGCTGCTGCACCGAATGGGTCGCATCCATGACCACCGGGTAACCGCTGCGGGCCATGATCGGCAAAGACCGCATATCGGCCACAAGGGTGTTATAGCCGAACGAGGCTCCCCGCTCGGTCAGCAGGATGCGCGTGTTGCCGGTGCTTTCGATCTTGGACACCACGTTGGGCATGTCCCACGGGGCCAGAAACTGCCCCTTCTTGACGTTGATCACAGCGCCGGTTTCTCCGGCGGCCAGCAAGAGGTCGGTCTGGCGGCACAGGAAGGCGGGGATTTGCAGGATGTCGGCGACCTCTGCCACCCGGGCGCATTGGGCCTCGGAATGGATGTCGGTCAGAACCGGGCAGCCGATCTCATCCTTCACGGCCTGAAGCACGGCAAGACCTTCGTCGACGCCAAGTCCGCGCTTGCCCGAAAGGGAGGTGCGGTTCGCCTTGTCAAAACTGCCCTTGAACACATATTGCGCCCCCGCCGCAGCGCAGGCCTCGGCCATGGTGCGGGCGATCATCAGGGCGTGGTCCCGGCTTTCAAGCTGGCACGGGCCCGCGATGACGCAAAGCGGAAGGTCGTTGGAGACGGTAAGACCGCCAATCTGGACATGTTTCATCAGGAAGAGACCTGTTCGCGAAGGATGGAAGCGGTAAGCGAGATCATCAGATAGATGCCCGCGAAGATCAGGAAGGTGACAAGCGTGTTTTCCAGCGCACGGGGATAGGTCGGATCGTCCGGGGCAATCGGGCGCACCGAGAGCGACAGGTAGCGGACCTGCCGCTCGGCCTCGATCCGGGCGGTTTCGCGCATGGTCAGCGCCTGCTGCACCATCAGGGTCTGGAACTGGTAATTCTCCTCGGCCAGCCGCAATTCGGTGGTCTTGGAGGCCAGCGTGGACCCTTCACCGCTTTGCTGGGTCATCTGGCTGCGCAGGGCGATAATCAGATCGTCAAGGTTGGCGATTTCCTGTGTCAGGGCGTTGACGCGCGCCTCGTTCGGGCGGCGCACGCTGCTCAACTGTGCCAGTTCAAGCTGCTTTTGCTGCTTCTGGGTTTCCAGCGTGCTGACCTGCGCAAGAATGGCCGATACCTCGCCCTCGGGGCTCAGGACGGACACCTCGTTCTGGATACGCAGCAATTCCTGAAGGGCCTGTTCGCGGCGCGTCTCGGCATCGCGATAGCTCTGCTCTGCACCGGCCATCTGATCTTCGCGCAGGCGCTGGGTCATCTGGTCGACCTGCTCTTCCGCATAGCCGATCAGCGCCTCCGAGAACCGCTGGCTGACGGTGGGATCGGTGGCGCTGACCTCCATCTTGATGACGCCCTCGCTAGGGTCATAGGCAATGCGGATGTGGTCCTGATAGGCGGCAAAGGTCTCTTCGTTCGACGCATCCTGCGGCAGGCGCTGGATCGCGTCGATGGACGGGTCCGAGAAATGGGCCTTGAACCCGTGTTCGGTGTCCAGCCGCTGCATCGCGTCGCGGCTGGTCAGGTAGGATTGCACCGCCGTGCTATCCTGCTGCGTCGCCATGCTGGTGCCCTGGAACAATCCGCCAAGACCACCCGCGGCAGCGGATGCGCCTTCGGCCTGCTGGATCACGAACTCGGATTTCGTGGCGAACAGCGGCGTTGCGATCGCGAAGAAGTAGTACCCCGCGATCAGCGTCGGCAGCATCACGAACATCGACAGGCGCGATGCCAGCAGAACCAGCCGCCGCCGCCGCCGTTTGGCGATATCGCGCTGAATCTTCAGAATCTCGCGGGCCCGCTGATCCGCCGGGTTCGGCTGAACCGGATGGCCCACCTCGCGGCTTTGCTGTGGGACGGTCTGGGGCAGCTGAATCCGACCAAGCGGCTGACCACCCGCAGAGGCGGGTTCGGCGGTGTTGGTCGGGTTGCTGGGCGGCTGCCCCCCACCCCCTGCCGCCGCGGTCGGCTTGACCAGTTCAAGGATCGAGGATTTTTCAAACGGGTCGATCCCGCGCGCGCGCAGTTGGCGCACAGCGTCGAAATCGGATGTGGCGGCGATGCCATGCTTTTGGGCTACACGCCGGGCCATGCGGAGTTGCCGCCCGGTCAGCCCCTCGGCCCGGATCGTATCAAGATCGGTTTCCGCCTGAACCTGCGCCGGGGTGTCCACCTGTCCGCCCATCGGCCGCGCGGCAGGGGCCGCCGGCGGGGCAGAGGGGGCCGTGCCGATTGCACCCAGCGGCGCACGCGTGTCGGGCCGGGCACTGCCCGGGCCGGTGCCGCTGCGCCGGATGCGGAATTTTCTAGCCTTGGGTTTCGTAGTCATACAACTGCTTCGCTTCTTCCAAGGTGTCAAACATGTGAAAACGGCCATTGGCAAGCACGGCGGCCGATCTGGCGAACTTCTCGAGCGTCTGGGGCTGGTGGGACACGATGATGACCGTCGTCGTTTCCAGCCGTTCGCGCATGATTTCGCCGGCCTTGCGGTTAAAGGCGGCGTCGGTCGTCTGCGGCATCCCTTCGTCGATCAGGTAGATGTCGAAATCCAGCGCCAGCATCAGGGCAAACGACAGGCGCGACCGCATCCCCTGGCTGTAGGTGCCGACCGGCATGTCGAAATATTCCTTGATGTCGCACAGCCAGCGGCAGAACGCTTCGACATAATCGGGATCAAGCCCATACAGGCGCGCGATATAGCGGGTGTTCTCGCGCGCGGTATGTTTGTGGACCAACCCACCCATGAACCCCAGCGGAAAGGAAATGCGGCTGGTGCGGAGGATCTTTCCTTCGTCCGGTTTTTCCAGCCCCGCCATCATGTTGATCAGGGTCGTCTTGCCGGTGCCGTTGGGGGCAAGGATGCCCAGAGAATTGCCAAGCTCCACCCGGAACGACGCCCGGTCAAGGATGACCTTGCGCTGCTTGCCGGTCCAGAAGGACTTGCTGACATCAATGAATTCCAGCATTGCGATCCGCTTTTGCCTGCCCGCGGATGGCCCGCAGAGCGTCTGCAAGGTCACCGAACATGGTTAACGCCCAATGATCAGGCGCTGTTTTTCTTTATATTATGTCGGATGGGGGCGGAAAAATACAATCCTTATTGCACAAATGAAAAGGGCGGCCCGGTCAGACCGCCCTTTTCCAAAACTGCCCCCGGAGGTCAGCTGTTCTGCTTCTGCACCCGGGTCAGCTTCCCCACGACGATCGAGATGACAGCCGCACCAAAGCTGAACAGGGCGCCCATCTTGGCCGCGTCCTGAACCGGACCCGGATCAAAGGCGACCGAGGCCACGAACAGCGCCACGGTAAAGCCGATCGCCGCGACGCAGCCGATCACGAACAGGTCGATCGTCCGCATCCCCTTGGGCAGGCCCAGTCCCATCGGCCCCGCCGCAAGCCAGCCGAACAGCAGAACGCCCACCGGCTTGCCGATCAGAAGCCCCGCCAGAACCAGCCAGGTCGGCGACGAAATGGCGGAAAACTCAACGCCGGCGTTCAGCAGGCCGAAGAAGAACAGGATGATCTCAACCGGGTGCTTCAGGATGTGTTCGATGTGGTTCAGAAGGTCGGTCAGATATTGTTCGGCCTCCGAGAAGAAACCAAAGGCCCGGTCGGCATGGGGGATGGTCGGCACGATCGGCAAAAGGCCAAGGGCCGGGTGAATCCCGCTTTCCTGAAAGCCGTACCAGCTGATGCAGCCCGCGATCAGGTAGGGCCAGAACGACAGGGTGTTGCGCGCCCAGGTGGACCAGGGCCGCGCGTCATTGCCACGATCCAGACGCCGGGGCAGCCAGTTCGCAAAGACGAACACGGCGACAGCGGCGGCCAGCGACAAGAGCAACCATTCCGGCGCCAGTTCGCCCGACGGGTAGAAGATCGCCAGAATAATCAGCCCGCCCGCGTCATCCGCGATGGCCAGAAGCAGCAGGAAACGCACCGCCGGATGGCCCGCGCCAAACACCATGCGACCCACAAGGTAGGAAAATGCGATGTCGGTCGCGGTGGGGATCGCCCAGCCGTTGGCGACAGCGCTGTAGGTCTCGGACCCCAGAAGCGCGGCAAGACCAAGGTAGACGGTGATCGGCCCGAGCATCCCGCCCGCGGTTGCCACCAGCGGGGTCGCGGCCTTTTTGCCACGCAGCGACCCGTTCTTGAGGATGATCGCCTCCCAGACTTCCTTGGCCGCGATGGCGAAGAACAACGCCATCAGCACATCGTTCACAAGGTAGTGCAGCGTCAGCGTCCGATATTCGACCTGCCCCGCCGCGTCATAATGGGCGTGGCCGATGAAGAAATGATCGACCAGCGGGTATTCGACGAAATGGTGATAGCTGCCGGGGTTCACGTTTGCCCAGATCAGGGCGATGATTGCCCCGGCGATCAGAAGCAGGGAATAATTGGTGACGAAATTCCAGACGCGATACATCGAGTTCCCCCGTTGGATATTGTTCCTTCGCGATTACCCCAATCGAACCAAAGGCACAACGGCGGCGGGCGGGAAATGGCCGTGCTGACCGAACGGATCGCGGAATGCAGGCTGTGTGCCGACAGGTTTCGGGCGACGGCGACGGCCCATGCGCCGCGTCCCGTGGTCTGGTTCAGGCCCTCGGCGCGGGTGCTGGTGGCGGGGCAGGCCCCCGGCGCGCGGGTCCATGAAAGCGGCCAACCCTTCACCGATCCCTCCGGTGACCGGCTGCGCGATTGGATGGGGGTGGACGGTGAAACTTTCTATGACCGGGACAGAATCGCGATCGTGCCGATGGCCTTCTGTTTCCCCGGCTATGATGCCAAAGGCGCCGACCTGCCGCCGCCGCCCCTATGCGCCCGGACATGGCGGGCCGAGGTGTTGGACAGCCTGCGGGACCTGCGCCTTATCCTTTTGGTCGGTGGTGCCGCGCAGCGTTGGCACCTTGGCACCCGCGCCGGTGTCACCGAAACCGTTGCCGGCTGGCGCGACCATTGGCCCCGCGTGCTGCCCTTGCCTCATCCGTCGTGGCGCAATACGGCGTGGATCAGACAGAACCCATGGTTCGAAACCGAACTTCTGCCCGCCCTGCGGGCCCGCGTCGCCGAGGTGCTGGATGATGACCGAACTTGATACCGCCCATGCCGCGATGGAGGCCGCGCCCGAGGACGATCTTGCACGCCTGCGATTCTACGAACGGCTGGCTGACACCGAACTCTTCCTGTTGCTGGAGGGCGAACCCGAGGGCGACGACGTGACCCCGCAAACATTCGAGGTCGAGGATCAGACCTTTGTCCTTGTCTTCGACCGGATCGAACGGCTGACCGGGTTTACGGGCAGTGAAAGCCCCTACGCCGGGCTGTCTGGTCGGATGCTGGTGCGGATGCTGGCCGGGCAGGGAATCGGGCTGGGGCTGAACCTTGAAACCGGGCCGTCGGCCATGCTGATCCCGTCGGACGCTGTCGATTGGCTGGCCGAAACGCTGGCCCATGGCCCCGAAGTGGCCGAGGCCCGACCGGTCGAGTTCACCGCGCCGCAAGGGTTGCCCGACAGCGTGGTCGCCGGGATTGACCGCAAACTTGCCTCTGCCGTGGGGCTGGCCCGTTTCGCCTATCTGGCCGGGGTGATCTATGACACGGGCGCGCGGGGGCACATGCTGGCCTTCGTCGACGCGGTCGAAGGGGCCGAGGCCGCGCTGGCCTCTGCCGCGGGCGAGGCGCTGACCTTTTCGGGAATCGACGCAGGCGCAATCGACGTGGCCTTTGTGCGGGCGCAGGATTCGGCGGCCGCCAGTCTGGCGCGGGTCGGGCTGCGGTTCGACCTGCCCGAACCCGAGGTTGCTGCCGCGCCCATCGCCCCCGGCAGCGACCCGGACAAGCCGCCGCGCTTGCGCTAGGGACCGGCAAGGCGGGAAACGGCAGGTAACAGGACTGTCGTCCCGCTCGTGCCGCGCATTTTCGTAAATCGGGAGATTTGGTCGGAGCGAGAGGATTCGAACCTCCGACCCCCTGCTCCCGAAGCAGGTGCGCTACCAGGCTGCGCTACGCTCCGACCGTGGGGCGTGGGTTAATCCGCCCGCGCGGAATATGCAAGCGCCTTATTGCCCCCTTTTGAAGCGGATCGAACTGGGCAGGAACGGGCTGATCCGCAGGGTGGTTCCGGTCTCGGGGCGGGACCGGGTGCGCAACACCGGACGGTTGGCAGAATTGCCCGATTTGCTTTCGCGCAGCACGATATAAAGGCCCGAGGCGATGATGATCGCCGATCCCAGCGCCGTTGCCCCGTCGATCTGTTCATCGAAGAAGAAGGCGCCATAGGCACTGGCCCAAAGGATCTGGGAATATTGCATCGGCGCGACGATCACTGCCTCGCCCGATTTGTAGGCCGCGATGATTCCCAGCCCCGCGACCCAGGCCAGGACCGACAGGATCGCCAGCAGGCCTAGATGTTCCACCGGCATCGGTTTGTAGACGAGGGCAAGAAACGCGCCCATCACAAGGAAATTGGCGACCATCGGATAAAGCAGAAGCACCACATTGCGTTCATCCGCCCCGATTTTACGCACCACGACCGAGTTCAGCGCCCCGCCAAAGGCCGCCATCAGCGCGGCAAGGTGGCCAAGGCCAAGTTCGGTCTGTCCCGGTCGCAGCACGACCATCACCCCGACCAGCCCGACCAGCACGGCAAGCCCCCGGCGCAGGCGCACCTTCTCGCCCAGAATCGGGATCGCCAGAACGGTGATGATCAGGGGCGAGGCGAAGATCATCGCATAGACCTGCGCCAGCGGCAGAACCGAAAACGCATAAAAGGCCGACATGCCGGTGACCACCGCCGCGACGGTCCGCAGGGCCATCCACCACGGGTGCGCGGGCAACAGGGTGCCCGGCGTCGCATCCCGCATCAGCATCAGCGTGGCCAGCGGAAAGCTGAGAAGGACGCTGAAAAACACCAGCTGGACCGGCGAATAAAGCCCGCCAAGGATTTTCACCAGAACGTCGTGGGTGGCGAAAATGCCAAATGCGATCAGCGCGTAAAGCGCGCCTTTGATATTCGGGCTCATGAATCCGGCCTTTGGTGATAGCGCCAACAGTTTTGGGGAATATCGTCGCGGGGTCAATCTGGCGACCCTCAAAATACGAAACCCCGCCCTGCGTTGGGCGGGGTTCTGTTGTCATCGTCCGATCAGATCAGAGGCTGGCGTCAAGCGCCCCGATGATCGCGTCGCCCATTTCGCTGGTGGTCACAGGGGTCACGCCCTCTTCGCCCAGAAGATCGGCGGTGCGGACACCATCGGCCAGAACCTTCTCGACAGCCTTTTCCAGACGGTCGGCCTCGGCCCCCTGATCGAAGGAATACCGCAGCGCCATTGCGAACGACAGCACACAGGCGATGGGGTTGGCCTTGCCCTGACCGGCGATATCCGGGGCCGACCCGTGCACGGGTTCATACAGCGCCTTCGGGCGGCCGTTGGCCATCGGCGCGCCAAGCGATGCCGAGGGCAGCATCCCAAGCGACCCGGTCAGCATCGCGGCGGCATCCGACAGAAGGTCGCCGAACAGGTTGTCGGTGACGATCACGTCGAACTGCTTGGGCCAGCGGCACAGCTGCATCGCGCCGGCGTCGGCGTACATGTGCGACAGCTCGACATCCGGATAATCCTCGTCGTGGACCTTCTGGACCACTTCGCGCCACAGGATGCCCGATTCCATCACGTTGGCCTTTTCCATCGAACAGACCTTGTTGCCCCGGCGACGTGCCAGTTCAAAGGCAGACCGGGCGACGCGGTCGATCTCGGATTCCGTGTAGCGCTGGGTGTTGATACCCACGCGTTCGTTGCCTTCCTCGAAAATGCCGCGCGGCTCGCCGAAATAGATGCCGCTGGTCAGTTCGCGGACGATCATGATGTCGAGGCCCGCAACCACATCCTTTTTCAGGGACGAGAAATCGGCCAGCGCGTCAAAGCACTGCGCCGGACGCAGGTTGGCATACAGGTCCATTTCCTTGCGCAGGCGCAGCAGGCCGCGTTCCGGCTTTACGCTGAAATCCAGCACGTCGTACTTCGGGCCGCCTACGGCACCCAGAAGAACCGCGTCCACCTCTTGCGCCTTGGCCATCGTGTGGTCGTGCAGCGGCGTGCCATGCGCGTCATAGGCGGCCCCGCCGACAAGGTCTTCGCTGACGTCAAACTTCAGGTCGCGCTTGTCGCCGTACCAGCCGATGATTTTCTTGACCTCGGCCATGACTTCCGGGCCGATCCCGTCGCCGGGCAGGATGAGGAGAGAGGGGTTGGACATGGGTTTGGTTCCGTCGTGATAAGGGTTCGGCACCGCCTAGCCCTTTGCCCCGCGAGGGTCAAGAAACCAAAGGCGAAAGCCCCTCGGCCAGCAGGTCCCAGACGCGGCGGATGCGCGGGGTTTGCCGCATCGCCTCATGCGCGGTCAGCCAGACCGGCAGCGTCGGCAAGGGAAACCCAAAGTCCAGACGTTCGACCAATGGGTCGTTGTCCCCGATCTCGGCCTGAGAAAACCCGATGCCCGCCCCGGCCCGAACAAGCGCCCAATAGGCAAGCTGGTCATCGGTGCGCATCCGGAACCAATGGCGGTCCACATCCATTCCCGCCGCCCGGAACCCGTCCAGAATGTCGGACTGGGCGTCATAGCCGATCACCTCATGCTGCGGCAGGTCTTGCGGCCCCTTTGGACGGCCGCGCCGCGCCAAATAGGAGGTGGCGGCATAGGCCGCCAGTGACAGGTCGCCGATATGGCGGGTCACGAGGTCCAGTTGCGTCGGCCGATACATACGGATCGCGATGTCGGCCTCGCGATACAGCAGGTTGCTGCTGGTGTCTGACGGAACCAATTCCAGTTCGATCTCGGGTTCGGCCTCGCGGATGCGGGTCAGGATCGCAGGCAGGTGAAAGGTCGACATGACGACGCTGGCCGTGATCCGCACGGTGCCCGCCAGCCGCTCCTCGCGCCCCGCAGCGGTCAGGGCGATTCGGTGCATGGCCTCGCGCATGTCGCGGGCGGGGGCGACCAGCGCCGCGCCGGTCTCGGTCAGTTCGAAGCCGCGCGCCCGGCGGTGAAACAGCGCCGCACCCAGCTGCGCCTCGATCGCCTTGATCTGGCGGCCAAGGGTCGGCTGGCTGCTGCCAAGGTCGCGGGCTGCGGCGGACAGGCTGCCGGTTTCGGCCACGGCAAGAAACGCCTGCACCAAAGACCAGTCGAGGGAGTGAAGCGGTTTTGTCATTCAATAATGAATACACGATATGCCGCTATGGGCAATTTCAAAACAAAGGTGAATGGATAAATGTCGACCCATCACATGAAGGAGATCGACATGACTGGAAAGGTTCTCATCCTCGGCGGCTCGGGCAAGATCGGGCATCACGCTGGGCAGGCATTCAAGGACGCGGGCTGGCAGGTGGACTATTACCGCCGTGGCACCGACATGACCAAGGCGGCACAGGGGGCGGATGTAATCGTCAACGGGTTGAACCCGCCCGCCTATCACGACTGGGCCAACCTGATTCCCCCGATCACCGCGCAGGTCATCGCCGCCGCCCGCGCCAACGGGGCCACCGTCATCATTCCCGGCAACGTCTACAACTATGGTGACCGGGGCGGCGAATGGTCTGACCAGACCCCGCAAGTTCCGGTCAGCCGCAAGGGCCAGATCCGCAAGGAGATGGAAGAAATCTACCGCGCCGCGGGCGTGCCGGTGATCATCCTGCGGGCCGGCAACTTCATCGACCCGTTGGCAAATGGCGATGTGATGTCGATGGTCCACCTGCGCGGGATCAAGTCGGGCAAACTGACCATCGCGGGCGGGCCGGATGTGATGCAGGCCTACTGCTACCTGCCGGACTGGGCGCGGGCGGCGGTGATGGTGGCGAACCGGCGGGCCGATCTTGCGCCCTTCGAGGACATCCCCTTTCCGGGCCATGCCTTCAGCGGCGCTCAGTTGCGGGACGAACTTGAACGGCAACTTGGGCGACCCGTCCGGTTCAGCCGCTTCCCCTGGTGGATCATGTCCGCCCTGTCCCCGGTCTGGGAACTGGCGCGCGAGATGAAGGAAATGCGCTACCTTTGGGAAACCTCGCACTGGTTGGGCCGGGACAAGTTCGACCGCCTTTTGCCGGGGTTTCAGGACACGCCGTTTGACGCGGTGATCCGCGCCTCACTCGCGGCGCAGATCGACCCAGACAAGGCGATGCGGCCCGGCGGCAAGCCCGTCGTCGCCCAGTAGCACAGCCGCAGGATCGTCGGGCGCGGGCCAGAAAACGCCCGCGCCCGAAACCGTCCAATCGACAGAGGGCAGGACATAGGACACCCGCAGGTTCCCCGGCTCTCCCTCCGGCCAGTCGGCGGTATCAAGGGCTGGGTCGCCGCGATGATCGGGATCAGGGGCCAAGGCCGCGCCCGCGCTGCGCGGGGCCGGGTCTTGCAGTCGGGGGGCGGCCAGAAAATCGGCCATCGCCCCGGCGAACCCGTCACCATCCACCGGGTCAAGGTTGCTGTTGCCCGCGAGGATGAAGCTATCCGGCACCCGGCCAAACGCCCCATCCAGAACCGCCGTCCACAGGCGCAGTTCATCCCGGCCCCGCAATCCGTTCAGATCTTCCGGTCCGTCGAACACCGGCGGGGTGGCGGCATAGACCAGCAGATCAAAGGGCGGATCGTCCAGCGGGGCAATCCGCACGATCCAATGGCCAGAAGACGACAACCGTTGAACCGCCTGCGCCTCGGCCGACGGGAAATCGTCTTCGGGCAAGGTCGCACCGGCCAAGTCCCGCCACAGCACGTCCGACAGATCGACAGAGGCCCCCGTATCAATCGGCAGGCGCGACAGCACCGCCATGCCATTGTCCCCGGCAAAGAACCCGAACCCCTGCCGGTCCGCCGCGCCGCCCAGCCGGCCGTCACCGTCCAGATCAAGGTCGGTCATCCAGACGCTGTTCGGCGCCCGTGCAAAGCGATGGGGATAGGGCGCGCCCGATTGGGCCAGAAGATCGGCAAAGGCCGCCAGCGCGACCTGATCCGCGTCATAGTCGAAATCGGTCAGGATCAGGATGTCGGGATCGGCGTGGGCAATCACGGCGGCAATCGCGGCGATGCCGGGATCGTCGCCCTTCAGGATATCGCGTAGCAGAAGCCCCGGCCCATCCCGGCTTAGCGGGGCGGCAAAAGTGGCAACGCGGATCGGGTCGGCAAGTCCTGTCGTCGCCGCAAGGATCAGGCCGAGGCCGGCTCCCACTCCTCTTGCGAGGCGGCATAGTCGCGACGGCGCTTTTCGCAGATCATCTGGGCAACCCGGTGGATCGCGATCCCGCGCATCAGAAGGGAGGATGGCAAGAAGGCCCATGCGGTCATCGTCCAGATCAATGTATGCGGGTCCGCCAGGCTGATCGGGTCGAACAGGTTCGACGCCAGCTTGACGAAGGCCGGGATCACGAATGGCAGCAGAAATCCTAAGATAAGGTTAATCTGGCTGTCCCGGCTGAGCCGCTCAACCACGTCGCCGCCTGCGGTCGGGTCAAAGGTGGGCATGTTGGTCCAGACATTGAATCCGCCCACCTGGCGCGGCCAGCGCTGGAAGCGCATCACCAGAACAAAGACACCAAGCGACAGGATCGACACCAGATAGGACAGACCTGCCGCCGTGCGGACCGAGCCGACAAGCGCGCCGCTGGCGTCTTCCGGCAGCATCAGCACCATCAGGCGAACCGGCGAATAGGGGAAGTCGATCACATCGGCGATACGGGCCCCGATCGCTTCGAAGAACATGGTCAACGTCGTGGGCGCGACCTTGCCCCGGCAGATCACGGCCAGCATGAACACCGTCATGAACAGGGCAAGGAACCGGATCCGGTTGAAGGGCGGGGCGTCCCTGAATTCCACAAGGCTGGGATAGGCCGCGCGATATTCGACGAAGGTAAAGATGCCGGCAATCAGCCCCACAAGCGCAACAATCTGCGTTGTGTCGGCCGGGGTTACCGGCAACAGGATCGACGGCGTCGCAACCAGCAACACCATCAGAAACGCGCGTGTCAGCGCACTTGCAAGTCTCGATACCACTCGACGTCCATCCTCAATCCGGTCGGCCGCGATACGATGCCGCGCCCTTGTCCCAGTTTGATTTTCCGCCACTGCGGCGGTCTGCCTCATTCTTGACATGATTTTGCCCAGATTCCGATTGGTCAGCAAGTGATGGGTCAACTGACCGTGGAACTGGGGCGGTTTTGCGGCGAAACTGGTGCCGGAATGCAACCATTTCAAAGCCTTAGAATGGTGCCCTGTTTTCAGCCACAAGATGCGGTGTGCAATTTGAGGGTCCGCCACCAGATAGGGCGGCCCGCGCCTAGGCTTCGAAATGCGCCCGATATGCGGGCAAAATGTTGGAAAATGTGGCACATGGTAAACAAGAACCGCCCCGGAAACCCGGGGCGGCCCTTAGAATTGACACCATTGCCTTGGGAAATCAGACCCAGGGACGGTCCTGCGCCATCTTCGCTTCATAGGCGTCGATCGAGGCGCCTTTTTCCAGCGTCAGACCGATATCGTCCAACCCGTTGAGCAGGCAATGCTTGCGCCAGGGGTCAACCTCGAACGCGATCTCACCGCCGTCGGGTCCGGTGATCGTCTGGTTTTCCAGATCGACAGTCACGGTCGCGTTCGCGCCCCGCTCTGCGTCGTCCATCAGCTTGTCCACATCTTCCTGCGGCAGGACGATCGGCAGAATGCCGTTCTTGAAGCAGTTGTTATAGAAGATGTCGGCGAAGCTGGTGGAGATCACGCAGCGGATGCCGAAATCCAGAAGCGCCCAAGGGGCGTGTTCCCGCGACGAGCCGCAGCCAAAGTTGTCGCCCGCGACAAGGATCTGCGCATCGCGATAGGCCGGCTTGTTCAGAACGAAATCTTCGATCTCGTTGCCCTGCCGGTCATAGCGCATCTCGTCGAACAGGTTCACGCCAAGGCCCGACCGCTTGATCGTCTTGAGAAAGACCTTGGGGATGATCATGTCGGTGTCGATATTGACCAGCGGCATCGGCGCCGCGATCCCGGTGAGTTTGGTGAATTTTTCCATCAGATCATCTCCCGCACGTCAGTCAGGTGCCCAGTGATTGCAGCGGCGGCGGCCATGGCCGGCGACACGAGGTGCGTGCGCCCCTTATAGCCCTGACGCCCTTCGAAGTTGCGGTTCGAGGTCGAGGCGCAACGCTCGCCCTCGGACAGCTGGTCGGGGTTCATGGCAAGGCACATGGAACAGCCGGCCATCCGCCATTCGAACCCGGCCTCCTTGAAGATATCTGCCAGACCTTCTTCTTCAGCCTGGGCGCGGACGAGGCCGGACCCGGGGACGACCATGGCGCGTTTGACCTTAATCTTCTTGCCCTTGAGGATCTCGGCCGCGGCGCGCAGGTCTTCGATCCTTCCATTGGTGCAGGAGCCGATAAAGACGGTGTCGATCTCGATGTCCGACAGCTTCTGGCCCGGCGTCAGGCCCATGTATTCGATCGACCGGCGGGCGGCCTCGACCTTGCCGCCAGAGAAGCTCTCGGGCGCGGGAACCACATCGGTGATCGGCAGCACGTCCTCGGGCGAGGTGCCCCAGGTGACGACGGGAGCGATGTCTTCGCCCTTGATGGTGATGACCTTGTCCCAATGGGCGTCGTCATCGGAATAGAGGGTTTTCCACCATGCCAGCGCGGCCTCGTACTGGGCGCCTTTCGGGGCGTGGGGGCGGCCCTGCACATAGGCAAAGGTCTTTTCATCCGGGGCGATCAGACCGGCGCGGGCGCCGCCTTCGATCGCCATGTTGCAGACGGTCATGCGGCCTTCCATCGACAGGTCGCGGATCGCTTCGCCACAATATTCGATGACATAGCCGGTGCCGCCGGCGGTTCCGGTCGCGCCGATGACGGACAGGGTGATGTCCTTGGCGGTCACACCGGGGCGCAGTTTGCCGGTGATCTCGACTTTCATGTTCTTGGATTTCTTCTGGATCAGGGTCTGGGTGGCCAGAACATGTTCCACTTCCGAGGTGCCGATCCCGTGGGCCAGCGCGCCGAATGCGCCGTGGGTGGCGGTATGGCTGTCGCCGCAAACCACCGTCATGCCGGGCAGGGTCCAGCCCTGTTCCGGGCCGACGATGTGCACGATGCCCTGACGCACGTCGGTCACCGGGTAGTAATGGATGCCGAAATCCTTCGCGTTCTTGTCAAGCGCGGCCACCTGAATGCGGCTGTCTTCGGTCATCTGGTCGGGGTTTTCCCGGCCCAGCGTGGTGGGCACGTTGTGGTCGGGCACCGCGATGGTCTGATCGGGGCGGCGCACCGGGCGGCCCGCCATGCGCAGCCCTTCAAAGGCCTGCGGGCTGGTCACCTCGTGCACAAGGTGGCGGTCGATATACAGAAGGCAGGTGCCATCCTCGGCCTCATGGGCGACATGGGTATCCCAGATTTTATCGTAGAGCGTTTTACCGGACATGGTGTCCTCTTTCGTGCAAATGAAAAGGGTCGTGCGAACAGGGTGCCCCTACGGGCACGCGCCGTCATAGACGGGCGAGGATCGTGTGCGTCGCGCCAAAGAACCGCCAGGGCAGGCGGGCGCGGTCGTCCATGTCGAAAACCTGTTTCATGACAGCGCAGATACACTCCTTGCCCGAGTCTCGCAAGGGCGCAGAACAGGCGGCTTGCGCTTGCCGGGCGTCCGGGGCCGGTGCATGGTGGACCGAACGGAGGGCGCATGGAACAAGAGGTCGAAACGCCCGGTTCTGCCGGGGATGTGGTCCAGATCGGGCACGGGTTGTGGGAACGGGCGATGGACTTCGCCGAAAGCCTGCTGCGGCCGTGGAACGCCTATCAGGTTCTGATCGCCGTCGGGTTGCTGATTGCCGCCCATGTCTTTGCCCGGATCATCGAACCCCGCGTGACCGAATGGCTGCGGACCCGCGAAGGCTGGCCCAAGTGGCGGCTGCGGGTGCTTCTGATCGTCCGCAACCGGCTGCGGCTGATCACCTTCGTTCTGCTGATCTGGGTCACCGTCGCGATCATGCGAGAGGTCACCTGGCCCTCGCGGTCCTACCTTTTGGCCATCGTCGCCAACCTTGCGCTGGCATGGCTGGTCGTGGCCTTTGCCACAAGGCTGATTTCCAACTCATTCCTGCGGGCAGTCGTGCGCTATGGGGCCTGGGCCTGGATCACCCTGCGCATCCTGAACCTGACGACCGAGGCGGAACAGGTTCTTGACAGTCTGGCGATCGAAATCGGGGGCATCCGCCTGTCGGTCTGGATGATCCTGCAGGCCGTGATCGTGATCGGCATCCTGTTCTTCGGGGCGCGGGTGTTGTCGCGGACCACCTCGGCCCGGCTGCAAAGCAACACCGACCTGTCCCCGTCGATGCGCGTGCTGACGATCAAATTCGTGCAGCTTGTCCTTTACGGCGCGGCGTTCTTTGTCGGGTTGAAGGCCGTGGGCGTGGATCTGACCGGGCTTGCGGTCCTGTCGGGGGCCATCGGTGTCGGCCTTGGTTTCGGTCTGCAAAAGGTGGTGTCGAACCTTGTGTCCGGCGTCATTCTTCTTCTGGACAAGTCGATCAAGCCCGGCGACGTGATCTCGCTTGGGGAAACCTTCGGCTGGATCAACACGCTGGGCGCGCGCTATGTGTCGATCACCACGCGCGATGGGCGCGAATACCTGATCCCGAACGAAGACCTGATTACCGGGCAGGTGGTGAACTGGTCCCATTCGAACGATTTCGTCCGGCTGGATATCCACTTTGGCACGTCCTACGCCGACAACCCGCATGACGTGCGGCGGATCGCGATTGCGGCGGCGGAAAGCGTCGACCGGGTGCTGACCAGCCAGAAGACCGTCTGCCATATCGTGGGCTTCGGCGACAGCAGCGTCGACTATGTCCTGCGGTTCTGGATCAGAGACCCGACTGGCGGGCTGACCAACATTCGGGGCAATGTCTACCTCGCGCTTTGGGACGCCTTCCAGGAGAACGGGATCTCTATCCCCTTCCCGCAACGCGAAGTGCGGATGCTGGGCGGCGAACAGGTGGCGGCGGCGCAAGATTAAGCGCCCCCACACCGTCAAACGACCGTTACATGCCGACGTTAGGTCAGGCCGGAAGACAACCTTTGACTCTTCGGTAAACTCTCGTCAGCATCGGCTGATAACAACCAATAAGGGGGGCAAATTATGCTCAAGACTCTACTCACCAGCTCTGCCGCTGTCGTGCTGGGCGCGGGTGCGGCGATGGCCGATTATTCGCTGACCATTCTGCACACCAACGATTTTCACGCGCGCTTTGAACCGATTTCGCGGTTCGATTCGGGCTGTTCGGCAGAAGACAACGCCGCCGGGGAATGCTTTGGCGGCACCGCCCGTCTTGTGACCGCGATCGAGGAAGCCCGCGCGCGGTCCAACAACTCGGTCCTGTTTGATGGCGGCGACCAGTTCCAGGGCACGCTGTTTTATACCTACTACAAGGGCGCGATGGCCGCCGAATTCATGAACAAGCTGGGCTATGACGCGATGACCGTGGGCAACCACGAATTCGACGATGGCCCCGAGGTTCTGCGCGGCTTCATGGACAGCGTGAATTTCCCGGTGCTGATGTCCAACGCCGATTTCTCGGGCGAAGAGCTGCTGGCCGACACGCTGCAGAAATCGGTCATCATTGAGCGGGGCGGCGAACGGCTTGGCCTGATCGGCCTGACGCCGCAGGACACCGATGAACTGGCCAGCCCCGGCCCCAACGTGATCTTCACCGATCCGGTCGATGCCGTGCAGGCCGAGGTGGACAAGCTGACCGCCGAAGGGGTGAACAAGATCATCGTCCTGTCCCATTCGGGCTATGCCACCGACATCCGCGTGGCCGAAAACACGACCGGCGTCGATGTGATCGTAGGCGGGCACACCAACACCTATCTGCATTCCGATGACGAAGATGCCGAAGGCCCCTATCCGACCATGGTCGGTGGCACTGCCATCGTGCAGGCCTATGCCTATGGCAAATTCCTGGGCGAGCTGAACGTTACCTTCGATGACGAGGGCAACATCACCGAAGCCTCGGGCGCGCCGATCATCATGGATGGTGCCGTTCACGAGGACGAGGCGACCGTCGCCCGGATCAGCGAACTGGCCGCCCCGCTGGAGGAAGTGCGCAACCGCGTCGTGGCCGAGGCCGCAGCGGCAATCGAAGGCGACCGGTCCTTCTGCCGCGCGGTGGAATGCCAGATGGGCAACCTTGTCGCCGATGCCATGCTCGACCGGGTGGCCGATCAGGGCATCCAGATCGCCATCGCCAACGGCGGCGGGCTTCGCGCCTCTATCGACGCGGGTCCGGTGACCATGGGCGAGGTGCTGACCGTTCTGCCGTTCCAGAACACCCTGTCCACCTTCCAGGTGACCGGCGAAACCGTCGTGGCTGCGCTGGAAAACGGGGTCAGCCAGGTGGAAGAGGGCGCAGGCCGCTTCCCGCAGGTGTCGGGGATCACGTTCACCGTGGACCTGTCCAAGGAACCGGGCAGCCGGGTGTCCGACGTGATGGTCGGCGGGGCACCGATTGATCTGGCCGCGACCTATGGTCTGGTGTCCAACAACTATGTCCGCAACGGCGGGGATGGCTACGGCATGTTCCGCGATGCAATGAACGCCTATGACTTCGGCCCCGATCTGGCCGATGTGACGGCGGAATACCTTGCCGCGAACGCGCCCTATACCCCCTATGTCGACGGGCGGATCAACATCACCGGCAACTGATCCCCGGATCAGGAGTGAAACAGGCCCCCGGCGCGACAGCGGCGGGGGCTTCTTCTTTGAAAGATATCCGAGGGACAAATCCCCGGCCTTTCGCAGAAAGGCCACGCGCCGACCGCCCCCGTCGTGCGAATAGCACGCCACTGGCGTGACGGCGGCGCGTTCCGCGTCACCCGCGGTCGGCTTGCACCCGGAATGGGCGCCGGGCTAATCCTCGGTATGGGTCAGTTGCGGCACGTCCTTCGCCCCGGCGGACCCCCGCCCGGACAGAGACGGGTTTTCCATGAAGAATCGGTGGCAGTTGAAGGCAAAACCAGATTCCGGAACCTCGGCGCGGGTGAACGACCCATCCGGCCCCATCACCCAGCTTTGCGCCACGTCATGCAGGTTCGCGGCCATGATCTGGCTGACGATCTGGGCCTTCACGGTCGCATTGGTGATCTCGACCAGCGTTTCGACACGGCGGTTCAGGTTCCGGCCCATCCAGTCGGCGGACGAAATGAACACCCGCGCCTTCTTCGACGGCAGATCCGAGCCGTTGGCGAAACAGACAATACGGCTGTGTTCAAGGAACCGGCCAACGATGGATTTCACCCGGATGTTTTCCGACAGGCCCTTCACCCCCGGTCGCAAACCGCAGATGCCGCGAACCACAAGGCTGATCTTCACGCCATCCTGACTGGCCGCATAAAGCGCGTCGATCACGTCCTCCTCGATCAGGCTGTTCATCTTGGCCCAGATCACGGCGGGTTTTCCGGCGCGGGCGTTGGCGGCCTCTGCCCGGATCATCTCGATCAACCGGGGCTTCATGCTGATCGGCGAGATCGCGAGGTTTTCCAGCGTATCCGGCTGCGCATAGCCCGACAGATAGTTGAACACCTTCGTCGCATCGCGCCCCAGCGCGGCGTCGCAGGTAAAGAACGACAGGTCGGTGTAAATGCGGGCGGTGATCGGGTGATAGTTGCCGGTGCCGTAATGGGTATAGGTCACCAACTGGTCGCCCTCGCGCCGGACCACGGTGCTGATCTTGGCGTGGGTCTTGTATTGGGTGAACCCATAGACGACATGCGCCCCGGCCCGTTCCAGCCGCCGGGACTGGCGAATGTTGGCGGCCTCGTCGAACCGGGCCTTCAACTCGACCAGCGCGGTGACGGATTTGCCGTCCTCCGCCGCTTCGCACAGGGCATCGACGATGGGCGAATTTTTCGACGTCCGGTAGAGCGTCTGCTTGATCGCCACCACATCCGGGTCGCGGGCCGCCTGATGCAGGAACCGGATCACCATGTCGAAGGTTTCATAGGGATGGTGCAGCAGCATGTCCTTCTGGCGGATCGCCGCGAACATGTCGCCATCGTGGTCCTGCACCCGTTCAGGCACGCGTGGCGCATAAGGCGGCCACAGAAGGTCGGGCCGGTCGTCCAGAACCAGTTCTTTCAGATCCGCCAGCCCGATCAGCCCGTCTACCTCGACAACCTCTTCCTCGGTGACCGGCAGTTCTTCCATGATCATGGACTTCAGGGCGGGCGGCGCATCGGCGGACAGTTTCATCCGCACCACCTCGCCCCGGCGGCGACGCTTCAGCGCCACTTCAAACTCGCGGACAAGGTCCTCGGCCTCGTCCTCGACCTCCAGATCACTGTCGCGAAGAACGCGGAAGGCGCAATGGCCCTTCACCTTGTAGCCCGGGAACAACTGGCCCAGATGCAGCAGAAGCAGTTCTTCCAGCGGCAGGAACCTATGCCCGCCCTCTGTCGGCAGGGCGACGAAGCGGTCGATCTGCTGTGGCACCGGCAACAGCGCGCGCAGGGGGCGCTTGTCGGCGCTGCGTTCCAGTTGCAGGGCCAACGCGAACCCTTCGTTCGGGATAAAGGGGAAGGGGTGCGCCGGGTCCACGGCCAGCGGCGACAGGACCGGGAAGACGCGGCTCAGGAACACCTCGTCCAGATGGGCCAGATCATCCTTTGACAGGTCGTCGCGCGACAGGAGGGTGATCCGCTCTGCGCGCATTTCATCCATCAGGGACCGGAACACCTGCTGCTGACGCCCCAGCAGGCGGCGGGCATCATGGTCGATCAGGATCAGCTGTTCCGCCGGTGTAAGCCCGTCCAGCGCGGGCGTGGTATTGCCCGCATGGGCCAGTTCCCGCAGACCCGCGACCCGGACGGTATAGAACTCGTCCAGATTGGTGGCCGAAATCGACAGGAACCGCAGCCGTTCCAGAAGTGGCACGCGCAGGTTCTCCGCCTCTTCCAGCACTCGCCAGTTGAACCCAAGCCACGACATTTCACGGTTGTAGAACCGCGACGGTCCGGTCTTGTCGATGTCCATCTCTACCGGGTCGGGAAAGGGTGCTTCTAGGAAATCTGCATAGGTCATGCGCGGGGTCTGGCCCAAAACTGTGACAGGGGTATGACCCATTTCATCCGGCATCGGGGGTATTGTCCAGAACCTCGCGCGCCAGCGCCTCGTTCACCTTGCGGGACCGGGCCAGCGCGGCGCGGTCAATCCGGTCCACCACATCGGCGGCGGCGGCAAAGGATCGTTCGATCCGCGCTGCCAGATAGGTGGCCAACCCCGGAGAGGGGGCGATCTGGCGATCCTGAAACTGCTTCATGATCACCGCCGACAAGAGCCTGTCATCGGGGTCGTCGATGGTGACAAGGTTGGTGGCCTGCATCCGGCTGGCCAGATCGGGCAGGGCGATCTGCCAGCGCGCCGGGGCCCGGTCAGAGGTCAGCAACAACCGCCCCCGGCCCTTTAACGCGTTGTGCAAGTGGAACAGCCATTCCTCGGCCTCGGGGGACAGTCGTTCAACATCCTCGATCACGACGGCGCGGGCCTCTGGCAGCGGGCTCGCGGGCGTCAGATCGGCGGCGTTCAGGATCATCGCCGCATTGGCTTGGGCAAAGACGCGGGCCAGATGGGTCTTGCCCGACCCCTTCGGCCCGACCACGGCCAGCTTCCCCTCGGGCCAGCTGTCGGGCGCGGTGACGGTGGCAAAGGCGCGGGCATTGGCCTCGGACACGAAAAAGTCCTCACGCCCCAGCGCCACCCGCGCCGGCCAATCGAAACTCAGTTGTTCGGACATCACTCGCCGGACTTTCCCGACAGGCCCTTGTACAGGCGGCCGTTCTTGTATTCGGCGATGAAGAACCGGGCGACGACGCCCAGCATCGCCGCGACCGGCACCGCCACCAGCATCCCGACAAAGCCAAACAGCGACCCGAAGACCGACAGCGCGAACAAGAGCCAGACCGGGTGCAGCCCTACGGAAGAGCCCACAAGTTTCGGCGTCAGCACGTTGCCTTCAAGGAACTGACCCAACCCGAAAATCCCCGCGACGATCCCGATCCGGATCCAGTCTGTCGTGTAGCGGATGGTGTCGCCGTCGGCCACTTCGACCACGCCCCAGTATTGAAACAGGGCCAGCCCGATCGCCAGCGCCCCGCCGACCAGCGCGCCGACATAGGGGATAAAGGTGATCAGCCCGGCGATGAACCCGACCACAAGGCCGAAATTCAACCCCACGATCATCAGCGCCACGGCGTAATAGGTGCCCAGAACCAGACAGACGGTGCCCTGACCCCGGATGAAACTGGCCAGCGTGCGGTCGATGTCATGGGCGATCTGGCGGATGGTGGGGGCATGGTCGCGCGGCAGAAGATCGTCGATCTTCGCGGTCATGTTGTCCCAATCCAGCAACAGGTAAAAGGCCACCACCGGCACCACGACCAGCAGAACCAGCATGTTGATCAGCGACAGGGCCGACGACAGGATGCCGTTGAACAGGTCGCCGCCCTTGGACTGGATCGCCTCGCCGATGGCAATCAACTGCTGGCGCACCGTCGATTCCTCGTCCAGCACTTGCGGGAACCGCTCGGTCAGCCAGTTTTGCAGGTTCTGGAACAATTCGGGCGCGGTGTTGATCAACTGCGCGGTCTGTTGGATCAGGGTCGGGATGACCGCAAGGAACATCACCACGAACACCAGCGCCGCGATCAGGGTGATCAGGGCGACCGACGTGGCCCGGCTCAGGCCCTTCTTTTCAAACCAGTCGGCGATGGGATCAAGGCAATAGGCAATCGCGCCCCCCAGCACGAAGGGCAGGATCACATCGCCCAGAAACCACAGGACGGCAACAAAGACCGCCGTGGCGATACTCCAGTATTTAATCTGGCTTTGAACGGGCAGGGCCATGGATACTCCGATACGCTTTGGGTCATTTCACCCCCAATGGGGCGAATTTCAACCCCCGGGCGCGTCAACCGCCCGCAGGACCGAGGCGATTTCGCCCCGCATCCAGCGGTGGGCGGGCGAATGAGATGACCGTTTGTGCCAGACCAGAGACAGATCCACCATCGGCACCTGCATGGGCGCGGCATAGGTGTCCAGCCCGGCCTTTTCACAGACCCGCGCGGCCAGTTGATGCGGCAAAAGGGCCAGAAGATCGCTTTCGCTGACCGTGCGCCATACCCCGGACATCACGGGTAGGGTCATGGCGATGTGGCGGCTGCGTCCCACCCGGTCCAGCGCGGCATCGCCCAGCCCCTTGCGGTGGCCTTCGGGCGAAAACAGCACATGGGACAGGTCGCAGTATAGGTCGATGGGGATCGTCTGTCCCGGTTCGATCCCGGCCCGCGCCAGCCGCGGATGCCCCTTGCGTGCGATCACGACGAACCCGGACCGCATGACGATCTGATCCTCGGCCCAGGGCGGGAAGGGGTGGCGCGGCACCAGCGCGAAATCGAGGCTGGGGTCCAGCAGCGGGTCGATGGTCACGTCGGGGGTGATGTCAACCTGCTGCACCCCGACCCCCGGCGCGATCCGCGACAGGCGGTCCGCCAGCGCGGGCATCAGCATCTCGGTAAAGAAATCGCTGCCCGAGATACGGAAACTGCGCGCGGCCGTGGCCGGGTCGAACGGCTGCACGGTCAGCGCCTCGGTCAACTGCCCCATGATCGACTGCAACTGGGGGGCAAGGGCGCGGGCGAATTCTGTCGGCTCCAGCCCGGCGCCGACCCGCACGAACAGCGGATCGTTCAGCGCACCCCGCAATCGCCCCAGCGCGGCCGAAACCGCCGGCTGCGACAGGCCCACGCGCGTCGCGGCCCGAACGGTAGAGTTTTCCGCCAGCAGCGCATCAAGCACCTTCAGCAGGTTCAGGTCGAACGAGGCTAAATTCATGATGTGGATATTATCTATACAATCAATTCGTTTCAAAGATTTTGTTGGTCATGTCAGAGTCCACTCATCGGGTCCGGATGGGGTGGCCCGATCCCGACAACCAAAGCCCGCCACGCCCGCCGATCCATTCGGCGACCGGCCCCGGCTTGCCCAAGGAAAGGAACGACAATGCTGGACAATCCGCTTGGCCCCGGCACCATCGACTGGAACGGGACGCTTTACAAAACGGTGCTGACACTGGCCGACAGCCAGGGCGCGATGACGATTACCGACAGCGTCTCGCCGCCCAAGTCCGGGCCACCGATGCACATCCACCACGGCGAGGACGAGGCGTTCTTCATCCTCTCGGGTGAGGTCGAGTTCAGCGTCGGCGGCACCCGCCTGCGCAAAGGCCCGGGCGAGGCCGCTTTTGTGCCGCGCGGGGTGGAACATACCTTCACCGTCGTCGGCGACAAACCTTGCCGCCATCTTGTCATCCTGACCCCCGGCGGCTTCGAAGGGTTCTTTGCCGAAATGGCCGAAGGTCAATTTCGCATTCCCGAAGACATGGAACAGGTGCAATCTTCGGCAAAAAGGCATAGTCTTGAATTTACCGGGCCGCCGATTTCGCCCGAGTTGTGATCCGCGCCGCGCCGCGTGATCTGTGCCAGTGGCTCTGGTTTTCCTTCAAAAGCAAACAATGGGGACAATGATGAAGGGTATCGCATTTCTGTTTTTCCTGACCGCCGTTCTGTGCGTGTCCATCGGCATGGGCTGGGGCATCCAGATGTCCGCGTCGCAGGATCATTCGCTTTATGGGGCACATGCCCACCTGAACCTTGTCGGCTGGGCGACGATGGGGCTGTTCGGCCTTTACTATGCGGTGACGCCGCAGGCCGCGCAGGGGGTCTTGCCGAAGATCCACTATGCGCTGGCGCTGTCGGGGGTTGTCCTGATGGTGATCGGGATCGTGATGGTGCTGACCGAACGCAGCGAAATGCCGGTGGTGATCGGGTCGTTCCTGACCATCGGGTCGATGCTGGTGTTCCTCTATACCGTGTTCCGGCACGGGATCGGCCGGGCCGCCTGACCTCTCCGTTTTGAACCGGGGGCCGCCTGCGCATGCGGGCGGCCCTTGCCTTTTGCGCGGGCGCACGTCTAAACCCGGAACGACAGTAACTTCCGCCGCCCGGAGTCCCAGATGCGCCTCAGCCGCTACTTCCTTCCCGTTCTCAAGGAGAACCCCGCCGAAGCCCAGATCGTGTCGCACCGCTACATGCTGCGCGCGGGCATGATCAAGCAGGCAAGCGCCGGGATCTATTCCTGGCTGCCGCTGGGCTTCAAGGTTCTGCGCAAGCTGGAAAACATCGTGCACGAGGAACAGGTCCGCGCGGGCCACATTCCCATGCTGATGCCGACCCTGCAATCGGCCGACCTGTGGCGCGAAAGCGGCCGCTATGACGATTACGGCGAAGAGATGCTGCGCATCACCGACCGGCACAAGCGCGACATGCTGTATGGCCCGACCAACGAAGAGCTGATCACCGATATCTTCCGGTCGCATGTGGGCAGCTACAAGGATCTGCCGCTGACGCTCTATCACATCCAGTGGAAGTTCCGGGACGAGATCCGCCCGCGCTTTGGCGTGATGCGGGGCCGTGAGTTCCTGATGAAGGACGGCTACAACTTTGACCTGACCAAGGAAGACGCGCTGCACGCCTATAACCGTCACCTTGTCAGCTACCTTCGAACCTACGAACGCATGGGCCTTCAAGCGATCCCGATGCGGGCCGACGGCGGCCCGATTGGTGGCGACTATACCCACGAATTTCTTGTGCTGGCCGAAACCGGCGAATCCGAGGTCTTCTATGACAGCGAGATTACCGACCTGAAATTCGGTGATCGCCAGATCGACTATAACAACGTCGAACAGTGCCAGGCCGTGCTGAAGGAATTCACCAGCCGCTATGCCCGCACCGACGAAACCCATGACGAGGCGCTGTTCAACCAGATCCCCGAGGATCGCCGTCGCGTGGCCCGCGGGATCGAGGTTGGCCAGATCTTCTATTTCGGGACTAAGTATTCCGAGCCGATGGGCGCCACCGTCGTCAATGACAAGGGCGAACGGGTGCCGGTCCACATGGGGTCGCACGGGATTGGCGTCAGCCGCCTGATCGGCGCGATCATCGAGGCGAGCCACGACGACAAGGGCATCATCTGGCCCGAAGGCGTGACGCCTTTCCACTGTGGCATCGTGAACCTCAAGCAGGGCGACGAAGAGGCCGATGCGGCCTGCGAGGCGATCTATGACAGCCTGACCGCGCTGGGGCTGGAGCCGCTCTATGACGACCGCAACGAACGGGCCGGGGGCAAGTTCGCCAGCATGGACCTGATCGGCCTGCCGTGGCGGATCACCGTCGGGCCGCGCGGGCTGAAGAACGGGGTGGTCGAACTGACCAGCCGCCGCACCGGCGAGAGCGAGGAACTGCCGCCCGAACAGGCGATTGCCAAGATCGCCGCCATCTACGGGCTGGCGCAGGGCTAGCGGATAAGGGGCGGGTCGAAAGGTCCGCCCCAGTTCGTTTCGGACGGGGAGATTGGCACGTTGAAAACGGTCACCGCAGGGGTTCTGGAGGTTGCCTATCTGGAAACCGGACCAGCCGATGGGCCGACGGTGATCCTGCTGCACGGGTTTCCCTATGACGTGCATTGCTACGACGATGTGGCCGCCTTGCTGGCGGCGCGTGGGGTTCGCTGCATCGTGCCCTGGCTGCGGGGCTATGGCCCGACGCGGTTCCTGTCCGCCGATACCATGCGGTCCGGCCAGCAGGCGGCGCTGGGCGTTGATCTTCTCGCCTTCATGGATGCGCTGAACGTCCCCACTGCCTGTCTGGCGGGCTATGACTGGGGCGGGCGTGCCGCCTGTATTGTCGCCGCACTTTGGCCCGAGCGGGTGCGCGGGCTGGTCAGTTGTGGGCAGGGCTACAACATCCAGAACATTCCCGCCGCCGCCCATCCGGCCCCGGCGGTGGAAGAAGCCCGCTACTGGTATCAATACTATTTCCACACCGACCGGGGGCGCGCCGCCCTGACCGACAACCGCGAAGATCTGTTTCGGCATATCTGGACGCTCTGGTCGCCCGATTGGCGGTTCGATGATGCCACGTGGTCCGCGACCGCCCCATCCTTTGACAATCCCGATTTCGTCGATGTGGTGGTGCATTCCTACCGGCACCGGTTCGGCGTTGTCGCGGGCGATCCGGCCTATGACGGGGTCGAGGCGCAACTGGCCGCCCAGCCGAAAATCACGGTGCCGACCGTCGTCCTGCAAGGGGCCAGCGACGGGGTCGACCCGCCCACACAGACAGACCGCGCCCGCCCGCAGTTCACCGGGCCCTATGACCGGCGCGTTCTGGGCGGGGTCGGGCACAACCCACCGCAGGAAGCGCCAGAGGCCTGTGCCGAGGCCGTGCTGGCCGTGATGGAAATGTAGTTCTGGGGACCGCCAGCCATTTTGTGCCTGATTGCAAGGCATCAATAGCCCAGGTTTCCGCCAGCCGGTCCCGGGCCCTCGCGATGCGGCAATATCCGCAATTGTCCCGTTCCCAATGCCCGCGCCCCATGCTACGCCCCTGCCCATGTGGGATATCCTTCTTCAGACCCTTCCCTTTTTCGCCCTGATCGCGCTTGGCTTTGGCGCGGGCCGGACCGGGTTTTTCACGCCCGAGGCGACGGCCTATCTGACGCGCTTTGTCTTCTATTTCGCGCTGTCGGCGATGCTTTTGAAATTCTCGGCCAACCTGTCGCTGTCCGAAATCCTCGATTGGCCCTTTGTCGGGGCCTATTTGACCGCGACGGTGGCCATCTACCTTGTTGCCACCGCAGTGGCCCTGATCCGCAAGCGCGGGATCGAGGAAGCGGCGGTCGAGGCGCAATGCGCGGTGATCGGCAATGTCGGCTTTCTTGGTATCCCGATGCTGGTACTGCTTCTCGGGCAGAATGCCATCGGGCCGATCATGCTGGTGCTGGCGGTCGATCTGATCGTGTTTTCCTCGCTGATCGTGATCCTGATCACCGGGTCGCGCGACGGGCGGGTCAGCCCGGCGGTTCTGAAAACCGTGGGGCTGGGCCTTTTGAAAAACCCGATGATCGTGTCGATCGTCGTGGGGCTGTCAGTTTCCGCCACGGGGATGACCATCCCGACCCCGGTGAACGATTTCCTGACCATCCTTGGCGCGGCGGCGACGCCGGGCGCGTTGTTCGCCATCGGCGCGTCTTTGGCGTCCAAATCGGCGGAGCGGCTGGCCGTGGCGGGCTGGCTGTCGGCGTCCAAACTGGTGCTGCATCCCGCCGCCGTGGCCTTTGCCGCGCTGGTGCTGTTCGACGTGGAGCCCTATGCTGCCGGGGTGATGATTTCCGCCGCTGCCCTGCCGGTCGCGGGCAATGTCTACATCCTTGCGCAGCATTATGGCGTGGCCCCACAGCGGGTGTCCGCCTCGATCCTCATTTCGACGGCGCTCAGCGTCCTTACAGTGTCGGCTGTGATCGCCTGGGTCCAGCCCTTCATGGGCTAGGCTGGCGCAAACCTCCAACCGTGGGAGACGACCATGAAAACGATTTCTGAGAACCGGTGCTTTGGCGGGGTGCAAGGGGTCTATACCCATGCCTCTGGCGCGACCGGGACCGACATGACCTTTGGCCTGTTCCTGCCGGAAGAGGCCGCATTCGGGCCGGTGCCCGTGTTGTGGTATTTGTCCGGGCTGACCTGCACCCATGAAAACGCCATGGTGAAGGCTGGCGCACAGGGCTGGGCCGCGGAACATGGCATCGCGCTGGTCTTTCCCGATACCAGCCCGCGCGGCGAAGGCGTGGCCGATGACGAAGCCTATGATCTGGGGCAGGGGGCCGGGTTCTATATCGACGCGACCGAGGAACCCTGGGCCCCGCATTTCAAGATGTGGACCTATGTGGCCGAGGAGCTGCCCCGGATCGTCACCGCGAATTTCGCCGTGGACGAAGACCGGCAGGCGATCACCGGCCATTCGATGGGCGGGCACGGGGCGCTGACCCTTGCCATGGCCCTGCCGGGGCGGTTCCGGTCGGTGTCGGCCTTTGCACCGATCTGCAACCCGACGAACAGCGACTGGGGCCGCAAGCAATTCGCGGCCTATTGGGGCGACGAAAGCAAATGGGGGCCGCATGACGCGACGCTTCTGATGCAGGGGCCGGGGTTTGACGGGCCGATCCTGATCGACACCGGCACCGACGACCAGTTCGGTGACAAGCTGGGCACCGAAGCCTTCGCCGCCGCCTGCGCCGCCCGGCGGCAAGAGGCGACGATCCGGCTCCAGAAGGGCTATGACCACAGCTATTTCTTTGTTTCGACCTTCATGGAAGATCACATGGCCTTCCATGCGGATGCACTTTACGGGGGATAACCCATGTCCAACCATTATGACCTGATCATCATCGGTTCCGGCCCCGCGGGCCGGGCCGCCGCCATTCAGGCGGGCAAGCTGAAGCGGCGGGTGCTGGTGGTGGACCGCAAGGACCGGCTGGGCGGGGTATCGGTGCACACCGGCACGATCCCGTCCAAGACCCTGCGCGAAACCGTGCTGAACCTGTCCGGGTGGCGGGAACGGTCGTTCTATGGCCGCAGCTACCGGGTGAAGGACAAGATCGACGCGGGCGACCTGAAGGCGCGGCTGCACATGACGCTGGATCACGAGGTCGACGTGATCGAACACCAGTTCAACCGCAACCACGTCGAAGACCTGAACGGGGTGGCCAGCTTTACCGGCCCGAACGAGATCGAGGTCGCGGTGGACGGCGGCGAGGTGCAGCGGCTGACCGCCGACAAATTCCTGATCTGCACCGGGACCAAGACCTTTCGCCCCGACTGGGTGCCCTTCAACGGCAAGACGGTGCTGGACAGCGACGAATTCCTGGAGATGGGGGAAATCCCCCGGTCGCTGATCGTTGTTGGCGCAGGCGTGATCGGGGTGGAGTACGCCTCGATGTTTGCCACGCTGGACGTGCGGGTGACGCTGATCGAACCGCGCGAAAGCTTTCTTGATTTCATCGACCGGTTCACCATCGATGAATTCACCCACGAGATCCGGGAAAACGGGCTGGACCTGCGGCTGGGATCGCCCATCGCCAAGGTCGAGGACATGGGCGAACACGTCGAGGTCAGCCTTGAAAACGGCCGCCATGTCCGGGCCGAGATGCTGCTTTTCGCCGCCGGGCGGATGGGGGCGACCGCCAGGCTGAACCTTGACGCTGTGGGGATCGAGACCGACCACCGGGGCCGGATCAGCGTGGACCGGAAGACCTATCAGACCTCGGTGCCGCATATCTATGCGGCGGGCGATGTGATCGGGCACCCCTCGCTGGCCTCGACCTCGCTCCAGCAGGGGCGGGTCGCGGCCTGTCACGCGCTGGACACGCCGACCCTGCCCGAAAGCCCGTGGTTCCCCTACGGCATCTATTCCGTGCCCGAAATTTCCACCTGCGGCATGTCCGAGGAAGAGGTGCAGGAACGCGGCATCCCCTATGAGATCGGGGTCGGGCGGTTCCGCGAAACCTCGCGCGGGCATATCATGGGGCTGGAACATGGGTTCGTGAAAATGCTGGTCAGCCTGAAGACCCGCCGCCTGTTGGGCGTTCAGATCGTGGGCGAGGGCGCGACCGAGCTGATCCACATCGCACAGGCGGTTCTGAACCTGAAAGGGACGGTGGATTACTTCGTCGAAAACACCTTCAACTACCCGACCCTGGCAGAGGCCTACCGGATCGCGGGGCTGGATGCCTTCAACCGGATGCCGATCCCCGAGGAATACAAGGTGAAGGGCAAGGCCAAGGGAAAGTCCAAGGGATGATCTACGTCGACGCCGATGCCTGCCCGGTCAAGGCCGAGGTCGAACGGGTAGGCACCCGGCATGGGGTGAAGATGTTCATCGTCTCGAATGGCGGGCTGCGCCCGTCGGCCAATCCGCTGGTGGAAACGGTGATCGTCCCCGAAGGGCCGGACGTGGCCGATATGTGGATCGCCGACCGGGCCGGGCCGGGGGATGTGGTGGTAACGAGTGATATCCCGCTGGCCGCAAGATGCGTCGAGGCCGGGGCAAAGGTGCTGAAACACAACGGCGAGGCACTGACCCAGGCGAACGTGCGCGAGGCGCTGGCCATGCGCGACCTGATGGCCGACCTGCGCGCCGCCGACCCCTTCCGGCAAGGCGGCGGCAAAGGGTTCACCAAGGCCGACCGGTCCCGGTTCCTTGACGCGCTGGAACGGCTGCTGCGGATGGTGGGTTGAAACCCACCTTACGGTTCGGGGGCGCTGCCCCTCTGGCCCGTTCCGGGCCATTCACCCCGGGAAACTTTTGACCCAAAGAAGCTGGCTGGACTCAGCGTCCATTCTTCTTTGGGTTTCAAATATCCTCGGGGGGTCCGGGGGGCGAAGCGCCCCCGGGTAAGGTGGGTCTTGACCCACCATGCGCCCTTGCCCCCGGGTCGCCCTTGCGGGCGCCGGGGTGGAGGGCCAGGGACCGTTTTCCGCGAGAAAGGGAAAGGGATTGCCGTGGGGGTGTCTGACCCCAGGTCCGTTTCCGCGCTCTTGTCCCGCCCCAAGGGGGCCGGCAACCAGTCTTCGGATATCCTTGGCGCACCCCTTGTCAGAGGTGCGGGTCAACCGGGGACAGGTCTAGCGGCAAAGGGTTAGCGGGCGGTTTTGCCACCGTGACGTTGGGGCAGGCCGGGATATGTCGCCCCTGTGGTTGCACCTTTCCCGCGGCCCTTGTTTGTTGGGCCCATGTTCAGGTCCATTTCCGACAACCCGACCCTTATGGGCGCGCTTTGCGCTTTGGTCGCCGTCTTTTGTTTTTCCATCAACGACATGGCGATCAAGTTCCTGTCGGGCGGCTATGCGCTGCATCAGGTGGTGCTGTTCCGCTCACTGATCGGGATGGTCGTGCTGCTGACGATCCTTCTGCCCCTGTCGGGCGGGCTGGCCGCGCTGCGCACCCGGCGGCTGGGGATGCATCTTCTGCGCGGGGCCTGCGTGGTCTTTGCCAATATGACATTCTTTCTGGGCCTCGCCGCCTTGCCGCTGGCCGAAGGGGTGGCGATCTTTTTCGTCTCGCCCCTGATCATCACCGTCTTTTCGGTGATCTTCCTGAAAGAAACGGTTGGCCCGCTGCGCTGGGCGGCGATTGCGTTGGGCCTTGTCGGGATCTTGATCGTGCTGCGCCCCGGGACCGAGGTGTTCCAGCCCGCGGCCCTGTTGCCGGTTGCGGCGGCCTTTGGCTATGCGACGCTGCATATGCTGACCCGCTACATCGGCCGGACCGAAAGCGCGCTGGCGATGTCGTTCTACATTCAGCTGACTTTCATCCTGATCTCCTCGGGCATGGGGGTGGCCTTTGGCAAGGGCCAGTTCGCGGGCTGGGACAATGCCTCGCTTGATTTCATGTTCCGCGAATGGGTTATGCCGCATGGCCGCGACTGGCTGATCCTTGTGACGGTTGGCGCGGCCTCGGCCTTTGGCGGGTTTTTCATCAGCCAGGCCTACCGCGTGGCCGAGGCGGCGGTGGTCGCCCCCTTCGAATATGTCGCCATGCCGCTGGCGGTGTTCTGGGGCGTCTTGGTCTTTGCCGAATGGCCCGACGGGGTGGCGATTGCCGGGATCGCGCTGATCATCGGGTCGGGCCTGTTCATGGTCTGGCGCGAGGCGAAGTCCCGCCGCGCCAAGGTGCCCGATACCCCGCGCTACCGCCGCTGATAGCCCTTCCAACCCCGCCCGCCCTGTGGTCAGATGGCTGCGGTTGAACGAGGGCGAACGGGGATGCGATGCCGGTTGAAGCGGTGATTTTCGACATCGGGAACGTGCTGATCGAATGGCAGCCCGAGCGGTTCTACGACGCCGCCGTTGGTGCCGCGCGCCGCCGCGCCATGTTCGCCGCTGTCGATCTGCACGGGATGAACGACCGGATCGACCGGGGTGAAAACTGGCGCCAGGTGGTCGAGGAGACCGCCGCGACCTACCCCGAGTTCGCCGCCGAGATCATGCTGTGGCATGACCGCTGGATCGACATGGCCAGCCCCGCCATCGACCATTCGATCCGCCTGATGCGGGCGCTGCGCCGCGCCGGGGTGCCAGTCTTTGCCCTGACCAATTTCGGCAAGGAAACCTTTGCCCGCGCCTGCCGCGACTATCCGTTCCTGGAAGAGTTCGACCGCGCCTTTGTGTCTGGCCACATGGGCGCGATCAAACCAGAGCCCCGGATCTATGAACTGGTCGAGGAGGGATGCGGCATTGCCCCTGAGCGACTGCTGTTCACCGACGACCGGGCCGAGAATATCGATGCCGCCGCCGCCCGTGGCTGGCAAACCCACCTGTTCACCGGCCCCGATATCTGGGCCGACAGGCTGGTGGCCGAAAACCTGCTGACCCGAGAGGACGCCCAATGACCGACGTGACGATGATCCCCTTTGCCGAGGGCGAAAAGGGGCTGGACTGGCTGGCCCTGACCGATGCGCTGGCGGCGGGCCATGACCTGCCCCCGGCCGAGGTGGAGGATGTGTTTCTCTACCGGGACAAGGACACGCTGCTGAACCGGTCCGCCTGGATTGACGGGTTGGGCGTGGCGGTGAAGGCGGCGACGGTCTTTCCCGGCAACCCGGCCAAGGGCAAGGCGATGATTGGCGGCGCCGTGAACCTGTTTTCGGACGAGGACGGCAGTCTTGAGGCGGTGCTGGATTTCCACCTTGTGACCAAGTGGAAGACCGCGGGCGACAGCCTTCTGGCCGCCCGCCGCCTTGCCCGGCCCGACAGCCGAAAGATCCTGATCGTGGGGGCCGGCACCGTGGGCCGCAGCCTGTGGGCGGCCTATGGCGCGGCCTTTCCGGGGGCCGAATTCACCGTCTGGAACCGCAGCCCCGAAGGCGCGGAACGCTTTGCGCAGGACTGCCCGGGTGTGGCGGTGGCCACCGACCTGGCAAGCGCTGTGAACGCGGCGGATATCGTTACCTCGGCCACCATGTCGACCGAACCCGTGATTAAGGGCGATTGGTTCCGCCCGGGCCAGCATATCGACCTGATCGGCGCGTATCGCCCAGATATGCGCGAGGTGGACGATACGGCGCTTCTGCGGTCCCGCGTCTTCGTCGACAACCGGCACACGACCGTGGGACATATCGGAGAACTGAAGATCCCGATCGCCAACGGGGTGATCGGGCCGGACCATGTGATCGCAGATTACTACGATCTGGCGGCCTTCCGCCGTGATCCCGAGGATATCACCCTGTTCAAGAACGGGGGCGGCGCGCATCTGGATCTGATGACGGCGCGCCATATCCTCGACAACTGGCGCAAACGGGGCTGACCGGAATGGGGATCGGCACGGTCATTGCGGGTCTTGCCGTGGCGGGCGTGGGGCTGTGGCCCTTTGCCGCCGAATGGCGCCGCCCGAAACCCAACTGGGACGATGCCCCCGGCGAACTTGTCCAGCTTAGTCAGGGCGTGACCCATTACCGTTGGATCGGCCCCGTGCGTGGCCCGGTCGTCGTCTGCGTGCACGGGCTGACAACGCCCTCTGACGCGTGGTTGTCACTGGCCGAAGGGCTGGGCGCGGCGGGCTACAGGGTCTTGATCTACGACCTTTATGGGCGCGGCCATTCTTCCGCCCCGGGCGGGCGGCAGGATCGGGCGTTCTTCCTGCGGCAGCTGTCGGACCTGTTAGAGGATCAGGGGCTGACCGAGGACTTGACGATCCTTGGGTATTCCATGGGCGGGGCCATCGCCACGGCCTTCGCCGCCGAAAACCCGCACCGGATGAAGCGGCTGGTTCTGGTGGCAAGCGCGGGGGTCGAGGTCGTGCGGGACCAGCTGACCCAATTCGCGATCAAGACCCCGGTCATTGGCGACTGGCTGCACCATGGGATCGGCATGGCCCGGTTCCGGCGGCAACTGGCCGCCACCCGCGACGCCCGGACCGAGGTTCCGGGGATTGCCGATATCCAGATTGCCCAGCTGGATCGGCGCGGGTTTCGGCCCGCTGTCCTGTCGTCCATGCGCGGGATGGTCACCGAACGGCAAGAAGCCGACCATCGGACCCTTGGGCGCGAAGGCGTGCCCGTCGTCGCCGTTTGGGGCAAGGACGACGATGTGATCCCGATCAAGGCGCTGGGCACGCTGGCCCAGTGGAACCGCGCAACAAGGCAAGAGGTGATCGAGGGCGCGGGCCACGGTCTGCCCTATACCCATGGGGCCGAGGTCGCGGCGCTGCTGCGGGGCATCCTGCGGGAAGCAGACTAAACCACCAAACGAAAAGGCCCCGGAAAATCGGGACCTTCGTGCGTTTCTGTCGGGCGTCAGGCGTCCAGTTTGGGGATCACCAGACGCTGCCCTGACCGGATCAGGTCGGGCGAGGACAGGATGCTGCGGTTCGCTTCGAATATGGTCTGGTAGTGTTCGACCGAGCCGTAGAACTTCACCGCGATGGAGCCAAGGCTGTCACCCGCGTTCACCGTATAGAAGGTGTATTGCTGGGTCTCGGTCGCACGTTGCACCACCCGGACCTCGACCCCATCGGAGCCGCCGGTTGGCACCTCGGGCACGACGGGGGCTGCGCCACCGTTGGCAATCTGGGCCTGGCTGACGATCGAGGCAAGAAGCACATGGGTATCGACCCGCCCGTCCGAGGTGACGAGGATTTCGGGAACGGACAATCGGCCCTCGGTCGCCGCGGCGTTCACGATCTCGTCGATGTAGCTGTCGGACTGGCCTTCGCGCAGCGCCTCGATCACCAGCGTTTGCAGCGCCGATTGCGGGGCGGCGGCGGTTTGTGGCGCGCCGGTGACGCCGCGAATGCCGGCCAGAACCCCGGCGGTCTGGGTCATCAGGCTGTCATCCGTGGGTGCGGTGGCCCCGGTGTTCAGGCCCAGACCGGCCAGAACCGCGGCGGTGGTCTCCGAAATAGAACTGTCATCGGTCAGAACGGTCGGGCCGGTGCGGGTTTGCACCCCGCCCGAGGCCGCGAGAATCCGCTGGCCCGCGTCCCCGCCAAGGGTGGTCGCGGCGGCGATCTGCGCAGCGCTGCTGGCGGGCGCGTCCGCCCCGGCAAGCGCGACCGCGTCCTGAAGCGACCCGATGTCGGTCTGGGCGCGGGTCACTTCGGGCAGTGCCGACGCAACCTCGGGCGCGGTGGCGGTGTCGGTCTGGCCAATCTTCGACATCGGGTCGAACACGATGAAGCCGCAAAGAACGACAGCAAAGGCGAACAGCGCAAGAACGGTACGGATCATCGGGAACTTCCTTTTGCGAATGGCGGGCGCGGGCTGGGCTTGGGCGTAGATCGTCATCAGCCACCTCCGGGATTGGTGACGGTCAGGCCCAGCATCAGCCAATCCTGCATTCCGCCCCGGTAATACTTGATCCGCTCGGCCGGGTATCCGGCATCCAGAAGGCTGTGGATGGCGCGCGGGCTTTGATCGCACCACGGCCCGTTGCAATAGAGCATGAGGGTGAACACATCCGAGAAATCCAGCCCCGACGCGGTATCTCGGGCGCCAAGCGCCTTGAGGATCTCGATCCGGTAGGGATTGCCTTCGTCGAGGGTCGAGAAGGGCACGTTCACCGCGCCGGGGATCGCCCCTTTGGCGAACCATTCCGGCACCCGGCTGTCGATCAGAAGGCCCCGCCCGGCGGCGACCTGCCCGGTCAGGAAGTTGATCACCTCCAGCTCGGCCACGGTTTCCACGCCCGGCGCCACCGACATCGGGTGCACACAGAACGGCGGGCAGGCCCGCGAGGTCCGGGCGAATTCCCCGGTCAGCAGGCTGTCCTGATCCTGTTCGCGGCTGATGGTGAAAGTTTCGCCGTTGATGGTGTAGGTCGCGGCGGCCATGTTGGGCGTGATCCGCACATCCTGCGCCGAAACGGCAGACGACAGGATAAGCAGAAGCCCTGCAAGAATACGTTGCATCACTCTTTCCCCCAATTCCACACGCACCATATATTGTGTTCGCGCTGGCAGGCGCGGCGAGTGTGGCTGCTCTTCCACAACATTTAGGAGAATCGGGTCGTTCAAGTCAAACAAAGAACGAATCGGGGGCGAATCAATTGTCCGCGTGTTGGGGGCTGTGAAAACAGAAGGACGGACCCATGTCCGCCCTCCCGCCCTGCCAAATCTTTGCGTCCCCTTTGTTTTCAGGGGTTCCGCGCGAACAGGGGCCGCGCATCGCTTGGGCCGACACTAGGCGAATCACTGATTCGCGGTCAACAGATTTGTGGCGGACGGGGGTGCGGGATCAGCTGTTCAGGTCGCGCAGCCGGCAATCGGGCGTATAGGCCACGGTCGAGGCGCGCAGTGGCGTTTGCGGCGCGATCGAGGAATGTTCGACCCAGACCCCGTAAAGGCAGAGGTCCTGCGCGTAGTTGCCCGAGTTGAACCCGAATCCCTTGTCGCCGCAGTTGTTGACTTCGCCATTGGCGTTCCAACCCTGCGAGGCGGGGCCGGGATAGCTGCCGCCGGTTGGGAAGCTCATCGTCGCGGTGTCGAACCGCAGGTGGAAGGTGCTGCCAGCGGCAAGGTCGTCCATCGACCAGCTGCCAACCGGGATGCCCACCTCGTATCCGGTGATCCGGAAATAGCTGATCTGGTCTTCGGTGATCATGCCGCCGGTCAGGGCGCTGTCGGGCACGCCGAATTCGCCGGTCATGGTGAACCCGTTCGCGCCGCGCCAGCAGAAATGCAGGTCCGCTGCCTGAACAGGGGCCGCGACGGCAGCGGCGATGACGGCAGACAATGTCAGCGAACGAAACATGGAATCCCCCCGGAAAGCACAAGCCGAGCAGACGGGAATTGGGCCGAGTCGTCAACTTTTTGTGGCGAAATCGGGGCAGGGGTACCCGTCTTGGCGACGGTGGCCGCCCTGCGCCCGATTTGTTTCCGATCCTGCCGGTCAGCCGTTGGTGCGCAGCACGTGCCCGGCAAGGTAGAGCGACCCGCAAATCAGGATTCGCGCGTTCGGATCGCGCGCGGTGATCGCCCGGATCGCGTCCTCGACACTTTCGGCGGTGGTCGCCGTCATGCCCGCCGCCAGCGCCTGCCGTTCGGTTTCTTCGGCGGGCAGGGTGTTGGCCTCTCCCGGGATCGACACGGCGGTCAGACTGTCGATCACCGCCGCCAGCGGGCGCAGATAGCCGCCGATGTCCTTGGTGTTCAGCATCCCGCAGATCAGGTGCGTGGGTCGGGGCGGCTGTTGCCGCAGGGTCTCGGCCAGCGCGATCCCGGCCGCCGGGTTATGCCCGCCGTCTAGCCACAGCTCGGCCGGTTTGGCCAGGTCCACCAGCGCGCCTTCGGTCAGCTTCTGCATCCGCGCAGGCCAATAGGCGCGGGTCACGGCGGCCTCGCAGGCGGCATCGTCCGCGCCCAGATGGCGCAGGGCGGCAAGGGCGGCGCCTGCGTTCATGATCTGGTGCGGTCCGGGAAGGTTCGGCAGGGGCAGGTCCAGCAGCCCCTTTTCATCCTGATAGACCAGCCGCCCGTGTTCCGTGCCGACATGCCACTGCTGCCCATAGGCCAGAAGCGGTGCCCCCAGACGCGCGGCCTGACGTTCGATGACCTCCAGCCCCTCGTCATGCTGCGGGCCGACCACGCATGGGACGCCGCGCTTGATGATTCCGGCCTTTTCGCCCGCGATCTGCGCCAGCGTGTCGCCAAGAAACTGCTGATGGTCCAGATCCACCGGGGTGATGATGGTCACCGCCGGCGCGTTGATCACATTGGTGGCGTCCAGCCGCCCGCCCAGCCCGACCTCGAGCAGGGTGTAGTCGGCGGGTGTTTCGGCAAAGGCCAGCAGGGCCGCAACGGTGGTGATCTCGAAATAGGTGATGCTTTCGCCGTTGTTGGCGGCATAGCAGCGGTCCAGCACCTCGGTCAGCTGCGGTTCCGAGATCAGCGTCCCGGCCAGCCGGATCCGTTCGTGGAACCGGGCAAGATGCGGCGAGGTATAGGCGTGGACGGTCTTGCCCATCGCCTCCAGCCCGGCGCGGATCATCGCCTGCGTCGATCCCTTGCCGTTGGTTCCGGCGATGTGGATCACCGGCGGCAGACGATCCTGCGGGTTGTCGAGCGCGGCCAGAAGCCGCCAGACACGGTCCAGCGTCAGGTCGATGACCTTCGGGTGGAGCGCCATCATCCTTTCAAGGATGACGTCAGAGCCGGGTGTCACTTGTCGGATGCCTTTTCAGCAGGGGTGGCGGCCTTTGCCTCGGGCTGCGCCGGGGCAGGGGCGGGCAGGTCGGCGACAACGGCCGGGTCCATGCCCATCAGAAGGCGGATGATCGTGGTCAGCTCGTCCTTCAACTGGGTGCGCGGAGTCACCCGGTCCAGCATCCCGTGATCCAGCAGGTATTCGGCCCGCTGGAACCCTTCGGGCAGTTTTTCCCGGATCGTCTGTTCGATCACACGCGCCCCGGCAAAACCGATCAGCGCATTGGGTTCGGCAATCTGCACGTCGCCCAGCATCGCGTAGGATGCCGTGACGCCGCCGGTGGTCGGATGGGTCAGGACGACGATATAGGGCAGCCCCGCCTCTTTCAGCATTTCGACGGCCACGGTGGTGCGCGGCATCTGCATCAAGCCAAGAATGCCTTCCTGCATCCGCGCGCCCCCGGCGGCGGAGAACAGGACGAAGGGCCGCTTGAGCTTGATCGCCCGTTCTGCCCCCGCGATGATCGCATTGCCGACATACATCGACATCGACCCGCCCATGAAGCCAAAGTCCTGCGCGGCGGCAACTATGGGGGTGCGGTTGATCTCGCCCTCGGCGACCAGCATCGCCTCTTTCTCGCCCGTCTTCTTCTGCGCGGCCTTGAGCCGGTCCGGATAGCGTTTCTGGTCGCGGAACTTCAGCGGGTCCTGCACCGGTTCGGGCACCTCGACCTCGGCAAAGACGCCGCCGTCGAACAGGGCGGTGAACCGGTCGCGCGGGCTGATGCCCATGTGATGGCCGCAGGAGGTGCAGACATTCTGATTGTCGGCCAGTTCGCGGTGGAACAGCATCGTTCCGCAATCGTCGCATTTGCTCCACAGGTTCTCGGGGACTTCACGCCGCGAGAACAGCGAATTGATGGTCGGACGGACGTAGTTGGTGATCCAGTTCATGCCTTGGCCTTCAGAGGTTGCGGAATCCGAGATAAGCCGGGTAGCGGCGAAATGCAATCAGCGCCGCAGGCCCAGACGCGCGGCAAGCCACAGGCAGCCGATGAAAAGCGTCACGGCGACGATCTCGGCCATGGCCCAGGGTTGCAGAAGTTGATCGAGCCCCATCTGGTCGGGCGGCGGCGTTTCGTCAGGCAGAAGAAACAGGGCAAGCCCGGACATCGGCCCACCCTGCAGCCCCCAGATCACAAGCGCGAACACGTTGTTGATGAAGTGCAGCGCGATGGCGGGTCCAAGGCTGCCGTGCCGCGCGGTCAGATCGGCGCAGGCCATGCCGATCAGCGTTGCGAACAGGACCCAGATCGTCCCTTCGACAGCGTTGTCGGCATTCAGATAGTGCAACAGCCCGAACCCGACGCTGGGAAGCACCATCCAGACCATCGGCGAGGGCGACAGGATCGCCAGACGTTGCTGAAGAAACCCGCGGAAAACGGCCTCTTCCGCTGTGACCTGAATGGCGATGGCGACAAGTGCGATGGGCAGGGCCAGAAGCCACACAAGCAGGGGCCGGGTTTCGGCGATCATGCCGGGCGGCACCCAGGGCGGCAGCAGTTCGAGCGCCAGAAGGACCAGTGCAACCGGCACCGCGACCGCGCGAAATCCGCTGACCACCCCATCGACTGGCCCGAAAACACTGCCGAGCGTCCGTTTCTCGACCCGGCGCAGATAAACGCGCAGTGCCCAGATGGGCAGGACCATGACCAGAAGCTGGACCAGCATCGCCACGGGGGTCGCCCCATCAAGGAACCTGTCGCGGTCAGCGGCAAAGACGCTGGCGAGATAGAGCGCTTCGGGCACCATCACGTAGAAGGCGAAGGCGATCAGGCCCAACCCGGTCAACAACTGACCGGCCAGCACCTGCCCCCCGGCACGGGCGACAAACCCGTCATGGGCGGCGTAGCGGGGATGGGTCGGATCAAACATGGGCGGACTATGATCGGGCCGCCGCGGGAAGAAAAGAGGCGTTGCCCAATGTCCACCCTACCGTCGCGAATCGCGGATCGGCACCGGCAAAGACTTGTGCGGGCGCGCCGCCCTTCCTATCCCGACAGGACCACGACGGGGAGGTGTGCGGGGTGCCGCAGGTACAGGGAACGGTTTTCAGGCGGTCGGCGATGGCCCTCATCTGCGCGGCCTTACTGGCAGGGTGTTTGCCTGCCGACTTTGGCGGTGGGCTTCAGCTCGGGTCGGATCGGGCGCAGGCCCGGGGCATTCGTGCGGTTTCGGTCCTTGATGGCGGGTTCCGGGTGCGCACGCCAGACGGCTATTGCATCGACCGGCAGGCCAGCAACACCGGCGACGGGTTCGTCGTCATGGCGGGCTGCGCGCTGGTGTCGAATACCGACATCATGCCGGACCTTGCCGCGTTGATCACGGTGCAGGTCGGCGCCACCGGGTCAGCCATCGTTGCGGGGGCAGAAACGGACCTGGCCGCCTTTGTCGAATCGGAGGGTGGCAAAGCGCTGCTCAGCCAGACCGGCGACGCATCCGAAATCGACGTGCGTTTCGTTCAATCGGCCACCAACCTTGTCGAGGTTTGGTTCACCGATGAAGGCCCAGACCGGTTTGACGGGTTGGAGCCGATGCAGGGCCGCGCCTTTCTGGACGTGAACGGCCATCTGGTGACGGTGAACGTGCGCGGCTATTCCCGCGACCCGATCAGCCGCCGCCAATCGGCCCGGTTGCTGTTGCTGACGGTCGACGCGCTGCGCGCCGCAAATGCGGGCGACAATCCCGCCTAGGTGGGATTGCTTTCTTTTCACAACCGAAAATTCAGGTATTGTGCCGCAAGTTGGGCGAAAGAACCAAGGCGCGACAGCGCAGGACTATCGGGGCAAGATCACGCATGGGCAGACGCAATTCCAGACTGATCGACAGGCTGCTGCATCGGGTCATGGCCCGCAGGTGGCGCCGCGCGGCCCGCATTGCGGCCACGACCGACCTTGACCGGTTGCGCAAGGATCGCGCCCGCGCCCGCGAATTGAACGCCGCCCTGTCCCAGTTTCTGCATGTTGCCGACAGCCGCCTTGCCCTGCCCCGCATCGGGTCAACCGCCTTTCCCAAACCCCCCGGGACCGATTGGTCCTGGCGACCGCAGCTTTGGCGCGGCCCCTTGGCCCGCAAGGGCATGTCCGGCGTGGAAAGCAAGACCATCATCGGCGAAGAGGTGACGCTGTTTCACGACTGCAAGATCAGTGAACTGACCCTGCGCCAGCTGCGCAATACCCGCGAACAGGATCTTGCGCCCTTTGGGTTGCGGCTGGACGTCTTCCGCTTTGACGGATCGTTCCTGAGCCTTGTTATCGACCTGCCGAAAGACGCCTGTTCCGGGCTGACCCGAAACCACCTGATCCGGCTGGACCCGATTATCGAATGGGAAAAGCCGCTGGAAATATTTGCCCGCCTGAATGTCCAGCATGGCCCCAACACCGAACAGATCGTGCGCGAATTGCCCTTGGGTGATAACGGGCCGATGGTCGAATTCGACCTTGCATATACCAAGCTGAACGAAAAGCGGGTCGAGCGGATCTGGCTTGACCTGATCTTTGAGGGGCCGGAAATGAATCAGGTCACAATCCGCGACCTGACATTCAGCCGCTATCCCCGCGCCGCCCTGTGACCGCCGCAGAAGGACCGAAGCCGATGGACATCACCCTGACGAAGACCCGTCTTTATGAAGGCCATTGGGAAGGTGTGCTGACCTGCACCGGCGCATCCGAAGGGTGGCTGCCTTCGCTCGTCGTGACCCATCTGGGCACGGCGATCGACGGGGTCAGCGTGACCGAAGAGACGGACAAGGGCCAGTGGCGGGTGCGGGTGCCGATCCCGGCAGACCGGATTGCCGATGGCGTGCAGACCTTCCTGATCGCCGACAGGTCGGGCGGAGAAACCCTTACCAGTTTCGCGATCTATGCCGGGGATGCGCTGGCCGAGGATATCCGCGCCGAAATTGGCCTGTTGCGGGCCGAGCTGGACATGCTCAAACGCGCCTTCCGCCGTCACTGCGTAGAAACCGCCTGATCCGGGCGGGGGGATGACGCCGCGTCTTGCGTGACGCGTGCGTAAACTTGCGCGATTGTGGCGGCACCAGACCGAAGGACTATCCGTCATGACCGCCTATCCGCACCTGCTTGCCCCGCTTGATCTTGGGTTCACCACGCTGAAGAACCGCGTGTTGATGGGGTCGATGCATACGGGCCTTGAAGAAACCCGCGACTGGAACCGGGTGGCCGAATTCTATGCCGCGCGGGCGCGAGGTGGGGTGGGCCTGATGGTCACCGGCGGCATGGCCCCGAACAAGGAAGGCGGGGTGTTCCCCGGGGCTGCGGGTCTGTTCACCGATCAGGATATTGAAAACCACCGGATTGTGACGGGCCGGGTGCATGACGCGGGCGGCAAGATCGCCATGCAGATCCTGCACGCGGGCCGCTATGCCTATTCCCCCGACTGCGTGGCCCCATCCGCCTTCAAATCCCCAATCTCGCCCTTTCCCCCGAAGGAACTGGACGAGGAAGGGATCGAAAAGCAGATCAGCGATATCGTCACCGCCGCGTCCCGCGCCCGCGAGGCGGGCTATGACGGGGTCGAGGTGATGGGGTCCGAGGGGTATTTCCTGAACCAGTTCCTTGTCACCCACACGAACAAGCGGACGGACCGCTGGGGTGGCAGCCTTGAGAACCGGATGCGCCTGCCGATCGAGGTGGTGCGCAGGGTCCGGGCCGCCGTTGGCCCCGACTTCATCCTGATCTACCGCCTGTCGATGATCGACCTTGTCCCCAATGGTCAGACCTGGGACGAGGTGGTGACACTGGCCAAGGCGATCGAGGCGGCGGGTGCCACGATCATCAACACCGGTATCGGCTGGCACGAGGCGCGCATTCCGACCATCGCCACCAGCGTCCCGCGCCGGGCCTTCACCTGGGTCACGAAAAAGCTGATGGGCGCGGTGCAGATCCCGGTCATCACGTCGAACCGGATCAACAATCCGCAGACCGCCGAAGAGGTTCTGGCCGATGGCTGCGCCGATATGGTGTCGATGGCCCGCCCCTTCCTTGCCGATCCGGAATTCGTGGCCAAGGCGCAGGTGGGCCGCGCCGATCTGATCGCGCCTTGCATTGCCTGCAATCAGGCCTGTCTGGACCACACCTTTAGTGGCAAGCTGACGTCCTGTCTTGTGAATCCGCGGGCCTGCCATGAAACCGAACTGGTGATCGCCCCGGCACCGGCGGCCAAGCGGGTGGCTGTCGTGGGCGCGGGGCCGGCGGGCCTGTCGGCGGCGCTGACCGCGGCGGACCGGGGCCATGCGGTGACCCTGTTTGACAAGGCGGACAGGCTGGGCGGTCAGCTGAACATGGCCAAGACCATCCCTGGCAAGGAAGAGTTTCACGGGCTGGTGGAATGGTTCGCAGCCTCGGTCGCCGAGGCGGGCATTGATGTGCGCCTTGGCACCGAAGCAGTTGCCGAGGATCTGACCGGGTTCGACGCGGTGATTGTCGCCACCGGTGTTATCCCGCGCGACCCGCAGATCCCCGGTCAGGACGGTCCGAATGTTCTGTCCTATATCGACGTGCTGCGCCACGGCGCGTCGGTCGGTGACCGCGTGGCGGTGATCGGCGCGGGGGGCATCGGGTTCGACGTGGCCGAGTTTCTGACCACGACGGACAGCCCGACAGAGAACCTGCAGGAATGGCTGGAGGAATGGGGCGTGACCGACCCGGCCACGGCCCGTGGCGGTCTGGCGCCGGAAGGACCGCAACCCGAAGCCCCGGCCCGGCAGGTCACGTTATTGCAGCGCAAGGCGCAGAAGCTGGGCAAGGGGCTGGGCAAGACCACCGGCTGGATTCACCGGGCGACCCTTCAGATGAAGGGCGTCAAGATGATCGGCGGCGTGAACTACGAAAAGATCGATGCGGAGGGACTGCATGTCAGCTTTGGCGAAGCGCGGGAAAATCCGACCCTGATCGCGGTGGACACCGTGGTTTTGTGTGCAGGCCAGTTGCCCGAACGGTCCCTTGCCGATGCGCTCGCGGCGCAGGGGGTGGATGTCCATGTGATCGGTGGGGCCGATGTGGCCGCCGAACTGGACGCCAAGCGGGCGATTGACCAAGGCACGCGGGTCGCGGCAGCGCTGTAGATGCGGCTTTTGTCGATCAATGTGGGCACGGCCGGGCCGATTGCCGCGAAATCCGGACAGTCCGGGAAATTCAAATCGCCGGTGGCGCAGGCCAACGTCACCGTCGCGGGAATCGCCGGGGATGCCATCGTTGACGCCAAGAACCACGGCGGACCGGATCAGGCGATCTATGCCTATTCCCGCGCCGACTATGACTGGTGGGAGGCGACACTTGGTCGGGACATTCCCAACGGCCTTTTCGGAGAGAACCTGACGCTCGACCGCTGGCCCGCAGAGGTCGTCTGTGTTGGGGACAGATTGCGGATCGGGCAGGTGCTGCTCGAGGTGACCTCGCCGCGCATTCCCTGTGTCACGCTTGAGGCGAGGATGGGCGTGAAGGGTTTCGCAACCACTTTTCTGAAGGCGGGCCGCCCGGGGCCATACCTGCGGGTCCTGGAAACCGGCACCATTGAACCGGGGCAGGAGATTACAGTTCTGCCGTTCAAAGGCAGTCGAAAACGGCTGGCGGACTGGCCGGGACTGTTCGGCCCGCCGCTAAGGACAGAGGCAGAGATCGACAGTTGGTTGCAGGCGCCAGTGCATCACAAAATGCGAAGCCAACTGCGCGGGAAATAAGGCGCAGCGCGGTCGGGAATGGGCGGTCTCCGCGTTTCCCGCCCCTCTACAGTCCCGGGAAATCCCCGCAATTGTCAGGCATCCGCCGCAGTCCTGCCCGATTTGGCCGTCAGAACACTCTGCAAGAAATATGTCATGCAGAGGAACGAGTATGGATCGCCTCACCGAAATGGAAGCCTTCGCCACGGTTGTGGATCAGGGTGGCTTCACCGACGCGGCAAAGAAGATGGGGATATCCAAATCCGCCGTTTCCAAGCATGTCTCGGCGCTTGAGGCCCGGCTTGGCGCCCGGCTATTGAACCGGACAACCCGCCGCGTAAGCCCGACCGAGATCGGCCTGGCCTATTACGATCGGGCCCGCCGTGTATTGAACGACGCCGGAGAGGCGGATGCGCTTGTCACCTCTATGCAATCGGCCCCCTCGGGCCTGTTGCGGATCAGCGTGGCAACCGATTTCGGGGTGAACCACCTGTCGCCTGTGCTTGGTGAATTCCTTGCCGAATTCCCGGACATCACCGTCAACATGGTTCTCAACAACCGCTACGTCGAACTGATTTCCGAAGGCTTCGACATGGCGATCCGCATTGGCGAGCTGGAAGACAGCACGCTGCGCGCCCGCAAGCTGACGGAAACCACCCGCCGGATGATCGCCGCGCCGTCCTATTTCCAGAAACACGGTCGGCCGCAGCGGATCGACGATCTGAACGAACACAAACTTCTGCATTATTCGAACCAAGCCAATTCCGCCGTCTGGAAACTGACCGCCCCATCGGGTGAAAAGCGGCAGGTCCGCACCGCGGGCTGGCTGACGGTGAACGACGGTCAGTCTTTGATGAACGCCTGTATTTCGGGCCTTGGCATCGCCTATCTGCCCTCCTTCCTATACGCTGACGCGATGGAAAAGGGGCTGGTCGAAGAGGCGATCCCCGATCTTCCGGTCGATACGCAGGGCATCTATGCGGTTTACCCGCCGGGCCGGTTCACCCAGCCCAAGGTGCGCGCCTTCATCGACTTTCTGGTCAATGCATTCGCCGAAAAGGGCCCCGATAAGTGGTAGCCCGCCGTCTCGGCAACGAAATCCCTACGGGTGCAACGCCCGACTTACGCGGTCTTCGGACCGCGTTTTCTTTTTCATGGGGTCAGTCGAGTGTCCGCCGGAACCGCAAAAGCGCGATCAGCGCGAGGACAAAGACGAAGGCCCAAAGCGCTGCGAATGTCGGCGCAACTGTCGCGGCATCCGCGCCTTTCAACATCACCGACCGGATCAGCCGCAGGAAATGCGTGAGCGGAAGGATCTCTCCCAGCATCTGGGCCCAGCCGGGCATCCCCCGGTACGGGAACATGAACCCGGACAGCAAAAGCGATGGCAGGAAGAAGAAGAAGGTCAGTTGCATCGCCTGCATCTGGGTCCGGCTGACCGTCGAAATGAGATAGCCAAGGATCACCAGGGCAAGGACAAAGACAAAGACCCCGGCAAGGATCAGGGCAAGGCTGCCCACGAAGGGCACCCCGAAAACCAAGCGCGCTGCCAGAAGAACGACCGTCACCTGCGCCGCGCTGACGGCCAGATAGGGGATGATCTTGCCCAGCATGATCTCCAGCGGCGTGACCGGCATCGCCAGCAGGTTTTCCATCGTCCCGCGTTCAATCTCGCGCGTCAGCGCCATGGCGGTCATCATCACCATGGTCAGTTGCAGGATGACCCCCAAAAGGCCGGGAACGATGTTGTACTGGGTCACACCCTCGGGATTGTAGCGCCGGTGCACGATCACAGACAGGCCGTGGTCCGTTGCCTCTTGCGCCGTGATTTCCGTTCCCGCCTCGCGCAGTAGCGCCCCCTGCGCCACGGTGCTGAGCGTCGATATGGCCCCCGAGGCGACCGAGGGGTCGGTCGCGTCCGCTTCGATCAGGATTTGGGCGCGGTCACCCCGTTCGATCCGGCGGCCAAAGTCGGAGGGCACGGTGACGACAAAGGCCACCTCGCCGCTGGCGATCATCTCTTCGGCCTCGGTTGCGGTCGCGTCGGGAACGATGAAGCGGTAATAGCCCGTCAGTTCCAATGCCGAGACCATGGCGCGGGTGAACCTGTCCTGCGTTGGCGCGACAAGGGCCGCGGGCAGGGATTTGGGATCGGTGTTGATGGCAAAGCCGAACAGCATCAACTGCACCAGCGGGATCCCTAGCATCATCGCGAAGGTCAGCCTGTCGCGGCGCATCTGGATGGTTTCCTTGGTCAGAAGCGCCCAGAGGCGACGCAGGGAAAAGAAGCGATTCATCGCATGTCCTCCGCCCCGCTCATCAACTGGATGAACACGTCTTCCAGCGATGTTTCCGCTGGTTCGATCCGCGCGCCGGTCTCCTTGGCGATCTTGCGGGCGGTCTTTTCCAATCGTGCCGGGTCGCGTCCGACGACGTGCAGGGTGCGGCCAAAGGGGGCGACCTGATCCACCCCGTCCGCACCGTGAAGGGCTCGGGCCGCGGCGGCAAGATCGCCGCCGTGCATCAACATGGTGGTCAGCCCCGCGTCACGCACCACGTCGGGCACGGTGCCAAGGGCGATCAGATGCCCGTGCGAGATATAGGCGATCCGGTGGCAGCGTTCGGCCTCGTCCATGTAGTGGGTCGACACCAGAACCGTCAGCCCGTCGCGGGCCAATTGGTGAATCTCGTCCCAGAATTCACGCCGGGCCTTCGGGTCCACCCCCGCCGTCGGTTCGTCCAACATCAGAAGGTCGGGCCGGTGCATGATACAGGCGGCAAGGGCCAGCCGCTGTTTCCACCCTCCGGACAGGGACCCCGCCAGCTGTGCCTTGCGCCCGGTCAATCCCAGGGTTTCAAGGGTGTCCCGCACCGTTTGGCGTGGACGTCGCATCGCGTAGAGGCCCGCGACGAACCGCAAATTCTCCTCGATGGTCAGGTCCTCGTAGAAGGAAAACTTTTGGGTCATGTAGCCGACCTTGCGCTTGATCGCGCGCCGTTCGCGGCGGATGTCATGGCCCAGCACCTCGCCGGTCCCCCCATCCGGTTCCAGAAGTCCGCACATCAGCCGGATCGTGGTCGTCTTGCCAGAGCCGTTGGGGCCGAGGAAGCCCATGATCTCGCCCCGCTGGACGTCCAGGCTGACCTTGCTGACGGCGGTCTTCTTGCCGAACCGCTTGGTCAGGTCCCGGACCGATATGGCGGCGCCCTCTGTCACTGATCAAAGCCTTCCGGGGCGGCAACTTCGACGATCTGGCCGGGCTTGAGGGGATGATCCCCCTCGGGCCGCGCCTCGACGAGGTAGACAAGCGTTTGCCGGTTTTCGAGGGAGTAGATCACCGGCGGGGTGAATTCGGGCTCGTTGGCGATATAGGTAATCCGGGCGGTCAGGCCGGGTGGGCAGGCATCGCAGGACACCGACAGGCTGTCGCCGACCGCGACGCTCGCAAAGGCGGTCTCGGGGACATAAAGCCGAAGCTTGACCGCGCCGTCCCCGAGAACCGACAGAACCGGGGCGGACGGCCCCGCGATTTCCCCGGCGGTGCGGATCACATCCGACACTGTGACGGGTTCAGGTAGGGTCAGGGTTCGCTGGGCAAGGTTCCAGTGCGCGCGGTCGCGTGCGGCCCGGGCACCTTCAACGGCGGCTTCGGCCTGTGCAATGGCCTGTGGCCGGGCGGGCAGGCGGGCAACGGCAAGCTGTGCCTCGACCTCGGCCACCTTGGCGGCGGCGATATCGGCGGCGGTTTCGGCGGTATCGCGCTGTGCATCATTCAGCACGCCGCGCGTGGCAAGGCTGGTCACACGGTCCCGTTCCCGCTCTGCCTCGGCGGCCTGCGCACGGGCCGATCTTAGCGCCGCTTCGATCACGCCGATCTCTTCGGGGCGCAACCCTTCGCGCAGGTCGGCCAAGCGGCTTTCGGCCTGCGCCAATGCCGCGTTGGCTTCGGACAGGGCGATCTCGGCATCGCGCCGCTCCGTCTCGACCAGAACTTCCCCTGCCTCGATCCGGTCGCCGCGCGCCACGGGAACATTGGTGATCTGGACGACCGCCACCGGGGCGACCAGCGTATATTCCCCTTCGACATAGCCGGTGGCAAAGGGCGTGGGCGGGGCGCATTCGGCAAAGAGCGATAGGGCAAAGGGCAGGGCGCAAAGCAGGCTCATCGGCGTTGGCTTTCGATTGTGGCGCGGATCTGCGCGGCAACGGTATCGGCAATCTGCGCGGCCTCGGACGGGCCGATGTCCTGCCATCCCATCCGGCGGGAAATGATCGGCTGGCCGATCCGGAAATAGAGGGCCTGACCGATCATCGCGAAAACAGAGAGCTTCACCCTCTCACTTTCCGCCGGCTGGCCTGTGGCGATGGACCAGAGGGCGCAGACCATCCGGTGCCGGGGTTCCAGAAATTCGGAATAGACAAGGTCCGCCACCTCGCCCGGCGTCATGATTTCGCGCACCAGGAAGGCGACGATATCGCGGGCATCGGGGGAGGTGACGATGAAGGCGACAAAGCTGCGGCCGACCTGTTCAAGAAGCGCCTGCGCAGCTTCTGGCGTGCTGGGCGGGGCAGGCAGGTCCGCGACGATTGCCCCGGTCACACGGGCTGCGACATCGCGGGCGCAGGCCTGCCGCAACCCAGCCTTGGAACCGAAGTGGTAGGAGATCGAGGCGACATTCGTGCCCGCCTCGGCCGCGAGAGCACGGGTCGAGGTGCCGTCATAGCCGGTCTGGCCAAACAGCCGCAGACCGGCCGCGATCAGCCGGGCACGGGTTTCGGAATCGGGTGGGGCTTGGGTCATGAGGTCATTCAATCAAACGTTTGATTGAATGTAAAGCAATCTGTGCGACCCCTCAAAATGCAGACGGGGCCCGAAGGCCCCGCCGTTGTCGTGTTGTATCAGGCGCCCTACTGCGCGGCGACGTAGCGTTCGACCAGTAGCCGGACAAAGCCCTGTGACCCGTCGTTCACCTCGCGCAGCGCAATCAGGTAGGTGCCCCGGTTGACCCGCGCGACCACCTGCGAATCCAGCCCGTTGTAGTCGTCGTTCTGATCGACCAGCCGGCCAAGATCGTCGTAGAGATACAGGTAGGGGTCGCCATTGCCGCCCGCTGCGATCGCTTCGATCAGGAGAAGGCCGCTTTCCAGCACCTCGACGCTGAACCATGTGGCGGTGGTGGTGTTCTGCGCGTCGATCCGGACCCGGCTGTCCACCGTTCCTAGATCGGTGATCGGGTGGCTGCCATCCATCGGCGGCGCGCTTTCGCCCCGGTCATACAGTGCGGCCAGCGCGGCGACCGGATCATATTCCGTCACCGTGACAGTGACCGGCGCGCCGGGATCGGATAGCGCGGTCATCGACACGCAATAGCGCCCGGGTGCCAGCGGCGCGGACATGTCCAGCCGCGAATTCAGCCCGTCGAAATCGTCGTTTTCGCCCAGCCAGTTGCCCGAAGCATCGTAAAGCGTGACAATCGGGTCCGCGTCCGGGTTTTCGGCGGTGATGGTCACAGGCATCGGTTCGGTCAGGGTGAAGGCCCAATAGGGCGTATCCGCGACCGCGGCGGTCGACGACCCACCGAGCGGGATGTCCCGCGCCGGGGTGTTGGCATCGCATTCGCCGCCGCCCGTGCCGTAGTCGGTTGAATCGAAGAACCCGTCGGTGTCGCCCAGCCCCTCGGTCAGCGGTTCCATGTCGGTGGTGCCGACCCGGACAAAGCTGGTCATGGGCGCGTTGTCGAAGGACCGCAGGGCAAGGCAATAGGTGCCCGGCCCCAGCGTCGTTTCAGCGCGCGAGGCACCGTTGCCTCCGGAATCGTCGTCCGACACGACGATGTTGCCAAACCCATCATAGAGGTCGATCACAGGGTCGCCCGCGCCACGACCGGCCGCCTCGACCCGCACGTCCGCGGTGCCGGACAGGCTGAACAGGGACACATATTGGTTCCCCGCGAGGACCAGCGCCATCTGTTCCATATGGCCGGAGGCAGCGGACAGGTCAGAGGCCGCCTCGGTCCCGCCGATCCACTGGCCGTTCGTGCCAACCCCGCCGCACAGATCCTGTGCCGCCGCCGGAAGGGCGAAGGCCAGCGATGCAAATCCCGCCAAAGCGGTGGTTCGGGCCAAATGTTTCATCGTGGGCTCCCTCGTCGATACGCATTCGGGCAAAGCTTAGACCCGCACGGTGGGACCAAGCCACCCCTAATGACGCGGAGGTCAGGAAAACCCTGCCTTCGGCAAAGGGCCGCTCGCCCGGGTCAAAGCGACTTCTTGGCCGAAAGGGTCGCGTATTCGGCAAGGCACCCGGCATTGGCCAGCGACGCCTGATTCTTGACCTCGCCGCCCGTGGCCATCGCCTTGGCCGCGCCTTCGACACGTTTTCCGTTGATCGTATAGGGCACGTCGGCCACCACGTAGATCGCAGCCGGAACATGCCGCGGTGAACAGGCGGTGCGCAGCGCGGTCCGGATGGATTTGGCCAGGTCCGCCGTCGCTGCCTGCCCCTCGGCCATCTTCAGGCACAGCACGATTTCCTCGTCCGTCGGATCATCGGCGAGGGGCCGGCCAAAGACCACGCAATCGTCCAGCTCGGCAAACCCGTCGCAGACGTTGTAGATATCCGCCGTGCCAATCCGCACCCCGCCGGGGTTCAGCGTGAAATCGGATCGCCCGTGGATCACGGCGCTGCCGTCGGGGTTCAGGGTGGCGCGGTCGCCGTGGGTCCAGATCTCGGCCCGGTCGGCGAAATAGGCGTCGTGGTAGCGCTGGTCGCCGCCCGCGCCCCAGAAGGTTCGGGGCATCGAGGGGAAGGGCTCGGTGCAGGTCAGTTCGCCATCGCGCCCGATCACGCCGACGCCCCTGTCGTCCAGCACCTGAACCGCCATGCCCAGCCCCCTTGCCGTCAGCGTGCCTTTGCGCAGGGGCAGGGCCGGGCAACCGATCAGGAAACAGCCAAGAAGCTCCGTACCGCCCGAGATCGAGGCGAACCCCATGTCCCCGCCCTTGGCCTGCACATTGTCGTACATCCAGTCATATTGCCACGGCGCCATCGGGCTGCCCGCCGCGAGCATCCAGCGCAGCGAGGATGTGTCGTAGTCCGCGTTCGGCACGAAGCCTGCGGACGACAAGGTCGCGAGGTATTTGGGCGAGATGCCAAGGTGGGTCAGCTTCTCCCGCTCGACCACTTTCCACAGGGGCGACCCGTCCAGCCCGTCGCCCGCCTTCAGCACCGGGGCGCCGTCGTAAAGAACGATGGTCGTGCCGCAGGACATGGACCCCACCAGCCAGTGATACATCATCCACGCGGTATTCGTGTACCACATGAACCGATCCCCCCGGCGCATGTCCGAATGCAGCAGGTGTTCCTTCATCAGGTTCAGGGTCGGGCCGCCGGTACGGTGAACGATGGCCTTGGGCTTGCCCGTGGTGCCGGAAGTGTAAAGGACGAAGGCCGGGGCATCGAAGGGGACGCGGGTAAAGGTCAGGTCAGCCGCTGCGCCGAAATCATCGTAGCACACGACCGGCACGTTGGCCGACAGCGCCCCATCGCCCACCTGCACCACGGTGGTCAGATGGGCCAGCTGCGTGGCGATCTCGGACATCCGCCCGGTCAGGTCGAGCGTTTTGCCCCCATAAAGCACCCGCGTCCCCGCGAAGAAGACTTTTGGTTCCACCTGTCCGATCCGGTCAAGGATCGCGGCGGTTCCAAAGTCAGGCGAGCAGGAGGTCCAGACCGCGCCCACAGCGGAGGTGGCGAGCATGGTGACAAGGCTTTCCAACCGGTTCGGCAAGACGATCGCGACCCGGTCGCCTTCGGTCACGCCCGCATCCCGCAGGCCCTGCGCCACCCGGGCCACCTCGGCCCGCAGTGTCGCGGCCGTCACCTCGCGCCGGTGCCCGGCCTCGTCGGTTTCGATTACGGCGATGCTGTCGCCATCCAGCCGCAGCATGTTTTCGGCGAAATTGATCCGCGCATTGGGAAAGAACCGCGCGCCGGTCATCCAATGCGCCGGGTTCGGGGCGAAGGCCGCATCGCCCTTGTCGCCGATCACGCCCGCAACATCCCACAGGTGCGACCAGAACCGGCCAAGGTCTGCGACCGACCAGGCGTGAAGCCCGGCGTAGTCCGACGGGTCAAACCCAAGGTCGCGGGCAAAACGGGCATAGGCGGTTTCGTCGATCCGGGCTTGGGACGGGGTCCAGACGATTTCGGACATCGGGCATCCTTTCGGGGGCGGAATTTCGCGCGTCACAGTAAGACCGGTTTCGCCGGATGCAAGACGCTAGGGAAAGGCGCAGGGTGGGTTGAAACCCACCTTACCTTTCAGCAGCGGTATCGTAACGTGGGTCTTGACCCACCATCCCGTCAGCCGCGTCCTGCGGCCCAGTCCTGCCCCTGCATTTCCCGTAGGCGGCTCGCGGTGCGTTCAAATTCGAACGTGCCCTCGCCCTCGACATAAAGCATTTCCGGTTCGGCGGCGGCGGAACAGATCAGCCGCACCTTCGCCTCGTACAGCGCGTCGATCAGGGTGACGAAGCGGCGGGCCTCGTTGAAGTTCGACCGGCTGAGGCGAGGGATGTCTTCCAGCACCAGCACCCGGACCGCCTCGGCCAGGGCAAGGTAGTCAGCCGGGCCAAGGGGCTTGGCGCAGAGGTTGTAGAAGGACGCCCGCCCGACCCCGTTGCGAAAGGCGGGAATTTCCACCTCGCGTCCTTTCACGGTCAGGATCAGCGGGTCGGTCGCCCCGCCGGTCATGTCCTCCCAGATAGAGGCGATCTCGGCCCGGGCCTCTGCGTTGATCGGGGTGAAATAGACCTGCGCCCCGGCAAGCCGCCCCTGCCGGTGGTCATGCGGGCTTTGCAGGTGCCAGACATCCAGCTTTTCCTTGATCAGCGCGATGAAGGGCAGGAACAGCTGCCGGTTCAGCCCGTTCTTATACAGATCATCCGGCACCCGGTTCGACGTGGTGACCACCGTCACCCCGGCGTCGAACAGTTTTTCGAACAACCGTCCGACGATCATCGCATCGGTAATGTCGGTGATCTGCATTTCATCGAAAGCTAGAAACCGGACATCCTTGGCCAGCGTGGTCGCAACGGGCGCGATAGCATCGTCCACACCGCGGGCGCGGGCGGCGTTCATCTCGGTGTGGACCCATTGCATGAAGGCATGGAAATGGGCGCGCCGTTTGGGCGCGTCGACCGCGTCGAACAGAAGGTCCATCAGCATGGATTTGCCTCGCCCGACACCGCCCCAAAGGTAAAGCCCCTTCACCGGCGGCGGGGCCTTGGAAAACCAGCCTTTCCGGACCGGTTGGGACAGCTCTGTCCGAATCCGTTCCAGCTCGGGCAGGACACCTTCCTGCGCCGGGTCGGGTCGCAGGCGCCCTTCGGCCACCGCGGCGGCATATCTGTCCGGGATCGTTTCCATACCCCTGCAATAGCGCCCCCGCGCGTCAGAGAAAAGCGCCGAGGAAACCCGGGCCGTGCCGCCATTTCCGTTTCGCTTTCCGCCCCGATATGTTCTAAGTCACTCAACCGGAACGGGGCCCCGATGGGGCGGGGACACATGGCAGAACGCTTCGAAACAGAAAGCCGCAAGCTGCTCGGGCGATTGCGCGACACGCTGGCCGAGGACAGCGCCGGGCAGGCGCGCCTTGACCGGATCGTGACGTTGATCGCTGATTCCATGCAGGCCGAGGTCTGTTCGATCTACTTGTTTCGCGATTCCGAAACCCTCGAACTCTGCGCCACGCAGGGTCTTCAGGCCGAGGCCGTGCACCAGACCCGCCTGCGGCTGGGCGAGGGGCTTGTCGGTCGGACCGCCAAGACCCGGACCGTGGTCAACACCGCCAATGCCCCCGCCGAAAAGGGGTTCCGCTATATGCCCGAGACCGGGGAAGAGCGGTTTTCAAGTTTCTGCGGCGTTCCGATTCAGCGCCTTGGCGATGCCCTTGGCGTGCTTGTTGTGCAGTCCAAGGCCGAGCGGCAATTCACCCCGGACGAGGTCTATGCGCTAGAGGTCGTCGCCATGGTCATCGCCGAGATGACCGAACTGGGGGCCTTCGTCGGTGAAGGCGCGGCCCTGTCGGCCCTGCACCAGCAACCGGTGATGTTCCGGGGTGCCATCGGCCAGGAAGGCGCGGTCGAGGGGCAGGTGTTCCTGCATGAACCGCGCGTCGTGGTCACCAACCCCATTTCCGATGATCCCGATTCCGAATTGAAGCGCCTGCGCGAGGCGGTTGAGACCCTGCGCGGGTCGGTCGATGACATGCTGATGCGGACCGACACTGTCAGCACCGAACAGCGCGAGGTTCTGGACGCCTACCGCATGTTCGCCAATTCACGCAGCTGGATGCGCCGGATGGAGTCCGACGTGGAAAACGGCCTGTCGGCCGAGGCCGCGGTGGAAAAGGAACAATCGCTGGCCCGCACCCGGATGAACGGCGCCACCGATGCCTATCTGCGCGACCGGCTGCACGATCTGGATGACCTGTCGAACCGGCTGTTGCGCATTCTGACCGGGCAGGGCCGCGATACCGGGGCGGAAATGCCCGACAATCCGGTTCTGATCGCCCGCAATATCGGCCCCGGCGAACTGCTGGAATACGGCAAGAAACTGCGCGGCATCGTGCTCGAGGAAGGGTCGGTCGGCAGCCATGCGGCAATCGTCGCCCGGGCCTGGGCGATCCCGCTGGTGATCCACGCGGGCGGCATCACGACCGAGGCGCTGAACGGCGACCCGATCCTTGTCGACGGCGATCAGGGGATCGTTCACCTGCGCCCGGATGACACCGTCACCGCCGCCTTCCGTGACAAGATCGCGATGCAGGCCCGCGCGCAGGAACGCTATGCCTCGATCCGCGATCTTCCGGCCGAGGACAAGGCCGGTAATGTCGTGGGACTGCACATGAATGCGGGGCTGATGGCCGACCTGCCGTCGCTGCCCACGTCGGGGGCCGAAGGGGTTGGTCTGTTCCGCACGGAATTGCAGTTCCTGATCCGCAACCAGATGCCCAAGCGCGCCGAACTGTCGGCGCTCTATGCCCGCGTGATGGATGCCGCCGAAGGGCGGCGCGTGGCCTTCCGCACCCTTGATATCGGGTCGGACAAGGTGCTGCCCTACATGAAGCCCAATGACGAGCCGAACCCGGCGATGGGCTGGCGCGCGATCCGGGTCGGTCTGGACAAACCCGGCGTGCTGCGGATGCAGTTGCAGGCGCTTTTGCGGGCGGCCAACGGGCGGCCCCTTACCATCATGTTCCCCTTCATCGCCCAATACGACGAATTCCGCGCTGCCCGGGCCGAGTTTGACAAGGCCATCGCGCGGGAAAAGATCCTTGGCCACCCGCTGCCCGACAAGATCGAGGTCGGAGCGATGCTGGAAACCCCCAGCCTTGCCTTCGCCCCGAACGCGTTTTTCAAAGAGGTGGATTTCCTGTCCATCGGCGGCAATGACCTTAAGCAGTTCTTCTTTGCCGCCGACCGGGAGAACGAGCGGGTGCGCCGCCGCTATGACACGCTGAACGTCAGTTTCCTGAGCTTCCTTGAACAGATCGTGGAACGGTGCCGCGCGACCGGCACCCCGGTGTCCTTCTGCGGCGAAGACGCGGGCCGCCCGGTCGAGGCGCTGTGTCTTGCGGCGATCGGGCTGCGAACGCTGTCGATGCGCCCGGCCTCTGTCGGACCGGTCAAACACCTGATCCGCCGGGTGAACCTGAACGAGGCGCGCGAGGTGATCCACGCGGCCCGCGACGCAGGCGAACAATCAGTCCGGAAGTCGATCACTGAGTGGCTGGCAAAGCAGGGGTAGAGCGGCCGCTCTGCCCGAAAACAGATTGCCCTACTTCCCCCGCAACACCGGCGTGGTCAGCCGCGCGAGTTCGCGGTGGAAGGCCTCGGTCACCTCTGCTTCGTTGTGCAGCCGTGCCAGTTGCCGCAGTCCGAAATGCACATGGGCGACCTCGGTGTAGTAGCGGATGAAGGCAAAGTTGGTTCCGGCCCCGGCGGCGGCCCCAAGGACCGGCACCGCCTGCGAGGCGAGTTTCTGCGACAGGACGGCGGCAAAGCGCGGCGCGACCTTGCCGATCAGACCATGCACCGCCGCGCCGGTCAGGCTGATCCTTGCGCCAAGGAAAGAGGTATCGACCCCATCGTCCAGCCCGCCCGGGCCGCCCGCCCCGAACACCCGCAGGCATTCGATCCGGGTTTCCATGCTGGTCGGGTCTTCGCCATGCGCCTCGGCCACTTCCTGCACCGCCCGGAAGATCAGCGTGGTCGCCACAGGCAGTTCCAACAGGGCCGTGGGCAGCCCGCCCAAGCCCCCAATGGCCCCCGAAAGCGTGGCCATCGCCCGGTGTGCGGCCCCACCGGACAGGGATTGCCCCGCCCCGGTCCGGCTTTGGCTGGCGGCGTGGTAGCTGCGCTCCAGCGCCACCCTTGCCGCGGCATCCAGTTGCGCGCGGGTCGATTTTGGCAGCAGTTTCAACCCATCCTCGACCTGCCCGCCAACAAAGTTGATCGCCTGCATCAGCACCCCGCCTGCCTTGGACTGTCGCCGGGCAAGCGCGGCCACCTCCTCGCGGGCGGCGTCGGTCAGGGGCCGGTCGGGGTTGATCTCGCGCAGGGGCGGTTTGGGGTCGGTCATTCCCTAGAGATGGGGGGCAGGAGCCGAATTGCAATCCTCGGCCCGTTCCACCAGACCCGTCACGCCGACCCACGCGCCGGGCACCAGATCCTGCCCCAGCACCCGGTCGGGGTTGGTGGGGGGCGGCATTTCAACGCCCTCCAGCCGTTCAAAGCCAAAGCGGGAGTAGTAGGGGTAATCGCCCACCAGCATGATCCGTTCCCAGCCCAGCTCCCGGGCCTCTTCGATCACGCGGCGCATCAGGTAGGCGCCCAGCCCTTCGCCCTGCCGGGTCGGGTGCACGGCGACCGGGCCAAGCAGGATCGCCAGCTTGCCGCCCACCCGGACCGGCCAGTTGCGGATTGCCCCGCCAAGGATGCCCGCCTCGTCCCGCGCGGTGAAGCACAGCGGCGCGATGGGCGCGACCCCCTCCCGCAGCCGGTAGGAGGACAGCGCGGTCCGCCCCGGCGCAAAGCACAGGTCGTAGAGCGCCTCGACTTCCCACCAGTCCTCTGCCGTTTCGACCGCCAGCGTGATCATTGCTGCCCGTTGTTCCTTGTCTGCCCTTGCCGTACCTGCCGGTGCGCCTAGCATGGGCGGAACGCAGAGGCAAAGGAAGGGCAAAGCGATGTTCTATCGACCGGAAGACGGGCACGGGCTGCCGCACAACCCCTTCGGCGCCGTCATCGCGCCCCGTCCGATCGGTTGGATTTCCACGCGAGGGACGGATGGGGCGGACAACCTTGCCCCCTATTCGTTTTTCAATGCGGTCGCCTATGAGCCGCCACAGGTCATGTTCGCCTCTACCTCGGCCAAACCGGACCGGGGCGACACCAAGGACACGGTGGCCAATATCCGCGACACGGGGGTATTCTGCGTGAATATGGTCGGGGCGGAACAGCAGGATGTCATGAACCGCACCTCTGGCGCATGGCCGCGCGGGGTGGATGAATTTTCCGATGCGGGGATCGCGCGGGCGGACTGCGCGGTGATCCCCTGCGCCCGCGTTGCGGCCTCTCCGGCGGCGCTGGAATGCCGGATGACCCGGATCGTGCAACTTGAGGGCGCACATAACTTCGTCGTCTTCGGGCAGGTCGTGGGGGTGCACCTGCGCGACGACCTGATCCGGGAGGTGCGGTTCGACACCGTCGGCGCCAACCTCCTCGCCCGGCTGGGATACAAGGATTACACTGTGGTGCGCGAGGGGTTCGAACTGACCCGGCCGGGAGAGGCATAAATCCCCCATCGCGGGACTTGCCAGCCGCCCGGAACACCCGCAGATTGTGGGGCAGGGGAAGGGGGGATTATGGCGCGTAACCCATCGGTTCAAGAGTTCATTGAGGACAACGGCCCGCTACTGGCGGCAGAGGAGAGACTGCTGGAGGCCTGCCGCGTGGGCGGGGTATGCCGCCTTGGGACCCGGCCAGAGGTGTACCGGGCGGATCGGGAGGTGCGGGCCGAGTTCCTGAAGGTGCTGATCCTTGGCGGGACAAAGGACTGTGACCTCGACCCGAGCCGGGTCTGGCTGGAAGGGGCGTGGATCAGCGGGCAGTTGAACCTGTCCTACCGCCGCGCCGTGGGGCAGATCGTTTTGGACAATTGCCGGTTTGTGGCGGAACCTCGGATCGAACAGGCCCGATTTGACTCGCTGAGCCTCGATGGCAGCCACCTGCCCGGCCTTTGGGCGCAGGGGGTGCAGGCAAAGGGCGATCTGTTCCTGCGCGGCATCACGGCCACCGGCACCGTTGCTGTGAACGGCGCACAGATTGGCGGGCAGCTGGATTGCACAGGTGCAACGCTGGATGGCGCGGGGGGAAAGGCGCTGCATGCCCAAGGCGTGACCTGCGGGCAAGACCTGTTCCTGAGCGGCATCACGGCCACCGGCACCGTGAATGTGGATGGCGCGCAGTTTGGCGGGCAGGTGGATTGCACAGGTGCGACGCTGAATGGCGCGGGGGGACGGGCGCTGTTTGCGCAGGCGCTGAGGGCTGAGCAAGGCCTAGTCTGGCGCGATGTTACCGTCACGAAAGGACAAGTTGACCTGATCGCGGCACATGTGAGCAATCTGGTGGACGATCTGGAAAGCTGGCCGGTTGATCGGGAAAACCGGCCAGATGGCGGAAATCTGATCCTTGATGGGTTCACTTATGACCGGATCGTTGGCCCGCTTGGCGCTGCAGAGCGGATTGCCTGGCTGCGCAATGGGACCAAGTGGGACGGGGAATTCTACCCCCAGCCATATCGCCAGCTTGCTCGCGTGTTGTGGAACATGGGCCACGACCGCGCGGCGCGGCAGGTGCGAATGGCCCTGGCCGAGGATATGGCGCGGCATGAGCGATTCCTGGACCGTCACTCTCGGCGCGTTCTTGCCGCATTGCGTAAGTTCAGCGCACGTCCCGGCCCGCGTCGGCGCGAGAGGGTGGCCAAGACGGTTTCGGAGTTGCCGGGCCACCGCGCGGAAGTTGCCACGACAACCGTCGACAAGCTTTTAGCGCTGCACGGACAAGTTGACCCCAATCATGTGCCTCCGGGCCCCGGGGTCCAGCCGATTTCAGAGACGACCCGGCGCTATGCCCAGCGTCAGTTTCGCAGCGATCTCGCGTGGCAAGAGCTGGGCCTGCGGGCGCGAATCGCGCGGTCTTGGGTCATTGATCATCTGTCCAATTGGGTCATCGGCTATGGCTTTGCCCCGTGGCGCAGCATCTATTGGCTGGTCTTGCTCATGTCGATTGGCGCTACCATGGCGGCGCTGACGTGGAAGGAAGGCTCTTTCGCCCCAAATTCCGCCCCGATCCTTGTGTCCCAAGGCTGGCACGATGCCCTGTCCGCCGACAACCCGGCGCAGGTGTGGTCGGACGATGAGTTTGGCGGCAAGGATTGGGACAGTTTCAGCGCGCTTGCTTATGGTGCGGATGTGGTCATTCCGATCGTGCCCTTCGGCCAGACCGATGCCTGGGCCCCGTCCACACGCGGGCCGTGGGGCACCGGGCTCTGGTGGGGGCGTTGGGTGCTGACCGCGCTGGGCTGGATCGTGACCGCCCTTGGCGCGGCTGCCGTGACCGGGTTGATCCAGCGCGACAAGGATTAGCTCCACTTGCCCCGCCCCGCCCCTTTGGCCAATGTGGCGCCGAAGCAGAGGGGACAGTGATGACAACTGACAACGACCGCGCCGCGCGCCTGATCCATCACCGCCGCGAGGGGCTGGCGAAGGGCGATCCTGTCGCGCTGCCCCTGTCCGTGTCGTCGATGTTTCACCTGCCCGGCGATCCGGCGGGGGTGCCGGGCTATGGCCGCTCCGCCAATCAGACGTGGGAGGCGACAGAGGCGGCGCTGGCCCTTCTGGAAGATGCGCCCTGTCTGTTGTTCCCGTCTGGCATGGCCGCGATTGCCGCGCCCTTCTTTGCCTTGCTGAAGTCGGGGGACCGTATCCTGCTGCCCTCTGACGGGTATTTCGCCAGCCGCGCGCTGGCCGATGGGTTCCTGTCGCGCATGGGGGTGACGATTGAAACCCGCCCGACGGTCCGGTTCGAAGTGGGGGGCTTTGCGGGCTATGCGATGGTCCTGATCGAAACCCCGTCTAATCCCTTTCTGGACCTCTGTGATCTGCGGGCGGTTTGCGCCTCCGTCCGCGCAGCGGGTGGGATCAGCGTGGTCGACAACACCACCAGCACCCCCTTTGGCCAGCGCCCTCTGGACCTTGGCGCGGATATGGTTGTGGCCTCGGACACCAAGGCGCCGGGCGGTCATTCGGACCTGTTGCTTGGCCATGTCGCGACCCGTGATGCGGGTCTGATGGAGGCAGTCCGTGGTTGGCGGGGCCTGTCTGGCGCGATCCCCGGCGGGCTTGAGGCCTGGCTATTGCATCGCAGCCTTGAGACGCTGGAGATGCGGTTTGACCGGATGTGCACCTCGGCCCAGATCATCGCGGAGCGGCTGCGGGATCATCCGGCTGTTCGGTCGGTCCGCTATCCCGGCCTGCCGGACGATCCCGGCCATGCGCTGGCCCGCGCCCAGATGGCGCGGTTCGGCTTTCTGATCAGCGTGACGCTGGCGGATGCCGAGACGGCTGAGGGGTTCATCGACGGCTGCGCCCTGCTGCAACCGGCGACGTCCTTTGGCGGGGTGCATAGCTCGGCCGAGCGCCGTATCCGCTGGGGGGATGCGGTGGACCCGGGCGCGGTGCGCCTGTCGGTCGGATGCGAACCGGTCGAGGAGTTGTGGGCCGCACTGGCAGCGGCGCTGAATTAGACCATACCTGCAATTGTGCGCCAAGCCGTCCGCGGGTGGCGCGAAACGCGCCGCCCATGGGGGCGGACGGCGCGTGGCCAATCTGGCGATTGGCCAGGGCCATGCCCGATCTGCGGCGGCGCTGGGCTAGAGGCCCAACCCAGCGACGCGCCCTTCATAGATTGCCGCCGCCGCGAGCCGGGGTGCATTGGCGTCCCCGATTGCGGTAAAGCCGACACCCAGCGCCCGCAGCGCGGCGGGCAGGTCTGGATCGGCCCGGTTCCCGGTCGCCAGAACCAGCGTATCAGCGGCAATCACCTGTTCCTCGCCTGTCAAAAGCGAGGCACAGCGTGCGCCGGCAACTGACCATTCCAGTATCGCGGTTTCAGTGACGAAGCGGACGCCCATCCCGGCCAGCGTTCGCCGCGCGGGGAAATCGGCGGCGGAACGCACCAGTTCCTTGCCGATCATCGCGTCGGGGGTGACGATGGTCACCTGATGGCCCGCCTCGGCCAGATGCCATGCGGTGCCCATCCCCTTCCAATGCCCGCCTTCGTCAAGGATCAGGACATGCGGCCCAAGCCGCGCGGCGCGGCCCATCACATCCTCGGTCGACCAGACGTTGGGCCGGTCCACGCCGGGAAGCGTTGGGATATGGGGAAGCGCCTTTTGAAATCCGGTGCCAGAGGGCTGCGACCCGGTGGCGAGGATCACATGGTCGGTGCCAAACGCGGCAATCTCGTCGGCGTCCAGATAGCTGTTGAACCGCACCGTGACCCCAAGCTGGTCCAGCTGCCGCCCATACCATGCGATCAGATCGGTGATCTGGGCGCGGCGCGGTTGCATCCCGGCCAGACGGAACTGTCCGCCAACCTCGGGTCCGGCCTCGGCCAATGTCACCCGGTGGCCGCGCTCGGCGGCGACCCGTGCGGCCTCCAGCCCGGCAGGGCCGCCACCGACCACCAAAACGGATTTCGGGGTATCCGTGGCGGCGAACCTGTCGCCGCCCCAGAGGTATTCGTGCCCCGCAGAGGGGTTGATGAGGCAAGAGATGTAGTAATCCCGCCCGCGCCGCCCCCAGCACTGCTGATTACAACTCAGGCAGCCCCGGATGTCTCCGGTCCGGTCTGCTGCGGCCTTGGACACCAGATGGGGGTCGGCGATCTGCCCGCGCACGATCGACACAAGATCGGCCCGCCCCGCACCGATGACCGCATTGGCGTTGTCAGGGGTGCGGATGTTCGCCTCTGCCGTGACCCGCGCGGTCAGGCCCGCCTGTTTCAACCGCTCGGCCAGGTCGGCCCCAAGGTTTTCAGGATATTGGAAGGTGGGGAGCAGTTTGTAGAAATCGAAATAGCTGCCCGCGCCGACAGTGACGTAATCCATCAGCCCTTCGGCATCGTGCAGGGCGACGATCTCGACCATCTCGTCCCGGCTCAGGCAGACTTCGACCTCGGCGTCGTCGTTGATCGACAGGCCGATGATGAAATCGTCGCCGCAGGCGGCGCGGATGCGGCGCATGATTTCGCGCGAGAGGCGGGTGCGGTTTTCAAGACTGCCGCCCCAGTCGTCGGTGCGCTGGTTGGAAAACGGGGTCCAGAACTGATCGAGAAGACAGTGGTAGGCAGCCCAGACCTCGACCCCGTCGAACCCCGCCTTCTGGCAGCGGACGGCGGCATCGACGAAGGATTGGATGGTCTCCTCGATCTCGACCACGGTCATTTCGTGACTGCCGTCATTGTCGTGATAGCTGGGGCCGCCGGACGGGGACCAGTTGGCGTGCCAGCTGTTGTCCCAATCGCCGTGGGCGCCGACGTGGTACAACTGTTGGATCATCACCGTTCCATGGGCCTTGCAGGCTTCGGTGATGCGGGCGAAATGGGGGATCACCTCGTCAGAGGAATGCCGGAAATTGCCGCGCGTCAGCACCGCGGCGGCATGAACCGGCACCGGTTCTACCACGATCATCGCGGCCCCGCCGATGGCCCGCTCAAGGTAGTATCCAAGGTGCTGATCGCCGGGCAGGCCGCCCTGCGCCATGTTCGTCGTATGCGCCCCAAAGACGATGCGGTTCTTCAGGGTCTTGTGCCGCAGGGTCAGCGGTTGGAAGACATGCTTGAACGTCATCTTGCGCCCCATGTGTCAGACAGGCGGTAGCCATCGGGCCAGGGGTCGTCCGGGTCCAGCATGTGCTGATGCACCCCGGTGATCCATCCTCGGCCCGATATTTCGGGGATGATCGCGGTCAGGCCGCCAAGGTCGCAGGTGGCCGCGATCCGCCCGGTGAACCGGCTGTCGATGATCGAGGCGCAGTCAAGCGTATCGCCCACGTCCATTTGCCCCCGCGCCGACAGGATCGCCATGCGGGCCGAAACCCCGGTGCCGGTGGGCGAGCGGTCGATCTTGCCGGGGCGGATGGCGACAGCGTGCCGGGTGCATCCCTCCACCACGGGCGTGGTGAAGGCGCAGAAACTGATGTGGGACCAATCGGGGTTTGTCGGGTGGCTGAAGCCGAGCTGTTCTGTTGCGGCGGCGGTGATCCTTACCCCCAGACGGGCAAGATCCGCCGCTTCGTCCGGGGCAATGGAAAACCCAAGCGCGGGCGCATCGACAAAGACAAAGCTGTCGCCGCCAAAGCCGGTGTCCACGGTCAGGGTGCCCAGCCCCTCGACCTCTAGCTTGGCATCCAGATGTTGGGCGAAAGAGGGCAGGTTCTGCACCGTGATCCGTTCCGCCTTGCCATTGCGGCAGTCGGCACGGACCTTCACCAAACCGCCCGGTGCCTCCAGCAGCATCTCGGTCACCGGTTCGACCATTGGGATGATGCCGCTGTCCAGCAGGACGGTCGAAACGCAAATGGAGTTGGAGCCGGACATGGGCGGCGTGTCTTCCGGTTCCATGATGATAAAGGCGACCTGCGCGTCGGGGTGCTTGGGTGGAACCAACAGGTTCACATGCCGGAACACCCCGCCACGTGGTTCGTTCAGGACGAAGTTGCGCAGGGTTTCGTCCCGCGCGATCCAGCGGCTTTGATCCCACAGCGTGTCACCGGGCGGTGGCGTGACCCCGCCGACGATCACGTCGCCGACTTCGCCCTCGGCATGGGCGGAAATGACATGGATCGTGCGGGTGCTGCGCATGTCAGATATCCTTCATCAGCCGCAGCGCATCATAGATCGCCGCATGGGTGTTGCGGGAACTGACCGCATCACCGATCCGGAAAAGTTGAAACGTGCCATCCGGGTTGCGGGTGATGTCCTGCGTTTGCCCCGCGATCAGCGCATCCGGGTCGACCGCCCCATCATTGCGCGACAGGGGGCGCAGGTCAAAGTACAGGTCGGCCAGCGGCATCGTCCCATAGTTCACCACGATCTGATCATGGGTCTGTTCGCGGGTCAGGTCGCTGTAGTCGGTGCCGATCACCGCCTTCAACTGGTTGCCATCGCGCACTACGTCCAGAAGGCGGCGGGTGACGGTAAAGGTCACGTCCTTGTCCTGAAGCGCGCGCATGTAGGGGACAAGGTTCATCGCCATGACGTCGGGGGCGAAGGTGCGGTCGGGGGTCATCACCTCGACCTTTGCGCCGGCGTTGGCGGCGATCTCTGCCGCCATCAGGCCGGGGTGGTCGCCGCTTTCGTCATAGACCAGAACAGAGTGCCCCGGTTTCACATCGCCGGAAATGAGATCCCATGCGCTGACGACCAGATCGGTGTCGCGGCTGGATTCAAACAGGTCCGTGTTGGGCAGCCCGCCGGTGGCGACGATCACCACATCGGGGGACAGGGCGGTGACATCCGCGACCTCGGCCCAGGTGTTGAACCGGAATTCCACGTCGCGGGCGGCGCATTGGGCCATGCGCCAGTCGATGATGCCGATCATCTCGCGCCGCCTTGGGTTCTGCGCGGTCAGCCGGACCTGTCCGCCGGGGTCCGGCTGCGCCTCGAACACGGTCACGTCATGGCCGCGTTCGGCGGCGACGCGCGCGGCCTCCAGCCCGGCGGGGCCAGCGCCGACGATCACCACCTTCTTGCGGGTGTCCGCCGGGGCGATCTCGTGCGGCATTGTCAATTCGCGGCCCGTGGCCGGGTTGTGGATGCAAAGCGCCTCGCCCGCGCCATAGATCCGGTCAAGGCAGTAGGTGGCCCCGACGCAGGGGCGGATGTCGTCCTCGCGCCCTTCGATGATCTTCTTGACGATCTGCGGGTCGGCCATATGCGCCCGCGTCATGCCCACCATGTCCAATTGGCCAGAGGAAACGGCAAAGCGCGCGGTGGCCACGTCGGGAATACGCGAGGCGTGGAACACGGGCATCCCGGTCGCGGCACGGATCGCCCCGGCCAGCCCAAGGTGCGGCGCGCTGGCCATCCCCTGCACCGGGATCATGTCGGTCATCGCCGGGTCGGTGTGAATGCGTCCGCTGTTGATGTTGAACACATCAACAAGCCCCGCCGCCTGAATATGTTTGGCCAGCGCCAACCCTTCGTCAGGGGTGATCCCGCCGGGGGTCTTTTCATCCGCCCCCATCCGCAGGCTGAGGATGAAATCATCCCCCACCCGCGCCCGGACAGCGGCCAGAACGTCCAGCGTCAGCTGCGCCCGGGTTTCAAGTGTCACGCCGCCATAGGGGCCGTCCAGATCATTCGACAGGGCCGACATGAACTGATCCAGCAGGTGGCCATGAGCGATGATTTCGACCCCGTCCATGCCGCCGGCCTTCATCCGCTCGGCCGCGTCCGCGAAATCCGAGATGATCCGCTCGATATCCCAATCCTCGGCCAGTTTCGCAAAGGACCGATGCGCCGGTTCGCGGTGGCGGGACGATGACACCGACGGCAGCCAGTCGCCCTTGGACCACCCTGTGCGGCGGCCAAGGTGGGTCAGCTGGATCATCGCCGCCGCGCCATGTTCGTGGATGGCGTCCGTCAGGTTGCGAATCCACGGCACGACCTCGTCCTTGTAGGCAAGGATGTTGTTGAACACCGGCGGGCTGTTCAGGGACACCGCCGCTGATCCGGCGGTCATGCACATGGCAACCCCGGCCTCGGCCCGCGCCGCGTGATAGGCGGCATAGCGATGCTTTGGCATTCCGTCTTCGGGATAGGCCGGTTCATGGCTGGTGGTCATGATCCGGTTGCGCAGGGTCAGATGCTTGATCTGGTAGGGCTGCAAGAGAGGGTCGTTTGACATGGAAGCTCCGCCATCAGGTTGACGCGAGGATTCCGAAAATGTGCACTTATGTCAAGTTTGTGTTCATGCGTGACGATTTTATTGCTCCCGGCCCGTCGGGCAGCTAGGATCGGGCCATGACGACGGTAGAAAACATCGACACGGACGAGGCGCCCGGCGGTTGGCGCGGGTCGCGCGAAGGCTGGCTGCTTGCCGCGCGCGAGGCTTTTGTCACCTCCGGCCTTGACGCGGTGAAGATCCAGCCACTGGCAACCCGGCTGAATCTGTCGCGCACCAGCTTTTATTGGTTTTTCAAGGATCGCGCCGCGCTGCTGGACGCCCTTCTGGACGATTGGGAGGCGACCAATACCCGCAGCCTGAAGACGGCGGCAGAGGCCTATGCCGAAACCATCACCGAGGCGGCGCTGAACCTTGTCGCGGTCTTCATGGAAGGCGGCCCGTTCGAGGCCGGGCTGGACCTTGCCGTGCGGGGCTGGGCGCATCAGTCCGAGGATGTGGCGGCGCGGGTCAACGCGGCGGATGCAGAGCGGCTGGCGGCGATCCGGGCCATGTTCGAACGCTTCGGCTTTGCCATGGCAGAGGCGGACGTGCGGGCGCGCACCGTCTATCTTGTGCAGATCGGCTATATCTCGATGCAGGTGATCGAGGACATGGCCACCCGTATGGCCCGCATCCCGGGCTACATCCAGACCTTCACCGGCCAACCCCCGACCGAGGCGGAGCTGCGCCGGTTCCATGCCCAATGCGGGTTTGATGGAGGCCGCTGAAGGTACCGTCCCAGAATCTGGGTGACAGCTTGGCGACTGCCCGCTTACACTGGGGCATCGGCCGTCATCACCGCAATTTCGGCTCTCCGGGTGGTGTGCCGACCGGGCCATTCCGGGCCGGACCCGATTTCAGCACCGCCCCGACAGATCAAGAAGGGACCGACATGATCACAGCAGATACCGCCGCCACCGTCGAGATTGGCGTGATCCTTGGGTTCAAGAAGGATCAACCGCTTGTCGTCTTCGCCTCCAACCCCAAAGAGGCCGCCGTGCCCGCCCGGTCGCTGCACCAGCTGTCGCAGGACAATATCGGGGCTGAGGTGGCGCTGATGTTCGAAGGCGGACGGCTGGACCGGCCACTGATCATCGGGCTGGTCCAGAAACCGATCCGGACCGAGGCCACGCCGGTCACGATCCAGCGGGACGAAGACCTTCCGATCCAGATCACCAGCCGCAAAAGCATCGAACTGCGCTGCGGAAAATCCAGCATCGTGATGAAAGCGGATGGAACTGTCACGATCCGGGGGACGCAAATCCTGACGCGGGCGGAACGGAACAACCGGATTCAAGGGGCCAGCGTTCAGCTGAATTAGGGGCGCAGTTCCGAGAAATCGATGAACGGATTGTCCCGGTCACCCTGCATCAGCCAGTTGTAGAGCGATGACCGAGCAGTGGCCGGGTCATAGTCGGTTTCCGGCACAAACACATCCCGACCGACGACGGGTTCGAACCGGACCGGAACGTCGAACAACCCAAGCTTCGGCATCTCGCTGCGGGGATGAACACGGGCAAGGCGATCCGCCGCCCAGTTGAACCAAGCGTCAAACGTCTCGGCATCATCTTCAAGGACGTAGCGGGCAAAATCTGCCATCCAGCTTGTGCGCAACCTGATATCCGGGTTGAGGTTCATTCCGTACATTGCATCCATCAGGATGATTGCAGTCGTCGCGAGCGGCGCGCGGACCGGGCCGACCCATTCTTCGTCGTCGGGTTCGAAATAATCGCTCGCCTCAGGTTCAAGCATATTGGCCCAACCGGCGGCGATGACCTGCGACAGCATCGGATCGGAACTGACTCCGGAAAGCCGAACGTCGATCCAGGAAGCGGAGGCAAGGGCCAGCCCAAAGGCCGCCGCATCCGAGATTTCTTCCAGGAAGCCGTCTGGGGCTTCGAACATGAAATACTCGCGGACTCTCCAATCTTCCCACTCGAAAGTTGGTTGATCCCGGCGTCGAAGGACACCCGCGATATATTCTTCAAGCGTCACGAAGGCACTCCATAGGGATCGCCTTTGAATCCCATCGCAAGCATGTCGGACGGGCTCCGAAGGAAGCGGTTCTTAGTGTGGTCGAGGCCTTTGAGGTTCGCAAATGCTTCGGCTTCGAGGTCTCTTCCATCGAGTTCAAGCGAAAGGTCTAGGAATGACGGCGGCAATGGTTTCCCGCGTATCATGGCGCAGTAGTCCCGCATTTCAGGCCCCCGAGGAATCGCATCGATTTCCTTATCCGTCTTGTGCTGGACGAGGGATGTCTGCTCAATTCTTGCAAGATATTTTTCCAACCATGTTTGGAAAAGCGCCCGTCCGTGGTCTGGCAGTATGTGTTGAACTAGCATGGTGAGGTGAAAAGCAGGAAAGATTGGTGCGTTGGGGTTTGTCCAGTCCAGCATGTTTTCCATCTGTGATCTGAACAAGGTGTCAATCTGCATAAGCGCTGATAGTTCTGGCGGATTGGCTGGCGGGTAATTGTCCGGTTCCGCATCCGGATCAAGATACCTGAAATTGAAATGCCAAGCGAAGCTGGCCTCAATCAGTTCATCAAGGTGGCTGACATCTGTGAAATGTTCCAGTCGACGCGCCGCCCAAAAAGAAACTCCGGCCATCATCGTGATAACAGAAAGTTTTGATTTGTTCCCGAGAATCCTGACCAAGGGCGTAACGGTTTCGGCGGGTCCGATGTGCGCGCGTGGGCCTTTCCATTCCGAAGCGAGTGGGGCTTGCGAAAGGTCGAATTCTCCTAGTTCATTTATCTGAATCATCATATTTCCCGTTCGCAATTCAAAGACCGGTTATGGCTTCGGAGCTTTCTTGATCTTCCGTTTCGAAAATACCTTTTCGCCGTCTTCATCGACGCCCTCCTCACAAATCTCGATGTCCATGCAATTTGCGGCATGCCTAAGAAGGGCCTCGCAATCAGAACAAGGATCGTGCGGTTTCATGCCGCTGCTTTCGGCCGACGGCCAGTCGATCGAGATCACCAGCTTCCCCTTTGGCCCGCCTGCTGAACTGCCGGTATTTTCCTTTTGTTCCTTCAACAACGTTTCCAGGATGCGCGCTTCAGTGTGGCTTTCTGGATGATTTCGATAAACTGGTTGCGGGTGCTCATAGCCTCCGCAAATCTCCGACGTCGTGCCGCCTGTGTCCTTATTGACCATCTTCCGGCGTTCGGCGCCTTTTCTGCCCTTCGCGCAGCCCTGAGACCGGGTGAGCATTGCATTGCTCGACCCTGACCAACCAACGGCGGCGGAGTTGCTTTCATCAATATGCAGGAACGTCGAGACTGTTGAACTTCCCTCTGCGGCGGCACGACCGGCTTTACTCCCAGTATCCTCAATTTGATCGCGGACCTTTTTTTTTGCTTCAGCCAGCCCTTCACATGGATTGTCGTGGTCGACCTCGACCGCGATGGAAACGCCCGCCGCATCTATCGTCGCTGCCGTCGCCGGGTTGCTGTGGTTCGTCGTGGTGATGTCCGAGAACCGATTGACACCGGCGCCTTGAACTTTGACGTCGAAAGAATAGGCCTGATGTTTTGTTGCCCCGCTCAGCGTGTGCGAAACCACGTCCATCCCGAAAGACCGGGTTGCGGCCTCGTTTCCGTTGGATTTCTTGTAGGTCGAGGAGTTCTTCTTGCCGACTTCCTTTTTCTTGATCTTGACGGTGGTCGTCCCCTGCGACGTCTTTTTAGCGTTGGTGAACATCGGGTAGGGGATTGGCACCGGCCCGGCGGGCGGCGACGGCGGGCTTAGGCAGACGCTGGGAAAGCCCGCGATGATCTGGTTCGCCTGGGCCTTGCCCGACACTTCCCGTCCATTTGCAAATACGCTCATCCTGAAAATTCTCCAACTATGGCGACCCGCGTTCCGTCGTCCTCTCCGCCGTGGAACAGGACGTGGCGCAGGGGCAGAATTCCCATGCGTCCCGCCTCGAACGCCCAGCCCATCGCGGCGGGCAGCATCGCGGCACCAACTTCGCCGATCGCCTCGGCTGTGTTCCAGTCTTCCAGAAGCTCGCGTGGACGTCTAGACACCTCGTCTGGCGGCAGCCGGTCATTGCGCATGACGGCGATGGTCGCCTCTTTGAACTTGCCATGCTCGCCGTTCAGATCGCCCAGCAGGACCCCGATGTCGAACATCTGGGTTCCGGCCGCGGCAAGGGCCGACCGGATCGCGTTGGTCAGCCCGGAACAGCGTGGGGTTTCGTCGTCGGGATTGCCGATGGGTTCGCGGCCTTCGCCGACCCCCGTCAGCCGCAATTCCGGCAGGCCCGTCGCCCCCGGCGCGGAGAGGATCACCGCGGCCCCGGCCTCGCCCGGAATGAAGCCCGAGGAATTGCCGCCACACAGCAGCCGGTTTTCGCGGATGTAATGGTTCACGATCACCTGTTGCAGCAGGCTTTCCACACCCAGAAGGATCACGTAGCGCGACCGGCCCAGTAGCGCACCAGCATTGGTCAGAAGCGCCGGGATCGCGGCCTTGCCGCCGGGCAGGATCCCGCTTCCCTCTGGCAGGTCGAACCCAAGCTGCGCCGTCAGGCGGGCAAGCAGACCCTGTTCAAGACCGGGCGTGCGGCCGGGCCGCGTCTCGGGCGCGACGCTGATCAGGATCGGCACCTCTTTGGGCTTGGTCCCGTCGATGGCATCGATCTGCGCATGGCATTGGCCAATGACCTCGGCGGCGATCTCGGCCAGAAAACTTTCGCCTTCCCACCATTGATGCGCGCTTAGCTGAAAGGCGTTCAGGGCCGCGCCCTTGGTCGGATCCCACAGCGGGGTTTGGATTGCCGCCGAAAGTCCGGCCCGCATCGACGCGACAGATGACGGCCCGTCATGCCCGGCCGCGGTCCACATGCCATAGCCGATCACCGCAAGCATGGCGTGCCTCCCCGAGTTATGATCGCGCGACCGGTCATTGCGCCTCGACCACGACTTGCGACAGGTCGAAGATGTCCCGATCCGGTTTCAGATGGGTGCGCCACGTGATCGTCAGCTGGTGGTCGGACGGGTAGAAGACGACCGTATCGGGTTGCGCGATCCGTTGGGTCATGCGCCCGGTCTTGCGTTCGAACCGCATGGTGACCTTGGGCGCGGGCAGGACCCCGTGGATCGGTCCACGCGGTGACAGGCCCACCAGAGAAAAGGCCTCTCCATGCGTTGGGTAGCGGATCTGCTGGTCCGGCGGGGCTGACTGGAAATATCGCGGGTCCAGATCCGTCGGCGGAAACGGCATCCGCGTGTCCTGCCAGACCTTGTCATATGTTCCTGCGAAGGTGCGCCGGGGCAGCCATGCCCGGCCGATGGGGCCAAACGCCATGGGCACATAGGTGCCTACCGGGTCCAGGACCGGTTTGCCGATCTCTTCGGTGTTTGGCAGTGGTTTGCCCTCGGTCTTGGACGCATAGGGGTAATAACCAACCCCAGCCGGGTTGGTTTCGACCGTGTCCCAGATGTCTTCCTTGCGGGGGTGCTGTTCGCCGCCGCCCCAAGCCTGCTGATAGCCGATCTCTTGCACGGAAAACGGTTTGGGGTCTGACGGTTCGACTCCCAGCATCCGGCCCTGCCAGGCGCGGGGGCCCAGGACGTGGAAGGATTTCTTCACCTTGCCCAGTTGCGCGGCGACCAGCAGCCGTTTCACTTCTTCCCCGCCGGGGGTACAGGCGGGGCCCGAGACCATCACATCGCAAAAGGGTTTGGCCGGAGCAAAATCAGTTTCGGACAGGATCGCGCTTCCCAACCCTTCAGCGATTTCGTCAGCAAGGTGCAGCGGGCGCTGGACCGGGGAGAGGGCGCAGGCGTCGCCCGGAGCCTCGGGCAGGGTGTAGGTGCCCTTGGTGACCACCACGACCATCTCGCGCCCGGCCGAGTCAAACGCGAGGGTGAACTGGCAGGGGAAAGGGGTCAGGTTTTCAATGTGCATCGACATGGCTCATCCCATCTGCCAGTCGCGTCGAAACTGCCGATCCTGCAGGAAGACCCGCGACCGCCAGTTTGGCAGGCGCCGGTCAGGCGATTGCATGGCAATGGCCTGCGCCACGGCGCGGAACCGACCCTGAAACTCCAGCTGGGTCGTGTCGATGTCCTGATAGCTCCACCGCGCGAGGCCGAACAGCATCGGGTGGTCGCTGCTGAGGCGCGACCCGTTTTCGGCCATCCATGCCGCGATCCGCTCCGGATCGGGCCAGGGCAGGGCCTCTTCGATGGCATCTTCTTCGGGCGCGTCCTCCAACAGCGGGTTGTCGGGGCTGTCAGGGAATTCATCCAGCTCCAGATCATCCTCGGCCACATTGGCCCCGGTGATCATCGAAAACGCCCAGCCAGCCATGCGCGAAAATTCGGGCGCGGCCATATCCGAGATGATGAAATCAAGGGTCCGGGTGGCCCCGATCACCCCCAACGCCAGAAGCCCCCAGCGCCGGGTGTCGATATCGGACAGAAGCGCGCGGACGTGATCGCGGGCGTTCTCTTCGTTGAGGGTCAGGAAGGCGACCTCGGTCGCAAGGCGGCTGTCCCGCGCGCTGCTGGAGGGGCCGATCTTTGACAAAAGCGGAACGATCGTTGCGCCCGAGGCAATCCGGCATCCGGCCACCGCCGCCGCAAAGGACACGTCCGGGGCGCTGTCGCCCGCCGCCTCCTCGGCCCTTGGTCCGTGTTCGGCCAGTCCCATCACCCCTGCGTATTCGAACGCGCGGGTGCGGATGCCGCTGTCGGCATGATCAAACAGCGGGATCAGCAGATCGCGCAGGTTCAGCCGATGCTGGATCGCGGCCTCCAGTGCGGACCGAACAAGGAAGGGGTTATCCGAGTGTATCCACTGCCCAAGATAATCCCGCCGAACCGGCTTTCCGCAGAAGGCGAAGGCATGGCCGACCGCGGCTACGGCATCTTGCGGGTCGGCGGCCAGGTCGCCGATCAGTTCGGGAAAGTCCTTGTTTCCCTGTAGCATGGCGACATGGGCGAACATCGAAACTTCGCCCCGCGTCGGGCTTTCCTCAAAGATGCTCCGGGCCATGTCCAACGCCTGGGCGCCGCAGTACATCCCGAAATCAAGATGCGCGGCAAGGCGCTGCTCGGTCTCATATAGGTCTGGCAGGCGGACGTTGGGCATTTCCGTCAACTGGCGGTGCTGCATGAACAGCATGGCCGCATCCTCCAGATGAACACGGAGGAAGTCGTCCCGCACAGTCGGTCTATTTACCTTTTTGAGCATAATGACTTCGCAAAATGGGATGCGAGGATGCTAGCCCGGCGGTCATTGAATCAGCAAGGAAATTTCTGAACGGGTTCACCGCGCCGAAAGCGTTTCGACCTGCCCCTTGATCGGCCCTTCGCTGCCTTTCGCGCGGCAGGCTCAAACGCCACGGCCGATACCGGGCGCCTCAATGCAAAGACGAAACGCTCTAGTCGGCCGAGTTCCAGATCCGCCGACGCCGTTCCCGGACGGCCGTGTCGCCGTCGCTGGTGCCGTCATGGAAGGTGTTGAACCACTTGTCCCAGGGCGTTTCCCATGTGCCGTAGTTGCAGTCGAAGAACCGGTGATGAAGCTGGTGAAAGAAATCCCCGACCTCGATACCGCCCTTGCCGATCTTCAGTTTTTCAAACCCGGCGTGCGAGGTCGGCGCGCCGATCCCGTGGTGGAACAGCAGGAACAAGACATGCACCGGGTGTGCGGGGATCAGCAGGAACAGCAGCGTATCGGTCATCAGGACAAAGCTTTCGACCGGGTGCATCGCAAGCCCCGACCACGGTCCGGTGTTGACGTTCTTATGGTGCCACGAATGGACGTGGCGATAGAACGGCCCGACATGCAACAGCCGGTGGTGGGTGTAGAAATAGAACCCCGCCCAGATCGGGATCAGCACGATCAGGGTGACGAACCAGACCGGGTTCGTCTCGAAGGTGATCATCGTGGCCCAGCCGTTGGCGTAGGCATACCAGATCAGGCATTCGAAGAAGGTCCAGAATTGCAGGGCGACGAAGGACCAGAACATGTTGTCCCAGACCTGATTGCGAAACCAGAAGGCCCGCGCCCCCTTCATCATGGGCCGCATGTCGTAGCGGTAGTCGTCCTTTTGCACCGCGAACCGCCACAAAAGCAGGTGCAGCCCACCGGCAATGCCAGTCAGGAGGATGAAGTTGCGCAACCAGACCTCGGCGATCCAGTCGAACCGGATGGTTTCGGCGCGTGACAGATCGGGGGTGAACCATGTCCAGACGACAAAGGCCGCAACAAGGAACAGAAACCGCAGTCCCACCGGGTTCCAGCTGCGCAGCAGGTAGGCCGCTGCCGCGAGCGGGCGCATCGGCCAATCCCAGTAGGGCGCGAGCTTGATCGGCAGGTCGGGTGTGTAATTCCAGACCCGCCGCTCCGGGCGGGCAGGCGGCGGGGTCTGGTCAGTCATGGCTTTCCCTCGGGCCTAGGCTGCGCGCTGTGCGGCAACATCCGCGTTGGCAAGCGGGAGTCGGGTTCCCGGGGTCATGACATCCGGGTCATAGGGTTTGCGGGCAAAGACCTCTTCGACCATTGGCGCAAAGAACGACAGCGGCAGGTCGTCATAATCGGGGTCAAAGCTGGCCTGATCCCAGCGTTCGCAGAATTCGGCGCAGTCATCGAAATAGGGATGACCCCGGTGCCGTTCCCGCTTGTGTTGGTCAAAACCGTCAAGATGATGCCCGTAATAGAGCATCTGGAAATCGCCGTGGGTCTGCACGCACCACGCGCATTGGTCGCGGACGAAGGGGCGCAGGATGGTCGCGGCGTATTCGTCGTGGTTATAGGGGGCATAGATGTCCCCGATGTCGTGCAACAACGCCGATACGATCCAGTCGATATCTGCGCCGTCGCGGTAGGCGCGGCTGGCGGATTGGATCGAATGCCCAAGGCGTGTGATCTGGTAGCCCGACAGGCTTTCATCCAGTTCGACCAGCGCCTTCATCAGCCGTTTGGCCGTGTCCTTGGTATGATCGATCTCATGGGCGGTCAGGAATTCGTAATCTTCCTTGGTGCCGTCCTTCATCTGCTTGAAGCTGACCTTGTCCATTGTGGAATCTCCCTTGTCTGGCGTCACCATGCCCGTTGCGCCCATTTACGCCGAGAGGGAAAAGTGGAATAGTTCGATACCTTTTTGTTATGTAGGATCGCCGGGATGCGCCGCAGGCTGCCGCCAATGAATGCCCTTCTCGCCTTCGAGGCAGCCGCCCGTCTGGGCAATTTTACCCGCGCGGCGGAAGAGCTGGGCGTGGCCCAGCCCGCCATCACCCGTCACGTCGCCAAACTTGAAGATTGGATCGGCGCGCCGCTGTTCCTGCGGCGGGGCAACGCGATCAGCCTGACGCCCGAGGGGCAAAACCTCTCAGAACTTGCGACCTCGGTTCTGGACCGGGTCGAACTGGGCGTGCGGGACGTGCGCCGGGCCGGCAGCCGCGATTTCGTGGTGGGGGCGTCCTTTGGCGTGGCCCATCTGTGGCTGATGCCGCGCATCGGGGCCATGCGGCAGGTCGCCGATGCGCCTGTGAACTTCCTCACTTCGGACGATTATCGCAGCTTCGACGAGGGGGGCGTCGATTTCTCCATACGTTTCGGGAATGGGGACTTCCGGGGGATGGAGGCGGACCTGCTGTTCCCGGAACGGTGCCGGATCGTCGCCGCGCCCGGGTTCGCAAAGGCCCATCCCGGCTTTGACCCCGCCGCCCCCTTCGAAACCCTGCCGCAGCGGTTCCTGCTGGACCATGGCGACCCGAGCGGATCGGGTTGGATGACCTGGGAACGGTGGTACAGGGCGCTGGGCCGAAGCCTGCCGCGGTCCGCCAATCTTCCGGTCGTGCGCAGCTATCCGACCATGCTGGATATGATCACCGCGGGCGACGGCGTTGGCATCGGATATCTTGGGCTGGAAGATGCGCTTGTCGAAAGCGGGGCCATCGTGCGGATCGGGCCGGAACTGGGGCGTGAGGGATATGGTTATTACCTCGTCTACCGTCCGGCGTTGCGCGAAAAAGCCTCCTTCGAAAGACTTCGGGCCTTTCTTCTGCGTGATGCCCCGGTCAGCTGATCCGGCTACGCTGCGCCATCGGCGTGACCCCAAATGCGGAGCGATAGACCCGCGAGAAATGACCGGGACTTTCAAACCCGCAGGCATAAGCCACGTCGATGACCGAGGATTCCGTCTGGATCAGCAGGTGCCGCGCCCGATCCAATCGCAACTGCATGTAATACTTCTTGGGAGAGGTGTTCAGGTGCTGCCCGAACAGCCGTTCCAATTGACGAGTGGATATCCCGATCTCTGACGCGATGGTGGCCGGGGATATCGGGTCTTCGATGCGGTCTTTCATCCGCTTGATCGCGCTGGACAGGTGGACGTTGCGCATTCCCATCCGTGATTGGATCGACACCCGCTGTTCGGCGCTCGCCTCGCGTGCAGAGCTATAGACCATCTGATCGGCCACGGCGGTGGACAGGTCGGCCCCGTGGTCCAGCTCAATTAGGTGGAGCATCAGGTCTGCGGTGGCGGTCCCGCCCGAGGCGGTCAGGTATTTTTCGTCCGCGACAAAGACATTCCGCACAAGTGTGACCTTGGGAAAGGTCTCGGCGAAACTGTCGTGATAATCCCAGTGGATCGCCGCGCGCCGCCCGTCGAGAAACCCCAGATGCGCCAGAATCCACGAGGCCGAACACAGTGCGCCGATGGGTCGCCCCCGATACCGTTCCCGCCGCAGCATGGCGATCAGCGGTTTGGTGATACGGTCGCGCATTCCAAGGCCAGACAGGACGAACAGCCGGTCACAGGCCGGAACGCTGTCGAAACTGCCGTGCACCAGGGTCCGCGACCCGTTCGATGATTTCGCGGTCTGCCCGTCTTCGGACAGGAACGACCAGCGATAAAGGTCTTTCCCGGCGATGAAGTTCGCAATCCGCAGCGGTTCGACCGCGCAGGAAAAGGCGATGTGGGTGAAATCTTCGACAAGGGCAAAGACGATGTGCTGGGGCGTGGGCATCAGTCGGGCCTTCACGAGGCATTGCGCAGATTTGTATCCTAGAAAAATTCGAATTGAGTACAAGTTGTATTTTGGGTATTGAGTTCGGGAGAAAACGCCCCTGAACGTGGGCCGGTCAGGAGGTGACGCGCAATGAAAGACATCGCAAAAGGCCCCAAGGCCGCCCTCTATGGCCATATCAAGACCTCGATTCTGACAATGCAGATGCGCCCCGGCGACGATCTGGACGAAGTGGGGCTAAGCGATGCCTTCGGCCTGTCCCGCACCCCGCTGCGCGAGGTGTTTCGCGAGCTTGCGGGCGAGGGCTATGTCGAACTTCGCGCGGGTCGCGGCGCGCGGGTGTCAGAGATGTCCCATACGACACTGCGCGATTTCTTCCTTGCCGCCCCGATGATCTATAGCGCGATCATGCGGCTGGCCGCCCTGAACGCGACAGCGGACCAGATTGACCAGCTCAAGGCCGCACAAGAGGACTTCCGCGCGGCCCTGCGCGACGGCAGCCCCGCCGACCGGGCGCTGGCCAACAATCGGTTCCACGAGATTACCGGAGAGATGGCCGCGAATGTCTACCTGCTGCCCTCGTTCCGCCGGTTGCTGATTGATCACGCCCGGATCGGCATGACCTTCTACCAACCCCGCACTGACACGATGGCCGACAACCTGTCGACGGCCAGCCATCAGCACGACCAGATCATCGCCGCGATCGAGGCCCGAGACCCCGACAGCGCCGCCCGCCTTGCCGACGACCACTGGAAGCTGTCCCGCGACCAGATCGAAATGTTCGTGATGCCCGGCGGCTTGACCGCTCCGCTTGGCACGCTTCCCCATTCCACCGCCTGAGGACCGCATGACCCCCATTTTCAAGTTCGAAGGGATCTACACCCCCGTGGTGACCCCCTACCATGATGACGGAAGCCCCAATTGGGAGGCGCTGGCCGAGGTGATCGATTTCCTGATCGACAAAGGCGTGCATGGCCTGATCTCGGGCGGGTCGACGGGCGAAAACTATGCCCAGACCGTGGCGGAACGGGTTGAAACAGCCCGCTTTACCAAGGACCGGATCAGGGGCCGTGTGCCGCTTGTCGTCGGGACCGGCGCGATGTTGACCGGCGATTCCATTGCATTGGCGACCGCCGCCCGCGACATGGGGGCGGATGCGATCCTGCTGGCCAGCCCGCCTTATTCCGTGCCAACCGACCGGGAAAACGCCTTGAACGCGCTGGCCATCGACAAAGCCGCCGACCTGCCGGTGATGCTGTACAATTACCCGCACCGCACCGGGACCATGATGGGCGAAGAGTTTTTGGACCGCGTTGGCCGTAGCCGGAATTTCTGCGGCATCAAGGAAAGCTCTGGCGATATCAACCGCGTCCACCTTCTGGCCCGCGACTATCCGCATATTGCGCTGGGCTGTGGCATGGACGATCAGGCGCTGGAGTTCTTCGCCTGGGGCGCGCCGTTCTGGGTCTGCGGCGGGTCCAACTTTCTGCCCGAGGAACATGTGGCCCTGTATGAGGCCTGCGTGATCGAGGGCAATTTCGCCAAGGGTCGCCGGATCATGTCGGCCCTGATGCCACTGATGCGGGTGCTGGAACAGGGCGGCAAGTTCATCCAGACGATCAAATACGGCGTGACCCTGAACGGGTTCGACGCCGGCGCGATGCGGCCACCGTTGAAGGGGCTGAACAAGGACGACAAGCGTGCGCTGGAACAGGTGGTGCGTGTGCTGAAGAAGACAATCGCTGACATCCGGGCGGAGGGCTGACCCATGGGACTGCTGACACTAGACGAATACAAGGCCATCGCCGCCGGGTTGGACCTGCCAAATGCGGCCTTCATTGATGGGGGATTTCGCCCGGCCATTTCGGGCAGGACCTTTGAAACGGTGAACCCGGCGACGGGTGAAAAATTGGCCGATATTGCTGCCTGCGGGGCGGAAGACGTGGATTTCGCGGTGACGAAGGCGCGAGAGGCATTCGACGATGGCCGCTGGTCGCGCTTGCATCCGTCGGATCGCAAGGATGTGTTGATCCGTCTGGCGAAACTGATGACCCGCAACGCCCGTGAACTGGCGGTGATGGAAAGCATCGACAGCGGCAAGACCATCTTTGATTGCGAAACCGTGGATGTCCCGGAAACCATCCGCTGCATCAAATGGCACGCCGAACTGATCGACAAGATCTACGATCAGGTCTCGCCCGCGTCGGACGATCACATCGCCATGGTGGTGCGGGAACCGGTGGGCGTTGTTGGTCATGTCCTGCCGTGGAACTTTCCCCTGTTGATGCTGGCGTGGAAGATCGGCCCGGCCTTGGCGGCGGGCTGTTCGGTGGTGGTGAAACCGGCGGCGGAAACGACCCTGACCGCCCTGCGGGTCGCGGAACTGGCGATGGAGGCGGGGTTGCCGCGCGGTGTGCTGAACGTGGTTCCGGGCCATGGGGCGGAGGTGGGCGAGCCCATCGGCCGTCATATGGATATCGACGCCGTGTCCTTCACAGGATCGACCGCAACCGGCAAGCTGTTCCTGACCTATTCGGCGGAATCGAACGCCAAGGAGGTCACGCTGGAAATGGGCGGCAAGAACCCGGCCATTGTGATGGACGATGCCGAAAACCTTGATCGCGTGGCGCAGCACATCGTCAACGGCGCCTTCTGGAACATGGGCGAAAACTGCTCTGCTTCGTCCCGGTTGATCGTGCACAAGTCGGTCAAGGCCGACCTGCTGACCCGGATCGCCCACCACGCCAAGCAATGGAACGTCGGCGACCCGCTGGACCCGGAAACCCGCATGGGTGCGCTGGTGTCGAAGTCCCATTACGACAAGGTCTGCGGCTATCTGGACAAGGCCGACACCATCCTTCTTGGCGGCAAGGCCGACAAAGGGTTCGTCGAGGCAACGGTCGTTGAAGTGCCGGACAATACCCATGTTCTGGCACGCGAGGAAATCTTTGGCCCGGTCCTGTCGGTGATCGAGGTGTCTGGCTTTGACGAGGCGATCAATATCGCCAACGACACCGACTATGGCCTGTGCGCGTCGATTTTCACGGCCAACGTGAAACGGGCGATCCGGGGCGCGCGCAGCTTGCGGGCCGGGACCGTCACCGTCAACAGCTTTGGCGAGGGCGACAATGCCACCCCCTTTGGCGGGTTCAAGCAATCGGGCTTTGGCGGGCGCGACAACGGCATCCACGCCCACGACCAATATACCCAGCTCAAGACGATCTGGATCGACCTTGCCGACGACGCAGACGAGGCCGTGGATTGACGACCTATTGCGCGCGCCGCCTGCCGGTGCACCTTGGTCCGGCGGCCTGGGACGCGATCCTGCCGCCGCGCCCCTTGGGGCCTGAATTGGATCACGACCTGACCGTGGATTTCGCGGTGATCGGTGGTGGCTTTGCTGGCATGGCCGCCGCGCGCCACCTGACACAGCTTGCACCCGGCGCCCGGATCGCGGTGCTGGAGGCGGGGGCGGTGGCCGAGGGCGCATCGGGCCGCAACTCTGGCTTCATGATCGACCTGCCGCATGATCTGGCAAGCGAGGACTATGCCGGATCAGGCGATGACCGAGCGGTGATTGCCCTGAACCGGCAGGCGCTGAGGTTCGCCGCGGCGGCGGTCGAAGACTATGGCATCGACCGAAATTTCTTTGATCCGGCGGGCAAGATCAACGGCGCGGCCAGTCCGGCGGCGGACGCGCACAACGCCAGCTACGCGCGGCATCTTTCTAGCCTTGGGGAGGTCTCGGAACGTCTGGACGCCCACCAGATGCAAGAGATCACCGGCAGCGCGCATTACCTGTCCGGTCTCTACACCCCCGGCACGGTGATGTTGCAGCCCGCGGGATATATGCGGGGCATGGCCGACGGGTTGCGCCGCGACGGGGTGCAGGTGTTCGAACGCAGCCCGGTGACAGGGTTTTCGCGGCAGGGCGGGGCATGGGCCGTGGCCACCCCCAAGGCGCGGTTGACTGCGGGCAAGGTAATCCTGACCGTCAACGGCCACCTGGAAAGTTTCGGGCAGGCGCGGGGGCGGCTGATGCATCTGTTCCTGTTCGCGACGATGACGCGTGAGTTGGACGTCGACGCGCTGGCCCGGGTGGGTGGGCATCCCCGCTGGGGCATCACCCCGTCCGATCCGATGGGCACGACCATGCGCCGGATCGACAGCGGGCAGGGGGGCAACCGGATCATCACCCGGACTTGTGCCGTGCTGCGGTCGGGCATGGCGGCCAGCCCCGCCGACCTGCACCGCGCGGCCCGCACAATGCGCCGCAAGTTCGACAGCCGCTTTCCGCAACTGGCCGGGATGGCAATGGAACACAGCTGGGCCGGGCATCTGTGCCTGACGATGAATGGTGTCGCGGTGATGGGCGAGATCGAAAACGGCGTCTATTCGGGCTGCGTGCAAAACGGGCTGGGCACCGCCCGCGGCACGTTGACCGGGATTGGTGCCGCGGAACTGGCCTGCGGGGTGCAAAGCGACATTACCCGCCATTTCACCACCGAGGCCGCGCCGACACGCCTGCCACCTCGCCCGGTGCGGGACATGGGCGCGAACGCAGTTCTGCGTTGGAAGGAATGGAAGGCGCGGGCCGAATAGGAAAGGTCCTGACGCTAGCGACGGCGCGGAAAGCCCTCTGGCTCGCAGGCCTCGCCGCGCATGCAGGCCTCGACCGCGCGGACGGTTTCCAGTGATGGGTTGGGAAAGACCCAACCGCCGCAGGGGTCGGCCTCGACCGTGTAGTGCCCGTCCGGTCCAACCCGGACAAAGGCAAGGGTCGGCAGGTTCGGGGTCATGTTTCCGCACCACGGCCCAAAGCACAGCGGTTGGATGGTCACACTGCGATCCGATGTCGGGGCAAAGCCCGCCGCGCCAAGGCCCTGCCCGGAAAATCGGGCCTGCGCGCTGGGCGGGCGATAGTTCGGGTCGTTCGTCTGCTCCATCCCCGGCAGGTCAATGGGATCAAAGCGGAATGTGCCGAACAGCACGGCATAGCTTTCTTCCGCCTCTGCCGCGCGCTGAAAGCTGGCGGCGGGGTCGGGCGGGATGCAGGACAGGGCATTGGCGGCCCCGGCGGCGCAGATCAGCGCAGCGGCGATGGTCAGTTTCATAGCTTCTCCTCGAACTCGTCCAGAACACGGGCATAGACATCCCGCTTGAATGAGACGATCGAGGCAAGCAATTCCTTGGGATCGAGCCAGATCCAGCGGGAAAATTCCGGGTGGTCGGTTTCGATGTTCACGTCCGCGTCGGTTCCAAGGAACCGCAGAAGGAACCATTTCTGTTCCTGACCACGATACCGCCCCTTCCAGATTTTCGGGACAATGTCATGGGGAAGGTCATAGGGCAGCCAATCGGCCGTTTCCGCCTCGATCCGGACAAGGTCGGCGGGAATGCCGGTTTCTTCCCACAACTCGCGCAGGGCGGCATCGCGCGGGTCTTCGCCGGGGTCCACGCCCCCCTGCGGCATTTGCCAGGCGGCCTGATGATTGTCGATCCGCTGGCCGACGAAAACCCGGCCCTCGGCATTGACCAGCATCAGGCCAACACAGGGGCGATAGGGCAAGCGGGCGATCTCTTCGGGCGTCATCTGGAAACCTTTGGCAGGGGGCGTGGGTCAAGACCCACCTTACAGGGGCGATGCGCCCGTAAGGTGGGTTTCAACCCACCCCACCAGATCAGTTCTGGGGACCAAGCGCCGACAGCCCGCGCAGGATATCCAGCGCATAGGCCAGTTGGTAATCCTCTTCGCGCAGGGCGGCGGTTGCGGCGGCAGCGGCCTGATCTTCCTCGATCTGGCGAATCTCGTCCTCGGTCAGGCTGTCATTGTTCAGCGCGCCGCGCAGGTCGGCCTCGGACCGCAGCCGGGGCTGCTCCTCTTCGCCGTTTTCGTCCTGCAGGCGCGGGCGCGGCTGTTCGACGATGATGTCGGGCTGGATGCCCAGCGACTGGATCGACCGCCCCGACGGCGTGTAATAGCGGGCGGTGGTCAGGCGCATGGCCCCATCCCCCGGAAGCGGCATCAGCGTCTGAACCGACCCTTTGCCAAAGCTCTTGGTTCCGACAACAATGGCCCGGCGGTGATCCTGCAACGCCCCCGCCACGATTTCAGAGGCCGAGGCAGAACCGCCGTTGATCAGCACGACAATGGGCAGCCCGCCGGTGATATCGCCCGGTTCGGCATTGAACCGGTCGCCGTCCTGCGGGTTGCGGCCGCGTGTCGACACGATTTCGCCCGCTTCAAGGAAGGCGTCGGACACCATGATCGCCTGATTCAGCAGCCCGCCGGGGTTGTTGCGCAGGTCCAGCACGACGCCGTTGATGTTCTCGATCCCGCCGGCCTCGTCGACCTGTTCAAGGAACTGTTCTTCCATGCTGGGATATGTTTGATCCGAGAAGGTCACGAGGCGCAGAACCACAGATTGCCCTTCGGTCCGCGACCGCACGGCGGTCAGGCGGATGGTGTCGCGGATGATCGACACGTCGAAGGGTTCGCTTTCGCCTTCGCGCACTACGGTGACGATGATTTCCGACCCGACCGGGCCGCGCATCAGTTCAACCGCTTCGTCCAGTGTCAGCCCAAGCAGGCTTTCGCCATCGACAGCGGTGATGAAATCCCCGGCAAGGATGCCTGCCGCGTCCGCCGGTGTGCCATCCATGGGCGAGACGACCTTGACCCAGCCTTCTTCCTGCGTGACCTCGATCCCCAGCCCGCCGAATTCGCCGCGCGTCTGCACCCGCATGTCGGCCGCGTCATCGGGCGACAGGTAGCTGGAATGCGGGTCAAGCGAGGTGAGCATCCCGTTGATCGCCGCCTCGATCAGGTCGGCTTCGTCCACCTCTTCCACATATTGGGCGCGAATTCGCTCGAAGATATCGCCAAACAGGTCCAGCTGTTCATAGACGCTGGCATTGCGCGACGCCTCCTGCGCGATCAGCGGACCGGCGATCTGTGTCGTGGCCAAAAGCCCAAGGACCGAACCGGTGACGGCGGCGATGGCGAATTTCTTCATGGTCTTTCCTACCTCGTTTTCAGGGTGTTGGCGGGCGTTGCCTGCCGTCCCTGTCATTGCAGCGCGAACCAGGTCGCGGGATCAACCGGACCTTGCCCCTCTCTGACCTCAAGATAAAGGGTTTCGGTGGCACGTATGCCCCCGCCAGAGGCTGTTTCAGTCAAAATCTCGTCAATCGGCGGGCTCTCGCCGCCCATCAGCCCGATCGGCGCCCCTTCGGGAAGGATCTGGCCCGGTTCTCCGTAGACCTCGGCCAGACCGGCGATGACGAACAGGACATCGGCGGCGGGTTCAAGGATGACCACGTTGCCATAGTCCAGAAGCGGGCCGCGAAACCGCAGCGTCGCGGCGACGGGTGTCGTCACAAGGGCACGGGGGCGGGCGGCGATGATGATGCCGGGCCGGGCGATCCCGGCGGCGTCCGCCTCTCCGGCGCGGCGGATCACCTGCCCCTGAACCGGCAACGCGATCTGCCCGCGCAGATCGGTCGCATCGGGCGCTTCGCCGGTAACATCGCCGCCGATGGTCATCGACAACCCGCTGGCAAAGGCATCCAGCGTCTCGGTCGATGCGATCAACAGCGCGGTTTGAACCGGGTCTTCGGCGTAGCGCCGGGGCAGGTCGGTTCGGTCTTGGATCGCGACGGCCAGGGCGGCCCGGGCCTCTTGCGCGCCCGCCAGCCCATCGCGCAGGGTGTCGGCCGCGCCGTCTTGCAATTGCCGCAGAACGGCGACCTCTTCCAATTGCGCGCGAAGGTTTTCCACCTCGGACTGAAGCGCCGGGGTCACCTCGGCCACCATCATGCCGGACCGGGCGGTTCCGGTCGGGCCGGAGGGGTGCAGCAGCAACAGCGGGGCCGGTGCGCGACCCATGGTTTCCAAAACGCCCAGAAGACGGGCGACCTCGTCCGACCGGGCGTTCAGGTCCGTTTCAATGGCGCGCTGGCGGATGGCTGCGCGGCGCAGACCGTCGCGCAGCGCGACAAGCCCGTCCTCATAGGCTTGCACCGTCGCGGTCAGCGCGGCGACCCTGTCGGAGGCGGTTTCGGCCTGCCCCAGCATGACGCTGGCCTGTTCCAACCGGTCCGACGCGGCAAGCGCTGCCGTTGCCGGGTCCGACTGCGCCTGCGCCAGACCGGCGCAGAGCGACAGGCAAAGGGCAAACCGCCGGATCATCTGTCGATCAGGCTTTTGCCGGTCATTTCGGGGGGCAGGTCAAGGCCCATCAGGTCCAACACGGTCGGCGCAAGATCGGCCAGCCGCCCGTTGTGCAACTGCGCCCCTTCCGGCCCACCAACCACGATGACATGCACGGGGTTGAGCGTATGCGCCGTGTGCGGGCCGCCTGTCTCGGGATCGACCATGGTTTCGCAATTGCCGTGGTCGGCGGTGACAACCATCGCGCCGCCGGCCTTTTCCAGCGCGGCAAGCGCCCGGCCAAGGCCCGCATCCACGGCCTCGCAGGCCTTCATAGCGGCCCCCAGATCGCCGGTGTGGCCGACCATATCGGGGTTGGCGAAGTTCACGACGATCAGGTCATAGCCCTTCTCGATCGCCTCGACGAATTTATCCGACACCTCGGGCGCGGACATTTCGGGTTGCAGGTCATAGGTCGCGACCTTGGGCGATTGCGGCATGAAGCGATCCTCGCCCGCTTCGGGCGTTTCCTTGCCGCCGTTCAGGAAGAAGGTGACATGCGGGTATTTTTCGGTCTCGGCCAGACGGAACTGGGTCAGCCCATGTTGCGCGACCCATGATCCCAGCGTGTTGGCGATGGCCCGCTTGGGGAACACCGTGTCGAACCACGCGTTATGGGCGTCGGAATATTCGACCATACCCAACCGCGCCGACAGGTTTGGAAGCGGCCCGCGGTCAAATCCATCAAAGTCGGGCTGGGCAATGGCGGCAAGGATTTCGCGCGCCCGGTCCGCCCGGAAGTTAAGACAGAACAGCCCGTCCCCGCTGGCAAACCCGCCATATGCCCCGATCACGGTCGCAGGGATGAATTCATCCGTCACCCCGTCGGCATAGGCGGTGCCCACGGCCGCGGTTGCGTCGTGCTGGTGCAGGCCTTTGGCGTTGACCATGGCGTCGAATGCTGTGCTGACCCGTTCCCAGCGGTTGTCCCGGTCCATCGCATAGTAGCGACCGATGACCGTGCCGATGGTGGCCGTCTTCGGCAGGCGCCGTTCAAGTTCCGGCAGGAATTGATCCGCCGAAGATGGGGCCACGTCGCGCCCGTCGGTGATGGCGTGGATGATGACATCGACACCCTGCGCCGTGATCGCCTCGGCTGCAGCGACGATGTGGTTGATATGGCCATGCACCCCACCATCGGAGACGACACCCATCAGATGCGCCGTTCCGTGGGCGGCCTTGACCGTTTCCGCGAACCGCAGGATCGCCTCTTGCCGGGCAAAGCTGCCGTCTTCGATGGACAGGTCAATCTGGCCAAGGTCCATCGCCACGACCCGGCCCGCGCCGATGTTGGTATGCCCGACCTCGGAATTGCCCATCTGCCCGCTGGGCAGGCCCACGTCGGGCCCATGGGTGATCAGCTCGGCGCTGGGGCAGGTGGCAAGGATACGGTCGAAATTCGGGGTGTTGGCCAGCGCCGGGGCGTTCGCCGTGGTCTCGGCCCGCTTGCCCCAACCGTCAAGAATGCAAAGGACAACGGGTTTGGGACGGCTCATGGCGGGCTCCTTTTCGGTGTTCGATGCCTTTTACCCAAGGACCGGGCCGGGGGAAACCACCGATCGGCGCTAGCCAGACCCGATCAATGCCCCGGCGGCAAAGACCAGCGCACCGCCCAGCACGACCTGAAAGGTGGCCCGCATGAAGGGCGTGTCCATGAACCGGTTCTGAATCCAGACGATGGCCCAGAGTTCGACAAAGACGACGATCATCGCGATGGTCGTCGCGGTCCAGAAATGCGGGATCAGATAGGGCAGGGCGTGGCCCAACCCACCGACGGTTGTCATGATCCCCGAGGCAAACCCGCGTTTCACCGGCGAGCCCCGGCCGGAAATCTGGCCATCATCACTGGCTGCTTCGGTGAAACCCATGGAAATCCCCGCCCCGATCGAGGCGGCGAGACCCACCAGGAACGTGGTCCACGGGTCTTGCGTGGCAAAGGCGGTTGCGAAAATCGGGGCAAGCGTCGAAACGGAGCCGTCCATCAGTCCGGCCAGCCCCGGCTGCACCCATGTCAGGATGAACTGGCGATGGGCTTCGTCATCTTCATCGGCACGGGCCTCTTGCCCCAGATGCTGGTCGGCAAGGTCGTGGGCCGATTGTTCATGTCCTGCCTCGGCGGCGGCCAGATCCCCCAAAAGCTTGCGCGTCGATGCATCGCTCGTCCGCGTGGCGGCGGCCTCGTAGAACCGTTGCGCATCCCGTTCCATCGCGGCGGCCTCTTGCCGGATCCGGTCAAGCCCGAGGTTTTCCACCAGCCAGACCGGGCGGCGGGCATAGAACCCGGCGACATGTTCGCGCCGGATCAACGGGATCGTGGCCCCAAAGCGCGTCTCGTGCAGGTCGATCAGGCGGCGGCGGTGCTCGTCCTCTTCCTCGGCCATGCCGTCAAAGATGGCAGCAGAGGCGGGGAATTCGGCCCGCAGCCGTTCGGCGTAGGTTCGGTAGATCCTCGCATCATCTTCTTCCGAGGAAATCGCCAGCGCGATGATTTCCTGTTCGGACAATTCCTTGAAGTTGCGGCGGGACGAAACACCGGGGATCATGCTACACTCCAGTTTAGAACGGTTCTAATCTAGCGATTGCCCATTGGATTGCAAGTGACGGACCCAAGGATGCCTTGCCGGTTCTGAACCGCCCGGTTTATATTTCAACAATGAGAGGTGACATGGCAGACGGCAATCCGGAAATCAAACGTGGGCGCAAGTACGATCAGGTGCTTGAAGGCGCGCGCGAGGTTTTTCTTTCCTCTGGTTTCGAAGGGGCCTCGGTGGACGAGATTGCGCGGGCTGCCGGGGTATCGAAGGCAACCCTGTACAGCTATTTCCCCGACAAGCGTCAGCTGTTCATCGAGGTGACCCGCGCCGAGTGCAAGCGGCAGGCGGACCTTGCCATGGGACAGATCGACCTCAACCAGCCAATGGCGGACCTGCTGGCCATCGGCGCGCGGCTGATGATCGACCAGTATCTGTCGGACTTCGGCCAGAACATCTATCGCATCTGCGTGGCCGAGAGCGACCGTTTCCCCGAAATTGGCCGCGCGTTCTGGGAAACCGGGCCGGGGCTGGTGCGTCGGACGCTGGTGCCGGTGCTGCAAATGGGCGTGGCACGGGGCGAGTTACGGATCGAAGATTTCAACCTTGCTGCCGACCAGATGAACGAACTGTGCAAGGCCGACCTTGTCCATCGGGTGCTGTTCAAGGTGACCGATAGCGTGACCGAGGCCGAAAAGGCGCGGGTGGCGGATGGGGCGGTGCAGATGTTCCTCGCCCGCTATGGCACCGAAGGCTAGTCCAGTCGCCGTACCTCGAGCTGGTTGCCCGGGCTGCGCCGAGTCTCGAACGCCTTCAGCGACTCGAACAGATCCTTGAGCTTGGCCTTGCCGTAGGTCCGCGTGTCGAAATCCGGATGGGCCTGCTGAAGCGCCTGTCCGATCCGGCCCAGCGGCACCCAATCTCCGTCCTGTTCGATCAGGGACATCGCCTTGCGGATCAGCGGCATCGCCTTCTCCGGGGGGAGCTTCGTCGAGGCCTTGGTGGATTTCTTGTCCGACGGCTCTGATGCGACGTCGAGGTTCTCGATCAGGATGAAGCGGTTGCAGACATTGCGCAGTGCCTCTGGCGTCTTTGCCTCGCCGATCCCGAAAACGTCGAGCCCATGTTCCCGGATCCGGTTTGCCAGCGCGGTAAAGTCACTGTCAGAGGACACAAGGACAAAACCGTCAAAGCGCCCGGAATGCAGGATATCCATCGCGTCGATCACAAGACCGATGTCGCTGGCGTTCTTGCCGGTGGTGTTGGAACTGTCCTGATGCGCGACAAGGCCCAGTTCCCGAACCCGCTTTCCCCAGCCCGACAGACGGGACGACGACCAGTCGCCATAGACCCGGCGCAAGGCCGGTTCGCCAAGTCCCTTGATCTCTTCCAGAATGTCGACTGCGTATTTGTCGGGGACATTGTCCGCGTCGATCAGAACGGCGAGCAGTTTGCGTTTGGTGGTCTCGGACAATGTCTATCTCCTTGGTGTTGGCGCCAGACTAGCATGCCAATGCAGGAGCACACCCGAAATCGAAGAAGGCCCGGCGTTTCCGCCGGGCCCGTCCTACGTGTTGGGCTCGATCAGTAGATCACCACAGACCGGATCGATTCCCCCGAATGCATCAGGTCGAAGGCGGTGTTGATGTCATCCAGCGGCATGGTGTGGGTGATCATCGGGTCGATCTCGATCTTTCCGTCCATGTACCAATCGACGATTTTCGGCACGTCGGTCCGGCCCTTGGCGCCTCCGAAGGCGGTGCCTTTCCAGACACGGCCGGTGACCAGCTGGAACGGACGGGTCGAGATTTCGGCCCCGGCAGGAGCAACGCCGATGATGACCGAGACACCCCAGCCCCGGTGCGAACATTCCAGCGCGTCGCGCATCACCTGCACGTTGCCGGTGGCGTCAAAGGAATAATCCACGCCGCCGAACTGGTCTTTCTCGGTTTTGGTCATCTCGATGATGGCCTGGGTGACCGACTGGCCCTCGGGCAGGTCCTTGGGGTTCACGAAATGGGTCATGCCGAACTTCTTGGCCATTTCGGCCTTGTCGTTGTTCAGGTCGACGCCAATGATCATGTCGGCCCCGGCCATGCGCAGGCCCTGGATCACGTTCAACCCGATCCCGCCCAGACCGAAGACGGCGGCGGTGGAGCCGATCTCGACCCCGGCGGTGTTGATCACCGCGCCGATCCCGGTGGTGACGCCACAGCCGATGTAGCAGATCTTCTCAAACGGGGCGTCGTCGCGAACCTTGGCCAGCGCAATTTCGGGCATCACCGTGTGGTTGGCGAAGGTCGAACAGCCCATGTAGTGATAGATGGGCGTCCCATCGAGCATCGAAAACCGGGTGGTCCCATCGGGCATGAGGCCCTGACCCTGCGTGCCGCGGATCGCCGTGCACAGGTTGGTCTTGCCCGAAAGGCAGGCATGGCATTCGCGGCATTCCGGGGTGTAGAGTGGGATCACATGATCGCCGGGCTTCAGGGTGGTGACACCCTCGCCGACCTCAATCACGATACCCGCACCTTCATGCCCAAGGATCGCCGGGAACAGCCCTTCGGGGTCGGCCCCCGACAGGGTGAATTCGTCGGTGTGGCAAATGCCGGTTGCCTTGATCTCGACCAGAACCTCGCCCTTCTTCGGGCCGTCAAGGTTCACTTCCATGATTTCAAGCGGTTTTCCGGCCTCAAGGGCCACGGCGGCACGGGTGCGCATGATTATCTCCCAATTGTCATTTGGGGGCAGGTTACGGGAAAAGACCGCACAGACAACCCGCAGAAGGCGGCAGGACTTGTCCAATTGGCGGCATTGGGGGATGATTCAGGGATGAAGCATCTTCAACTTTCATTCGTATTCGGGTTCTGCGCTCTGGCCTCCTGCGCGCAGGTCCCGGCCCCCGTGCCGACACCCGCCGACGATACCTGTGGCGGGGCAGAGTTCGCGCCTCTTGTCGGGCAGCCATCGACCGCGCTGGAACGTCACCTGATCCTGCGGCAGGTGCGGGTGATCCGCCCCGGCGATGCAGTCACGATGGACTACCGCGCAGAGCGTCTGAATTTCGAAATCGACGCGACGGGCCAGATTTTCCGGATTTTCTGCGGCTGACGGCCCCGGGTGGGCCAAAAGGAACGCCCCCTGTGTTGGGGCACAGGGGGCGTTGAAACTTACGAAGAGAGGCCCAGCGTCGCGGGCTGGGTGGGGGCTGTACTGCCGCGCCGCCGGGCCGTCTCTTGCATGAGACCTTTCTCGTCCCCGAATCCGGCGGGGTCGTGGACCGTTGAAGACGAGTCCAAGGTCATTTTATGGCAAACTCAAGGCAGGCTTGATCTGGCGGGAAAATGGCGCAACTCTGACCCCATGACGTTCCAGTCCCCATTCCCGGGCGTTCAGCCGGAACAGGTGGCGTTCCACCGGACCGAACTTGCCGTCATTCTTGGGCTTTATGGGCGGATGGTCGCCGCTGGCGAATGGCGGGACTACGGGATTTCCTGCCTGCGGGACGTGGCGGTGTTTTCGGTGTTTCGGCGGACGGCAGAGAACCCGATGTACCGGATCGAGAAACGCCCACGCCTACGGATGCGGCAGGGGCAATACGCGGTGATCGGGGCCGAGGGGCAGGTGCTCAAGCGTGGCGATGATTTGAAGACGGTGCTGCGGGTGCTGGAACGCAAGCTGATCCGGGCGGTGACCTGAGACGGCAACAGAATCCATCCGATCAGCGCCAAGAGCCAGCCCAGCCGGGCGACCAGCTGTCCAGAAATCCACGGCGACTGAAAAGTGATGAAGGGTCCGTCTTTCAGATTTCTATATGGTCGCCAACGTTTGCCTTTTCCTTCCTCAAAAAGCAGTTAAACATTCGGAAAACGACTGCTGGAGACCTATTTTGCCGAAGGCTGAACTCAGCCACCTAGCCGTGGCCAAGAAGTTGGCGGACGACAGCGGTCGACATATTTCCGAGTGTATGGACGAGGCCGCAGAGATTATCATTCGCAGTCAACGCGAACCACAGCTTCCCAAGATCCGGGCGCTCTATCTAGCATTGGCTGGCATGTGTTCGGCTCTGGTCTTGAATTCCGTTTCCAGCATTCTGAATGTCGGCAGTATACTTCCCGATCCCGCCTCTCTTGGGCTGTTGGCATTGGTGCTTGTGGGCATGTTTTGGGTCACACCAGAGATTCCTCTGATGTCAAAGCTATGGACGCGCTGGAACACGCCCGCATTCATCGCGGCAATGGTAATTGTCCTATGCAGTAACCATCCCCTTGCGCGTGCCGTGAACGACATTGCCCTTGTGTTGTTTCTCGGCGTTGCGGTCGTGGCGGCCGTGAACGGGTCAAGACACCCCGATCGGGCATTGGAAAAGCGCCCGTACACAACGAAATTCCTGTTTCACGAACTTTCTGCCGAAGATCAGGGCCGCATCTTTTTCCTGGCCCCCTGGCTGACCCCTTTCGGTCTCGGTTCCGGCAAACGGCGCTAAGGTGGTTTGGCGCACCCCCTAGAACGAATAGTCCTGGGACGCGCTTCAATATCAGAAGAGCGGACGAAACGGTCATTCATTAGCCCGGGCCGAATAGCACCGAAGGTGCCGGCCCATCGCCATCCCGGGTCTGGCGATGAGCCTCCTGCCAAACGTCGAACTTGGGCCCAAACCAGCAGTTCTCCCAGACGATTTCCACATGTCGCGCCCACACCTGACAGGACCACATGCCACGGCATTGATCACCGGGGGGCGTCAGCTTGCCCGAACCGCCTCTCGGCCCTGATCGCGCGGGGTGATTTTCCGAACCGGTCCAAAACCGCACGCGAGAAGCTTGACGCAGACTCGAACCCGCAGTGGAGGGCAACGTCCGTGATCGCGAGTTGCGAGTTCACCAAAAGCTGATGGGCCTGCTCCAACCGGCAATTGCGATAATAGGCTGCCGGGGTAACCCCGTAGGCCGCGACACACAGGCGACGCATCTGCTTGGATGACAGATCAAGGCTCTGACTGATCGTCGCGATGGGCAAGGGGTTGGGCAGATTGGACACCATCATCTGATGCATCCGCAAAAGCCGGGGATCGGCCGTGGTTTCGCTGCGTTGCGGGGTATCCCCGCGCCGGGGGCGGCCGTGGATCATCCCGTCGGCCACGACATTCGCCAACTGCGGGTCGATATCCCGTTCGATCCAGGCCAGCATGGCATCGCCTGTCGCCGTGCCGCCGGCGGCGGTCAGCCGTTGGCCGTCAAGGCAGTAGATCTGGTCGGTCACCTCGATATCGGGCCAGCGGTCGCGGAACGCGGCGGTCGCCTCGAAATGCAGGACGGCGCGTCGGCCATCCAGCAGCCCGAGTTCCGCGAGGATCACCGTCCCGGTATCGACGGCCCCGATCACCACCGCCTCTCGCGCGGCGCGCGCGACAAAGGCCCGGACACGCGGTGTCAGGAAGGCAAGCGGGTGATATCCGGCGCAGAGCACGATCAGATCGGCGCGGGATGGCCCGACCCAATCCAGACAGTCCGGCGCGACAAGGGCGCCGTTCGAGGCCTGAACAGGCGCATTCGTCGCCGACCGCGTGGACCATTGAAAGAGGTCCTTTCCCGCGCATTTGTTCGCCAGCCGCAAGGTTTCCGTCGCCAGCACATAGGCCAGCATCTGGAATTCCGGGAACAGGACGAAGGAGACCTTTGGCATGAGGGCATTTTCCGCACAGTTTTGGGTGGTTCAAGGAAAATTACGGGGCAGGGCGGGCGTAACATCCCCGTTGGACCACTTGGAGATTCCGCATGAACATCATGACACCCACCCCCACCGGTCAGCGCCCCGCCAATTGCAGCGACGCGGAATGGGAGGCCCGCTGTGAACTGGCCGCCATCTACAACGCGCTGGTCAAATATCGTCTGACCGACATCACCAACCAATGGCACGCGATCCGCGTTCCGGGTGAGGATGCGCTTTTGACCCATCACTACGGATGGATGCATGAAGAAGTGACCGCGTCCAACCTGATCAAGGTCGGGTTTGACCGAACCAACCACAACCCGGAGAACGGGGAACCGAACCCCTCTGCCACTGAGATCGGCAAGCTGTTCTTCGAGGCGGACCCGACGATGAATTGCATCATGCATGTTCACACCAAGGCGATTATGGGGGTTTCGGCGCAGAAGGACGGGCTGCAACCACTGAGTCAGGCCTATCTGATGATCGGCGGGGGCGAGGTGATCGGCTACACCGACTATGAATTCGAGTGCACCGACGATTTCCTGTCCGGTCTTCTGAAGGCCGGGCTGGGCCGCAAGGCGATTATCGAAGCCTGGCACGGGGCCTTTGTGTTTGGCGCGACCGCGGGCGAAACCTTTTTTCGGTCGTTCTACCTTGATCAGGCCTGCGCGGTGCAGCTCGAGGTGCAGAAGTCTGCAGCAGGTGGTGCCGTCATCCGCGAGATCCCGGTAACCGAAATCCGCCGCCATCTGGCGGATATGAATTCCAGCGACTGGTACGGATACGAGGGCGAGTTGGAATGGCTTGCCATTCGCCGCCGACTGGACGTCGAGGCGCCGCACTACCGGGCCTGAGATCCGGTCTCGCTGACCGCGCCCCAACAGGCGCGGTCAGGTCAGATACATATACATGGCCACCAGAAGAACCTGCACCAGAAGCCCCCATTGCAGCATTTGGAAATGCGTGTTCTGCCCGCCTTCGTGCCCGAACCAGTAGCAGAAATAGTTGCCCGCCACGAGGAACCCGGCCCATGTGGCCAGAAACAGAGTCGAAGCAACCAGGCCGATTTCCAGCGCGGTTGTCGGGGACCCCACACCGAAGGCAGCAGCAAGGCAGACCCCCGTCGCGATCCACAGACCCAGCATCGCCGCCAGTTCCCAGGCGACGATCGCCCGAAAGACCAGTTTCAGGACAGTGGGGTTGGTCAGCCGCCTGTGCGCCACGTGCACATAGGCCTCGGGGTATTCCTCGCGCATGAGTTCCATATCCATTACCTGCGCGGTGTAGGTTTCATTCAGGAAAGGGTGGAACAGGTTCTCAAGCGCGCCGATGGTCAGCCACGCCGCCATGAAGCCAAGATTAACGGCGGCGACCACAAATAGAAGAGTGTCAAACATTTCGATACCGGGCTGGTGCCCGCCCGGACCGATCCGGGCGGGCGGTTTACATCAGGCTTCCCAGTACATGTACTGGGGGTAGAGTTCGTTCGAGATGTGGATCTCCGCCCCTTTCAGGTTGCTCTTGCTGTGGTTGTAGAGCGCGCGCCAATAGGGCTGAATGATCACCGCCTCATCCACCATGATCTGTTCCAGCCGGGCCATCAGGCCGCGCCGCGCCTCGACATCCGGCGTCGCAAGCGCCTGTTGTACGAGCGCGTCGAACTCCGGGTTATCAAAGCCGGTTTCATTCCACGACCCGGCGCCAACATAGGCAAGCGCATAGGTCTGGATGCCAAGAGGCCGGTGGTTCCAGTTGGTGATCGAGAAGGGATAGCTTGCCCATTCGTTCCAGAAGGTCGACGACGGGTAGACCGTGCGCTTGACGGTGATCCCGGCATCGCGCAGCTGACCGGCGATCGCCTCGCCCGTCGCCCGCCAGAACCCGCCGTCCAGCGAGATCAGCTCGAACTCGTAGTCGCGCATCCCGGCCTCGTCCAAGAGCGCCAGTGCCGCATCGACATCACGAGCCGGCGCGCCGATGTCGGCGTATTCTGGGTGTTTCGGGGAGACGTGGTGGTTTTCCGCCACGCTGCCGTAGCCGTTATAGGCAAGTTCCAGGATCGTCGCATTGTCCACGGCGAGGGCTAGCGCGCGGCGCACGCGCACGTCGGCATAGGGCGTTTGACCATCCACGACCGCCTTTTGATGGCAGCGCGCCAGAACCGTGGCCGCCGTATCGACGGCATGCCGGGTCCAGCCGTCCAGACTGTCGAACGCGACGATGAAATCGCCTTCGGTGTCATAGGTCACGTCGAATTCATCGGCCTCGGCCCCGGCGAAATGCGAGCTGGGATCAGCCCCGAAGTCAATGAATTCAACCCGGTCCATGAAGGCGCCATTGCCGGCATTCCACCAGCTGTGGCCTTCGTTCCGGACCAGCGCCGCGCGTCCTCCGACTTCGTAGAATTCAGGAAGATAGGGTCCGGTGCCGACCGGATTGGTCAACATGGTATCCTCGTGGAAGCTGGAATGGACGATCGCGGCGGGATAGTCTGCAAGCCCGGCGATCAGCGAAATGTCTGGCTGCGGCAGGTTCAGCCGGACGGTGTGACTGTCGACGACCTCGACCGCGCCATCCATCAACTTGCCGGTGTCTGGATCGACGATGACCGCGAATTTCGAAGCCATGGAATTGCCTTCCACGGTGCTGTCGCAGAACCGCTCGATGTTGAATGCAACGTCTTGCGCGGTGAACGGGTCGCCGTTGTTCCAGGTCACGCCCTTGCGAAGGTTGAGGGTATAGAGGGTGGCGTCGGCGTTGATGTCCCAGCTTTCCAGCAGGATGGGGGTGATGGTGCCGTCCGAATTGTATTGCACGAGGTATTCAAGCCATCCGCGTGTAAAGGTGGCGAGGCTGTTGAAGTCGAATTTGCGGGGATCGCGCATGGTGACGATCTGCTGCTGAATCCGGACGGTGCCGCCCATTTGCGCATGGCCAGCGGCCCGCGCCGGGGCCGCCATGCCAAGCATCGCGTAGGCGGTTGCCGCGGTTGCACCGAAGGAACAGGCGGTTGCCAGGAATTCTCTTCGGCTCATCGCATCATCCGGCACGGACTTCGCCGATTTCTGGATCGCTTCTGGAAGCGGTTTTCCGGTACTTGTCTTGAAAAGCATGATTTGTCCTCTCTGTTGGGTCGTGAGGTGGACCGCCCGGGGGTGGGGTGGGCAGCCGCCGGGGCTGCCCGTGACGTGCACGGCCGCAAAAGGGCCCAGTCGGCCGAGCACGGAAAAGGCTCAGGCCGGCATGCGCACCCGGTCGACTCCGTCTTCTTCGGTGACAGAGCAGCAGATGCTGGACAGGGTGCGGGGCTGTTCGTAAGGCCAGGGCGTGCCGCGGTGCAGAACCGCCCGTTGATCCCACAGCAGCACGTCGCCCACGTCCCATTTGTGCGAATAAACAAAGGCGGGCTGGGTGCAATACTCGGTCAGTTCGTCGATCAGGGCCTGACTTTCGGCATCGTCATACCCGTCGACCTTGTAGGCATGGGACGCGATATAGAGCGCTTCACGCCCGTTGATCGGGTTTTCCCAGATCGAATTCCACCGGGTCGCGGGCCATTTGTTGAAGATGGGAAGCTCTCCCAACTCGGGCGAGATCCGGCGCCGGGAATGGCTGAAATGATGCCAGATCCCGCGGCCCCGAATCCGGATTTTCAGCGACTCCGGCATCATCGCCCAGGCCGCCCGCGTCGAGGCCAGCTCGGTCGCGCCGCCCTCGGTCGTGACAACGCGTCCGATCAGGATATTCACCAGCGAGGGGACGGGTAGGAAGGTGCTGTCCGAATGCCACAGAAAATTGGATTTCAGGTTCAGTGTCTTGAGATCCATTTCGCCGAAAGTGGTGCCATCGTCGCCCACGTTCGACACTTTGGGGATGCTGAAGGTCTCGCCCGGCTTGCGTTCGTCGGCCTGACGGTCCTCGATCGGGCCGAAAAGCCGTGCGAGGGAAATGTGGTCCTCGTCCGAAAAATCCTGTTTGCGGAACAGCAGCGCCGAGTGTTCCTCGAACAGGGCCCTGATCTGCGGAAACAGATGGTCGGCGGTAACATCTGCAAGCCGGATGCCGGTCACTTCGACCCCGAAATGGGGATTGAGCGGAGTTGTGTTGATAGTCATTGGATCAGTCCTTGGCCTTTGCTTCGATTTCAGTTGCAGAGAGATGGCGCACCATCTCCCAGGCCCGTGACTTGCCGGGGTTCAGCAGTCCCTTGGGGTCCATTCGTTTCTTCCACGCGAGGTGGCGGTAATCGGCGTTCTTCACGCCGCCCCCTTCGATGTGGAAGGTATGTGCGTCCCAGACGGTGAACCCGTGGTCCGCATAGATGCTGTCGATTTCTCGCAGCCGGTCTTCGCCCCGGAACCAGATGATCGGCAGATCGGCAACGATCAGCCGGCCATCCACCCGGGCGAATTCGTGATGGTGCCAGACGTCATCCCCGATGGCCTGTTCGACCGCGATAACCGCATCGACATCTGCGGGATCGGGGACCCCAAGTTGCTGGTAGGTCGCCGAACGATCCGCCTTGAGCACCTGAAGCGTTGTGTGGTTGTAGGCAAATTCGAAGACATGCGGGATGCCCTTCGCCACGCGATCCTCCTCGGTCAGCGCAAGGTCAAGATGCCCGCCCTGCGCCGCTACGAGGTCGGTGAAGGCGGCAAGGTCCTCTCGGGGCACCAGCGTGACCACAAGGTGTTTGCCTTCGCGGATATGTCCGGCCAGCCGGGGAAAATAGCCCGCGATCCGCGCATCCACGACCGAACAGAGCTTGCGCGCGATCCGGTCGCTGGTCGCCAGCGCGTAGCCCGCGAGATAGGCGTCGCAGTAGCTGTCAAAGCTGGCCATGCAGCCGATCCAGTCGCGGGTCGGGACGGTTCGCAGCGTGACCTCGGTAATTGCGCCGTTCAGACCCCAGGCGTGGTGGATATGAAGAGCGTCCGCGGCGTCGAAGACATGTTCGTGCGGCGTTTCTTCGACCGAAAGGGCCTTGAGCTGGATGATATTGCCCTTTTCCCGAAGCGCCCCGTTCGCGATGGACCCGATACCGGCGCTGCCCCCGGCGACGAAGCCGCCGATGGTTGCAATGTCCTGGGTCGACGGGAACATTGCCATTTCCCATCCGTGGGGTTTCAGCGCCGCATTTATATCGGCCATCAGCGCCCCGGCTTCGACCCGAACGAACCCTTCACCGATTTCGAGAATGCGTTTCATCCCCGTCGTTTCGATGATCAGCCCGCCTTGCAGTGGGACCGATTGCCCGTAATTGCCGGTGCCACCGCCCCGCAGGACAACGGGCAAGTCATTCGCATAGGCGACAGCAAGGCAATGGGCGAGTTCGTCCGAGGTTTCCGGGCAGGCGACAAGATCGCCAAAGCATTTCTTCAGCTTTTCGTTCAGGATTGGGGAATACCAGAAGAAATCGCGCGACCGTTTCTTGATCAGAACCGGTTCGTCGATGACCCTGACCGGGGCCAGTTGGACGGCGATCGCCTGCCAGTCGATTTCGGGTTTTGCAATGGTCATTCAAAGGCTCCTGCGGTTTCCGACAGGCGGCAGGGGACAGCCCCGCTGAACAGCTCGGATGTGTCGGTGGCGTCGATGCACAGAAGGTCCTGTGCGCGGGCGCCGACCACGCTTTGAACCGGCAGGCCGAGTGCCCGTTCTGCATGTGTAGTGATCAGCGGAAGGTGGTCGCCCAGCGGCGGATCCAGATGGGCCGCAAGCACGGCGAGGCCGAGGACATAAAGCGGGTCATGCCGCCCGATGGGGCAGAAGGCATCGCGCACATTGTCCGCACCAACGACAACCGTGACCCCGGCCGCGCGAAGTTCCTTCAGCCGCGTGACCCCACGCCGGTCCGGCGTGCCGCCGTTGCGGCCCTGAAGGTAAAGGTTGGTTTGCGGCAACATTGCCACCGCGATTTCTGCCCGGCGCAATTTGTCCGCAATCCGGGCAACGTCCGATGGATCGCGATTTGCCAGTGCGCAGGCGTGCCCACACAGAACCGGCCCTTCGAAGCCAGTGGCAAGGGCGGCATCCGCCACCCGCTCGAGCCCGTCGAGGCCCGGGGCAAGCCCTTCATCGACATGGAAGTCGAGCGCCAATCCCAGCCGGTCGGCCTCGCGGAAGGCATTTGAAAGACCCGCGTCCCGTTCGTTCTGATCGAACACGAACGCGCCAAGCACGCCGCCATCCCGGGCGACCCGATCCGCGCAGCGCCGGGCATAGGCCGCATCGGCCATGCGGTCGATGCCCGTCAGCGCGGCGCGCTGCACGACCATCCCCGACGCCTCACCAAGCTCGGCCAGAAGGTCCCAGGCGGGTGGCGGTGCATCGCCCGAGGGGTCGTCGGGCCAGTCCACATGGGTCCTGACCGCGCCACATCCTGCGGCCGCCAGTTCGTCAAGGCCCCGCTTTGCCCGGTCCCGAACATCCTCGACGCCCCAGTTTCGCTTGTCCGCCCTTTGCGCGTCGATCGCCGCGGCAAGGTCCCCACCGACATCGTTCATCCGAAAGACGCTGTGACATTTGTCGAGGTGGACGTGGGGCTCTGTGAGACGCGGCAGGACAATTCGGTGGGCCGGTTGCGTGGACGGGGCAAGACCCGCAACACGCCCGTCCCGCAGGACCAGATCCCCTGCCAGACAGTCGCCACGGACCTCTCCGCCAAATCGGGCGGGATCAGCGATCAGGCTTCGGGGAATCTGAACCCCCGTGATCCGCGCGTCCTGTCGAATCGCCCGGTTCATCGCGTCTGCCCCCGATGATCGAAGCCCGCGAATTCCGCAAGGAAGGACGCAAAGTTGCGGGCGGCGCTGTCCAGAAGGAGCCGCCCCTTTTCAACCGTCGCGGCAGAGGCGTCGCCGCAGGCCCCGTCGGGATGCATGTCCTGGGCTAGCCAGCCGGGGGTGGCGGCGGCACCCGCCAATCCAATGTGCGGAAAACCGGCCTTCCAGTCCACGAAGGCGGGCCGAAAATCCTGCGCCCGGGACATATCGACAAGATCCGGACGAAGCGCCAGCATGGCCGAGGTTTCGCAGTCGCCCGCATGGATGTCGGCGGCATAGGTCTCGGGGTCATAAAGCGTGCGCCAATCCGCGAAGGCGCCCCAGGAACTGCAGACAACGATCAGGTCGTGCCGAAGCCGAAGATCCCTTGCCGCAACCTGAAGCAGGGCGCTGTTGCCGCCATGACCGTTGAACAGCACCAACCGTTCCACGCCCGCCCGGGCCACACTGGCCCCGATTTCGCGGACGACCGAGAGCAGCGTTTCCGCGCTGAGCGTCAACGTCCCGGCAAAGCCAATGTGTTCTTCGCTTTTCGTCACGGTCAGGGCAGGCAGGACCAGAACGGATTGACCGGGTTCAAGGTGGTCAAGCATCCGGTCGGCCACCGCGCCGATCAGGTCGCTGTCGACACTGAGCGGCAGGTGCGGGCCATGCTGTTCCGTGGCGCCAAGCGGCAGCACCGCAACGGTATCGGCGGGCAACCCGTCGAAATCCGGTGCACGAAGATCTGCCCAATACCCCTGAACCGTCATGCCGCGTCTCCGAAGAACCGTCCGAGAAACCCATGAAACCAATCGGCCTGCGCGGCATCGTGCAGCGCGGCCAGCCGATCCTGTTCCGCGCGGGGCTGAACGCCATTGCGCCCATAGGCATTGGTTTTCTGAACTTGCCAGCGCCGGAACCCGTCACGGGTCACCTCGGCGTGGAACTGCAACCCATAGGTCTTGTCCCCATAGCGAAACGCCTGATTTTCATAGGTGTCGCCCGAGGCCAGCCGAACCGCCCCGGCAGGCAGGTCGAAGGTGTGAAAATGGGCCTGACAGGCGACGATCTCTTTCGTCAGGAAGTCGCCGGACTGTGATGTGGGGCGGATGGGGTAATATCCGAATTCGAAGACCTCCGGATCTCGCGGGCCGGCCCATGCGCCGAGGTGGTGGGCAATCATCTGCGCGCCCTGACAGATCCCCAGAACCTTGATGCCTGCGGCCATGCAGGCCTCGATCCAGCGGTATTCCTCTTTCAAGAACGCGTGCGTGTCCGCGTCGAAGGCATTGTAGGGCCCGCCATAGATCACCGTGGCGGCGACATCGTCGGTCGGCTGCCCCAAGATTTCACCCAGATACGGCCGCCGTGGCTCGACGGCATAGCCAGCCCCGGAAAGCCAGGTCGTGATACGATCGTCCAGGGGTTCATCCCCATGGCGCACAGAAACAACACGCATTCCCGTTTCCCCCCGAAAGGTTTGGTCGCGTGGCCCTGAGATAAATCTGTGCCAGAGATGTATTTTCAGGGTTCCAGAAGTTTCTGAAACTGGCAAGAGTTTTGTTTAGACGGAAAATAGGTAGGAAAATGATAGGCTTAAATCCAGACACCCTGCGCGCACCCTTCGGTGCCTATTCGCACGGCACCGTCATTCCGGCAGGCCACAGGCTGCTGCGGACCTCGGGCCAACTGGCCATTCGACCAAATGATTCGATCCCGGAATCGGCCTTCGATCAGGCGGTCCTTTGCTTTGAATCGATCACCGCAATTCTTGCCGAAGGGGGCATGGGTCCGGCCGATGTCGCCCATATCTCGGCCTATGTGACCGACAGGGCCTTCATGTCCGACTACATGCGCGCAAGGGATGCGTTCGTGGGACGGGCGGATCGTCTGCCAAGCTCGACGCTTCTGATCGTGTCGGGCTTTACCCGGCCGGAGTTCAAGGTCGAGGTAGAGGTTCTGGCCGCCGCCGCCGAATGAGGCCCAAAGACGGATCGGGGCGCATTTCCCGACCCGCTGGCGTTCGGTCCGGGCTCGTTTCCGAACGGCGTCGTGAGATCCCAAAATCAATTGGCGATTCGCGGTTCCGGGCCATGGGAATTGCTTGAACCCTAAGGGAACCACGGTAAGATCGGGAGGCATCCTTTTGGCACTCGGTCTGGCCGGGTGGGGACGCCTTGATCAGACAACTTGGCTTTACCCGCATTGCCTTGTAACGGATTGATATGAAGAGGAAAAAATATTGTCCCAAAGCGCGAAAAACATCCTTTTCATAATGTATGATCAACTCAGGTTCGACTACCTGAGCTGCGCGGGTCACCCCCATCTTCACACACCCAATTTTGACCGGCTTGCGGCGCTTGGCGTGCGGTTCACCCGGGCCTATGTGCAATCCCCGGTTTGCGGTGCCAGCCGGATGAGCACCTATACCGGACGCTACATGTCCAGCCATGGGGCGCAGTGGAACAACTTTCCGCTGAAGGTCGGGGAAATGACCCTTGGCGATCATCTGCGCCCGCTGGGAATGGAAACCTGGCTGATCGGCAAGACTCATATGAAAGCCGATTTCAAAGGCATGGACCGGCTGGGTATTTCGCGCGACGGGGTGATCGGCGCGCGGGTGGCCGAATGCGGTTTCGACATCTGGGTCAGGGATGACGGCCTGCATGCCGAAGGGCCGGATGGGCCATATGATACCGCGCGATCCCCCTATAACGAATATCTTCGCCAGAAAGGCTATGCGGCCGAAAACCCTTGGCATGACAATGCGAATGCAGGCGTGGACGATGACGGAAACGTCGCCAGCGGTTTCCTCATGGCCAATGCGGTGCGACCCGCCAACGTGGCGACAGAGGACAGCGAGACGCCCTGGCTGACCGATCGCACGATCGACTTTATCGAGGCGCGGGACGGGGCACCGTGGTGTGCGCATGTGTCATTCATCAAACCGCACTGGCCCTATATCGTGCCCGCGCCCTATAACGACATGTTCGGACCGCAGCACGTTTTGCCCGCCAACCGAAGTGACGCGGAAAAGGCGGACCCGCACCCGGTTTTCGCAGGCTTCATGGACGGCAAGATCGGCCGGACCTTCCAGCGCGACGACGTGCGCGAGGCCGTGATCCCCGCCTATATGGGGCTGATAAAACAGTGCGATGACGAATTGGGACGGTTGCTGGACTACCTTGGGGAAAAGGGCCTGATGGACGACACGATGATCGTCCTGACCTCTGACCACGGGGACTATCTTGGCGATCACTGGATGGGGGAAAAGGACCTGTTCCACGATGCGTCGGTCAAGGTGCCCATGATCATCTACGATCCGTCGCCCGAGGCCGATAAGACGCGCGGGACGACCTGCGACGCACTGGTCGAACAGATCGACCTTGCGCCGACATTCGTCGAGGTTGCGGGCGGGCCCGTGCCGGATCACATCCTGGAGGGGCGATCGCTTTTGCCGCTTCTGCATGGGGAACGTCCGGCGTGGCGCAAGGCCGCGATCAGCGAATACGACTGGTCCCTGTCCGAAGCCGCAAAGCGGATGGGGCTGGCCCCGCGCGAATGCCGGTTGTTCATGGTCGCCACCGAGCGGTGGAAGTTCATGCATGCCGAGGGCGGGTTCCGGCCCATGTTGTTCGACCTCGAAACCGATCCGCAAGAGCTGGTCGATCTGGGCGCCAGCCCGGATCATGCCGGGGTGATCGACGAGATGTACGATCTTCTGTTCACCTGGGCGCGGCGGATGTCGCAGCGCACGACGGTGTCAGAGCCTGAGATCCTTGCCCGGCGGCAGGGCGGGTCTGCGCGACGGGGCATCCTGCTCGGCGTCTTTGATGAAAACGATGTCGCGGACGAAATGCTTGTGAAATATCGCGGTCCGGCCAAACCCATTCCCGCGAGGGGTTAGGGCGGGTCGCGGGCTAGGCCGCATCAAGCGCACGGAGTGCGCTTGCGTAACTGACAGCCGGGTTTGTCACATCGAAGTGGACGGCCGTCATTCCTGCGGCTTCGGCACCGCGAATGTTCTTCAACTGGTCATCGACAAAGACGCAGTCGCCCGGCGCCACCCCCAGCGCGTCGGTCACCAAACCGTAGGCGCGCGGATCGGGCTTGAGGATGCCGGTATAGGTGGCGTCGACGATGGCGTCGAAGTCTTTCAGGAACGGCAGCTTTTCGCGGAAGTCGGCCCCGTAGAACAGGTCCAGTTCATTCGACAGGATGGCAAGCTTTCGACCGGCGTTCCGCGCTTTTTCGATCGCCGCCAAAGCCTCGGGCCGGATGACGGCGGCGGGATCCGCACCGCGCACACGCCCGACGAATTGCGCAAACTCGGTCCAGTCTTCGCCCACCAATGCGCCGGTGTCCCGCATCCGCAAGGTCCAGTAGTCGCGTTCCGTCATCTCGCCCGCCTGCATGGCCCGCCAGGGGGCATCCTGATCGGGGTCGAAGGGACCGCGCCAGGTCAATGTTCCGGGGGCAAGACCAAGGGCGCGTTCGGACAGATCGTGGGTTTCGAAAAGGGTGCGCGAAATCACCCCGCCGAAATCGAGCACAAGGGCTGCCGCCATGGTCAGACGACCCCTTGCAGGAGGCCAGTGTCGACCCAACCGTCGAACAGGTCCAAGGCTGCTTGGGCAAAGGCCGGGTCGTTTATGTGGGCCTCGAGTTCGACAAGGGTGACATTGTCCGGGCAATGGGCGCGGATCTCGTCAACGAAGGCCTGCAGACCCTCGGGATCGGACAGGGGGCCGCCAGCGCGGTCCCATTCATTGCCGCCGTGCATCGGCAGAAGCAACGCGGTCGGCCCCTTGGCCCGCGAGAGTTTTTCGCAGATGGCGCGGGCCATCTCGCGGCGTTGATCGGCAGTCATCAGGACAGAGGACAGAAGCCGGTTATGGGCGTGCACATCCTGTCCTCGCAGCCGGGCAGGGGTGTCTTGCCAACCCACGAAATCGACAAGGTCGTAACAGCCGATCGAGACGATCTGTGGCGTTCCCGATGCGCCTGCGTTGGTCATCCGGTCGGCGCCCGCACTGATCGACGACCCCATCAGGTGATTGCCGACTTCCTGCGGGGCGAAATCCAGAACCGCAGCAAAGGCGCCTTCGGCCACAAGGCTTTCGAATGCCCGCCCGCCCATGCCGGTGGCGTGAAACACCGCGACCTCGAAGCCGCGCCGTTCCAGTTCCGGCTTCAGGGTGACCATGTAGCGCAGCACCGTCTTTCCGAAAGAGGTCATGCCGATCAGCGGACGGTCCCGCTTGGGCCGTTCTACCGCGCGGGCCGCGCCCAGAACGGCACCCGCGGCCTGACTGAGCGAGGCCTTGCAGATCGAATTCAGGCCGAAAAGTCCGCCCGCCCAAAGGATCATCTGCACGTCCGCCGCGAGCCGGTCTGGCGGGATCAGCGGGGAAAAGGACACGGTCGAAACGATATATTTCGGGACGCCAAGCGGCAGGGCAGCGCAGACATCAAGCGCAAGGTCGGTGCCCATGGTGCCCCCCAGTACGAGCACCCCGTCGATGCGCCCCTCGCGGTGCAGGCGGGCGGTCAGCAGAGCCGCCCCCTTTGCCATGATCTGCATGGCAAGGTTCTCGTCGCCGCCGTCGATGGCCTCTTGGATCGAATGCCCGCCTTCCTCGGCGACCTAATGCTTGGACAGGTCCGTCGGAACCGAAGGATCGCCCAGCACGCTGACATCCATGGTCAGGACGCCGCCGCCCTGCGCGCGGATGACCTGCGCGATATAGGTTAGTTCGTCGTCCTTGGTATCGTAGGTCCCGACGACAAGGATGGTGCGATCCGTCATAGTTTGATCCAGGCCGTCTTGAGGTCGAGATACTTGTCGAAAGCGTGCAGCGACTTGTCGTGCCCATTCCCGGACTGCTTGACCCCGCCCAAGGGCACGGTGACGTCCGGGCCGCCATAGGTGTTGACGTGAACAACGCCGGCTTTGATCGCGCGGATCATGCGGTGGGCACGGCCCAGATCGGCTGTCCAGACCCCGGCGGCAAGGCCGTAGTCGGTGCTATTTGCAATCGCGATGGCTTCCTCCTCGGTGTCGAAGGGGATGACGCCGAGAACGGGCCCAAAGACTTCTTCCCGGACGATGCGGTCCTCGGGCGTCAGGCCCGTCACGATGGTCGGGGCCATGTAGTAGCCGCCCGTTTCTTCTAGAATGCGGTGCCCGCCGGTCCGGATGTCCCGCCCCAGGGCGCGGGCCTCTTCGACGAACCCCAGATCCTGCTCCAGCTGGCGCAGGGAGTTGACCGCGCCTGCCGTCGTGGACGGGTCCAGCGGGTCGCCCACCTTCATGGTTTCGGTAAATGCGGCGAGGTCCTCGACGAACCGGTCATGGATCGACCGCTCTACCAACAGGCGCGACCCCGCCACGCAGACCTGCCCGGAATTGCGAAAGATCGCGCTGGCCGTGACCTTGACCGCCTCGGCCATGTTCGGGGCATCGGCGAAGACGATGTTCGGGGATTTGCCCCCAAGTTCAAGAAACACGCGCTTGAGGTTCGAGCGGGCTGAGTACTCCATCAGGCGCCGCCCGACCGGACCCGACCCGGTGAACACAAGCACATCAATGTCCATCGACAGGCCCATCGCCTCACCGACCACGGTGCCTTTTCCGGTGACGACGTTCAGAACGCCCGGTGGCATCCCGGCCTCCAGCGCCAGTTCTGCAATCCGCACGAGGGTAAGCGAGGCGGTTTCGGCCGGTTTCAAAACAACGGAATTGCCCGCGGCGAGGGCCGGGGCCAGCTTCCATGCGCCGATCATCAGAGGGAAGTTCCACGGCACGATTGCGCCGACGACACCGACAGGTTCACGGTGGACCAGCCCGAGGATGGCCGGATCGGTCGGCGCAATCTCGCCGTAGATCTTGTCGATTGCCTCGGCATAATAGCGGATCGTGGCGATGGCCGATCCGGGTTCGGCGTTGATCGCCATGCCGATTTCGGTTCCGTTGTTGCGGGTGCCCAGAACGGCGAGTTCGGTTTTCTCGGCCTCGATAAGATCCGCCCATTTCAACATGACCGCCTTGCGGCGCGCCGGGGGAAGGGACGACCAGCGTCCGTCGTCAAAGGCACGGCGGGCGGCGGCGATCGCCGCTTCGGTATCTTCCTTGGTTCCGCGCGCCATCGTCGTCAGGACCCGGCCGTCCAGCGGTGACAGGACATCCATCGTCCCGCCATCCGACGCGGCGCGCCGTTCCCCGTCGATGATGTGCAGGGCGGGCGGGACAGCGCTGTTGCGCAGCGCCTCGATCCGGGTCTGGTCAAGCATCTTGATTATCCTTGTTGGCTGTCGTGCATGTCATGATCGTGCGCCGACTCTGGTTCGGTCAGCTTGCGTTCCCGCAGCACGCCCCAGAAATGCAGCACGATCAGAAAGAGGATGGCCGCGGCGAGGATCGCAGAGATCGGCCGGTCGACGAAATCCAGCGGTGTCTTCACGCGTGCCATGGCAGAGCGCAGTTTGACCTCCATGATGCCGCCGAGCACCATCCCGAGGATGACCGGAACAATCGGCAGGTTCTGCCGTTTGAGCACCAGCCCAAGGATACCAAAGACGGCGGCCAGCATGCAGTCGGTCAGCGAGTTCCGCAGCGAGTAGACCCCGACGAAGCTGAGCGTGAGAATGGCCATGCCGAGGAACCGGGTCGGGATCTGGATGATCTTCATGATCAGGTTCGAGGACAGCCCGACGAACACCACGACGATCACGTTCAGCAGGATCATCGCGATGAACAGCGCATAGATGAAATCCATGTTGTTCTGGAACAGCGCGGGCCCCGGCACGACATTGTGCACGTAGAACACCGAGAGCATCATCGCGGTCAACGCTTCGCCCGGAATGCCGAGGGCAAGCAGCGGGATCATCGCCGCGGCCGGGACGGCATTGTTGGACGCCTCGGACGCGATCAGGCCTTCCTCGCTGCCCTTGCCGAACTGGTCCGGGGTCTTCGAGGTCCGTTGGGCATAGGTATAGGACAGGAATTGGGCCGTGAATTCGCCGACGCCGGGGATCATCCCCATGAGCACCCCGAACCCCGAAGAGGCAGAGGCAACACGCTTGTGTCTGAAAACGCCCGCCATCGCCTTGAACATATTACCTTCGACCCGTTGGTCGCCCGGCGCATGATCGGGTTCCGAAAGCAGGACAAAGGCCTGGCTGAGCGCGAAAAGCCCGAGGACGACGACAATCAGGTTCACGCCCGACGACAGGAATTCGAACCCGTAGGTGAACCGCTGCGTGAACTTGACCGGCTCCAGCCCAACGGTGCCAAGGAAAATGCCGAAGGCGGCCAATGACCCCGCCGCGAAGGTCTGGCCGCGATGGGCGACGATGACCAGCACGATGCCTAGAAGCGCCGCAAGGAATATCTCTCGGCTGCCGAACATGGGCGCGATCTTGGCAAGGACGGGGGACAGAGCGATCAGCGCGATGATCGAGGCGATCCCGCCAAAGAACGACGCGCCATAGGCCAGCCCGAGCGCCTTGAGCGCCTCGCCCCGCTTGGTCATCGGGTGCCCGTCATAGGTGGTCAGCGCGTTGACCGCGGTGCCGGGGGTATTAATGAGAATGGCCGGAAGCGACCCGCCATACATCGACGACCCGTAGATGCCCAACAGCATCGTCAGACCAATGATCGGCTCGAAGGCGAAGGTGGCGGGCAGCAGGATGGCGATGGCCACCGCCGCACCGACACCGGGGATCGCGCCGATGATCACGCCACCGATCGAACCGATCAGCAGGGCGATGGCGACTTCTGGTGTAAAGACCAGTTGCAGTCCGGAAAGAAAGGCGTCCATCTGGCGTTCCCCTTAGAGGTACAGAATGAAGAAGGTGCGCAGTGATCCGGCTGGCAGCAGGTCGTAGATGGCGCCGGCGGGGATCTTGACCTGAAGGAACCCTTTGAAAAGCGCCACAACCGCGACGGCGAAGACGGCCGACGCCAGGATCGGCCGAGGGCCGCGATAGCCCAGCCGAAGGGTCAGGGCGATGCAGAACAGAAGGGTGCAGGGCAGGTATCCAAGGCGCGGCACCAGCAGCGCGTAGACCAGGAACCAAATCGCGTATTCGATGGATTTGACCCAGTGCAGGACCTCTTCCATCCGGCCCGGAAGCCTCTCGGACACCAAAGCGCCGATGACATGGAGACCCGAGAAAAGAACCATGAATCCGACCGCCACCGTGGGCCAGAATGAAGGTTGGGCAAAAAGCGCAGTGCGTTCTACCCAGGTCGTTTGAAAGGGCAGGCTGACGGCAAGAAACAGCGCGAAGGCAAGCGAAAGGACAGCGATCGCAAAGTCGCCCGGACGCCGGTAACGGCGGAACAGATCCTGAAGTGTCTTAATGCGCGCCATGAAATGACCCCCTGAATGAACTGGACCCCGCGGCAGGTGCCGCGGGGTCCGGAAGCTTACTGGCCGTTCCGTTCGGCGATGGTGGCCATGGTCGCCATGTCGCTTTCGATCTGCGCGGCCGATGCCTCGGCGTCCTTCCAGTAGATCAGTGCGCCGGTCTGCGCGGACAGTTCGCGCGCCGAGTCGGAATTCATGACGCGTTCGGCCACATCGGCGATCTTCTCGCGCACATCTGCGGGCGTGTCCTTGTGAACGAACAGGCCGTTCCACAGCGCGACATCCAGGTCCGGCGCAACCTCTCCGATGGCGCGGGTGTCGGGAATCAGCGAAATGCGCTCACCGGTGATCGACACGAGAACGTTGACCTGATCGAGGCAGGGCAGGATCAGCTGCAGCGTGGTGTTGATCACGTCCGCATCGCCAGACGCAAGCGTGTTGCAGTCCAGCGCGTCGAAGGCGGCTTCGGAACCGTAGTCAAACCCCAGTTCGGCAGCGAGAGCGAAGGTTGCCTGGGTCGGAACCAGAGGCGACCCGAAATGGCCGAGCGCCACATCGTTGTCCTGTGCGTAGGCGGCAAGCTCTTCCATTGACCCATACGGCGCGTCAGCCGAGGTGGCGATGACGAAGGGGTAGGTGAGGAAAAGCCCAACCGGTTCGAACGGATTCGGGTTCAGCACCGGGATACCGGTTTGCGGACCGACCAGCGGAACACCCGTCACGAAGGAGCCGATCGTATAGCCATCGGGGGCCGCCTGCGCGACCTCGGCAGCGCCGGGGAAGGGGCCGCCGCCGCCACCGGGCTTGTTCACCACTGCCGCGGGCACGCCATAGGTGGCCTGGAACTCGTCAGCGATCATCCGGGTCAGCACATCCTCAAGGTCACCCGGGGGCCACGGCACGACGAATTCGACCGGCTTCTCGGGGTATTCAGCGAGCGCCGCCATCGGCAGCGCGGTTGCGGCAATGGCGGCCAGCGCCAGAAATTTCTTCATCTCTTCTCTCCCTGTTCGGTTCATTATTTGAACCAGCGGTAACATAATTCTTGCCTACTTTTGAATTCTCTGTCAATCATTGTCTCACCGGGTAACGCGCAATGAGCGCCTCACACAAAAGCAGGTCTGATGGGAACGATCACTAAAGCTCTGGAAATGTTGAACTTCTTTTCAAGGAGTCGTTCACATATCGGGCTAAGCGAATTCGTGAAGCTGACCGGGCGCGACAAGGCAACTGTGCACCGTCACCTTGTTGAACTGGAGGAAAACGGCTTTCTCGAACAGGATTCCGTGTCGCGCGCCTATCGGCTCGGGCCGGCGATTCTGCGCCTGACCGGGGTGCGCGAGGCGGCTATTCCGGTCCGCACGGTGGTGCGGCCAATCGTGCGCGCGCTGGCCGAGGACGTTGGCGAATTGGCCCATGTCTCGCTTTTGCAGGGGCGCATGTTGTCACCGGTCTTTCATTTCGATCCGTTCGAACACGGCACGCAGGTCCATTTCGACGAGGCCGAGATGTTGCCGCTGCATGCCACGTCCTCGGGGATCGCGCTCCTGGCGTTTGGCGCGGAAGGGCTGCGCAATGCGGTTCTGTCTGGTGCGCTGACGGAATTCACCCCCGATACGCCGACCGATTCGGAACGGCTGAAACAAGCGATCGAGGACGCGCGCCGCGCCGGATACAGTCGCCTGGACCGCGCTTTCGATCGTGAGGTCAGTTCCCAGGGGGCGCCGATCTTTGACGCAGGCGGCATTGCAATCGGAGCGGTTTCGGTTGCCGTGCCTGCCGTGCGCGCCACGCCCGAGAAGCTGGAAACGATCAAAGGCAAGCTGCTCGCCGCCGCGGCGAAACTCACCGAATCCCTCGGGGGACGCCCGTCCCCCGCCCATCCGTCCGAACCCACCACCGGCACCGCGTCCGCGTGACGCCGCGCCGATCTCAGAATGAGGCCGACATGAAAGACTCTAACTTCCTGAAAGAAATGAACGCGCGCAGCCTCTGGCACCCGATGGCGCACCCCGCTGACAGCATGGCCAACCCGCCGGACATCATCGTCGGTGCGGAAGGCGTTGAAATCATCGACGTGGACGGCCACCGTATGGTCGATGCGGTCGGCGGGCTGTGGAATGTCAACCTGGGCTATTCCTGCGCCCCGGTAAAAGAGGCGATCTCGGCGCAACTCGACCGGCTGCCATATTACTCGATCTTCCGAGGCACCTCGAATGACAACGTCATCGAGCTGTCCGAGATGCTTGCGGAATTCTTTGCCCCGGACGGGCTGACCCGCGCCTTCTACACGTCGGGCGGATCCGACAGTGTCGAAGTCGCCCTCCGGTTGGCGCGCCAGTATCACAAGATCCGCGGTGAGGGCGGACGCGTCAAATACCTGAGCCTGAAGAAGGGCTATCACGGCACTCATACGCTGGGCGCGTCGGTGAATGGCAACGCGAATTTCCGCACCCAGTATGAGCCGATGATGCCCGGCTGCTATCACATCCCGGCACCCTATACCTATCGCAACCCTTTCAATGAAACCGACCCGGAGCGTCTGGCCCAGCTGTGCCTTGCCGCGCTTGAGGACGAGATCAGGTTCCAGGGGGCCGAAACCATCGCCGCCTTCATCATGGAGCCGATTCTGGGGGCCGGCGGGGTTATTCCGCCGCACGAAAGCTTCATGCCCGGCGTGCGGGAGATCTGCACGAAATACGGGATCCTGCTGATCGCGGATGAGGTGATCACGGCCTTCGGGCGCACCGGAAGCTGGTCGGGATCGCGCCATTGGGGTGTGCAGCCGGACCTGATGTGCACCGCCAAGGCGATCACCAATGGCTATTTCCCCTTTGGTGCCGTGATGATCGCGGGCCAGGTTGCCGAGGTGTTCGAAAAGGATACCACGGGCAAGGGCGCAATCGGGTCGGGTTACACCTATTCCGGCCATCCTGTCGGGGCGGCCGCGGCCATCGCCTGCCTGAAGGAAACCGACCGGCTGCAGGTCAAGGACAATGCCGCCGCGCGGGGTGCGCAGCTTTGGCAGGGTCTTCAGGACCTGAAATCGCGCTTCGATCTGATCGGCGACGTTCGGGGCGGCCATGGCCTGATGTGCGCAATGGAACTGGTGTCCGACCGGGCCAGCAAGGCACCCGCCGGCCCCAATGTGACCTCGGTCGTGCATCGCACCGCCTATGAACAGGGCGCAATGATCCGGGTGTCGGGCAACAACATCATCCTGTCGCCGCCGCTGGTCATCGCAGAGGCCGAAATCGACAAGATCCTGTCGGCGCTTGCGGCGGGTTTTGCCGCGGCGGGTTGATCGGCGCACGCCAATGGGAGCTGCTGCTTGGCTTCCTTCGTTTCGGCTGCAACAATATGGCAGCCGAAACACACGAAAGAGGACACGATGAAACTCGAGACATTCTTTCCCTATCGGCTGGCCGTCGCGGCCGAAGCGTTTTCCCGCAACCTGACCGATGTCTATGGGCGGGAATTCGGGCTGACGCGCGAGGAATGGCGCCTTTTGTTCCTCCTTGCCGACGAGGAGGAAGTCACTTCGCTGGAATTGGCGCGTCGGACGACCTTGGACAAGGTGCAGGTCAGCCGCGCCTCGCTCCGGCTCGAGGAAAAGGGTCTGATCACCCGCAGTGTCTCGGACACCGACCGGCGCCTGCGCATCTATCGCTGCACAGAGAAGGGCAGCAGCCTGTTCGAAGCGGCGCTTGCCAAGGTCGAGGAGCGGGCGCGGCTGATCCTTGACGCGATGCCCGCCGCGGACCGGGATGCGCTGTCACGCGGGCTTGATGCGCTTGTCGCGGCGGTGGGAACCGTCCACGAACGTCTGGACGGGGACGATCCGGTCTGAACCTATTGGTCCAATGGCGGCCGCGGGGCCGCAAGCGGATCGTCGTCAAGCACCTTGTGGAGCTTCTCGACCACCGAAAGAAACTGGTCCATTTCCTGGGGCGACACCGTCTGGACCAGATTTGACTCGAAGGCGAGCGCGTCGGGCACAATCGCTGCAAGCGTCTTGCGCCCCTTGTCGGTCAGGGAGATCACGATCAGCCGCTGATCTTCCTTCCCGCCCTCCTTGCGCAGAAGCCCCTCGGCTTCGAGGCGGGATACCGCGCGACTGACACGCGGCTTGTCGAGATTGGCGAAAGTATGGATTTCGCGGATCGACACCTCTTCGCTACGGGCCAAGTGAACAAGCACGCGCCATTCTGCGACAGACAACCCATGATCCTTGCCATACTCCAGCGACAGCCGCCTGCTGACCCGTTCCGACAGAAGGGCAAGGCGGTAGGGCAGGTACTCGGACAAGTTGAATGTCGCGTAATCCATGGCGGCTCCAAGTCGTTTCAAATGTAACGACATTGACTTTCGTTTCTTTTGAAACGATAACCAGATTCGTAGCGGGCGCAAGTGACCCGGCCAGATGGGGGGATCCCCAACACCACGGCCGCGCCCACAGGAGGAGATATCGCATCACTCTGTCGCCGTCTCGCGACGAAACCCCGCCCGGCGACCCTTATTCGATATACAGACAGCAACCCAAAGGGAGGAGAAACCATGGGCCTGAAATTTCCCAAGATTGCGAACGCGTTTGCAGGAATTGCGATCGGTGTCGGGGCATTTGCCTCGGCCGCTATCGCCGAAACCGAACTGGTGATGTCCAGTTGGCTGCCCCCGCGCCACCCGATCGTCGTCGGAGCCATGAAGCCATGGGCCGAGCAGATCGAAGAGGTGACCGAGGGCCGCGTGACCGTACGTGTTCTGACGTCGCCACTCGGGGCGCCGCCCGCACATTTCGACATGGCCGCGGAAGGTGTGGCCGACATCACCTATGGTCTGCATTCCTTCACCACCGACGACCGGTTCCAGCGTTCGCGCATCGGCCAGTTTTCGTTCCTTGGCGATGATGCCGTCTCTGGGTCCAAGGCCTTCTGGAATGTCTATGCCAATGACCTTGATGCGCAGGCCGAACACGAGGGCGTCAAGCTGCTGGGCCTTTTCGTCCATGGCCCCGGCGTTCTTCACAACAACGTCCGGCGGATTGAAACCGTCGACGATATCGCCGGTCTGAAGATCCGCGTGCCGGGCGGTTACATCGCCGATCTGATGGCCGATCTGGGCGCGACGACGCTGTTCATGTCGTCGGGCGAAGTCTACGAAAAACTGTCGCGTGGCGTGATTGACGGCGTGACCTTCACCTACGAGGCCTTGACCGCCTTCAACCTGACCGACGACCTGCAATATTCCATGCGGGTGCCGGGCGGCATCTATAACACCACCTGGTTTGTCGTCATGAACGACGACAAGTGGAACGAGATTTCCGCCGAGGATCAGGCCGCGATCGAAGCGATCTCGGGCGAGGCCTTTGCGGAGTTGGTTGGCGCGGCCTGGAACGCCGCGGACGAAGCGGCCATCGAAGAGATTCAGGCAGAGGGGATCGAGATCTACGACGCCCCGGCGCCGGTTCTCGAAGCGATCAAGCAGGCCGCCGCGGCCTATGAACAGGCGTGGATCGATGCCATCGCCGCAGACGGTTATGACGGTGCCGCCGCGCTTGGGGCGTTCCGCGCGCAAACCGGCGTGGCCTACTGACCCATGGAGGAGTTGCGCAAGCGCTTCAAATCCGGGCCCCCCGAGAACGGGGGGCTCGAGATTGGTCCGATCCTTGACTGGTCGGTCGGGATCGGGGCCGCAACCATCCTGTTCTGCCTCGTTCTCATCACCTGCGTGGACGTGGTTGGACGTTATATCCTGGATACCCCGTTGACCGGCGCGTTCGAATTGACCGAGGTCTTGCTGGCGGCGCTGGTTTTCCTTGCCCTGCCACTGGCCACCGAACGGCGCGAACATGTCGAGGTCGATCTGCTTGGCCTTCTCGGACCAAGATGGAACACGCTCTTCTCCGCCTTCGCGGGATTGTTCTCGGCGGCGCTGCTCGCTACCTTCTCGTGGCGTCTGGCCTCGCACGCCTGGAAGGCGGCACAGGACGGCTCGGTCACCAACGCGCTTGAAATACCGCTGGCCCCGTTCGGGTATCTTGCCAGCCTGTCCTGTCTTTTCTGCGCCTTCATCGCGTTTCTGCGCGGCATCCAACCCCCGGCCCATGAACGTCGGGCCAAGACAGAGGAGGGAATCCTGTGACGGAATCCCTGATCGGTTTCGCAGTTCTTTTCGGCCTTATCCTGTTGCGGGTTCCGATTGCCTTTGCGATGGCCGCCGTTGGCGGCATCGGCTTTGCGCTCCTCCGGGGGTGGGAACCTGCTTGGGCGCTGACCGGGCAGGTCGCCTTTGACACGACATTGTCCTACAGCCTGTCGGTGATCCCGCTGTTCATCTTCATGGGCAACGTTCTGGCAGCCTCGGGCGTGGCGCATGGGCTTTATGCCGGGGCGGACCGGCTGTTCGGACGGATGCGGGGCGGCTTGGCCATGGCCTCTGTCTTCTCCTGCGGCGGCTTTTCCGCCGTCTGCGGCTCGTCGCTTGCCACGGCCGCGACCATGTCCAAAGTGGCCATGCCCTCCATGCGCAAGTTCGGCTATGACGACCGCCTTGCCACCGGGTCCATCGCCGCGGGTGGCACGCTGGGCATCCTGATCCCGCCCAGCGTAATCCTGATCATCTATGGGCTGATGACCGAAACGGACATCGCCAAGCTGTTCATCGCCGGGGTGATCCCGGGGATCATCGGCGTGCTGTTCTACCTGTTTGCAGTCCGCATCGCGGTTGCGATCAACCCCGCGCTTGCGCCTGAAGGCCAGCATTCAGAGCCTATGACCCGGAGTGACAAGATCGGCGTGTTTGCCGTGCTTGGGCTGTTCCTGTTCATCATGGTCGGCATCTATGGGGATTTCTTCACCCCGACCGAAGCCGCGGGGATGGGCGCGGGGGCCGCTGTCGTGATCGCAATCGCGCTGCGCGCCATGAACCTGCGCGCCTTCATCGAGGCGACGCTGGACAGCGTGCGGGCCACCGCGATGATCTTTGCCGTCATCATCGGGGCCGAGCTGTTCACAAAGTTCATCAACCTTGCCGGGCTTCCGGACGCGCTTGCCGGGATTGTCCTTGATCTTGAAATGCCCGCCTGGGCGGTGATCGGGATCATCATCCTGATCTACCTGCTTCTGGGCTGCGTTCTGGAAAGCCTGTCGATGATCCTGCTGACGGTCCCGGTCTTCTATCCGCTGATGTATGACCTGCCGTTCCAGAGCGAGCTTCTGCAAGACCCGGAAAACGCGCTGATCTGGTTTGCCATCGTTGTGGTCGTGGCGACCGAGATAAGCCTGATCACGCCACCTGTGGGGATGAATGTTTTCGTGCTCAAGGGGGTATTGCGCGACGTGTCCCTGTCGACTGTGTTCCGCGGCGTCCTGCCGTTCTGGATCGCGGATATCTTCCGGCTGGGTCTGTTGATCACCGTGCCGATCCTGTCGCTCTGGCTTGTGAACCTGATGTAGGCCGGGCGACAAAAGTGTATCGTTGCAAATGCAATGATCTTGACATTCATTGCATTTGCAACGAAAAAGGAATTGTTGCGATGACAACGATTCTCTGATGAGGGCGCAAGGCGCCAAGGAACTGACCGGGCCGACCGGCAAAGATACAAGGAACACTCCATGGCCAAGGCTTTCGCATCGCAGGGCGACACCGCAGAGAAGAAGATTTCGTTCACCGAGATCGGCGAGGGGCTTTATGCCTTCACCGCCGAGGGGGACCCGAATTCCGGCGTGATCATCGGTGACGAGAGCGTCATGATCGTCGAGGCGCAGGCGACCCCGCGCCTGGCCAACAAGGTGATCGAATGCGTGCGCTCGGTCACCGACAAACCGATCAGCCACGTCGTTCTGACCCATTACCACGCCGTGCGCGTTCTGGGGGCAAGCGCCTTTGGTGCCGAGCAGATCATCATGTCCGACAAGTCCCGGTCTATGGTTGTCGAACGTGGGCAAGAGGACTGGGACAGCGAATTCCAGCGTTTTCCGCGTCTGTTCGAAGGCCATGAAAGCATTCCCGGCCTGACCTGGCCGACCACCACCTTCAATGACCAGATGACGGTCTACCTTGGTAACCGCAAGGTCGAGATCAAGCAGATCGGCCGCGCCCATACCGCCGGCGACAGCGTGATCTGGGTGCCTGACGCCCAGACCATGTTCACTGGCGATATCGTCGAATACCACTCGGCCTGCTATTGCGGCGATGGCCATTTCGAGGATTGGGGCGGCACGCTGGACGCCGTGAAAGCCTATGATCCGCAAAGCATCGCGCCGGGGCGCGGTGACGCGCTTGTCGGCCGCGAAATGGTCGATGCCGCGCTGGAAAGCACCCGCGACTTCGTCAACAGCACCTATCTGCCGGCCAAGCAGGTCGCCGCGAAGGGCGGCAGCCTCAAGGACGCCTGGGACGCCGTGCGCGAGGCCTGCGATCCGAAGTTCAAGGACTATGCCATCTACGAGCATTGTCTGCCGTTCAACGTGTCCCGCGCCTATGACGAGGCGCGCGGCATCGATACCCCGCGGATCTGGACCGCACAGCGCGACATGGAGATGTGGGAACAGCTTCAGAACTGAAGCATCGCCTGAGGAGGAAAGGCATGTTCGACGATCGTTACAAACTGGCCCAGAAGGTCTATCCCTACGAAAAGTCGCCCGACCAGGACCGGGATGGCGCCGTTCGGCACCCGGTCGTGATCGTCGGCGGTGGCCCGATCGGGATCGCGACGGCCATCGACCTTGGCCAGCAGGGCATTCCCGTCCTTGTCCTCGATGATCACGAAGGCATCGGTATGGGCAGTCGCGCGATCTGTTTCGCCAAGCGCTGCCTGGAAATCGCAGATCGTTACGGTTGCGGCGAACCGATGCTGGACAAGGGTGTCGTCTGGAACCTCGGCAAGGTGTTCCACAAGGATGACAAGGTCTTCGAATTCAACCTGCTTCCGGAAGAGGGCCACAAATACCCGGCCTTCATCAACCTTCAGCAACCCTATTTCGAACAATACATGATCGAACGGGTCCGGGCCCTTCAGGCCGAGGGCGCCCCGATCCAGCTGCGCGGCAAGAACCGCGTCGACGCGATCGAAGACAAGGGCGACCATGTCGTTCTTGACGTGATGACGCCCGACGGCCCCTACAAGGTCGAAGCGGATTGGCTGGTGGCCTGCGATGGTGCCAACTCGCCGCTGCGCGGGATGCTGGGCGAGGAATTCACCGGCAAGGTGTTCCAGGACAGTTTCCTGATCGCGGATATCAAGATGAAGGGCGAGCTTCAGTTCCCGACCGAACGCTGGTTCTGGTTCGAACCCAGCCACGGCGAAGGCGCCTCGACCCTGCTGCACAAGCAACCGGACGACGTCTGGCGCGTGGACTTCCAGATCGGCTGGGACGTTGACCGCAAGGAAGAGCTGAAAGAGGAAAACGTTCGTCGCCGCCTGAACGCCTTCCTTGGGCCGGATGTCGAGTATGACATGGTGTGGTCCTCGATCTACACCTTCCAGTGCAAGCGCATGGAAAGCTTCCGCCACGGGCATATCTTCTTTGCCGGGGACGCTGCGCATCAGGTGTCGCCGTTCGGAGCGCGCGGCGCGAATTCGGGCATGCAGGACGCTGATAACCTTGGCTGGAAGCTGGGGCTGGTGATCAAGGGGAAGGCGCCCGAAACGCTGCTGGATACCTATTCCGAGGAGCGGGTCCATGGCGCGGATGAAAATATCCTGAACTCGACCCGATCCACCGATTTCATCACCCCGAAGACCGAGATCAGCAAGATCTTCCGCGATGCGGTTCTAACGCTTGCCGGAAAGGCCGCCTTTGCCCGGCCGCTCGTCAACTCGGGCCGTCTGTCGGTGCCCTGCGTCTATGACGGGCTGTCGCTGAACGGGCCAGACGCCCTTGACGACGGCCCCGAGCGCACACGCGTCGGCGCGCCGATGGTCGATGCCCCCGTGGATGGAACCTGGCTGCTGGAACTGCTGGGCGGATCGTTCCAGATTTTGACCATCGACGCTGACGCCCCCGACAGCATTGACGTGGACGGGATCGGCGTCACCCGCGTCGCGCTCTCGGCCGCGGGCAACCCGGAACTGGCACAGCGCTATCTGGGAGACGCCAAATCTGCTGTCTACCTGATGCGCCCGGACCAGCATATCGCCGCCCGCTGGGACAGCTACGACGCGGCCGCCCTGCGCAAGGCCGTCAACACTGCAACCGGACGCGCCTGAGGAGGACCCGGACAATGACCAAGCTGAACATCGACCCGAACATCGCGAAACCGGACGATTTCTATGCCAAGTTGCTGGCCGTGCACGACGGCCGGTCCAAGGAGGAGAGCGACGCGATCAACGCCCGCCTCGTCCTGATCCTGAGCAACCATATCGGCGATGCTGCCGTTCTGGACGAGGCTTTGTCCCTCGCCGCAGACGCCTGAACGCGCCCAAGGAGAGAAACCATGAAGATCGAAAAAATCCACCACGTCGCCTATCGCTGCAAGGACGCCAAGGAAACCGTCGAGTGGTATGGCAAAATGCTGAACATGGATTTCATCCTCGCCATCGCTGAGGACCATGTGCCGTCGACCCATGAACCCGATCCCTACATGCACCTGTTTCTGGATGCCGGGAACGGCAATGTTCTGGCGTTCTTCGAACTTCCGACCAAGCCCGAGATGGGCCGTGATCCGAACACCCCGATCTGGGTCCAGCACATTGCCTTCAAGGTCAAGGATCGTGCGGAACTGATCGCGTTCAAGGAACATCTGGAGGCCAATGGCGTTGAGGTGTTGGGCGTCACCGACCATTCCATCTTCCATTCCATCTACTTCTTCGACCCGAGCGGCCACCGGATCGAGCTGGCCTGCCCGGATCCGGAAGAAGAGGCGCTGCTCGAACGCATGGACGCGGTGAAATGGGACATGCTGGAAGAATGGTCGCGCACCAAGAAGGCGCCGAAGCACGCCGACTGGCTGCATGCCAAGGAACTGAACAAGGCCTGACAAGACGATCGCGCGCGGAGGAGAACAGGCCCGCGCGCGACTTTGCTGCACAAAGGACACCGCGCCATGAACGATATGGAACCCAAGGGGCTGATTCAGGCCGACGGCGGCACGACGACGCCCGGCTACATGCCCGGCTTTGGCAATGACTTCGAGACCGAGGCGCTGCCCGGCGCCCTGCCGCAGGGCATGAACAGCCCGCAGAAGTGCAACTACGGCCTGTATGGCGAGCAGCTGTCCGGCACCGCCTTTACCGCGCCAAGCCATCAGAACGAACGCACCTGGTGTTACCGTATCCGGCCCTCTGTCAAACATTCGAGCCGCTATGAGCGCATCGACGTGCCCTATTGGAAATCCGCCCCCAACGTCGTCGAGGATGTGACCTCGCTGGGGCAGTATCGCTGGGACCCGCTGCCCCATGGAGAGGAGGCCCTGACCTGGCTGACCGGCATGCGCACCATGACCACCGCCGGGGATGTGAACACCCAGGTCGGCATGGCAAGCCACATCTACCTGGTCACCGAAAGCATGACCGACGACTACTTCTTTTCGGCCGACAGCGAATTGCTGGTGGTGCCGCAGGAAGGCCGGCTGCGCTTTGCCACCGAGTTGGGCATCATCGATCTGGAACCGAAAGAGATTGCGGTGATCCCGCGCGGGCTGGTCTATCGGGTCGAGGTGCTGGAAGGTCCCGCGCGTGGCTTCGTCTGCGAGAACTACGGCCAGAAATTCGAGCTGCCGGGCCGCGGGCCGATCGGCGCAAACTGCATGGCCAATCCGCGTGACTTCAAGGCGCCTGTGGCGGCCTTCGAGGACCGCGAGGCGCCAAGCACCGTTACCATCAAATGGTGCGGCCAATTCCACCGCTGCAAGATCGGACATTCGCCGTTGGACGTGGTGGCCTGGCACGGAAACTACGCGCCGGTGAAATATGATCTGCGGACCTATTGCCCCGTGGGTGCGATCCTGTTCGATCACCCGGACCCGTCGATCTTTACCGTGTTGACCGCGCCCTCCGGCGTGCCTGGCACGGCCAATATTGATTTCGTGCTGTTCCGGGAACGCTGGATGGTGATGGAAGATACCTTCCGCCCGCCGTGGTATCACAAGAACATCATGTCCGAGCTTATGGGCAACATTTATGGCCAATACGATGCCAAGCCGCAGGGCTTTGTCCCCGGTGGCATGTCGCTTCACAACATGATGCTGCCGCATGGGCCGGACAAGAGTGCCTTCGAGGGGGCCTCGAATGCCGACCTCAAGCCCGAGAAGCTGGACAATACCATGTCCTTCATGTTCGAGACCCGCTTCCCGCAGCACCTGACCGAATTCGCGGGCAAGGAAGCGCCGCTTCAGGACGACTACATCGATTGCTGGGACAGCCTCGAAAAGAAATTCGACGGCACGCCGGGCAAGAAATGAGGCTCTATTCCTATTGGCGGTCCACGACATCCTACCGGGTGCGGATCGGGTTGAACCTCAAGGGGATCGTCTATCAGACGGTCCCCGTGGACCTTGTCGCGGGACACCAGAACGCGCCGGACTACGTTGCGCTGAACCCGGGGCAGGGTGTACCGACACTGGTGCTGGAGGACGGCACGGTCTTGACCCAGTCCATGGCGATCCTCGACTGGCTGGAGGACACCCATCCGGCGCCTGCGCTCCTGCCCTCGGATCCTGTCGCGCGTGCGCGGGTTAGGGCCGCAGCGCTGACGATCGCCTGCGACATCCATCCGGTGAACAACCTGCGGGTCGTCGGCAAGTTGAAGTCCATGGGCCACGGTCCGGATGATACCGTTGCCTGGATGAACGACTGGATGACGCGGGGCTTTGCCGCGTTCGAAGCGCTGATCGCGCCCGACACGCCATTCTGCTTTGGTGATGCGCCGGGGCTTGCGGACCTTTGCCTTGTGCCGCAGCTGTACAACGCTCATCGCTGGGGCTGTGACCTGACCCCGTTCAAGCGCCTGACTGACATCGAGGCCCGATGTCTGGCACTGCCAGCCTTCGATGCGGCCCGCCCCGAGACACAACCCGACGCGACCTGAACAAGGAGACCCCAATGACCGATCTTATCCGTTCCTGGGTCGAAAGCGCCAATGCGCCCGATACGGACTTTCCGCTCAATAACCTGCCCTATGGCGTTTTCTCGACGAACGGCAGCGATCCGCGTTGCGGCGTGGCCATCGGTGACCAGATCCTCGATCTGGCGCGGATGGAGGCCGATGGCCTGCTGACCTGCGACGGGGCACTGCAGACCGGGCGCTGGAACGCCTTCATGGCGCAGGGCAAGGCCGCCTGGGCCGCGCTGCGTGCCAATCTGACGGACATGCTGGCCGAGGGGAGCGGCCGGGAGGCGGCGTTGCGCGGCTATCTTGTCGCGCAGTCCGATGCGGTCCTGCACATGCCCTTTGATGTGACCGAATACACCGATTTCTACGCGGGCCGTCACCATGCGTTCAACGTCGGTACCATGTTCCGCGGGCCGGAAAACGCGCTGCCCCCGAACTGGCTGCACATTCCCATTGGCTATAACGGTCGGGCGTCGTCGGTCGTCGTCTCGGGCACCCCGGTCACCCGACCCAACGGGCAGCTGAAAGGCCCGAATGACGACGCGCCGCGCTTTGGCCCGTCGCAGCGCTTCGATATCGAACTGGAGATGGGCGCTATCGTTGGCCAGCCTTCGAATGGCCCGATCTCGGTGGCGGAAGCCTTTGACAACATCTTTGGCTACGTGCTGCTGAACGACTGGTCGGCGCGCGACATCCAGGCCTGGGAATACCAGCCGCTGGGGCCGTTCCAGGCCAAGGCGACCGCGACGACGATCAGCCCGTGGATCGTGACCGCTGCGGCGCTTGAGCCGTTCCGCACCTCAACCCCCGAGCGCGAGAAGACGCTTTTGCCGTATCTCGCCGAACCTGCACCGATGCTGTATGACATCGCGCTCGAGGTCGGGCTTACCCCAAAAGGGGGCAGCGAGACGATCCTGTCGCGGACGAACTACCGCGAGATGTACTATTCCGCCGCCCAGCAACTGGCGCACCATACCTCGTCGGGTTGTCCGATGCGGGTGGGTGACCTGCTCGGGTCGGGGACCATTTCCGGGCCGACCAAGGACAGCCGCGGGTCGCTTCTGGAACTCAGCTGGGGCGGGAAAGAACCGCTGACGCTGGACACGGGCGAGACACGGAGCTTCATCGAGGATCACGATACGTTGGCGCTGCGCGGCGCGGCGCTGGGCGAGGGATACCGGATCGGGTTCGGACCCTGCACGGGCGAGCTTTTGCCGGCCCGCAAATTGGAAGGCTGACCCCATGACAACCAGCGTGCTCTGGACCCCGGACGACGACCGCCGCGCCGCAACGGAACTGTCCCGTTTCCGAGAGCCATTTGCCCGGAAGACCGGGGCGACCATCGACGGGTCGGATGATCTGGCTGCCGTCGCGCTGGAGGACCTCTCTGGGTTCTGGGATGCGATCTGGGACCATATGGGCGTGATCGGCGACAAGGGCGACGGCCCGGTCATCGTCGGCGACGATATGATCAGCACGCGGTTCTTTCCGGGCGCCCGGCTTAATGTCGCAGAGAACCTGCTGCGGCTGGGCGGTCAGCGCGACCCCGAGGCCGACGCGCTGGTCTTTCGCGGCGAGGACAAGGCGCAATTGCGCTGGAGCTGGTCCGAACTGGAAACCCATGTCGCGCGCCTGCAAAAGGCATTGTCGGCGGCAGGCGTCGGGGCCGGGGACCGCGTGGCCGGATTGCTGCCGAACCGGCCCGAGGCCGTGGCGGCCATGCTGGCGGCGGTGTCGCTGGGCGCTGTCTGGTGTTCCGCCTCGCCTGATTTCGGAACGCGCGCGGTTTTGGACAGGTTCGGCCAGATCGAACCCAAGGTTCTGTTCGCGACCGATGGCTACTGGTATTCCGGCAAGGCCTTTGACATCACCGACAAGCTTGCGGAAATCGCCAGTCAGTTGCCAAGCGTGACGCGGACCGTTGTGATCGACTACCTCGGCACGGCGCAGGCAACGGCCGCGGCCGTCGACAATGGCGTGACCTTCGCGGCGTTCGAGGCGGACGCACCCGATGGGCCGCTGACATTTGCGCGGATGCCCTTCGACCATCCGCTTTACATCCTCTTTTCCTCGGGCACGACCGGGGCGCCGAAATGTATCGTCCACAGGGCCGGAGGCGTGCTTCTCCAGCACCTTAAGGAACATGCGCTGCACGCCGATGTGCGGCCCGGCGACCGGCTGTTCTACTTCACCACCCTGGGCTGGATGATGTGGAACTGGCTGGTGTCGGGGCTGGCGCGGGGCGCGACCCTTCTGCTGTTCGACGGGTCGCCCTTTCACCCGCGTCCAAAGGTGCTGTTCGACTTTGCCAGCGACGAGCGGATGACCCATTTCGGCACCTCCGCCAAGTATATCGACAGCCTGCGCAAGGTGGAGTTCAAGCCCGGCGAGGCGCATGATCTGTCGCCGCTTCGGGCAATGATGTCGACCGGCTCGCCCCTGCTGGGCGACAGTTTCGACTATGTCTACAAAACGTTGAAACCCGACCTGCACCTCGCCTCCATTTCCGGCGGAACAGATATCGTGTCCTGTTTCGTCCTCGGCGATCCGACCGCGCCGGTGCATCGGGGCGAAATTCAGCGGGCCGGGTTCGGAATGGCCGTGGACGTTTGGCGCGATGACGGCAGCCGCGCTGCGGACGGCGAAAAAGGCGAACTTGTCTGCACCCGTCCCTTCCCCTCGATGCCGCTGGGGTTCTGGGGGGACGACGGCGGTGCGCGCTATCGCAGTGCCTATTTCGACCGGTTCGACGGGGTCTGGTGCCAGGGCGATTTCGCCGAACGCCGGGCGACGGGCGGTTTCGTGATCCATGGACGGTCCGACGCGACGCTCAATCCGGGCGGCGTCCGGATCGGCACCGCCGAGATCTATGCCGAGGTCGAGAAGTTTCCTGAGGTGAAAGAGGCCGTCGTCATCGGGCAGGACATCGGCGACGACGTTCGGGTGGTGCTGTTTGTCACGATGATGGATGGGGCAGAGCTGACGGAGCCGCTGATCAAGGAGATCAAGACCGCGATCCGCAAGGGTTCGTCGCCGCGCCATGTGCCTGCGCTGATCCTTGCCGTGGCGGATATCCCGCGCACGAAAAGCGGCAAGATCACAGAGCTGGCTGTGCGTGACGTGGTGCACGGTCGGGCGGTGAAAAACACCGGATCGCTCGCCAATCCCGAGGCACTGGACCTGTTCCGCGACCTGCCCGAATTGAAGATGGACGACTGATCCTCAGCTGCGCATGCGCGGCACGTCGTTGGGGTCGAGAACCAGTTCGATCAAAAGTGGGCCGTCCCGTGTTTCGATCGCGGCCAGCGCCGCGTCCAGCTGGGCCTCTGTCTCTACCCGGACGCCGGTGCCGCCAAGCGACGTGGCGATATCCGCGAAGGATGGCCAGTTGAACTGAGTAAGGCCCGGATCCATTTTCCGGTCCATGAACTGGATATGTTCCGCCCCGTAGGCGCTGTCGTTGCAGACGATGATGATCAGGTCCTGCTGGTGCCGCACCGCGGTGTTGAATTCGTTGATCCCGCCCATCATGAACCCGCCGTCTCCAGAGAAATGCACCACGGGCCGATCCGGGGCCGCGATGCCGGCGCCGATCGCCTCCTGAAGCCCGAGACCAATGGAGCCGAAATTCGCGGTCACTATGAAGCTGCGCGGGTCCGGGGCAGAGATCCGGCACCAGACTTCGGTCATGAACCGGCCGCCGTCAGTGGTCAGGATCCGGGTCTTGGGCAAGACCGCTTCCAGCCGGTCCAGCGCATCGACGTAATTGATTGGCGCTGTCGGGGTCCGGGCCGCGGGTTTGCGCGCGGGCGGATGGGCGGCAAGCGTTGCCGGGTCGAGTTCCCGGGTGAACCCGCTTGGCGCAATCTCCGCCTCGTCCAGCCACCAGACGAAATTGTCTGCTGTCAGCCCCGCATCGGCGATCAGCGCTGCGTCGGGATGGAAATTCTTTCCGATCTGGGTGGCGTCCATGTTTACCTGCACGACGCGCTTGCCCTTCATGAGGGCGCCTTTGTCGGTGGTGAAATAGTGAAGGCTCGCCCCGAAGGCGATGATGCAATCCGCCTTGGCGATCACGTCATAGGCGTCGGGAGTGCTAAGCGTCCCGAAGATATCCATGTTGTAGGGATGACCGTTAAACAGGCCCTTGGCCTTGAGCGTGGTCGCCAAGGGCGCCTCTAGCCGGTCGGCAAGCCGCAACAAGGCATGGCGTGCCTCGACCGCGCCGCCCCCAGCAAGGACAACGGGGCGCCGGGCAGAGGCGATCATGCCAATGGCCTCGTCCAGATCATCGCCTTCGGGCACATGGGCGGGACTGCCGAACACCGGATAGACGACCTTCTCATGGGTCACCTCCTGCCACATGAAATCGGCCGGCATATTCAGAACGATCGGGCGGCGTTCCAGCCGCGCGCGGTAGAACGCGTTCGCAACATCGCGCGATGCGGTCTTTGGCGTGCGCATCTGCTCGAACCCGGCGCCGGTCAGCTTGACCACCTCGCGCTGGTCGATGTTCTGCAGGTGCTGGGGCGCGCTGACTGGGGTGTCGCCACACAACAGAACCAAGGGAATATGCCCGCGTGCCCCTTCGGTCAGGGCGGTGACGCAATTCGTCAGACCCGGGCCATGCGTGACCGTCGCGACACCGACCCGGCCCGTCACATGGGCCCAGGCAAGCGCCATGAGAACCGAACTTCCCTCGTGCGCGGCGGGGATGAATGCGCCGCCACCATTGCGTACATAGTCATCGACCATGAACAGGTTTGCATCGCCCATCAGTCCGAACATCGTGTCGATACCGTGGTCCAGAACGGCCCTTGCGATGGATTGATATGCGAATGTCCGGGTCTCCGCCGTGCCTGCCATCACGCTGTCTCCGTGCCGTTAAGAATGGTCCGGGCGGCGGGTAGAGCGCCAACCCCTTTGGCCACATTATTCTACCTATGCGACCTCTGACAGCTTGTCATCCTTCCGGCCCTGCGTCGCACGGATCTTGGATCAACCGGACACGCCGACCCGCGTTGAACAGAAGAACCGGCGGCGCAATCTGCCGCCACCGCTGACCGAATCCGACATATGGAGCAGCAAGGCTCGCAGCCCGATTGCGGGGTCGGACCGTTGTCGACTTCACTTGCACCAGCAAGCTCGTGGAGGAAAACGTGGCCAATATCCTGATTATCTATGATAGCGACAGCGACCGTCGCTTTACCGAAACCGCAGTTCCTTTTGTCAAGGAAGGTGTCGAACAGGTCGGCAGGCATGACATCCGTGTCCGCTTTGTCGACGACGCCGAAACCGCCGATGTTTTCTGGGCGGATGGAATCGCGATCGGCTGCCCGACCCATTTGGGCGGGATATCCTGGCGGATGAAAAAATGGTGGGACGACCGGACCCCGGACATCTGGTTCAAGACCGATGGAAAATTCGCGGTGCCCTTCACCTCGGCCGGAAGTCTGGGCGGGGGTGGCGAATTGGCCTGCATGTCCTTGAGCATCATGATGATGAACATGGGATACATGGTTTTCGGTATCACCGACTATGTCGCGAAAAAGGAAAGCCTGCACTACGGCGCGGTCTTTGCCGGGGAGCCCCGCGCCAACCATGCCAAGGAAGCCTGCCGCCGGGCCGGTCGCCGATTGGGCGAATGGGTCGGCTATTATGTCGAGGGCCGCAAGGACCTGCACCCGCTGAAAGCGCAATACGAACGGTTCTGGGAGCTTGCGGACTGATGGCAAAAGCACGGTTACTTGTCGAACTCGACGTAAGGCCAGACGCCGCAGAGGCCTTTGTTGCCATGTTCCGCGACGAATTCATCTCACGATCCCGCACCGAAGCGGGCTGCGAAACATACGAGCTTTGGTTCGAAGCGGACAGGCCTGCGCGGATGACAATCATCGAGGTCTGGTCGAGCGCCGAAGATCTTGACGTGCATCTGGCTCAGGATTGGTTCTCCGTCTGGGCCCCCAAGATGGAAGCCGCACAGGCGACCCCGCTTGTTGTCCGCAGGATGGTGTCGGCAGAGAATTGACCGTCAGATTTCGGTTTGGTCGGGGCGGGCGCGCTGGCTAGGGTGCGCCCGTCGCTATGCAAGGGTCGGGAATGTCGGGGCCGTCGAATGTCGAACGAATTTGCAGGGTATTGTCGGCCTTTGACGCCGACAACGGCGCCCTGCGCAGGTCCGACATCCTGAAGCGGGCCGGCATCGGCAGATCGACGGGATACGGCCTGATCCGTGAACTTCTTGCGCGCGGCTATCTGGAAGGCATCGGGCACGGATGTTTCCGGCTTGGGCCAACCGCCCGAAACATGGCTCAGGCTTCGGTCGAACGGGCGGTCATTGGCCCGACCCTTCCCGGCCAATTCAGGCGGTTTGATGCGGGGCCCCTTGATCTGGGGTTGACCGATGGCCTGTTCGAACTGGTCTCAGGCCCCGTGCCCCCCGGACCGCCGCCCTGGAAAATCGGATTTGCAAATGCCTCGACCTCGAACCCGTGGCGACGCGCGCTGCTGGCGAGCTTTCGGCACGGGTGCGGTCTGCATCGCGACCAGATTGCCGACACGGTCGTCGCGGATGCCGGTGACGATGCCTCCCGACAGATCAGCCAAATCACCGAGATGTTGGATGGAGGTGTTGCCGCTCTGGTGGTTTCTGCCGCCCCGGACCCCGGCGGCGACCTCGCCGGTTGTTTGGCTGCCGTGCGCGATCGGGGCGTGCCTTTGGTCGCGGTCGACAGGCGGACCGGCGGTGCCGCGACGCATGACAGTTTCGTTGCCGCCTCGGGCGAGATGATCGGCAAGTTGAGCGCGATCTGGATGAAGGAGCATCTTGGCGGAGCCGGGAGGGTCTGGTTGCTTTCGGGTTTGGTGGATTCGAGTCCCGCGGTGCGCAGGCTTGCCGCCGCCCGCGAGATATTCGATGCGGACGAGGGGATCGTGGTGGAAGCGGTGCAGCATACCGGGTGGACCCGCGAAGGCGGGCAGGCCGAAATCGCCCGCTTGCTGGATACCGGACACCCGCCGCCGGACGGGGTTTGGTGCGACAGCGGGTTGCAGGGGCTTGGGTCGATGATCGAATTCGACCGGCGGGGCCTTGTGATCCCGCCACATACCGGCGGCGATGTGAACGGTGCGTATCGCTTCGCGCTGGAACGGGGTGTCGCGTTCTGCGCGATCGACTACCCGGCGGCGATGGGCGCGCGGGCGGTCGAAGTTCTTCTGGATCTATTGCAGGGATCCCCCGTGCCGCGCCGAGTTGAAGTTCCGGTTCTGGCCGTTCTGCCCCGTGGTCGGGAAACGCGAAGCATCAAGGCAGACGTCTGGGCCGAGACCTATGTGAAATGGGACCAGCCCGACGAATATGTCCTGGCACAGGGCAGGGGGCGGTCGCTCCGATGACCGGGAAATCAGCCATATACCGCCGCGCCCTCGACCGTTTTGAAACTGCGATGCGGATTCCGCACCGTCCCGCAGGCGAGACCGCCGGTGCGGCTTTTCAGGAGGCGGGCATCGCGCGATCCACCGCCGCGCGCGATCTTCTGGTTCTGGAGCAGCGGAAGTTTCTGGCCCGGGATTCCTATGGCGATCCGGTCCTGGGCAGCGAGGCATGGCGGGTTGGGTATTCCGCGTGGGGCCATGGGGATGCCGGACCGATGGCGGCAACGATTGTCCGCTATCTCCGCGTTCAGACCCGGCGCACGGCCTTTCTGGGCGTCGTCACCGGTAAGGAATTGACCTTGTTGGCTTTTTCTCTTGGCCGGGGCAACGATTACACCGCGCCGGATCGGAATGCCTCTTACCTGCTTCATAGAAAGATCGACACTGAAACAAGAGGGGCAGTTCATGGCATGAGCAGCAGTGCGAGCCCGGCTGGTTTCAGCATTGCCCCCGTCGCCGAAACTTCGGGTGTAATCCTTGTGGCAGGCTTGCTGTGTCGGCGCGACGAGGCAGGAATAGACCCGGACCGGGTGGTGGTTCTGAGGGATGCCACGCGGAAGCTTCGGATTGGCTTGTCGGGCTATGGTTTATGACGTCGGGATGCCAAGTGGCTTGATCCAAAGAGTTTGGCCAATTACTCCGGTGACCTGGTGAAACGTTTCAGGAGCCTCCATGAAGAAGGTCGGGATCAGGCAGGTCGCGGAGCAGGCAGGGGTCTCTGTTGCGACTGTGTCCTATGTGATGTCCGGCAATGGTCGGGTGTCCAAAGAAACGCGCACACATGTCCTGAAGACCGCCGAGGCCCTTGGGTTCATCCGTAACGAATCCGCCGCGCGACTGCGGTCCGGCCAGTCAAAGATGATCGGGGTCATCCTGAACAACATCGTGAACCCCTTTTTCAGCGTGTTGGTGGCGGAGCTGGAAGCCGCGGCCTATCGCGAGGGGTTTCTGACCGTGCTTGCGACTGCCCAGAACGACCATGAACGGCAGAGCAAGCTGATCGAATCGATGGTGTCACAGGGCGTTGCCGCCATCATCCTTTCACCTGTTCACGAGACGACGCCCGCAGATCTGGAGGTGGCACAGCGGCGCGGGATACCGGTGGTGTCCTGCGTGCGAGACGTGCCGGGAAGCGACGCGTCCTTCGTCGGTGTCGATGACCACAGGTCCGGCTATATCGCCGCGCGCACCCTGATTGACAATGGTTGTAGAACCGCCGCCTTTATTGGCGGATATGACCACACGACAACCTGGAATGGACGCCGTGACGGCATGTTGGCCGCCTTTCGCGAAGCAGGCCTTCCGGAAGCGAATTTCAAGGCCATTCCCGGATTTCTGACCCCCGCCTTTGCCGAGTCGGCCCTGCGCAGTATCGCCGCCGAAGGTCCGTTGCCGGATGCCGTGATGCCCTTCAACGACGATCTGGCCACTGGCATCTATGCGGCCTGCAGGGCAGGGGGGATCAAGGTTGGAACGGACCTGTCGATCGTCAGTTTCGACAATGTTCCGATCGGAACGGTCCTGTCGCCGCAACTTAGCACCGTCGACATCTTTCCGGGGCGGATCGGCGCAGAGAGCGCCCTGCGCGCGATGGAAATGGTGCGCGGTTCGTCACGGGATCGGCGCGAGATCCGGTTGGCCCCCGAAGTCGTCAACCGCGGGTCGGTCAGACGCTCGCAATAGTCCCCAAACGGTTTCGGCTTGACAAGACGGGGTGCTTGGTGAAACGTTTCAAGTAACGAAACGGTTACATGAATCAAATGCCTCGGAACAGCTTCGATTATATCATCTTGGGCGGCGGGTCGGCCGGCTGCGTTCTTGCCGCACGGCTGAGCGAAGACCGGGACGTGTCCGTGCTCTTGATCGAGGCTGGCGGCCGCGACCGGAACATTCTGTTTCATTGGCCCGCTGGCTTTGCCAAGATGACCAAGGGGATTGCCAGCTGGGGCTGGTCCACGGTTCCGCAAAAGCACATGAAGGGCCGCGAGGTCTGGTTCACGCAGGCCAAAGTGATTGGCGGAGGATCGTCGATCAACGCGCAGATCTACACACGCGGAAATGCGCTGGACTATGATGCCTGGTCCGAGGAAGAGGGTTGCGCCGGCTGGAGCTATCGCGAGGTTCTGCCCTACTTCAAGCGGGCGGAGTCGAACGAGCGTTTCAACGATGATTACCACGGAATCGAGGGGCCACTGGGCGTGTCGATGCCCCGTGCGACCCTGCCGGTCTGCGATGCGTTCATCCGGGCCGGGCAGGAATATGGGATGCCCTACAATCCCGATTTCAATGGCAAGCGGCAGATGGGGGTCGGGTTCTACCAGCTGACCCAGCGCAATGCGCGCCGCTCGTCCGCCGCTGTCGCATTCCTGCGGCCTGCCGAAAATCGGCCGAACCTGACGGTGATGACCGGGGCCGAGGCCCGGCGGATCGTCGTGACCGGCGGGCGCGCGACCGGGGTCGAGATCACTGTTAAGGGCCGGTTGGAGACCTATCGCGCGGACCGCGAGGTCATTCTTTCGTCAGGGGCCATCGGCTCGCCCCGCCTGATGATGTTGTCGGGCATCGGTCCGGCAGACCACCTTCGGTCGGTCGGCATCAATGTGGTGCACGATCTGCCGGGAGTTGGTGAAAACCTACAGGACCACATCGACGTTTGCGCCATCGCAGAGTTGAACGGGCCATACAGCTATGACGGCTGGGACCGTCTGCACAAAACGGTCTGGGCTGGGTTGCAATACCTACTGTTCAAATCTGGCCCGGCGGCAGCCTCTTTGTTTGAAACAGGGGCATTCTGGTATGCGGACCCGGCGGCCCGGTCGCCGGACATTCAATTCCACCTGGGGCAGGGGTCGGGCATCGAAAAGGGTATCGTCAAGATCGACGGGGCCGGGATCACGCTCAACAGCGCCTTCATGCGTCCCCGGTCGCGCGGAACGGTCCGGCTGGCCAGTGCCGATCCGAAGACCGCGCCGCTGATCGACCCGAACTACTGGTCCGACCCCTATGACCTTGAGATGACCCTGAAAGGGCTGGAGATGACGCGCGAGATCCTGGCCCAGCCCGCGATGTCGAAATTCGTCCGCAAAGAGGTTCTGCCGGGGCCGTCGATCCGCAGTCGGGAAGACCTGTTCGACTTTGCCTGCAAGATGGCCAAGACGGACCATCACCCCGTCGGAACCTGCCGGATGGGACAGGACGACATGGCCGTGGTCGATCCCAGCCTTCGGGTCCGGGGCATTGACGGGCTGCGGGTCTGCGACGCCTCGATCATGCCGCGGATCAATTCGTCGAACACCAACGCGCCGACCATCATGATCGGGGAAAAGGGCGCGGACCTGATCCGCGACTTGCCGCCGCTACCACCAGTGTTCTTCGCCCATGAACGCAACGATCTGACCCGGGTGAACGTCGCCTGACCCGGATCGGGCAGGGGCGTATTTTGGCCCAATTAGTAACTAACCAGATGGGGATTAGAATGTCGATAATCGGTCTGCACCACATTGGGTTCACGGTTCCGGACATGGACCAGGCAATTGAATTCTTCCGCGACGTCTTTGGCGCGGTCACGGTCATGGAATGCGGCTCTGTCGATGTCGATGATGACTTCATGGCCCGGCATCTTGGCGTCCCGAAGGGGGTCAAGATCGCGGACCAGCGCGTCATTCAGGTTGGCCGTGGCGGATCGCTGGAACTGTTCGAATACGCGGGCGTCGCGGGCGAACAGCACCTCAAACACAATGGCGAGGTCGGCGCGATGCATATCGCCTTTGAGGTCGATGATGCCTTTGCCGTGGCCGACCGGATGCGGGCGGCAGGCGTCGACCTGCTGGAGGGACCGACCCTGATCGAAGGCGGGCCAATGGACAATCTTGTCTGGCTCTACCTGCGGGCACCCTGGGGTCAATACCTCGAGATTGTCAGCGCGAAAGGGCCGCTTGGCTACGAGGCCGACGGCGGCCCCGCGCTCTGGACCCCGTCCGCAGGCGCGTGACGGAACGAAACGCACGCGGGATCACCCCGCGCCGTACCGATGGCCGACCCGGGGGAGGGCGGCATCATAACAGTGGAGGAAGAGATGAAACACCTTAAGACTACGGCACTTTGCGGGTCGCTGCTTGCGGCGATTTCCGGATCGGCCTTTGCCCAGGGACAATTCGACGGCGTCGAACTGAAGATGCTGGCAATCGGTGACACGTCGGTCACCCGACTTGCCCCGATCGTCGACGAATTCGAAGCCCTGACCGGCGCGTCGGTCCAGATTGACATGTTCCCCTACCCGGGGCTGATCGACAAGATCGTCATCGAGGCAAGCTCCAACGATCCCAGCTATCAGTTGATGTGGGTGGACAGCCCGTGGGTCGGCGTTCTGGGAGAATCTGGTGCGCTGCTGGACCTGACCGACCTTGTCCTGCGTGACGCCGAGGAAATCCACCTTGATGACATCATCCCGATCCAGCTTCAGGAAAACACCTGGCAGGGGCGCCTGCTTGCTTTCCCGGCTTCGGGCATGATCTGGCATCAGAACTATCGCAAGGATCTCTATGAAAACGCCGAAGAGGCCGCCGCCTTTGAAGCGCAATACGGTTATCCGCTGGCCCCGGCCCAGACCTGGGACCATTACATCGACATCGCCGAATTCTTCACCCGCTCGGCCGGTGAAACCCTCGCCGGTGAAGTTCTTGAGAAGGACTTCTACGGCAATGCGCAGGCCTACAGCCGCGTTGCCGGGGCCATCACTCATGACTTCTTCCCGATCATGCGCAGCTATGGCGGGCAGTATTGGGACCCTGCAACCGGGCTGTGCGCGATGGACGGACCCGAGGCGGTTGCCGCAGCCGAGGTGATGAAGCGCCTGATCCCGTCGAACCCGCCGGATTACCTGGGCCTGATGTGGGATATTCGCACCGGTTACATGGAACGTGGCGAGGTCGCCCAATCGTCCTATTGGTCGGTCCGGACCGTCCGTCTGACCAACCCCGACGAGGCCGTTCTGCCGACCATCGGCGAGGCCGGCTATGCCGCCAGCCCGACCGGCGACGGCAATCCGCAGCCGACGATGACCGGCGCGCTCAGCTTTGGGATCAACTCCAAGGCCAGCGAGATCGAACAGCAGGCCGCGTGGGAGTTCATCAAGTGGGGCACCAGCCGCGACATGATGCGCCGGTTCGCCGAGGAAGGCAGCGGCGTCAGCCAGTTCCACGTCTCGATCCTGTCCGATCCTGAGCTGCAGGCCCGCTACCCCTACTACCAGGTTCTGCTGGACGCGCAGGAGAATGCGCAGCGCCGCATCTTCCATCCGTTCTACGCCGACGTGGAAGAGGTGTTCGGGGTTGAGCTGAACAAATACATGGCCGGCGAAACGGACAGCGCGCAGGAAGCGCTGACCAGTGCCTGCACCAAGATCAACACCCGGCTTGCTGTCTTCCCGGAAGACCTGCGGCTTCGGTGGATCAACGACGAGCCTGCCGCGATCTTCCAATAGGGAGATGGCAGTCACGGCCCGTCCCGGCGCACCTCCCTGCATCGGGGCGGGCCCCCTCACGGCCCAAATACAACGACGGAGTTGAACGGCGATGGCCTATATCAGAAAGCGAAACAGGCGGATCTTCCTGATCTTTCTGCTTCCGGCAATGCTGGTCCTGTTCCTGACCACGATCTACCCGATGATCTATGCCGGCTACCTCAGCTTCCGGTCTTATGATCTGGCCAAGCTGTTTGTGCCCCGGGTCTTCGTCGGCTGGTCGAACTATGCCGAGGTAATCGGGTCAAGCGAGTTCATCCATTCGCTGATCACGACATTCAAGCTCATGGCCATGACCCTGAGCGTGCAGTTGGTCCTTGGCGTCGGTATCGCCCTGATCGTGACCCAGAAACTGCCCGGAATGCCATTGGCCCGGACGCTTCTGATGATCCCGATGATGATCTCGCCGGTCATCGTGGGGCTGGTCTGGCTGTTCCTCTACTTCCCGGAACTGGGCTATCTCAACTACTTCCTGAGCTTCCTCGGGATCGAGTCAATTCCGTGGATCACCTCGACCAACTGGGCGCTTTGGGCAATCGCGATTGCCGACATCTGGCAATGGACGCCCTTTGTGATGATGGGCACCGCGGCCGCCCTGCAAAGCCTGTCGCCCGAACCCTACGAGGCGGCGATGATCGACGGAAACTCCCGCTGGGACGTGTTCACCCGCGTGACCCTGCCACAGCTGAAACCCGTTCTGGTCAGCCTGATGTTCCTGCGGGCCATCGACGCCTTCAAGATCTACGACATCATCTTCGTTCTGACCAAGGGTGGTCCCGGTGACAGCACCGAAGTGCTGTCGATGTTCATCTATCGCCAGTCGTTCACCTTCTGGCGCATGGGGGTGGGCGCGGCGGCCAGCTTTGTCTCGCTCGTGATCATCGTTGTCCTGATCACATTGTTCTTCAAGTCGCTGCAACGCGAACAGCACGCATAGGGAGGCACGCATGACACGGCCCGGCCTGCAGCAGAAAATCCTGATCTACCTGCTTCTTGCGATTGTCCTGATCGTCTTTCTGACACCGATCTACCTGATTGCGTCGTCTTCGGTGAAACCCTCGCCGATCATGTTCCAACGTCCCCCGGCCTTTTTCTTCACGCCGACGCTGGAGCATTATCAGGATCTGTTCGGGATGCGCCCTTTCGGCAAATTCATCCTCAACAGCCTGATCGTGGCCCTTGGGTCGACCGCCTTCAGCCTGACCATCGGGTCTCTGGCCGCTTATGCGATCAGCCGGATCCGGCACAAGCGGATGAACGATGTGGCCTTCTGGATCCTGTCGATGCGGATGTTCCCGCCCATCGCGGTCGTGGTGCCCTATTACATCATCTTCAAGGCGACAGGCCTTCTGGATACGCCGTTTGCGCTGATCATCGTCTATTCCACCGCGAATATCCCGCTGACGGTCTGGCTCATGAAGGGGTTCTTCGACGAGGTTCCGACCGCGCTGGAAGAGGCCGCTGCCGTCGATGGATACGGCCTGTTGGCGACCTTCTGGCGGGTGACCCTGCCGCTGGCCGCGCCCGGCCTCGCCGTGTCGGCTGTCTTCTGCTTCATCTTCTCTTGGAACGAATTCCTGTTCGCGCTGATGCTGACCGGTTCGAACGCCCAGACCGCGACGGTCGCGGTCATGTCGTTCTGGTCGTCCGACGCGGTGCAATGGGGCCGCATCATGGCCGGATCGTTCATCATCCTCATTCCCGGTGTCATCTTCGTGCTGACCTGCCAACGCTGGCTGGTGCGCGGGCTGACCATGGGCTCAGTCAAGTAGGGGTCGGAAAATGTCCGCAATCACTCTCAACAATGTTATCAAGCGGTACGGCGCGGTTCAGGTTGTCCACGGTGTCGACCTTGACATCGAACAGGGAGAGTTCGTCGTACTTCTGGGGCCATCGGGCTGTGGCAAGACCACGACCCTGCGCATGGTGGCCGGGCTCGAGGATGTCTCGGGCGGGGAATTGTCCATCGGTGGCCGTGTCGTCAACGACGTCGCCCCCAAGGATCGCGGCGTGGCGATGGTGTTCCAGAACTACGCGCTTTATCCGCATATGACCGTGCGCCAAAACATGGAATTCGCCCTGCGCCCGATGAAACTCCCCAAGGCAGAGGTCGACCGGCGGATCGGGGATACGGCCGAGATCCTCGGCTTGTCAGAGCTTCTTGCCCGTCGTCCTGCGCAGCTGTCTGGTGGGCAGCGGCAGCGGGTCGCAATGGGTCGTGCGATGGTGCGCACGCCGGATGTTTTCCTGTTCGATGAACCGCTGTCGAACCTTGACGCCAAGCTGCGGACGCAGGTGCGCTGGGAGATCGGCAAGCTGCACCAGCGGTTGGGCACGACCGTCCTTTACGTCACCCATGACCAGGTCGAAGCGATGACACTGGCGGACAAGATCGTGATCATGCGGGACGGGCATGTGGAACAGGTGGGCACCCCCGAGGAAGTCTATGGAAATCCCCGAACGACTTTCGTCGCGACCTTCATCGGCAGCCCGTCGATGAACATGATCGAGGCCCGCGTGGACAGTGGTCGCCTTGTCGCCGCAGGGCTGTCGGCCGCTATTCCGGCCCGGTTTGCCGACAAGGTTTCGGAAGGACAGGCCGTCACGCTGGGCATTCGCCCGGTGGAACTGAAAATCGCGTCAGGCGATGAACCGGGCGCCATGCAGGCCCAGGTCGAGGTGACGGAATACCTTGGAAACGAAGCGCTTTTGGATCTTCGTGTGGGTTCCCATGAACTGGTTGCCGAAGTGCCTGCCGATCAGCGAGCAGACCCGGGGGACATGATCCATATCCGCCTGAACGAGGCGGCGATCCATCTATTCGACACGGCGTCCGGCCAGAGCCTGGCGCACTGAAGGAGACAGTTATGCCCAAGGAAATCATCTTTCCGGAGAAGAACAGCTTTGTTCTGGGTTCCTATGACGATGCCCCCTTGCAACCCGATGAAATTCGCGGCCCCACCGTGGCGACACTGATCAGCCAGGGGACGGAGTTGGGTTGGGCGGACGGCGATGCTTTCCCGATCCGCCCCGGCTATGCCGCCATCTTCCGGGTCGAGGAAATCGGCCCCGAGGTCACCGGGATCCGCAAGGGCGACCTGCGGTTCTGCATGGGATACCACCGCCAGACCCAACAGCACCCGGCCATCTATACCTTGCCTGTGCCCGAAGGCATGGCCCCTGAACGTGCCCTGCTGGCCCGACTGATGGGCGTTTCCATGACCACGCTGATGACCACGCGGGCAAGGCCCGGCGACAAGGTTGTTATCTGCGGGGCCGGGCCTGTCGGCATACTTGCCGCGCATAACTTCGCCATCGGCGGATACGAGGTGTCGGTGGTGGAACCCGATCCGCTTCGCCGGGAACAGGTGCAGAAGAGCGGGATCGCCGCCGTGCATTCTGCCATGCCCCTCGACGACCCGGATTATCAGGGCAAGGTTGCGCTGGTCGTGGATTGTTCGGGGCACGAGGCGGCGGTTCTGGACGGCTGCAAGATCGTTCGCAAGATGGGCGAGGTGGTTCTGGTCGGGGTGCCCTGGCGGCAATACGCCAACCTGTCTGCCCATGAGGTTCTGAACGCGGTCTTCTTCAACTTCGTCTCGCTACGCAGCGGATGGGAGTGGGAAATACCGGTCCGGTCGCGGGACTTTGTCTGGGAGGAACTGTTGGAAGGGTACAACAACGCCCCGCACGACAGCTTTGGCGGGTTCGAACGCGCTCTTAAATGGCTGAACGCGGGTCATGTGAATACCGAGGGACTGGTCACAACGGTCCGCCCCGACGATCCTTCTACGGTCTATGCGCGCATCAGGTCGCGCGAGATTGCGGAACCGTTCATCGCCTATGACTGGGAGAGCCTTTGATGTCCCATAGCGTTCAGCGGCCGGAGATCACCCCGGCGGCAGCCCGGACTCTGGTCGATGGCGCGCTGGAACATGCACGCGCCAACGGCTGGGAGGTCGCGGTAGCTGTTGTTGATCCGCATGGATATCTGGTGGCGTTCGGGCGCAGCGACAACGTTGCGCCGCCCATCGGGGAATTCGCGCTCGACAAGGCCTATACCGCCGGGACGCTGCGCAAATCTACCAAGGCGTTTGGCGAACGGATGGCCTCGACCCCGACGCTGAGCCTTGGGCTCAGCACCCGGCAGCGGCTCATGGCCTGGGGCGGCGGGTTGGCGATTTTCGACGGCGAGGACTGTATCGGCGGAATCGGCGTTTCGGGCGCCCAATCCTTCGAAGACATCGATTGTGCCGAAACGGCAATCCGCGCGCTTGGGCTTGAAGGCCGCTAATCGACTTGTCCCCCCGTCCGAACGGTCAGGGGGCGACGCAGACCAGCCGCATGATGGTGTCGATGTTGAAGGCAAGTCGCTCTTCAAGAGCCTCCGGCGCCATCAGATCGCGGTGGAACACGATGGAGCCGGTAAAGCGGTTGGTCAGGTAATAATAGCCGATCGCCGCGATGGTGATGTTCAGTTGCACCGGATCGACGCCCTTGCGGAAGACGCCTTCCGCGACACCGCGGTCAAGCAGGCCGCCGACCATGTTCACGAACCGACGGCTGACGACCTCGATCACTTCTGACTTTTTCAGGTGGCGGGCCTTGTGCAGGTTTTCGCTGTTTACGAGGGTGATGAATTCCGGGTTCTTCAGGTAGTAGTCCCAAGTGAAGCGCACGAGTTTTTCCAGGGCTTCCCGCGCTGGCAGATGTTCAAGTTCCAGTTTCTGTTCGGCCGTCCGGATATCGACGTAGGCATCTTCAAGGACGATCTGGAACAAGTCTTCTTTGTTACCGAAGTAGTGGTAGATCATACGCTTGTTGGCCTTGGCGCGCTCGGCGATCACGTCGACCCGTGCACCCCCAAGGCCGCTTTTTGCGAACTCTTTTTTTGCGGCGGACAGAATCCGGGCTTTTGTCGCCTCGGCGTCGCGCTGCTTCTTTACCGGTTGATCTGGCATGTGCCCTCTGCCCTTGCGTGTCGTCGTTGAACGTTACTAGCCGCCCCGGACCATTCGGTCAAAGGGGCTCTGCATCTCCCTTCAAGCAATCTGCTTGTTTCAAGATTGCTATAGGGCTTGACGATTCGGCAATTAAGAAAGTAACTAGTTAGTGCATTAGGTGCGAGGGAGCGCCACATGCGGGACGGTATTCAATCGTTGAAGTCAGAGGCTGACCGACAGAGCGGCCAGCAGATCGACGGACTTAAAGGGAGGACCCAATGTCGTTCATCAAGAAGTACATCGAGCAGGAAAAGGTTAATCGCCGGAACTTCCTGTTCGCATCCGCTGCTGGACTTGGCAGCTTTGCCGCCGCCGGCATGTTCGGCCCCAACATGGCCCGGGCCGCCATTGCTGACCCGACCATCGCCTGGAGCTATCGGAACCGCACCAACCCCTATTGGAACGAGATCGTTTCGGGTGGCGAGGCCTTTGTCGAAAGCCTTGGCATGGACAAGGACGCGCTGGTGCACCTGATCAACGAAGGTTCGTCCGAGAAATCGCTTGCGGACGTGAAAGCGCTTCTGTCGCGCACCGGCGGCGAGCTTGCCCTTGCGATCGACACCAACGACGCGCCGAACTGCCGTCCGGTGGTGGAAGCGGTGGCCGAAGCGGGTGGCTATGTTTCGACGATCTGGAACAAGACCGACGACCTGCATCCCTGGGATTTCGGCGACAACTATGTCAGCCACATGACCTGGTCGGATGAAAAGCCCGCGGAACAGACCGCGCGCATCCTGCTGGACGCCATGGGCGGCAAGGGCGGCGTTGTCCACCTGGGCGGCATTGCGTCTAACAACCCGGCAATCGAACGCCTGCAGGGTCTGAAGAACGCGCTGGCCGACTATCCGGATGCCGAGCTTCTGGCCGCCGAACCGGCCGACTGGGACACCCAGAAAGCCAACCAGGTCATGTCCGGGTTCCTGACCCGCTTCGGCGACGAGATCAAAGGCGTGCACTGTGCCAACGACACCATCGCCTATGGTGTGATCGAGGCGCTGCGGGCCGAAGGCATCGAAGACATGCCCATCGTGTCCTATGACGGCAACCCGCAGGCGGTGCAGCTGGTGGCGGAACGCAAGATCCTTGCCACCGTCTTCACCAACCCGCACTGGGGCGGCGGCATCACCGCGGCACTGGCCTATCACGCCGCGATCGGGTCGTTCAAACCGTCGGAAGAGCCGAACGAGCATCGCGAATTCTATGGCCCGACCATCATGGTCACGCCGGAAGACGCCGTTGCCTTCAAGGCCGATTATCTTGACAATGTTCCGACCTACGACTGGACGGACTTCTGGGGCCCGACCAACGGTCAGATCCAGTACAAGTAATCCATCGGTATTGCCCGGCCGCTACCCAGTGGCCGGGCGACGCCACTTTTATTCAGCCATTCAAGCCTGGGAGGAGCGCGTGAACGGCATCCTGAACCGGGAGACCCTTGTGAAATGGGCCCCGCTGATCGTTCTATTCATCCTGATCCTGTTCTTTACCGTTCTGGAGCCCCGCTTCTTCTCGGTCCGGAACCTTGCGCGCATTGCCATCAGCTCTGCGCCGGCCCTCATGGTGGCCATCGGGGTCACCTTCATCATCATCATGGGGTCGATTGACCTGTCGATGGAGGGGACCGTGTCGGTGTCCGCCGTCGTCTTCGCCTTTGCCTTTCTCGCGTTGGGCGGAACGATCCTGAGTTGGGCCTGGCTGGCGCTGCCGCTGGCGGTGCTTGTCGGGGCGGCGATCGGGTTCCTGAACGGGCTGGTCCACGTCAAGCTGAAGGTACCGTCCTTCATGGCGTCGCTTGCGATGGGCTTCGTTGGGACCGGGTTTGCCCTTCTTCTGACCGGCGGCGACCGCATCCGGGTCGAAGATGAAGTGTTTCGGGGTCTTCTGACCGAACGCTGGCTTGGGTTTCCGGTGATGGTCTATGTCGCGCTGGCATTCCTGCTGATCGGATGGTTCATCCAGTCCCGGACGGCGCTTGGCCGCAACTTCTATGCGGTTGGCGGCGGCGAGGAACTGGCCCATGCGTCCGGGCTGAACGTGAACCGGCTTCGGATCATGGGGTTCATGCTGGCGGGGGTGTTCTATGCGGTCGGCGCGCTTCTGGCCGTGGGGCGGATCGGCATTGCCGAAACCGCGACGGGCAACAATTTCATGTTCATGTCCATCACCTCGGTTGTGGTTGGTGGAACCGCACTTTGGGGCGGAGTCGGCGGCGTCTGGAACACGCTTGTCGGGGTGCTGATCGTCAATGTCATCGGCAACGGCATGGTTGTGATCGGCCTGCCCGGCTACGTGCAGGACGGTGTCCTTGGCCTACTTGTGATCATTGCGGTTGTTCTGTCGACGGACCGCAAGTCGGTCAGCTTTGTGAAATAGGGGGCGGGACCATGTATCAACTCAACAAGGTCGACAAGAAGTTCCCGGGTGTTCACGCGCTCAAGGCGGTCGATTTCACGATCGGACGGGGCGAGATCGTCGGGCTGGTCGGGGAAAACGGCGCCGGCAAGTCCACGCTGATGAAAGTGATCTACGGCGCCTATCAACCTGACGGCGGCACGGTCACGATCGACGGCAAGACAGTCCGGTTCCAGAACCCCCGTCAGGCGATGGACCACGGCATCGGCATGGTGTTTCAGGAACAATCCCTGATCACGAACCTGACCGTGATGGAAAACATCTTTCTCGGGTTTGAAAAGCAATTCGTGCGTTTCGGCGTGGTCGACTGGAAGGCCATGGCAGAGGCGGCGCGCAAGCAGCTGGCCAAGGTCAAGCTTGATATCGACCCCGGCATGATCACGGCCAAACTGTCGTTTGCACAACGGCAGTTGGTGGAACTTGCCAAGGTGCTGACCCTGGAAGAGCGGGTCGAGGGCGATCTGGTGATCCTTCTGGACGAACCGACATCCGTTCTGGCCCGGGAAGAGGTGGAACTTCTGTTCAAGCTGGTCCGCGAACTGACCAGTCGCGCCTCTTTCATCTTTGTCAGCCACCGGATGGACGAAGTCCTTGAGCTGTCGGACCGGATCTACGTCATGAAGGACGGAGAGGTGGTGGATGTGGTCGATCAGGCGGCGGCCAATATCGACAGCATCCAACACAAGATGGTCGGCCGCGACGTGGACAAGGAATACTACCGCGAACAGCGTCAGGGCGCCTATGACCCGGACCGGGTGCTGGTCAGCTTTGACGGCGTCACGGTGCCCGGCCGCTACGAAGACATCAGTTTCGACCTGCATCCCGGCGAGGTTCTGTGTCTGGTCGGTACCGAAGGGTCCGGCCGTGAAGCGATCCTGCGCACGATCTTCGGACTGGAAAAGCCCGCCGAAGGCAGCGTCCGGATCAAGGGGCAGGAGATCACGCGTTTCAACGCCCGGCAAAGCGTCGAGCTGGGCGTCGGGTACGTCCCGCGGGAACGCAAGGTCGAAGGGATCGTCGGCGGCATGAACGTCTACGAGAACATGACCCTCAGCCAGATGGGCAACTATTCCAGCGCCGGTGTTCTGCGCATCGCAGAAGAAAAAGCGCTGGCACAGAAATGGATCGACCGGTTGGCGATCAAGACCCCGTCGGTGTTCAAGGACTGCGGCGGCCTGTCGGGGGGCAACCAGCAGAAGGTCGTTCTGGCGAAATGGCGATCCGGCGGGTCCGATATCATCCTGCTCGATCACCCGACCCGCGGCCTTGATATCGGGGCCAAGGAAGATGTCTACGACATGGTCCGCGAGATGTGCGATGCCGGGGCAGGGATCATCCTTGTGGCCGACACATTGGAAGAGGCCATCGGCCTCAGCCACACGATCCATGTCGTCAAGGACGGGAAGACCCAGAAGGTCTTCCACGGTTCACCGGGCAACAAGCCGTCCTTGTTCGATCTTGTCCACTACATGACCTGAGGCACGCGCATGACCCTTGAACGTATCAAACCGCATCTGCCCTGGATCACGCTTCTGGCCCTCGTGCTGATCGTTGGCGCGGCAGATTCCAACTTCCTGCGCCCGCAGAACCTGATCTCGATGACTGCGGACATCATGCCGCTGTTCATCATGGCGCTGGGGATGACATTTGCCATCTATATCGGCGGCATCGACCTGTCGGCGCAATCCGTCGCCAATATGACGACGGTCATCGCCACGGTTACCTTGCCGACCCTTGGGATTGGCGCGGCGCTGGTCTGCATCGCCGCCGGTCTGATCTTCGGCGCGATCTCGGGCTATATCACGACAAAGCTGCTGGTGCCGTCCTTCGTCTCGACCCTCGCGGTCGGCGGTGTGGCCTATTCCAGCGCGCAATATCTTTCGGGGCAGCGCGCGCTGTACATGGATGCAGGGCTGCGGGATTCCTCCTTTGGGTGGATGGTTGGCAAGACGGCGGGCATTCCCCATGAAATCCTGGTGGGGCTTGTCCTGCTTCTGGCAATGCTGTTCCTGCAAAGCCGCACGACGTTCGGTCGCGCGCTCAAGGCTGTGGGGGCGGGCGAACTTGCTGCCGTTGCCTCGGGGCTGAACGTCACCCGGATCAAGGTTATCGCCTTTGCCCTGTCGGGCATGCTGGCGGCAATCGCGGGTCTGTTGTTTTCGGTCAAGCTGTCCGGAGGGTCGCCAACCCTGGCCAACGGGTTCCTGTTGCCTGCGATCGTCGCGGTTCTTGTCGGGGGCACGCCGCTGACCGGCGGGGTCGGTGGCGTGGTCAATACGCTGATCGGCACGTTGATCGTGGCGGTGATCCGGTCGTCGATGCTGTACTTCGAGATCGACGCCACGATGCAGCAGATGGTCTTCGGCATCATCCTGATCGTCGCCATCGCCGCAACCATCGACCGCAGCAAATTGCGCGTGGTCAAATAGGAGGCTCGGATGACCGGAACAATGGAGGCTGCCGTTCTTGTCCGTCCCGGGAGGTTCGAGATCCGGCAGCGCCCCATTCCGGCACCGGGCCGGGGAGAGGCGCTGATCCGCATCACCCGGGTCGGGATTTGCGGGACAGACCTGCACATCTTCAACGGCCACTACGCCGCCGAAAGCCTGCCCATGGTGCCCGGCCATGAATTCACCGGGATCATCCATGCGTTGGGAGAGGGCGTGTCCGGTCTGGAGATCGGGTCCAAGGCCGTCGTGGACATGAACATCGGCTGCGGCACCTGCTATTGGTGCCGCCGGAACGAGATCCTCAACTGCCCCGAGATGCAGCAGATGGGGATCACGATGGACGGCGCCTTTGCCGAATACATGGTGGTCCCGGCCCGGCTGGTCATTCCGGCCCCCGCCGAAATCCCGGACGAATTTCTTGCCCTAACCGAACCGCTGGCCTGCGTGGTCCGGGCGGCCCGCAAGGCAAATGTGACCTTCGGCCAGTCTGTCGTGGTCATTGGCGCTGGGCCGATCGGGAACCTGCATGTCCAACTTCTGCGGACAATCGGCGCTGCGCCGATCATCGTGGCAGACACTTCGGCCGAGCGGGTCTCATTGGCGCTGGAGGCGGGCGCCGATGTCGGGGTCAGTGATCCGGCGCAGTTGGAGGAAGCCGTTCTGAAGGCAACCGGCGGTCGCGGCGCGGATATCGTGATCGAAAGTGTTGGCTCGGCAGCCCTTTACGCTCAGGCCAGCCGGCTGATCCGCAAGGGCGGACATATCGCCGCATTCGGTCTGACCGGTCCCGATGCCGAACTTCCCCTGAATATCCTTCAGACGATCCTGCAGGAAAACTCGATCAAGGGGTCCGTGGCCGGGATGGGGCAGGACATGCACGATGCGCTGACCCTTTTAGTACATGGCCGTATCCGGACCGATGCATTCGTTCGGGCCGCCTACCCGTTGGCCCAGATCCAAACGGCCTTTGACACTATCCGCGACAGGCCTGCGGACCTGAAAACCCAAATCGTGGTGGGTTGACAATCCCGCCATTAAATAACCAAATGGTTACATACGCGCGATGCGCGACCCGACGACATGAACGGAGATGAACATGGATCAGGCCAGCAGCAAACTCTCGCCGCCCTCGGCGCCGCGGGAATTCGGTTTTTTCGTGAACGGGAAATCCATCCCGGCCGGTGATCGCGACATCTTTGAACGGGCGTCGCCGGGTCATGGCGTGCCTGTCACGCGTATTCCGAAATGCACCCCGGCGGATCTGGATGCGGCTGTTGCCGCTGCCCGCGCAGCCTTTGACGACCGGCGCTGGTCGGGTCTGAACGGTCAGGCCCGGGCCGCCGTTCTGCTGAAGGCCGGCGCGCTTATCCGCGAACGGGCCGAAGAGATCGCCTATTTCGAAACCCTGGAAAACGGCAAGCCGATCAGCCAGGCGCGGGCCGAAGTGGGCGGCTGTGCCGATATGTTCGAGTATGCCAGCGGACTGGCGCGTAGCTTGCACGGTGACAGCTTCAACAACCTTGGCGATGGGCTGTTCGGGATCGTCACCCGCGAGCCTGTCGGCGTCGTCGGGCTGATCACGCCATGGAATTTCCCGTTCCTGATCCTGTGCGAACGGGTACCCTATATCCTTGCATCCGGGTGCACGATTGTCGCCAAGCCGTCGGAAGTGACCAGCGCCACGACCCTGATCCTTGCCGAAATCCTGACCGAGGCTGGTCTGCCGGACGGTTGCATGAACGTGGTGACCGGATCCGGGTCCACGATCGGGCAGGGCCTGATTGAGCATGTAGACGTGGACATGCTGTCGTTTACGGGGTCCACCGCCGTGGGTCGTCGCGTGGTCGAGGCCGCAGGCCGCACCAATTTCAAGAAACTGGGGCTGGAACTGGGTGGCAAGAACCCGCAGATCGTTTTCGCCGATGCGGATCTTGAAGACGCGGCCGACGGTGTGGCCTTCGGGATCGGGTTCAACACCGGGCAATGCTGCGTGTCCGGATCGCGGCTGATCGTGGAACGGTCGGTTGCCGACAAATTCGCGCAGATGGTTCAGGACAAGTTCGCCAAGGTTCGTGTGGGTGACCCGCTGGACGAGGCGACCCAGGTTGGTGCCATCACCACCGACGCCCAAAATACGACGATCATGTCCTATATTGAGAAAGGGCAGGCAGAGGGCGCGCGCCTGATTTGCGGCGGTGAACAGTTGGACATGGGCCGGGGCCAATACATCGCGCCGGCGCTTTTCGGGGATGTCACCCGCGATATGGCCATTGCGCGCGAAGAGATTTTCGGTCCCGTCCTGACCATCATGCCGTTCGATAGCGTGGAAGAGGCCATCGCCATTGCTAACGATACCGTCTACGGGCTGGCCGCGAGCGTCTGGACCAAGAACATCGACAAGGCGCTGACCGTCACCCGCCGGGTTCAGGCGGGCCGGTTCTGGGTCAACACCACGCTGGCCGGTGGTCCGGAACTGCCGCTGGGCGGGTTCAAGCAATCGGGCTGGGGCCGCGAGGCGGGCAAGTACGGCGTCGAGGAGTACACCCAGATCAAGTCCGTTCACATCGAGATCGGCAAACGCACACCTTGGATCGAATGATGTCACAGGCAGGATATGACTATGTGATCGTTGGGGGCGGATCATCCGGCTGCGTGCTGGCTGCCCGCCTGTCCGAGGACAGCAGTTGCCGCGTGCTGTTGCTTGAAGCGGGCGGCAAGGATAGCCACCCGCTGATCCACATGCCTGTCGGATTTGCCAAGATGACGACGGGCCCGCATACTTGGGGCCTGACCACCGCGCCGCAAAAGCACGCGAACAACCGGGAAATTCCCTACGCCCAGGCCCGCGTGATCGGTGGCGGCTCGTCGATCAACGCCGAGGTCTTTACCCGTGGCAATCCCGCGGACTACGACCGCTGGGCGGAAGAGGAAGGCGCCGAGGGCTGGGCCTTTAAGGACATCAAGAAGTATTTCATCCGCTCCGAAGGCAATACGATCCTGTCCGGCGACTGGCATGGAACCGACGGCGAATTGGGGGTTTCGAACATTCCCGATCCGCAGCGGATGACCCGCGCCTTCGTGCAGTCCTGCCAGGAATATGGCCTGCCCTACAATCCCGACTTCAACGGGGAGACCCAGGAAGGGGCGGGGGCCTATCAGACGACCACCCGCAACGGCAAACGCTGTTCAGCGGCTGTCGGCTATCTGCGCCCCGCAATGAAGCGCCCCAACCTGACGGTCGAGACCGGGTGCCTTGTGCATCGGGTCGTGGTCGAACATGGCCGGGCGACGGGCGTGGACTATTCCCGCAAAGGCGGGGCCCGAACGATGGTCCGGGCCGAGTCCGAGGTGTTGCTGACCGCGGGGGCGATCGGCTCTCCCAAGCTAATGATGCTGTCGGGGCTTGGTCCCGCGGCGCATCTGTCGGACATGGGGATCGACGTGGTGCAGGACTTGCCGGGTGTCGGTGAAAACCTGCACGATCACTTCGGGATCGATATCGTCGCCGAACTGACCGGCCACTATAGCCTCGACAAATACAACAAGTTGCACTGGATGGCCTGGGCGGGGGCGCAATATTACCTGTTCGGGTCCGGTCCGGTCACGTCGAACGTGGTCGAGGGCGGTGCCTTCTGGTACGCGGACAAATCGCAACCCGTCCCCGATCTCCAGTTCCACTTCCTGGCCGGCGCCGGGGCAGAGGCAGGGGTGCCGAGCGTCCCGAAGGGGTCGTCCGGGATCACGCTGAACAGCTATACGCTGCGGCCCAAGGCGCGCGGCACGGTGCGGCTTCGGTCTTCCGATCCTACGGCCCTGCCGATCGTGGACCCGAATTTCCTGGGCCACCCCGATGACCTGAAGACCTCGGTCGAGGGGGTGAAGATCAGCAAGGAAATCTTCAGCCAGCCGAGCCTGCAAAAGTACATACGCCAGATCCGGTTCCCGGATGACAGCGTGAAGACCCAGAAAGACTATGAGGACTACGCGCGGCAGTATGGCCGGACCTCATACCACCCGACTTGCACCTGCAAGATGGGCGCCGACAGCGATCCGATGGCGGTTGTCGATCCGAAATTGCGGGTGCGCGGCATCGACGGGCTGCGGATCTGCGACAGCTCGACCATGCCCAGCCTTGTCGGATCCAACACCAATGCGCCGACGATCATGATCGGCGAAAAGGCCTCTGACATGATCCGCGGCAACCACTAAAGGAATCCTCCCGGAGACCTGGGGCAGCCTACGGGCTGCCCCTTCTTTTTGGGCTAGTCGAAATCGGGGGCGTAGGGCACCAGATCCTTGCCGACGATCCGATACCCGGTGGCCATCATGGCATCGATTCGGGCCAAGTCGATCGAGGACAACGTGAAGTCCATCACGTCAAAGTTCGCGCGGATATTCTCGGGCTTGGTCGACATAGTGTTGATGCTGACCCCCTTCTGCAGAATCCAACGCAACACGACCTGCGCAGCCGACTTGCCATAGCTGGCGCCGATTTCAGCGAAGAGCGGGTATTTGAACACCTCTCCCCGTGCGACCGAACAATAGGACGCAAGCGGGATGCCGGTTTCCGTCGCTGCAGCCAGCAGCTTGCCCTGATCCAGAAGCGGATGGAATTCCACCTGGTTGGTAACCAAAGGCGCATCCACGATCGCCTTTGCGTCGATCATCATCTGAGCGGTGTAGTTTGATACGCCGATGTTGGCCGCAAGCCCAAGGTCATAGGCCTTTTGCAGAAGGCGCAGCGACAGTTTGATATCGCCTCCGGGGGTCGGCCAGTGAAGCAGCAGCACATCGGTCTTGTCGATTTGCAGGTCACGCAGGCTTTGTTCGACGGAAGGGATGAAATCGGCCTCGGAGAAATGCGCGATATCCACCTTGGTCGTGATGCAAAGGTCTTCACGCGCCAGACCGGTCGCCTTGAGCGCGGCCCCGGTATCGGCCTCGTTGCCATACATCTGCGCGGTATCGAAGGCGCGATAGCCGACCTCAGCCGCTGCAAGAACCGCATTGTGCAGTGTTTCACCAGTCAGCGGAAATGTCCCGAAACTGCGCTGAAAGGTTTTCTGAAAATAGATCGACATTCTTCTGTCCTCCTTGACTGGCGTCAGAGTAACCAAAAGGTTACTTAAGGGGAAGCACAAAACAAAGTCCCTTGATCGGCGGCAGAGTTCCAGCCATATTACAAATAACCAGTTAGTTACTCTGGAGTGAAGAATTATGTCCAAGATCCGCACCGCACAGGAAGCTGTGGCCCTCATCAAAAGCGACTCGGTCGTGGCGGTGAATTCGTCAAGTGGCCTGTGCTGCCCGGACGCGGTTCTTGCCGCATTGGGCGAAAGGTTCGACAAGGACGGCCAGCCCCGGAACCTGACGAGCATCCATCCGATCGCAGCCGGGGATATGTTCGGCACCAAGGGCGTCGATCACATTGCCCGCCCCGGGCTACTTTCTAAGATCGTTGGCGGGTCCTACCCCTCTGGCCCGACCAAGGCTGAGCCGCCCCTGATCTGGCAGATGATCGTGGCAGAGCAGGTGAAGGCCTATAACGTTCCCTCCGGGATCATCTTCGACATGCTGCGCGAGGGCGCCTCTAAGCGCCCCGGCGTGCTGACCAAAGTCGGGCTGAAAACATTCGTCGACCCTGATCTTGAAGGCTGCGCGATGAACGCATCGGCCAGGGCAGAACCGATCGTGCGCAAGATGCCGTTCGAGGGTGAAGAGTGGCTCTATTTCAAGTCGATCCAGCCGGATGTGGCGATCATCCGAGCCACCACATCTGACGAACGTGGCAACCTGAGTTTCGAACACGAGGGCGCCTATCTTGGTGCGATGGAAATGGCCCTGGCCGCGCGCAACAACGGCGGGCTGGTCATTGCGCAGGTCAAACGTGTTGCGATGAATGGGTCGATCAAACCCCATGATGTGCGCGTGCCGGGTATCCTCGTGGATGTGGTCGTCGAGGCGCCAGACCAGTTGCAAACTACGGCGACCCCCTTCGATCCCGCCATTTCGGGTGAACTGATCCGGCCACTTGAATCCTTCCGCACGGCGGACTTCAACGTGGGCAAGGTGATCGCGCGTCGGGTCGCGCAAGAGCTTCGCGACGGGTGGGCCGTCAATATCGGGTTTGGCATTTCCGCCAACGTCCCGCGAATCTTCGTGGAAGAGGGGCTGCATGGGTCCGTCACCTGGATGATCGAACAGGGCGCGGTCGGGGGCATCCCGCTTCTTGATTTCAAGTTCGGGTGTTCCGCCAATGCCGAGGCCTTCGTCGCCTCGCCCCATCAGTTCTGCTATTTTCAGGCGGGCGGATTCGATGCCTCGCTTCTGTCGTTCCTTGAGGTCGGGAAGGATGGGTCTGTGAACGTGTCGCGCCTGTCCGCCGTGCCCCACCGCACCGCCGGGGCGGGGGGATTTGTTGACATCACGGCCCGTGCCCGCAAGATCGTTTTCTCAGGCAACTTCAACGCCGGAGCAAAGATGCGGATCGACGATGGCAGGCTGGTCATCGACCAGGAGGGCAAGGTGGCGAAATTCGTGGATGAGGTGGATCAGGTATCCTTCTCGGGTGCCCGCGCGCTGGAACAGGGGCAGGACGTGACCTATGTGACCGAACGCTGCGTTATCCGCCTAATCGAGGGTGCACTGGTCGTGACCGAAGTCGCGCCGGGGCTGGATATCCAGCGCGATGTGCTGGATCAGGCCGCAACCGATCTGCGCGTGGCCGATGACCTGAAAGTCATGGACGCGGCACTGTTCAAACCGGAGCTGATGAACCTGACGCTGGCGTCGACCTGATGTCCTTTCCCGGGTTTCATCTGTCGGCGGACGCGGGGATCGGAGTTCTTCGGATCGACCGAGAGGAAAAGCTGAATGCCTTGGACGCCGCAATGGTGGACGATCTGGGTCGGCTGTGCCGCGAGATCGAGCGGCGCGAGGACATTGGTGTTCTGATTCTGACAGGAACCGGCCGGGCCTTTTGTGCCGGCGGCGACATCCGCGCATGGAGTGGCGAATCCCCCGAGGCGTTCGGCCGACATTGGGTGCGCGACGGCCATGATGCATTCGACCGGCTTGCCCGATTGCGCCAGCCGGTGATCGCCGCGCTGAACGGTCATGCGCTGGGCGGCGGCTTGGAACTTGCCGCCTGCGCCGACTACCGGATCGCCGAGGCACATGTGAAGATCGGCCAGCCAGAGGCCGGGCTGGGCATCATCGCGGGATGGTCGGGGACACAGCGCGCCGTGCGACGCTTTGGTGCCCAACAAGTCCGGCGCATGGCGCTTTTCGGCGATGTCTTGACTGCCCACGAGGCGCAGACAACCGGAATTGTCGACATGGTCGTCGAGACGGGCGGCTCTTTGGATGCGGCCCGGCAACTCGCCGCACGGGTCTTGTCCCGTGGTCCCCTTGCGACAGAGATGACAAAGATGTTGATCAATGCGGCAGAGCGCGAAGAGGTGGGCCGGGTTCTGGAATCCCTTGCCGGTCGCATCGCCGCCGCCAGCGATGAACTGAAGGAAGGCGTTGCCGCCTTTACCGAGAAACGCGCGCCGGACTTCGGCGGGAAAGGACGCTCATGATCCGTCACCTTGTACATCTTCGGTTTCGCCCCGATGTTTCGGAGGCGGAAAAGCAGGCGCTTTACGATCGGCTGGCCGGTCTTTCCGGGCGGATTGACGGTATTCTGGATTTCCAGCATCGGGCGAATGTCTCGGTCGAGACCCCCTTGGTTCGGGGCTTTCTGGACATGTTCTGGTTCGATTTCCGCGATGTTTCGGTCCGGGACGCCTATCTGGTGGACGAGGTGCATCAGGCCATCGGCGCCGATATCGTGGCGGCGCTGCAGGGCGGGGCCGAGGGCGTGTTCGTCTGCGACGTTGAGATCTGATGACCCCTGACGACAAGACCTTTCTGACCGGGCTGTTCGACGCGGCCGTTGCGGCAGCTGACCCGGCGCAGGCCCTGCGCCCGCATCTGCCCGCACGGCCAAAGGGCCGGGTCATTGTCGTCGGCGCGGGCAAGGGCGCGGCGCAGCTGGCCGCCGCCTTCGAGGAACTGTGGGATGGGCCGGTCGAAGGGGTTGTGGTGACCCGATACGGCTATGCCGCGCCTTGCCGGCATATCCGGGTGATGGAGGCAGCGCATCCGGTGCCGGATGCGGCGGGGCTGGCGGCCAGCGCGGCCCTGATGCAGGCGGTTTCGAACCTGACGGCGGACGATCTGGTCGTGGCGCTGGTCTGCGGCGGCGGATCGGCGCTCTTGCCTATGCCTGCCGACGGTCTGACCCTTCAGGACGAACAGGATCTGAACGCGGCGCTTCTCGCCTCCGGTGCGCCGATCGGGGTGATGAACGCGATCCGCAAGCATGTGAGCGGGATCAAGGGCGGGCGGCTGGCCTTGGCGGCCCATCCGGCAAAGGTGGTCACGTTGGTGGTCTCGGATGTGCCCGGCGACGACCCGGCCGAGGTGGCCTCTGGCCCGACGGTCCCGTCACGGGTGTCGCTGGAGGACACGCTGGCGATGATCCGCAACCGGGGCATCGCCCTGCCGCCCGCGATCACCGTGCATCTGGCCAGGGGGCAGGGGGCGCCGCGCCCCGACGATCCGCGTCTGGCCGGTCACGAGGTTCGGGTCATCGCGTCGGCCCGGCTGTCGCTAGAGGCCGCGGCCGCCCGGGCCGAGGCCGCGGGCATCCCCGCCGTGATCCTGTCCGACGCGATCGAGGGCGAGGCGCGGGATGTGGGGCTGGTCCATGCGGCCATCGCCCGCGAGGTGGCGGCGCGTGGCCGCCCCTTTGCCGCGCCGGTGGTGATTCTGTCGGGCGGCGAAACCACCGTGACCCTGCGGGGCAGCGGCGGCCGGGGCGGGCGCAACACCGAGTTCTTGCTGTCCTTTGCGGGAGCCATTGACGGGCAGGGTGGGATCGTGGCCCTCGCCGCTGATACAGATGGGATCGACGGGTCGGAAGACAACGCAGGGGCCTTCGCCGACGGAGCCAGCGCGGCACGGATGCGGACCGCCGGGGTCGATCCTGTCGCCGCGCTTCAGGGCAATGACGCTTGGGGCGCGTTCGACGCCGCCGGGGACATCTTCGCCCCCGGACCCACCGGAACCAACATTAACGATTTTCGCGCGATCCTGATCCGTCAGGTGTAGATCATCAGGCGGTTTTGCCCGCGCTGCACGGTCACACCATCCTGATTGGTCACGTCGAAATCCAACGTCGCGATCCCCCGATCCTGACGGGATGTCTGGCGCAGTCCGGTGACAGTGATCCGCGCCGTGATCGTGTTACCCACCAGCACCGGTGCCTGAAACCGCCAGTCCCAGCCGAGCGAGGCAATCGCATCGAACTGCGCCGGGGTCTGGTTCTTGAGCCCGTCGACAACCGACAGGACAAGAAGGCCGTGCGCCACACGGTCGGCAAAACCGTGCCGCGCGGCAGCGTCCCGATCCATGTGGATCTCGAACCGGTCGCCGGTCTGATCGGCGAAACCGTCAATCATCGCTGTAGTGATCTGTCGGGAACCGGTTTCAATCCGGTCCCCGACCTGAAGCTGGGCGAGCCGATATCGGCCCGGCCCAAGAAGGCGCCCTTCGTCGGTCACACAGGAACCGGCGCGTCTTCGCGCAGCAGCCCCTTCGCCTTGAGGTCCGCCCAGAACTCGACCGGGATCGGGTGGCTGAACCAGTCCAGGTTCTGTTGCAGCTGTTCGACGGTCCGGGTGCCCGCCATGAAGGTCGGGATCGCCGGGTGTGCCACGACGAACTGCAGCGCCGCAGCGGGCAGGGGAACGTTGTAGTCGGCGCAAACGGCCTCGATCCGGCGAACCCGGTCCATGATCTCGGCAGGGGCAGGGGCGTAGTTGTATTTCGCGCCCTCTTTCGCGCCCGTGGCCAGAATGCCCGAGTTGAAGCCGCCGCCGACGACAACCGCCGCGCCGCGCTCCTCGCAAAGCGGGAGGAACTTGTCGAGCGCCGCTTGCTCGAGCAGGGTGTATCGCCCGGCCAGCAGGAAGCAGTCGAAGTCACGCCGTTCAAGCGCGGCATGGCAGACTTCCCATTCGTTGACGCCGACGCCGATGGCCTTGACCACCCCTTGGTCGCGCAGGTCGGAAAGCGCGCGCCAGGCTCCATCCATCGCCTGTTCGAAAACTTCGGGCTGTTCGGACCCGCGGGTGAACACGTCGATATCGTGGATAAAGCAGATATCCATCCGTTCGAGGTTCAAGCGCTGCAGACTGTCTTCGAAGGACCGCATGGTGCCGTCATAGGAATAGTCGAAATGCATCGTGAATCGCCCGGCGTTGGTCCAAGGGGCGTAGTCGATATCGGCCTTGCGGGCGGGTTTCAGGATTCGGCCCACCTTGGACGACAGGACGAAATCATCGCGGTTCTTCCAGCGCAGGGAATGGCCGGCGCGCAATTCGGACAGCCCGTGCCCATACATCGGCGCGGTATCGAAATAGCGGACGCCCTGATTCCAGGCCTCCTGGATCATCGCATCCGAGGTTTCTTCGTCGATTTCACGGAAAATATTGCCGATCGGGGCCGTTCCGAAGCCGAACGGAGTAACCTCCAGATCGACGCGACCGAATTTGACCTTGCTGTCGGGTGTCATGGCTTGCCTCCCAATATGTAACTAGTTAGTTATATAGACACAGGGAGGGTCGCCGATCAAGTCCTCCAGTCTTGACCCGGCGCGGAATCAAACTTACAAGTAACCATCTGGTTACCGGAGGAGCCAATGTATCTGACTGAGATGCACCAGCAGGTGCGGGACATGACCCGGCAATTCGCCAACGAGGTTATCCGCCCTGCCGCAGAAGAACTGGACCGCGAAGAGCGGTTCCCGGCTGAAATCTATGACCAGATGGCCGAGTTGGGCCTGTTCGGCATCTGTGTCCCCGAAGAAATGGGCGGGCCGGGGTTTGACACCGTGACCTATGCGCTGGTCATGGAAGAGCTGTCGCGCGGCTATGCTTCGATTGCGGACCAATGCGGGCTGGTCGAGTTGATCTCGACACTTCTGTCGCGGCATGGGACCGATGCGCAGCGGGCGGAATGGTTGCCCGGGGTTCTCTCTGCGAAAACCCGTGTTGCCTATTGCATCACGGAACCCGAAGCTGGCACCGATGTGTCCGGTATCCGTACCGAAGCCCTGCGCGATGGCGACGGGTGGGTGCTGAACGGTGGCAAGATCTGGATTCACAATGCACCCGTTGCGGACGTGGGGTTTGTGCTGGCCCGAACCGACAAGGACGCCGGCCATCGCGGCATGTCCATTTTCATCGTTGACCTGCATGCCGCCGGCGTGAGCCGCGGCCCCAAGGAGCACAAGATGGGCCAGCGGGCCAGTCAGGTCGGGCCACTGACCTTTGACGAGGTGCGGCTGCCCGCGACGGCCCTGCTGGGGCAGGAAGGCCGCGGATTTCACATGATGATGAGCGTGCTGGACAAGGGCCGCGTCGGCATCGGCGCATTGGCGGTCGGCATCGCGCAGGCCGGGCTGGAGGCGGCTGTCGACTATGCCGCGCAGCGCAAGCAGTTCAAGAAACCCATTGCAGAGTTTCAGGGCGTTCAGTGGCTTCTGGCCGACATCGCCAAGGACGTCGAAGCGGCACGGTTGCTGGTGCACAGCGCCGCCTCGAAGATCGACCTCGGCGCCGACGCGACCAAGGCCTGTTCGATCGCGAAATGCTTTGCCGGGGACATGGCGGTCCAGCGGACGGCGGACGCGGTGCAGGTTTTCGGCGGCTCCGGCTATATCCGTGGGTTCGAGGTGGAACGGCTCTATCGGGACGCGAAAATCACGCAAATTTATGAAGGCACCAACCAGATCCAGCGCATGATCATCGCGCGCGAACTGTTGTCCAAAGGGGCGCAGTCATGACTAGGAACGTCGCCCTTGTCACCGGTTCCAGCCGGGGAATTGGCTTTGCCGCCGCTGTCGAATTGGCGCGTGAAGGTTTTGCGGTCGCGATCAACGGTCCTGCGGACGACGATGAATTGCGCGGTGCAGTCGAGCGGATCCGGGCCGAAGGCGTCCCGGTCTTCGCCGCCCCCTTCGATGTGACAGACCTTGCCGCACATGATCGGGTTCTGGGCGAGATCGAGGTCGCGCTTGGCCCCCTGACCACCCTTGTCAACAACGCGGGTGTGGGTGTCATGCAGCGCGGTGACCCGCTAGAGGTGTCCGAGGCCAGCTATGACCGCTGCCTTGCGGTGAATACCAAGGCGATGTTCTTCCTGACCCAGGCCTTTGCCCGTCGGCTGTTGCGCCGGGACCGGAACCCTGACCTGTTCCACGCCGTCGTCAACGTGACGTCCTCGAACGCGGTCGCGGTGGCCGAACCCCGGTCGGAATACTGTGTGTCCAAGGCCGCGGCGGCAATGGCGTCCAAGGCATGGGCGGTGCGGCTGGGGCGCGAAAACATTGCCGTCTACGACGTGCAGCCCGGTCTGATCGCAACCGATATGACCGCCCCGGTGATCGCGCAATACGAACAGCGGGCCAAGGATGGGTTGACGCTGATCCCCCGCGTTGGCCAGCCCGAGGATATGGGTCGGATCATCGCCTCGCTCGCCTCGGGCAAACTTCCCTACACAACCGGACAGGCGATTTCGGCGGATGCCGGTTTGCTTGTTCCCCGCTTCTGAAAGGACAGTCGATGAAGATCGCCTTGCCCGACACCTCCGGTCGTCTGACGGACTATCACCTGCGCGGCGAACCGGTCCCGCAAACCGCAATGCCGTCCAACCCGGCTCGCATCGTCTACTCGGCTGCCCATGTGGTGGCCGACCCGTTCACGGCCAATGATCCCAGCGGCGCGGCGAGCATCGATTGGGACAAGACAATGGCCTTCCGCCATTACCTGCACGGTTTGGGGATGGGGATCGCCGAAGCCATGGATACGGCGCAACGCGGCATGGGGCTCGACTGGTCCGGGGCGCTGGAACTGATCCGGCGGACCCGGTCCGACCTGCCCGACGCTTTGGTGGCGAACGGATGCGGCACCGACCATCTGGACCCGGTCCTTGCCAATACCGTCGATGACGTCAAGCGGGCCTATATGGAGCAACTGGAGGCCATCCAGGCGCTTGATGCACGGGTGATCCTCATGGCCAGTCGGGCGATGGCCCGCGTGGCCCGTAGCCCCAAAGACTATGTCACGCTCTATTCCGACCTGCTCAACGCCTGTGATCATCCGGCAATCCTGCACTGGCTTGGGGATATGTTCGATCCGGCGCTGGCCGGATACTGGGGCGGCGACAGTTTCGAAGGCGCACTGGAAACCGTGGTCGAGATCATCGAGGCGAATGCCGACAAGGTTGACGGCATCAAGATCTCGCTGCTGGACAAGGACAAAGAGATCATCCTGCGGCGGCGTCTGCCTGCGGGCGTGAAGATGTATACCGGGGACGATTTCAACTACCCGGAACTGATCGAAGGGGACGAGCAGGGGTTTTCCCATGCGCTACTCGGGATATTCGACCCCTTGGCGCCCGCTGCGGCCCATGCGGTGACGCAACTGGGGAACGGCGATGCCGCGGGGTTCCGGGCCACCCTCGACCCGACGGTTCCGCTGGCACGGCTGATCTTCCGGGCGCCGACCCAATACTACAAGACAGGGGTGGTCTTCCTTGCCTGGCTCAACGGGTTCCAGGACCACTTCATCATGCTGAACGGGGCGCAGGCGACACGGCCGCTGCCCTATTTCACCGAGGTCTTCCGGCTGGCCGACGGCTGTGGGCTGCTGCGTGATCCCGACATGGCTGTCGGGCGGATGAAGAAACTTCTGGCGCTTTACGGCGTGGACTGATGCGCGATTTCTCGAACGATCATTCGGCGCTTGCGCTGAATACCGCGACGCTGGGGCACAATCTGCCCGGGCGCGGGGCAGGGTGGTCCCCCGAGCAGGTGATCGACGCCTGCGCCGCCCGCGGCTATGGCGGGATCGTGTTCTGGCAGCGCGAGTTAGGACGCGCCGCGGCCCAAATCGGCGACCGGGTGCGGGCCGCCGGGATGGAGGTGACCGGCCTGTGCCGCACCCCCTATCTGACCGGGTCCGAGGCCGGAACTGATGCGGCAGTGACCGAAAGCATCGACACCGCCGCGGCGTTGGGGGCGCCCGTCCTGACCATCGTGACCGGCGGAACCGAACTGGGCAGCAAGGGGTTGGACGATAGTCGCAAACGGCTGGCCGAGCGGGTCGCACACCATGCGGACCATGCCGCCGCCTGCGGCGTGTCATTGGCGCTTGAACCGCTGAACCCAATGTTCGGCGGTAACCGGACCTGCATTTTCACCGTGCGGGACGCGCTGGATATCTGCGACATGGTCGGCAAGGACAATGTCGGGATTGCCGTCGATGTCTATCATGTCTGGTGGGATACGACCTTGGCCGAAAGCCTGCTGGCGGCCTCCGGCCACATCCTTGGCTACCACCTGTGCGACTGGCTGGAAAACACCCGGGACATGCTGCTGGATCGCGGCATGATGGGCGATGGGGTCGCCGATCTGAAGGGCATTCGCGCCGCCGTGGAAGCGGCCGGCTACAACGGAAAATGCGAGGTCGAAATCTTCTCGGCCGTTGACTGGTGGGCCCGGTCCCCGGACGAGGTTCTGGACGTCATCGTCGACCGGTTCCGCTCCTGCTGCTGAAATCGAAAGGAAAGGCTTATGAAGGTCTTGGTGCCTGTGAAGCGCGTGATCGACTACAACGTGAAGGTTCGTGTTAAGGCGGACGGTACGGGTGTTGATCTTGCCAATGTGAAGATGTCGATGAACCCGTTCGACGAGATTGCGGTTGAAGAGGCGATCCGTCTGAAGGAAGCGGGCAAGGCCGAGGAGGTCGTTGCGGTTTCGATCGGCGTGA
>NZ_SELP01000004.1 GCF_004145845.1 Loktanella sp. IMCC34160 | reverse complement strand
CCCATTCGTTCAGGGTGATCTGCTGCGCGCCGATGCCCGCGGCGCACCAGGGCGCGTCCGCGCCGAACAGCCGATGGACCGTGTGGATGTAGTAATCGAAGACATCCCGATCGACCGGCATCGCGTTTTTCACCCCCATCACGAACTGGATGTAGGGCGTGCCGGACAGCTGCCCGCGATCGGCCATGTCCCGCGCCTTGAGGATGTGGCTCAGGTCAAAGGCCTCGATCTCGGGCTTGACGTCATGGGCCAGCATCTCGGCGGCCAGCCAATCGACCAGATCAGGCGGGTTTTCGTAGACACGGGTCGGAAAGTTGTTCGACCCCACCGACAAAGAGGCCATGTCCGGCCGCAGCGGCAGCATGCCGCCGCGTGTCTGCCCGGCCCCCGAGCGCCCGCCGGTCGAGAACTGAAGGATCATGCCCGGACAATGCTTTTCCAGACCCTCCTTCAGACGGGCGAATTTCTCCGGGTCAGAAGAGGGCGTCTCGTCTTCGTTGCGCACATGCGCATGCACGATGGTGGCCCCGGCCTCGAAGGCCTCGTGGGTCGATTCCACCTGTTCCGACACCGAAATCGGAACCGCCGGATTGTTCGCCTTCGTCGGCAAACTACCCGTAATCGCAACACAGATGATGCAGGGGTTTGTCATTGCATGGTTTCCGTGATCAAGGCGCGACCGGGGTCGCGGCACGTCTGGGTCTGTCGTCGTTCAAGTGGCCGTGTGGCCGTTGCTCGGGATCACTTCAGCCTTCGCCGCCCGTTCGATGGCGCTGCGCTCGTCAGCGGTAAAGAACATCCAGGCGGCGTCCGTAGCCTTGTGTTTCTTGCACCCCGGACAGGGGTTTTCTGGGTTCTTGCACATGGCTCCTCCTCCCGTGCATTGGTTTCCCTCAGGCCGCTTTGGCCTCCGAAACAGGCATCTTCTCCAGGGCGTCCGCAAAGAAGGGCCGGAACCCTTCAGGGTGTTCGCTCATCGGGAAATGCCCGAGTTCGTCCATCACCGCCAAGGTCGCGCCCGGGATCGCCTGTGCGGTCCGCGCGGCATCTTCCGGCGTGCAGGTCAGGTCATAGGCGCCGACGATGATATGCACCGGCGTCCGTGTGGTATCGATAGCCCCAAGGCGGGCGATCAGGCTGTCGTCCTTGGTGTAGAAGCTCAGGTCGCCCCGGAACACGCCCGGACCGCTTTGCATGAACATCCACAGCGTATTCCAGCGTTCGGAATTCGGCGCGTAGGGCGAGATATTGGCCGACACGAGCGCCGCGCCCATTTCCCCGCCATGGGCATCCGGACGGTGGAACCAGTCGATGTCATACCAGGCGGGCTGGAAATCCGACGCTTCGATGGCGATGAAGCCGCTGAATTTGTCGGGGTGCAGCGCCGCCAGTTGCAGGGCGATCCGCCCCCCCATCGAACAGCCCGCCAGCACCGGGCGATCCAGCCCCAGCCCGTCGATCACCGCAAGAACGGTTTCGATATAGGCCTCGGTCGTCAGCAGGTATTCCTGCGTCTCGAACCCTTCGGGCGGCAGGGATTTCCCGTGCCACGGCATGTCGAAGGCGATCAGACGGTTCGACGCGGTGATCTTCGCATCGTTCATCAGGTGGCGCCACTGGCGGGTATCGGCCCCGGCAGTGTGCAGGCAAAGAACGGGACGCCCCTGCCCGGCCTCTTCAAAATAGATGCGGCGCGGCGCGCCTGCGATGTCGACGGTCACGTAGCGACCGGTGATTGGCTCGATGCTCATGCTGCCAGCTCCTGTTCTGCGCGGGCGAGGCCAAGAACCTCTTTGATGAACCGCAGGTTCTTGACGAGGCTCAGGATGTCGCCGTCGATGCGGCCCCGACCGATCTTCACCAGCCCAAAGATGTCGTGAAATCCGGGTTCCGGCCGGGCCTGCCAGAATTTCCCGAGCGCCTCGGCATCGGTCCGCAGGGCAAACCGCCACGGTGTCTTGCGGCTGGGTCCCTCGGCCACAGACAGGATGCGGCCCTTTTCGAAGGTCAGGTAGTATTCGTCGCCGCCGATTTCGATCAGCACTGTCTCGGAAAACAGTCGGCCAAGTCGGATCAGATGCGGGGTCGCATCAAGGCGGGTCTGAATCTGCTTGAATGTTTCGAGCACGCTGGCCTCCCAATGCGGTCAAGTGTTGACGCTTTGGTGGCACGAACATTTGGCAAAGCGCCATGCCGATAGGGGTATGGGGCAATACCCATTCCTGTCGCCCGGCACGAACCCCTACGAAAACTGGCTAAATCAAGGTGTTCCCGACCTCGTGTCACTATCGGTATCACCCGATACCGGCACAGGCATTGGGCGACGGCCAGTCTTGGGCAAAGGCTGTGTCACGACGAGAGGCACCCGCGTCTCGGAACAGATACCAGACTGCCAGGAGGAGGATTTACTTATGGGCATCGTCAACCAAGACAACATCACTGAGGTCGTGATCGACAGCCTCGGCAAACATGGCGACATCACCGACCGCCAACGCGAGCTTGCGACCGGCCTGATCAAGCACATGCACGCCTTCATCAAGGACGTGAAACTGCAACACAGCGAATTCCTGGCCGCCTGCGACTACCTCGCACGTGCCGGCAAGCTGTGCAACGACAACCGCCAGGAATTCATCCTGCTGGGCGATATTCTGGGCATCGAGGTTCTGGTCGACATGATGACCAACCCGGTCGAAGGCAACGAAAGCGAATCCACCGTGCTCGGGCCGTTCTACCGCGAAAACCCGCCGGTCCTGCCCAAGGGCGCCTCGACCATCCAAAAGCACTTCGACAACGAAGAAACCGCCTATTACGAAGGCTTCATCAAGGATGAAAACGGCAACGGCATTGCCGGAGTGACCTTGGATGTCTGGGAAGACGCCCCGAACGGCATCTACGAAAACCTCGACCCCGATCAGCCGGAATACAACCTGCGTGGCCGGTTCGAAACCGACGAGAACGGCCATTACGCCTTTGTCGCCGTGCGCCCGGTGCCCTACCCGATCCCGGACGATGAAACCGCAGGCGAACTGCTGCGCTTCATGGGCCACCACCCGAACCGCCCCGGCCACATGCACTTTGTCATCTCCAAGGACGGTTTCCGCCCGCTGATCAGCCAGATCTACGACGCCGACAGCGCATGGCTGGAAGAGGACAGCGTGTTCGCCGTCAAGGAAAGCCTGATCGGCAAGTTCAAACCCGCAGCCGCTGAACTGGGCACCGACCTGCACTTCGAATTCGACTTTACCCTGAAGTCCGAAGCCGTCGCCCAGTCGGTCGCCGCCGAGTAAGACCAGAAATCTCCCTGAGGACTGGCCCCCGTGAAAACGGGGGCCTTTCTTTTTCAAGAGTATTGCATAGGGTTCGATCAGGGAGAGCGGGAAATGAACTTCAAGCAGCTGACCTATTTCATCGCAGTCGCTGAGGAACTGCACTTTGGCCGCGCCGCCGAAAGGCTGGACATGGCGCAGCCGCCGCTCAGCCGCCAGATCAAGCAGCTCGAGGAAGATCTTGGCGCGATCCTGTTCAACCGTGGCCGCAGCGCGATTACACTCACGCAGGCCGGGCAGCGGCTTCTGGAGCGCGGAAAGTCGATCCTGAACCAGCTCGAAGATACCCAATTGGAGGTGCGCCGCCTTGGACAGGGGGCCGAGGGGCGGCTGCGCATCGGTTTCGTCGGGTCTGCCACCTTTGGCATCCTGCCCAACATCATCCGGTCCTACCGCGCGAATTACCCGGAGGTGAACCTGAGCCTGAACCCGATGAACAACGCGGACCTGCACCGGGCGTTGGTGTCGCGCGAAATCGACGTGGTCTTTGCCCGGCCCACCCTCAAGGACCCTGAATTCCTGTCAAAACATCTGGTCGAGGAGAAGCTGATCCTCGCGCTGCCCGATATCGTGGATACGGGCGGGCGCACGGTGGCCAAGCTGGAACGGCTGATGACCCACAACCTGATCCTATATCCCGAACGGCCGCGGCCCAGCTATGCTGACATGGTTCTGAAGGCGGTCGAGGACGCGGGCTTTGAGGCGCCGATGCGGATCTGGTGTATGGACCTGCAAACGGCTCTGGGGCTGGTCGCAGTCGGCGAAGGGGTCTGCATCGTGCCCGAATCCGTTGCCAATGCCCCGCGCAAGGGCATGAAATTCCTAAAGATCGAACCCGAAATCGCGCGCACCGAGCTTTCGGTGAACTACCGCCTTGATGAACAGGGCGTCCATGTGAAGAACTTCGTCAACATCGCGCAAAAAGTGGCCCGCAAGCTGCTATAGCCTGCGGGCCTCCAATCAGACACCCAGCCAGGTGTGCTGCGCCTCGGTGTCGGCCTTGATGGCTTCGGGCGTGCCGGTCCAGACGACCTGCCCCTTGCTGACCACCACGACGTCATCCGCAAGCGATGTAGCAAAGCCGAAATTCTGCTCAACAATGATCATCGACAATCCAGCGGATTTGAGATCCTGAAGCTTGTCGTGGATCAGCTTGACGATGATCGGCGCAAGCCCCTCAGTCGGTTCATCGAGGATCAAAAGACGCGGGTTCATCAACAGCCCCCGTGCGATTGCCAGCATCTGCTGTTCGCCGCCAGACAATTGGGTGCCGCCGTTGTCCATCCGCTCGGCAAGCCGGGGAAAGACGTCCAGCACCCGCTCCATCGTCCAATCCGGGTCGGTCCCGCCAAACCGCTTGGCCGCGATTTCAAGGTTTTCGCGCACGGTAAGCGACGGGAATATGTCGCGGGTTTCGGGGACATAGGCGATCCCGCTTTTGGCGATGTCATAGGGCTGGGTGGCGATCGGTTTGCCGTCGAACAGGATCTCTCCCGCCCGGCGCGGCAGCAGCCCCATGATGGTTTTCAGCGTCGTGGATTTGCCGGCGCCGTTGCGGCCAAGGATGGCAAGCACCCGCCCCGCCTGTGCCGCAAGCGTCAGACCATAGAGGACCTGAGTTTCGCCGTATCCGGACTCGATATCCTTCAGGTCAAGCATCTTCCCAACTCCCCAGATAGATTTCCCGAAGCAGGCTTGATCCGCGGGCCTCGTTCGGGGCTCCGTCAAAGACGACCTCGCCATAATTGAGGACCGTGATCGTATCAGCCACGTCAAAGGCCAGGTCCATGTCATGTTCGATGATCAACATGGTCAGGTCGCGCGGCAGATTGTTCAGAAGGTCGTGAAACGCCTTCGACATCTCCGGCCCGACGCCGCTGGTGGGTTCGTCCATCAAAAGGACCAGCGGCCGGGTCGCAAGCGCCACGCCGACCTCAAGCTGGCGCCGGACGCCATAGCTGATCTCGGACACCTTGGCGTGGATAAAGGGCATCAGGTTGACCTGTTCGGCCACCTCTTGCACGATCTCGCGCACCTCGGGCCGGGCAAGGCTGTCCCCCCAAAGCCGGGTGGCGTGGCCGGTGTGAACGGCCGCCGCGAGGCCAAGGTTCTCCTCGACCGTCAGACCATCGAACAGCGTGTTCTTCTGATAGCTGCGCGACAGGCCGCGCCGCGCACGTTGCGCCACTGTCAGTGATGTCACGTCCTCTCCCGCCAGATGCACGGATCCGCTGTCGGGAGTCAATTCACCGACCAGCTGGTTGAACAGCGTGGTCTTGCCCGCCCCATTGGGTCCAAGGATCACGCGGCGCTCTCCGCGCTCCAGCTTGAGCGACACCTGGCGGGTGACGTGTACCGCGCCGAATTTCTTGTCCAGTTCCCGGGTTTTAAGCATCGGTCGTGACCTCCTTCTGGTCCTGTGAACGGGTCGCATCGGCTAGGCGGCGGTCCAGCCGCGCACCCCAGCGCTTTTCGATCCAGCCGAAAATGCCGTTGGACCGGCTCATGACGACACCGATTAAGATCAGCCCGACGGCAAGGTGCCAATAAGGGGTGATCCCGCTGATTTCATGTTTGAGAACCACAAAGGCGGCGGCGCCGACCAGCGGGCCGACCAGCGTGCCCAGCCCCCCAAGGATGACGACCACAAGCGCCTCGCCGGACACGGTCCATGTCAGCAAACCCGGCGAGATATACATGATATGCTGGGCGGCAAGCGTTCCCGCCAACCCTGCGATCATTCCCGACAGGCCAAAGACATCAGCCTTGACGCGCCAAACGGTCAGGCCAAGCGCGCGCATCCGCTGTTCGTTGTGCATGACACCCGAGAATGAGCGCCCAAGACCGGAGCGCAGGATCAGCACCGCCGCGCCATAGACCGCGCCCAGCAGGACAAGGCAGAACAGCGCAAAGGTCCGGCTGTCATTCAGGTTCAACCCGATGAGGCTGAGATCCAGGCGCCGGATGCCGCTAAGCCCGTCATCGCCCCCAAAGATCGGCGCCTCGAATACATAGGAATAGGCCATCTGGCCAAAAGCCAGTGTCGCCATGATGAAATAGATCCCGTGGCTGCGCGAACAAATCGCGCCGATGATCCAGGCAATCGCGCCCGACAGGGCAACGGCCCCGCCCATGGCAATCGGCGGCGCGATACCGGCCGAGGTCGACAGAATGGTGAAGGCATAGGCGCCGACCCCCATCAGGGCGCCGTGGCACAGCGAGACCATCCCCCCGAACCCGGCCACGATGTCCAGTGCCAGAACCAGCATGGCAAGGATCAGGATCTCGGTCAGGATTTCCAGCCCGAAGTACCCGGCCGTCAGCGCCTGAAACAGCGCCCCGGCCAAAAGCAGGGCCAGCGTGGCATAGCGAAGTGTCGTGTGGCGGAACATCGGATTATCCTTTCGCGGGGAACAGGCCGACAGGCTTGATCACGAGGACCGCTGCCAGAAGTGCGTAGATGAGGACCGAGGCCAGCTGTGGCGCAAGCACCGCCCCGAAGGTCTGGACAAAGCCGTAGATCAGCGATCCGGCGATCGCGCCCCGAAGCGACCCAAGACCCCCGATCACGATAACGATCAGCGTCGGGATCAGGATCTGGAGGCCCATGTCGGGCGTGACGCTCAGAAGTGGAGCGGCAACCGCACCCGACAGCCCGGCCAGCCCGCAGCCGACACAGAAGACGATGAAGAACAGGCGTTCGACATTGATGCCGAGACAGGCCGCCATGCAGTCATTGTCCACCCCGGCCCGGATCATGGCCCCGATCTGCGTGCGCCCGAGGACGAATGCGAGCGTGGCAAAGATCGCCACTCCGAGGGCGATGATGAACAGCCGATAGACGGGGTACTCGATACCGAGAAGTGTCAGTCGCCCGGACAGACTCGCCGGTACATCAATGGCCAGCGCAAGGTCGCCCCAGATGATCCGGGTCAGGTCCAGCAGCGCGAAGATCAATCCGAAAGTCACCAGGACCTGCGCCATCGGCCCCGCACGGCGCATCCGCCGGATCAGACCCGAGTAGAGCAAGACCCCCACCCCTGCCACGGCGACCGGGGCAAGGAAGAACCCCATCCAATAGCCGCCGACCGCAGCCAGAGAGGCCGCAACATAAGCCCCCATCGCATAGAGCGAGCCATGGGCAAGGTTGACGAAATGCATCAGGCCAAAAATCACGGTCAGGCCGATCGAAAGCAGGAACAGTAGCATGGACAGCTGGAGCGCATTGAGCGCTTGCAGCACCCAGAACCCAAGATCATGTGCCATTTGGCGTCCTCCGGAAAATTGGATGGCCCGACCGGGTGGAACCGGCCGGGCCATGGGATCAGTTGGAGACCGGCGCCATCACGCAGCCATTGACAGGGTCTGCTTCGGCGGGAAGCTGGGCAATCACCCGTTGGGTCAGCCCATTCTCACCGGCAACCGTTTCATAGACATAGATCGGCTGGATGACGTTGTTGGTGGCGGGATCGATGCGCAGCGCACCGCGCGGCCCGTCAAAGTTGACCTGACGCAGGGCATTGGCCAGAGAGTCGCGATCAGTCGCGCCGGATTGAACGGCCTCGACCAGGGCCCGGGCAGCGTCATAACCCTGAACGGCGAATTCGGACGGGACACGTCCGGTTTCGGCGACATAGGCGGCGACGAAGGCCTGGTTCGCGTCACTTTCAATGGTCGGTGCATAGTGCAGCGCGGTGATCACACCTTCGGCGGCTTCCCCCTGTGCATTGACGTAAAGCGGAGAAGTCAGGAAGCCCGAGCCATAGAGGGGAAGGGTCTCGTTCAGGCCGAAGCTGTCGTATTGCTTGACGAATGCGATAGCCTCGCCCCCGGCATAGAACACGAACACCGCGTCGGCGCCGCTGGCGCTTGCCTGTGCCAGATAGGGCCCAAAGTCCTGGGTCTTCTGGAATGGCGTATATTCCTGGCCGACGATCTCGCCTCCGGCGGCGGTGTAGGTTTCGGCAAATGCCTCGATCATCTGGCGACCGGCGGCGTAGTCGGGCGCAAGGGTGAACACCTTGCCGATACCCTGCTCGGCCATCCAGGTGCCCATCGGGCGGTTCACCTGCCCGTTCGAGAACGACATGCGGGTGATATAGGGGGAACAGGCGACGCCGGTCGCCTCGTCATTGCCCGCGTTTGCGACGATCAGCGGAACACCCGCGCCGTCGACGAAATCGCGCACGGCACCCAGAACGCCCGAGCTGACGATGCCTACCAAGACGTCAACCTCGTCTTGCAAGATCAGCTTGCGGGTCTTGGCAAGGCCGACCGGGGGACTGACCTCGGTGTCCTCGCGCACGATTTCGAAAGTGACACCGGCGTCGGTCGCGAAGTCCGCAAGGCCTAGATTGAACCCGGTTTCGATTTCTCCGCCCAGCGAGGCGTAGACACCCGAGAAGGGCAGCAATAGCCCAACCTTGATGTCTTCAGCAGCGGCAGGCAAAGCAAGGCCAGTGGCAAGCCCGAGGGCCGCCAGGATTGAACGTTTCATTTGTTGGATCTCCTCCAGTTGGTTATCGGCCCCTCCTCAGGGCCTATCCAAGATCGCCCCCACCGACCGGCACTGTGACGCCGGTGATGTAAGAGGCATCGTCCGAGGCGAGAAACAGGATCGGGCCTGCTTGCTCGTCGAGCGTTCCGTAGCGTTTCATGAAAGACGACTGGATCGTCTGATCGACGATGGTCTGATACCAGTCCTCCCGCTGTTCCTGTTCGGCGTTGGGGTTGCGGGGCACAACGCGGGGCGGTGCCTCGGTCCCACCGGGGGCGGTTGCGACGACGCGGATGCCGCGGTCTGCGACTTCCCAGGCAAGGCTCGCTGTGATCGCGTTCACCCCGCCTTTGGCCGCCGCATAGGGCACCCGGTTCAGACCGCGCGTGGCGATAGAGGACACGTTCACGATCACCCCCGCCCCTTTGGGCAGCATGTGTGTCAGCGCGGCCCGGCAACAATAAAGGGTCGGGAACAGCGAACGGCGCACCTCTGCGTCGATCTGGTCCGGCTCGTAGTGTTCGTAGGGCTTTGCCCAGATCGTCCCACCGACGTTGTTGACCAGGATGTCGATCTTGCCCCAGTGGTCCACGGCGGCCTGCATCGCGGCCTCGCATCCTGCCCAGGTTTCAAGATCGACCGATACCGCCTCGGCCATGCCGCCTGCGTCACGGATCGCGGTTGCGACCTCGTCCCGGGCGGGCGACCGGTCGACGATCAGAACCCGCGCGCCTTCGGCGGCGGCGCGCTCGGCGACGTGGCGGCCAATGCCCTGCGCTGCCCCCGTCACCACCATGACCTTGTCCTTGAAACGGGCGGTCATGCTGCGGCCACCGCTGCCTCGGTCGGGTTGAACTTTTCGAAGTAGAAGTTCGCGGGCTCGACGCCCAGGTTCCCGAAATGGTTGCGCACGGCATCCACCATCGGCGGCGGACCGCACAGGTAGACGTCACAGTCGCCTGCGTTCAGATCATCCGCCGTGACGTGATCGGTGACAAAGCCCTTGCGGTCGTGATCGTCCTCGGCCGCGGCAAGGATGGTGATGACGGTCACGGTGCTGATCTTGTCGGCAAGGGCGCGGACGCGGTCGAGTTCAACAAGATCCGCCGCCCGTGTCACCGCATAGAAAAGGGTAATCGGATGGTCGCTGCCCTGCTCTGCGGTCTGTTCGAGCATGGACAGGAAGGGCGCAAGCCCCGTGCCACCAGCCAGCCAGACCTGCGGGCGTTCGATCGGGCGCAGGTAGAAGGCGCCCATCGGCCCGGTCAGCGTGACAGCATCACCCGGCTTGGCGCGCTCGCCCAGATAGGTGCTCATGACACCGCCCGGCAGGTTGCGGATCAGAAAGCTGGCCTCTGTCTCTCCGGGCGCGGAGGAAAAGGAATAGGACCGGTGCACACCGGCGCCGGGCACAGAGATGTTCACATATTGCCCAGGAAGAAAGGCCAGCGGCCGTTCCAGGGAGACATGCAGCCCGAAAGAGGTTTCCGACAGGGCCTCTACCGCTGTCACCGCGCCGTCGACTGCCTCGGGCGCGGTCTTGCACAGGGCGGAAGACGCGGGCACCCGCAGGACACAATCGCTTTCGGGGATCATCTGGCAGGTCAGGACATAGCCCTCCTCTGCCTCCTCGTCGCTCATGGATTCGTCCATGTAGAATTCCAGCTCATACTCGCCTTTCTCGGCAAAGCACTTGCAGGTGCCACAGACGCCATCGCGGCAATCCATCGGCAAGTTGATCTTCTGACGAAAGGCAGCGTCGGTCACTTTCTCATCGTCATCACACTGGATGACTCGGGTGACGCCATCTTCGAAATTCAGGGCAATGTTAAAGGTCGTCATAGGCCAAGCTCCTCCCTTGACCGCGCAGCCAGCATCGGCTGCGCGGAGGTTTCTTCCTCCCGCTGGGGGTGGATCAGATGTGGTAGACGTCGATCACGTGATGGATGTGATCGTTCTTCAGGACCACCTTCTTGTCGGTGATCAGGGGCCGTCCCGACGCCATGTCGATGGTGTAGAACGAGGTGCCCCAGTGCTGGTCCGTTGCGCCATAGCGATAGCTGAGCGTCTGCCAGTTGAACCGCAATTTGATCTGGGTGCCGTCGCGGCCAAGGATTTCGATCCCGGACAGGTAGTGGTTGGTCCGGGGTTCCGGCAGCGAGGTGGCCGAGGACCGGTCGGTCTTGATGCGGAACACGCGGTCCTCGATCCCCTGCTTGTTGGGATAATACATCAATGACATCTCGTTCTGCGGGTCTTCGGTCAGCGTGTCATAGTCATCCCAGGCCGGCATCCAGAACGGACAGTCCTTGTGATAGAAGGTCAGCCAGGTATCCCAGTCGCGGTCGTCCAGCGCGCGCGCCTCGGCAAACAGGAAGGCCTGGATCTCTTCAAAGCTGATCGTGCTGGCGGCGGGGCGTTCAAGCATTGCGGTTGTCATTGTCTTTCCTCCTCATTCGGCCGCGACGGCGCTGCCGGGCGCGGTTTCACGCTCGCGGGCAATCGCGTCGGCCATACGTTGCGACCAGTTGGTGTGCTGAATGACGAACAGGCCTTCGTCCTCGGTCCGGGCACCCGACAGGACCGGGTTGATCCCAAGCGCCTTGGCATCCTCGTCCGGGCCTTCGATCCATTGGGTGGCACCGCGGGTCAGGTCGTTCCACTTGGCGTGGGCCGCCCCGGCATAGCCACGCTGGGTCGCGCGGAATTCCTCGGTGTCGTCCGGCGTCGCCATTCCGCTCGCATTGAAGAAGTCTTCATATTGGCGTATGCGGCGGGCGCGGGCCTCTTGGCTTTCGCCTTTCGGCGCGATGCAGTAGATCGTGACCTCGGTCTTGTCCACGCTGACCGGGCGGAACACGCGGATCTGGCTGGAAAACTGGTCCATCAGGAACACGTTCGGATAGAGGCACAGGTTGCGCAGGACGCCAACCATCCAATCGGCCTTGGTCTTGCCGTAGTTCTCGGTCCATTCGTCCTTGCGCGGATAGTTGGGGCGGTTGGTCGGATCGGCCCATTCGGTCCACAGCAGGATGTGCCCGTTCTCATAGGCATGGAAGCCGCCGCGCTGCTTGGCCCATTTGGACGCATCAGTCGCCTTGATGTTGTCTTCCTTGCCATCGTCGGTGCGGTGCGCGGTGGTGGCGACATAGTTCCAGTGCACGGCCGAGACGTGATAGCCATCGGCGCCGTTTTCGGCCTGAAGCTTCCAGTTGCCATCGTAGGTGTAGGTGGACGAGCCACGCAGCACCTCAAGCCCCTCATCAGCCTGATCGACGATCATGTCGATCATCTTGCGGGCCTCGCCAAGATACTCTTCCAGCGGCTTCACATCCGCGTTCAGCGATCCGAACAGGAAGCCCCGGTAGTTTTCGAACCGGGCGACCTTGGTCAGGTCGTGGCTGCCGTCCTGATTGAACTGTTCGGGATAGCCCGCGCCCTTGGGGTCCTTGACCTTCAGAAGCTTGCCGGTGTTCGAGAAGGTCCAGCCGTGGAACGGGCAGGTAAAGGTCTTCTGGTTGCGGCGCTTGAAGCGGCACAGCTGCGCGCCCCGGTGCGAACAGGCGTTGACCAGCGCGTGCAGCTCGCCGTCCTTGTCGCGGGTGATGACAACGGGTGTCCGGCCCATGGTCAGGGTGAAGTAATCGCCGGGGTTCGGGAACTGGCTTTCATGGGCCATATAGATCCAGTTGCCTTCAAAGATGTGCTTGATCTCAAGTTCGAACAGTTCTTCGTCGGTGAAGATGTCCCGGCGGCAGCGGAATACGCCGTTTTCCGGGTCGTCCTGAATGGCACCGTCAAGACGGGCCTCGAATTCATCGAGATTGGATTGGGTGAACATGGACGCTCCTCCTCCTGATTGCCTCGACGCTTCCTCTTGCGCCGCGGCTGGGTTTCCTTGAGCCGCGGGCTATGCGCCAGCGGCGGCTTTCATGGTCTTGCCGGTGTCGCGGCTGAAAAATGCGATCTTGTCGGGGTCCAGCGCTGCGCCGATGCCGGGCCCGTTGGGAACCTCGACGCAGAAATCGCGGTAGACGATCGGTTCGGCGAGAATGTCTTCGGTCAGCAGCAGCGGGCCGAACAATTCGGTGCCCCAGGCCAGAGTCTCGACCGTCGAGAAGAGCTGAAGCGCCGCCGCAGTGCTGAGCCCGGTTTCCAGCATGGTCCCGGCATAAAGCCCCAGACCAGCAGCCTGCCCGATGGCGATCACCTCGCTCGCGCGCTTCAACCCGCCGGACTGGCCGATCTTGACGGCGAAAACATCTGCCGCACGGGCGTTGGCGACCGACAGGGCGTCTTCGGGACCGTTCAGGGCCTCATCCGCCATCACCGCAATTTCGTAGCCCTGCGTCAGTTCCGCCATCGCGCGGCGATAGCGAGCCGGAACCGGCTGTTCGACCAACTCGCATCCTGCCTCTTGCAGGCCCTTCAGACCCCAGCGCGCATCTTGCAGCGACCAGGCGGTGTTCACGTCGACGCGGACACTGGCGGCATCGCCGACGGCCTGCTTGATACGAGCAACATGCGCCACATCCTCGCGCACCGACCGCTTGCCGATCTTCAGTTTGAAGATGTTGTGGCGGCGGGTTTCAATCATCTGCTGCGCCTCGGCGATGTCCGTGTCCGAATTGCCCGAGGCCAGCGTCCACGCCACCGGCAGACGCCCGTGCACGGCGCCGCCAAAAAGCTGCGAGACCGGCACGTCCAGCCGCTTGCCCAGCCCGTCCCAAAGGGCGATCTCGACCGCCGTCTTGGCGATACGGTTGCCCTTGACCAGCTTGTCGATCAGTTGGATCGCGCCGTTCACATCGTCGCCATTCCGGCCGATCAGCGCTGGCACAATATAGGTGTCGATTGCAGAGCGGATGCTTTCCGGGCTTTCCGGGCCATAGCTGAGGCCACCAATCGTGGTGCCTTCGCCGATGCCGACGGAGCCATCCGAAAACCGGATCGTGACCAGCACGGCGGTTTGGGTCCGCATCGTGGCCATGGAAAGGACATGGCCCCGGATGGTCGGGATATCGAGGATCATCGTCTCGATCTGGTCAATCTTGGTCACCGGGGTTCACCATGTGTCTGCATTTCGTTGATCTGCAGATTGCCCGTCGTGGCCGGAGTCTGTCGATGATGCCTGGGGTCTCGGGTGATACCTTAAGACGACGCCACAATGGGCGAGCTGATGCCTGTTGGCAAAATGCAATCGGGCGCCGGTGTTGCGGCGCCCAAAAAGCTGTTGGTCGATCTGGTCTGGAGGTCGGAAGGGCCTAGACCGCCCCTTGCACAGCGACGATCCCTGATGGCTCAAAAGACGCCCTGCCCGGCCGGTTCACCGCCTTTGACATCAATACTTTCTGGGCAACCATCTCCGCCGTGACCGCCGACAGGGTCCAGCCCAGATGCCCGTGCCCCGTGTTGTAGAACACCCGGTCGCGAACCCCCTGCCCCACCTTTGGCATCATATTTGGCATCATTGGCCGCAGCCCGGCCCAGGGGATCGAATGTTCGGTGCTGACCCCCGGGAAGAAGCGTTCGCACCATTTGACGAGGGGCCGAATCCGATCATCTCGGATATCAAGGTTGTAACCGTTGAATTCCGCCGTGCCGGCGATCCGGAACCGGTCCTTGCCAAGGCGGCTTGTCACGACCTTCGCCTCGTCATCCAGCAGGCTGATCCAGGGGGCCGCACTCTGGCTCTCCTCATCATCCAGCCGCACGGTGATCGAATACCCTTTGACCGGGTAGACATTCACCCGATCTCCCAGCTGCGCCGCAATGGCCCGGCTTTCGACGCCCGCGCAGACAACAACCGCATCAAAGGTTTCGATCTGACTTTCCGTGTTGCGGCTCCATGTGATACGGACCGCGTCCCGGTCAACCTTCAGCACGTCAACATCCGTCCCGAACCGCAGGACGGCCCCGGCCCGTTCGATCGATCTGGCAAGCCCCGTGGTGTAACGGTGAATATCGCCGGTAAAATCGCTTTCGGTGTAGTAGCCACCATAGAACTCTCCGCGAAGCGCAGGTTCGATTTCCCGCACTTCGTCAGGCGTGACCGCCCGCCGCTGCAACCCGCCTTCCGCCAAAAGTTTTGTGACGCGCGTCGCGTGATCGAATTCGGATCTATTCGTGTAGATGTGAAGAATGCCCCGGTCTTCACAGTCGAAATCGAACCCGTGCCGGTCCGCCTTTTCCCGAAGCAACCCGCGCGCTGCGATGGCCATGCGGGTGGTTTCGACCGTGTTCGCCCGATACTGCGGGATCGCGGCGATGAATTCCGCCATCCAGCTGTACTTGTGCCAGCTGGGCTTGGGGTTGACGAGCAGCGGAGCGCCGCGCGTCATCATCCACTTCATCCCCTTAAAGACGGTGGACCAGCGGTTCCAGGTTTCCGCATTCGAGGCGGACAGCTGGCCACCATTGGCAAAGGATGTCTGCATCGCCGCATAGCGGTTGCGATCGAACAGGGTGACGTCATAGCCCCGGTCCATCAGGCTCGAGGCGGTGGTAACGCCGGTGATCCCGGCGCCGATAACGGCAATTCTGGTCATGGTGTCCTCCCGCGACCCAAGGTTCGTCCTGCCGGATGACAGGTCCAATCCCCTCTGTTGCACGCGTCCTGGCCAGAGCCCTTCGCACACTTCAGATCGCCGCGCCGATCACAGTCCTTTTGCCTGAGAGGTTCCGGGGGGTTGCTCCTTCGGCGCCGAGATGCGGCCTCTCCTGTGATGGCTTCGCAGGCTGGTGTTGTTCTATTTGAAACTTAGTCTCATCGCAAGACTATTTTAACCTGCGATATTTTTGACCTGATCCTCCAGCGCCACGCGGTATTCTTCCGACGTCACCCATGCGCCCAGACGCGCAAGGACTTCGTTGAACGCCCGCAGTTCCTGTGCGGACAGGGGATCTGTCAGGGTGATCTCTAGACGGTCCGACAGCCGCCGCGCGATCTGGCGAATGTCCTTGCCCTTGGGGGTGGTCGACAAAAGGAACACCCGCGCATCCGAGGTCGAGTTTGTCCGCTCGATCAATCCGCCGCCAATAAGGTTTTGAATGATTCTCGAGGTCAGACTGCGTTCAAAACCAGTTATTTTCGCGATCTCCGCAAAGGTTGTGCCGGGCATGTCGTCAATAAGCCGGAGGACGCGCAGATCCCTGATCCGGCATCCGGTCTGGCTCAGGAAGATCTCGTCGTTGGCCTGGATTGCTTCCTGCGCCACGATGTTCAACCTGTAGGTCAGGCGTTCGTTCTTGAAGGTTCTTTCGCTTTGCATCGCTAGCACACCATTTTCCGATACCGACTTGGTATCACGTCATACCCTGATTTCCATCCAAATTAGTCTTAACAAGAAACTATCTTGCATGACAAGTATTTCCATGCAATATTCTCATGGTGAGACTAACCGGAGACCCTCGGACATGTTCGCGACCTGGTACCAGACGCAAAGCGAAACCTCTCAAGACTGGCTGCATCACCTGCACCGCCATCCCGAAACGGGGTTTGAAGAGGTCCGGACTGCGCAGTTCGTCGCGGACCGGTTGCGCGACTTTGGCTATCAGGTCGCAACCGGAATTGGCGGAACCGGCGTTGTCGGAACCCTGCATGGCGCCCAGTCCACCCCAGAAGAACCGGGCCGCTGCATCGGCTTCCGGGCAGAACTGGACGCCCTGCCAATGACGGAAAAGGCGCAGGTCTCCTATGCGTCCAACGACCCGGCCAAGTTTCATGGCTGCGGTCACGACGGCCATATGGTCACGGCGCTGACAGCTGCGGCCTATCTTGCGGAGAACCGCGATTTTGACGGCACGGTTCGGTTTATCTTTCAACCCGCCGAAGAGCTTCTGACCGGGGCGCGGGCGATGCTGGCCGATGGTCTGTTCGACCGCTTCCCCTGCGATGAAATCTACGCCTTGCACAACTCGCCCGATCTGCCGTCCGGGCAGGTGGGCGTGCCGTCCACGGCGGCGCTGTCTTCGGCGGACGACATAGACATCATCTTTCACGCAAATGGCGCCCACGGGTCCATGCCGCACACCGGCGAAGATGCCATCAACGCCGCCGCGCATCTCGTCACGTCTGTCCAGCAGGCAGCGACCCGCTTGGTCGACTCCCGCGCAGCCGGTGTAATCTCTTTCGGGGTCTTCCACGGCGGCACGGCACGCAACATCCTGCCTGAAACGGTCCGTCTTGAAGGAACGATGCGCACAACATCGGCCAAGGTCCGCGATCGTCTTGCGCAGCTTCTGGAGGATGCAGCGCGGGCCACGGAAGTGCTGTTCGGCGTCCGCATTGACGTCACTGTCAAGAAGGTCGCGCCGGTGACCCTGAACGACCCGGCCTGCGTCGCTGCCGTCGTCGCCTCAGCCAACCGCGTCCACGGTGTCGCGCGGGTAGTAGAGAACGCCCGCAGCCTTATGGCGTCCGAGGATTTCTCGGAACTTTCGTCAGTCGTTCCCGGTGCCTACTTCTTTGTCGGTCAGGACGGCCCCGCCCCACATCACCCCGAATTCGTGTTCGACACCGGCATTATACCGATCGGTGCCGAGATCTTTGCGGATCTGGCCAAACACAGAACCAGCCAGACCGCAAATTCCTATCAATTCCAGTAGACCCAACATATCATCCCAGGGAGGATCCAGATGATCACCGTTACCACCAAAATGCTCAAAGGCGCCGTTTCCGCCGCCGCCATGCTTGTCGCGACAACGCAGGCCGGCAATGCCGAGGTTCTGACCATGTCGTCCTGGGTGCCGCCGACCCACTTCATCCACACCGACATTCTGGTGCCCTTCACCGAGCGCGTGGCCGAAGTGACCGATGGCCGCGTCACCGTGATGATCCTGCCCGCCCCGCTGGCCAGCCCGCCGCAGCACTGGGAGCTTGCCCGCAATGGCGTGGCCGACATCACTTGGGGCAACTTCACCTATGAACCCGAACGGTTCGTCTCCGTGTGGTTCGCAGAATTCCCCAACGCCGGCACAAATGGCGAGGCCCAAAGCCGCGCACTCTGGCGGACCTATGAATCCTATCTCGCCGACAACGCGGCCTTCGACGGGGTCAAGCTTTTGGGTGTCGGCACGCTGGGCGGCGGGCAGTTGCACCATGCCAACGCCGACATGACCTCGCCCGCGGATGTGGCGAACCAGAAATTCCGCATGGGCGGGCCGATCCAGGAACAGCTCTTGACCGCGATGGGGTCCGTTCCCGTCGCCGCGCCGGCCACCAAAGCCTATGAAATGCTGGAAAGTGGCGTCGTGGATGGCTCGCTCCACTCGATGGAATCTGTCGTGAACTTCCGTCTGGAAGACAGCCTGACCCACCACACCCTGTTCCCGAACGGGTTCTACGATGCCACGTTCTTCGTCGCTATGAACCAGGGCAAATGGGACGGGCTGAGCGATCAGGACAAGGCCGCGATCGACGCGATCATCGGCGAAGAGCTGTCCGCCGTCTGGGGCGCCAACTTCGACGCCCAGAACGCTGCCGCGATGGAAACCCTCGGCGCGGCCGGTCACCAGATTGTCGAGGCTTCGCCCGAGTTGATCTCGGCGGTCGACACGATCTATGGCCAGATGATCGACGAATGGATCGAAGCCAGCAAGGCGGCCGGTGTCGCAGACCCCGAGGCAATGCTGGGCTTCTACAACGAGACCTACACCACGCTTTCGGCACAGTGATGGTCCGTTAAGATCGCAAGGGCCGGGAAACCGGCCTTTGCCCCTGAGGGAGGAGGAGGACGATCATGTTGACCCTGGCCTGGAAAATTCGCCGCGGTGTGGAGACAGTGATGGCGCTGTTTCTTCTCTCCATGGTCGCGCTGACATTCGCCGACGTGATCGGGCGACGCCTGATCGGCAAGCCGATCTATGGCGCGAATGACATCACCGAACACCTGATGGCGCTTGTGGTTTTTGCGGGACTTCCGCTGGTCACCGCCGCCGGGGCGCATCTGACCATCGACATCCTCGACAAGCTTGTCAGCAAGCCCTGGATGATCTGGTGGCGGGCCTTGATCGCGGTGCTTGTCACAGTGGTTCTGGCCACCATCGCCTGGCTGTTCGTCAAGCACGGCATGAATGCCGCACAAATCTCCGAAGTCAGTCAGGCCCTGCGCGTTCCGCGTGGCCCCTTGTACTTCTTCATGGCCGCCAGCTGCGGACTGTCCGCACTTGCCGCCCTGTCCATCAGCATCGTCGGCCCGATGATCGATCCCGAAGACACCCACGAGGAGGACGCGCTATGATCGTCGGCTCAATCGCCATGGCCACGGCCATTCTGCTGGCCTTCCTGCGGGTACCGCTCGCCTTTGCCCTGCTTGGGGTTTCGGTCGCCGGGATTGGCTTTGCCATCAACTGGAACATTGCCTTTCAACTGCTTCCGCTGACCATCTCCGACGCCGTGCTGTCCTATGACCTTGCGGTTGTGCCGATGTTCATCCTGATGGGGAACATTATCTCGCGGACCGGGATCGCGGCGGATCTTTTTCGCGCGGCCTATGCCTTTGTCGGTCACGTCCGCGGTGGGCTGGCTCTGTCGACCATGGTCGCCTGCTCCGGGTTCTCGGCTGTCTGCGGGTCCAGCTATGCGACAGCGGCAACGATGGCTAAAGTCGCCTATCCCAGCATGAAGAAATACAAGTATTCGGACGAACTGGCCTCTGGCACGATCGCCGCTGGGGGGACGCTGGGCATTCTCATCCCGCCGTCGATCATCATGGTCGTCTACGGGATTTTGACACAGACCAATATCGGTGACCTGTTCATCGCGGGCGTTGTGCCGGGCCTTCTGGGGCTGGGGCTCTATATGCTTGCGATCCGCGCCGTCGCCGCACGCAACCCCGATCACGCCCCGCAAGGCGAACGGACCCCTTGGGCTGAAAAGCTGCAGGCCCTGTCGGGCATCTGGCCCTTCGTGCTGCTGTTCGGGATGATCATCGGCGGTCTTTATGCCAAGCTATTTACCCCGACCGAGGCTGCGGGCATGGGTGCGGGTCTGGCGATCCTGATCGCGACCCTTCACGGGCGTCTAACCTGGCGGGTCCTGCGCAGCGTCATTGTTGACACGGCCTATACGTCGGTTTCACTCTACACCGTCTTGTTCGGCGCGCTGATGCTGTCAAAGCTTCTGACGCTCTCCGGGCTTGCCGCTGGCACTCTTGCCCTGGTTCAGTCAACTGGCCTCGAAGGCTATGCCCTGATCTTCGCCATTCTGTGCGTCTTCCTTGTGTTGGGATGCGTGATGGACTCCATGGCGATCATCCTGATCTTCGTGCCGCTGTTCTCGCCGATTGTCGTGGCGCAGGGGTTCGATCTGGTCTGGTTCGGGATCGTCGTCATCGTGGTCACCGAAATCGCGCTGATCACGCCGCCCGTTGGGATGAATGTGTTCGTCTTGAAGGCCGTCCTGCCGGAGGTTCCGATCGTGCGGATCTTCAAGGGCCTGATCCCCTTCATCGCGGTAGACGTGGTCCGCCTTGTCGCGCTCGTCGCTTTTCCGGCCATCACGCTTTGGCTGGGAAGCACGGTCGGCTAGCGACAATATTCGGAGCGAAGGGAAATCAAAAAGGGCGATCGAACGCGATAGGAAATAGGAAGCGGGCGCCGGTGGCTGCATGAAGACTTGGATGGAGAGAAATCCGGTTGATAAATCGGAGTTCCGTATGCCGGGCGCCTGCCACTGAACTGCTCGCATCGATTATGGGCAAAGTGGATCCGATGAACCCTAGGGCGGGTCACAACTTTGCGACGGGCGATCGCGCAGAACTTTGCAAAGTCGGCTCTTGGGCGTTGCAGCCTTAGGAGTTGCGTGCAACTTCCGGGGCGATGAAGCCAACACCATGAATGGCCGCTTCCAACGATCCGACCGGATATCCATGCAGGCGCAGCGAAATTCCGCTTCCCGCCCATAGAATCCTTTCACGGTTCGCCGATTCTGGGCTGGCGGTGTCATGGTTCCTCGCCGGTCTTGCGGAATTGATATCGCATCTGGGTTTTTGCGCGCAGGTTCTGGAACTCCGCCTTCGCCATTTTGTAATCGGGATGGTCTTCGTCGATGAGATGTAGATCGTAGGCGAGTGCACGAATTACGGATTCTTCAACCGCCATCAAGTCCTGTCGGTCTTCGATCCCCTCCATCACCTCGAACCTTTGCGCGTCGTTCAACTTGCCATAGTGCGCCTCTGTGGTCGTCATGGACTCGTGCCCGAAGTTTGCTGACAGGGCCTTGCGCTGTTCGGTGGTCAGGGGCCATCGATCCATTTCTGCCGCCATGCAGTGACGCGCCGAATGGGGCGCAAAGGTCTTGCCGATTGCCGTGCTGGCGCGGTTGAAGGCCTCCCTGAGAGCGGTCTCGGTTGCCATCGGCTCCCTCGAGCCAGGTGTCCTCCGGTGCCGGTCGAGGTCCTTTTCAGCCGGGAAGACGGCATCCTCCGGGCCAAATCCAAGGGCCCTCGTTTCCTCGGCCCAGATAAGAAAGACCTCTTGCAGCGGTTCCGTCCAGGGGAACCACTGCACCACAAAGGACTTGCCGTTCTTCGCCCGCATGGTCCGGGCGTCCTGTGTCACCCGCTTGTTCACCAGATCGACGTGCTGCCACCGCAGGGTGGTCAAGGCGGCAGCCCGCAGACAACTGATAAAGGCAAAAGCGACCATGGCCCGATCTCGGCGTTGAAGCAGCGTGGCAGAGGGCATCGACTGGACCATCTCGTTGGCCTCGTCGAGGGTCGGGTAGGGACGGGCGGCATTTATCGGCGCCTGTCCAAAGGCCTTGGGCAATGCGCAACCGTCTGCCAGACTTCCGCTTAGCCGGCGATAGCCCTTTTGACCACGCAGCCAGACCAGGAACATGTGCAGATAGGACATCTTGTGTCGCACCGTTCCGACAGACAGGGGCGGCCCGACATCTTCCCTGGCCCGCACGACCTGCCGATCCCGGAACCGCGCGACATCTTTGTCGGTGAGTTTGTCAAAGGGCTTGGCCTCCAGAAACGCCTCGAACTCCCGGATAGTGCACAGGTGCGCATCCGCGGTCTTGCCGTCATAGCGGCCGGCGTGAAGCTGCCAGTCATAGAGGATAGCGTCATTGACTGTGCCCCGAGGGCAAGACTCGATTTGCGGAATTGTCCCAATATCATCAGGGATCGGCCCCGCTTCTTTGACGATGTGATACAGGCTCGTATTGCGTTCACAGGCAATCCGGAGCTTGTTGCATTCCGTTTCGCTTACAATCTTGGTGGTACGCCCATCGCAGTCCGGACAGGTTGCAAGGGCCACACACCCGACCGTTTTGCCGGGCCAAAGCTCGAGATCGCTGGGCTCTGGAACGACCACCGCCTTGCAGTGAAGACACTTGAACTCCCCATGGCGCAAGGATGTCTTTGACCGGGCCTTCCTTTCCAGGTGGAACCGCGCGAGTTCACTGCCGCGAAACAGCTGCGGCCCCGGCCCCGACCCCGGGGACGGACGCAGGCCATCGCGGACCCAATTCGACAAGGTGTTCCGGCAGATTCCATAGAGCTTCAGGACATCATCGACCGAATAGACACGGTTCTGCTTGGGGCGCACCCCGCGATAGGCCCGACTCATTGCCGGCCCTCCGCCACTCGCGCCAGGAAGGCGCGGATCTCATCGATATGCCAACGCCGTGTCCGGCCGGTGAACCGGCGGGCTTCTGGCAGAATGCCGTCCTTCTCCCAGCGCCAGACTGTCGTCCGGCAGACACTGAGAACCTGCATCACCTGCCGGACGGTCAGATACGTGACCCCTTCGGGCAGCCCATGGAGCGCCGCGGGCCGCTCGCGCACTGGTTCGTCAGACACGTCAGCACTGCTGGCCGCCGGCGCAGCCTGAAAGTTCAGTTCAAATTGGGAAGTCTTCTTCTTGCACGACATGCTTGATCCCTCTCAGGAAGATCAAGCGCATCATGCGCTTTATGTATCTTGGCCGACTCCACGACGCATTCTCACAAACACCTCGCGCCAACCTGAACAAAAGAGAAACAACTTGAGCGGACACGTCAAGGGCCAATTTCACATCGACCAAGAAATGTGGGGCCACATGTGGGTCTGTCAAAATCACCCAGTGAAAAACCGAAACCAATCAATAAGTTAAAGGAAATAATGGCGGACCCAAGAGGATTCGAACCTCTGGCCTCTGCCTTCGGAGGGCAGCGCTCTATCCAGCTGAGCTATGGGTCCGCGTGCGCTGTCGTATAGGACAAGCCGCAGCAGGCCGCAATCGCAAAAACGGCGGGCATGGCAGGCAATTTCCTGTTGCCAGACACCGTGGCCGCACCACAATTGCCGTAACCTGACAAAGAGGTTTTCATGTCGTCATCGTCTTCGACCCGGCCCGTGCCCCTTTGGCTTCTGGTCGCCCTGCAAACTGCCGTCTCTGCGGCCTCGCTGACGGTCGAGATCGTGGCGGGGCGGGTTTTGGCGCCCCATGTGGGCATGTCGCTTTATACCTGGACCAGCGTAATCGCGGTGGTTCTGGCCGGGTTTTCGGCAGGTCACTGGTGGGGTGGACGGCTGGCCGAACGCCCGGCGCCCGACTCGCTGCGGGCGACGGGCTGGGCGCTAGTCTGGGCGGCGCTGACCACGGCGGTGGCGATCAGCCTGTTGCAGGTCGTTGCGGCGCCGGTTCTGGGTGTCGTCGGACACCCGGTCTGGGGGATCGCGATCCTTTGCACCCTTGTGTTCTTCCTGCCGTCCTATTTCGCCGGGGTCCCTGCCCCGGTGCTGGCACAGATCGCGGTTGCAGGAAATGACCGGTCCGGTCAGGCGCTGGGGGCGATTTTCGCGGCGGGCGCGATCGGGGCCATCGCGGGCACGCTGCTGGCTGGGTTCCTGTTCATCAGCTGGCTGGGGTCGGCCGGAACGCTGGCTGCCGTCACCGTCACCTATCTTGTCACGGCGGCCTTGTGTTTCCGGCTGGCCGGACGCGGGGCATGGACCTTGCCCGCGCTGGCGGGGATCGGCGCGGTGGTGCTGGCCGGAGTGGCGCTGGCGGCCCCTGCCCCCTGCGACCGGGAAAGCCGGTATTTCTGCATCCGGGTTCTGGATATGTCGGCCAGCCCGGACCGCCCCGTGAACCTGATGGTGATTGACCACCTGGGGCACGGGATGGGCGCGCGCGATCTTCCTCAGGTGATGTTCACGGAACATGCGGCCATGCTGAAGGCACTTGCCACCTTGCGCGCCCCGCGTGACGCCTTTACCAGCTTTCATATCGGCGGGGGCAGCTATTCTGTCCCCCGTGCCCTGGCCGATATGGGCGCCGGAGAGATCACCGTGGCCGAGATCGACCCCGAGGTGACCGAGGTCGCGGCCGAGGCCTTCTGGTTCGATCCTTCCAGCGCCACCATCTTTCACGAAGACGCCCGCCGCGCGCTTCTGACCCGGCCGGACCGGCACTACGACGTGATCCTTGGCGATGCCTTCACCGACGTGGCCGTCCCCGCCCATCTGGTCACGCGCGAATTCTTTGAACTGGTGCGGGACCGGCTGACCCCGGACGGGATCTACCTGATGAATGTCATCGACTACGAGGACCGGCTGGATGCGCTCGCCAGTATCGTCGCGACCCTTCAGGAGGTGTTCCCGGTGGTCGAGGTCTGGACCCATGCCGCCCAGCCCGATCCCGGCGCCCGGATGGTCTTTGTGGTCGTGGCGGGCCAAACCCCGACCGAGGCTGGCAGCTTCCGTGCACCGGCCCCGGACCAGATGGTCTTTGCCGCGCTCGACCCTGTCTTCCTGGCCGAGATTCTGAATGGCAAGGGGCTGGTCCTGACCGATGACTACGCGCCGATTGACCGCCTTGTCGGCCGGCCCGACTGATCCGGTAAGGTGGGTCAAGACCCACCTTACCCGGGGGCGCTTCGCCCCCCACCTGAAAGCTCATGGCCCCCAGAGGATATTTGGAACCCAATGAAGAATGGACTCTCATTTTGCCCCAAATACTCCGGGGTGAATGGCCCGAAAGGGCCAGAGGGGCAGCGCCCCTGAAACGTAAGGTGGGTTTTAACCCACCGCCCCCTAGCCGAACAACTCGTGGCACAGCTCCAGCGCGTCGATCAGCACATCCACCTCGGCCCGCGTGTTATAGAGCCCAAAGGACGCCCGGCAGGTCGCGCCGACCCCGAGGTGATCCATCAGCGGCATGGCGCAATGGGTGCCCGCGCGGACCGCGACTCCCTTCTTGTCCAGCACGGTCGAGATGTCATGCGCATGTGCTGCCCCGTCGAGCGTGAAGGAAAAGATCGCGGCCTTGTCTTCAGCCTGCCCCTGAATGTTCAGCCAGTTCAACCCCTTGAAGCGGTCTTCGGCATAGGCGCGCAGATCGGCCTCGTGCCGGGCGATGTTGTCCATCCCCAGCCCCATCAGGTAGTCCAGCGCCACGCCAAAGCCGATCTGGTTGACGATCGACGGGGTCCCGGCCTCGAACTTCATCGGCGGATCATTGTAGGTGACGGCATCGCGGCTGACCTCGCGGATCATGTCGCCGCCGCCAAGGAAGGGGCGCATTTCGGCCATCCGGTCGGGATGGACCCAGATCGCGCCGGAGCCGGAGGGGCCATAGAGCTTGTGCCCGGTGATCGGGTAAAAGTCGCATCCGATATCCTGGACGTCCACCGGCCCGTGCACCGCGCCCTGCGACCCGTCCACCAGAACCGGCACGCCCTTGTCCCGGGCGCCCGCGCAGATGGTTTTCACATCGACAATGGTTCCAAGCACGTTGGAACACTGTGTTACCGCGATCAGCCGGGTTTTCGGCCCGATGGCGTCCAGCACCTTTTGCGGGTCAAGGCTTCCGTCAGGCTCGGTCTCGACCCACTTCAGAACCACCCCCTGCCGTTCCCGCAGGAAATGCCAGGGCACGATATTGGCGTGGTGTTCCATCACCGACAGGATGATCTCGTCCCCGGCCTGAAGGCGCGGCGCGGCCCAGCTGTAGGCCACCATGTTGATGCCTTCGGTGGTGCCGGAATTGAGGATGATCTCGTCCTCGGACCGCGCGTTGAGGAATTTGGCGATCACCCCCCGGACGCTTTCGTATTTGTCGGTCGCAAGGTTCGACAGGAAATGCAGGCCCCGGTGGACGTTGGAATATTCCGCCTCGTAGGCATGGCGCACCGCGTCGATCACCACCTGCGGTTTCTGGGCCGAGGCCCCGTTGTCGAGGTAGACAAGCGGCTTGCCATTCACCTGCCGTGACAGGATCGGGAAATCGGCGCGGATCTTTGCGACGTCATACATGGAAAGTGCCTATTCGGTCGCCGCTTCGCGCAGGGACTGGATGAGAATGAAAAGAAAGCCCAGCGCCCAGACGACGCCGACCAGCGTGGCCTCTGGCCCCTGCCCGATGAAACCGCGCACCAGCCCGTACAGAAGCATCGCCGGCGCGCTGGCGAGGATCGACCAGAACAGCGCCAGCCGAACGCGGAAGGCCGGTACCTGCAATCCAAAGGCCCGCATCCCGCCCCACAGCGCGATCGCGACCAGATAGTAGAACAGCGGCCCAACGATCATCGTGCCCACCAGCAGCGGGCCGATCCCTTCGCCCATGTCGGTGCCGGTCAGATGCGCCTCTCGCGACAGGCGCGGCCATTGCGACACGAAGGCGATGAAGGACCCGGCCATGAGAAAGGCCAGCGCCCGGTCTTCCCGTTGCCCCATATCCAGAAGCCGGCGCATGACCACGCGGGGTCTGCGCCAACTTTGGAAGATGTCGGTGGAAACCGCCATGCTAGCGCCGCCGCGATAGCCAGCCGGACAGCCGGTCCAGCATGTCTTGGGCCAGACGCTCGTCTTCGATTTCCTCCAGCGCCTCGCCCAGGAACGACAGGGTCAGAAGGTCTGTCGCCTCGGCCACCGGTACCCCGCGCGACCGCAGGTAGAACAGCGCTTCTTCGTCGATCGCGCCGCTGGTGGACCCATGCGAACAGGCCACGTCATCGGCGTAGATTTCCAGTTCGGGCTTGGCAAGGAACTGGCTGTCCTCGTCCAGAAGCAGGGATTGCGAAATCTGGTAGCCATCGGTCTTCTGGGCGCCGGGCTGGACAAGGATCTTGGCCTGGAAGACACCCGTCGCGCCGTTGCGCAGCACCTTCTTGAACACCTGACGGCTTTCGCAATTCACCGCGTCATGGGTCACAAAGACCGTATCATCGTGGTGGAAATCCTTGCCGTCGCCGACACAGGCCCCGGCCACATGGGCCACGGCATCATCGCCGGTCAGTTCGACGAGGGTTTCGTTGCGGGTCAGCACACCGTTGAAGGTCATGGTAAAGGATTTGAACGTGCTTTCCTTGCCCAGCCGGGCATAGGTGCCGGTCACGGCGCGGCGTTCATGGTCCCGCCCCTGCGCCCGGACGTGGTGGAAGGCGCCGCCGTCGGCCACATCGACCTCCATCACCTTGGAAAACCGCGCCGCCGCCGGGCCGGTTTCCAGCAGGGTCAGATCGGCCCCCACCTCGACCCGGACGAGATGGTGAAGCATCGCGTCCGAGGATTCGGATTTATGCAGGTAGATCAGGTTGATCGGTTTCGACGCCTTGCCGGTGGCCCGGATCACCACACCATCCGCCGCAAAGGCCGTGTTCAGCGCGGCCAGCGGACGGTCGACCTTGGATTGGGCGTTGCGGGCTTCCAGCACGCCGTAGATATCCTTGGCCCAGTGAATGTCCTTGGTGCAGGCATCCGACAGACGTTCAATCTCGACCCCGGTCAGCGTCAGATCATCCGAGGCGGCGGCATCGAACACGCCATCGACAAAGACAATCTTCACCCGGTCGATCGCATCGAACAGCGGGCCTTCGTCGTTGTGAAACAGCGCGGCCTTGGGGGCCTCTGCCGCGACCAGCGACGCCGGGTCGGTGTATTTCCAATATTCGTCACGCCGGTGCGGCAGGCCCATGGCGGCCACGCGGGACAGCGCGGCCTTGCGCGCCTCGGTCGCCCAGCCTGCCCCTTCGGGCAGGGTCAGGGCGGCCAGCCGCGCCTCGGCCGCTTCGACCTTCAGCGGTTGCAGCTTGGTGGCGGACATCACGCCACCTCCGACAGAATATCGGCATAGCCGTTGTTTTCGACCTCAAGCGCCAGCTCGGGCCCGCCGGTTTTGACGATCCGGCCATTGGCCATGATGTGCACCACGTCGGGTTTGATGTGGTCCAGAAGCCGCTGGTAGTGGGTGATGACAAGGAAACCCCGGCCTTCGTTCCGCAGGGCGTTGACGCCATCGGCCACCAGTTTCATCGCGTCCACGTCAAGGCCCGAGTCCGTTTCGTCCAGAATGCACATCTTGGGCGCCAGCATGGCCATCTGAAGGATCTCGTTGCGCTTCTTTTCGCCGCCCGAAAAGCCGACGTTGACCGGACGCTTCAGCATCTCGGCGTCGATCTTCAGGGTCTTGGCGGTTTCGCGCACCAGCTTCAGGAAGTCGGCGGCGCTGATCTCTTCCTCGCCACGGGCCTTGCGCTGCGCGTTCACGGCGGTGCGCAGGAAGGTCATGTTGCCGACACCGGGGATCTCAACCGGATACTGGAAGGCCAGGAAAAGGCCCGCGGCGGCGCGCTCCTCGGGCTCCATCTCCAGCAGGTCGACGCCTTCAAGGGTGGCCGACCCATCCGTGACCTCGTAGCCGTCCTTGCCGGACAGGACGTAGGACAGGGTCGATTTGCCCGACCCGTTCGGCCCCATGATCGCGTGCACCTTGCCCGCCTCGACGGTCAGGTCCACACCTTTGAGGATCTGCTTGTCCTCTTCCTCAAGCTTGACGTGCAGGTTCTTGATTTGCAGCATTTTATTCTCCAGCGACTGGACGAAGGGCCGCGGCGCGGCCCGTGGTTTCGGAAAACGCCAAAAGGCCCGCCCGGACAGACCGGGCAGGCGCAGAAGGCAAAGGACGATAGGCGGCGCGTGCCGTCAGAAGACGAAGTAGTCGCCGCGATAGTGGAAGGAATTCGGTTCGGCCGTGGCCCAGATCTGGCGCACGTAGTCCTTGTCGAACAGGATTTCCAACTGGTCCGGGAACCAGAAGAAGAAGTTGTGATAGAAGGTGTACATCGCGAAGATGCCCACCGCCTGCGCCATGGTCAATTCCTTGCTGTCGAGGCTGAACAGCATCCGCAGCGCAAAGACGACGACCCCGGCGATCAAGAGGTCGTAGACGACGCTGGTCAGGTCCATGTCGGTAAAGCCCATGGTCCCGATCTGAAAGGTGGCGTAGCGGGCGAAGGCATAGGCGAAGACGCCCAGCGCGAAAGCCCAGACAAAGCTCATCGGATAGGCGAGCCGTTCGCCGAAGCTGTCCTTCGGGATCGCGCTCGTGACCTGCTTGCGCGCCTGTTTCGGTGTCGCAAGCCCGCCGCCCGGAACGGTCATGGTGCTGGTCTGGCCGGAATTGATCCGTGCCAGCCGGTCGTTGAAGGTGTCCTGCCCAGCCATTGGCATACCCCGCCTGTTGTTCGGTGCTACTCGCCCATAGCGGTAGCGGCCGAACCGGGCGGGAATGCGGCGACAACCGGGAAATTTCCGGCGCGGGCAATCGCGGCCCAAGGGGATATGTGGCGGTGTGGGTCACGGGATCAGGACAGACGCACGGCAGTGCCCGAGGCGGACACCATCAGCATGTTGTTGATCACCTCGTAATCGAGGTCGACGCCGATCACCGCATCCGCCCCAAGGCGGCGGGCCTCGTCCTCCATCTCGGCCAATGCGGTTTTTCGGGCCTTGCCCAACTCCTGCTCATAGGCCGCCGACCGGCCACCAACGATGTCGCGGACCTGTGCGAAGAGATCGCGGAAGATGTTCGCGCCCAGAATGGCCTCTCCGGTGACGATGCCCAGATAATCCCTGGCCGGACGGCCTTCGACGGTGGATGTGGTGGTGATGATCATGTTTTCATTCCAGCCAATAATAGAAGATACCGGCCGCGATCCCGGCCCAGACGAGGCAAAACCCCAGCCCGTAAATCTCGATCTCGCCCGGCGCGTAACGGTCCTTGGAGGCATTCGGAACCAACAGGCGCAGCACGAGGATCCGGCCCAGATAGAACAGCGCAATGAACGGGGCCAGGATCATGCCCAGAACGAACAGGATGATGCCGCCTTCGTCCATCACGCTTTCCTTCTGAAGATATTTGCAGTCATCGGCCCAACCCCTTTTCAAAACGGTCCTTTTGCATGGCCTTCAACTGCCGTTCTGTTTCCGCGTCCCGCAGCGCCTGTTGTTCAGCCTGCGCGACCGTGGCGCGCTGGCTCCGGCGCGCTGCCAGAAGTCGCGCCAAAGCGACGGAAGCCCCAAACCCCGCGAACATGCCCGCGACAATCACCAAGGGGGAGGACACTGGCAGGCCCGCCAGTTTGACAAGCACATAAAGCGCCGCGCCCGCGCCAAGGACAAAGGCAACGCCATAGAAAACCAGATCGCTGGACGCGGTATCCGTCCCGATCCGATTGTCGCGCTTCATGTTGCTGTCACGATGATACATTGCCATTGCCTAATAGGGTTCAGATGCCATCCAGAGTCGGTCTGTTCCCCGGTTCATGCCGACGAAGATACATATGGAGGGCGGCCTTCGTTAGTGTGAGTGGTGATGTTGATCATGCTAGAGTACCAACGCTATTGAAAAACCATCAACAACGTGACCGCGAGTACCAGTAGCGGCACGGCTGTCCACCAACCCGACACTTGGTCGAGTCCGACAAGGCGCCGACACCACTGAAAAGCGTCTATCAATCTCTGAAAGAACCATTCGAACACCACGTGAAAGATAACTTCCAAGACCCATCGCACCACGCGGCCCAATAGCCGGAAAATGACGTCGAGGCCGTCTGCGTCGATCAACCAACACTCCCCTCCAGCGAAATCGCCACCAGCTGCTGTGCCTCCAGCGCGAATTCCATGGGCAGCGCCTGCAGCACTTCCTTGGCAAAGCCGTTGACGATCAGGGCCACGGCCTCTTCCTCGTCCATGCCCCGCTGGCGGCAATAGAACATCTGTTCGTCATCCACCTTCGACGTGGTCGCCTCGTGCTCGACGCGGGAGGAGTTGTTCTTCACCTCGATATAGGGGACCGTATGCGCCCCGCATTTGTCACCGATCAACAGGCTGTCGCACTGGGTATAGTTGCGGCTGTTCTTCGCCTTCGGGTGCATCGACACGAGGCCCCGATAGGTGTTTTGCGCCACGCCCGCGCTGATCCCCTTGGACACGATCCGCGACTTGGTGTTGCGGCCAAGGTGGATCATCTTGGTGCCGGTGTCGGCCTGCTGGTGGTTGTTGGCGATGGCGATCGAATAGAACTCGCCCTGGCTGTCGTTGCCGCGCAGGATGCAGGATGGGTATTTCCACGTCACGGCAGAGCCGGTTTCCACCTGCGTCCACATCACCTTGGCCCGGTCGCCCCGGCAATCGGCGCGCTTGGTGACAAAGTTGTAGATGCCGCCCTTGCCGTTTTCATCGCCGGGGAACCAGTTCTGAACGGTGGAATATTTCACCTCGGCGTCTTCTTCGACGATGATCTCGACCACGGCGGCGTGCAACTGTGCGGTGTCCCGCTTGGGCGCGGTGCAGCCTTCAAGGTAGGACACATAGGACCCCTTGTCGGCGATGATCAGCGTGCGTTCGAACTGGCCGGTGTTTTCCGCGTTGATCCGGAAATAGGTGGACAGTTCCATCGGGCAGCGGACGCCGGGCGGCACATAGACGAACGATCCGTCGGAAAAGACGGCGCTGTTCAGCGTGGCGTAGAAGTTGTCCGACGGCGGCACGACCGAGCCGAGGTATTTCTTCACCAGTTCGGGGTGTTCGCGGATCGCTTCGGAGATCGAACAGAAGATCACCCCGGCCTTTTTCAGTTCGGCCTGAAAGGTGGTGCCGACCGACACAGAGTCGAACACCGCGTCGACGGCGACCTTGCGGCCCTCGACCGGCGCGTTCTCGGCCCCTTCGACCCCGGCGAGGATCATCTGTTCCTTCAGCGGGATGCCCAGCTTTTCATAGGTGGCCAGCAGCTTGGGATCGACCTCGTCCAGCGACTTGGGCTTGGTCTCCATGCTTTTGGGACGGGCGTAGTAATACAGGTCCTGAAAGTCGATCTCGGGATAGCTGACCATGGCCCATTTGGGTTCTTCCATGCCGGTCCAGCGCTCGAAGGCCGACAGGCGCCAGTCGGTCATCCATTCGGGTTCTTCGTTCTTGCCGGAAATCAGCCGGACGATATCGGGGTTCACGCCCTTGGGGGCGTAGTCCATCTCGATCTCGGTTTCCCAGCCGTACTTGTATTTGCCTGACAGCTTGGCGACGGCATCGACCGTTTCCTGATCGACGCCTTCCTTGACCTGGGTTTCGTCCATTGCAGCCATGTCGTCCCCTATTCACGCGGCGCGGGCGCGCCACTTTCCATATGCTTTGGTCCATGCGTCTGCGAAACGCAGGACATCTTCCTGTTTCGTGTCGATCCCCAGCGACAGGCGCAGGGCGCTGGCCGCTTCGGTCTCCGAGTATCCGAGGGTGCGCAGCACCCGGCTTTCCTTCACCTTGCCGCTGGAACAGGCCGACCCCGCCGAAACGGCAATGCCCGCAAGATCCATCGACATGACCTGCGTTTCGCCCTTCCATCCGGGGGTGATCGCACAGGTCGTGTTGGGAAGGCGGCTCGCGCCTTTCCCGACAAAAATAGTATGTTTCGCGGCAGCCTCAATGGCCATTTCTAGAATATTTCTAAGTTCCGCGATTTTCTCCCAGCGTCCGGCGGCCAGATCGGCTTGCGCGGCCTTGGCCGCCGCCGCCATCCCGATGATCCCGATCAGGTTTTCGGTCCCGGCCCGACGGCCCATCTCTTGCCCGCCGCCTTTCAGATGGGCGGCAAGATCGTGCCCACGCGGAATGACCAGCGCGCCGACGCCCTTGGGCCCGCCGAACTTATGAGCCGAAAGAAACACCATCTGCACCCCGGCCCAGCTGTAGGAAAACGGAACCCGGCCAAACCCTTGGGTGACGTCCGATACGGCCAGCCCCTGCGGCAATTTCTGCAAGACCCCGGTCTCAGAGTTCGCCAGTTGCAGCGCCGCGCCGCCCGGATCGGCCACCTCGACCCGGCCGCTGTGCTCCACGTTCAGTACCGGGTCGATCCAGCTGTAGACCGCGTCATGTTCGATGCCCGCGCCCTTCAGTCCCCGGCCCGCGCAGGCCAGCGCCGCCGCCTCGGTCGCGCCAGAGGTAAAGACGATATCGGCCTCGCCCGCGCCCAGCGCCTCGGCCAGATCGGACCGGGCCTTTTCCAGCGCGCCCTTGGCGGCCCGGCCTTCGGCATGGACGGATGACGGGTTACCGACGATATCCATCGCCGCGATCATCGCGGTGCGCGCCTCGGTCCGCAGGGGGGCCGTTGCATTATGGTCCAGATAGACCCGGGTCATTCGTCCACCACTTCGAACAGGGCGGGCACGGCGGGACAGGGGGCCAACTGGTTGCTGATCACATCCGACAGGCGGGCCTGATGCAGGAACACATAGACATGGGCCGACAGCCCTTCCCACAGGCGGTTGGTCAGTGACTGCGCCCGGCTTCCGGATGCCGCGCCGGACGCGCCCGCGCCCTTGTGCATGGCGCTGACGGTTTCATCGACCGCGCCCAGAATTTCGGACACCCGGATGTCAGAGGCGGGACGCGCCAGCTTGTATCCGCCGCCCGGACCGCGCACGCTGTCGACCAGCCCTTCACGGCGCAGTTTGACGAACAATTGTTCCAGATAGGGCAGCGAAATATCCTGCCGCTTTGAAATCTCGGCGAGGGTGACCAGCGACCCATCCGGTTGCAACGCAAGATCGGCCAGCGCAACCATGGCATAGCGACCCTTGGTACTTAGCTTCATTCCGACATCCCCCAGAGGGCCGAACCGGGCCCAAACCTTTGCAAAACGGCCCAAACCGGGCCAATTCCATTGACCTTCGGGCCGGGGCTGATTAACTCCGGTCGCAGACAGGGCGAGCTTCCGCCCGCGCCATAAATTAGAATCTTTCTAAGGTATCCGAGGATTTCCGTCAAGAATTCCCGGCCACCTGGAACCGCAAAGCAGGGACGCCCATGCCCGAAGTTATCTTCCCCGGCCCCGAAGGCCGGCTTGAAGGCCGCTACCATCCGCAAAAGGACCGCGACGCCCCGATCGCCATCGTGCTGCACCCGCACCCGCAATTCGGCGGCACGATGAACAACCGCGTGGTCTACAACCTGCATTACGCCTTTCACAAAATGGGCTTTACGGTGCTGCGGTTCAACTTCCGTGGGGTCGGGCGCAGCCAGGGCGAATACGATCAGGGTATCGGCGAATTGTCCGATGCCGCCTCGGCGCTCGACTACCTGCAGTCGATGAACACCAATTCCAAGCATTGCTGGGTTGCAGGCTTCTCGTTCGGGGCCTGGATCGGGATGCAACTGTTGATGCGCCGCCCCGAGATCACCGGTTTCATTTCGGTCGCACCGCCGGCCAACATGTATGACTTCAGCTTCCTTGCCCCCTGCCCCGCCTCCGGCCTGATCATCAACGGGACCGCCGACCGGGTCGCACCGCCTGCCGACACCGAAAGCCTTGTCGGCAAGCTGCACGAGCAGAAGGGCATCACCATCACCCATGAACAGATCGAGGGGGCGGGCCATTTCTTTGAAGATCCGCACATGGACACCATGATCGATCACGTTCAGGGCTACGTGCGCCGCCGCCTGACCGAAAACACACGCTAGGGGGCCGCGATGGGGCTTCTTGACGATATGGCCGACGACATCGCCCAGCTTGCGCTGGCCGATGAGGCAAAGACCGGCGACGACAAGATCGTTGACGAAATCGCGGCGATCCTGGGCACCTCGTCCCAGACGCTGGAAGAGGCCTACAAGACCGCGATCCGGGTCCGCCGCGCCGAAAAACGCGCGCGGGAACTGCTGGCGGACCGGGCCCGCAAGCGCAAGGCCGCGCAGGCAGAGGCCGATGGCTGACCGGGGCCGAATCGACGCGCAGCTGGCCTTCCTGACCGAGGCGGACCTGCTGAAAAGCGTCGACCGGGCCAATTTTCTGACCTGCGGCACGCGGTTGGAAAACAGCGCCGAACACAGCTGGCATCTTGCACTTTGGGCGCTGGTGTTTGGGGCCGACGCCCCGGCGGGCGTCGATGTGACCCGCGCGATCCTCATGCTTTTACTGCATGATCTGGTCGAGATCGACGCGGGCGACCATCCGATCAACATTGCCTTCGATCCGGCAGAGGTCGCCGCCAAGGAACGGGCCGCGGCGGACCGGCTGTTCGGCCTTCTGCCCGCCGATCAGGGCGCAGCGCTGCGCGGGGCTTGGGACGAATTCGAGGCCGCCCAGACCCCAACGGCACAATTCGCCAAGGCTCTGGACCTGTCGCAACCCATTTTCCAGATCATCCATGGGGTCAACGCCCCGGCCGACCACCCGCAGATCGCGCGGGACAACCTTGCCACCGGCCGCGCCGCGATCCTCCGCGATCGCTGGCCCGAGATGCACGCCCATGCCAGCGGCCTTCTGTCTGGCGCGGGCAGCCCGCTGCCGGACGACCACCCCCTTCCCGCCCGTCTACGCTTTCTGATCGAGGCGGACCGGCTGAAAACCGTCATCCGCGCGACCCGAAACTATCGCGGCGGACGGCGCGAGAATTCCGGCGAACACAGTTGGCACGTGGCACTGTTCGCCCATGTTCTGGCCGAACATGCCGCCCACCCCGTCGATCCGGGCCGGGCCGTGGCGATGATGCTGATCCACGATCTGGTCGAGATCGACACCGGCGATGTCCCGATCCATTCGGCAAACGGCAATGCCCACGGCGGGGCCGTTGTGATGGCCGCCGAGCAGGCCGCCGCCGATCGTATCTTTGGCCTGCTGCCTGACGCACAAGGCGCGGCCCTGCGTGCGCTTTGGGACGAATTCGAAGCAGCCGAAACGCCCGACGCCATCTTTGCCAAGGCCATCGACCGGGTGCAGCCCGTCATCGCCAATCTTGAAACCGGCGGCGGCACCTGGCCCGAATACAATGTCACCCCGGCGCAGCTTCAGTCGCGCGTCGGCGTCAAGGTGGACCGGGGCGCACCGGCCATCTGGGCCGCCCTGCGCGACCGGATCGACGCATGGTTTTCAATGGCGGCGGAATAGACATGGCCCCAACTTCCCTCGACCGCGCGGTCACCGCGCGGCTTCGCGCCCTGCTGGAGGGCGAGCCGGACAAGGATCACCTGAATGCGGCGCTGCGTCTTCTGGCGAAGTGGCGGGCGCAGCTTGTGTCGAACACGATCATCGGGCGCGATGGGCGCACCGTCCAGACCGGCCCGTTCAAGGGGATGGACTATGCCGTTGCTGCGTCAGAAGGCGGATTGGCCCCCCGGATGATCGGCTGCTACGAGGCCGGGATCGCGCCGGTTCTGGAACAGATCATCGCCGCCGCGCCCGCCCGGATCATCGACGTCGGCAGCGCCGAAGGCTATTACGCCGTGGGCCTTGCCCGCCGCCTGCCCGACACCGAAATCTGGGCCCGCGATGCCGACCCGAAAGCACGCGAGAAATGCGCAGCACTGGCACAGGCGAACGAGGTGGCTGACAGGGTTCTGATCGGCGCGGAAATCGGCGGTGCAGAGTTCGACATCTGCACCGCGGCCCCCACGGTCGTCATCTGCGACATCGAAGGGGCAGAGGATGAGGTGCTTGATCCCACCAAGGCCCCGGGCCTTCTGGCCGCCGATATTCTGGTCGAGGTGCACGAGGGCATGAAACCCGGCCTGTTGGACCGGATCGCCGCCCGGTTCCGGGACACCCATTCGATCACCCGGCTGGACCGGGCCGAAGATGCCGCCGCCCTGCCCGACTGGATGCAGGCCCTGTCCGATATGGACCGGTTGATCGCGCTGTGGGAATGGCGGGCGGGGCCGACCCCCTGGCTGTGGATGACGGCGAAGGACCGCGCCTGAAACAGGCTTGCCAAAGCCGCCGCGCTGGCCGACCCTGCGGGGCATGAGACTTCAGGGAAAAACAGCGATTGTCACCGGAGGCGGGTCCGGCTTTGGCGCCGGGATCGCCCGGAAATTTGCCGCCGGGGGGGCGCGGGTCATGGTGGCCGACATCAACCTGGATGCCGCCCGCGCCGTCGCCACTGAAATCGGCGGGCTGGCACGGGCGGTGGACGTGGCCGACAATGCCTCGGTCGCGATGTTGGCCTACGCGGCGGCGGACCATCTGGGCGATCTCGATATCCTTGTGAACAATGCCGGCGTCACCCATCTGCCGCAACCGATGGAGGAGGTCAGCGAAGCAGAGTTTGACCGCGTACTGGCCGTGAACGCCAAGTCTGTCTACCTGACGGCCCGCCATTTTGTCCCGGCGATGAAAACCCGCCGGGCTGGGGCAATCCTGAACGTTGCCTCGACCGCCGGGGTCAGCCCCCGGCCGAACCTGAACTGGTACAACGCCTCAAAGGGCTGGATGATCACCGCGACCAAGGCGATGGCCGTGGAACTTGCCCCCCACGGGGTGCGGGTCAACGCGATCAACCCGGTGGCGGGCGAAACCCCGTTGCTACCGTCCTTCATGGGGGGCGACTCGCCCGAGCTGCGGGCGAAATTCCTGTCGACCATTCCGCTGGGCCGGTTCTCCACGCCCGAGGATATGGGCAGCGCCGCCGCCTTCCTGTGTTCCGACGAGGCCAGCATGATCACCGGTGTCGCACTGGAAGTGGACGGGGGCCGCTGCATATGAGCCTCTGGTCCCGGCTGCGCGATATCTTCGCCCCGATTGGCGACGACCCCGAACTGCCCCCGCCCCCGGCGCCGGGCATGATGCGGCTTCATCTTTTCGCGGGCGATTTCGAAAGCGGCGACGCCGCCCGCGCCTATTGCTTCATGGCCCCCGACAAGGATCATCCCGAACCGCTGACCAATGACCTGCCGGGTGCCTTCGTCGATATCCGCTTCGTGACTGTTGCCCATGGCCCAGCGGCGGGGGACTTCATCCGCCACCGGTTCCCGCCCGATACTGCCGGAACTGTGCGCGACCGACTTGGGGCGGCCCGGACGCTGGTGGTTCTGGACGAGGCCGCCTTTGGCGGCTTCCCCTACGAGTTGAACGACACGCCGAAACTGGCCTACCTCGGTGCGTGGGAGGTGCCGGAATGATCCCCGGCCCCCGCAACCTGATCACCGATGTGGCGGGCCTGCGGGTCGGCAATGCGCAGGACATGGATCTGCGATCCGGGGTCACGGTCCTGACGGCCAATGCGCCCTTCACCGCCGGGGTCTGTATCATGGGGGGCGCGCCGGGCACCCGCGAAACGGATCTTCTGGCGCCAGACAGGACGGTGGAACAGGTGGATGCGCTGGTCCTGTCGGGCGGATCGGCCTTTGGACTGGCCGCCGCCGACGGGGTGATGGGCGCGCTCAAGGCGCAGAGGCGCGGCTTTGCCGTCGGGCCGCACCGGGTGCCCATCGTACCGGCGGCGATCCTGTTCGACCTGATGGGCGGCGGCGACCATGGCTGGTCAACATCGCCCTACCCCGCGTTGGGGGCAGCGGCCCTTGCCAATGCCGGGTCGAATTTCGGCCTTGGCACGACAGGCGCGGGCACCGGCTGCACCACAGCGACGCTCAAAGGGGGGCTTGGGTCTGCGTCGGCCATTGGCCCCGGCGGGGTGACGGTCGGGGCGCTTGTGGCGGTCAATGCGCTGGGGTCGGCCACCGTAGGTGGCGGGCGGCATTTCTGGGCCGCACCCTTTGAACAGGGGGATGAATTCGGCGGGCTTGGCCCGGCGGCAACCTATCCGGACGAGGTGCGGACCAAACTGGGCAGCCATCGCAATACCACCATCGCCATCGTTGCGACCGATGCGGCGCTGACGCAGGCGCAATGCACCCGGATGGCGACCGCCGCCCATGATGGGATGGCGCGGGCGCTGGTCCCCAGTCACACGCCGATGGACGGCGACCTTGTCTTCGCGGTCTCCACCGGAGCGCAGGAGGTGTCCGACCCGGTGAGTGATCCGCTGATGCTCGGGCATCTTGCCGCGACCTGCCTTGCACGGGCCATCGCGCGCGGGGTGCACGCGGCCCGGCCCCTGCCCGGCGATCCGCTGCCCACATGGTCCGGCCTGTCCCCTTCTTTGGGTGGGTAAATATCCCGGGGTGAATGGCCCGGAAAGGGCCAGAGGGGCAGCGCCTCTGAACCGTCACCATGGGTCTTGACCCATGGCTAGCCGAGGATTGCCTCGGTCAAGAGGCTGTCGGGGTCGGCCAGCGGTTCGATCACGTCGAAATGGTGCCGTCCGGGGTCGATCACACAGTCGCAGCCCCAATGCGCCGCCAGCCGTTGGGCCTGTTCCACGAACACCGGGCGTTCCGCCGACCCAACCCAGACCGTTGCCCGGATATCCGCCCGGTCCTGCCGGGTCAGGCTTTCGGGGTCCGCCGGTTCAATCTGCAGCTCCGCGTTCATCGAGGTGCGCCGCAGCGGGTCAAGGTCCGCCACCGGCGAGATCGGAACCACATGTTCCACCCGGTCGCGCCAGACCGGCGCGCGGTCGGTGCAGATCATCCGGCCGACAAGGTGCCCACCCGCGGAATGGCCCGCCAGCCGGATCGGCCCATCGATACGTCCCGCCACCAGCCCGATCGCCGCCTCCACATCCTGTGTGATCTGTCCGATGCGCACCTTGGGAGCCAGCCGGTAGGACGGCATCGCCACCACCCAGCCACGCGCCAGCGGCCCGGTCGCCAGATGCGACCAGAAGCTCTTGTCGAACCGCAGCCAATAGCCGCCGTGGACAAAGACCAACAACCCCTTCGCCGGGCCTTCCGGATGGAACAGATCAACTCGCTGGCGCGGATGATCGCCATAACTCAGGTCCAGTTCGGACCGGGCATGGCTGGCCCGGAACTCCGCTGCCAGCCCCCCCCATTTGTCGGGATAGTCCATGCCCCCCGGAATATAGGTCGCGTTTGCATATGCATCATCCAGCTCTGCCATTAGTCTTCCCCTCGTATTCCTCTGCGCGCCCGAATCTCTGGACCTTGGTCCGGTGACGTGCAAGAGATATGATCAAATTTTTCCGGAGGACAGAATGCTTGATCAGAAGACCGACCTCTCGTCGCTATTGAAAAACCCCGGCCTCCTGCGTGACAAGGCTTTCCTTGGCGGGGAATGGGTTTCCGCGGCATCCGGCAAGACCTTTGGCGTCACCAACCCGGCCCGCGGCGATGTCATCGCCGAGGTTGCGGACCTGTCGCGGGACGAAGTGGCGCAGGCCATCGACGCGGCGTATGTCGCGCAAAAGGACTGGGCCAAGCGGACGGGCAAGGAACGCGCCCAGATCCTGCGCCGCTGGTTCGACCTGATGATGGCCAATCAGGATGACCTTGCCACCATCATGACCGCCGAACAGGGCAAGCCGCTGGCCGAGGCCAAGGGCGAGATCGCCTATGCCGCGTCTTTCGTGGAATGGTTCGGGGAAGAGGCCAAGCGGATCTATGGCGAAACCATCCCCGGCCATATGGCCGACAAGCGGATTACCGTCATCAAGCAGCCCATCGGGGTTGCCGCCGGGATCACGCCGTGGAACTTCCCCTCGGCCATGATCACCCGCAAGGCGGCGCCTGCGCTGGCCGCCGGCTGCGCCTTCGTGCTGCGCCCCGCGTCCCAGACCCCGCTCTCGGCGCTGGCGCTGGCGGCTCTGGCCGAAGAAGCGGGCCTGCCCAAGGGCCTCTTGTCCATCGTCACCTCGAACGATGCGTCCGGAACCGGCAAGGAGTTCTGCGAAAACCACAAGGTGCGCAAGCTGACCTTCACCGGGTCCACCGAAGTGGGCCGCATCTTGCTGCGTCAGGCCGCCGATCAGGTGATGAAATGTTCGATGGAACTTGGCGGCAACGCCCCCTTCATCGTGTTCGATGACGCCGACATCGACGAAGCGGTGGCCGGGGCCATCGCCTGCAAATTCCGCAACAACGGCCAAACCTGCGTCTGCGCCAACCGGATCTATGTGCAGAAGGGCGTTTATGACGAATTCGCGGCCAAGCTGAAGGTCGCGGTCGAGGCGTTGAAGGTGGGTGATGGCCTGACCGAGGGCACCGCCCTTGGCCCGCTGATCGAAGCCGCCGCCGTGGAAAAGGTGCGCCAGCATCTGAAAGACGCGCTGGACAAGGGCGGCCAGATCCTGACAGGCGGCAAGGAGCACGAACTGGGCGGGCAATTCTTTGAACCCACCATCGTGACCAACGCCACCAAGGACATGATGGTTGCCAATGACGAAACCTTTGGCCCCTTCGCGCCCCTGTTCATGTTCGAGGATGAGGATGACGTGATCGCGCAGGCCAATGACACGATCTTTGGCCTTGCCTCCTACTTCTTCGCCAAGGACATCAGCCGAGTGACAAAGGTGTCCGAAGCGCTGGAATACGGGATCGTGGGCGTCAATACAGGCATCATCTCGACCGAGGTTGCACCGTTTGGCGGGGTTAAACAGTCCGGTCTTGGCCGTGAAGGCAGCCACCACGGGATCGAGGATTACCTTGAAATGAAATACATCTGCACCGGCATCTAGGCCTTCGCAGACCGATCATCTCGGGCGCGCCTTCGGGGGCGCCCGTTTTCGTTTCAGGTGGCGGGCCGTTGCCCCTGTTTACCGAATAGTAACCAAGTGCTTGGCCTGTGGCAGATGCGTTGCTAACCTGCCCCTTGGAACACCTGTCGGAAGCCGATGCGCCATACCCTGCCTCTTGCGCCCCAGTTCTATGTGACGGCGCCGCAACCCTGCCCCTACCTTGAGGGCCGGATGGAGCGGAAGTTGTTTACAGCGCTACAGGGGGAGCAGGCCGAACGGCTGAACGATCACTTGTCGAAACAGGGGTTCCGGCGGTCGCAGAACGTGTTGTACCGCCCGTCTTGCGCCGATTGCGCCGCCTGCCTCTCGGCCCGGATCCGGGTGGCCGATTTCGTGCCCAACAAGGGGCAGCGGCGCGTCGCCCGCCGCAACGCTTACCTTGCCCGCCGGGCCCGGTCGCCCTGGGCCTCGGACGAACAATACGATCTGTTCCGGCGATATCTGGACAGCCGGCACGCCGATGGCGGCATGGCGGACATGGATATGTTCGAATTCGCAGCCATGGTCGAAGAGACCCCGATCCGGTCCCGGCTGATCGAATATTCGGACCCCGCATCCGGCAACCCCGACGATCTGACTGCCGTCTGCCTGACCGATATCCTCGATGACGGGCTGAGCATGGTCTATTCGTTCTTCGACCCCGAGAAGGACAAGGACAGTCTTGGCACCTATGTGATCCTAGACCACGTGCAGATCGCGCGGGAGTTGGGCCTGCCTTACGTTTACCTTGGCTATTGGGTGCCGGGCAGCCCGAAGATGGGCTACAAGGCCAAGTTTTCCGCGCTTGAGGTCTTTCGCCGCGGGACGTGGCAACGGATGACCGACCCGGCCGATTTCGCCGATGAAACCCACCCGCTGTCCGTCGATCCGATTGCCGAACAAGTGGCAAAAATCACCCTGCCCGACACGCGGACGGTGCGCTAGCGGCGGCCCCCGACCCGCAGGCAACAAAGCGCCCCAAGCGCAGGTGTCGGCGTCGTCTTGATTTGCTGCAATTAGAAAGCGGGATTGTCTGAACAAAACTACGAAAGTCGGCTTTGGGCCCAAGTCCGACCTTTGGCAGGAGGCCCATCGGCAGACCGCGGGATGGCGATCAACGCCGGTGCTTTGCGCTTTATCTCTGCCACGTCCGCGCTCCGCATGAGCGATGCACCCAGTCAGGCAAAATCGCCAGCCCCGTGGGCGGTCTGGCGATGGGCCGGCACCTTCGGCGCTATTCGGCCCGGACTACAAAATGACCGTTTCGTCCTGAAAGGCCGTCAACTTGTTGCACTAGCCGAACGTTCCGCCCCAGAGGCGATCAGGCGTCGGAGCCGCCGTCGTCCCCGTCCGCGGCATCGTCAGACACGACATCCGTCGCCCCGTAGATCGATTCCGGGCTGACGATGGTTGGCGGCAGTTCCACCCCGCGCGGGCTGTAGGCCGGGCCAAGCAGGCGCAGGGAATCCTCTTCGGTGCGGATGTTCACCGTCGTCGGAACTTCGACCCGGTCGAACAGGTCGATGATGTCGTGGTTGAACAGCCGGATACAGCCCGCCGACCCCGAATTGCCAATCGACGGCAGGTCATTCGTTCCGTGGATGCGGTAGTGGGTGTCGCGGTTGCCGCGATAGAGATAGAGCGCCCGCGCACCCAGGGGGCTGGCCAACCCGCCTTCGACGCCACGGCGGAAGGGTCCATAGACCTCGGGCTGGCGGCGCAGCATGTTCGCGGTCGGGGTCCAGCCCGGCCATTCCTTCTTGACCCGGATCACAGTCGTCCCGCGCAGCGACAGACCGGCGCGTCCCACGGCGATGGGGTAACGCCATGCGGTGCCATCCTCGAGGATGAAGTAAAGGAACTTGGCCCATGGGTCGATTTCGATGCTGCCCGGCTCGCGCTCGCCTTCGTAGAAGACCAGTTGCCGCCGGTTGGGCCATTCCAGAAAACTGGGCGGGATCGGCGGCAGGCTGAAGCCGCCATCCTCGATCGGGCCGTAACCTTCCACCGGGATGAAACCGAACAGGTCCATCGCCTGCTGCGCCGACATCGGGCCCTCGCCGTCGGGGCCGACGACATCCTCGGGCACCGGGGTACAGGCGGTGGCGGCGGCAGATCCGGCAAGGGCAATGAAGGCGCGGCGGGTGGGTGTCAAAAACGGCATTAGATTCCCGGCAATAAGCAACGTTGAACGATCCTTAGCACCCTGAACGCCGGTTGCAAAACACTCCTGTCCCGCCGCGTCACAATGGCGTTATCCGACCACGTTGAATTCCGGCCCGTAGGGATACTTGGTGATATCCTCGTTGCCGTCTTCGGTGATGATCATGATGTCATGTTCGCGGTAGCCACCGGCCCCCGGCTGGCCTTCGGGGATGGTCAGCATCGGCTCCATGCTGATTACCATGCCCGGTTCCAGAACCGTGTCGATGTCTTCGCGCAGTTCCAGCCCGGCCTCGCGTCCGTAGTAGTGGGACAGCACACCGAAGGAATGGCCATAGCCGAAGGTCCGGTATTGCAGAAGCTGCCGTTCGGCGAAGAAATCGTTGATCTGCGCCGTGATGTCCGAACATTTCGCACCGGGCTTCAGCAGGCTGATCCCCAGTTCGTGGGCGGCGACGTTGGCCTCCCAGATCTTCAGGCTGGCCTCGTCCACCTCGCGCACGAACATGGTTCGTTCCAGCGCGGTGTAATAGCCCGAGATCATCGGGAAGGTGTTCAGCGACAGGATATCGCCGACTTGCAACTGCCGTGCGGTCACGGGGTTATGCGCCCCATCGGTGTTGATGCCCGACTGGAACCAGACCCAGGTGTCGCGGTATTCGGCCTCGGGGAAGCGTTTGGCGATCTCCAGTTCCATCGCGTCGCGGCCCGCCATGGCCACGTCAATCTCGCGCGCGCCGACGCTGATCGCGTCGCGAATGGCAAAGCCACCAACATCCGCCGTGGCCGCGCCCGCGCGGATCATCTCCAGTTCGGCCGCGGATTTGTGCATCCGCTGCACCATGGTCGCGGCGGCAATGTCGCGGGTTTCCGACGGCGACAGGAACTCATCCAGCAGCGCCTTTTGCGCAAGGCTGATGTGGTCGCCCTCGTAGCCGATGACCTTGCCGGTGCCGGTGACCGAGCGGATCGCCCGCCAGTAGTTGTTCCGCTTCCAGTCGGTATAGGTGATGTTGTCGCCGTGGCAGCGCCGCCAGGGCTGGGCCGCGTCGATGCCCGCGCTGATGGTCACGCTGTCGGTTGCGGTCACGACCAGCCCGTAGGGCCGCCCGAACGAACAGTACAGGAACCCCGAGTAATAGGCGATGTTGTGCATCGAGGTGAACACGGCGGCGTCGACCCCGGCGTCGGCCATGATCTTGCGCAGCCCGGCAAGGCGGGCATCATATTCGGATGCGGCGAACGGCAGGATCCGGTCGCCCTGGTGAAAACGGTAGAATTCGGGACGGTCCATGTTTGGCCCCCTTCTTAGCAAAGAGGTCCCGGCGTTCAGGACGGACATGCGTGGAATCACGGGGCGACGCCATCGCCCCACGCGCTGAAACCGTTAGCGTGGGCGAAACCGTTTTTCCAGTGTCTTGTTGCCATCGGACAAGGCCGCAAAGTAAGACCGGCTGGACCCCCGGCTATATGGTGCCTGTGACAGCTTGGTCACTGGCGTCCCGGGAAATTGTATACTATTGTATGCCAAACTTGATTCTGGCGAGGACATCATGGACGCGAACACCACCCCCGACATCATCTACACCAAGGTCGACGAAGCACCGGAACTGGCCTCGGCCTCGCTTCTGCCGATCATCCAGAGCTTTGCGAGCGCCGCAGGCGTGAGCGTGGGCACCAAGGACATCTCGCTTGCGGGTCGTATCCTTGCGACCTTCCCGGAGTATCTGACCGAAGAGCAGCGGATCAGCGACGATCTGGCCGAACTGGGCGAGCTGGTGAAGACGCCCGAGGCGAATGTGATCAAGCTGCCCAACATTTCGGCCTCGGTGCCGCAGCTGGTCGCGGCGGTCAAGGAATTGCAGGGTCAGGGATATGCCCTGCCCGATTATCCCGAAACCCCGGCCACCGACGAAGAAAAGGCCGTGCGCGCCAAGTATGACACCATCAAGGGGTCGGCGGTGAACCCGGTTCTGCGCGAAGGCAACTCTGACCGCCGCGCTGCCGCCGCCGTGAAGAAATTCGCCCAGGCCAACCCGCACCGGATGGGCGACTGGTCGGCTGACAGCAAGACGCGGGTCGCTGCGATGTCGGGCGGCGATTTCTACTCGAACGAGGAATCGGCCACCCTGCCCGCCGCCGCCACTGCGAAGATCGTGCTGGAAACGACGGACGGCGAAACCGTCCTGAAGGATGCGGTCAGCTACCCGGCCGGGACCGTGGTCGACGCGACCTATATGTCGGCGAAGGCGCTGGATGCCTTCCTTGCCGAAGAGATCGAAAAGACCAAGGCCGAAGGTGTGTTGTTCTCGCTGCACATGAAGGCCACGATGATGAAGGTCTCTGACCCGATCATCTTTGGCCACGCGGTCAAGGCCTGGCTGGCCCCCGTCTTCGAAAAATACGGCGACCGGCTGGCGGAACTCGGCGTGTCCGGCAACGCGGGCCTTGGCACCCTCTTGGAGAAGGTCAAAGACGAGCCGGAAATCCTCGCCGCGATTGAGGCGGTCAACGCCACCCGCCCGCCGATGTATATGGTCGACAGCGACCGGGGCATCACCAACCTGCACGTCCCGTCGGACGTGATCATCGACGCTTCGATGCCGGCGCTGATCCGCGCAGGGGGCAAGGGCTGGGGCCCGGACGGCAAGGAACACGATGCAGTCTGTGTCATCCCCGACAATTCCTATGCGCCGGTCTACGACGCCGCGATCGAATTCTTCAAAGCCAATGGCAAACTGAACCCGGCCACCGCCGGGACAGTGCAGAACCTTGGCCTGATGGCCCAGAAGGCCGAGGAATACGGCAGCCACCCGACCACCTTTGAAATCCCCGCCGACGGCGTGGTGAAGATGATCCTGGATGACGGGACCGTCCTGCACCAGCAAAGCGTCGAGGCCGGTGATATCTGGCGGTCGGCCAGCGCCCGCAAGGCACCGATCGAAGACTGGGTCAACCTTGCCATCGAACGGCAGCGGCTGACCGGCTACCGGTCGATCTTCTGGCTGGATGAAAACCGCGCCCACGACGCCGAGCTGATCGCCTATGTGAAACCGATCCTCGAAGCCAAGGGCGTGGCCGACAAGTTCGAAATCATGGCACCGCGCGAGGCGACCATCGCCAGCCTCGAAACCATCACCAAGGGCGAAAACACCATCGCGATCACCGGCAACGTGCTGCGCGACTACCTGACCGACCTGTTCCCGATCCTCGAACTGGCCACCTCGGCCAAGATGCTGTCGATCGTGAAACTGATGCAGGGCGGCGGGCTGTTCGAAACCGGTGCCGGCGGCTCCGCGCCCAAGCACGTGCAGCAGCTGCATGGCGAAAACCACCTGCGCTGGGACAGCCTTGGGGAATTCTGCGCCCTTGGCGAAAGCTTCAAGTTCCTGGCCGAGGCCAAGGGCAACCGCAAAGCCGCCGTTCTGGGCGACGCGGTCGAGGCTGCCACGCAGGGCGTGCTGGACCATGGCCGCAGCCCGGGCCGCAAGGTGGGCCAGCCCGACAACCGCGACAGCCACTACTGGTTCGCCCGCTATTGGGCCGAGGCGCTGGCCGCACAGTCCGACGACGCAGAGCTTGCCGCCCATTTCGCCCCGATCGCCACAGCCCTTGCCGAGAACGAGGCGACGATCATCGCCGAATTGCAGGCAGGCCGGGGACAGGCCGTGGATCAAGGCGGATATTACCACCCGGACGCGGCCAAGACCGCGGCGATCATGCGGCCGTCGGCCACGATGAACGCGATCATCGACTGATCCAACCGGACAATGACAAAGTCGGGGGCGCCTTCGGGCGCCCTTTCCCCTTCGCGGATGGTGGGTCAAGACCCACCTTACCCGGGGGCGCTTCGCCCCCCACCAGAAAATTCATGGCCCCCAGAGGATATTTGGAACCCAAAGAAGAATGGACCTCAGTCTAGCCCGCTTCTTTGGGTCTGAAATATCCCGGGGTGAATGGCCCGGAACGGGCCAGAGGGGCAGCGCCCCTGAACGTAAGGTGGGTTTTAACCCACCACCCCCCGCACCTTGCGCATTTCACGGGCCAAGGGCAGTCTGCCCCGACCAAAGCCAGAAGGTGTTCAGATGATTCCAGTGCGCGGTGTCGCGGGACAGAAAATCGGTGTTCTCGGGCTGGGCCGGTCGGGCCGGGCCACAGCGCGCGCGCTGATCGCGGGTGGGGCCGAGCCGATCTGCTGGGACGACAGCCAGACCGCCCGCGACGCGGCAGAGGCCGAAGGGCTGACCCTTGCCGACCTGAGCAAGGACAAGACCCTGTCGGGCCTCGCCGCGCTCGTCACCTCGCCCGGCATTCCGCATCTTTACCCCGCCCCGCATCCCGCGATTGCCGCAGCCCTGGTGGCGGGCGTGCCTGTGGACAATGACATCGGCTTGTTCTTTCGGTCCTTCGGGGGCGACGACTGGGACAGTTTCGACCAGACGCCCCGGATCGTGGCGATCACCGGGTCGAACGGCAAATCCACCACCTCGGCACTCTTGCACCACATCCTGTCAGAGGCGGGCCGCCCGACCCAACTTGCCGGCAATATCGGCCGTGGGGTGCTGGATCTTGACCCCGCCCGCGATGGCGAGGTGATCGTTCTGGAACTGTCCAGCTACCAGACAGACCTTGCCCGCGCCCTGACCCCGGATGTGGCCGTCTTCACAAACCTGTCTCCCGATCACCTTGACCGGCACGGCGGACCGGGCGGCTATTTCGCGGCCAAACGGCGTCTGTTTGCCGAAGGCGGACCGGACCGGGCCGTGATCGGCGTGGATGAGGCCGAAGGCCGCTATCTCGCAAACCAGCTTTCCGAGGGGCCGGGCGATGATCGGGTGATCCGCATCTCTTCGGGGCAAAAGCTGGCCGGAGAAGGCTGGACCGTCTTTGCCCGCAAAGGGTTCCTGTCGGAATACCGCAAGGGGCGGCAGGTGGCCTCAATCGACCTGCGGGCAGTGTCGGGCCTGCCGGGCGCCCATAACCACCAGAACGCCTGTGCCGCCTATGCCGCCGCGCGGACGCTGGGCATCGGACCGCGCCAGATCGAGGCGGCGATGAAAACCTATCCGGGCCTGCCGCACCGGTCACAACTGGTGGCCGAGGCCCGCGGGGTGCGTTACGTCAACGACAGCAAGGCCACCAATGTGGACAGCGCGGCCAAGGCGCTTGGCGCCTTTGACCGGATCCGCTGGATCTGCGGCGGCTTGCAGAAAGAGGGCGGTCTGTCCGGCCTTCTGCCCGCCACCGGTTCGGTCCTGAAGGCCTATGTCATCGGGCGTGAGGCAGAGGATTTCGCCCGCCAACTGACCGGTGTCGAGGCCGAGGTCTGCACCACGATGGACACCGCCGTCACCCGCGCCATGGCCGAGGCCGAAGCGGGCGATACGGTCCTTCTGGCCCCCGCCTGCGCCAGTTTCGACCAATACGACAACTTCGAACTGCGGGGCGAGGATTTCACCGCCCGCGTCCGGGCGGGCCTGTCCTGACCCGCCCGCGCTTTGGCTTGCCCCTGTCGGGGCCAACGGGATAGAGGGGGCCATGACCCTGACCAACACCCCCGACGTGACGCCCGCCCCCGCGCCCCAGACCGTGCGGGCGCTTTTGGCGTGGCTCTGGAGGGGGTTCCTGCATCGGCACAAGGGCACGCTGGGCGCGGCGCTGGTGTTCATGGTCATCGAAGGGTCGATGCTCGGGCTGATCAGCTATCTGATCAAGCCGATGTTCGACGATGTCTTCGTCGCCGGCAATATCGGGATGCTTTGGACCGTCGGCGGCGGAATTCTGGTGATCTTCGCGGTCCGCGCGGTCACCTCTGTCCTGCAACGGGTGCTGATGACGCGGGTGCAACAGCGCATGGCCGCCGACCTGAGGACTGGTCTGGTGGACAAGCTGATGCGGCTCGACAGCGCGTTTCATCAAAAGAACCCGCCGGGCTACCTGATCGAACGGGTGCAGGGGGATGTGGAATCCATCGGGCTGGTGTGGAACCAGCTCGCCACCGGGCTGGGGCGGGACGTGGTTTCGGTCATCGCGCTGTTCGGGGTGGCGCTTTGGATAGACTGGCTCTGGACCGTATTGGCGCTTCTAGGCATTCCGCTGCTGATCCTGCCCTCGCTGCTGGCGCAGGGCTTTGTCCGGCGGCGGGCGCGGGCGGCGCGGGAAGTGGCGGGCCGCATGTCGATCCGGCTGGACGAGATCTTTCACGGGATTGCCCCGATCAAGCTGAACCGGCTGGAACGCTACCAGTCCGACCGCTACCGCAGCCTTACCGAAGAGCGGGTCCGGTCCGAGGTTGGATCCGCCTTCGGGCAGGCGCTGATCCCGGCGCTGATCGACATCATGACCGGGATCGGGTTCCTGTGCGTGCTTTATTTCGGGGGGCTTCAGATCATCTCTGGCGACAAGACCGTCGGGGATTTCATGGCCTTCTTTACCGCAATGGCGCTGTCCTTCGACCCGCTGCGGCGACTGGGCAACCTGTCGGGGCAGATGCAGGCGGCCTCGGCCTCGATCGAGCGGATCAACGGGGTCTTTGCCGAACCGGTCGCGCTGAAAGACCCGGCGCGCGCCCTGCCCGCGCCCGTCGGCGCGCCCGAGATCGCGTTGCGCGATGTGACCCTGTCTTATGGCGACCAGACCGTGCTGCGGGGTGTGACCGTGACCGCCGGGGGCGGGCAGACCGTGGCGCTGGTGGGCGCGTCGGGGGCGGGGAAAAGCACCGTCTTCAACCTGCTGACCCGGCTTGTGGATGCGGACAGCGGCGCCGTCACGATTGGCGGGGTGGATACGACCGACCTGACGCTGTCCGACCTGCGCGGGCTGTTTTCGGTGGTCAGTCAGGATGCGGCCCTGTTCGACGATACCTTGCGCGAAAACATCCTGCTGGGTCGCACCGATATCACCGAGGAGCGGCTGCAGCAGGTGCTGGACGCAGCCCATGTCACGGAATTCCTGCCCAAGCTGCCCAAGGGCCTCGACAGCCCGGCCGGGCCGCGCGGGTCGAACCTTTCGGGCGGGCAGCGGCAGCGGATCGCCATCGCCCGCGCCCTGCTGCGCGACACGCCCGTGCTGTTGCTGGACGAGGCGACCAGCGCGCTGGACACCAGGTCTGAGGCGGTGGTGCAGGAGGCACTGGAAACCCTGTCCAAGGGCCGCACCACGCTGGTGATCGCGCACCGCCTGTCGACCGTGCGGGACGCCGACAAGATCGTGGTCATGGATCGGGGCCGCGTGGTGGACGAAGGCACCCATGACGCGCTTCTGGCCCGTGGCGGCCATTACGCGGACCTTTACCGGATGCAGTTCCGAGACGACGCCTAGGGGATGGTGGGTCAAGACCCACCTTACCCGGGGGCGCTTCGCCCCCCACCCGACAATTCACGGCCCCCAGAGGATATTTCTAACCCAAAGAAGAATGGACTCTCATTTTGCCCCAAATACTCCGGGGTGAATGGCCCGAAAGGGCCAGAGGGGCAGAGCCCCTCACGTAAGGTGGGTTTTAACCCACCATCCCGGGGCTGACAGGCGCCTGCGTCCACCCTATATCCCGATCAACGCGAAGGGAGCTGCCCCATGTCCGACACCCGCACCATTCTGGCGATCACCGGCGAGGATCGCGCCCATTTCCTTCAAGGTCTGGTCACCAATGACGTCGACAAGACCCGTGACGGCGGGATCGTCTACGCGGCCCTTCTGACGCCGCAGGGAAAGTATCTGGCCGATTTCTTCCTCAAGGGCGACGGAGACCGCATTCTGCTGGACGTCGATACGGCGCTTGCACCGGCGCTGGCGCAGCGTTTGTCGATGTACAAGCTGCGCGCCAAGGTCGGGATCGAGGAGACAGCGATGCAGGTTCGTCGCGGCACCGGCCCCGCACCCGAAGGAGCGGTCATGGACCCGCGCGACCCAGCCCTTGGCTGGCGTCTTTACGGTGCGGAAGGCGGGGACGACGGCACCGACTGGACCGCCCTGCGCGTGACCCGGATGGTGCCCGAAACGGGCGCCGAGCTGACACCCGACAGCTATATCCTTGAAATGGGCTTTGAACGGCTGCACGGGGTGGATTTCCGCAAGGGATGCTATGTCGGGCAAGAGGTCACCGCCCGGATGAAACACAAGACCGAGCTGAAAAAGGGGCTGGCCCAGGTTAGGGTCAGCGGCGAGGTCACCCCCGGCACCCCGATCATGGCAGGTGATCGCGATGCGGGCATTCTGCACAGCGTTGCGGGGGATCAGGCCCTTGCCTACCTGCGGTTCGACCGGGCCGGCGGCGCGATGACCGCCGGGGAGGCACAAGTGGTCTGGGAAAAGGACTAGCCCGACAGGATCGGCCGCAGGATTGCGGCCACGGCCTGCCAGCCTTGCTCCGATCCGGCCACCAGAAGCGGCCCGTGCCGATGTGCGGCGGTATAGTCCTCGCCGCTCAGCAGCCACGCCACGCCCCCGGCCCGACGCGCCGCATGCGCGCCCGCCAGATGGTCCCAGGGGTTCAGCATGGCGGACAGGACGAACTCAACCCGTCCCTGCGCCAAGAGCCGGTATTCATGGGCCGAACAGCGCAATGACTGCACCCGGCCGAACCGTGCAAATGCCGCGCCAAAGGCCGGTTGGACCTGTTTGGGGAACAGGAACAGGGGGATGAAGCCTGTCATCTCTTCGGCCCGCGCGGTGGTGGAGGTTGTCAGGGGCGTCCGGGTGCCATCGTCGGACAGGAACCATGCGTCGCCCCCCGCCTCGACCCAGTCGTCCATCAGCGGGTCATAGATCGCCCCCCAGACGGTTTGGCCCCGATATTGCACCGCGACGATGACCCCAAAGGTGGCCAACCCATTGGCAAAGTTCCATGTGCCGTCAACCGGATCGACCACCACGGCCCAGTCTGCCCGGTCCATCCGGTCCAAGAGTGCAGGGTCGGCCGAGACTGCCTCTTCCCCCACCACCAGCGCCTCGGGCCAGTCGGCCGCGATGCGGGCGGTGATCCGGGCCTCGGCCTCGCGGTCGGCAATGGTGACAATATCGGCTGGGCCGGACTTGGTCCCGATCTGGTCGGCAGTCAGGCGACGAAACCGGGGCAGGATGTCCTGCGCTGCCGCGTCGCGCACCGCAGACAGCAAAAGGGCGCGGCGAGCCTCTGTCAGCATCTCCGCGCCCTCCCTTGTCCGGTCCGAAGCCTTAGGCCCGTTCGGAATATTCCATCGATTCCGTGTTCACGATGATCTTTTCGTCCTGCGCGATGAAGGGCGGGACCATGATCCGCACGCCGTTATCAAGGATCGCGGGCTTGTAGCTGTTGGCGGCGGTCTGCCCTTTCACGACCGGCTCGGTCTCGGTCACGGTGCAGGTCACTTTCTGCGGCAGGGTCGCGTTCAGCGCCTCCTCCTCGTGGTATTCGATGACAACGGTCATGCCATCCTGAAGGAAGGGACGACGTTCGCCCAGAAGGTCAGCGGGCAGTTCGATCTGTTCGTAGGTGTCGGTGTCCATGAACACCAGCATCCCATCGGTTTCATACAGGAACTGCTGGTCCTTTTGTTCCAGCCGCACACGTTCGACCTTGTCGGCGCTGCGGAAGCGTTCGTTCAGCTTGGAGCCGCTGCGCAGGTTCTTCATCTCGACCTGGGCAAAGGCGCCGCCCTTACCAGGTTTGACGTGATCGACCTTCACGGCGACCCAGAGGCCCCCGTCGTGTTCAAGGATGTTTCCGGGACGAATTTCGTTTCCGTTGATCTTGGGCATGTTCGGACCTGTGGCAAAATTATGGCAAATTGGTTGTTTCGAGGGGTTTGAGACCTATATCTGGAGGCGTAGCAACCTGGGGCGACCCCAAATATGCCAAAAACGCCGGTTCAGCCATGCACTAGACGCATGGCTGCCATTCCAAAAGAGGCCCCCCGAATCGGATCAAAATAGGCATATTGCGCCTCACGCCTGAACCACAAGAGCAAAAACAACAAAGGACGCCAGATGAAGGATTTCGTTGACGGCACCGCGTTCAACAACGAACAAGGCAACCGCGCCCGCAAACTGTTTGCGGCCGTTGTGCTTGCCGCGCTTGATGACGCCATCGCCGACGACAAGAAGTACGGCAACGGCCCCGAACAGATCGCCCGCTGGGCGCGGTCGCGGGACGGTCGTGAAGTCTTGTCTTGTGCCGGGATCGACCCGAACGAGCGGGTTGTGAAGGGCCTTATGGAGTTTGTTTCCAAGGGCGTGCGCACCTCTGTTGCGCTGTCGCGTGAGGAAAGCGAGCGCCGCCACGCCGCCGAGCAGGCCGCGGAAGCCGCGTAAGTAGCGCTGCCCCGGCCCTTTTGTGGTGCCGGACCGAAGACGGGCCCCGATGGGGCCCTTTTTCGTTGGGCCGATGCCCTATCCCTTGCTGTAGAGGATATAGAGATCAGTGCGCCGGATTTCGGCCAGACCGTCAGTGCCCTCGGCCTCGATCGCCTTTAGAACCTGCGCCTGAACGTCCTGCACCACCGGGCAGATCGGGATCAGCAGGTAGTCGGCCGAAGCATATCCCGGCAGCCCGCCGTAGTACCAAGGCGCCCCGCCGACCAGCGGTTCGAAATCCCCGAACAGCCAGTATGACGAAAACAGGTCGGCCGCGAAGATCCGCTTGCCCCCGGCCAGCCCCGCCTCTTCCAAGTCGCGCGAGATGGCGTCGAAAACGGTCGGAAGCCCCAGTTCGACGTTGCAGGTGGCAAATGTCTCTCCCATGAACTGGGGCGGGTCTTCGCGGTGCTCGGCATTGGCGTAGGCGGCCAGCGCCATCCCCGGCGCGTCCAGCGCGACCCGGCCATCGACCCGTTCGACCCGCAGGGCCGCGCCTTGCAGGTCTTCGTGGATGCCGCCACGCGGCAACAGCGGCGCATAGGTCGACACATCCACGTTGAAATGCCGGAACGGGCTATAGGCAAGATTGAAGAAACTGGGCGCCCCAAGGGCAAGTGCCATGGCCGCGCAGATGTTCAGCGCCCCGCGCATGTTCCAGCCCATGGCGTTGGTCACCTCGCCCTGTGGGCGCAGGGCCAGCAGCAGAACCGCCAACAGCAAGGTCCACTGCGGGTCGTTCCCGAAGTTCTGGTAGGTCACATAGAAGAACCCCGGCAGAAGCGTCAGCAGGACCAGCCCGCCCACATCGGCTCGCGCCTGTCGCAGCAGGATCACCCCCATGATCGCCACAAGCGACCCGCCCAGATAGGCCGGCGCACCGACGACCGCCGAGAGCGGCTCGCCCGGCTGGGGCCGCACCTCGGACCGGGCCACGGTCAGCAGATCGCCCAGATAGGCCAGCCAGAAATCGGGCCCAAGCCAAAGGGTGATCGCCACGGCCGCCACCGCCCCGGTCAGAAGCGCCACGATCAGGGCGCGGGTCTGCTTCGTCAGGATCAGGGCAAGGACGACAGGAAGGGCGAAGGCCGCGAAATAGGTGACCTTGATCAGGACCATGACGCTGGCCATCAACCCGATGATAATCCCGTCGACCAAGGCGCTGCGCGGATGCACCGGCGGCACCAGCGCGGCAAGGATCGCGATGAACGCAGCCCCCCAGGCCCAGCGGTTGTAATGCATGGAGATCGACACGCTTCGCTGTGCCTCGCCATGAACCAGCGCCAGCATCAGCACCATGACAACGATCCCGAAGAAGGCGGCAAGGTAGGGCGACAGCCGCGACATGGCCACCCACCAGACCGCAGGCAGGAACAGGGCCGCCATCAGCACCTGCGACCAAAGCGTCGCCATCCCGATGCCCATCCCGGATTTCACGAACAGGGCGATAGGGGCAAAGGCCAGCCCCCCGATCGGAGTCATGAAATCGCGGTGCGGCACCTGACCCTCGGCCATCCGGAACACGATCTGCATCATGTGCAACGTGTCGCCTTCGTGTTTGCCGATGTAGAAGCCACCCTTCAGCACCGCCGCCCCGCCCAAAAGGACGAGGGTCGCCACAAGGATGCCCATCAAAACCGCGGGATTTGGTCTGCTCATGCCTGCCTCTTGGAACGTTTTGTCCATTTTTTCGCCACAATAACCGGGCAGAGACGGATTGTGTAAAGGAATACCGCCGCGGGTCCGAAAACCTCTTCGGGCGCGGCGGATGTGTCACAAGGGCCGAAGACACGGGCAGGAACGAGCAAACCGATGAACATGCAAACCTCGAACGTCATTGCACCGCCAGCACCGAAATCGCTGGAACAGATGCAATTGCCACTGGTCATGATGCGGGACATCCTGATCAAGACCATCTTCCGCAAGAACATCGATCAGGTCAGCGAACTTGCCCGCGCGATCTGTCTGCCGATCCCGGTGACGCAGGAACTGGTCGATCTGGCCCGCAGCCAGAAACTGGTCGAGGCGACGGGCACATTGCACGCCAATTCGGGCGGGGAAATGGGCTATCAGCTGACCGATGGCGGCAAGGCGCGTGCGCTCGACGCATTGGCACAGTCGGAATATTACGGCGCGATGCCGGTCCCGCTCGAGGTTTATGCCGAACAGGTCAAGCGCCAGTCGATCAAGAATATCCAGGTCACCCGTGACCAGTTGACAAGCGCGATGGGCCATCTCGTCCTGCCGCCGGAACTGCTCGACAACCTTGGGCCGGCGGTCTCGGCCGGTCGGTCGATCCTGATGTACGGCCCGCCGGGCAACGGGAAATCCTCGATCTCGAACGGGATCCGGGACTCGTTGGGCGACAAGATCTATATCCCGCGCGCCATCGAATACGCTGGTCAGGTGATCACGGTCTATGACCCGATCGTGCATTCGGCGGCCGAAGAACAGACAGACGACCCAAATTCGCTGCGTCGCACCGGCAACCGCTATGACACCCGCTATGTCCGCTGTGAACGGCCCACGGTGATCACCGGCGGTGAACTGTCGCTGTCGATGCTGGACCTTGTCTATAACCCGGTCGCCCGGACCTATCAGGCGCCACTGCAGCTGAAATCGACCGGCGGCATTTTCATCATCGACGACCTTGGCCGTCAGGAAGAACCGCCGCAGAAGATCGTCAACCGCTGGATCGTGCCGCTGGAAGAAGGGCGGGATATCCTTGCGCTGCAATCGGGCGAGAAATTCGAAGTGCCCTTCGACACGCTGGTGATCTTCTCGACCAACTTCCACCCGAACGAGATCTTCGACAAGGCCGCGCTGCGCCGGATCTTCTACAAGATCAAGATCGACGGGCCGTCGCAGCAGGATTTCCTGAAAATCTTCGCCATGGTCGCGCGCAAGAAGAAGATGCCGCTGGACGAGGCGACGCTGGTCCACCTTCTCAAGAAGAAGTACCCGACCATCGACAATATCTACGCCAACTACCAGCCGGTGTTCCTGATCGACCAAATGATTTCGATCTGCGAATTTGAAGGCATCCCCTATCAGATGTCGCCGGAATTGATCGACCGGGCCTGGGCCAACATGTTCGTCAAGGAAGAGACGATCGTTCACTAAGGAGGGTGGGTTAAAACCCACCTTACGTTGGAGGGGCTCTGCCCCTCTGGCCCTTTCGGGCCATTCACCCCGGAGTATTTGGGGCAAAATGAGAGTGCAGGCGTAAGGTGGGTTTCAACCCACCATCCCCCTTGCCCGGTCCAGGTCCGCGCCCCATAAACGCCCCATGACCGCCCTGCCCATCGACGCTGCCCTGCCCGAGCTGATCGCCGCCCTGAGGGGCGAAGGCCGTGCCGTGTTGCAGGCCCCGCCGGGGGCGGGGAAGACCACCCGTGTTCCCTTGGCCATGTTGGAGGCCGGGCTGGTGACGGGCCGCATTCTGATGCTGGAACCCCGCCGCCTTGCCGCCCGCGCCGCGGCCGAGCGGATGGCGGAAACGCTGGGCGAGCCTGTTGGTCAGACCGTTGGCTACCGGATGCGGGGCGAGGCGAAGACCAGTACCGCGACCCGGATCGAAGTGGTGACCGAGGGCATCCTGACCCGCATGATTCAGTCCGACCCCGAATTGCCCGGCATCGGCGCGGTCATATTCGACGAATTCCACGAACGGTCCCTGAACGCCGATCTGGGCCTTGCCCTGACATGGGAGATCCGGCAGGCGCTTCGCGACGACCTGATCCTTCTTGTCATGTCCGCGACCCTTGACGCCGCCCCGGTGGCAGAACTGCTGGACGGGGCCCCGATCGTCACCTCGGAAGGGCGCAGTTTCCCGGTCTCTGTCCACCACCTCGATACGCCCCTCCCCAAGACCCGCCGCTATGAAGAGGCCGTCGCCGAGCTTGTCGCCGATGCGGTCGGCCGGACCGAAGGCGGCGTTCTGGTTTTCCTGCCCGGAGAGGGCGAGATCCGCCAGGTTGAGGCGCTTTTGTCTGGTCGCCTGCCGCCCGACTGCCATCTGCGCCCCCTGTTCGGCGCCCTGCCCTTTGCCCAGCAACGCGCCGCCATCGGGCCGGTCTCCTCGGGTCGCAAGGTGGTCCTGTCGACGTCGATCGCGGAAACATCGTTGACCATTTCCGACATCCGCGTGGTGGTTGACGGCGGTCGCGCCCGCCGCGCCCGCTATGACCCCGGGTCGGGCATGTCCCGGCTGGTCACGGAACGGGTCAGCCGGGCCGAGGCAACGCAGCGGGCGGGCCGCGCGGGTCGGGTCGCGCCCGGCGATTGTTTCCGCCTGTGGACCAAGGGCGAGGACGGCGCCCTGCCCGCCTTTCCCCCGGCCGAGATCGAGGCGGCGGACCTTGCCGGCCTTGCACTGGAACTGGCGCTATGGGGGGCGGACGACCTTGCCTTCCTGACACCGCCGCCCGAGGGCGCGCTGGCCGAGGCGCGGTCGCTCTTGCGTGCGTTGGGGGCGTTGGACGGGCAGAACCGGATCACCGCGCATGGCCGGGCACTGGCCGCCCTGCCCCTGCACCCCCGCCTTGGCCATATGCTGCAGACAGCGGGCGCGCAGGCTGCCCCGGTTGCGGCGCTACTGGCCGAACGCGACCCGCTGCGCGGCGCGCCGGTGGACCTGTCCCTGCGGATGGCCGCGCTACGGGGGCGATATGACGGGCCGGGCACCGCCCATCCCCCGACTGTGGACCGCATCCGGGCCGAGGCGAAGCGTCTGGCCCGCGGCCTGCCCGAGGCCGCGCCCCTGACGCTGGCCGAACAGGTGGCGCTGGCCTACCCGGACCGGATCGGGTTGCGCCGCAAAGGCGACGCGCCACGCTATGTGCTGTCCGGCGGCAAGGGCGCGGTGATGGAGGAGGCCGACCCACTGGCAGGGCAACGCCTGATCGTGGCGACCGATCTGGATGGCAACCCGCGCGAGGCCCGAATCCGGCAAGCGGTGGCGATCACCGAGGCCGAGGTACGGGGGCTGTTCGCCGATCAGATCCACTGGGCCGAGGTCTGCGACTGGTCCCGCCGCGACCGCCGTGTCTTGACCCGGCGGCAGGAACGGCTGGGGGCGCTGGTGTTGGACGACCGGACATGGCCGGACGCCCCGGACGCGGCCATTGCCCGCGCCATGTGCGCCGGTGTGCGCGACCTTGGGCTGCGTCTGCCCCCGGCGGCCATGCGGTTCCGCGCCCGGGTGGAACTGGTCCGGGCTGGTGGGGCCGAGCTGCCCGCGATGGACGACGCCACGCTGCTGGCGGGGGTGGAGGACTGGCTTGCCCCCTATCTTGCCGGGGTCCGCACCGCCGAAGACTGGAAACGGTTCGACCCGCTGCCGGCCCTGCGCGCGATGCTGGACTGGGGCCAGATGCAGGCGCTGGATGCTGCCGCACCTGCCCATTTCGAAACCCCGCTGGGCCGAAAGATTCCCATCGATTATGACAGCGACCCGCCGCAGATCAGCCTGCGCCTGCAAGAGATGTTCGGCGTCACCCGGCATCCGACCGTTGGGCGGACCCCGTTGAAGGTGACGCTTTTGTCGCCGGGGCAGAAGCCCATTCAGGTCACGTCGGACATCCCCGGTTTCTGGGCGACCTCCTATGCGGATGTGCGCAAGGACATGCGGGGCCGATACCCCAAGCACCCCTGGCCCGAAGACCCGACCGAGGCCGATCCGACCCTGCGGGCGAAACCGCGCGGGACATAGGGACATCCCAACGAAAAAGGCGCGCCACAGATGCGACGCGCCTTCTCAATTCTGTCCGGTTGGATCAGCCCTTTTTCAGGCAGCGCTGGCCCAGAACCTCGGCAATTTGCACGGCGTTCAGCGCCGCGCCCTTGCGCAGGTTGTCCGAGACGCACCACAGGTTGATCCCGTTTTCGATGGTGCTGTCCTGACGGATGCGGCTGATGAAGGTGGCATAATCGCCGACACATTCGACCGGGGTGACGTAGCCACCGGCCTCGCGCTTGTCGATGACCATGATCCCCGGTGCTTCGCGCAGGATGTCGCGGGCCTCGTCCTCGTCCAGAAAATCCTCGAACTCGATGTTGATCGCTTCCGAATGGCCGACGAACACCGGCACCCGCACGCAGGTCGCGGTCAGTTTGATCGACGGATCGAGGATCTTCTTGGTCTCGGCGACCATCTTCCACTCTTCCTTGGTCGACCCGTCGTCAAGGAACACGTCGATATGCGGGATGACGTTGAAGGCGATCTGCTTGGGATAGACCGACGGGGCCACCTCCTGACCGGGGACATACATGCCCTTGGTCTGGTTCCACAACTCGTCAATCGCGTCCTTGCCGGTGCCCGACACGGATTGATAGGTCGACACGACCACCCGCTTGATCTTGGCCCGGTCGTGCAGCGGCTTCAGCGCCACGACCATCTGGGCGGTCGAACAGTTGGGGTTCGCGATGATGTTCTTCTTGGCATAGCCCTCGACCGCCTCGGCGTTCACTTCGGGAACGATCAGCGGCACGTCCGGGTCGTAGCGATACAGCGACGAGTTGTCGATCACCACGCAGCCCTGCCCTGCGGCCTTGGGCGCGTATTTCTTGGTCGCGTCCGAACCGATGGCGAACAGCGCGATATCCCAGCCGGTGAAATCGAAGGTGTCCAGATCCTGGGTCTTCAAAGTTCGGTCGCCAAAGCTGACTTCGGTGCCCAGAGATTTTCGGCTCGCGAGGGCCGCGATCTCATCGACGGGGAACTCGCGCTCGGCGAGGATGTTCAGCATTTCGTGGCCCACGTTGCCCGTGGCGCCAACGACGACGACTTTATAGCCCATTGGCATGGCTCCTTGGTTGAGAGACGCGCGGGCTATAGCCCGCCTTCGCGTCAAGGAAAAGGGCCAAAGGGGGTTCTGGGCCTAGTCTGTCCGGTCCTGCGACAAAAGGTAGACAGCCAGCCCGACAATCAGCGCCAGCCCGGCAAACAGGAACAGCGCCGCATAGGGTTCGGCCGCCGTCTGGGCACTGTCGGCACTGGTGGCATAGATCGGGCGGGTTACGAATTGAAACAGGCCGACGCCCCCAACCCCGAACAGGTTGATCAGCGTCACCCCGCGCCCGGTCAGATGCGCCGGGAAGAAGGCCTTGGCATGGGCAACCAGCATCGGGAAGGATGCCCCCGCAAAGCCGACAAGCGCCAGCAGCGCGACCGACACCCAAAGCCCCCGGTCCGGCATGGCATAAAGCGCGAGGCAAGCGACCGCGCCCAGCGCGTTGCCAGCGAAGATCACCCACTTTCGGGTGCCGAAGATCCGGTCCATCGGCCCATAGGCGAAGTTGCCCGCGATCATCGCCAGACCCATGATCAGGGTCACGGTCCCGATGGTGCCGACATCCGCCGCAAAGACATCCCGCGCATAGGGCGCGACCCACAGGCCCCGCAACCCCGCCGACGGGGCGTAGTTGACCAACATCATGATGAAGATCGGCCAAAGCGCGGGCATGGCCAGCAGGGTCAGGACCGACCCTTTCGCCGTGCTGACCACCTTTTCCGGGTCTTTCACAGTGACCCAGATGATCAGCGCGACCAGAAGTGTCAGCGCGGCGATGCCCATGACGGTTTCGCGCCATCCGAACAGGCCCACCGCCCAGGCCATCGGGGCTGCGGAAAAGATATTGCCAAGGCTGCCGATCCCGATGGTCATCCCCGCAAGCGTCGCGAAGACGGCAGGGGAATAGACACGGGCGAAAATGAAATAGGACGCCATCAGGACCGGCGAACAGCCGATCCCGATCAGCGCCATCGCAAGGCTGATGTGCAGGGGCGACTGGGCCATGGCGAACAGAACCGCCCCGCCCGCGCCGCCAATCGCCAGAAGAACCGTCGCGGTCATCCGGGGCCCAACCCGGTCCAGCGCGGCACCGACAGGGATCTGGAAGCCCGCGAAGATCAGGAACCAAAGGCCCGAGGCAAAGGCCAGATCTTCCGGCGTCGCGCCGATATCCGCCTCAAGCGCCGGGGCAAGCACGGCCAGAAAGGCACGATAAAACTGGCTGAGCACATAGCCCGCAATCAGCGACGCGATTCCGATTTTCATGTCTGGACCTCTTCCCTGCTCGTGGAACATGCATTGATGACCGGGAAAGGCAAGTGACAGTTCTTGCGGTCGGGCTGGCCGGGTTACTTCGCGTCGCGGTCCATGATCCACTGGACGGCGGGGTCGGCTTTGAACCGCCATTTGCGCAGGGGGCCGGCCATGACGTTGAGGTAGTACATCTCGAACCCGTAGGGGGCGCCGCAGGGGTGGTGTCCGCGCGGGACAAGCACCACGTCGCCATCCTTGACCGCCATGGTCTCGTCTAGCGTCCCGTCCTCGGTATAGACCCGCTGGATGCCGAAGCCGTCGCCGGGATTCAGCCGGTGGTAATAGGTTTCTTCAAGATAGGTGATGTCGGGATAATCGTCTTCGTCATGCCGGTGGCTGGGGTAGGACGACCAATGCCCGTCGGGGGTGAAGACCTCGGTCACCAGAAGGCTGTCGCAGTAGTCCTCGGCCTCCATCGCGATGTTGTTGATGTAGCGGGTATTCACGCCGGTCCCCCGCTGGGTCAGGGTAATCCCCTCGGGCCCGATCCTGCGCGCGGGGTGTCCGCCGTGGCCCGGGGCCGAACAGACCGCGACGGTGCAGTCGGTCTCGGCCACCAGCGACCAATCGCTGTCATTCGGGACATAAAGGCAATGCGGCGGGGTCTTTTCGAACACGTTCATCCGGTCGCCCAGCACGCCCCATTCGGTGCCCGCTGCAGTGATCCGCGCCTTTCCCTCGACCATCACAAGGATCACCTCGCGGTCGCCCGTCGCCTCTGCCGCCGTCTCGCCCGCGCGCAGCCGGTAGAGCGAGAAGCCAACATAGCGCCAGCCCGCGCTTTCAGGGGTGATCTGATGCACCTTGCCGTGGGTGCCGAAGGGCTTTTTCAGTAGGTCGGGCATGGTCGGGTCCTTGGGTGTTGATTGTCGGTTGCGGTGGGACGCCTTTGCACAAAGGTTTGAGCGCCCGCCCTCCGGGCCGGTCGGGCGATCATACCCGCCCCATGCAGCTTTCGCTGACGCTCAAGCCGGGCGGGTTTGACCCCATGATGTGACTACTGCGACGAAAACTGATTATCCCGCAATCTCCAGCCCCGCCTGGCCACAGACCTTGAGGATATGCTCGTATCCCATCTTTGAATAGTCGTAGGGCGGTGCCTTGGCCGGGTCCTGTTCCGCCTCGACCACGATCCAGCCGTGATAGTCGATGGATTTCAGGTGGTTGGCCACCGCCTGGAAGTCGATGCAGCCATCCCCCGGCACGGTGAAAGCCCCGGCGATCACCGCGTCAAGGAAGCTGCGGTCGTTGGCCCGCACGTCCGCCACCACATCGGGCCGGATGTCCTTGAAGTGGACGTGGTGCACCCGGTCGCCCCAGCGGTTCAGCGTGGCCATCACATCGCCGCCGCCGAACAGCAGGTGGCCGGTGTCGAAGCACAGGTTCACCTCGTCCCCCGACCCTTCCATCAGCCAGTTCACGTCGTCTTCGCTTTCGATGATCGAGCCCATGTGATGGTGATAGGCAAAGGGCATCCCCCTGTCTGTCATCCACTTGGCCACCTCGGTGATCTTGGCTGCATAAGCCAGAACCTCGTCCCGCGTCAGGCGAGGGCGGTTGTTGACCGGCACATCCTGCATCCCCTGCACGGTGTTGGAACATTCGGCATAGACGATGCAGGGGGCGTTCAGCGCGATGAACTGGTCCACCTGCTGGGTGATCGCGGCAATCTCGGTGGCGGTGTCATTGACCAGCGACGCGCCCGAACACCAGCCGCCGCACAGCGCGATGTCGTATTTCTCCAGATAGGCCCGCAGCCCTTCGGTGTCATGCGGCATACGCTGGCCGCGCTCCACCCCGGTATAGCCGATCTCGCGGGCCTCTTTCAGGGCCTGCTCCATCGTATAGGCGGCGGTGATGTCCGGCAGATCGTCGTTCTGCCACGCAATTGGGGATATCCCGATCTTTACGCTCATCTCTGGCGCCCTTCTACACTCTGTTCTGCGACTTGCGCTTGGTTTCAAAATTGGCCCGGGCCGCGTTGACCTGGGGTCGGACCGAGACTTCCGGCACGCCCACTTCCCACCATGTTCCGCCATGCGGGGTCGAGGGGTACGGGTCGGTATCCAGCACGATCGCATAGACCCCGTCGTGGTCCTTTGCCAGCGCCAGATGCTCCTCCAGTTCGGCAATCGACGCGGCCTTGACCGCCTTGGCCCCCATGGCGCCCGCATGGGCGACAAAGTCTATGTTCGACGGGTTTTCGTGAACCGTGTGATCCAGCAGGCAGTTGAACTCGGCCCCGCCGGTGCCCATTTGCAGCCGGTTGATGCAGCCAAAGCCCCGGTTGTCGGTGATCACCAGGGTGAACTTGATCCCCATCATCACCGCCGTCGCCAGTTCCGAGTTGGCCATCATATAGGTGCCGTCGCCGGTAAAGCAGACCACGTCGCGGTCCGGCTCGGCCATCTTGATCCCGATGGCGCCAGCAATCTCATAGCCCATGCAGCTAAAGCCGTATTCCATGTGATAGCTGCCCGGGCGGCCCGCTTTCCACAGCTTGTGCAATTCGCCCGGCATGGTGCCCGCCGCGCACATCACTACGGTGTCGGGCCCTGCCGACCGCTGCACCGCGCCCACGACCTGCATGTCGGTCGGCAGGGCGTTGGCGTCTTCGTCCGGCGCATCGGTCAGCGGATCGACCTTGGCGAACCAGTCCGCCTTGAGCGATGCATCGGGCGCCGTGAATGTCGTGCCCGCAATCTCTGCCGACAGCGCCTCCAACCCCGCCTTTGCATCACAGCAAAGCGGCTCCGCCCCGTGTTTCATCGCGTCATAGGCCTGCACGTTCAGGCTGACCAGCTTGCGCCCCAGGTTGGCGAACAGCGACCACGACCCGGTGGTGAAGTCCTGAAACCGAGTGCCGACGCCGATCACAAGATCGGCCGCCGCGCAGACGGTGTTGGCACTTTCCGCGCCCGTGACCCCGATTGGGCCAAGGTTCAGCGGGTGATCCCAGGGCAGTGCCGATTTGCCGGCCTGGGTTTCCACCACCGGGATCTGATGCGCCTCGGCAAAGGCGCGCAGGGCGTCGGTGGCGTGCCCGTAATGGGTGCCGCCTCCGGCGACGATCACCGGCGATTTCGCGGCCTTCAACAGGCCCGCCACCCGTGCCACCTCGGCCGGGTCGGGGCGCTGTTCCCGGCGGTGCCAGACCCGCTCGTCAAAGAAGGCTTCAGGCCAGTCGAAGGCCTCGGCCTGAACGTCCTGACAGAAGGCCAGCGTCGCCGGGCCGCACTCGGCCGGGTCGGTCATCACCCGCATCGCGCGCGGCAGCGCCGTCAGCAACTGTTCGGGCCGGGTGATCCGGTCAAAATAGCGGCTGACGGGGCGGAAGGTGTCGGTCGCCGTGACCGTGCCATCGGCAAAGTTCTCGGGCTGTTGCAGCACCGGGTCGGGGCCGCGATGGGCAAAGACATCGCCGGGCACAAACAGCACCGGCAGGCGATTCACATAGGCCAGCGCGCAGGCCGTCACCATGTTCGTCGCCCCCGGCCCGATCGACGAGGTCACCATCATCGCCCGGTCCCGGCGCAGCTGCTTTGCATAGGCAATTGCCGTATGCGCCATCGTCTGTTCATTGTGACCCCGGTAGGTCGGAAGCACATCGCGCATGCCGTGCAGCGCCTCGCCCAACCCCGCCACGTTGCCATGGCCGAAAATCGCCCAGCACCCGGCGATAAAGCTGTCGCCTTGCGGCGTCTTTTGCGCGGCAAGGTATTTCACCATCGCCTGCGCGGCTGTCAGCCGGATTGTCTTGCCCATTGCTGCTACTCCTTGTTCACCCCGGCGTCCGCCCGGGCCTTGTCCCAAATCTCGCACAGGCGCGCGAAGCGGCCCGCCATCTGTTCAACCGCCGCGGCGTCATCCATCGCGCCCGTCATCCAGGCGCGCGCCGCATCGCCAAAGATCGTCCGCCCCACGGCAAAGCCCTTCACCAAGGGCTGTTTGGCCGCCAGCGCAAAGCTTTGCGCCAGCTCCGCCTCGGGGGCGTCGAGCCCCAGAACCACGATGCCGCGCGTGTGCCTGTCATGCGCCTCGATCGCCGCCACCGCATTCTGCCAGGCGGCCTCGGTCTTGAATGGCTCCAGCTTCCACCAGTCGGGATAAACCCCGGCGGCGTAGAATTGTTCGATCAGGGTTGCCGTGGTCATGTCATCCACCGGGCCGACCTTCGACGGGATCACCTCCAGCAGGAACTCAAGCCCGTTGCGCCGCGCCGCCGTGAACAGCCGCTTGACCCGCGCCTCTTGCGTGGCCCGCGTCTCGGCATCGTCGTCGGGGTGGCAAAAGACCAGAAGCTTCACCACGTTTTCCCGCGCCCATTCGCGGAACTGGCCAAGATCGTCGCCCAGCTCAGGCTCGAACGCGATGGGGCGCGATCCGGGCAGTTCCGTCGGCCGCCCGATCCACAACCCCGTCCCCGAGGCCCGGTGCAACGCCCGCCGCCCGATCCGGTTGTCGCACAGGATGCCAAAGCCGCCCTGCCCGTCCTGCACCCGCAGGGCCGCCTCTAGGCACAGCTCCTTGAAGGCCGCGCCTTTAGCTGGGGTATAGCCCGCCATCTCTTCCAGCTGCAGGCGGTGGTCGAAGGCAAAGGTCTTGACGCTGTCCCAACGTCCCTTGCGGGTGGTGGACCAATGGATTTGCTCCAGGTCCGGGTCGTTGCGCAGGTCCGGGCGGACAACGCCGCGGTCCAGAAAGAACTCCAGCTCGGCCAAGGACGGATAGGCGGGCGTGCAGCCGTGGCGCGACACCGCGAAGGCCCCGCAGGCATTGGCGTATTTCAGCGCCGTTGGCCAATCCGCCCCGTCCAGCCAGCCCTTCAGAAGGCCCGACATGAACCCGTCGCCCGCGCCCAACACGTTGAACACCTCGATCGGAAAGCCCGGTCCGGTCTGCCCGTCATCAAGGCTGTCGGGGATCGCGCCCTCAAAGGCAACAGCCCCCGCCGCACCGCGCTTGCAGACCAGCACCGCCCCGGTGACGGCCCGCACCGCGCGCAGGGCCGCGATTGTGTCCGTGGTGCCGCCGGCGATGTGGAACTCCTCTTCCGTGCCGACGATCAGGTCGAACAGGTGCAGGGTCGATTGCAGCTTGGCCGTCACTTTGGCGCTTTCGACAAAGCGGCTTTCGCCGTCGCCATGACCCGCCACGCCCCAAAGGTTCGGGCGGTAATCGATATCCAGCGCGGTCTGCATCCCCGCCGCCCGCGCGATCCGCAGCGCCTTCAGCGTCGCCGCCTCCACCTTGGGGTTCGACAGATGGGTGCCCGTGGCCACAACCGACCGCGCCTCGCGGATGAAATCCTTCTCGATATCGTCTTCCGACAGGGCCATATCTGCGCAATTCTCGCGATAGAAGATCAGCGGGAACTGGTCCTCGTCCCGGATGCCCAGAAGGACCAGCGCGGTCAGACGGTCAGGGTCGGTCTTTACCCCCCGCACGTCCACCCCTTCGGCGGCCAGCTGCGACCGGATGAACCGGCCCATGTGTTCATCCCCTACACGGGTGATCAGCGCCGACCGCAACCCCAGACGCGCCGTCCCCGCCGCGATGTTCGTCGGGCTGCCGCCGATATACTTCTCGAAACTCCCCATATCCTCCAACAGCCCGCCGATCTGCGACCCGTAAAGGTCCACAGAGGAACGGCCGATCGTGATAACGTCGAGGGGTTTGGTCGCGTCGGTCATGTCGTTTCAGCCAGTGATTTCCGAAAGTTTCACCGCCCGGCCTTCGGCCACGGATTTCACGGCGGCATCGGCCAGCGCCAGCGCCATCATCCCGTCGTGCCCGGTGGTCGGCGTCGCCGCCCCATCGGCCACGGCAGCGACAAAAGCCGCGATTTCATTGGCATAGGCCGCGGTGTAGCGGGTCATGAAGAAGTTCAGCAGCGGCGGGCGGGCAAAGCCTGCGGTGCCCGCAAAGTCGATGTTCGCCTCGTGCTGGTTGCGCGCCGCCACCATCCCGTCAGACCCCAGAACCTCGATCCGCTGGTCATAGCCATAGGCGGCACGGCGCGAGTTGGTGATGATGGCCTGGCGGCCGCTGGCCGTCCGCAGGATCACGTTGACGCTGTCAAAATCACCCGCCGCGCCAATCGCGGGATCGGTCAGGACCGAAGCCGCTGCCATGACGGTGTCCACCTCTTCGCCCAGAAGCCAGCGGGCCATGTCGAAGTCATGGATCGTCATGTCGCGGAAGATGCCGCCGGACCGCTTGATGTAATCCACCGGTGGCGCGCCGGGATCGCGGCTGGTGATGGTAACCATTTCGACGGTGCCAACGCGGCCTTCGTCGATGGCGGCCTTCACGGCCATGAAATCCGGATCGAAGCGGCGGTTGAAGCCGACCATCAGCGTGGCGCCTTCGGCCTCGACCGTTTTCAGGCAGGCCTGCACGCGGGCCAGCGACAGATCGACCGGCTTTTCGCAGAACACCGCCTTGCCCGCCTTCGAGAACTGTTCGATCAGGTCGGCGTGGGTATCGGTGGGGGTGCAGATGATCACCGCATCCACGTCATCGCTGGCGGCGATATCGTCGATACTGCGGATATCGCAGCCATATTTGTCTTGCATGGCCTGCGCCGCGGCCGCGACCGGATCGGCGATCGCCACAAGGGTCGCCCCCGGAACGGTTGCAATTGCGCCCGCGTGAACCTGCCCGATGCGGCCCGCGCCCAGAACACCAAACCTGACTGTCATGTTGCTTTCCTTCATTCGGGCCTTCATTCGGGATAGGCCCCGGGGACAAATTGATCGAAGTCGATGACCGTGCCGGTCATGACCCCGGATTGAGAGCCGAGGAGATAGCTGGCCAGCCCGGCAAGATGGGCGGGCTTGACCAGCATCCCCATGGGTTGCGCGGCCTCGGCCTGTGCCAGCCAATCGTCGTCCGCGCCGTGCCATTTCTTCTGAACCGCGTCTTCGCCTTCGGTATCCATCCAACCCGGCGCGATGGCGTTTACCCGGATCCTGTCGGCCCGCAAGGCCATGGCGGCGTTCTTGGTGACATTGGCCATGGCCGCCTTGGATGCCGAATAGGGCGCAAGAAAGCTCTGGCCGACATGGGCGGCACTGGACAGGATGCTGACGCAGGTGGCCGGATGTCCGGCGGCGCGCGCCCGCTGCGCAAAGCGTTGGATTGCAAAGAAGGGCCCGCGGGCGTTTACGTTCATCAACTTGTCCCACAGGTCGGGCGTCGCATCGAGAACCCCGCCCCGGTCGGACAGTCCGGCAGCAAGGGCCAGCGCGTCCAGCTTGCCAAAGGTATCGGCGGCGAAATCCACCATCGCCTGCGCGGCCTCGGCATCGGCCATGTCGGCGCGAAAGAACCGGACATCGGCCCCACCCTTTGACATAGTCGCGGCGGCGGCTTCACCCTTGGCCGCGTCCCGGCCCACGATCACCACCTTTCGGCAGCCGTCGGCGATCAGGCGATCGGCGATGGCCCGGCCGACGCCCTGCGCCCCGCCGGTGACAAGGGCAACCGTATTGGCATGGGGAAGTTCGGTTTCGTTCGTCACTTGGACATCCTTTCAGGGACCGCCAAGACGGCGGAGATCACGGTCCTTCGACAAAGGCCCGAAGGAAAGCTTGGTCAGCCGGTCGAAGGGGTCAGGTGACCCCTTCGATATCGTATTCCGGTTGGGTCTTGGCCCCGGTGATATAGGCCACCACATCCTGCCCATCGGTTTCCGACTTGTTCAGGTTGGCCACGATCCGGCCCCGGCGGAAGACGATGATCCGGTCCACAAGATCCATGACCTGCCGCATGTTGTGGCTGATCAGGATCAGCGGCTCGCCCTGTTCCTTGAGCGTGCGGATGATGTTTTCCACCTGCGCGGTTTCCTGCACCCCAAGCGCGGCGGTGGGTTCGTCCATGATGGTCAGCTTCGAATGGAAACTGGCCGTCCGGGCAATGGCCACACATTGCCGTTGCCCCCCCGACATCCGTTCGATGGTATTGTTGATGTTGGGGATCTTCACGCCGGTCTTTTCAAGCGCCGCAAGGGTATCGGCGCGCATCGCCTTGTAGTCCAGCAGCCGGAACGGACCCAGCCAGTCCCACTTGGTCTTTTCGCGGCCAAGGAACAGGTTGTCGGGCACGTCCAGGTGGTCGGCCAGCGCAAGGGTCTGGAACACCGCCTCGATCCCGGCACGGCGGGCATCAAGCGGCCCGTCGAAATGCACCGGCTTGCCGTCAAAGATGATCTCGCCCCGGGTGCGTTGTTCCACGCCGGTGATCTGGCGCACGAAGGTGGATTTGCCCGCCCCGTTGTCGCCCATGATCGCCACGTGTTCGCCCTTGCGCAGGATGAAATCGGCCCCTTCCAGCGCGTGGACCCCACCGTAGTGCTTGGTCAGGTCACGTGTCTCAAGGATGATGTCGCCCATGTCGTGAAGTTCGATACCACTCATGTCTTTCTCCTCCCCGATCAGGACCGCGACGCGGCGCGTTGTTGCCGCCACTGGTCAAGAACCACCGCACCGATGATGATCCCGCCCATGGCCATGAGCTGGAAATAGGCGTCCAGTTTCACGTAGGTAAACCCGGACTGGATGACACCGAACACCATGGCCCCCAGGACGGTGCCGATGATCGACCCGCGCCCGCCGGTCAGGCTGATGCCACCGATGACCGCCATGGCGATGGCGAACAATTCGTAGAACAGGCCCATCCCGGATTGCGCCGTCAGGTTCTTGGAGCTCAGGACGATGGCCGCTATGGCCGCCAGCATGGAGGCGATCATGTAGACCAAGATCTTGTGCCGCTTGACATTGATCCCGGACATGCGCGCGGCATCTTCGTTCGACCCGATCGCATAGGTGTGCTTGCCATAGACGGTATAGCGCAGCAGGAAATGGCACAGCACTGCAAGAAGGGCGAACCAGATCACCGGCATCATTCCCGACCCGAGCCAGGCATAGCTTTCGGTGGGGAAGGAGACCGGCTGCCCCCGGGTCCACCACTGCGCGATACCACGACAGATCAGGAACATGCCCAGCGTGGCGATGAAGGGCGGGATGCGGGTGAAGGCGATGAACGCCCCGTTGATTGCCCCGATCATGGCGCCAAAACACAGGCCCACAATGATCGGCACGATGACCGGAAGGTCAAAGGCCCATGGTCCGAAAACCGCCTTGGGGTTGGGGTTGCCGTTCACCAGTTCGGTCTGGGCGAAGGACATCACGATCATCGCGGTCGCGGCCACCAATGGCCCCGACGACAGGTCGATCCCGCCCGAGATGATCACCTGCGTGACCCCCAGCGAAATGATCCCGATGATCGACACCTGAAGGATGATAATCTTCAGTCGTGCGATGTTCAGGATGGTTCCGTCCCGGTCGGTATTGAAATCGAACAGGAAGCTTTGGTTGTTCATGTAGGGCAGCACCTGCCCCATGAGTTCGAAAATAAGAACGATGATCACCAACGCCATGAAGATGTTGATCTCGTTTGGCCACGCCCGCTTGGACTTGTCGTAGGTCAGTCCGCCGACCCCGTGCGCTTGATCCGCCATTTTCGGCTCCCCTGAAGTCTTCATCCCTGCCCGGCCCTGATCCGCCGGAAGATTGCGGCAGGGCGCAGAAAACGCCCCGCCGCCAGTTCGTGCGGTTGCCCGCTTAGTTGCGCGACAGGAAGTCGGCGACGTTGGCCGGGGTCACCAGCTGGAACGGGATGTAGACCTTCTGGTCCACGTCCTCGCCACGGGCCAGCGCCAATGCTGCGTCAACCGAACCTTCGCCCTGACCGAAGGCGTCCTGGAACACGGTGGCATCCAGATCGCCGGCCTGCATGGCAACCAGCGCGTCCTGGGTGGCGTCGACGCCGACCACGATCACATCTTCCATGCTCACGCCCGAAGCCTTCATCGCCTGAATGGCGCCGATGGCCATTTCGTCGTTGTTGGCAAAGACGATGTCGAAGGATTCACCGGAAGACATCCAGTTGGTCATCAGGTCCTGCGCTTCGTCACGCGACCAGTTGGCGGTCTGACGGTCGATGATGTTGATGAAGTTGCACATGTCCATGCCGACGACATCGTCAACGTCCTTGGTCCGCTGCACAGCGGCCTGGTTCGACAGCTGACCCATCATCAGGTAGGCGTTTGCGCCACCCCCCAGACCGGCAGCACGGGCCAGTTTGCAGGCCTCGAACGCGGCAAGCGTGCCGGATTCGATTTCGTTCGACGCAACGAAAGCCTGGTTGTCGGGCAGCGTATCGACGTTCACCGGCTGACGGTTGACATAGACCAGCGGAATGCCAGCGGCTTCGGCAGCGGCGGTCATGGCTTCGGTGGCCGAGGTGTCCACGGCGTTGACGATGATCGCATCCACGCCCGAGGCGATGAAGTTGTTGATCTGGTCAAGCTGTTTGGCCACGTCGTCAGTCGCGTCTTCGACCTGCAGGTCGACACCGTCCAGACCGGCGGCATATTCGACCATGCCGTTGCGCATGACGGTCAGGAAGTTGTCATCGAAACGTGCGATCGACGCGCCGATGGTTTCTGCAAAGCTGGCGGTTCCAAGCACAGAGGCGAGGGCCGTCGCGGCGATAAGGGTCTTCTTCATTGGGTTCCTCCCATAAGCGGTGTCCGGCGCACCGTTTCCCAAGCCGGATGTCCCCGTTTCCCGGGGCTGAAACATCCCCGTCAGGCGTCCTCTGCGACCTGCGCGGAAATGAATTCGAAAGATCGCTTCAGGGCCGAATACGGGTCCGTCAGCGCATGTGTTTCAGGCGAAAAGCATTCGTAAGAGATCGGGCCCGCATAGCCCGCGGCCAGCAACGCCCCGATCTGTTCGATATTCCCAAGCCGGTCGTTTTCATCGACCAGCACCCGGTGTTCGTCTTCCATCTGGTCAACGGGCAGCGCCGGATCGACCACGCCCGATATATGCACGATCCCCGTTTCCGCCGGAAACAGCGGGCTTCCCCCAGCCAAGGTGTGGTGAAAGGTGTCATGAACGATCTTGAAGACATGACCGGCGTCCAGCGCATGGATCGTCTCGACCGTTTCCTGCTTGGACCGCAGCGACGACCGGCCAAAACCCAAGGGTTCGACCAGCGCGACAAGGCCCGCGTCTTCCAGCATCGGGCGGATCGCCTTGAGCGCGATGCGCAGGTTGGCGTGGCGTTCGCCGTTTCCGGTCTGAGTGCCGTCGTTGCGAGGGATCAGACTGATGGTTTCCGCGCCGCAGGCCTGTGCCGTCGCGATCAGTGCGCGCACTTCGGCGGCGATCGCATCGGACCAGCTGTTGAAGGGATAAACCTGGCTCAAGCCGACCAGACGCAGGCCCCGGTCCCGCGCCATCGCCCCGGCCGTGGCTGGATCGGCGCCATCGAACAGGGGACGGTCCAGATCGTTGCGCACCTCGACGCCGATGCACTCCAGCCGCGCCGCGAGGTCCAGAAAGGCGTCATAGGACAGCCCCGGAACGGTCATGTGGTTCAGCGCGGTGGTCAGCACCCGGGTCATCCTCCCCCGTGACGTGGCGTAACAAGCAAGGCAAATCAGTGCGCGCAGTCACCGATTCCGTCAATCACCGGTCCGGTCGATTCCCTCAAGCATGATGTTTTTCTGCGCATGCAAAATGATGTTTTTACATCATCAGATGATTTCCGGCAGGACGATGCGGGGATCAAGGAAATGCTGTTCGAAGGCAGTTTCGTTCGGCTCTGCCCGCGCCTTGATCGCCAGGTCGATGGTGCTTTGGCAAAGTTCCTGCAGGGGCGTGACAAGGACCATCTGGATATATCCGTCCAGCAGCGCCGCGCGGCTGTCAGGGGTTACCTCGTTCACCACAAGGCGCACTTTGCCCGGGGGTCGCGCCTCGCGCAGCGCGGCGATTGCCCCCTCCATGCCGCCGCCCGCCACATAGATCCCGCGCAGGTCAGGGTGACGATCCAACAGGTTCAACGTCGCCTCATAGGTCAGCTGTCTGGTCTCAAGGTTGACCAGCGCCTCGAGCGTTTCATAGCCCGGCGCATTCTCCCGCATGAAGGCACGGAACCCGACCTCGCGCAGATCATGGCCATGCCAGCGATTGCCGCCAACGAAGATCGCCACCTTGCCGGGCGAGGCTGTCTGGGTCAGCATCCAGGCCGCCTGCCTGCCGACCTTGATATTGTTCAACCCTATGTAACTTCTGCGAATTCCTTGCGCAAAATCATTCAAAAGCGAAAAGGTCGGCACCCCTTTCGACTTCAGGTCACCGACGGCCTTGTCCAGCGCCGGATGGTTCACCGCGATCCCGGCCACGGCATCCGATACCCGGCCAAGCTCTGACAAAAGCTCGGCAAATTCGGCGGGGGATTGTGACTGGGCAAACCGGATCGTGACAGACCCGCGAATGTCGGTCCGTGCCGCGATGGCCCGTTCCGCCTCTGCCCGGAAGGCCTTGTAGAAGGGTTGCTTTTCCTTCAAGAGCAGCAGCCCCAATCGCAGTTCCGGGACCGAGGCATCAAGACGGTAATTGAGCACCCCCCGCGCGTGATAACCCACCTCGCGCGCGGCTTCTGCGATCTTGCGCAGCGTTTCTTCGCGCACTTTGGTCCGGCCGTTCAGCGCCCGGTCTATCGTTGCCGTGCTCAGCCCGGATGCGCGGGCAACATCCTTGATCGTCGCGCGGCGTGCCATGTCATCCCCCTTGGGTTACCTAATTTCATCTGACCACGAATGATGTATTTTCGGCAAGTCACATTCAATTTGCCGCATCTTGTTGCAACGGGTTGCAAAATGGGCGAGGCCGCAGTCAGATGGCGCACCGCTGACAATGGAGCCCGGATGCCAGTTACCCTTCAGGATGTTGCACTGCGCGCCGGTGTGTCGAAATCCGCCGTGTCGCGCACCTTTACGCCGGGCGCCTCCGTTTCGGCCAAGACCCGCGCCAAGGTCGAGGCGGCGGCCACCGAACTGGGCTATTCCCCGAACGTCCTTGCCTCCAGCCTGACGACGGGAAGGACCAAGCTGATCGGGCTGATTTCCAACAACTTCGCCAACCCCTTTTTCCTTGAGATTTTCGACAGGTTCACCCGTGCGCTGCAGGCGGCCGAACTGCGCCCGCTTCTGGTCAACCTCAGTGACGAAGGCGATGCGGAACGCTCCTTGAACATGCTCCGGCAATACAATGTGGACGGGGTGATTGTCGCGTCGTCCAGCCTGCCGCCGGAGTTCGCGAATATGTTCCAGAAGGCCGGTCTTCCGGTCGTTCATGCCTTTGGCTGGTCGTCGCCCACCCGCCGCGCCGACCTTGTCAGTATCGACAATACCGAAGCCGGCCGGCTTGCCGCCCGAACCCTGATCGACCGCGGCTATGCCCGAGCAGGGTTTCTGGGCGGCCCGCGCACGGCGGCCACGACCGGCGACCGTTTGCAGGGCTTTACCGAAGGTCTGGCACAGGCCGGGATCACGCCGGTTGTGCGCTATGCCGGGGCCTATTCCTATGGATCGGGCCGCGCGGCAATGGCCGAGGCGCTGACCGATGCCGCCGGGGTCGAGGCGTGGTTTTGCGGCGATGACGTGATCGCCGTGGGGGCGATGGATGCGGTCCGGCAAGCGGGCAAATCCATCCCGGGCGATGTCGGACTGCTTGGGTTGAACGATATGGCCATGGCGGGGTGGGATCACGTGTCCCTGACCACCATCCGGCAACCGACCGAGGATATCGTCACCACGGCGGTCGGCCTGATCCGGGACCGGATCGCCGACCCGGACAGGGCGCCGCAGCGGCGGCTTTTGCCCTGCACCTTGGTCGAAAGGGCGACCTTGCGGGCCGCCCCCACCCGTCCCTAGCGGAACATCGGCGGCCGCGCGTCGACCCAGGTGCCGTCCGCCTTGCCGCTTTCCGCCACCGCAAAGACAGCCGCCATAGACCGCAGCCCGTCTTCGGCGCGCGGGTAAAGATCGGCGGCGGGGTCCATCGCCCGGCCTTCCTTCTCGGCCCGGATCGCCTCGGCCAGATCGGCATAGATGTTGGCGAAGGCCAGAGGCATCCCTTCGGCATGGCCGACGGTGACCCGGCTGGTGCGGTCGGCTTCGGGCGACAGCCCGCCCTCGCCCCGTTCGATCACCTGCAACCGCCCACCCAAGGGCATCCAATACAGTTGGTTCGGCTGTTCCTGCGCCCAGCGCAGCCCACCTTTTTCCCCGAAGACCTGAAGCGTCAGACCGTGCTGGCGGCCCAGCGCGATGGAGGATGTCCAGACCCGCCCAACGGCGCCCCCGTCAAACCGCAGGTTGACCATGGCATCGTCTTCCAGCTCGCGGCTGGCGATGCAGGACACGGTGTCGGCGCTCAGTTTTTCGGCCTCTTGCCCGATCACGAAGGACGCCATGTGCAGCGCGTGAATGCCGCAATCGGCGAACTGCGCGCTGACCCCGGCCTGCGCCGGGTCATACCGCCAACGGACGCGCGGGTTATCGGCATCCGCCGCATCGGCGTGGTGGCCGTGGGCGAATTCCGCCTTCACCAGCCGGATCGCCCCAAGATCGCCACGCGCCACCATCGCCCGCATGTGCCGGACAAGGCTGTAGCCCGTATACCCGTAGTTGACCGCGCAGATGCGCCCGGCGGATTTCGCCAGCTTCACGATCTCCTCGCCTTCTTCGACGGTCATCGTCATCGGCTTTTCGCACAGGACGTGGAACCCGGCCTCGAGATAGGCCTTGGTGATTTCGAAATGGGTCGCGTTCGGCGTGGCGACGGTGACAAGGTCGATCCGGTCGTCACGGCCCTTTTCGCCCTCCAGCATTTCGCGCCAGTCGCCATAGGCGCGGTCGGCGGCAAGGCCAAGCCGCTGGCCATAGTCGCGGCCCGCCTCGGGGCGGTGATCCAGCGCGCCTGCGTTGAATTCAAAATGCCCGTCAAGGCCCGCGCCCAGACGGTGTGCCGGACCAATTTGGCTGCCTTCGCCGCCGCCGATCATGCCCCAACGCAGTCTTGCCATTGCTGTCGTCTCCTGTGGTTGTCGGGGCCGGGCCTGTGTGCCGGGCACCCGGATTAGAGGGTTGTCTGAAACTCGCTGACGTCGACCCAGGCCTCGCGCGATTTAGACGCTTCGGCGGCGGCGATCACCTCGGCCACGGCAAGCCCGTCGCGGAAGGTCGGCCAGACCGGCGCGCCGGTTTCGATCGCGGTCAGGAAATCCTTGGCTTCGATGATGATCTGATCCTGATAGCCGGTGCCGTGCCCGGGCCCCTGACAGAACGGCAGGTAATCGGGATGGGCCGGACCGGTCAGGATTTTTCGGAACCCGCGCGTGGCCTCGGGCCCCTCGGCCAGATACAGCCAGACCGCGTTCTGGTCTTCCTGATCGAAGCGGATCGCGCCCTTGGTCCCACTGATTTCATAGGCATAGCCCATCTTGCGCCCGGTCGCGACGCGGCTGGAAAAGATATGCCCCATCACCCCGTTTTCGAACCGGCACATCAGCTGGGCCTGATCGTCGTTGTCGACGGTGCCGCCGGGCCGGTCCACATGGACGGTTTCATAATCCGCAAAGACCCGCGCAATCGGCCCCATCAGGGCCAGCGCGGCGTTGATCGGGTGCGGGGCCAGATCGCCCAGATTGCCGTTTGCCATGCCCCGGCATCGCCAGCTGAACGGTTCGTCCGGGTCCGACAGGAAATCCTCGGTGTGTTCCATGCGGAACCAAGTGACCCGCCCGATTGCGCCGTCGGCCAGCAATTGACGCACGAACTGGCTGGCCGGGGTGCGGATGTAGTTGAAGCCGATCATGTTCGGCACGCCTGCCGCCTCGGCCGCGGCAACCATGGCCCGCGAATCCTGGATCGTGTCGGCAAGGGGCTTTTCGCACAGCACCGGTTTGCCCAGCGCAAGGGCTGCCTCGGCAATGGCGCGGTGGGTTTCCTGTGGCGAGGCGATGACCACCGCCTCGACCGCCGGGTCATTGATCAGCGTCTGCCAATCGGCGGCCGCCCGGGCAAAGCCAAAGGCCGCCCGATAACGTTCGGCGCTTTCCAGCGATGAGGCCGCGATCATTTCCAGCCTTGGCCGCAGATGGGTGCCGAAGATCGCCCCGACCGAGGCCATGGCCACCGAATGGGCCTTGCCCATGTAACCGCCTCCGACGATCCCAATTCCGATTTCAGGCATGGCACCCTCCCCACTATTGCAACCGGTTGCAAAATATGTATCGTCGGCGCAATTCCAGTGCAACTCCAAACGAGCGTGCCCATGAAAGAATTGAAACGTCTCGCCGGAAAGGGCTTCCTTGTCATCGGACGGGCGGGGATGGACCTCTATGCCGATCCACCGGGAACGCCGTTGGAACAGGCGACGGCCTATACTACGGCCCTTGGCGGATCGTCGGCCAATATCGCGGCAGGGCTGTGCCGTCTGGGCTGCGATGCCGCGCTTGTCACCTGCGTGTCCGACGATGCGATCGGCCGATTCTGTCTGGCCCAGTTGGAGGCCTACGGTGTGAACCGCCGCTTTGTCCGGACGGTCGGGGGCGAGGCACGCAACTCTCTGGCGCTGGCCGAAACCCGCTGGGATGGGTTCCAATCGGTCCTCTACCGTAACAATGCCGCCGATTTCACGATGGACGACCGCGATGTGACCGGCCTGCCCTACGCGGGGTTTTCGGCCCTGGTGACCACAGGCACCGTCCTTGCCGCAGAGCCGTCACGCGGCGCGACCTTCCGGGCCTTCGATCTGGCCAAGGCCGCGGGCCTGCCGCTGATCTTCGACGTGGACTACCGCCCCTATTCCTGGCCCTCGGCCGAGGTCGCGGCAGAGGTCTATTCCCGCGCGGCCAGCCTGTGCGACATCATCATCGGCAATGATGTAGAGTTCAGCTTCATGGCCGGACCGGGTGGCGACGGGTTGGAAAAAGCCCGGTCTCTGGTGCAGGACGGGGCGCTGATCGTCATCTACAAGATGGGCGAAAAAGGCGCGATCACGATCACCCCCGAAGGCGAGACCCGCACCGGTATCTACGAGACGAAAGCCATCAAGCCCATCGGCGCGGGCGACAGTTTCATGGCCGGCTTCCTTGCCGGTCTGGCCGAAGGCGACAGCGTGGCCGGTGCGGTTCAGGCCGGGTCTGCCGCCGCTGCGCTGGTGGTGTCCCGCGTCGGCTGCGCCCCGGCCAGCCCGACCCGCGCCGAACTGACAGAATTCATGGCGCGCGCCCAGATGCGCCCCGCCGGATAGGAGAGAGACATGCATATCCCCCCCTTCGACAACGCCAACCAGCCGATCGTCGACACGGGTCACCCGCTGGTTCCGCTGAACTACTTCAACATCGTCAAGTTGCAGCCGGGCGAGACCTATGACTACCGCCTGCCCGGCTATGAAACCTGCATCGTGCCCGCGACCGGGACGGTGGACGTGGAAACCGGCGGCGAGGTCTTTGCCGAGATCGGCAACCGGGGCGCGGATGTCTGGGACGGCGAACCGGAAGGGGTCTATGTGCCCACCGACACCGGCGCCCGGATCACCGCCCGGACCGCGACAGAGGTCTTCATCGCCGGTGCGAAATTCGCCGAGACGCTGAAGCCTTTCGCTGTGCGCAAGCATCAGTTGGACGTGGTGCAATACGGGTCCGACGACACCAAGACCCACCGCAAGATCAAGCACATTCTTGGGGCGTCCTACCACGACCGGGTGGGCCGCCTGCTGGTGTCCGAACTGTTCACCGTGGGCGCGGGTGGCTGGTCCGGCTTTCCGTCGCACAAGCATGATACTGACCGCCTGCCGGATGAAACCCGCCACGACGAGACCTATAACTTCCGGTTCAAGCCCGACTATGGATCGGGCCTGCAGATGTTGCAGCGCGAAGACAATGAACCGGGCGACGCCTATCACGTCATGAACGGGTCCACCGTGCTGATCGACAAGGGCTATCACCCCTGCTGCGTCCTGCCCGGGTATGAAATGTACTATTTCACCATCCTTGGCGGTCTCAGCCAGCGGTCGCTGAAGCAGTATTTCCAGCCGACCCATGCTGAACAGCTGCACACCATTCCCGGCATCATGGACATGGTGGCCAAGTTCAAATGACGCGCGCGACGCTGGCAGAGGTGCTGCAACCGGCCCTGCGCGACGGTTACGCCGTTGCGGGCCTCGTCTGCCTTGGGTGGGAAGACGCCCGCGCCTATGTGGCGGCGGCAGAGGCCGAAGGCGCGCCGGTGATCCTTCAGGCCGGGCCGGGGGCACGGGCCCATATGCCCCTGCCCGTCTGGGCCGCGATGTTCCACGCGCTGGCGGATGCGGCGACGGTGCCGGTCGTGTCCCACCTTGACCACGGCAAATCGGCGGCGGAATGCCATGAGGCGATCGCGCTTGGCTTCACCTCGGTCATGTTCGACGGATCGGCCCTGCCGCTGGAGGACAATATCGCCCAGACCCGCGCCATCGTGCAGGCCGCCCATGCGGCGGGCGTGTCCTGCGAGGGCGAGATCGGGTTCGTCGGCTATGACAACGGCGCGGAGTCGCTGGGGACAGACCCGGCAGAGGCCGCGCGCTTCGCGGCGGAAACCGGGGTGGACGCGATGGCGATCTCCATCGGGAACGTGCATTTGCAGACCAGTCAGGCCGCCCGGATCGACCGTGCCCGGCTGGCCGGGATCGAGGCCGGAACCGATGTGCCGCTGGTGATCCACGGCGGGTCGGGCCTGCCCCACGACCTGCGCCGCACCCTCGCCCGCGACAGCGCGATCTGCAAATTCAACATCGGCACGGAATTGCGGATGACCTTTGGTCAGGCGCTGCGCGACACGCTGGCCGCCCACCCTGACCGCTTCGACCGGATCGGTATCCTGTCCGCTGTCGAAGAGCCGCTGACCGCGCGGGCGCGTGAGGTGATCCGGGGGCTGCAATAGAAGGGCGGAGCCAAGGACATCAAAGGTGGCTGTCGGTTTGCCGTCGGGACAGCGATGCCACTTATCGCGCCCCCGTTTCCCTTCGGTTCAGGCGGTCGCGACGACCACGTGCGACGTATGCGGGAACAGCATCGCGCCGTTCTGAACAAAGGGATCAAGCCCCGCGACAAAGGCTTCGATCGCGCGTTCGATCTGATCATTGCCCAGCCCTGATAGCTTGTCCCCGGTATGCATGCCACCCAAGGCTCCCCTCGTGAACGCCTGCACATCTGGATGGGACAACATCAAGGTTACGGATTCAATCTGAACACCCTCGAAACCGGCGTTTTCGAACAGCGCCCGCAGATCTTCACGATCTGGCAGACTGCAAATCGCACGCACGGCATCGGCGGCCGCTTTGCCGACATGCGCATCCAACGCCTCTGCCTGTGCCTTCAGCAATGGGTTTACCGCAAGTTCGCGCTGCACGCAGAAAGCAACAGGTGCTTTGGGTTTGAGCACACGCCTCAATTCGCTCAGCGCTTTGGGACGGTCCGGGAAGAACTGCAGGGCCTGCTGACAATAGGCCAGATCGAAACGGTTTTCGGAAAACGGCAGATTGGCGGCGTCGGCTTCAATCCAATCGACATCACCCGACAGCCCCTGGCTTTGAGACCGCGCAACGCCAAGCATCCCCGAACTGTGATCCGCGGCAACGATCTTGGCGACGTCTGGGGTTTGTTTGGCAACCTCTCGGGTGACGGCACCCGTTCCACAGGCCAGATCAAGGACATGGTCCCCCGGACGCGGCCCGACCCGGGCAACCAACTCTCTTGCCCATGGCTCGAATATGACTGGAACCAGAACCGACTGATATCTCTTGGCGAAACTGTCAGAGGTGCTCATCGTCGCCCCCATTGGAGGAAATGCCCAAAGAGGCCGCAGCCGACTGATGGACATTTTGGAAAGACCAACAACGTCTATGCTATACGAATAGGGGCCTCTTGTCCATTTTGGCCCTGCGCTGGCGCGGCCCGGGCTGGCCGCCGAAGACGCGATTGCCGCGCGGGCGCGCGGGGTGAACCGGGGCGGTGCGGGAGGAGGGCACGGACAGAAGGAAGGATGTAAGAAATCCAATCCGACTAGCGATTGGCTCGGTGCGGATCGCCTGATTTGATGAAGTTGTCGACATAGAACTGTGCGGGCCGAGCTGTTCCGAGAACATGAAGTCTGCCCGTTTCCCGCTCGACCAGAAAAGGTGCATTTCCGAACAAAGCGTCAGAAAAGCTGCCGCTTTCTATGAATTTCGCGCTTTGGTATCCAAAAACCCATCCAAAAGCGCCTTCGGCAATCGGCTCTTCAAGAAGAACGCAATCGAAACCTTCGATCTCGTTTCTAACCAGTTGTGCCGCTTCACTTCGGGAAATCATTTCTCGCTCGTCTTACTCCGGCAAGTATCGATCAAGTTGCCAATCAGCAGGGCACTTGTCATCGGTGTTGTGGCATTGCAGGTCTATTTCATTGCAACTTCCCGAACGACTCCACCGGCGTCCCGGCCGGGTCGGCATCAGGGTTTGTGTTGCCGGGCGGAGTCAAAGCGAAAACCATCTAGATCTTCGCGATCGACGCCGTGAAGGCTTCGAATTCCGCATCCGCGATGGGCACCAGATGCTCCTGCGCCGGGTAGGCGCCGCTGGCCACGTCCGCCTTGAACTCCGCAAAGGCAGCGATCCGTTCCTGTTGCAGCCGCGCGAATTCGGCGGCGAAGTTGCGGTAGGTCTTGGCGTGGCGCGGTGTCTTGTTGGTGCCGTGGCCCAGGACATCCTCGGCAAACAGGTATTGCGCGTCCGCATGCGCCCCGGCCCCCATCCCCAGCATCAACAACGGCGTGTTCTTGGCGATCACCTCCGCCACCCGGTCGGGGACAACCTCCAGCTCGGCCCCGAAACAGCCGATCTCTTCCAGCCGTTTGACATGGTCCCAGACGGCGCGGGCACTGTCGGCGGTCTTGCCCACGGCCTTGAACCCGCCGGTCCAGGTGCATTGGCTGGGGATCAGGCCCACATGGGCCACCACGGGAATACCGTTATCGCACAACGCCTTCTGGATATCAGTCGCGGCGGAACAATAAACACAATCCCCGCCAATATTCATCGCCCGGAAGGCGGCGCGCAGATAGTCCTCCGCCGTCACAAGCTCTCCGTAAAGCAGTCCAACCTGCACAAAGCAGTTCCCCGCCGCCTCGCGCATCTCCGGGGACCAGAGCGGGTCGATGATCGACAGCATGTCGATCCCGGCGGCGGCGGCGGCGCGGGCCTCCTCCGGGGTTTCGACGAACAGCATCGTCAGCTTGTCACCCCGCGCCTTGCGGGCGCGCAGATCGGCGACGGTGGGGCGGTTGTGATAAAGGCCCATTGTTCAGACCTCGATCCAGACGCGGCCACCTTCGACCTTGGTCTTGTAGGTGTTCAGGTTCACGCAGGCGGGCGCGCGCATCGCTTCTCCGGTCCGGTAGTCGAAGGTCGCGTTATGCTTGGGGCATTCGATTTCGTATTCCATGACCAGACCGTCCTCCAGATGCACATGTTCGTGGGTGCACAGGCCGTCGGTGCAGAAGAAGTCCCCGTCCGGGCTGTGATAGATCGCAAAGGTCCGCCCGGCGTGGTCGAACCGGATCAGGTCTTCTTCCTCGATGTCGTCGGTGGAACAGGCATCAATCCATTGGGCCATCTATGCGGTCTCCTTCTATTCGGCGGGCTGACCAAGGGCTTCGACATGGAAGTCCTCGCGGTAGGGTTTGGCGGTGGGCGGCAGCTCGCGCTTTAGGAAATAATCCTCGTTCAGAAGCTGGCGTTTGATGGCGGGCCACATCTCGCGGTAGGCGTCCAGAAACGACCGGTTGGGCGCGGGCAGGTCATGTTTGATCGCCGCGTGCAGGTCGGGCAGCCGGTGGTAGGGCACCATCGGGAACATGTGGTGTTCCACGTGGTAATTCATGTTCCAGTAGATGAAGCGGCTGATGGGATTCAGGTAGACCGTGCGGCTGTTCAGCCGGTGGTCGATCACGTTCTCGGCCAGCCCGCCATGCTGCATCAGCCCGGTCAGAACATGGTGCCACGCCCCGTAAAGCCGCGGCAGGCCGATCACCATCAGCGGCAGGATCGACCCCATCCAGAGCGCCAAACCGATCACCGCAAGGTAGACCGCCAGCCAGATCCGGGCCACGCGGATGACCTTGGGCTGTTCGGTCTCGGGGATCCATGTCGCCTCTTCGGGGTGAATTTTTCCGGCGGCATTCAACAGCATCCGACGCACCCCGTTGATGGTGTCGAAGATGCCGAAGAAATTGGCGAATATCCGGGCCAGTTCGGGGGGGCGCATAAAGACGATCTCGGGGTCGCGCCCGACGATGATCGTATCGGTGTGGTGCCGGGTATGGGACCAGCGCCACGTCACCGGATTGCGGATCATGCAGAAGCTGGCGATTTGGTACATCCAGTCATTGTAGTGGCGGGTCTTGAAGGCCGTGCCGTGGCCGCATTCGTGCCAACGGCTGTCCATGGCAGACCCGAAGAGCACGCCATAGGCCAGCCAGAATGGCGCCGACCACCAAGACGGCCAAAGCGCGATGCCGACCCCCGCAAAGAGGATCATGGCCCCGAACAGGATAATCGTATCGCGGATCGCAGGCCCGTCAGACCGTTGCATCAGCGCCTTCATCTCCTTGCGTGGCACATCCGTGTGATACCACTCCGCCGCCGCCAGCCCGGTTTCCACCGCCCGCCGCGCGTCCGGCCCCAACATGGAATAATCGCGTTTCGCCATCGTCCCGCCCCTTCGCGTTCGTCGGACAGAACCTAGCCACGGGTCGGCAACCCGATAAAGAAATTGCCGGGGCAATCACATCAGTTTACATCAATCTCACGCCGTCACCATGACGCGAAACCATCACGCAAGGATCGGCCGCCCATGCCCCAACGCCCGACGATCCAGGACCTTGCCCGCGCCGCCGGGGTGGGCACCGCCACCGTGGACCGGGTGCTGAACGGCCGCTCCAATGTCTCTGCCCGGTCCCGCGCCGCCGTGGCCGAGGCGGCAGAGCGGATCGGCTTTGTCCCCGCCAACGGGGCGCTGCCCAACCTGTCGGTTCGGCCCGTCACGCTGTCATTCGTGCTGCACAAGGGGTCGCAGGATTTCTACAAGGGCTTTGCCGCGACCATCGAAAAGACCTGTGCCGCCTGGCCCGGGGGCGGGGTACTGCCAGTGATCCGGTTTTCCCCCTCGCAATCGCCCGAAGATTTCACCCGAACCATTCGCGACGCGGCCAAGGACAGCGCGGCCATTGCCGCCACCGCGATCAACCACCCCTCCCTTCTGGACCTGACCCGGGAGTTGATGGCGAAGGGCACAGCTGTTTTCCCACTGTTGAACGATTTCGGGGGGCAGGCCTCTGCCGGGTATTTCGGAATGGACAACCGGCAGGTCGGGCGGCTGGCCGGCTGGATGATGGCGCGGGGGCTGCGTGGCCCGTCCCGGGTCGCGGTCTTTGTCGGCGGGGGGCGCTGGCACGGTCAGGCGCTGCGCGACACCGGATTCCGAGAGGTTTTGGGCAGAGAGGCGCCCGGGCTCACGCTGGCCGACACGGTGGTGAACCTTGAGACCCGGCAGCTGACCTATCAGGCGACGCTGGACCTTTTACACCGGCACCCGGACCTTGCCGGGCTTTATGTCGCCGGGGGCGGGATGGAAGGGGCCATTGCCGCCCTGCGCGAGGCACGCGCGCCCGGCGCGGTATCGCTGATCGTGAACGAACTGACCCCGGACAGCCGGGCAGCCCTGTCCGACGGATACGCCACCATGGTGGTCGCAACCCCGCTGGACCAGCTGTGCCAAGCGTTGATCGAACGCATGGTCACAGCGGCGCGCGGCAAGAAGGCTACAAAAACCGGCCCCAGGATCTTCGACCCACAGCTTTACCTGCCCGTCTCTTTCGAGGCGGGAAAGCGGTTCTAGAAAGGGGAAATGCTCTTGGAGGCGAGTACCGGAATCGAACCGGTGTACACGGATTTGCAATCCGCTGCGTCACCACTCCGCCAACTCGCCTCGGAGCAGGGGTGGGATAGCGTGGTTCGCGGGGCGGTGCAAGCGCCGTTTCGCTGGAAAATGCGGCCCTTTCCCCCGTTGCCCAGACCGCCCGAATATGGCATCACCGTTCCAAGCTAACTGAACGAAAGAGTTTAGACGTGGCCGATTATTCCACTCGCCGGACCATGATGGTCGACACACAGGTCCGCCCTTCGGACGTAACCAAGTTTCCCATCATCGACGCGATGCTCTCTGTCCCGCGTGAACTTTACGTTCCCGCCGACAAGCGCGAGGCGGCCTATGTGGGCGAAAACCTGTCGCTGGGCGGCAACCGCGTGGTCCTTGAACCCCGCACTTTCGCCAAGATGCTGGACGCGCTGGATATTCAGCCCGACGAGGTGGTTCTCGATCTTGGCTGCGGCCTTGGCTATTCCACGGCCGTTCTGGCTCGGATCGCCGAATTCGTTGTCGCCGTGGAAGAGGACGAGACCCGCGCGGACGAGGCGCAGACCGCCCTGTCGGAAAACGGAGTGGACAATGCCGCCGTCACCACTGGCCCGCTGACCGAAGGCGCGGCCAAGTCCGGTCCCTATGACGTGATCATCGTCGAAGGCGCGGTCGAACATCTTCCCCCTGCCCTGCTGGACCAGCTTCAGGATGGCGGCCGGATCTGCGTGCCCTTCGCCGAAGGCGCGCTGGGCACCGTTCGGGTCGGCTACAAGATCGATGGCCGGGTGAACTGGCGTTATTCCTTCAACGCGGGCGCCCCGGTCCTGCCCGGCTTTGAAAAGCACAGCGCCTTTACGCTTTGAACCGAAATCCGTTTCGACGGAACCAGCGTATCAGGGCGTAGCACACAAGCGACGGGCCGAAGAACAAGGGGACGGGAATGAGAATTGGACGCGGATTGACCCGGCTGGGTCTTGTTCTTGGCCTTGCACTTGCCGCCCCCCTTGCCCGGGCCGACAGTTTTGCCGCGGCCCTGACCGACGCCTACAACAACTCGGGCCTTTTGGATCAGAACCGCGCCCTTCTGCGTGTCGCGGACGAGGATGTGGCGATCGCCGAAGCGGCCTTGCGCCCGATCGTGTCCTGGGCCGCCTCTGCGACGCACAGCTGGCCTGCCCAGTCGCCGGACGCGGATGAAATCACCTTCAACTTGGGGATTTCCGCCGGCCTGACCCTCTATGACGGCGGGGCGTCGCAACTGGCCATCCGGGCACAGCAGGAAAATGTTCTCGCCACCCGGCAGGCGCTGATCAATGTGGAACAGCAGGTTCTGCTGCGGGCGGCCACGGCCTATCTTAATGTCCAGCGCGACAGCGAATTCGTCAACCTGCGCCGCAGCAACGTCCGCGTCCTGACCGAAGAATTCCGCGCCGCGCAGGACCGGTTTGATGTGGGCGAGGTGACCCGCACGGACGTGTCACTGGCCGAGGCCCGGCTTGCCGCCGCGCGCAGCCTGTTGGCAGCCGCCGAGGGCAACCTTGCCCGCTCGGTCGAGGAATTCCGCGCCGCCGTGGGCCGCCGCCCCGGCACGCTGTCGACAGCGCCTCGGGTGCCCCTGTCCCGGTCGGTGGAAGAGGCGAAGGCCTATGCGGTCCAGCGCCACCCCCAGATCCTTCAGGCCCAGCATGCGGTCACCGGGGCCGAGCTGAACATCCAGCGGGCCGAAGCCGCACTGCAACCCTCGCTCGACCTGAGCGGACGGTTGAATTTCGATCAGGATTTCAATGACAGCGGGTCGGTGTCGCTGACGCTGGGTGGACCGATCTATTCCGGTGGCGCGATCGAGGCGTCCATCCGGCAGGCCCGTGCCCGCCGCGATGCCAGCCGCGCGCAGCTTCACGTGACCGGCGCCGCGATCCAGCAGGGCGTCGGCAATGCCTATGCCATCTATTCTGTCGCCCGCGCTGGCCGCGAAGCCTATGAACGGCAGGTCCGCGCCGCCCGCGTTGCCTTTGAAGGCGTCCGGGAAGAGGCCAACCTTGGCGCCCGCACCACGCTGGATGTGTTGAACGCGGAACAGGAACTTCTGGACGCGCAGGCCAACCTTGTGTCGGCGCAGATTGATGAAATCCTTGCCGGCTATTCGATCCTGTCGGCCATGGGGCTTCTGACCGCCGAACAGCTGCGGCTGAACGTGCAGACCTACGACCCTGAGGCCTATTACAATCTGGTCAAGGACGCCCCGGCGGGTCTGTCGGCGCAGGGCCGCGCGCTGGACCGTGTGCTGGAATCGATCGGCGACTGATCGCCCAACCGGCTGCTTGCCGTCGACTGTGTTGTTCAAATTGCCCCTATCTGTTGTCTGGCCATGATGTTGCGGCTACACTTCGGGTCGAGGCCAAGCAGGTAATTCAATGTCCGATCCCGTCACCAACCTCGAAATCGAGGATGTTCTGTCTTCCATCCGCCGTCTTGTTGAAGACGGGGACTGGCAACGGCAGGAAGCGGAACGCCTTAAGGCTGAGGCCGCCGCGGCAAATCCCGATCCCGACGCGCAAGAGACCGCGGCGGAACGGTTTGTCCTGACGCCCTCGCTGCGGGTGTCAACCCGCGGGGCCGACGAACCCGAATCGGACGAACAGGATCAGGGTGGTGACGCCGACAGCGTGGAAGAGCCGGAGGAAGCCACCTATCAGCCCGAAGCGGAGATATCGGAAGCGGTCGATGACCGGACCGAAGGGTATGAAGCGGTCGAGGATGCCGGGGACACCAGCGCCGAGACCAATCACCGCGACATTGATTTCGCCGAGATCAACTGGGACGCCGACCCGGAACCCGAGGACGTCGACCAGATGGACGCGGAGCAGGAGCAGGACGACGATAGCGCCCTCCTGACCGAGGCCGAACCGGACCCGGCAGAGGATGGCCTGTCCGCCCGGCACCGTCTGATGGCCACCGTCGTCGAACTGGAGGCCGCCGTCAGCGGCCAGGTGGACGAGTGGGAACCTGATGGGTCGGAAGAAGACCGACCGGTCTGGACCACTGCCCCGCAGGAAACCCGGTTTCGCACCGTCGAGGAGACAGAAGCCCCCGTGCTGTCGCAGGAACCGGAGGTCATGTTCCACCATGTCGGCCCCGATCATGTGACCGAGGAACAGCTGTCCGACCTTGCCGAGGATCTTGGCGGCGACATGAACCCCGACCGGTCCCCCGGTGGCGGTCATGCCTTTGCCGGCGAAATGGACGAAGACCTTGACGCCTATGTGGCCGACAGCAACGTGATCGACGAAGACACATTGCGCCGGATCGTGGCCGAGATTGTCCGCGAAGAGCTTCAGGGCACCCTGGGTGAACGGATCACCCGCAACGTCCGCAAACTGGTCCGGCGCGAGATTTACCGCGCCCTTGCCAGCCAGGAATTCGAATAGCCCCCTGCCAACTGTGCCTGAAACATCAGTCCCATCTGCGTGAGCGCGCGGAAATGCCCCTCGTATCCCCGCGCCGAGAGGTCCATATTTCCTGTCGAACGGCTGTTGGCCCCTTGAACCGGGCCGGTAGCGCCACCATATCCATGTTAAACCCTTAAACATTGGGAGGGGACAGAACATGAGCAACTATGCAAATCTTCCGGCACCGTCGCCGGAACAGGGCCTGAACCGCTATCTTCAGGAAATTCGGAAGTTCCCGATGTTGGAACCCGAAGAAGAATACATGCTGGCCAAGCGCTGGGTGGACCATGAAGACAGCGGCGCGGCGCATCGTCTGGTCACCAGCCACCTGCGGCTCGCGGCCAAGATCGCCATGGGCTATCGCGGCTATGGCCTGCCTCAGGCCGAGGTGATCTCCGAGGCCAACGTCGGCCTGATGCAGGCGGTCAAACGCTTTGACCCGGAAAAGGGGTTCCGGCTGGCGACCTATGCCATGTGGTGGATTCGCGCCTCGATCCAGGAATATATCCTGCGGTCGTGGAGCCTTGTGAAACTTGGCACCACCAGCGCCCAGAAGAAACTTTTCTTCAACCTGCGCAAGGCGAAGGCCCGGATCGGTGCGCTGGAAGAAGGCGACCTGCGCCCGGAAAACGTGGCCCAGATCGCCCATGACCTTGGCGTGACCGAGGATGAGGTGATCAGCATGAACCGGCGCATGTCCGGCTCTGACGCCTCGCTCAACGCGATGGTGGGCAGCGACGGCGAAAGCGCGACCCAATGGCAGGACTGGCTGGAGGACGAAAGCGCCAATCAGGCCGAGGACTATGCCGAGCATGACGAGCTGGAGGCCCGCCGCGCCCTTCTGGCCGAGGCCATGGATGTGCTGAACGATCGTGAAAAGGACATTCTGGTCCAGCGCCGTCTGGCCGAGGAAACCGTCACGCTGGAAGACCTGTCCGCGCAATACGACGTCAGCCGCGAACGGATCCGACAGATCGAGGTGCGAGCCTTCGAAAAGCTGCAAAAACGGATGCAGGATCTAGCCCGCGAAAAGGGCATGCTGACCACGGCCTGATCCGCCTTTAGTTCTTGGAACCGCGGCCGCACCCAAACAGGGTGCGGCCGTTTTCTTTGGAGTTGCGTGCAATCTTTTGCAGGATCGGCCCTACGCGCCTGAGAACGCCGCGCCCGAACCGAGGGGCGGGAAGCAAAGCGCCCGCCCCGTGGGGGCGGTTCGGGCGCTGCCAAATCATAGATTTGGCTTTGCATTGGGCAAGTTCCGCGATCTGCGGCGGACCTCAATCCTGTTCCGCGCGGACTCTTGCAGCCATGGGATCTCCTCTCCCCAGAAATTGCCCCTCGCCACCCCCCTTTCCCCGGCCCGATGTCACCGCTAACCTGTCCGCAACAAGGGAGACATGCATGGAGCCGATCCGCTGGGGCATTCTGGGGGCCGCCAAATTTGCCCGCGACCATATGGCGCCGGCCATTCACGCCGCCCGCTGGGCGGATTTTGCCGCGCTGGCCACATCTGACCCGGCCAAGGCCGCACCTTTTGCCGCCTTCCGCCCCGGCCTGCGGGTTCACGGCAGCTATGACGCGCTGCTGGCCGACCCCGACATCGACGCGGTCTATATCCCCCTGCCCAACCACCTGCATCAGGAATGGGCGCTAAAGGCGCTGGACGCGGGCAAGCATGTGCTGGTGGAAAAGCCGCTTGGTATGGCAGCCAGCGACTTTGACCCGGTGATTGCCAAGCGGGACGCAACCGGGCTTCTGGCGGCAGAGGCCTATATGATCGTCCATCACCCGCAATGGCAACGCGCCCGCGATCTGGTGCAGGGCGGGGCCGTCGGACGGCTGGTCCATGTGGATGCGGCGTTTTCCTACAACAATGCCGCCGACACCGGAAACATCCGCAACAAGCCCGAAACCGGCGGCGGCGCCCTGCCCGATATCGGCGTCTATACTTTCGGCTCGGTCCGGTTTGTCACCGGGCAAGAGCCTACCGCGGTGCCGCACGCCCATATCCGGTTTGAAAACGGGGTGGATGTGTTCAACCGGATCGCCGCCGATTTCCCCGGTTTCACCTATTCGGCCATGGTTTCCATGCGCGCCTTCAACCGGCAAGAGGTGGTGTTTCACGGCGAAACCGGCGTGCTGCGGGTCGCCTGCCCATTCAACGCGAATGTCTTCGATCAGGCGGAACTGGTGCTGGAAACCGCCGGAAACACCCGCACGGTCGAACGATTCCCGGGTGTGAACCACTATGTCTTGCAGGTTGAAAACTTCGCCCGCACAGTGCGCGAAGGGGCCGCCTACCCCTGCCCGCTTGAATTCAGCCGGGGCACACAGGTGATGATCGACATGGTCTTTGACGCAGCACGGAATGGGGGCTGAGATGACGGAAGATGACAAGTTCGAAGGACGGATGAACGGGCCGCAGTTTGAGCCCGGCGAAAAGGACGGCCTGCTGATGCGGCTTGTCTACATGATCCTGATCGCGATCATGATTTCCTTGGCCCAGACGATCCTTGGGGTCGTGACCCTGATCCAGTTCGTCCTGATGGTGATCAACAACGGCAAGCCCAATGACCAACTGGCGGAATTCGGGACCTCTCTGGGGATCTGGATCGCCAAGTCGGCACGGTATCAGACGGCCGCGTCCGAGGTGAAACCCTGGCCCTGGACTGAGTTGGACTGACCAAGACCGCTTGACCTTGGGCACGGGCCGCGCGAAACCACGGCCATGCTGATTTACAAGATCCTGACCGCCGACCAGTGGACGGCGCTATGTGACACCGGCCGGTTCGACGGGGCCCCCGTCGATCTGGCAGATGGCTATATCCATACCTCAACCGCTGAACAGGCGCAGGAAACGGCGGACAAGCATTTCGCCGGTCAATCCGGTCTGGTGCTGGCCGCGCTGCGCGCCGATACCTACGGCGAGGATCTGGTCTGGGAGCCCTCGCGTGGCGGGGCGCTGTTTCCACATATCTACAACCGCCCGCTTCTGCGGTCAGAGGTGGTCTGGTTCCGCTTCGTGGCGCAGGACCTGTCGGGCCGCAACATCCTGAACCTGACATGAGTGTCTTGGAACGCCTCGGACTGGGGCTGATGCACCGGATGGACCCTGAAAGGGCGCATGGGTTGGCAATTTCCGCCCTGCGCGCGGGATTGGGACCGAAGGCCGGGCCGTTTACCAGCGACCGCCTGAAATGCCGCCTTGCGGGGCTGGACCTGCCCAACCCTGTCGGGCTTGCCGCTGGGTTTGACAAGAACGCCACCGCGCTCGCCCCGCTGTATCGCTGCGGCTTTGGCTTTATCGAGGTGGGCGCCGCAACCCCGCGCCCGCAGCCCGGCAACCCGCGCCCGCGCCTGTTCCGGCTGAGCGAAGACCGCGCCGCGATCAACCGGTTCGGGTTCAACAACGACGGGATGGAGGTGATCGGCGCGCGGCTGGCCGCCCATCCCCATGGTCGGACCGGGTTGAACCTTGGCGCCAACAAGGACAGCGACGACCGGGCGGCGGATTTCGCGCGGGTGCTTTCCCATTGCGGCCCGTATGTGGACTTCGCCACGGTCAACGTCTCCTCGCCCAACACCGAAAAACTGCGCGACCTTCAGGGCAAGGCCGCCCTGTCCGCGCTTTTGGCCGGGGTGATGGAGGCGAACGCGAAACTCGCCAAACCGCTGCCAATTTTGCTGAAAATCGCCCCCGATCTGGAGGTCGCGGATCTTGAGGATATCGCCGATGTGGCCAGCACCTCGGGCCTGTCTGCGATCATTGCCACCAACACCACCCTGTCGCGCGAAGGTTTGAAATCTGCAAGCCGGGACGAAAAAGGTGGCCTTTCCGGTGCGCCCTTGTTCGAAAAGTCCACGCGTGTTCTGGCCCGTCTGGCCGGGATGACCGACCTGCCGCTGGTTGGCGTGGGCGGTGTCGGCACAGCCGAACAGGCCTATCAAAAGATCCGGGCAGGCGCGTCGGCGGTGCAGCTTTACACCGCGCTGGTCTATGGCGGGATCAGCCTTGTGGACGAGATTACCCGCGGGCTGGACGCGCTTCTGGCGCGCGATGGATTCGCCAATGTGGCCGAGGCGGTCGGCACCGGCCGGAGTGACTGGACATGACCGAGATCTGGCACAACCCCCGCTGTTCTAAATCCCGCGAGACGCTGGCGCTTCTGGAAGATCGGGGCCTGACCCCGACCCAGCGCCGCTATCTGGAGGATGCCCCGACCGAAGCGGAACTGCGCGCGGTTCTAGAGATGTTGAGCCTGCCGCCCTCCGGCCTGCTGCGCAAGGGCGAGGCCATCGCGAAGGAGTTGGGCCTGAAGGACGCGGCGGAAGACGCGATCCTTTCCGCGATGGTCGCCCATCCGGTCCTGATCGAACGACCCGTGGTCATTCACGAAGGCCGCGCCCGGATCGGCCGCCCGCCCGAGGCGGTGCTGGAACTATTCTGAAAGGGCAGAATCAGGCCGGACGCTCGGCCACGCTCCGCTCGAGTGCGGGGTAGCGCGCGCCAAGCGTCGCGCCGCGCAGGGCAAAGCTGACGATCAGCCCGGCCCACAACCCGTGATTGCCCCACAGCGCCATCAACGGGATGACCGCCGCGAAATAGCCCAGCGCCGACAGGGCCATCATGTTGCGCATGTCCCGCGTGCGCGTTGCCCCGATGAAGATCCCGTCCAGCATCCACGGAACCAACCCGATCAACGGGGCGGCGACCATCCATGGCAGATAGTCGCGGGCAGCGGCCTGCACCTCGGGCGCGGTTGTCATGACATCGATCAGCCCGCCGCCTTGCATGGCAAAGACCGCGGCCATCCCAAGGCAGACCAGCCCGCCCCACAGGCCAGTCAGCAATGCACCCCGCCGTAGGCGCGCGCGGCTGCCCGCGCCCAGCGCCTGCCCGACAAGGGTTTCGGCGGCAAAGGCAAAGCCGTCCAGCCCGTAGGCGGTGATATGCAGGAATTGCAGAAGCACCTGATTTGCGGCCAGTTGTACATCGCCAAAGTCCGAACCGAAGAACAGGAAGCTGACAAAGATCGCCTGCAACAGGACCGACCGGATCAGGATGTCGCTGTTGACCTGCCCCATCCGCCGCAGTCGCGCCCGGTCAAAGACCCGGCCCCACGCCCGCCATTCCGGCGCCCGCAACAGATCGCGACACAACCAAAGGCCAAGCACCACGCCGCCCCATTCGGCCAGAACGGTCGCGCTGGCCACCCCTTCCACGCCCCAGCCCAGGCCCAGCACGAACCAGAGGTCCAGAAGGATGTTGATCCCGTTCATGCCGATCTGGATCACGAGAACCCCGCGCGTACGTTCCATCGCGATCAGCCAACCGGTGATCCCGTAAAGCGCGATCGCGGCGGGGGCGGACCAGACCCGGATGCCCATGTAGGACCGGGCCAGAGCCTCGACTTCCGGGCTGGCGGGGGAGACAGCGAAGCCAAGCCAGAAGATTGGCCCTTGCAGCAGGATCATCATCAGGCCCGCCGCCCCGCCGATCATCAGCGCACGGGTGAACAGGGCCGCAACCTCATCCCCGTCCCCGGCGCCGTTCGCCTGCGCGGTCAGCCCGGCGGTGCCCATCCGCAGGAATCCGAAGATCCAGTAGAAGGCGGTCAGGATAATCGCCCCGATCCCGACCGCGCCGATGGGTGCGGCCTGCCCCAATTGACCCACAACGCCGGTATCCACCGCGCCCAAGATCGGCACGGTTGCGTTGGAAATCACGATGGGGACGGCAATCGACAGAACCCGCCGGTGGGTGACGGGCCGGTATCCGACGCGGGCGGCCTTCACGGGTCTATCCGCGCGGCGGCATCAGGAAATGCCCGGTGGCCTGCGCGAAAAGGCGGCTCCGGTTGTCTTGCCAACCTTCGACATGGACGCTGGCATAGCGGCGGCCAGACCGGTTAATCCGCGCCCGCGCATAGGCATCGCGCGGCAGGCCAGACCGCAAGTAATCAACAGTAAAGTCGATGGTCTTGGGCAGACGCGGCAGGCTGTCTTCCAGTTGAAAATCCGCCCCATGCGACGAGGGGTTTTCCATATCCTCCCACATGATCGACCAGGCCAGTTCGATGATCGCGGTGATCTCAAGAAAGGCCGCAGTGACCCCGCCATGCAGCGCGGGCAGCATCGGGTTTCCGATCAGGTCGTCCTTGAACGGCAGGATCGCGGTCAACTCGTCCCCGCGCCGATCAAACTGGGCCCCAAGAAAGCCGATATAGGGCACCCCCTGCACCAGCCGCAGCAGCGCCGCGTCGCGCCGCTGCTTGACCACCTGAACGGGTTCGGGACGGCGGCTCATGTGCGGGGTCCTTTCGGTCGTTCCACGGTAAAGGCCCCGGTGGCGGTGGCCACGGGCCGGGATTCGTCGTCGTCCATCGCGACCGCCCGGACAAAGGCCACGGTGCGGGTGACATGATAGCAATCGGCGCGGGTCTTGATGGTCTGGCCCGGCGTGGCGGGGCGCATATAGTCGATCCGCAGGTCAAGCGTGGCCGTTCCCACCGCTGCCGCCGGATGCGCCATCACCGCGGCGCCACAGCAGGTATCCATCAGGGCGGACACCGCCCCGCCGTGCACGACGCCAGTTTCCGGATCACCGATCAGCCGGTCGTCATAGGGCATGGCGATTGTGGCGGTCCCCTCTCCGACCTCGGAGAGGGTCATGCCCAGTGCCCGGCTGTGCGGGATCGCTTCGATGAATTGCCGGGCCAGCCGTTCGCGGCGGGTGGTCATGTCGTCGGGTTCCGTGGTCATCTGCCCCTCTTCCATTGTCCCGCGCAAACTTGCCCCTTGAACCGCCTTCTGCAAGTGCTATAACTGCACTTGCGAATTATTCTCATTTTCAGGAGCGCAGGATGACCGACATGACAACCGGAATGACCAGCACGGGCGGGCGGATTGCCGTAGGCCGTATCGGTCCGTTCCGGCCATGGCGCATGGTTGTGGCCGCGATCCTGCTGGCGCTGGCCGTCGCCCCCGGAACGCTGGGCGAGCTGACCCGTAGCCTGATGGTGGATGCCTATGTGCAGGTGTCGGCTTTTGTCGCGGCGACGCTCTTGCTGTTCTACGGGGCGGAACGGGTGTTCCGGTTCGACATCGGCGAAAGCCTCAAGGGCGCGCGTGGCTGGCAGGTTCCGCTGGCTGCCTTGTTGGGCGCAACGCCCGGATGCGGCGGCGCAGTTGTGGTTGTTGCGGCCTATTCCTCGGGCAATGTGGGCTTTGGCGCGGTGGTTGCCACGCTGACAGCGACGATGGGCGACGCGGCCTTCCTGCTGCTGGCGACCCGGCCCGATGCGGCGCTGGTCGTTCTGCCCCTGTCCTTTACCGTCGGGATCCTCTCTGGCTGGCTGATCGATGCCTTCGCCCCCGACAAGCTGACCCCGCAATCCGGCACGGCCTGCGATCTGGCCCCCCGGATCGGGCAGGTCCGGCTGCGCGACTATGGCTATCTTCTGGTCGCCATTCCGGGCCTTGGCCTTGGCATTTCGCAACTGGCACAGGTCGATCTTTACGCGACCTTTGGCGCGCTGCCCCTGTGGATCGGCCTTGCCGGAACCGTGGTCGGCCTTGCGCTTTGGTCCACCTCGCCGGTCAATGCGATGACCCACAGCGCCGACAACCCGCTGACGCGCATGGCCGAGGAGACATCGTTCATCTCGGTCTGGGTGATCGGCGCCTATCTGGCCTATGACTATGTCGCCACTTTTGCCGGGCTGGACCTTGCCGCACTGTTCCAGTCGATCGGGCCGGTCCTGCCGTTGATGGGGATCGTCATCGGTCTGATCCCCGGATGCGGACCGCAGGTTCTTGTCGCCACCCTTTATATCAACGGGGTGATCCCCTTCGCGGCCCTGATCGGCAACGCGATTTCCAACGACGGCGACGCCCTGTTCCCCGCCATCGCGCTCAATCCCCGTGCCGCGGTCTGGGCGACGCTCTATTCCACGATCCCTGCCCTGATTGTTGCCTATGGGTTCTACCTTCTTGCGCCGGACTTCATGAACTGACCACGCATTGCGGTTGCCCCCTGCCCGGCTGGGCGCTAGATTTTCCCCAGCCGGAGGAGCGCGATGTCTGATACCCGTTTGTCGTTCAAGGAAATGTGTGCCCGGTTCGACGTGACCCCGCGCACGTTACGGTACTACGAATACATCGAACTTCTGGCGCCAGACCGCGAAGGCCGGTCCCGGTTCTATGGCCCGCGCGAGGTTGCCCGGATGACCCTGATCCTGCGGGGCCGCCGCTGGGGATTCAGCCTTGAGGACATCCGCCAGTGGCTTTTGATCTATGAACACGAAGGCACGCAGGTCCAGATGCGCACCTTCGTCGACATGGCCGACCGGCAACTTGCCGACCTGGCAGAGCAGAAGAAGAACCTTGAAGACATGATGGACGAGTTAAAGACCCTGCGGGATGACACCGCAAAGGGCATCGTCTGACGGCATCCGGGTCTGCCACCGCCCCCCGATCCACGACAAACAGCGACTGACCCCGGGTCAGCAGATTTCTGACGTCACGTTACGTTTACGTTAACGTCATCTGATCTTGTATGGTCGTCGGTGACTCATCACCTTCTGATCAATCAAACCCTCTGACCGTTAACCGGACACTTGATATGTCGACTGATGAAATGATGACTATCCGCGAGATGTGCGAGGCCTTCGAGGTCACGCCGCGCACACTGCGGTTCTACGAGGCGAAGGAACTGATCTTTCCGCTGCGGGAAGGCCAGAAGCGCCTGTATTCCAAACGCGACCGCGCCCGCCTGAAACTGATCCTGCGGGGCAAGCGGTTCGGCTTCAGCCTCGAGGAGATCCGGCAACTGCTGGACCTTTATCACATGGGCGACAGCCAGCAGACCCAGCTGGAACGCACCTATGACCTTGCCCGCCAGCACCTTGCCGACATGGAGGCCCAGAAGGCCGAACTGGAACAGGCAATCGGCGAATTGAAAGAACAGATGGCCTGGGGCGAACGCGAAATCGCCCGCCGCCGGACATCCGGCGCCGCCTGAACGACGACCAACGGAGAGACAACCGATGCCCAGCTACACCGCACCGACGAAAGACTACCAGTTCCTGCTGCACGATCTTCTCAAGGTCAGCGAACAGGATATTCCGGGGTTCGAAGACCTTGACCGCGATTTCACCAGTGCCGTTCTGGAAGAGGCCGGCAAGGTCGCGTCCGAGGTGCTTGCCCCGCTGAACGCGGTCGGCGACACCGAAGGCTGCACCCTTGAAAACGGCGTGGTGCGCACGCCCACCGGCTTCAAGGACGCGTTCAAGGCAATGAAGGACGGCGGCTGGACCGCCATCGACTGCGACCCGGAATATGGCGGTCAGGGCCTTCCCTACGTTATCCATACCGCCGCGCAGGAACCCTTCGTGTCGGCCAACATGGCCTTCAACATGTATCAGGGCCTGACCCACGGCGCCTATTCCGCGATCTTCCATCACGGGACGGATGCGCAGAAACAGACCTATCTGCCGAAAATGGTGACCTGCGAATGGACCGGCACCATGAACCTGACCGAACCGCATTGCGGCACCGATCTGGGTCTGATGCGCACCAAGGCCGAACCGCAGGGCGACGGCACCTACCACGTGACCGGGCAGAAGATTTTCATCTCGGCCGGTGAACACGACATGGCCGACAACATCATCCACCTTGTCCTTGCGAAGATTCCCGGCGGCCCCGAGGGGATCAAGGGCGTGTCCCTGTTCATCGTGCCGAAGTTCCTTGTGAACGAGGACGGCAGCCTTGGTGATCGCAACGGCGTGTCCGTCGGCAAGATCGAAGAGAAGATGGGCATCCACGGCAACGCGACCTGCGTCATGAACTATGACGGCGCTGTGGGCTATCTTCTGGGCGAAGAACACAAGGGCATGCGCGCCATGTTCACGATGATGAACGAAGCGCGCCTTGGCGTGGCCCTTCAGGGCTATGCACAGGCCGAAGCTGCCTATCAGAATGCGCTGGCCTATGCGAAGGACCGGCTTCAGGGCCGCGACGTCACCGGCGTGAAAAACCCCGATGGCCCCGCCGACCCGCTGATCGTGCACCCGGATATCCGCCGCAGCCTGATGGATCAGAAAAGCTTTGTCGAAGGGGCCCGGGCGCTGACCTTCTGGGGCGCAATGCTGATCGACCGGGCGCATAAGAACAAGGATGCCGAGGCCGATGGTCTGATTTCGCTGCTGACCCCGGTGCTGAAAGGGTTCCAGACCGACAAAGGGTTCGAGATGGCCATTCAGGCGCAGCAGGTCTATGGCGGCCACGGCTATATCGAAGAATGGGGCATGTCCCAGTTCGCCCGCGATGCGCGGATCGCCATGATCTACGAAGGTGCGAACGGCATTCAGGCGCTGGACCTTGTCGGTCGCAAACTGGCCCAGGATGGCGGCAAGCACGTCATGGCCTTCTTCGAGATGGTCAAGAACGAATGCAAGGCCCATGCGGATGATCCGCGCATGACGGACTTCGTCGAGCCGCTGAAGGCCGCATCGAAGCAATTGCAGCAGGCCGGCATGTTCTTCATGCAGAACGGCGTGAAAAACCCGAACGAAGCGCTGTCCGGGTCCTATGATTTCATGCACATGATGGGCCATGTCTGCCTTGGGCTGATGTGGACCCGTATGGCCAAGGCCGCCCATGACGCGCTGGACGCGGGCGCAGAGGACGTAACGTTCTACGAGACCAAGATCGCCACCGGGCGCTACTACATGGCCCGCCAACTGCCCGCCTGCGCCATGCATCTGGCCAAGATCGAAAGCGGCGCGGAAACGGTCATGGCCCTGAGCGCCGACCAGTTCTAGGCTGGCCCGGACGGGGGCGCATCCGCGCCCCTGCCCACCCCGGAGGAGGACAAGATGCCCAAACGCTTTCGCCTGACCCGCCGGTTCCCGGTCGCCATGACCGAGGACGGCTATCGCCGATTAAAGCGGTTCGCCGCCGAGGCCGGACTGGACGAGGGCGAGGCGCTGTCCTTCCTGTTCGAGAACTTCGACAGTGTCATCGACGCGGAGAAATTCGTGACGCGGTTGCGGATTTTCAATTCTGATCTGGAGGCACGAAAGCGATGAAACTCTACTGCTTCGGCGAAAGCGGCAATGCCTATAAGGCGGCGCTGACCCTTGAACTGGCGGGCGAAGACTGGGCCCCGGAATTCGTGGATTTCTTCCACGGCGCCACCCGCAGCCCCGAATTTCGGGCAATCAACGTCATGGGCGAGGTTCCGGTGCTGGTCGATGGTGACGCGGTCCTGACCCAATCGGGGGTCATTCAGGACTACATCAGCTCCAAGACCGGCAAGCTGGGTGGCAAATCGGCCGCCGAACGGCGCGAGGTTCTGCGCTGGATGTTCTTTGACAATCACAAGGTGTCGGGCGTTGCGGGCACGTTGCGGTTCAACATGAACTTCCTGCCCGAAGACAAGCGCAACACCGATGTGAACGGGTTCCTGTCGATGCGGCTGCATTCGGCCCTGAAGGTGCTGGACGCCCATCTGGACGGGCGCGACTGGGTCGCCTCCGATGACGTGACCATCGCCGATCTCGCGCTGTGCGGATACCTGTTCTACCCCGAAGCCTTCACATTCGACCGGGTGCAATACCCGGCAATCGACGCATGGCTGGGCCGGATCGAAGCCCTGCCCGGCTGGAAACACCCCTACGACCTGATGACCCGCGCCTTTCCCGGCGCGTGATGGAGGATACGATGTCTGAAGCCTATATCTATGACGCCGTGCGCACCCCGCGTGGCAAGGGACGCGCCGATGGCAGCCTGCACGAGGTGACCTCGCTGCGGCTGTCGGCCGGTGTGCTGAACGCCCTGAAAGACCGCAACGGGCTGGAGGGCCACGCGGTTGAAGACGTGATCTGGGGCAACGTGACCCAGGTCGGCGAACAGGGCGGCTGTCTGGCGCGCTCCGCCGTTCTGGCCTCGGACCTTGATCAGTCGATCCCCGGCCTTGCGATCAACCGCTTCTGCGCCTCTGGCATGGAGGCGGTGAACCTTGCCGCCAACCAGGTCAAGGGTGGCGCAGGCGAGGCCTATATCGCGGGCGGCGTGGAAATGATGGGCCGGGTGGCCATGGGCAGCGACGGCGCCGCGATTGCCGTGGACCCGTCGATCGCGATGGAAACCTATTTCGTACCGCAGGGCATTTCGGCCGACATCATCGCCACCGAATACGGGTTCTCCCGCGATGACGCCGACGCGCTGGCGGTCGAAAGCCAGAAACGCGCCGCCGCCGCATGGGCCGACCGCCGGTTCGACAAATCCATCGTCCCGGTGCGTGACATCAATGGCCTGACCATTCTGGACCACGACGAATACATGCGCCCCAGCACCGACATGCAAAGCCTTGGCGCACTGAAGGCCAGCTTCAAGGACATGGGCGAGGTGATGCCCGGTTTCGACAAGGTCGCGCTGATGAAATACCCGCACCTTGAGCGGATCAACCACATCCACCACGCCGGCAATTCCAGCGGGATCGTGGACGGCTCTGCCGGGGTGCTGATCGGCAACAAGGAATTCGGCGAGAAATGGGGCTTGAAACCCCGCGCCCGCATCCGCGCCACCGCCAAGATCGGCACCGACCCAACCATCATGCTGACCGGTCCGGTTCCGGTGACCGAGAAGATCCTCGCCGACAGCGGCATGTCGATTTCCGATATCGACCTGTTCGAGGTGAATGAGGCCTTCGCCTCGGTCGTTTTGCGCTTCATGCAGGCCTTCGATGTCGACCCGTCGGTCGTGAACGTCAACGGCGGCTCCATCGCCATGGGCCACCCGCTGGGCGCCACCGGGGCGATCATCATCGGCACCCTGCTGGACGAACTGGAACGCACCGGCAAGGGCACCGGCCTTGCCACCCTCTGCATCGCGTCCGGCATGGGCGCGGCCACTATCATCGAACGGGTCTAGAATGATCCTCCGAAGAGATAGCGTGCCTGAAACTGTCAGCAAGGCCAGCTACCCCGCCCCCTACACCCTGAAGGCGGGACGGATGTCTTGGCGCGCGCTTGGTGACGCTGGCGGACTCACACAATTTGGCATCTCGTTGGAAACGCTCAACCCGGGCGAGCAAAGCTCGCAAATGCATTGGGAAGATCGCGAGGACGAATTCCTCTATATGCTTGAGGGCGCAGTGACCGTGGTCGAGGATGGGGTCGAAACTATCATCGGGCCGGGCGACGCCTGTGCGTGGAAGGCCGGGACCAAGATCGCGCACATGCTTCGCAACGACTCCGACGCGCCAGCGATCTACCTGATCATGGGTACACGTGACCCGCAGAATACTTGCACCTACCCGGGCCTCGACCTGCTGGCTACGCCGACAGGATTCACGCACCTGGATGGAACCCCCTACCCCACGAAGGGAGAAAAAGAATGACCGATTTCACAATGGCAACCGACGCCGATGGCGTCGCCACGATCACATGGGACACCAAGGGCAAATCCATGAACGTCATGACGCTTGAGGCGTGGGACGATCTGGAGGCGCTGATTGATCAGGCACTGGCCGACGATGCGATCAAGGGCGTGATCCTGACCAGCGGCAAGCCCGGCAGCTTTGCCGGCGGGATGGACCTGAAGGTCATCGCCAAGATGAAGGAAATGGCCGGAGACGACCCGGCGCAGGGCCTGTTCGACGGGATCATGAATGCCCACCGCATCATGCGCAAAATCGAACGCGCCGGGATGGACCCGAAGACCCTGAAGGGCGGCAAGCCCATCGTCGCTGCCCTGCCCGGCACGGCGCTGGGGATCGGGCTGGAAATTCCGCTGTCGTGCCACCGGATCATCGCCGCGGACAACCCCAAGGCCAAGATCGGCCTGCCCGAAATCATGGTCGGCATCTTCCCCGGCGCGGGCGGCACCACCCGCCTGTCGCGAAAGATGGGCGCAATGGCAGCATCGCCACTGCTGCTGGAGGGCAAGCTGAATTCGCCCGAGGCCGCGAAACGCGCGGGCGTCGTGGATGAGGTTGTTGCACCCGTGAATCTGCTTCCACGGGCAAAACAGTGGGTTCTAGCGACCGCCGGTGAAATTCCAAACGGGAAGGTCGAAGTCTATCCTCGCACGCTTTCCGATCCGAGCGATCCCGAGTCTGACCCTGTCATGATGCCAATGGGCAGTGATTCCATCGTCAAGCCGTGGGACCAGAAGGGCTACAAGATGCCCGGCGGCGCGCCGTATCACCCGGCGGGATTCATGACCTTTGTCGGCGCATCGGCCATGGTCAACGGCAAGACCCAAGGGGTCTACCCGGCGGCCAAGGCGCTGTTGTCGGCGGTTTATGAAGGGGCGATGGTGCCCTTCGACACCGCCCTGAAGATCGAAGCACGCTGGTTCACCCATGTGCTGATGAACCCGTCCTCCTCTGCCATGATCCGTAGCCTGTTCGTGAACAAGGAAGCGCTGGAAAAAGGGGCCAACCGCCCTGCCGTGGACGACCAGAAGGTCACCAAGGTCGGTGTTCTGGGCGCAGGCATGATGGGCGCGGGCATCGCGCTTGTCTCGGCGCTGGCCGGGATCGAAGTGGTGCTGATCGATCAGGCGCAGGCCTCTGCCGACAAGGGCAAGGCCTATACCGAGGCCTATCTGGACAAGGGTATCGCCCGGAAAAAGGTGACGGCGGAGAAGAAGGATGCCGTGCTGGGCCTGATCACCGCCACCACCGACCTTGAGGCGCTGAAAGGCGCCGACCTGATCGTCGAGGCCGTGTTCGAAGACCCCGCCGTCAAGGCCGAGATCACCAAGAAGGTCGAGGCGATCGTTGGCGAAGACTGCATTTTCGCCACCAATACCTCGACCCTGCCGATCAGCGATCTGGCCAAGGCCAGCGTCCGGCCGGAACAGTTCATCGGCATCCACTTCTTCAGCCCCGTTGAAAAGATGATGCTGGTCGAGATCATCAAGGGCCGCGAAACCGGCGAGCGGGCGGTGGCCAAGGCGCTGGACTACGTCCGCCAGATCCGCAAGACGCCTATCGTGGTGAACGACGCGCGGTTCTTCTATGCCAACCGCTGCATCATTCCCTACATCAACGAAGGCATCCGCATGGTCGCCGAAGGGGTCGCCCCCGCGCTGATCGAAAACGCGGCCAAGATGGTTGGGATGCCGCTGGGGCCGCTGCAACTGGTCGATGAAACCTCGATCGACCTTGGCGTGAAGATCGCCAAGGCGACGAAGGCCGCGATGGGCGATGCCTATCCGGACGGGGCGGTGGACGAGGTGATTTTCTGGATGGCCGACGAGGGCCGTCTGGGGCGGAAATCCAGCGCGGGCTTCTACAGCTATGACGACAAGGGCAAGCGCACCGGCCTTTGGGACGGTCTGGCCGCGAAATACCCCGTGGCCGATGACCAGCCGGACCTGATCGAGGTGCAGGAGCGTTTGCTGTTCGCACAGGTGCTCGAGGCCGTGCGGGCGCTGGAAGAGGGCGTGTTGGAAGACATCCGCGAAGGCGATGTCGGCGCGATCCTTGGTTGGGGCTTTGCCCCGTGGTCGGGCGGCCCGTTCAGCTGGCTGGACATCATCGGCGCACCCTATGCGGCCGAACGCTGCGACCAACTGGCCGAAAAGTTCGGTCCCCGCTTTGCCACGCCCGCGCTGTTGCGCAACATGGCCGACGAGGGCGAGGAGTTTTACGCCCGGTTCGGTGCAGGCAAGCAAGCGGCCTGAGCGTCCTGAAACAAGAAAGGGCGGCACCCGCAAGGTGCCGCCCTTTTCATTTCTGCTATCTACGTCGGGCTACATATTTCCCGGCACCACAAGGTCCGGCGGCCGGTGCCCATCGTCGAAGGTCTTGATATTGATCAGAACCTTCTCACCCATCTCAAGCCGCCCCTCGACCGTGGCCGACCCCATATGCGGCAACAGGACCACGTTAGGCAGTTCCCGAAGGCGCGGATTGATCTCGGCCCCGCGTTCGAACACATCCAGCCCCGCGCCCGCGATCTCGCCCGTGCGCAGCATCCGGGTCAGGGCGTTTTCGTCGATCACCTCCCCGCGCGAGGTGTTCACGATCACCGCGTCGGGCTTCATCAGCTTAAGCCGCCGGGCGTTCATCAGGTGGAAGGTTGCCGGCGTATGCGGGCAGTTGATCGAAATGATGTCCATCCGCGACACCATCTGATCAAGGCTTTCCCACCATGTGGCTTCCAGCGCCTCTTCGATCTCGGGGCGCAGGCGGCGGCGGTTGTGGTAGTGGACCGACATGCCAAAGGCGCGGGCGCGGCGGGCCACTGCCTGACCGATCCGGCCCATCCCAAGGATGCCCAGACGCCGCCCTGCGATCCGCCCGCCCAGCATGGCGGTCGGCGACCAGCCTTCCCAGTCACCCGATTGCATGAGGGCCAGCCCTTCGGGAATGCGCCGCGTGACGGCAAGGATCAGCGCAAGGGTCATATCGGCAGTGTCGTCGGTGACTACACCGGGGGTGTTGGACACAAGGATGCCCCGCTGCCGCGCCGTATGCACGTCGATATGGTCAATCCCCGACCCATAGTTCGCGATCAGCTTGAGCCGGTCGCCCGCCTGCCCCAACAGGCCCGCGTCGATCCTGTCCGTCACCGTCGGAACCAGCACGTCAGCCGATTGCATCGCCGCAACAAGAGCATCACGCGACATCGGCGTGTCGTCCTCGCTCAGCCGCACGTCGAACAGTTCCTTCATGCGGGTCTCGACCGTCTCCGGCAACCGTCGCGTGACAACAACACTCAGGCGCTTCCCAGCCATTTCGCCTCACTCCCGCTTTGCAAGTCCTGCCTTCGGTGGCAGATTGCCTGCCAAGAACGCCCGGCACAAGAGCAGGCCGCACATCACGGGCGCATCAGACAGGACCTAGGGTGATATGACGCAGATTCGGGGCAAGTTCCGGCGCCTTTCCCGCGTGTTGGCGGTCAGTCTTGGGCTGTGCGCCCTGCTGACCCATGCGCAGGCACAGGACATCGACCTGCCGGCGAACGCTGTGATTGCCCCCGATGGCACCGCACGGGGACCGGAAACCAACCTGCCGCTGCCCCGGTTTGTATCTCTGAAAGCGTCGGAGGCGAACATCCGCCGGGGCCCGTCCCTGTCGCACCGGATCGACTGGATTTTCACCCGGCGCGACATGCCGCTGCAGATTGTCGCCGAATACGGCCACTGGCGCCGCGTGATCGACCGCGAGGGGATCGGCGGTTGGGTGCATTATTCGCTTCTGTCCGGGGTCCGCACGGTGATCGTGGATCAGGACCTGCTCCCGATCCTGAGCCGCGCCGAATCCGGCGCTCCCATCGTCGCACAGCTGGAGGCCGGGGTGATTGCCCGGATCGACGAATGCACCATCGACTGGTGCGACATCAGCGCAGGCGGCTATGATGGCTGGGCCCCGAAAACCGCGCTGTGGGGCGTCGCGGCCGACGAAATTCTTGACTGATCCGGAACCGGAATGAGCACCCCAGACGAAAACCGACTGAACCTGTCCGCCGGGGCGTTTTCCGTCACCGTGGCACTGGCGCTGGTGATCGCAAAGATCTGGGCGCTGCGCGAAACCGGGTCGCTGTCGGTGGCGGCGACGCTGGCGGACAGTGCCCTTGACCTGATGATGAGCCTTGGCGGGCTGGCGGCGATCATCTACGCGGCCAAGCCCGCGGACGATGACCACACGTTCGGCCATACCTCGGCAGAAGATCTGGCCGCGCTGGCGCAATCCCTGTTCATCCTCGGGTCGGCCGGGGTGATCGCCGCGGTGGCCGTCAGCCGACTACTGGCCGGGGACGTCCCCCTGCCCCGGCAAGAGGAGAAGGGCATCGCAGTGGTCGTCTTTTCGATCGTTGTGACGCTGGCGCTGGTCGCCTGGCAGCGCCGGGTGGCACGGACGACCGGGAACAAGGTCGTGGCCGCCGATAGTCTGCATTACATCGGCGACCTTGTGCCCAATGTCGGTGCCATCGTGGCGCTGTTCGCCTCGGCCCGGTTCGGGCTGGGGCAGGTGGACAGCGTCGTGGCGCTTGGGGCCGCGCTGTTTCTGGCGGTGGGCGCCCTGCGGATCGGGAAAGAGGCATGGGACGCGCTGATGGACCGCGCCGCGCCGCCCGAGATCATCACCGGGATCGAGAAGATCGCCGCCGATTTCCCCGGCGTGCACGGGTTTCACGACCTCAAGACCCGCCGCGCGGGCAGCCGGTTCTTCGTGAACATGCATATTGAATTGGACGGCGCGCAGAGCCTGACCGAGGCCCATGCCATCGGTGCCGCGCTGCGCCGCGCCATCGTGGCCGAATACCCGCAGGCCGATGTCCTGATCCACAAGGATCCCGTCGGCGTGGAACCCCACCCCGACGATCCCCGGCACCGGCAATAGATCCGGCCCTCAGGCCACGTCCAGCAGCCCCCGACCCTTCAGCAGCGGCTCCACCCCCGGCATCCGCCCCCGGAACCGGGTGTAGAGCTCTGCCGCGTCCTCGGACCCGCCGACAGACAGGATGTTCGCCTCCAGACTTTGGGCAAGACCCGCGTCAAAGGCGTTGCCAACCTCTTCGAAGGCGGCAAAGGCATCGGCATCCATCACTTCCGACCACATATAGCTGTAGTAGCCACTGGAGTAGCCGTCGCCGGTGAACACATGGGCGAAATGCGGGGTGGCGTGGCGCATCCGTATGGCGCGGGGCATCCCGATCATTTCCAGAACTTCGGCCTGTTTCTGCATCGGATCGGCAGGCGCGGGGCCGTTGTGAAACGCGAGATCGACAAGGGCCGAGGCGAGGTATTCGACCGTCTGGAACCCCATGTCATAGGTCGTGGCGGCCAGCAGCCGGTCCAGCAGATCGCGGGGCATCGCCGCGCCCGTTTCGGCGTGGGTCGCGAACTCTTCCAGCACCTCCGGCACCTCCAGCCAATGTTCATATAGCTGGCTGGGCAATTCCACGAAATCGCGCGCGACCGAGGTGCCGCTGACCGATTGGTAGGTCACGTTCGACAGCATCTGGTGCAGCGCATGGCCGAATTCGTGGAACAGGGTGCGGGCATCGTCATAGGACAAAAGCGCCGGGTCACCCGCTGGGGGTTTGGCAAAGTTGCAGACGTTCACGACGATGGGCCGGATATCGCCCGCCAACCGCTGTTGCGACCGCATCGCGCTGCACCATGCGCCCGACCGTTTCGATCCGCGCGCGAAATAGTCCCCGATGAATAGCGCCACATGGGTGCCGTTGCGGCTGACCTCCCAGGCGCGGGCGTCGGGGTGGTAGTGGGGCACATCGACCGGCGAAAACTCCAGCCCGAACAGGCGGTTGGCACAGGAAAAGGCCGCGTCGATCATCCGATCCAGTTGCAGGTAGGGTTTGATCTCGGCCTCGTTCAGGTCATGTTCGGCCACCCGCCGCTTTTCGGAATAATAGTGCCAGTCCCAGGGCTCCAGCGGGCCTGCGATACCGTCGGCGTGCAGCATCGCCTCGAGCACCTTGGCGTCCGCCTCTGCCGCCGCTTTTGCCGGGGTCCAGACCCGCATCAGCAGGTCTTCAACCGCCTCGGGCGTGCCCGCCATTTCCGGTTCCAGCTTGTAGGCGGCGAAACTGTCGTAACCCAAAAGGCGGGCCCGTTCCTCGCGCAGGGACAGGATTTCGGCGGCGATGGCGCGGTTGTCGGTGGCACCGCCCATAGCGCCCCGCGCGGTCCACGCCTCGTAGGCGCGGCGGCGCAGATCGCGGTTGGGGGAAAACTGCAGGAACGGCACGATAAGCGAGCGCGAGGTGGTCACAACCGGACCCTTGCCCTGGTCCGTGCCCGCCGCGCGGGCGGCCTGCTGGACAAAGCCGGGCAGCGGGGCAAGGTCGTCCTCTGACAGCTCCATGAACCAGCCGCGTTCATCCGCCAGAAGGTTCTGGCCGAATTGCGTGCCCAGTTCTGCCAACCGCCCTTTAATCGCGGTCAGCCGCTCTGCCTCTGCCCCTTCCAACAGGGCTCCGGACCGGACAAAGCTGCGCCGGGTCAGCATGAGAACCCGGGCCTGTTCCGGGGTCAGGTCCAGCGTATCCCGATCCTGCCACAGGGTTTCGATCCGGGCGAAGAGATCGCGGTTCGACGCGATCTCGGACGAATAGGCGGACAGTTTCGGGGCGAAGTCGCGCATCAGCGCCTCGCGCGCGTCGTTCGAATCCGCGCCCGCCTGCGCGTAGAAGGCCCCCAGCACCCGGTCCAGCATCCCGTCGGCAAGGTCAAGCGCCTCGACCGTGTTGGCGAAGCTGGGCGCGTCCGGATTGGCGGTGATGGCGGCGATCTTCTTGCGCGCTTCGGCCAGCGCGATATCCAGCGCCGGGGCGTAATCGGCATCAGTGATCCGGTCGAACGGGGGGAAGCCGAAGGGGGTGTCCCAGTCGGCGACAAGCGGGTTGGTCATGCGCGGGTCTCCTTTCCCTGAAACCTAGGGAGCCGCGCGCCAAAGAACCAGCCCTAGCCCGCCTTCTGGCGCAGATGTTTTTCCAGCCGCCGCAGGGCCAGCGACAGGCAGATCGTCATCATCAGGTAGATCAGCGCCACGACGTTATAGGTTTCGAAATAGCGGAAATTGCCCGCCGCCGTGACCTTGCCCAGTTGCGTCACATCGGTGACCCCAAGGACCGACACAAGCGAACTGTCCTTGACCATGGCCACGAAGTCATTGCCAAGCGGCGGGAGGATGCGGCGGAAGGCCTGCGGGAAGACGATCAGCCGGAACCGGTGCCACGGGCCAAGGCCCAGCGCCTCTGCCGCTTCGATCTGGCCCTTTTCGATGGATTGCAGGCCGGCGCGGAACACCTCGGCGATAAAGGCGGAATAGCCGATGGTCAGGGCTATGATCGCCCGCCACATCAGGCTGAAATCACGCGGCCGGATCGGATCCAGCCCGATTGCGTCACGGACCCCGTTCCAGCCCGCGACCAGCATCGGCGCAAGGACAAAGGCCACATAGAGAAGAAGGACGATGATCGGCACGCCCCGCACGATTTCGATATAGAACCGGGCGACCTGCCGCAGCACGAGGAACCGCGACAGCGACATGACCGCCAGCATCAGGCCCAGCGCCGAGGCCAGCGTGAAGCCGACCAGCGTCACGAAGATCGTGACCCGCACCCCCTTGCCCAGAGTTTGCAGAACCTGCGTGTAGACATCATCGGTCAGAACCTGCCACAGCATCCAGCCGCCAATGGCCACGGCCACCAGCAACCACCATGGAAAATCCTTGTCCTGCGGGGATTGGGGGATCATGCGGAATAGAGGGCGGACCGTGGCCCGCCCCGTCTGGCCCTACTGGCCCAGCTTGTATTCAAGGAACCACTTGACGTTGAGCGCCTCAAGCGTGCCATCCTCGGCCATCGAGGCGATGGCGGCGTTCATCGGTTCGACCAGATCAGAGCCTTTCGGGAAGATGAACCCGAAATCCTCGGTCCCAAGCGGCCCGCCGATGATTTTCAGCCCGCCGTCCGAGGCATCGACATAGCCGTTCCCGGCGGTGCCATCGGTCAGGACAAGGTCTACGTCGCCCGCACGCAGGGCCTGCACGGTCGCGCCGAAGGTTTCCATCAGCTTGATGCGCGGGTTGGCCTCGTCCCCGTCCAGCACGTCATAGACGCCGACGTAGAAGGGCGTGGTGCCCGGCTGGGCGGCCATCAGCAGATCGGGGTCGGCGGCAAAGGATGCGGCATCGGTGAACCGGTCCTCGTCGCCGCGCACCATCATGACCATCTGGCTGGTCATATAGCTGTCCGAGAAATCCACCACCTCGGCCCGGTCTTCACGGATGGTGATCCCGGTCATGCCCATGTCGTATTGGCCTTCGGACACGGCGGGGATCATCGCGTCCCAACTGATGTTTTCATAGGTGACGGTGATGTTCAGACGCTCGGCGATTTCGGCCATGGCGTCGTATTCCCAGCCGATGGCGTTCCCGTCGGCATCAAGGAACTGAAGCGGCGGATAGGCGTTTTCGGTCACAACAACCACTTCACGTCCGCCAAGATCGGGCAGGTGTCCGGCGGCAGAGCCGACAGTGGCAAGGCAGGCGAGGCCCGCAGCAAGGGCAGCAATGGATTTCATGGAACAGACTCCCTGTTGGTTTTGCGGGGAGTATGGCGCAGGCCACGCGAAAAGAAAGCCCCCCGCGCGGGGAGTTTCGGGGGCCGGCGAACCGGCCCCCGATCACGCGGTCATTCGGCCGCGTCGAGGTAGTCTTCCAGCGGCGGACAGGTGCAGACAAGGTTCCGGTCGCCATAGACGTTGTCCACCCGGTTGACCGGGGACCAGTATTTGTCCACGCGGAACGACCCTGCCGGGAAACAGCCGGTCTTGCGGTCGTAGGGACGGTCCCATTCGCTCACCAGATCTTCGACGGTGTGGGGCGCGTTGCACAGCGGATTATTGTCCTGCGGCCATTCGCCGTTTTCGACCCGTTCGATCTCGGACCGGATGTCCAGCATCGCCGCGATGAAGCGGTCCAGCTCGGCCTTGGTCTCGGATTCGGTCGGTTCGACCATCAGCGTGCCCGCCACCGGCCAGCTCATCGTCGGGGCGTGGAACCCGTTGTCGACCAGACGCTTGGCGATGTCGTCCACAGTGACATGGGCGCTGTCGGCAAAGGGGCGCGTGTCAAGGATGCATTCATGGGCCACCCGGCCCTGTTTGCCCTTGAACAGCACGTCATAGGCGCCTTCCAGCCGCTTGGCGATGTAGTTGGCGTTCAGGATCGCCACCTTCGTCGCTTGCGTCAGCCCCTGCCCGCCCATCATCAGCACATAGGCCCAGGAAATCAGCAGGATCGACGCCGAGCCCCACGGCGCGGCGCTGACCGGGCCGGTCTGACCGCCGGTTTCCGGGTGGCCCGGCAGGTAGGGCGCAAGATGCGCCTTGACCCCAATCGGTCCCATGCCGGGGCCGCCGCCGCCATGCGGAATGGCAAAGGTCTTGTGCAGGTTCAGGTGGGACACGTCGCCGCCGATCTCACCGGGTTTGGCAAGGCCAACCATGGCGTTCAAGTTCGCCCCGTCGATATAGACCTGTCCGCCGTGCGCATGGGTGATCTCGCAGACCGCGCGCACGGTGTCTTCGAACACGCCGTGGGTCGAAGGGTAGGTAATCATGCAGGCGGCCAGACGGTCGCCCGCCGCTTCGGCCTTGGCAGCGAAATCATCAAGGTCAATGTCGCCGTTGTCGGCAGACTTGACCACGACGACCTCCATCCCGCACATCTGGGCGCTGGCGGGGTTGGTGCCATGGGCCGACACCGGGATCAGGCAGATCTTGCGCTGATCGTCGCCATTGGCCGCGTGATAGGCCATGATCGTCAGAAGACCCGCATATTCGCCCTGTGCGCCCGAATTGGGCTGCATCGACATGGCGTCATAGCCGGTCGCGACACAAAGCTTGTCCGACAGATCCGCGATCATCTGCTGGTAGCCTTCGGCCTGATCCAGCGGCACGAAGGGATGCATGAAGGCAAACTCGGGCCATGTGATCGGCATCATCTCGACCGCGGCGTTCAGCTTCATGGTGCAAGACCCCAGTGGGATCATCGCCCGATCCAGAGCCAGGTCACGATCCGACAGTCGGCGCATGTAGCGCATCATCTCGGTCTCGGCCCGGTTCATGTGGAAGATCGGGTGGGTCAGGTAATCCGACGCGCGCTGAAGCTCTTCCGGGATCCGGTATTCGTGGACAAGGTTGTCATCCTTGGCGCCGATTCCGAAGGCGCGCCAGACCGCTTCGATGGTGCTGCGGCGGGTGCGCTCATCAAGGCTGATCCCGACCTTGGTGGTGCCGACCTTGCGCAGGTTCACCCCATTTTCGACGGCCAGTTGCATGACCGCGCCCTGCAGCGGGCCAACCTCGACCGTGATGGTGTCGAAGAAATGATCGGGTTCGACAGTGAATCCGGCGGCTTCTAGACCGCGCACAAGGCGGACGGTCTTGCGGTGGACCCGCTGGGCAATCGCCTTGAGCCCCTTCGGCCCATGGAACACCGCATACATCGACGCCATGACCGCCAGCAGCGCCTGCGCGGTGCAGACGTTCGACGTCGCCTTTTCGCGGCGGATATGCTGTTCGCGGGTTTGCAGCGACAGGCGATAGGCCGGGTGGCCGTGGCTGTCGACCGACACGCCGACGATCCGGCCGGGCATGTTGCGCTTGTAGGCGTCCTTGCAGGCGAAATAGGCGGCGTGCGGGCCACCATAGCCAAGCGGCACGCCAAACCGCTGGGTCGATCCAACGGCGATATCGGCCCCCATCGCGCCCGGTTCTTTCAGCAGCGTCAGCGCCAGCGGGTCGGCAATGACGATGCCAATCGCCTTGGCCGCGTGCAGCTTTTCGATATGGGCGGTGAAATCGCGGACATGGCCGTAGGTGCCGGGATATTGGAACACCGCGCCAAAGACCGCCTCGGCATCCATCTCATCGGGGTTGCCGACAATCACTTCGATCCCCAGCGGCGCGGCGCGGGTCTTGATCACCTCGATGTTCTGCGGGTGGCAATCCTGATCGACGAAGAAGGCCTTGGCCTTCGATTTGGCAACGCGTTCGGCCATGGTCATGGCTTCCGCCGCCGCCGTTGCCTCGTCCAGAAGCGAGGCGTTCGCGATCTCAAGCCCGGTCAGGTCGGTGATCATGGTCTGGTAGTTCAGCAAGGCCTCGAGCCGGCCCTGCGAGATCTCGGGCTGATACGGGGTGTAGGCGGTGTACCAGGCCGGGTTTTCCAGGATATTGCGCTGGATCGCGGGCGGGGTGACGGTACCGTAGTACCCCTGCCCTATCAGGCTGGTCAGCACCTTGTTCTTCTTGGCCACCTGACCGAGGAAGTGCAGCAATTCGCCTTCGGACTTCGGTTTGCCGAAATCCAGCGGTTCGGCCTGTCGCAGGCTTTTCGGGATCGTCTGGTCGATCAGGTCATCCAGGCTATCAGCGCCGACGACCTTCAGCATCTCGGCCATTTCCTCGGGCGAGGGGCCGATATGGCGGCGGTTGGCAAAATCGTAGGGAAGGTAGTCGGTCGGGGTGAAAGGCATCTGCGTCTCCATGATCCCAAGGGAAAGGGGAGCGGGCGCGGGCATCGCTCCCCCCGTGTCGGTGCAACTGTTGGCGGGGCTGACCTAGGCGATGAACTCTTTGTAGGCGGCCTCGTCCATCAGGTCGTCCAGCGCCGACATGTCTTCGATCTTCATCTTGAAGAACCAGCCATCGCCGGTCGGGTCTTCGTTCACCAGCGCGGGGTTGTCGGCCAGTGCTTCGTTCACCTCGACGATCTCGCCGTCCAGCGGGGCAAGAATGTCCGACGCCGCCTTGACGGATTCGATCACCACGACCTCGTCATCCTTGGCAACGGTGGTCTCGGCCTCGGGCAGTTCGACAAAGACGATATCGCCCAGCTGCTCGCTGGCATGGTCGGAAATTCCGACGACGACCAGATCGCCCTCGACGCGGAGCCATTCGTGTTCTTCAGTGTATTTCATTGGACTACTCTCCAGTTGGACAAATCAGCGTTTATAGGTGGCGGCGCGGAACGGCATGTCCGCGACGGTAACGGGAAGGCGCTTGCCGCGCACCTCGCCAAACAGGCGGGTGCCGGTGGCCGAATGGCTGGTCGCGACATAGCCCATGGCCATGGGCCGTTCGATCGAGGGGCCAAAGGCGCCCGAGGTGACAGTGCCGATCGGCGCGCCGCCCTCTTCCTCGGCGAATAGCTCGACCCCGGCCCGCATCGGCGCGCGGCCTTCGGGCAGCAGCCCCACGCGCAGGCGGGACGGGCCATCGGCCAGTTCTTTCAGGATACGCTCTGCGCCCGGAAACCCGCCTTCACGGGCGCCACCGGCACGGCGGGCCTTTTGCATGGCCCAGTTCAGGTTCGCCTCGACCGGGCTGGTGGTCGGGTCAAGGTCATTGCCGTAGAGGCACAGCCCCGCCTCCAGCCGCAGGCTATCGCGCGCGCCAAGGCCGATCAGTTCGACAGCCTCGTCCGCGATCAGGGCGCGGGTGATCTCCTCGGCCCGGTCGTTCGGGATCGACACCTCGTATCCGTCTTCGCCGGAATAGCCCGACCGGCTGACCCAGCAGTCGGCGCCCATGATGTCGACCGTCGCCACATCCATGAATTTCATCTCGGCCACGGCAGGGGCCAGCACGGCGAGCGCACGCTCCGCCTCGGGCCCTTGCAGGGCGATCAGGGCGCGATCGGTGATCGGGGTCACGTCGCAGGTGTCGGACAGATTGGCCTGCATATGGGCGATGTCGGCGTCCTTGCAGGCAGCGTTGACCACAACGAACAGGTGATCGCCCCGGTTGGCGACCATCAGGTCATCGTCGATCCCGCCGGCGTCATTGGTGAACAGGGCATAGCGCTGGCGGCCTTCCTTGAGTTCCAGCAGGGCCACGGGCACAAGCGTTTCAAGCGCCAGCGCGGCATCGGCCACATCGCCCGACTTCGGGCGCAGGATCACCTGCCCCATGTGGCTGACATCGAACAGGCCCGCCTTGGCGCGGGTGTGCAGATGTTCCTGCATCACGCCCAGCTTGTATTGCACCGGCATGTCATAGCCCGCGAAAGGCACCATCTTGGCACCCATGTCGCGGTGCAGCGCGTTCAGCACGGTTTGTTTCAGATCAGCCCCGGTCGTATCGGCCATGTCGCCCCTTCCCTTGGTTCAGCCGGGGCGGAATGCGACCGGCATCGGTTGCGGGCCAATGGCCCGGCGTTCGATGCCCCCTCTGTCCTTTCGCCTGAGATCGTTATCCCTTCGGCGGACGCGTCACACGCGCCTCTCTCCAGAGTTTGTCCTTCGCAGCACGGTCCTGTTGCCTGAGAGTTTACCGGGGCGGTTGCTCCTTCGGCACTGGTGATCCAGTTCTCCCATACTGCCCGTTCCGATTACGGGATTCGCCGGGCGTCCGTCCAGCGTTTTTTGCATACGATGGGATGCCGCCCGGAAAACCGGGAAAAATGGCGGTCAAGCGGGTGACTGACACACGATTTTCCCAGTAGGCAGACCAGCCCTGAATGATATAAACAAATAGCAATTCATGCATGGGAGGACGGACCGATGATCGTGACACGCCGTAGATTGCTGCAAACCGGTGGGGCCGCCATGGCCGCGGCGGGTGGGCTGGTGCCGGTTTGGGCACATGCCAGCACCCAGGTTGGGGCGATGCAGATCGACACCTTGTCGGACGGAAACCTTGTCCTGCCGCGCAACTTCATCCTTGGCGCGGTGCCCGAAGAGGAAGCCACGGCAATCCTCGATAGTTTTGACATCGCGGGCGACAGTTTCACCCCAGATTGTAACCTGACCCTGATGCGGGACGGGACCAACACGGTGATCTTCGACGCGGGATCGGGGCCGAATTTCATGCCCTCGGCGGGCAAGCTGATGGATGCTCTGGACGCGCTGGGGGTGGACCCGGCGGAGGTTACCCATGTGTTGTTCACCCATGCCCATCCTGACCACCTGTGGGGCGCGCTGGACGACTTCGACGAGCCCTTCTTTATGAACGCGTCCCATCTGATCGGCGCGGAAGAGCTGGCCTATTGGATGGACCCCGCGACCGTCGACACCATCGGAACCGAGCGGCAGGCCTTTGCCGCCGGGGCATCCCGCATTCTGGCCGCACTGGACGACTACGGTGTGATGGAAACCTTTGACGACGGGGCCGAGGTCCTGCCGGGGATCACCGCGCGGCAGTTTGGCGGGCATACACCGGGGCATATGGTGTTTGACCTGAATTCGGATGGCGCGGGGCTGACCGTGGTCGGCGATGTGATCGGCAATCACCACCTCGCCTTTGCCCGGCCCGGCTGGCCGTCGGGGTCGGATCAGGACCCGGAGGCCGGGATCGTGTCGCGCAGCGCGCTTTTGGCGGAACTGGCCGGCAGCGGGCGCAGCCTGATCGGCTACCACCTGCCCTTCCCCGGCATCGGCACCGCCGTGGCCGATGGGGACGGCTACCGCTTCGTCGCCGCCTAGGAGCCGGTCTTCATCTGACTGTTGAACTGTTCGTAGCTGGCCAGAAAGCTGCGGACCTGCTTACGCACGTCTTCATCCTCGCCGCGTCGCTGGGAATTCGGCGGGATCAGATCGTAGATGGAAAACGCAGCGCTGCGGGCCATGGTGGGCAGCTCATCGACCTCTGCATATCCCATGGACCAGCCGGGAAAGGCCCGCGCCTCTGCGGGTCCGGCCGTTAGGATCGCCACCGAGGTGTGTCGCGGGTCCATCATGATCTTGCTGAAACAGGCCATGACCTGCGCCATGTCCCCTTCCAGAACCTGGAAAAACCGCCCCTCGTGATACAGCAGAAGCCCGGTCAGGCCCTTGCTTGGATTGTTGCGCCGGGCCTTCTCAAGGATCGCCGTCAAATCCGCCTTTGACAGCCCCGGTTTTCCGTCACTCAGATAGACCAATCGGTGAATTGACGCAGGTTGTTTCATCTTCAGGTCCTTGGTCTTCATCCTGTTTCGTCATCCCGTGTCGCGACCCGCGTCCCGACAGTTCGCCCAGTCACGCACAAGACCGTTGAGAAATCGCTAATGGGGCCGCTTTGGCGGGCAACCTGCCTGCCCGCCTTGTGCTTTGGCGCCAAGGTGTCACAGTGTGCCGAAACAACCCGGAGCCCGCCAATGACCGCCCCGATCGACCTCTATTTCTGGCCCACACCGAACGGCTGGAAGATCTCAATCGCGCTGGAAGAAATGGGCCTGCCCTACACCACCCATCTGGTCAACATCGGCAATGGCGACCAGTTCGCGCCCGAATTCCTTGCCATTTCCCCCAATAACAAGATGCCCGCGATTGCCGACCCCGACGGGCCGGATGGCACGCCGATCTCGATCTTCGAGAGCGGGGCGATCCTGCAATACCTCGCCCGCAAGACCGGACAATTCTACGGCGAAACGGAGCGGGACCGCATCGCGGTGGACCAATGGCTGATGTGGCAGATGGGCGGGCTTGGGCCGATGGCCGGTCAGGCACATCACTTCCTGAAATACGCCCCCGCAATGGACCCGCCCAATGACCTGCCCTACGCCAAGGACCGCTATCGCGCGGAAACCGCCCGGCTTTATGGCGTGATGGACCGGCAGTTGGCGAACCACGAGTTCCTAGCCGGAGATTTCTTTTCCATCGCCGATATCGCCTGCTGGGGCTGGGCGTCGCTGTGGGAGGGGCAGGAACAGAGCCTGGACGACAAACCCCGGCTTGCCCGCTGGCTGGACACCGTCAGCGCCCGGCCCGGCGTGCAGCGCGGCCGCGCCCTTCATGCAGAGCTGCGATCGGACTTTCGCAAGGACAGATCCGGCCACGGCCACCTGTTCAAGCGCTGATCAGGCGTCCTTGTCGCCCTCTTCCGCGATCCCGTGATCTTCGAAAATCCGGTATTGCGACATGACAAAGGCGAAAAGCGCGATGGGCAGGCCAAAGGTCTTGACCGAAACCCAGACCGCATCTGACAGCGCAAAGGCAATGACCGTGTTCAACACCGCCAGCGCCACAAAGAAATGCGCAAATCGGCGGGTGAGGATGGTCCAGCCCTCGGGCGTCATCGGCAGGAATTCCTCCATCACATAGGCAAGATAGGATTTCCCGCGCCACAGCCCGACATAGAGGATGCCGGCAAAGGCAGCATAAAGGATGGTGGGTTTCAGTTTCAGGAACAGCTCGTCGTTCAGAAGCACCGTCAGCCCGCCCATGACCACGACGAGCACAAGGGTCATCACCTGCATCCGCGACAGCCGTCCGGTCAGCGCCCAAAGCGCGCCCATGCAGATGACAAGCAGCGGGACAAAACCCGCAGTGATCAGGATGAAGGGTTTCACCTCGCGCCCGAACAGGGGATAACTGTCCTCTTTCAACAGGAAGAAGGCCGCGAAGAAGGCCAACACGGGGCCGAAATCGAGCGCGGTTTTCAACCATCCCGGCACTTTGCGTTCCGCCATGACTACCGTCCTCCCAATTCGACCATCACCGCGCCCAGCGCGATCATTCCCATCAGCGCGAGCCTGCGCGGCCCGACCTTTTCGCCCAGAATGAACCAACCGATCAGGGCGGCGAAAACGGGCGATGTTTCGCGCAGCACCGCCGCCTCGCCCACCTTGTCCAGCCGGGTCGCCAGAAGCACCCCGCCAAAGCTGGCCCAAGCGATAACAGCCCCGATGGCCCCGCGCCAGACCAGTGTCCGTGCCGATCCGGCCATACCGAACCGCCGCACGTGATAGGCCGCGATCAGCGGCATATCGAGCGAGGTGATCACGAAGAACCACGCCAAAAAGGTGAAGGGGTTCGCCGCCAGCCGGATGCCCCATGCGTCATAGACCGTGTAAAGGGCCACCATCAGCCCCCCGGCCAATGCCCAGACCAGACCGATCCGCAGGCCGCGTCCATCAAGCTTTTCCTCGGACAGGTTGCGCAGCGCCAAAAGCAGCATCGCGCCCGACAGACAGGCCACCCCGGCCCATTGCAGGGCGGTGAAATGTTCGTGGAAGATTGCCGCTGCGGCCAGAACGGTCACAACCGGCCCGGTTCCCCGGATCACCGGATAGACCACCGTATAGGCCGCCCGTTCATAGGCCAGCGCGACAGTCATCTTGTAGAAGAAATGCAAAACGGCCGCGCCCAGCAGGATCAGGAATCCCTGCGCCGTCGGCCATGGCACCAGAAACAGCGCGATGGGCAGCGACAGACCCAAAAGCCAGACGTCGATCACCCCCCGGATGACGAAGGGATGATACCGCCCCTTTTGCAGGGCCCCAAACGCCGCGTGAAACAGCGCCGACGACAGGGCCAGCACAAGCGCCAGCTGCGCCCCTTGCGGGGTTCCGGCGATGGACAGGATCCAGTCGCCCATCCGCTAGCGCCCTGTCACAGGTTGCGCCCGACAAGGGCGTTGGCAAAGTCCTCGGGGTCGAAGGGCGCCAGATCGTCGATCTGTTCGCCCACCCCGATGGCGTGGATCGGCAGGCCGAATTTATCGGCCAGTGCCACAAGGACACCGCCCTTTGCCGTCCCGTCCAGCTTGGTCATGATCAGGCCCGACACATCCGCAAGTTCCTGAAACACCTTGACCTGGCTCAGGGCGTTCTGGCCGGTCGTCGCGTCCAGCACCAAGAGGGTGTTATGCGGCGCTTCGGGATCTTTCTTGCGGATCACGCGGACGATTTTCGCCAGTTCCTCCATCAGATCGGCGCGGTTTTGCAGCCGCCCGGCGGTGTCGATCATCAAAAGGTCGGCGCCGTCACGCTGCGCCTGATCCATCGCGTCAAAGGCAAGGCTGGCGGGGTCGGACCCTTCGGGCGCGGTCAACACCGGCACACCGGCCCGATCGCCCCAGACCTGAAGCTGTTCAACCGCCGCCGCGCGGAAGGTGTCGCCAGCAGCGATCACCACCTTCTTTCCCGCCGCCCGGAACTGGCTGGCCAGCTTGCCGATGGTCGTGGTCTTGCCGGAGCCGTTGACCCCGACCACCAGAACGACCTGCGGCGTCTTGGGGTAAATCGGCAGCGGGCGGGCCACGGGTTCCATGATCCGGCTGATTTCAGAGGCCATCAGCCCCTTGATCTCGTCCACGCTCAGCCGTTTTCCCAATCGGCCTTCGGCCATGTTGGCAGTGACGCGAAGGGCCGTATCAACGCCCATATCGGCGGTGATCAGAAGCTCTTCGAGCTGTTCGAGCATGTCGTCGTCCAGCGCCCGGCGGACAACGGTCTTTTTCTCGCCCCGGCCCAGAAGGCGGCCCAGAAGGCCCGGCTTTGCCGCCGGTTCCTCGGGTGCGTCGGCCAGCAGATCGGCGCGCGCGGGTTCCGGTTCCGGTTCCGGTTCCGGTTCCGGTTCCGGTTCCGGTTCCGGTTCCGGTTCCGGTTCCGGTTCCGGTTCCGGTTCCGGTTCCGGTTCCGGTTCCGGTGAAAGGCTTTGCATGATGGGGGCCGGGTCAAGCACGATGACGCCCGGCGACGGACCCTCATCGTCAATTTCGGGCTCGGGCTCGGGCTCGGGCTCGGGCTCGGGCTCGGGCTCGGGCTCGGGCTCGGGCTCGGGCTCGGGCTCGGGCTCGGGCTCGGGCTCGGGCTCGGGCTCGGGCTCGGGCTCGGGCTCGGGCTCGGGAAGGGGTGCGGCTGCCGGGGCGGCCGTGTCAACCACCTCCTCGGTGACGTCCTCTTCCTCGCCCCCGTCCGAAACGATTGCCTCCAGCCCTTCGTCGATCTTCGACGAGGACTTGAACAACCGCTCTTTCATCTTCTTGAAAAACGACATCCGCGCGCCCGTGTCCCATTGGTTTCCTTCCACCTAATCCGCAACGCGGCGCATTGGAAGGGTCAGGCGGCGACCGAGTGCGCGAAAACCCAGGCAAAACCCGCCTGCGCGCCCCAATAAAGCGACCAGACCGCATAGGGTGTCCAGCGGCGGGCCGGGTGGGCGGCGGTCAGAACAAACAACTCGAACGACAGGATCGTGTCGGACGCCATGAAGGCCAGCGCCGACAGGGCGACGGGCCACGGCAGCGAAAGCGCGAGCAAGCCCATCACCCCGATGATCGCGACATAGCCCATGACCGGCCAGCGCATCGGCCCGGTGCGCGACCACAAAAGCCCCGCCATCGCGGCGGAAAACAGACCCACGGCCGCGCCCGCGCCTGCCCCGGGCCAGCCGCCCCCGGCCTCGACCATCAGCCAGACATAGGCAAGATGGGCGAGGGCGAAGGCCACAAGCCCCGCCAGAAACGCACGCTCTCCGGGCCGGGACAGGAAGAAATCCCCGACCGCGCCCAGCGCGAGAGCCGCGACAAGCGCCACCGGCCCGCCCGCCAGACCGGCGGCAAGGGACAGGCCCGCGACCGACCCGGTCTTGACCACGGATTTCGGCCAGCTGTGCCCGGCAGCGCAATAGCGCATCAGGAACAGGGCCGATAACAGCGCGGAGGCGGCGAACACGAACATGCGGCAATCAGACACCACGGGGACAGTTCCGGCAATTGCAGACGCCGCGTCAGCCTGCCAGACTGCGCCCATGATCTTGTTCTCTGTTGCCAGCCTGACCCCTGCCGCCCTGATCGCCCTCGCCACGTTGTCGGGCGGCGGATGGGCCCTTGCCCTTCTGGCCTATATGGCGGTTTTCGTGCCCCTGCTGGACCTTCTGGTGGCCGGGGTCACCCCCCCGGCAGAGGCAGAGGAGTTCCCGGCGGCCAACGCGCTGTCGGTCGCGCTGGCGCTGGCGCATTTCGCGGGGCTGGCACTGGCGGTCTGGGCGCTTTCGGGGCCAATGCTGACGCTGTTGGAAAAGGTCGCGCTGTTTGCCGGTGCCGGGCTGTGGTTCGGGCAGGTCAGCAATTCCAACGCGCATGAGTTGATCCACAGGGGTGGCCGGGCGCTGCACCGGCTGGGCGTGGCGGTCTATGTCTCGCTGCTGTTCGGGCACCACGCCTCGGCCCATGTTCTGGTGCATCACGTCCGGGTGGCCACCCCGGACGACCCGAATTCGGCGCGGCTGGGCGAAGGATTCTATCGGTTTGCGCTGCGGGCCTGGATCGGGTCGTTTCGCGATGGGCGGCGGGCCGAAACCGCGCGGATGGCGCGTGCCGGACGCTCGATGTGGCGGCATCCCTATCTTGTCTATATCGGTGGGGCGCTTGCCACCTGTGCAATCGCGATTGCCATCGGCGGGGTCGGGGGGCTTCTGGCCCTGCTGTGTCTTGCCGGATATGCGCAGATGCAATTGCTTATGTCCGACTATGTGCAGCATTATGGCCTGTCCCGCGTGCCGCGCGCCGATGGCAAACCTGAACCGGTCGGCGACCGGCACAGCTGGAACAGCCCGCATTGGTATTCCTCGGCCCTGATGCTGAACGCACCGCGCCATTCCGATCACCACGCCCGGCCCGCGCGGCCCTACCCCGCGCTTGAACTGACAGATGGGCCACAACTGCCCCGGTCCCTCCCAGTCATGGCCGTGCTGGCCCTGTGGCCACGGAAATGGCGGCAGGTCATGGACCGGCGCGTTGCCCAACTCTCTGCCCATTCGGAAAGCTGACCCTATGATCCGTGCCACCCTTGCCGCCCTTCTTCTATTTGGAGTGCCCGCAGCGGCCCAAACCGCGCTGACCGCCGAAGAATTCGAGGCGATCAGCGAAGGCGAAACCTTCTACTTCGGGGTCGAGGGCGACGGGATCTACGGCATGGAGACCTATTATCCGGACCGCCGGGTGATCTGGACGTTTCTGGATGGGCGGTGCGAGGAAGGCATCTGGTACGACGACGCCGGAAACATCTGTTTTTCCTACGGTTTCGACCCGGAACCGCAATGCTGGCGGATGTTCAAGGTTGATGAGGGACTGATGGCGGTGTTCATGAACCGGCCCGAATCCGACACGCTGTATACCGTGACGCCAGCCCCCAACGCCGTGGTCTGTCAGGGGCCGGGGGTCTGATCGGTCAGAACAGCGTTCCCTGTTCCGGGGGCTTGGACGGGCTGGATTTCTTCGCAGGCGACGCCCCGCTGCCAACGGTGATCTTCCCATCCGCGAATTGGATTTCCAGCACCTTTGCCGCGCCCGCGGCCTTGGTGTCCTTCACCACCGCCCCGTCACCGCGCACCACGGCATAGCCGCGCTCCAGCGTGCGTTCATAGCCAAGGCTCTGGCGCAGACGGTCCAGCGCCTCCAGCCGGTCGCGATGTCGGGTACGGGTGGCGGCAATCGCCGCCCCGGCCCGGTCCATCAGATCGGCGGCCTTGCGGCGGGTCTCGTCAATCTCTTTGCGGCTGTCGCGCAATTGCCGTTGCAGGGCGGGGGCAAGCCGGCCCGACAGGCGATCCAGAACCCGCCGTTCCTGTGTGATCCGCCCCTGCAGGACTGAAGGACGCAAACTGCCCGCGACCCGACCCAGCAGGATCGCCTTTTGCGCGGTCGCCGCCCGAAGCGCATTCGGCAGCCGGTCCGAGGCCCGGTCCAACCGCTGGCGCGGGGTGTCCAAGAGGGCGTCGGCCCGTGGCAAGGCGCGGGACAGATCGCGCAGACGCTGGCCGCGCAACTGCACCCCCTGCCCCACCGCGCGGGTCAGCCGCGCGCCCATCTGGTCAACCGCCGCCGCAAGTTCGACCCGAACCGGCACGGCAAGTTCCGCCGCCGCTGTCGGCGTGGGCGCGCGCCTGTCCGAGACAAAGTCGATCAGGGTGGTGTCGGTTTCATGGCCCACCGCCGAAATCAGCGGAATCTCTGACGCCGCCGCCGCGCGGGCGACGATTTCCTCATTAAAGCCCCACAAATCCTCGATCGAGCCGCCACCGCGCGCCACGATCAGCAGGTCCGGGCGCGGCAGGGGGCCGCCGGGGGTCAGCCGGTTGAACCCTTCGATCGCCGCCGCGACCTGCGCCGCGCATTGCTGGCCCTGCACAGCCACGGGCCAAACCAGAACCTTGCGCGGAAACCTGTCACGCAGACGGTGCAGGATATCGCGGATCACCGCGCCGGTGGGCGAGGTGACAACCCCGATCACTTCCGGCAGGAAAGGGATGGGTTTCTTACGCTCTTCGGCAAACAGCCCTTCTGCGGCCAGCATGGCCTTGCGCTTTTCCAGCATCGCCATGAGTGCGCCCGCGCCGGCCGGGGTCACATCCTCGACGTTCAGCTGGTATTTCGACTGGGGACCGTAGGTGGTCAGTCGGCCTGTGGCGATGACCTCCATCCCCTCTTCCGGGCGATGCGACAGGCGGGCGACCTGCCCCTTCCAGCTGACACTGGCAATGACATTCCGGTCGTCCTTCAGATCGAAATACATATGGCCGGTGCGAGCCACGACGACACGTCCAACCTCACCGCGCACGCGGACATGGCTGAACTCGCCCTCAAGGGTGCGTTTTACCGCGCCTGTGATCTCGGACACGGTCAATTCCGGGCTGTTCGATCCACCGGGGCCTCCCGGGCCATCATCGTCAAGCAGGTCCATGCGCCACCCTTGTTATCCTTGCCCGCCGACCTTATGACGCGGGGCAACAAAGGCCAAGCGGGGGACGCCATGAACATTCTCATTCTCGGCAGCGGCGGGCGGGAACATGCGCTGGCCTGGGCCGTCCTGCAAAATCCGAAATGTGACAAGCTGATCGTTGCACCGGGAAATGCCGGGATCGCACAGATCGCCGACTGCGCGGACATCGACATCCTTGACGGGGACGTGGTGGCGCAATTCGCGGCCGAAAACGCGGTGGATTTCGTGATCGTCGGGCCAGAGGCCCCCCTTGCGGCGGGCGTGGCGGACCGGTGCCGGGCCGCAGGACTTTCCGTTTTCGGACCTTCGGCAGCCGCAGCGCGGCTTGAAGCGTCCAAATCTTTCACAAAAGCGATCTGCGACGCATCGAACGCCCCCACCGCCGCCTATGCCCGCTTTGACAGCGCCGACCCCGCCCGCGCCTATATCCGGCAACAGGGTGCGCCCATCGTGGTCAAGGCCGACGGGCTGGCCGCGGGCAAAGGCGTGATCGTCGCCATGACCGAGGACGAGGCGCTCGCCGCCATCGACGACATGTTCGGCGGCGAATTCGGCGCGGCCGGGGCCGAAGTGGTGATTGAGGAATTCATGGAGGGCGAGGAAGGCTCGCTCTTCGTCCTGGTGGACGGGGAAACCGTGCTGCCCATCGGCACCGCACAAGACCACAAACGGGTCGGCGAAGGCGATATCGGGCCCAACACCGGCGGCATGGGCGCTTATTCCCCCGCGCCGGTCCTGTCGGACGCGGTGGTGGACAAGGCGATGTCGGAGATTGTGAAACCGACGATGGCGGAAATGGCGCGGCAGGGGATGCCCTATCAGGGGGTGCTCTACGTCGGGCTGATGATCAAGGACGGGCAACCGCGGCTGGTGGAATACAACGTCCGCTTCGGCGATCCGGAATGCCAGGTGCTGATGATGCGGCTTGGCGCGCAGGCGCTGGACCTGATGCAGGCCACGGCCGAGGGGCGGCTGGCCGAAGCACAGGTCAGCTGGGCCAATGACCATGCGATCACCGTGGTCATGGCCGCCAACGGATACCCCGGCGCCTATGAAAAAGGCTCTGTCATCAAGGGGTTGGACGCCTTGCCTGAGGACAGCATGAACGTGGTCTTCCACGCGGGCACCACGGCGAAAGACGGGCAGATCACCGCCACCGGCGGTCGGGTTCTGAACGTCACCGCACGCGGCGCCACCCTGACAGAGGCGCGGGACCGGGCCTATACGATGGTCGACCAGATCGACTGGCCGGATGGGTTCTGCCGACGCGACATCGGTTGGCGGGCGCTTTAGAGCATTTCATCTTAACCTTGGATCGGTCGTTTGCTGCCTTTCGCCTGGGGCGCAAACGCGAACGCCGATATTGGGTGCTTCGATAATAAGTCGAAACGACTTAACCCCTTCTTTGGGTTGATAAATATCCCGGGGTGAATGGCCCGAAAGGGCCAGAGGGGCAGCGCCCCTGCCCCGTCCCCATGGGTCTTGACCCATGGGCAAAAGAATATGCCGCGCCCGGACGGGGCGCGGCATTCATTTTGACAACCCTTTGAATATCAGGCGGCGCGGCTGGTCAGCACGCTGTCGATTTCCTTGGCGGCGGCGGTTTCATCGTTTCCGGCCACCGCGGCAATCTCGCGGGTCAGACGTTCCAGCGCGGCCTCGTACAGCTGCCGCTCGGAATAGGACTGTTCGCGCTGGTCGTCGGCGCGGTGCAGGTCACGGACCACCTCGGCAATCGCGATCAGATCGCCCGAGTTGATCTTCTGTTCGTATTCCTGCGCCCGGCGGGACCACATGGCCTTTTTCACCTTGGCCTTGCCCTTCAGGGTCTTCATCGCATGGGCGACGACATCGGGCGACGACAGGCCACGCATCCCCACTTCGGTCGCCTTGTTGGTCGGCACCCGCAGGGTCATCTTGTCCTTCTCGAAGGAGATCACAAAGAGTTCCAGTTCGAACCCGGCGACTTCCTGCTTTTCGATCGACACGATCTTGCCCACGCCATGGGCGGGGTAGACCACGAAATCATTCGGGCTGTAATCGAACTTCTTCGACTTGCTCATATTCGTCCTTCCTATGGCGACCGGACAGGTATCGGCGACAAAATAACCGGCGGAGACAAATGACATCTCCGTCGGTTTCGCGCCTTATTGGTCAGGTCATGAATCCAGCAGCATTACCGGCATCATACCACAAAAATGGCACATCCGAAAGCGCCGCAGCGCAGCACCGGAAATACCCCATATATTGCGGGGGGTTAGGTCCGATTCCAAAATCTGGGGTGCGGCAGACCGCGAAACCCGCCGAATCGCTTAGCCACCTTCGCCGGGTTTTTCCGAGAAGATATCCAGTTTTCCCGGCTTACCGTCCATCTCGTCGGCATTGGGAAGCGGGTCTTTCTTGGTCACGATGACCGGCCACATTTCCGAATACTTGCGGTTGAATTCCACCCATTTTTCCATCTCCGGCTCGGTATCGGGCCGGATCGCATCGGCGGGGCATTCGGGTTCGCACACGCCGCAATCGATGCATTCATCGGGGTGAATCACCAGCATGTTCTCGCCTTCGTAGAAGCAGTCCACGGGGCAGACTTCCACGCAGTCGGTGTATTTGCAGGCAATGCAGTTGTCGTTGACGATATAGGTCATTCGGGGCCACCGGTTTCGTCCGTTTCGCGCCTAGCTAGGCCAAGCGCGGGCGTCATTCAAGATCGAAAGCCCCTTTCGCCCCCAACTGCGACGCCATGTTCCGCCGTTCTTTCTTTCCCGGGCGGCCCGTTCCATCGAACCCCGGATTGTGCGGAGATTTTTCCGCAGGCGGCGGCGACAGGTCCTCGTAAAGCGCCTGCGCCTCGCTTGCGGGGCCGCGCCGGACCCCGATTCCCGTAATCCGGACGACCTTGATGTCGTCTTCCTTGGCGAAGGTCAGCACATCGCCCGGGCCCACGGCCCGCGCCGGTTTCGACACCGGGGTACCATCCACCCGCACCTTTCCGGCCGAAACGATCGAGGCGGCCAGCGTGCGCGTCTTGAAGAAACGCGCATGCCAAAGCCACTTGTCGATGCGGATCGTGTCCCGCGGGCTGTCCGTCACGTCAGGCCGTCACTTCGTCTTGAAGCCTGACAGGGCAGCGGCGAAGGGGTTGTCCGGGTCGATCCGGGCCTCGCGCTTGGGCTTGGCCGCGAAGGTCTGGGGCTTCTGGTCGCCACGCGGGCCACCTTTGCCCTGCGGCTTGCCGCCCTTGCGCCCTTTCGGCCCGCCTTTCGGACGGTCGCCGCCACGCGCCTCTTGCGGGCGTCCGCCGGTCTTGCGCTGGCCGCGTCCGGCCCAGGTGAAGGTATAGAACACCTCCATCTCGGGTGCGGCATCTTCGGTCGGCACTTCGGCTGGGGCCTCTTGCGGGGCTTCCTGCGGGACTTCGACCGGCGCTTCCTGCGGCTGGTCCGCGGGCACCTCAACCGGGGTCTCGGCGGGGGTTTCGTCGGGCTGGCCCGGCAATTCCGGTTCGCCTGCGACGACCGGTTTCGCCTTTTCACGTTCGCCCTTTTCCGCCTTGTATCCAAGGCCTTGCATCAGATCGGCGAATTGTTCCAGCGTCATGCCGGTGATCGACAGCATGTCGGGGTTGGCTTCGAACCCGCCCTTGCTGTCCTTGTCGCGCAGCATGTCGGCCAGCCGTTCCAGCATGTCGATGCGGATCGCCCGTTCGCCCGCGGCGCGATAGCCTGCCATGGCGTAATACCCCGGCTCTGCCCCTTTCTGGGCGGGCACGGTCACAAGGCCCGGCGGCGGGGCTTCGGGGAAGTCCTGCAACCCCTTGGCCAGCGACCACAGCACAAGGCGCAGACGAGTCGGCGCGGGTTTCAGCAGCAGCGGCATGAAGACGGTGAACTGGCCAAAGCGGACGCCATGCTTGCGCAGCGCGCCGCGGGCATCCTGATCCAGATCGCGAACCTCGTTCGCCACCTCGCCACGGGGAATGATCCCGAACCCTTCGGACAGGCGGAAGGCAAAGCCACGGGCCAAGCCGGTCAGCGCCTCGTCACCCAGCATCGCCAGCATGGGTTCATAGAGGGCGGCAACCTTGCGGTCGATGAAGTGTTGCAGACGGCGGGTGACCTTTTGGGCCACGTCATCGCCGGCTTCCTCGTCGACAAAGGCCTGCACCTGCGGCTTCATCGGTTCCGGCCCGGCCACGAGCTTGCCCACGGCCTGATCGCCCCACATCAACCCACCCTGTTCGGTAAAGTCGATTTCCGTATCGGGGGCGTTGTAGAACCGGTCGGCCCGCAGGCTGAAATGCGGCGCAAGCGCCTGTACCGACGCCTGACGCAGGGTCTTTGCCTCGTCCGGGCTTCCGGTTTTGTCCATCCGGAAACGGAACCCTTCCAACCGCCCGACGAATTCGCCGTCGACGGTCACTTCACCCTGTTCGTTCACCTCGGCCACAAGGCCCTCCTTCTGTTTGAGCCGGCGAAGCAAGACAGATGTCCGCCGGTCCACAAATCTTTGCGTCAATGCCGCGTGCAGCGCATCTGACAAGCGGTCTTCTACCGCGCGCGTGGCCCCGCGCCAATGGGATTCGTCCGCAAGCCAGCCACGCCGTTGCGCCACATAGGTCCATGTCCGCACATAGGCCAGCCGTTTGGACAGCGTGTCGATGTCGCCATCGGGCCGGTCCACACGTTTGACCTGCCGGGCGAACCAGTCGCGCGGGATCTCTCCGTGCTGGTGCAGGAAGGTAAAGATGTCCCGCACAAGGTTGGCATGTTCGCCCCGGCTGATCCCCCGGAAATCGGGCACCCGGCAGACATCCCACAAGAGTTTCACCGACGGTCCGTCGCTGGCCCGGGCCATCACCTCGATATCCGCCGACATGGCCCTGAGCGCGGCAAGGTCATCGGATTCGCGCACCCGCGTGAACCATTCATTGTCGGTCTTCTGTTCCAGCGCGCCCAAAAGCTGGTTCACCGATCCAAACCGCAGCGAGGAATTGCGCCATTGCAGTTTCTTCACCGGGCGGAACTGGTGGTTCTCGATCGCCTCGACCACCGCCGGGTCAAGATCCGGCGCCTCTCCGGTCACGCCGAAGGAGCCGTGGGTCATGTGCCGCCCCGCCCGACCGGCGATCTGGGCCAGTTCGTCAACCGCAAGAGGCCGCATCCGCCGCCCGTCGAATTTGTCCAGCGCGGAAAAGGCGACGTGATTCACGTCCAGGTTGAGGCCCATCCCGATGGCATCGGTCGCGACAAGGAAGTCCACGTCGCCATTTTGATACATCTCGACCTGGGCATTGCGGGTCCGGGGGCTGAGCGCGCCCATGACCACCGCCGCGCCGCCCTTGGTCCGGCGCAGCAGTTCGGCGATGCCATACAGATTATCAACCGAAAACCCCACAATTGCCGATCTTCCGGGCATCCGGCTTATCTTTTTCGAACCTGCGTAGGTCAGGGTCGAAAACCGCTCCCGATGCAGGAACTGCACCTTGGGGACCAGTGCGGCGATGGCGGGGCGCATGGTCTCGGACCCCATGAACAGGGTCTCATGCAGGCCCCGGGCGTGCAAAAGCCGGTCGGTAAACACATGGCCGCGTTCGGCGTCGGCACACAGCTGAATCTCATCGACGGCCAGAAAATCGCAGCCCATGCCCTCGGGCATCGCTTCGACCGTACAGACCCAATATTGGGCGCGGTCGGGAACGATCCGTTCCTCACCCGTGACCAGCGCGACCACCGACGGGCCGCGCAGGGCGACGATCCGGTCATAGACCTCGCGCGCAAGAAGCCGCAGCGGCAGGCCGATCACCCCGGTCCGATGCGCAAGCATCCGTTCGATGGCGTAATGGGTCTTGCCGGTGTTGGTCGGCCCAAGCACGGCCGTGATCCGGGGGGCAGCAGGCATGAATGTATCCCGGACTGGCGGGGGGCAAACGGGCTAGAGCGCCCGCCCCTCGAACTGAAGTTTCAAACGATCCGCGGCCTCCTGGGCCAGCGCATTCGCCGGGTAGATATCCAGCACCCGGCCATAAACCTCAAGCGCCTCTTCGGGGCGCTCCAATTCTTCCAGCATGACCGCGAAGCCGCGCATCGCGTCGAAATGCCGGGGGTTGAGCGCGAGGGTCTGGCGCAGGTCATCCAGCGCCGGGCCGGGCAGGTCGAGAAGGTAGTAAGCGATGGCGCGGCAGGAATAGCCTTCGGCGAAATCCGGCGCATGGTCGATCACGGCGGTGCAATGTTCGGACGCGGCCAGCGGGTCGCCCGCGTCAATCGCCTCTTCCCCGCGACGCAGCAGCAGGTCGATGGCGGCGGATCCGCTCTTGCTCCACTCCGCCCGAATCTGATCCCCGATCCGGTCCGCATCGGCCCCTTGGGCCGCCTGCAAATCGTCGAACAACGCATCTAACGCAGCGTCATCCGCCATGGCGGGTAGGGAAAACCCGACTGCGACAACGGATGCCGCAACGATAGATTTGAAGTGATCGGTCAGAGTGCCCATAACGTCAATGTAACCTATGCCGCGCAGGGTTCCAGTACCCCAGCGGTCAAATCATCGAAAGGACGATACGGGATGAGCGAAATTCTGACTGCGGCAGTTGCTGCCCTGAACGACAAGATGGGCGGCGCGGGCTTTGACGGCTCTGCCAAGTTCAAGATCGAAGGCGAAGGCGCGATCATCATCGACGGCTCCGGCGCCCATGTCAGCGACGATGACGCCGACGTGACCCTGTCGGCCAGCGCCGAAACCTTTCAGGCGATCCTTGAAGGGGAAGAAAACCCGACGGCCGCCTTCATGACCGGTAAACTGACGGTGGATGGCGACATGGGCATGGCGATGAAACTGGCCGGGGTTCTGTCCTGATGCTGGCGGGCGCACCCCTGTTCGATACCGTGGCGGACGGGCCGGCCGGTGGTCACACCGACTGGCTGCGCACGTCTGACGGGGTGCGCATTCGCGTCGGCCATTGGACCGGGCCAGAGGCGCGGGGCACCGTCCTGCTGTTCCCGGGCCGCACCGAATACATCGAAAAATATGGGCGCGCCGCGCGCGATCTGCTGGATCGTGGCTTTGCGACGGTCGCTGTCGACTGGCGGGGTCAGGGATTGGCCGACCGGCCGGATCACAACCCGATGCAGGGGCATGTGCATCACTTCCTAGACTACCAAAAGGACGTCGCGGCGGTGCTGCGCTACGCCCGCGATCAGGGTCTGCCCGAACCCTTCTACCTGATTGCCCATTCCATGGGCGGCTGCATTGGCCTGCGCGCCCTTTATGACGGGCTGCCCGTCAAGGCCGCGGCCTTCTCGGCCCCGATGTGGGGGATCGGCATCGCGCCGGCCCTGCGCCCCTTTGCCTGGGTCGTGTCGGCCCTGTCCAAGCCGCTGGGGTTCAGCCATATGTTCCCGCCGGGCCAGAACGCCGACAGCTACGTCAACACCGCCGATTTCAACGAAAATTCCCTGACCACCGATCGCGAGATGTTCGACTACATGCTCGACCAGCTTCGGGCGCACCCGGACCTTGCTCTTGGCGGCCCGTCCCTGCGCTGGCTGGGTGAGGCTTTGGTGGAAATGCGGGCGCTGGCACGGAAACCCTCGCCCGATGTGCCGACGATCACCTTTCTTGGCTCGGCCGAGGATATCGTGGACCGAAGTCGCATCCGCGACCGGATGGGCCGTTGGCCAAATGGCACGCTGGTCGAAATCGACGGCGCCCGTCACGAGGTGATGATGGAAGGGCCCGAGATCCGGAAGATGGTGTTTGACCGGATCGCCAGCCATTTCAACGCCGCGCCCTGACCGCACCCCGAAACGACCGCATTTCCGCCATTGCGCGTGAGGGTGTTCGGCACCCTCATCCTCCCCACTCTCATTTTGCCCAAAATACTCCGGGGTGAATGGCCCAACGGGCCAGAGGGGCAGCGCCCCTCAAACGTAAGGTGGGTTTCAACCCACCCTCCCCGCCCCCCGGGGGTTTCATGTCGCCGGGCAAAGCACTATCTCTGACGTCAAACGTCATGACGAGGTATTCCATGCGCACCCCTACCCCCAATTTCGACAAAGACAGCCGCGGCGCCAACGCTTTGGGCCAATTGCCGGATTGGGACCTGACCGACCTATATGCCGATCCCGATGCGCCGGAACTGGCGCGCGATCTGGACTGGCTCGAAACCGCCTGTGCCAGTTTCGCCGCCGACTACGAAGGCAAGCTGGCCGATCTGGACGGCGCCGGGCTGGCCGAGGCGGTGAAGCGATACGAGGAGATCGACATCATCGCCGGGCGGATCATGTCCTATGCCGGCCTGCGCTATTACCAGATGACGATGGATGGCGAGCGGGCCAAGTTCATGTCCGACTGTCAGGACAAGGTGACCACTTTCACCACGCCGCTTGTCTTCTACAGCCTTGAATTCAATCGCCTACCGGACGAGGCGCTGGACGCGGCCTATGCCGCAAGCGCCGATCTGGCCCGCTATCGCCCGGTGCTGGACCGGATGCGGGCGATGAAGCCCTACCAGCTGTCGGACGAGCTGGAGAAGTTCCTGCACGACCAATCCACCGTCGGCGCCAGCGCCTGGAACAAGTTGTTCGATGAAACCATGGCCGGGCTGATGTTCACCGTCGACGGCGAGGAACAGAACCTTGAGGCGACGTTGAACCTTCTGACCGAACAGGATCGCGCCACGCGCGAGGCGGCGGCCCGCGAACTGGCCCGCGTCTTTGGGCAGAACGTGAAGCTGTTCGCCCGCGTTCACAACACTCTGGCCAAGGAAAAGCAGATCGAGGACCGTTGGCGCGGCTTCCCCACCCCGCAGACCGGCCGCCACCTGTCCAACCATGTGGAACCCGAGGTGGTCGAGGCGCTGCGCAACGCGGTGGTCGCCGCCTACCCGCGCCTGTCGCATCGCTATTACGCGCTGAAGGCGAAGTGGATGGGGCTGGACCGGATGCAGGTCTGGGACCGCAACGCGCCCCTGCCGATGGAATCCGACCGGATCGTGAATTGGGACGAGGCCCACAAGACCGTGATGGAGGCCTATGCCGGGTTCGATCCGCGCATGGCCGATCTGGCCGCGCCCTTCTTTGACAAGGGCTGGATCGACGCGGGCGTGAAACCGGGCAAGGCCCCCGGTGCCTTTGCGCACCCCACCGTGACCACCGTGCACCCCTATGTGATGCTCAACTACATGGGCAAGCCGCGCGATGTGATGACCCTGGCGCATGAACTGGGCCATGGCGTCCATCAGGTGCTGGCCGCCGGTCAGGGCGAACTGCTGTCCTCCACCCCGCTGACGCTGGCCGAAACCGCCTCGGTCTTTGGCGAGATGCTGACCTTCCGCAAGCTTCTGGCCGACGCCAAGGACGACGCGGAACGCAAGGTTCTTCTGGCGGGCAAGGTCGAAGACATGATCAACACGGTCGTGCGCCAGATCGCCTTTTACGATTTCGAATGCAAATTGCACGCCGCCCGCGCCGAAGGCGAATTGACGCCCGAGGATATCAACGCTCTGTGGATGTCCGTGCAGGCCCAAAGCCTTGGGCCGGTCTTCGATTTCATGGAAGGCTATGAGACCTTCTGGTCCTACATCCCCCACTTCGTCCATTCGCCCTTCTACGTCTACGCCTATGCCTTTGGCGACGGGCTGGTGAACGCGCTGTATGCCGCCTACGAGGAAAGCGACGGGGACTTCCAGGAGAAGTATTTCGACATGCTGAAGGCAGGTGGATCGAAGCACCACAAGGAATTGCTGGCCCCCTTCGGCCTTGATGCCAGCGACCCGGCCTTCTGGGACAAGGGCCTGTCGATGATCGAAGGGTTCATCGACGAGTTGGAGGCCATGGGCTGAGACCGGGGCAAGGTGGGTTTAAACCCACCTTACTTGGCCTCGCGCGGGTGGATCGGTCAGTCGTAGCAGACCACCTCGATCTCGACCCCGTTGTTTTCGTCGAAATAAAAGCGGCGGCCGGGTTCGTAGTCCGCATGGGAATGCGGCTCGAACCCTTCGGCACGAACGGCCGCCTCGGCCGCGGCCAGGTCGTCCACGACCACCCCGATATGGTTCAGCCCGCCCCGCATGAGATAGCTGTTGTCCGCTGGGGTCTGCGCCGCGCCGCCGTCCGGGCCGGTATAAAGCGCCAGATACTGGTCGCCGGTTCCGACATGGACGGTAAAGCCACCATTGATCGCGGTTCCTTCCCAGCGGGTTTCCCAACCGAACAGCCGATGCAGCACGGCCGCCGTGGCGCGTGGGTCGGCGACGGTCACGTTCACATGTTCAAGCCTTGCCATTGCGGTCCCCCTTTCGATCAAGCCCAAAGCGGACACAGCCAGCGGTCAGGTCGTGCCCCCACCCCAGCCCATCCCGTTCAAGATGGCGGACCACCGCAGGCGGCAGACATACCCGTTCCGAATTCCGTTTCCATGGCATGGTTCATTCCTTTCTTGCCTTGTGTTCAACCTTCGACTCAGGTGTAATTTCTAAAGTCCACTTTAGATCAAGGGGTTTTTCATGCAGGGCGGATTGACGATCGGCGATCTGGCGGAACGGACCGGGCTGGCCGTGTCGGCAATCCGGTTCTACGAAACCCACGGCATCGTGCAGCCTGTGCGCAACGCGGGCGGGCACCGCAGATACGGGCGGCCCGACATCCGGCGTCTGTCCTTTGCGATGATCGCGCAGAAACTGGGGTTCTCCCTGTCCGAGATCGCCGCGGAAATGGCCGACCTGCCCGCGCATCAGGCCCCCAGCAAGGCCGATTGGACCCGGGTGTCCGAACGGATGCGCGACGGGATCAACGACCGCATCGCCCAGCTTGAAAGGCTGCGCGACCGGTTGGACGGTTGCATCGGCTGTGGGTGCCTGTCGCTGGACACCTGCGCCCTTTACAATCCCGACGACACGCTTGCAGGCGAAGGTTCCGGCCCGCGCAAGCTGATCCGGGATTGACACCGGCCGAATGGGCTGGTCCCGTCCGCCCATGAAACTATCGAACCGTATCACTTCCATCAGCCCCGGCGGGTCCGACGGCTGGGGCGTCTTCTACCGCGCGCGGGCTATGCTGGCGGCGGGCACTCCCGTAACCGAACTGACCATCGGCGAACATGACGTGCGCACCGCGCCGGATATCCTTGACGCGATGAACCGGGCCGCGACGGGCGGGCACACCGGTTATGCCATCGTGCCGGGCACCCCGGCGCTGCGGCGGGCGGCGGCCGATCGGGTCACCCGCATGACAGGCGTGCCCACGGGCCCCGAAAACATCCTAATCACGGCGGGGGGGCAGGCCGCGCTGTTTGCCGCCCATCTGGCGACCTGCGGGGATGGCCAAGAGGGGCTGTTCATCGACCCCTATTACGCCACCTACCCCGGCACCATCCGGGCGGCGGGCGGCGTGGCCGTGCCGGTTCAGGCGCTGGCCGAGGACGGGTTTCAGCCCCGGCCCGACGCCATCGCGGCGCAGGCAGAGGGGGCCGCCAGCCTTCTGGTCAATTCGCCGAACAACCCGACCGGCGTCGTTTATTCCCGCGAAACGCTCGACGGGATCGCGGCGGTCTGCCGGGATCATGACCTCTGGCTGATCTCGGACGAAGTCTATGATTGCCAGGTCTGGGAGGGCGAACATATCTCTCCGCGTGCTCTGCCCGGAATGGCAGAGCGCACCATCCTTGTCGGGTCGATGTCGAAGAGCCATGCGATGACCGGCAGCCGGATCGGCTGGATCTGCGCCCCGGTCGAGGTCATCGACCATCTGATCAATCTGTCCACCAACACCAACTATGGGGTGGCAGGGTTTGTGCAGGATGCCGCCACCTATGCGCTGGGCCTGGGACCGCAGGCAGAGGCGCGGGTTGCGGCCCCCTTTGCCCGGCGGCGCGATATGACACTGGCGCTGATCGCGGGCCAAACCACCGTCCGTGCAGTCCCGCCGCAGGGCGCGATGTACACGATGCTGGATATCCGCGCGACGGGCCTGTCGGGCGAGGAGTTCGCCAACCGCCTGCTGGACGACGAAAAGATCGCTGTCATGCCGGGCGAAAGTTTCGGCACCGCGGCGGCGGGGCACATCCGGGTCGCCATGACCATCCCCGATTTGGCCTATGAAGATGCGCTGCGGCGGGTTCTGGCCTTCGCGGCGCGGCTGGCAGGGTGATTGCGCAGGATTCGGGCCGCGCCCAGTGATAGGGTCGGGGGATGGATGAAGATGCCCTTTATGACGCCTTTCTGGCCCGCGACGCCGCCCATAACGGGACGGTCTGGGCCGGTGTGACCTCGACCGGGATCTACTGCCGCTTCACCTGCACCGCGCGAAAGCCGCTGCGCAAGAACACGCGGTTCTTCAACAGTCCAGAGGCAGCCCGCGCGGCGGGGCTGCGGGCCTGCAAACGCTGTGATCCCGATAGTGCCTGAAGGTCAGGCGACCGAGGCGCGGATGGCGCGCATGTTGTCGCCGTAGACGCCGGGGTTATCCACGGACCCGCCCTTGAACACCGCCGACCCGGCAACCAGCACATCGGCGCCCGCCTCGACCACCAGCGGGGCGGTCTTCGGATCGACCCCACCGTCGATTTCGATATGCACCGGACGGTCACCGATCATCTGGCGCAGGGTCCGGATCTTGGCGGTCATGTCGATGAACTTTTGCCCGCCAAAGCCGGGGTTCACGGTCATCACGCAGATAAGGTCGGTCAGGTCCAGAAGATGCGCCACCGCCTCGGCCGGGGTGCCGGGGTTCAGGGCGACGCCCGCCTTCATCCCCGCGCCTCGGATCGCCTGCAGCGTTCGGTGGATATGAGGGCCTGCCTCGATATGCGCGGTCAGGATATCGGCCCCGGCTTCGGCATAGGCGTCGATATAGGGGTCCACCGGGGTGATCATCAGGTGCACATCCATCACCGTCTTCACATGCGGGCGGAACGCCTTCACGGCGGGCGGGCCGAAGGTCAGGTTGGGGACGAAATGGCCATCCATCACGTCCACATGGACCCAATCCGCACCCTCGGCCTCGATCGCGCGAATCTCGGCGCCGAAGTTGGCAAAATCGGCGGACAGGATGGACGGGGCGATTTTCACGGAACGATCGAAGGACATGGGCCATAGCCTCCCTTGGCAGCAGTTGCCGCCCCTCTAGCCCGAAAAACGGGCAAGGTCACGCATTCTTCGCACCTGCGGCAGAATGCCGGGCGCGGGTCGCGGGGAATATGCTATTTTGATCCCATGACCATACAGCTTTTGAAGACACAGGATATTTTCGGCCCCTCCGCCCGCTATCACCTGGCGCGGGCCGAGTTGGGCAAGGGCCGCCCAAGACACCTGCACGGGCATGATTTCCACGAACTTCTTTGGGTGCAGAACGGGGTGGTGCGGCACCATTTGCCAGATGGCCGCGAGGACCTGACCGAAGGCGCATTGGTCTTTGCGGGCCCCTTGCACCGGCATGGGCTGGAGGGCCGGGCAGAGGCGACATTGGTCGTGTCCCTGTCGCTGCACCCCGAGGTGATCGCCGATATCGGGCGGCGGCACCCGGATGTGTCCGGGCAATTCTTCTGGTCCGATGCACCCACCCCGATCCGCGCCCATCTCGACAGCCGACAGCTGGCCGACCTGAACCATGCCGCGCTACGTCTTGAGCGGGCGCAGGCACGCAGCGCGCTGGAACTGGAAACGTTTCTGCTGCCCCTGCTGGCCCGGCTTCTGGACGAGGTGCGCGCCCTGCCCCCTGACCTGCCGCTCTGGCTGGCGCAGGCCTGCGCGGCGGTTCAGGATCCGGCGGTGTTCCGCGACGGGGCGGCCGGGCTGGTCGCCCGCACTGGCAAGGTCCACGCCCATGTCAGCCGCACCATGCGGCGGCTGTTGAACCTGTCACCCTCGGAATATGTGAACCGGCTGCGTATGGAATTTGCCGCCCGCCGCCTTGCCGGCAGCACCGACCCCCTGCCCGAGATCGCCACGGATTGCGGCATCCCGAACATGAGCCATTTTCACAAGCTGTTCCGCGACCACCACGGGTTGACGCCCGCGGGCTATCGGCGCCGGTTCCAGCGCGATCTGATCCAGCCCTGACCCGTTACTTCCGCCGCCAAGTGTCCAGCCAGCGGCGCAGGCGCGACCGCCGTTCCGACAGCCCGGCGTTGACCTCGTCCATCTGGTGGCTGGCCTTGTCCATCATCGGGTCAAGACTGCGTTCGCGGAACTGCGCCCAGGCGGCCCGCAGGAACAGCCAGGCCACGATTAGGAAGATGAAGAAGCTGATGTTGAACCACGGGATCACCCGCACGTCCGGCCCTTCGACCGGGCGAATGCCAACCGCGTTGGGGTAGATGGAAAAGAACCGGTTGCGCCAACCATAGTGGGTGACGACGACCCATTGCGGTTCCGCCGCGGTGCTGACCAGCGATGCGGCCTCTGCCTGAAGGTCGGAGCTGTCGAATTTGAAATAGGGCGGCCAGATCCAGCCCGAATCTTCGTTGCGATAGACCATCACCCCGGTGGCATCACGCGGGATGAACCCCAAAAGGAACGTCTTTTGCCGGTCCGTGTTGATCAGGCGCAGATCGCGGGTGGACAGTTCGGTATTGCCGCTGTCGGCCTGCGCATAGAACCAACGGTTGAAACCGCTGAAATCGGTCCGGATCACCTCGGTCGAGGTGACGCGGGCGATATCGTGCTGTGGCAGGACATAGTGCAGCAAGCTGCCCAGAAGGATGACCGTGACAATCCGGAAAGTCATTCGAACATAGCGCATCGGTCGCCCTTTCAGTTGGCGTTGGTCAGGTAGAGGATCGCGACGATCGCGACCGTCGGCACGATATAGACCAAGACGATCAGCTTCTTGCGAAAGCCGCTTTCATATTTGGCCATGCCCTGTTCTACATAGGTATCCCGGTCGGCCTGTTCACCCCCGGGGTTGTCTGCATCCCACTGTTTTTCCAGCTTTTCACGCCGGACCGAGCGGGAATAGACCGAGATCGACAGGTAGATCACCGACAGGAACAGAAATCCGAAGACGACCAGTTTCACCAGTCCCATATCACGTCCTCCTTACCGCGCCCCATGGGCCGACCCGTTCAATGATATCCTCGCGCCGGGGTTTCGGCGGTTCCGGGTCTTGCATCGGGGCGTCATGCCCGAACAGTGCCGCCCGCGTGCCCGCCTTGTCCACCTGGTATTCCCGGTCGAGGAAATCGGCGACATAGGCCTGTTTTTCTTCCGGCCAGCGGGCATAGGCGGCATAGAACGCCTCTTTGTGACAGATGAACAATTGCCGGATATCCAGCGGGCACATCTCGGCCAGGAGCATGTTCACAAGGTCGGCGTCGGCGTGGCGGCTGGCGCGCAGGGTATAGAAATAGGCCGGGTGATCCGATGTGATCCGGGGCCAGGGCGCATCCTCTTCGGCCCAACGGGCAAGGGCGGCCAGACCCTGCCATTCCTCGGGCAGTTGGTCGGCGTATTTCCGGCCCAGCCGCCGCAGGTCGCGCCGGGTAGCGCCGGTCAGGTCCTCGCCCAGTTGCGCGGCCACTTCGGCGACAACGAAATCCATCTTTTGGTGCAGGATCGCGGCCACGTCGATGCCGCGCCCTTCGACGATAGGTTCGGCCAGCCGGTTCAGCGTCAGGAACTTGGCGATCCGGGCCCGGTCCGTGAAATCAAAGACGTAGGGCACCGGCAGGTCGCCCAGCGCGGATTTCTTGCCCGAGGTGATGACGGCGGGGTGGTCCACCCCCCGAAACACGTAGAGCCCGCCAAAATGCGAGGTCCAGAAATTGTCCTGTCGGAACTCTGCCACATCCAGATCGACCGGGTATCGGGACACGTCCCCGGTTTCCTTGGCCAGCTCGATCATATCGGCGATCAGGACATCGTCCCACCATGCGTCCTTGTCCGCCTTGAACCGGTCGATCAGCCGGCGCAGCTTGCGGGCGGTGGCAACGGTTCCGGCGGTCGTGTCCGCCTCGACCCGGATGGTGCGGATGTCGAACAGTTTCGCGGGGCTGTCCACGCGATAGACGGAATTGACCAGCTCGCCCGCCACCGCATCACGGGCGGTCAGCGCGAACAGTTGCGCGGCGTTGTCTTCGATGAACTGACGCAGGATGCCCCGCGCGGTCGAAAATTTCGCGTTCAGCAAGGGCGCGGTTTTCTGGTCCGTGGTCAGCAGGATGAACTGCCGGTTCACCCCATCGTGGTTCAGGTAAAGGTCGTCGCCCAACTCATCCGCCACCTCGGGCGAAAAGCCCGAAATGTCGATGTGAAAATCGGTCAGCGCCGTGGTCTTACCCGTCAGATGTTTCAGGGCACGGTTGTAGCGGTCCACCCAGACCGGGCTGTCCACCACGATCAGGTTGCCAAACATCAGGCCCTTTTCGATGAGACGTTTCAATAGAACACCACGTAAATTGGAGGCGCGACAGAACGTGCCGCAAGCAAGCAGGTTCCAGTTGCAGCGAGCAATGGCCAGCCGATATGCTGGCCCCTGCTAATGAACATGTCAAAGACCCCGGCCACAAGAAATCCGACGCCAAAGATCCCAAGTATTGCCATTGTCGGATCGACCCTCACGGTACCAACCGTGAGTAGGAGGATCGCTATCATCACCCATGTAAGGCTGGTCAGATGCCATGCGAACCGGATGACGATCCGGGCCAGCCAGTGTTCCAGAACCGCGTTGCCCCGCAATCGAAGCATCGGTGTAATCAGAAAGCGTTCTCCGGCAACTGAATGTGTGACGCTCGTCAACACGAGAAAGACAGCTCCGGCCAAAGTCCAAGATTGATATGCGGATGGGTCCGTCATCTTACCACGTCTCCTTGATCCAGTTCTTGGGCAGCCCGGCGATGGACAGCACCATGATCGGCCCCCATAGGAGGGCCGAGATCAGCGAGAGCCGCCCGAAATGCACGACGCCTGCGGCAAGCCCGGCCTCGAACAGGGCCGCCATGGGCATCCCCTGCCAGACATAAAGCCCCGCGAAGAACAGCGCGCCGAAGACCCCCATGACAATTGTGGACAGAAGCGCGATCAGCATCAGCGGTCGCAACCCTTCGGGGATCACCAGCGCCAGCAGGCGCGGCACGGCCCAGCCCAAGAGGGCCAGCACAGCCGCCGGGACAATCAGGCCAGAGGCGAAGGCGTCGGAGAGGTTGGTCACAAGTCTAGCCTCGCCCGGTCTTCGATGAATGATGTTCTTCGAAAGCTAGAACCGAGCCATATGCATCGACAACTCTGGCTTGGACCGCCAGCATCATTTTCGAACCTCGTTCGGGCCAGCCATGAGCCTCAAACATATACTTCATTCCGCCATAGCAGTCATTCGCAACTCTCGCGATTACTTTAGCATCCCAGCCGGGTTTGCGCTCGCTCACCCTTTCCCCTCCAGATACCGCCGTTTCGCTTCCTCCTGCCGCCCGAAGTCGCGCACCATGTTTTCAATCGCCACCTCGTCCGACTTGTCGGCATAGCGGAATTCGCTGTCGGCGTAGCGGTTCACCTCTTGCAGCACCATGTCGATGGTGATCGGCTGGCGCAGGTCTTCGATCATCGCCCTCTTGGTGTCGTAGTCGCGGAACAGGAACAGGTCGGGGTTTTCCATCCATTCGTCGGGCAGTTCGAAATCCATCGCCCGGACCTTGACCGCATCGGTGATGTTCTTGATCGCGCGGCCGGTGAAGCGTTCGTCGGCTTCCTGAATGGCTTTCAGATAGGTGCCCATCTTGGCGATCGTGTCCAGATCGCCGATCTGCGCCTGCACCCGTTCAAAGACCTTCGCCAGCCCTTCCTCGTGCGGGCGCGCGTGGCTTTCGAAACTGGCGGCGACGGCCTTCTTGATTTCCTGCGCGGCGAACAGCTCGTGATCGCCCAGCGGGATATCGTGTTTCTTGCCCATCAGAAGGGCAAGGATGTCGATGTAATCCTCGCGCGTCTGCGGCCCGTCCACAAGGAACCGGGCACCCGCCCGCTGGCGCAGGGCGTCGTCGACGTTCTCGGGGTAGTTCGAGAACATGCCGAAGGTGCAATTGCCCCTCACCACGGTATTGGCCCCGGCGAAGGCCTCCATGAATACGGCTGTCACCTCTTGCTGGCCGGCGCTGGACTGCCGGTCGCCCCGCTTGCCCGCGATCTGGTCGATATCGTCGATGGTGCCGAACCCGATGACGCCCGGGTCCAGCACGTTCTGGACAAAGGCCTTGGCGTTCTGGCCCGATTTGCCCTGATAGCTGTCGATATTGTCGATGCCAAAGTTCTGGTAGCGGAAGGCATAGCCCGCCACCTTGCAATAGTCGTTGATCAGCCCGGCCATCATTTGGATCAGGGTGGTCTTGCCCGTGCCCGGCTTGCCATCCCCCATGAAGGTAAAGATGAACCCGCCCAGTTCGGCAAAGGGGTTCAGCCGCCTGTCGAAGTCGTAGGCCATCAGCATCTTGGACAGCTTCATCGCCTGATATTTGGCGATGTGGTTGCCCACCACCTCGTTCGGCTTCTTGAAGGTCATGGTCAGGGTCGTGCCCTTGGCCTTGCGGGCGGGGGTGAAGCCCTGAATCGTCAGACCGTCGTCTTCGACCTTCCAGCTTGCGCCGGTAAAGGCGGCAAGGCCGTTCGCGGTGCTGGCCCGGGCGGCGACCTTTCCCATGACCTGTTCGGCGAAGGCCAGAACGGTTGCGGCGGTCTTCACGTCATCGGCCCCGTGGGTCGCGACGTCCTGATCCAATTCCCACAACACTCCGTGCAGGGCCAGTTGGGCGTTCTCGGTCAGGATCTCATCGACCTCGCCCACTTCGACCGTATCCTCGCCCGCGTGATCGGCCAGCAGGAAGGATGTCGCATTGGCGAATGTATACAAGACGGCCAGCGCCTCGGCGCTCAGGCCTTCCGAAAACTCCGCCTTCTTGCCTGCAGGCAGCGCGCCTTCAAGGTTCTGGCGCTTGAGGTCCGACAGACCGGTGCGGTCGGAATACTGTTCGCCGATGGCCAGCGCGATGGCCAGGGCCCGGCGCAGCCCCTGTAAAACATGGGCCTGAACCGGGCTGGTCAGGGCATCGCCCCCATCCGCCCCTTCGATCCGGGCGATCAGTTGGACACCTTCGCTGCGGGCGGTTCGGCGGGTGACAAGGCCGGGGGTGGTGGACCGGAAGGCGCGACGGCTGCCGATCCCGGACGACCGTTCCGGGGCGGCGGCCGCCTCGGCCGGTTTGGCGATGCGGGGCGCATGATCGAAGCCTTCCAGCATCGACAGGGCCGCCGGGTAATGCTTGCGGATATCGTCCTCGCGCAGTTCCATCTGGTCGCTCGTCTGGCTCATCTTTCCTCCGTCAGGGTGGGTTGAAACCCACCTTACCTTTCCGCCACTTGCGTAAGGTGGGTCTCGACCCACCCAGTTCCGATACCCATTCGTAAGGTGGGTCTTGACCCACCTTACCTGTAGCTCAGCACCCTGCCCTGCGGGTTCACCACGAATTTGCGCACATCCCGAAACCCCGGCGGGTTCCGTTCGGCCAGGGCCTGAAACGGACGCTGCGGCATGATCAGGGCCCGCTCCATCGCCGTGGCCCCGGTTTCCGCCCCCTTCCCGACAAAGGGGTCCAGCGCGAAGATCTCGCGCTCGGAGGTGCTGAACCAGCCGTCCTTGACCCGCTCCACGCTTTGGCTCAGCAGGTCTTCCTCGGTCCAGACCAGCGCCCAATCCTCGCCCTCGGGCGCGCGGGCGGCTTCCAGCACCTCGCGGATCGGGCCCGCCTGCCGGGTGAAGGCATGGGAATACATCGGGCCAAGGTGGATGCGGCGCAGACGTTTGGGGTGCAGGTCGTGGAAATCCTCGTCAAATCCGCGGGCAATGGTCAACAGCTTCAGCGAGGTCAGCGACTGCGCCATCAGATGCGCCTGTGCCTCGGGCCAGCGGCGTTCGTCCTTGGGCAGGCCGATCCGACCCGTATCCTCGACCTCCATCAGATAAAGCGTCGGCAGGTTGTTGGTGGCATCATAGACCGCCCAATGGATCAGGAACCGGCGGCGGCCCTCGGAAAGGTTTTCCAGCCAGACGACATCCGGATCGTTGCGGGCAAGGAATTGCCCGCCCTTGGCCAGTTCCTGATAATAAAGCCGCTGCGACAGGGCATATTGCAACTTTACCGGAACCGCCTGTTCGCCGGTGATGACCCGGACCATCTGGTCCTTCAGCGCCTCTTCGCCCGGCATTTCGGACAGATGCTTTTTCGCCTGAAGCGCGTCATTGGCCATTTCCAGAAGTTCGGTGAAGACCGGAAAGCCGCTTTCGACACGGTCAAAGGTCAGGGCGCCCGCATGGGCGAAGCGGCCCGCGAAATGGTATTTATGCGCCAGCGTCCGAAAGGTCAGGTTCAGGCCGACAAGATAGCGGGCAATCGCCGCGATCTCGGGCTTGGAAAACCGCCCCTCGCTGTCCAGCACCGCCGCCACCCGGCCCAGATAGCCGGTGATCTTTTCGAACTTCCCGAAATAGCGCCGGGTAACGCGGGTGTCTTCAAGGCGGAAATGATCGTCGGCGAGGTCAGTCAAAGTCATAAACCTCACGGAACCTGAACCAAGCTACGCTCAAACCCAGCCACAGGAGCACCGTCAGCCCCAATACAAACGGCATTGGTAGAAATTGCTGAAAACTCAGCGGGATAACAACAGGCCAGACGGCTGAAAAATATGGAAGTTTTGCAAACCAAAGCATTCCCAAAGTTCAGGCCCCATAGATATTCTTGTCGTGTTTCTCGACGATCTTCTGGAACCTGCGGACGAAGCGTTCGTCAGCCTTGGCCTTTTCTTCCAGCACCTTGCGGGCAAAGACCATCTGGTCTTCGTGGGCTTCCAGCATGTCGGCCATGCGGGCGTTGGTGGCCGATCCGATCGCGGCCATGGCGGTTTGCGCCTCCTGGTCGGTCTTGACCCCGATCTCGTTGATCCGGTGGGCCACGTCCTGCTGCTGCGCCGTTTTCAGCGACTTGGTCAGCGCGTCATACAGAACCACCCGCTGCTTGGTGTCAGTGTTCAGCTTGTTGATCAGCACCATCTGGGTCGCCGCCTGATTCTGAAGGCTGTCGATCCAGGTCTTGCCCTTCTCGATATAGCGTTCCAGCGTCTGCGACTTGGCCAGATGCACCTGTTCGGCCTGCACCAGCTCGTTGTATTTCGCGTTCAGGGCGGCCAGTTCGCTTTCCAGCTTGGTGCGGGCGGCGGCGTCCTGTTCGACGGAAATCTTGTTTTCCAGTTCGATGATCTTCGGGTCCATACCCAGAATCTCGGCGCGGACGGCCTCCAGCTCTCCGACCACGGCCTCGCGCTCTTCCAGCGTGCCGGTCAGGTTGCCTTCAACCTTGGTCTTCTGTTCGTTCAGCACCGCCAATTGCCCCTCCAGCAATTGCTGGATCACGTTGGACTTGGAAATCAGGTCCTGCAGCTTGTCATCCACGCTTGCGGCGCGGATGCGTTCCTGCCGCATGCTGTCGGCCTTGGCGCCGGAAAAGATCCCGACAAAGGTTTCCCAGCCGGTCTTGGTCCGCATCTCGTCAAAATCTTTCGAGAACCCGGCGGTGACATCGTCCAGACCCATGATCAACTCGGCGATATTGGCATTCATCGCTTCGGTGTGGGCGTGCACCTCTTCCAGCGTGGCGTTTTCGATATCCACGGAAATATCGGTCCCCGCTTCCATCTTCTGGCGGGCCACTTCGATCCGGCTGGTCATTTCGGCAATCTTGGCCTGTGCATCCTGCACCTGAGCCTGGCTGTCGCGGATCTGGGCATCGAAATCGGACATCTGGAAAACTCCCTCAAAGCATCACTGTTACCGACGTCAGATAGGTAATGTTAAATGAATTTACATACCCGGCGCGGCGGTTTCGACCAAGTGTTGCAAATGCACACATGCTTGGGAAGAGGGGAAGCGCCCTTGCCTCCCCTCAAGGTCGAAACGACCCGACAAAAGGTCAGGCGGCGGTGGCCGGATGCAGCGCCCGCCGCGTGGCCGTGATCGACAACGCCGCCTCGGCCGCCTCACGCCCCTTTTTCACAAAATGATCGCGGTAGATGGCGATGTGATGGGGCGTTTCCTGAAAATGGTGCGGGGTCAGCGACACCGACAGAACCGGCACCCCGGTCTCTAGTCCCGCCTGCATCAGCCCGGAAACCACGGCCTGCGCCACGAAGTCGTGCCGGTAGATGCCGCCGTCGACCACCAGTGCCGCACAGGCCACGGCGGCGTAGCGGCCGCTGCGGGCAAGGTCACGGGCCAGAAGCGGCATCTCGAAGGCGCCGGGCACGTCGAAGACATCGACCGGCGTGTCCTTTGGCAGCGCGTCGCGGAAGCCGACAAGGGCCTGATCCACGATCTCGGCGTGCCAGTTTGCCTTGATGAAGGCATATCGGGTGTGTGTCATTTGGCAGATCTCCTTTCGCAACAGACACGTCACCCAAGGCGATCCCATGGGGCAGCCCTCCGCGGGCGCGGCGGGGCTGTCCATGCTCTCTTTCATCCGGACTATGACCGTCGGCTCAGGCCTCTCACCTGATCTGCTGACCCTCCGGCGAACCGAAGGCGCTCGCGGGCTCGTGGCCTTGCGCCACATACCGCCGGTGGGGAATTCCGCCCCGCCCTGAGAACACCGGCAATCTAGAAGAACGTCCCGGTCAGGCAAGTGAAATCGTGCTATCCTCGCCCCTAGCCAAGGGGGTGCTTCATGACTTTTGACAGAGAGCTCATTTCGAACGGCAATCCGATGGAAGCGATTGTCGGCTTCTCGCGCGCGGTCCGGGTTGGTCCATTCGTGTCCGTCGGGGGCACGGCACCGGTGGGGGAGGACGGCAAGACTGTGGGCATAGGTGACGTCGCCGCCCAGACCCGACGATGCATCGAGATCATCAAGGCGGCGCTTGAACAGGCCGGGTCGGGTCTGCACCACGTGATCCGCACACGGGTCATCCTGACCGACATCAACGATTGGAAAGCCGCCATAGACGTGCGCAAGGAATATTTCAGGGACGTCCGCCCGGTCGATACGATCATGGCAATTGACCGTTTCGTGAATCCTGAATGGCTGGTCGAGTTCGAGGCGGACGCGATCATCAGCGACTGGACCGCCTAGGCCACCGGCGTCAGCACTACCCAGTTTTGGGCGTCAGCTATGCTCTTCGGCAGCGGTCGCCGCCAAGGCCCGGTTGTAGGCCCGTAGCGCATCGACCTGGAACAGGGCGCCCCAAAGCTCCGGCGCCTCGCCCTGCCCGCCCAGTTTGACCACCGGCAGGAAGGGCACACCGACCTCCTCGAACAGCGGCATCGCCTTTTCCAGTGTCGCGCCCGCGTCAAGGTATTGGCCCTGTTCAATCATCGCCCAGCAGGTGCCCTCATCCGCGCCGCGCGGGGCGTCCTTGGCCCGCATGACGCTGGCCACCTGGAAGGTCGCCAGAAGATAGGCCTGCGGCCCGGCGGCCAGATGCACGCCGCGCCGTTCCAGCTGGGTCAGGAAGAAGGACCGGTCCACCAGCCGCGACGACAGGGCCGTCGACAGGGACACCGCGACCATGACCGCAAGGCCGGTCTGCCAGTCGCCGGTCAGTTCGAAAACGATCAGCGTGGTGGAGATCGGCGCCCCAAGGACCGCCGCCGCGACCGCGCCCATCCCGGCAAGGGCATAAAGCGTGGGCGAGCCGGAGAAATCCGGGAAGATCGCCGTGGCCACCATGCCAAAGGCAAGCCCTGTCAGCGCCCCGACCATCAGGGAGGGCGAGAATACCCCGCCCCCCATGCGACCGCCCATGGTGATTGCCGTGGCGATGATCTTGATGATGACAAAGACGATCGCCTGCCAGAACAGCAACCGCCCCGACAGGGCCTCGGACGTGGTGCCATAACCGACACCAATGATATGCGGGAAGGCAATCGCGATGGTCCCCAGAAGCACCCCGGCGATCATCGGGCGCAGGTAGCGCGGCAGGCGCAGCCGGGCCTGAACCGCGCTGGCGAAATCCTCGGCCCAGAAAATCGACAGCATCATGATCGTCGCCACCAACCCGCAGACCAGCCCAAGGATCAGAAAGGCCGGAAGTTCGACGTAGAACGACAGGGTCGTCATTTCCAGCAGGTAGTATTCGGTCACATCCCCCATGATCAGGCGGCTGATGACCGTGGCGGCCACGGCCGCGATCACGATGGGGGCGAAGGCGTGCACGGCGAAATGGCGCAACACCACCTCGAGCGCGAAAAGCGCCCCGGCGATCGGGGCGTTGAAACTGGCGGCCACCGCGCCGGCGACGGCACAGCCTAACAGATCGCGCCCGGTGATCGCGTCGGCCCGCATCCATCTCATCACCTTGGTCGACACCACGGCGGCAAGGTGGACGACCGGGCCTTCCCGCCCGCTCGACCCGCCGGTGGAGAGGGTGATGAAACTGGCCGCGGCAGAGGCAAGACCCGCCTTTACCTCGACCCGACCTTCGTTCAGGGCCGCACCTTCGATCACATCCGCAACCGCCCTGACCCGCGCCTCTGGCGTGAACCGGTCAAGGATCAGCCCGACGATCAGCCCGCCCGTGGCGGGGATCAGGATCAGCCAATACCAGTCGATCTGGGCCGCGACCCGGTGGATGCGGGCGGTGTTTTCGGTGCCGTAGACAACGGACTGAAGCTGATCGACCCCAAGGCGGAACACCAGCGCGGCGAAGCCGGCGGCAATGCCGACCGCAAGGGCGATAAACCAGAATTGCACCTGGCTTGGCCCCTTCTGACGCAGCACGCGCAATGCGTGGGCCAGCGTGGCCTGCGCCCGCCCGGCAACCGCCCGTATCTCTGCGACAATCGGCTCTGCCATCGCCTCCCGCCTTCCCCGCAGGGTCCGGCTGGCCTATGGTCCGGCCAGCCAAAGGGACTTTCCGCCATGACACTCGACGCCGCCCTTCCCGCCTTGTCTTCCCTCTTAGGGGATCGGTTGTGCCGGTCCAAGTCCGAACTGGACCACCACGGCCAATCCGAAAGCCACTTTCCCCCGACCCCACCCGAGGCGGTCGCCTATCCCGAGACAACCGAAGAGGTCGCGGCGCTGGTGAAAATCTGCGCCAACCATGGCGTCCCGGTGATCGGCTGGGGCGCGGGCACGTCGCTGGAAGGACACGCGTTGGCGGTACAGGGCGGGATCGTTGTGGACTTTGCCCGGATGGACCGGATCATCGCGGTGAATGCCGAGGATATGGATGTGCGGGTCCAGCCGGGCATCACCCGCGAGGCCCTGAACGAGGCGCTTCGGGCCACCGGCCTGTTCTTCCCGGTCGATCCCGGCGCCAATGCCTCGATCGGGGGGATGGCCTCGACCCGGGCGTCGGGGACGACCGCCGTGCGCTATGGAACCATGCGCGACAATGTCATGGGGCTGGAGGTGGTTCTGGCGGATGGGCGGGTCATTCGCACCGGCACGCGGGCGCGGAAATCCTCGTCCGGCTATGACCTGACCGGGCTGTTCGTGGGGGCCGAGGGGACGCTGGGGCTGATCACCGAATTGACCCTGAAACTTCGTGGCCAACCCAGTGCGATTTCCGCCGCCGTCTGCGCCTTCGGTGAAATGGACCGGGCCGTGGCAGCGGTGATCGAAACCATCCAGTCCGGCGTGCCCATGGCCCGGATCGAATTCGTCGATGCGGCGACGGCACGGGCGGTGAATGCCTATTCCGGGGCGGACTTCCCGGAAAAACCTCACCTGCTGGTCGAATTTCACGGGTCCGAGATCGGGGTGGGCGAAGACGCCGAAATCTTCCGTGCCATCGCCGAAGACAACGGCGCCGAAGGGTTTGAATGGGCGCGGCAGACCGAAGACCGCACCCGACTGTGGAAAATGCGACACGAAGCCTATCGGGCGATCCTTGCTTCGCGCCCCGGTGCGCGGGCAATCGTCACGGACGTCTGTGTGCCGATCTCGGCGCTGGCCCAGGCGGTGTCGGAAACCCAGGCGGATATCGAAGCCTCGCCGGTCGAGGCCCCGATCCTGGGCCATGTGGGCGACGGGAATTTTCACGCGATCCTGCTGATCGACCCCGACGACACGGCCGAGGTTCACGCGGCCGAAACCCTATCGGCCCGGATGGCGCAGCGGGCGCTGCGGCTGGGCGGGACCGTGACTGGGGAACATGGCATCGGTATGGGAAAACTAGGTTACATGGCGGCCGAACATGGCGAGGGTTGGCAGGTGATGGGCAGCATCAAAGCCGCACTGGACCCCGGTAACATCATGAACCCCGGCAAGCTTGTTCCCCCAAATAACGGCGCGGTGGGTTAAGACCCACCTTACGTTCAGGGGCGCTGCCCCTCTGGCCCGTTCCGGGCCATTCACCCCGGGATATTTGTTGTCCCAAAGAAGGGGCTGGACTCAGCGTCCCTTTTTCTTTGGGTTAGAAATACCCTCGGGGGGTTCGGGGGGCGAAGCGCCCCCGGGTAAGGTGGGTTTTAACCCACCATCCCCCTAGACAGCGCGAAGCAGGGCCTTGGCGGCGGCTTTCGCCTCTGTCGTGATCTGGTCCCCAGACAGCATCCGGGCGATTTCCTCGATCCGGTCCGTCGGACCAAGCGGCACGACGGTGGACAGGGTTTCAACCTCGGTCTGCTGCTTTTCGACCCGCCAGTGATGCCCGCCAAGGGCCGCCACCTGCGGGCTGTGCGTGACCACCAGAACCTGACCGTCCCGCGCAAGCTCCGCCAGCCGCCGCCCGACCGCATCTGCCGTGGCCCCTCCGACGCCCCTGTCAATCTCGTCAAAGATCAGGGTCAGGCCCGACGCCCCCTGTGTCAGACAGACCTTGAGTGCCAGAAGGAAGCGGCTGAGTTCCCCGCCAGACGCGATCTTGTTCAGGGGACCGGCGGGCGCGCCGGGGTTGGTGGCCACGGTAAAGGCAACTTCGTCACGGCCCTCTGGCCCGGCCTGCCCCGGTGTGATCACGGTGGCGAAAACCGCCCGTTCCATTTTCAACGGGGCCAGTTCGGCGGCCATCTCGGCGTCAAGCCTTGCGGCGGCCTCGATCCGCGCGTCATGCAGGCGGGTGGCGGCGGCGTCATAGGTTGCCTGCGCCCTGGCCACCGCTTCGGCCAGCGCCCGCAGATCGCCTGCGCCGCCGTCGATCACGGCAAGGCGGGCGCGCAGGTCATCCGCGAAGCCCGCAAGATCATCGGGCAGGACCCCATGCTTACGCGCCAGCCCACGGATGGCGAACAGCCGCTCTTCTGCGTGCTCCAGTTCGGACGGGTCGAATGCCAGTTGATCGAGGAACCGCTCAACCCCGGACTGCGCCTCGCCCAATTCGACCATCGCCCGATCGAGGGCCGCCAGCGCGGGGTCAAGCTGCCCCTCTGCTTCGGCCACGGCGCCGTCCAACCAGCGGCTGGCGTCGCCCAGCATCCCCTCGGCCCCATCCAACCCAAGCGCCTGATATGCCTTCTGAATATCCTCGCGGATCTTCTCGGCCCCTTGCATCAGGCGGCGGCGGGCATCCAGATCTGCCTCCTCCCCCGGTTGGGGATCGAGCTTGTCCAGTTCGGCCACCGAATGGCGCAGGAAATCCTCTTCAGCCTTGACCTCGGCCAGCCGGCCCTCGGCCGCCGCAAGCGCCCTTTGCGCCTCGGACAATGCCCGCCAGGCTGCGCGGGTCTGCGCAATCTGTGGCTCGGTCCCGGCGAAGGCGTCCAGCAGGTTCCGGTGGCCCCGCGGGTTCAGCAGGCCCCGGTCGTCATGCTGACCGTGCAGTTCGACCAACACATCGGACAGTTGGCGCAGCACCTCGCCGGTTGCACGAATCCCGTTGACCCATGCCGTCTTGCGTCCGTCGCGGCTGTTGACCCGGCGCAGGATCACCTCGCCCTCCTCGGCACTGATCCCGGCCTCGTCCAGTACCGCCATCGCGGGGTGCCCCGGCCCAAGGTCGAACACCGCTGTCACCTCGCCCTGATCGGCACCGGCGCGGACCAGTTCGGCCCGCCCGCGCCAGCCCAGCACGAACCCCAGAGAGTCCAGAAGGATTGATTTCCCGGCCCCGGTTTCACCGGTCAAGACGTTCAGGCCCGGCTGGAATTCAAGCTCCAGCCGGTCGATGATCAGCATGTCCCGGATATCCAGGGTGCGCAGCACGAAAGCCTCCGGTCCGCAAATCTCGCGCCTTGTGTTTTGGATCAAGCGATGGGCACTTGCAAGGCACCTTGGCCCCGCCTGTCTAGCTGCCGGTGGTGGGCCCGACCCGCCAGTAGGAATAGCGGCTGCCATCCGAATAGGTACGGTCCGCCCGCATCACAAAGCCGCCATCGTCCAGTACGACAACGCTGCGCAGGTAGGGCAAAAGTACCCCATCGGGTCCGAAATAGGCGAGTTCGGCGATATAGCCCTTTTCGGTCGGCGTGTTGCGCCGCACCAGCCGGGTGCCCAGTTCCTCGGGCTGGTCGCCGACGATCTGAACGTATTCGCAGGTGCCTTCGACCCGGCGGCAATCATGAGGGATGAAGCGGATAATCGCGCCGTCCGGTCCATCGGCCTGAAGCACATTGCCGTCGGCATTGGTGATCATCCGATCAGTGACAACGACATCACCGCCCTGCACCTCTGTCCGTTCCTCGCGCCAGGTTCCATCCCCAAGCGCGAACAGCCGCTGCTGTATGATCAGCCCGCTGGAATTTTCGAACTCAAGAACATGGGTGGCGCCGACGCTGGTCATCTGCATCCGGATGTCTTGCGCCGCCACCGGACCCGCAAGACCCACAACCACGGCTGCGAGGAAGATTGCCCGGGTGGCCCGGATCAAAGCCACTCGCCCCGGACCATCTGCCGGTAAATCGCGGAAAGCCAGTTGTTGCCCAACGACCGCGGTTCCAGCCCCTCGCCAGTCAGAAGCGCATAGCTGTCCTGATACCATTCGGTCGACTGGAAGTTGTGACCAAGGATCGCGCCAGCGGTCTGCGCCTCGTCCGTCAGGCCAAGCGACAGGTAAGATTCCACGAGGCGATGCAGCGCTTCGGGGGTGTGGCTGGTGGTCTGGAAATCTTCGACCACGACGCGGAACCGGTTGATCGCCGCCGTGTAGTGGCCGCGCTTCAGGTAGTAGCGCCCGATTTCCATTTCCTTGGCGGCCAGATGGTCAAAGGCCAGGTCGAACTTGAGGATCGCCGAGCGGGCATATTCGCTGTCGGGATAGCGTTCGATCACAACGCGCAGCGCCTGAAGCGCCTGGAAGGTCAGGCCCTGATCGCGGCCGACCTCGTCAATCTGGTCATAGTAGGACAGCGCCAGAAGATACTGGGCATAGGCCGCGTCCTCATCCGCCGGATAGAAGTCCAGGAACCGCTGTGCCGCGCCACGGGCACTGGGGTAGTCTCCGTCCCGGTGGTAGGAATAGGCCTGCATGATCAAACCGCGCTTGGCCCATTCCGAATAGGGATAAAGCCGTTCGATCTCGCCAAAGTAGAAGGCGGCGTCATCCGCCTGCCCCTTCTCCAATTCGTATTCGCCGCGCTGATAGATTTCTTCGGCGGAATAGGCGTCAATCGCTCCTTCGCGGCGCGTATCGAATCCCGAACAGGCGGCGGTCAGTGTAAGCGAAAGTAGGGCCGCGCCCAGAATCGCCTTGCCTCCTGCATTTCCGATCCGGCTCGACATGCGCTTGCCCCCGACACACTTCCTTTGTTCCCGAAACGCGCACACGCCCCGGATTGCCCTTGGTCTAGCACAGAAAAATGGGGGGCAAAATGCCTTTTGGCACCCATCGGCACGACGCGGCCAGCGGGGCCACGACAGCAAGGGTCAGGCGACGTGCCCGAGGTCCGAGAAATGCACGCCGACACCCGGCAAACGGGCGGCGATGCGGGCATCGCAGGTGACCCAATCCCAGGCTTCGGGATGGTCGAACAGGGCGCGCAGCAGCTTGTTGGTCAGGGCGTGCCCGGCCCGGCTTCCGGTGTAGCGGCCAAGGATCGGCGCACCTGCGGTGTAAAGATCGCCGAGCGCGTCAAGCATCTTGTGGCGCACTGCCTCGTCCCGGTGGCGCAGCCCGCCAGGCGACAGAACCTCGGCCCCGTCAACCACAACCGCATTGTCCAGCGACCCGCCAAGGGCCAGCCCGGCCGCATGCATGGCATCGACGTCCGACTGGCGGCAGAAGGTCCGGCTGTCGCAGAGTTCACGAACGAAGGCCCCGTTGGCCATGTTCAGGGTCTTTTCCTGACGGCCGATCGCGGCGTCGGCAAAATCAATCCGGAAGTCGATCTCAAGGCTGTCGGAGGGCGACAGGCGCGCAACGGCGTCGCCATTCGATACTTCGATCGTCAACAGCACGCGGATCGCACGCAGCGGTGCAGCAAGCGACGTGGTGCCGGCGGCGACAAGGCCACGCACGAATTCGGCGGACGATCCATCAAGGATCGGAACCTCTGGCCCGTCAATGTCGATCAGCACGTTGTGCAACCCGCTTCCAGCCAGCGCCGCCATCAGATGTTCGATGGTTGCCACGGACACACCCGCCTCGTTCACAACGCGGGTGTTGAGCGGTTCCTGCGACACGAAATCCCAACGGGCCCGAACCAGCGCATCGGCGCCAACCACATCCGTACGCCGGAAGACAATTCCGTGGTGGGCGGGGGCGGGGCAGACACGCAGCCGCGCAGGCTGGCCACTATGAAGGCCAATGCCTTCAAAGGTGACAGGCTGGGAGATGGTGGTTTGCAAGGGTCGCCCCGGATTCGTTTCGGTTGCCCATGACCTAAGCAAGTGGGGCCGGTCGCTCAACTCACTCTTTATAACGGGATGAAACATTCGAAACGAATTTGTTGCAATGGGCGTGATCACCCCGTCAACCCACTGACTTAAAACGAAAAAGGGCCGCACGTTGGCGGCCCTTCGTCGATCTGACGTTGCGTTCCTAGTTGGCCTGACGGCGCAGGAAGGCGGGAATCTCGATCTTTTCCTGCTCCGGATCAACCTCGGGTTCGTCCCGGAAGGCGTGAACCTGCGGCTGCGACCGTTGCGGCTGTTGGGGGGCCTGTTCGGTGCCATGCCCGGTCATCCGGTTGATCAGCGAGTTAATCCCGAAGCGCGGCTTTTCCGGTTCGGCCCGCTGTTCGGCAACGGGGCTGCGGGGCGCGGCAGAGGGGGCCTTGTGAACCGCTGCCTGAAGACGCGCCAGCGCCTCGGGCGAGGGCGTGCCGGGCGCCGGGGCGCGCGGCGCGACAAAGCTGTCGGCGGTGCGGTCCATCGACGGTTCCGGACGCGGGCGATAGGCCGGCGGCGGCAGGTCGTCTTCGGCCACGTCCTCAGCCTCAAGCTCTGCGGTCAGCTGTTCTTCGAATTCGTCGAACATGTCCTCCGGTTCCGGTGCCTTGGCGACCAGTTCCTGCGCGTCATCGAACAGGCTGGGTTCTTCCATCACCGGGGCAGCAGCCGCGGCGACCGGCGCCGGTGCCGGAGCGGGGGCAGCGGCCTTCGGCGCTTCGCTCGAGACGGTCTGGGTCAGCGGCTCGGACATCTTGCGGCGGGGAACCGGGATTTCCTGACGCACTTCGCTGGCGTCAATGCCGGTGGCAACGACGGACACGCGCATGCAGCCTTCCATATCCGGGTCAAGCGTGGAGCCAACGATGATGTTGGCATCCTGATCGACCTTTTCGCGGATCTTGTTCGCGGCTTCGTCCAGTTCGAACAGGGTCAGGTCGTAGCCGCCGGTGATGTTGATCAGAACGCCCTTCGCCCCTTCAAGGCTGATTTCGTCCAGAAGCGGGTTGGCGATCGCCTTTTCGGCGGCGTCGATGGCGCGGTTTTCGCCCTGCGCTTCGCCGGTGCCCATCATCGCCTTGCCCATCTCGTCCATCACCGCGCGGACGTCGGCAAAGTCGAGGTTGATCAGGCCCGGACGGACCATCAGGTCGGTCACGCCCTTCACACCCTGGTACAGCACATCGTCGGCAAGGGCGAAGGCTTCGGTGAAGGTGGTGTTTTCGTTGGCCAGACGGAACAGGTTCTGGTTCGGAATGATGATCAGCGTGTCCACGACCTTCTGAAGGGCATCAACGCCCTCTTCGGCCTGGCGCATCCGCTTGACGCCTTCGAACTGGAACGGCTTGGTCACAACGCCGACGGTCAGAACGCCCAGTTCACGGGCGGCCTGCGCGATGATCGGGGCCGCGCCGGTGCCGGTGCCGCCCCCCATACCAGCGGTGATAAAGCACATATGCGCGCCCGCCAGATGGTCGACGATCTGTTCGATGCTTTCCTCGGCGGCGGCTGCGCCAACCGTGGCCCGTGCGCCCGCGCCAAGGCCCTCGGTCACCTTCACACCCATCTGGATGCGGGCCTGTGCCTTGGATTGCTGAAGGGCCTGCGCGTCGGTGTTGGCCACCACGAACTCCACGCCGTCGAGTTGTTTCTCGATCATGTTGTTCACTGCGTTGCCGCCAGCGCCGCCAACGCCAAACACGGTGATCCGGGGCTTGAGTTCCTCTTGCCCGGGCATGGAGAGATTCAGTGTCATGCTCTGTCCGCCTGTCTGTTTCGGGCCCGTCCCATCGGGCGTTCTTGCCTAAATTGCTGCGATCCTAACGGCTTGTTGGACCGAGGTCACGAAAAAATGCGCCAAAACCTACCAAATATGGCGGTTTTCAGCGTCCTTTTCGCCGGATTTCGGGCAATCGGCAAGATGTTGCGTATTACCAGTTGTCCTTAAACCAACGAACGGCGCGCCGAAGCGACCGGGCCGGGTAGTTTTCGGTCGGAATCTCGAAGTCCCACCACTCGTCCTGAGGGTGCGCGGCAAAGAGCGTCAGGCCAACGGCGGCGGCAAATGCGGGGCCGGTCGCGGCCTGCGGAAGCCCCTGAACACGCAGCGGACGGCCAAGGCGGACGCGCTGGCCAAGGATGCGGCTGGCCAACCCGTCAAGGCCGGGGATCTGACTGGCCCCGCCGGTCAGCACGATCTGCTGGCTGGGCAGGTATTCGAACCCGGCGGCATCCAGACGGGCACGCACCTCCTCCAGGATCTCTTCGACCCGGGGGCGCATGATGCCGATCAGTTCGGCCCGGCTGACGGTGCGCCGGTCGCGTTCCCAATCGCCGGTATCGCCGCCGATCTCGATCATTTCGCGGTCGTCCATGCCGGTGGCCACTACGCCGCCGTAGAAGGTCTTGATCCGCTCTGCGGTTGCCAGCGGAACCTGAAGGCCCATGGAAATATCGCTGGTCACATGATCGCCGCCCATGCGGACGCTGTCGGCATAGATCATGTGCTTCTTGATGAAGATCGACAGCGACGTCGCGCCGCCACCCATGTCGATACAGGCCGCGCCCAGTTCCTGTTCATCCTCAACGAGCGACGAAATGCCGGACACATAGGCCGAACTGGCCAGTCCGGCGAGTTCGAGATCGCAGCGTTTGATGCAATACAGAAGGTTCTGGATCACCGTAGCGTCAACCGACAGAAGATGCAGATCGGTCGCCAGCTGGTTGCCGATCTGGCCGCGCGGATCCCCAAGTCCCGACCGGTGATCCAGCGCAAAGTTGATGGGCTGGGCGTGGAGCACCTCGCGTCCCGCACCGATGTCGGGCACGTCGCAGGCGGCCAGTACCCGGCCGATATCGGCGTCGGTGACAACGGTGCCCTCAACCGAAACCTCGCCCTCGAGCCCGTAGGACCGGGGCCGCGCGCCCGAGAAACAGGCGATGACATGGTCGACCTTCACGTTGGCCATCTTCTGGGCCGCGTGAACCGCGGTGCGGATCGCCCGCTCCGTTTCCTGCATCGCGTCCACTTCTCCAAAGCGGACCCCGCGCGACCGCGTGGTCGCCGCGCCAATCACCCGGAACGACGATTGCCCGGCCATGGAGCCGACCCCGTCACTGTCGCGGAACCGTTCCGGCCCGTCGAAGCGCAGCACAAGGCAGGCGATCTTGGATGTCCCCACATCCAGAATCGCGACCACGCCGCGCTGCATCGCCGCCTTGCGCATATTCCGCATGGCCCGTTGGGTTTCGTATAGCTGCCTCATCAGTTTCCTGCCCCCGATACCGAAGCATTTAGCCGTCGCATTTCGACGGTTGCCTGTTCTCCCAGCCTTATGGTCGGCCGGTCCTCGTTACGCATGTCCACGACCAGAACGTCGCGATCCAGCAAATCCTGTGTCTGGGCCATCAGCACGACCCGTTCGAATGCCTGCAACGGGCGGTCCGCGGGCAGCAGAACCCGCTGATCCCGGTCCAGAACCACGTCCCAGCGCCGTTCGCCCATCCGCACCAGCCCGCGCACACGGGGGGCCACGGGGCCCGCCGCGTCGATCAGGGCCAGGGCCTCGGTCACGTTCTGCCGCGCGCCATCGCCCGCGATCAGCGGCAGGTCGGCCCGGTCGGCCCGCTGCGCCAGCGGCCCGATGATCGCGCCACCCGCGTCGATCAGGTCCAGCCCGTCGTTGCGCCGCCAGACGGCGACCGGCACGCGCGGGGTCACATCGACCTGAAGAATGCCGCCGGGTTTCACCCGCAGTGTGGCCCGTTCAACCGCACCTACGGCCTCGACGGTGTCGCGCATCTCTTCCAGGTCCAGCTCAAAAGACGACAGCGGAAAATCGACCGGTAGAACCGTGCGGATCTCCAGTTCCAGCGCTTCGCTCGCCCCGTCGATGGCCATGGCGTTGACCATGAATTCGGGGCGCGTTTCTATTGAGGTCCGGATGTCCTGATAGGTCGTCGCGACCAAGTCCCGGTTTTCGGCCTTGCCGAACCAGGCCGCCGCGATGACGGCCAGCACCGCCATCGGAACACCGATCCGCAGCGACCGGCGAACGCCCGGCGTCAGCATCAGCCGCTGATAGCGGTAGCCCCAGCGGGACGGCGCCGGGTCGCGGCGCGGGGTCTGCTGGCCTAGCGGTCGCATGAGGCATCCTCTACCAGCCAGGCGCAGAGCGTCGGAAAGTCGATGCCGCAGTGGGCCGCCTGTTCGGGGGCAAGCGAGGTGGGTGTCATCCCCGGCTGGGTGTTGGTCTCCAGCAGGATCAGCCCGTCCAGCCCGCGCGTGTCGTCCCAGCGGAAATCGGTCCGCGACAACCCGCGCAGGCCCAACGCCTGATGCGCCCGCAGGGCATAGTCCATGCAGGCATCGAAAATCTCGGTCGGAACATCGGCGGGCACCACGTGGCGCGATCCGCCGTCGGCGTATTTCGCGTGATAGTCATACCAGCCATCGGTGATGATATCGGTCACCGTCAGTGCCCGGTCGCCCATCACCGATGCGGTCAGCTCGCGCCCCGGTGCATAGGTTTCGACCATCAGGCTGGCGGGCAGATCGGGGGCAAGCGTCGGCGGGCCGTTGGCGGCCTCGCGCACGATATAGACCCCGACAGACGACCCTTCGGCATTGGGCTTGACCACATAGGGCGGGGCCATGACATGGGCGGCTTCAATCTGGTCGCGGGTCGACAGAATGCTGTCAACGACCGGCAGGCCAGCGGCGCGGTAGGCCGCCTTGGATTTCTGCTTGTCCATCGCAAGGGCAGAGGCCAGCACGCCCGAATGGGTATAGGGAATGCGCAGCCATTCAAGGATGCCCTGAACGCAGCCATCTTCGCCCCAGCGCCCATGCAGCGCGTTGAACACCACATCAGGGCGGTCGGCGCGCAGCCGTTCGGCAAGGTCGGGGCCCGCGTCAATCTCGGTCACGGTGAAGCCCGCGGCACGCAGCGCGACGGCACATTCCCGGCCCGAGCTGAGGGAGACCTCGCGCTCGGCCGATGGGCCGCCCATCAAAACTGCAACCTTGCGGGTCTCGCTGCCCGACATGCCCTACTGCCTCGCCACGCGGACCGTTTTGCCGGTCCGTCATTGAAAATTGCCGCATTGTCGCGCGGCGGATCATTCGATCTTTTGCAACGGGGAAGTGGCCCCGCCTGTTATTCTGCCTCTGGGGCCGGTTCGCCGACCCTCATGATTTCCCATTCTAGCGTGATACCGCTTGAATCGTAAACCTTTTTCCGCACGTCTTCGCCCAATCCTTCCAGATCAGCCGCCGTCGCGCCGCCCGCGTTGGTCAGGAAGTTGGAATGCTTGGTGTTCATCACCGCCCCGCCCCGCGTGGCGCCCCGCATCCCGGCATCGTCAATCACTTTCCACGCTTTCAGGTCATGCGTGTCATCCGCCCTGCCGGTGCTGGAAAACCCGGCCGGGTTGCGGAACGTGGACCCGGCGGTGCGGTCTTTCGTCGGCTGGGTCGCATCGCGCTTGGCCAACTGGTCGTCCATCCGCGCGGCCAGTTCTGCCGGATCGCCGGCAGGTGCGTCAAAGACCGCGCCGATAACAACCGCCCCGTCGGGCAGGTCCGATTGCCGGTAGCGCAGGTTCAGGGCGGCGGCGGGAAGGGTCAGGCGCTGGCCTTGCCGGGTGATCACATCAACCTCGCGCAGCACATCCGCGACATAGTCGCCATAACAGCCCGCGTTCATCCGCACCGCGCCGCCGATGGACCCCGGGATGGTGCGCAGGAAGGTCAGGTTCAGCCCCGCCTCTGCCGCCTTGCGGGCGACATGGGCGTCGAGTGCTGCCGCCCCGGCCCGCACGGTGGCGCCTTCAATGTCGATCCCGTTGAACCCACGGCCCAGCCGGATCACCACGCCACGAATACCGCCATCGCGCACGATCAGGTTGGACCCGACCCCCATCGGGAAGACCGGCACCGCCGGGTCAAGCGCGGCAAGGAAATCGGCCAGATCATCCGCATCGGCAGGCTGAAACAGCACATCCGCAGGCCCGCCCACCCGCATCCACGTCAGGCTGGCAAGGTCGCGGTCGCGGGTCAGGGTGCCGCGCACGGGCGGAAGATCGAAAGTCACGGGGTGGGCCTGCTACTCGTCATGGTTTCGGGCGGAATAACGGTTCGCCCCCCGGCAGGCAAGCTAGCGCGCGACCTTCCGCCGAAGCCAGCGGCCCAGATAGATCACCGGCCAGCGCAGGACACTTGCCCCGGCGGCCAGAACGACCAGCCCGATGAACGGCCCGTTTTCATAGGTGACCCAGCCCAGGATCGGCACACCCACGGCGATCAGCACGTAGGCCCTGCTCCAGTGGTTGTCGCGGCTGGGGACCAGTGCGGCGACATTGGCAAGGATGAACCAGAGGAAGGCGGCGATCAGGGAATAGGTCATCTGCGAAGCTCTGGCGGTAGTTGCGGATTGCGGCCCCGAACCCGGGCCCAGAGATAACGAAGCGGGTTTCGGAACATGGAAACGAAACCTGCCGCCCCCAATGCCCCGATCCAAAGCCCATGGTCAACCGATAACCAGACCAAAATGACAGGCGCTAACACCAGTAGGGTCAATCCGGGCCACATTTGCCGCCGCAGCGGCAAAAGCGCGGTGATCGTGCCTAGGATGACCCAAAAGGCGGCGGCGATCAGGGAATAGCTCATGCCAGCGCCCCCCACAGCCAAAGGATCAGCGCGCCCAGCGCCATCAGCAGCCCTGCCACCGGCACCCATGCCCCCACCCGGAACCGTGCGGCGGGCGTGTGCCGCTTGATCAGGATCAGCGACAGGTTGACGAGGACAAAGACCGACAACAGGACAAGCGATGTCATACCGGCCAGTTGCCCCACCGGCAGGACAAGCGCCGCGCCGATCACGCCACCGCCGATCAGTATCGTGGCAAGATGCGGCGTTCCGAACCGCGCGCCAACGCCCGAGAAGACCCGCAGGCTTCCGTGCCTGCGCCCCAGACCGTACAAGACCCGCGCCGCCATGACGATCTGCGCCAACACCCCGTTCACCGCCGCCGCGACCGCGATGGCCGACAGGAAGGCCGCCGGGTTGCCGGTTCCGACCTGCCAGACCAGCGCCAGCGGCTGTTGACTGGCCGACAACGCCTCGATCGGCACTGCCCGAACGGCGGCGTAGGACACCGCCGCGTAGAGGACAGCGGTGATCGCCAGCGCCCAAAGGATCGCGCGCGGCATCGTGCGGTCCGGGTCGCGGGTTTCTTCGGCCAGGTTCACGATATCCTCGAACCCGATGAAGGCGAAGAAACACAGGGTGACCGCAGCGAAGATACCGGGCCAATAGGGCGCGGGGGCCGCCGCCCAATCGACCGAGACGGGATCGGCCCCCAGCCCCGCCCAGATGACAAGAGCCAGCCCCAGCACCTCGGCCAGAGTAAAGACCGCCGCGACGGCAAGGCTTTCCAACACGCCGACGATGGCAACGGCGGCGATCAGGACGCCCCCGGCGATGATCGCCATTTCGGGCGAGATCCCGACGATAGATGTCAAATACCCTGCCCCGCCCCGCAGGACCGCCGCCGCTGACAGCATCCCGGACAGCACGATGGCCAGCCCGACGATCAGCCCCAGCCAGCGCAGCCCTGTTCCCGCCTCGACAAAGGCGACCTCGCCTGCGGCTTCGGGCATCCGGACCGAAAGTTCGGCATAGGACAGGGCCGAGGGCAGCGCGACAAGCCCTGCCAGCAGGAAGGCGACCGGCGCATAGATGCCCGACAGTCCCGCGACCTCGCCCACAAGCACATAAATGCCCGCGCCCACCATCACGCCCACGCCATAGGCCGTCAGCAGCCCGGGGCCGATCCGGCGTTTCAGGGTGGCGTCTGGCATGGCTGTCCCTTTCGTTGTGCGTGTCCTAGAACGATATCCGGGCGACGATCCGTCGAAGTGGTCGCATCATCGCCAGCCCCCCGCCCAAAGAGCCGAGACCCAGCATCGCCTCGCCCGGATGGGATTGGAAATGCAATAACATCAGCCCCGCGAAGGCAATTGCGAAGAAGATGAGCCCGCGCCGGATGTGTCGGGCGATGGACATGGCCGAGATCAGAACGATGACCGCGGCGATGATCCAGACCCAGTTCATTTTTCCAGACGGGCGGGCAGGTTGTTTGCCCAGGCGCTGATTGTCCCGGCCCCAAGGCAGACCACCATGTCGCCGGGACGGGCCTGTTCGCGGACCAGCCGTTCCAGATCGTCCTCAGACAGGATTGCGCGGGCATGCCGGTGCCCGTGCCGCACTAGACCTGACACCAGATCGTCCCGCGACGCGCCGGGGATCGGGTCTTCACCCGCAGCATAGACCTCGGCGATGCCGACCACATCGGCCTCGTTGAAGCAGCCGCAGAAATCTTCGAAAAGCGACGACAGGCGGGAATAGCGGTGCGGCTGGTGCACGGCGATGACCCGCGCGGCACTGTCCACGCCCACGGCCTGCCGCGCGGCCTTCAGCACGGCGGCGATTTCAACCGGGTGGTGACCATAGTCGTCAATGATGGTCACGCCGCCCACCTCGCCCACGCGGGTAAAGCGGCGGTTGACCCCGCCGAAATTTGCCAGCGCCGTGCGGATTTCATCCTTCTTCATCCCAAGGTGCCGGGCCACGGCCACCGCCGACAGGGCGTTAGACACGTTGTGGTCACCGGGCATCGGCAGGGTGCAGCCCTCGATCACCGCGTCTTCGCCCTGAAGCGCGATGTCGAAATGGGCGATCCCCTTCTGATAGGTCAGGTTCACCGCCCTCACGTCTGCCTGCGCGTTGAACCCATAGGTGACGACGCGGCGGTCGGTGATCTTGCCGACCAGCGATTGCACTTCGGGGTGGTCGGTGCAGCAGACGGCCAACCCGTAGAACGGGATGTTCGACACGAAGTCGTAGAAGCCCTTGCGCAGGTTATCGAGGCTGCCCCAATGCTCCATATGTTCGGGGTCGATGTTGGTCACGATGGCGATGGTCGCCGGAAGGCGGTTGAAGGTGCCGTCGCTTTCGTCGGCTTCGACCACCATCCATTCGCCTTCGCCCACGCGGGCGTTCGATCCGTAGGCATGAATGATGCCGCCATTGATCACGGTCGGGTCGAAATTCCCGGCGTCCAGAAGGGCCGATACCATCGTCGTGGTCGTGGTTTTGCCGTGCGTCCCGGCCACGGCCACGTTGGATTTCAGGCGCATCAGTTCGGCCAGCATCTCGGCCCGGCGGACGACGGGAAGGCCCTTGCGGCGGGCCTCGTCCAGTTCGGGGTTGCCCGGTTTGATGGCGGATGAGATCACGACGACCTCGGCCCCTTCAAGGTTCTCGGCCCGCTGGCCTTCGAAGATCAGCGCGCCCATCTTTTCCAGCCGGTCGGTGATCTTGGACCGTTTCAGGTCCGACCCCTGCACCACGTATCCGTGGTTCAGCAGAACCTCGGCGATGCCGGACATGCCGATCCCGCCGATGCCCACGAAATGGATCGGACCCACGTCAAGCGGAAGTTTGGTGGCGGCGGCGTTCATGTCAGGCGTCTTTCGTCTGTCCGGCCAGCCCTTCGACAAGGGCAACCAGCCGGTCGGTTGCATCGGGAATGCCGCAGGACAGGGCGGCGGCGGCCATCTGGTTGGCCGCAGCGGGCTGACCAAGGATCAGCGCGATCTGCGCCGAAAGGCTTGCCGCGTCAAGGCGGCTTTCGGGGATCAGGATCGCCGCGCCCGCGTCTGTCAACTGCTGGGCGTTGGCGGTCTGGTGATCGGCGGTTGCGGCGGCGAACGGGATCAGGATCGATGGGCGCCCGATGACCGAGATATCGGCGACCGAGGAGGCCCCTGCCCGGCTGATGACCAGCTGCGCCTCGGCCATGCGTTCGGGGATATCGGTGAAGAAACTTTGCACGTCAGCCCGAATGCCCGCATCGGCATAGGCGGCGGTCACGCGGTCCATATCCTCGGGCCGGGCCTGATGGCTGACCCGCAGCTGGCTGCGAATGCTGTCGGGAAGGGCCGTGATCGCAGCGGGCACCACATCGGACAGGATGCGCGCGCCCTGACTGCCGCCCATGACCAGCATCGACATCGGATAATCGCCGGGCGCGATATAGGGGGCACCCGCGCGGGACAGGATCGCGCCACGGACCGGGTTGCCCGTATGGGTGCCCCCGATCCCGTTGGGCAGGACTGTCGGCCATGTGCCGCAGGCCACCAGATCGACCCGCTTCGCGAAGACCTGATTGACGCGGCCCAGAACCCCGTTCTGTTCGTGGATCATCCGTGGCGTCCGGGTGATCCATGCCGCCGCCACCGCCGGGATCGACGGGTAGCCGCCAAAGCCCACGACGACCGCAGGCCGGTCCCGCAGGGTGCGGAAGGTCGCGCCAAGGATGCCGCCAAGGATGCGAAGCGGTGCCAGCGCCTTTGCCGCGATCCCGCCGCGCGCAAAGGTGGCGCTGGCGACCTGGGTGATCTCGACCCCTGCCGGGAACCCGCCGGTATAGCGCGCGCCGCGCGCGTCCGTGGACAGACGCACCCGCCACCCCTTGGCCAGCATCGCCTCGGCCAGGGCCTGCGCCGGGAACATATGTCCGCCGGTGCCGCCCGCCGCGATAACCAGTAAAGGGGCCGCCATGTGTGATCCTTTCAGATATCTCCCCGGCCGGTCCGGCCGGAAACCCTAGTGCCTGCGCGACAGCAGATCGCCCATCTGCCCTTGCGGCCGTGTGCGGGTAAAGGCCAGAAGCATCCCGACCGCAACCCCACCCGCGATCAGCGACGACCCGCCGTAGCTGACGAAGGGCAGGGTCATCCCCTTGGCCGGCAGAAGCCGCACCGCGACGCCCATGTTGATCATCGCCTGAACGCCAAAGGCACAGGCCAGCCCGGTGCCCGCCAGCCGGATAAAGGGATCGCGCTCCTTCATCAGCCGCAGAAGCGACCGGAAGACGATCACGGTGTAAAGCGCGATGATCGCGATGACGCAGATCAGCCCGTATTCTTCAGCCGCGACCGCGATGATGAAATCCGTATGCGCATCAGGCAGCGACCATTTCACCTGCCCCTCGCCCACGCCGACTCCGAAAAACCCGCCTTCGCGGATCGCATTCGTCGCATAACCGATCTGGGTGGTCGGGTCGATCTCCGGGTTCAGGAACCCGTCGATCCGGCGGGCGAAATGCTCCGAGTTGGAATAGGCAAAGCTGCCCGCAAGAATGACCATCCCCGCGATCCCGAACAGCAGCAGCATTGGCGCCCCGGCCACGAAATACATCACGCCCCAGGCAAACAGCACCAGTGCCGCCTGACCAAAGTCCGGTTGCAGCGCAAGGATCGTCACGATGATGACCGTGATCGCAAAGGAATAGGCCTTGCCCGGCGGGCCGCCCAATTCAAAGCTGGCCGCCATGAACCATGCAGCGACCACGACAAAGACGGGTTTCAGGAACTCGGACGGCTGGAAGCTGGCAAAGCCCAGCGAATACCAGCGCACCGCGCCCTTGCCGAAATCGGTTCCGAAGGCGGGCAGCAGGGCCAGCGCCGCAAAGGCCGCGATGAACCCCAGGACGGCAAGCCGACGCACCATCAGCGGCGACATCATCGAGGTGATCATCATCACAAGGATCGCCGCGCCGCCGAACACCGCCTGACGGGTCACGTAATAGAAGGGTTCCAGCCCGTTGCGGGCCGCCAACGGCGGGGAAGACGCCAGCCCCAGCAGCAATCCGATCCCGAACAGCGCAAGGACGCAGGACATTGTCCATTTGTCGATCGTCCGCCACCAGCGTGGAAGAATGGGTTCGCCCGCCTGCACGGGGATCGTGCCATGAACCATTTCCGTCATGGGAATACCGCCTTGGGTGTCTCTGCCTCTGCCTGCCCGGGTTTTCCCCGGATCTGGCGCAAGGGTAACGGCAAGTGATTCGGATTTCCAGCGAAATGAATGAACAGGCGATTCCCCGCGAATCGATTTTCGGCCCTGCCCCCCTTGCCAGCCTCTCGCCGCCGTGGTCTTGGACGGGGATGAAGGTGAACACGCTGATCCTTGGGGCCGGGGCCGCCGGCCTGTTCTGCGCCGCCCATGCCGGGCCGGGGGCGCTGGTGATCGACCATGCGAAACGTCCGGGCGACAAGATCCGCATCTCAGGCGGCGGGCGCTGCAACTTCACCAATCTTGACGTGACAGCCGCGAATTTCATCTCGGACAACCCGCATTTCGCCAAATCCGCACTGGCCCGATACAGCCAGTGGGATTTCATCGACCTCGTGTCGAACGCCGGAATCGCCTGGCATGAAAAGACGCTGGGACAGCTGTTTTGCGCTGGCAAATCGCAGGCGATCATCGACCTGCTCTTGTCCATGGTTGACCGCGCGAATGCCGACCTGTGGCTGGAAACGGGGATCGAAAGGGTCGAGCGCACCGATACAGGGTTTCGCGCCCTCCTGACCCGCGGGCGCGACGGGGTGGTGGTCGAGGCCGCGAACCTTGTCGTGGCCACGGGCGGCAAGTCCATCCCCAAGATGGGGGCGACCGGGCTGGCCTATCAGATCGCCCGCGACTTCGGCGTGCCGGTCACGGACACGCGGCCCGCGCTGGTGCCCTATACATTTTCCGACGGACGCTTTGCCGGGATCTCGGGCGTCGCCCTGCCGGTGACGGCCCGCGCCAACCGGGGCCCCACCTTCCCCGAGGCGATGCTGTGCACCCATCGCGGCCTGTCCGGCCCCGCGATGCTGCAAACCTCCTCCTACTGGCGCGAGGGCGAGGCGGTGACCATCGACCTGAGCCCCGGCACCGATCTGGCCGCCGCGTTGAAGGCCCGCAAGGCCGCCGCCGGGGGGAAGCCGGTCGGGACCATCCTGGCCGATCACCTGCCCGCACGCTTTGCCGATCTTCTGGCGGGAGAACTGGGGCTGACCGACAATCTTGCCGATTGGTCCGACGCAAGGATCGACGATCTGGCCGCCCGGCTGCACGGCTGGCAGGTGGTGCCCACCGGGACCGAAGGCTACCGCACGGCCGAGGTGACCCTAGGCGGCGTGTCGACCGAGGCGCTGTCATCCAAGACCATGGGTGCGACGGATATCCACGGCCTTTATTTCATCGGCGAATGCGTGGATGTGACAGGATGGCTGGGCGGGTATAACTTTCAATGGGCGTGGTCGTCGGCCCATGCGGCGGGCACCGCGATCGCGCAATCCTGACGGGGGCGAACACATGACAGCATTCGTGGCACTTCTGCGCGGGGTCAACGTCGGCGGCGGCAACAAGGTGCCCATGGCCGATCTGCGCGATCTCTGCGCCGAACTGGGCTGGACCAGGGCGCGGACCTACATCGCCTCCGGCAATCTGGTGTTCGAGGCCGAGGGCGATCCGGCGACGCTGGCCGAAGACCTGCGGCGCACGATGGTGGAACGGATGGGGGTCGATGTGCCGATCATGGTGCTGCCGGGTGCGGCCCTGCGATTGGTGCTGGACGATTGCCCGATTGCGCCTGCGGCGGGGAACCAGTTGCACGGGGCCTTCCTCTGGGCCGACCCGCACTTCGATGACGCGCTCTATGCCCAGCTTCGCACACCGACCGAGGAGATCCGCCTGCAGGGCCGCGTCGCCTGGGTCCATACGCCCGACGGGTTCGGGCGGTCGAAACTGGCGGAGAAGCTGCCCAAGGTTCTGGGCGTCGATTTCACCGCCCGCAACCTCAACACCATCCGCAAGCTTGTCGAAATGCTGGACGGGTAGCCGCCCCGGTGCTATGACCCATCTCATGAAGAGCACCTGCATCATCATTTGCTGCATTATTCCCTGCTGACACCAGTCACGCGGGCCGCTCTTTCACGTTTCACTTCTGACGGTAAGTTGCTAAGCCCGCGGGCGAAAACCGCGCGTGAGTGAGACATGACGACGATCAAACTGCACAACACCAAGACCCGCAAGAAAGAGGTCTTTGCCCCGATCGACCCGGACAATGTGCGGATGTATGTCTGCGGGCCGACGGTCTATGACCGGGCGCATCTGGGCAACGCGCGGCCGGTTCTGGTGTTCGACGTGCTGTTCCGGCTGCTGCGCCATGTCTATGGCACGGACCGCGTGACCTATGTCCGCAACTTCACGGATGTGGACGACAAGATCAACGACACCGCCCGCAAGCGCAAAGAAGTCGGAGCCAAGGGCACGCTGGAAGAGCTGATTGCCGAGCGGACCGAGGAAACCATAAGTTGGTATCACGCCGACATGGACGCGCTGGGGGCGCTGCGGCCCACGCAGGAGCCCCGCGCGACCGACTGGATCGGCGCGATGATCGCGATGATCGAAGATCTGATCGCCAAGGGCCATGCCTATGCCGCCGAAGGCCATGTGCTGTTCGCGGTGGACAGCTATGCCAACTACGGCGCGCTGTCGGGCCGGTCGGTCGACGACATGATCGCGGGCGCGCGGGTCGAGGTTGCGCCCTACAAGCGCAACCCGATGGATTTCGTCCTCTGGAAACCGTCGGACGCCGAAACCCCCGGCTGGGACAGCCCCTGGGGCCGTGGGCGGCCGGGGTGGCACATCGAATGCTCGGCCATGTCATTTGAACTTCTGGGCGCGTCCTTCGACATCCACGGCGGCGGCAACGACCTGCAATTCCCGCACCACGAAAACGAGATCGCCCAGTCGAAATGCGCCCACCCCGAGGGCGATTTCGCGAATGTCTGGATGCACAACGAGATGCTTCAGGTCGAGGGCAAGAAGATGTCCAAGTCCCTGGGCAATTTCTTTACCGTGCGCGACCTGCTGGATCAGGGGGTGCCGGGCGAGGTGATCCGCTTCGTGATGCTGGGCACGCACTACCGCAAGCCGATGGACTGGACGGAGAAGAAGCGGGACGAGGCGGAGAGGACGCTGCGACTATGGCGGAATTTGGCGAATACTGCGCAGCCCGGAGGGAGAGTATCTCCCGAAGTATTGGCGGCTCTTGCCGAAGACCTCAACACTTCGGGCGCAATCTCCGTCCTACACAAGCTGGCCAAAGGAATTAACTCGCGTCAGCGCCATGATGTGGACCAAGCCGAACTAGACGATTTTGCAGCATCGGCGGGCCTTCTAGGTCTACTTGAAGATAGTTATTCAATGGGTTCTTGGGTCTTCGGCAAGGAGATCGGGACAGTCCTGTCAGATATGAATCTCTCGCGAATGGCTGGGATGATGACCGAAGTCCGAGCCAGAGCCATGCAAACCAAAGACTTCTCGGAGGTAGACCGCCTCAAGACTGCACTCCTCGACGCGGGCGTCGAGGTCCGCATGTCCAAGGAGGGGGTCGAACTCGTCCCGGGCCCCGGCTTCGACCCCGCCAAACTGGAGGGCCTCCTATGACCCGCATCCCGACACAGGACAGCCCCCGACCGCGGGTGGGGGTGAAGCCCCCGCCCGGGGGGGCGGTCGGGGGCTGTCCGGTCCGCTGCGCGACCCGGACGAGACCGATTGAACCGACGGGACTGGGCATTGGGGCAAAGACACAGGCCGAAGGAGCAGGGAAATGACCAAGGATCGGCTGTATATCTACGACACCACCCTGCGCGACGGGCAGCAGACGCAGGGCGTGCAATTCTCGACCGCCGAAAAGACCCGCATCGCGCAGGCGCTTGACGGGTTGGGCGTGGACTATATCGAAGGTGGCTGGCCCGGGGCGAACCCCACCGACAGCGACTTTTTCGCCGATGCCCCCAAGACCCGCGCCACCATGACCGCCTTTGGCATGACCAAGCGGGCAGGCCGGTCGGCGGCCAATGACGAGGTGCTGTCGGCGGTGATGAACGCCGGCACCCCCGCGGTCTGCCTTGTGGGCAAGACCCATGATTTCCACGTGACCGCTGCCCTTGGCATCACGCTGGAGGAAAACATCGACAACATCCGCGCCTCTGTCGCCCATCTGGTGGCCGAGGGGCGCGAGGCGCTGTTTGACGCCGAACATTTCTTCGATGGCTACAAGGCGAACCCCGACTATGCGCTCGACTGTCTGCGGGCGGCGCTGGACGCGGGCGCCCGCTGGATCGTTCTGTGCGACACCAACGGCGGCGCCCTGCCGACCGAGGTAGGCCGGATCGTGGGTGCGGTGATCGCGGCAGGCCTCCCCGGCGACAGGCTGGGCATTCACACCCATGACGACACCGGAAATGCCGTGGCCAATTCGCTGGCCGCGATCGAGGCGGGCGCGCGGCAGGTGCAGGGCACGTTGAACGGGCTGGGCGAACGCTGCGGCAACGCCAACCTGACCAGCCTGATCCCGACGCTTCTGCTGAAGGAGCCCTTTGCCAGCACGCTGGATACCGGGATCGACGCCGATGCGCTGATGGACCTGCGCCGGGTCAGCCTTATGCTGGATGACATCCTGAACCGGGTACCGGTGAAGCAGGCCCCCTATGTCGGCGCCTCGGCCTTTGCGCATAAGGCCGGGCTGCACGCCAGCGCGATCCTGAAGGACCCGACCACCTATGAACACGTTGACCCGGCCTTGGTCGGCAACACGCGGATCATCCCCATGTCCAATCAGGCCGGGCAGTCGAACCTGCGCAAGCGGCTGTCGGACGCCGGGTTGACCGTGGACAAGGACGAAGCCGCCCTGCCCCGCATCCTTGACGCCATCAAGATGAAAGAGGCACTTGGTTACAGCTATGACACCGCGCAGGCGTCGTTCGAACTGCTGGCGCGGGAAGAACTGGCGCTTCTGCCGCATTTCTTCGAGGTGGAACGCTACCGCGTGATTTCGGAACGCCGCCGCAACGCCAAGGGCAAACTGGTGGTGGAGTCAGAGGCCGTGGTGACCGTCCAGATCGACGGGGAAACCCGGACGAGCTTCTTCAAGAACGAACATGCCAGCGACCTGTCGGACGACGGGCCGGTGAACGCCCTGTGGCAGGCGCTGAAGTCCGACCTTGGCCGGTATCAGGAACAGATCGACGATATGCGCCTCGTGGACTTCAAGGTGCGCATCACCAACGGCGGGACCGAGGCGGTGACGCGCGTCATCATTGATTTTCAGGACGGCGCCGGCCGCCGCTGGGCCACGGTGGGCGTCAGCGCGAATATCGTCGACGCGGCCTTTGATGCGCTGCTGGACGGGATCAATTGGAAGCTGGTGCAGGGCGGGGCTGCCGCGTGAGCCTGAACGCCTGCGCCGCGCTGGTCGAACGGGGCGATCCGGACCGGTTCCTTGCCGCGATGGCGGCACCGCCTGCCGCGCGGCGCGTGCTGTTTCCGCTTTATGCCTTCAACCTCGAGGTCGCCCGCGCGCCCTGGGTGACCGAAGAACCGATGATCGCAGAGATGCGCCTGCAATGGTGGCGCGACGCGCTGGAAGAAATCCGCGACGGCAAAAAGCCCCGCGCGCATGAGGTCGTGGGGCCATTGGCCCAGATCCTGACCCCGGAAACCGCTGCCGTTCTGGACCGGATGGTCGTGGCCCGCCGTTGGGACATCTACAAGGAAGCCTTCGAGGATCAGGCCCATTTCGACGAATACCTTGACCATACCGGCGGGGCGTTGATGTGGGTGGCGGCGCGCTGTCTTGGGGCGCATGTCACGGCGGCACCTGCGGTCACCGAACTGGGCAAGGCAACCGCGCTGGTGCGGTTCCTTCAGGCCGTCCCCGACCTGGAATCCCGCAAACGCATCCCGCTGGTCGATGGCCGGGCCGAGGCGATTGCAGACTTGGCACGAAAGGCACTGGACGCGGCATTCGCCCGGAACATCCGCCATCATGCGGGAATTCCGAAACCCGCCCGCGCCGCCCTGAAAGAAGCATGGCAAACCCGGCCCCTGCTTGAGCAGATAATCCAAAGTCCCGAGCGGGTTGCCCAGGGCGCGGTGGGCCTGAGCCCATTTTCCAAGAAACTTCGATTGCTCTTGGCACAGTGACCGTCTCGGGGCGGTGGGTTGAAACCCACCTTACGGTCAGGGGCTCTGCCCCTCTGGCCCGTTCCGGGCCATTCACCCCGGGATATTTATTGACCCAAAGAAGGGGGCTGGGCTCACTGTCCACTCTTCTTTGGGTTGGAAATATCCTCTGGGGGTCATGAGTTTTCAGGATGGGGGGCGAAGCGCCCCCGGGTAAGGTGGGTCTTGACCCACCGTCCCCGAATGGTCAGGCGACCGACTTCGGTTTCATCACCAGCCAGATAAGCGCCCCGCCCGCCAGTGCAAGGAACGGCGCCATGGCGAGGTTCACGGCCGTCCAGCCTTCGATCGGGCTGCCGCCGGAACAGTTCATCAGCCCGCCCGACGCCATCGAGGCCACGGTGACCCCGCCGAAGACGAACAGATCGTTGAACCCCTGAATCACCCCGCGTTCATGCGGGGCGTGGGATTTGGTCAGCAGGGTCGTCGCCCCGATGAACCCAAAGTTCCAGCCGATGCCAAGAAGGACCAGCGCGACAAAGAAGTTCTCAAGCGTTACCCCGGTCAGCGCCACCGCCCCGGCCCCGGCAAGGATCACAAGGCCCAGCGCCATGATCCGGGTGGTGCCGAACCGCGCGATCAGATGGCCGGTGAAGAACGACGGGATATACATCGCCAGCACGTGGGCGGTGACCACATCCGCCGCATCGCCGGTCTCGAACCCGCATCCGACCACCGCCAACGGGGTCGATGTCATGACAAGGTTCATCAGCGCGTAGGACACCATACCCACGACCATGGCCACCACAATATGGGGATCGCGCAGCATCTGGCCACGGGTGCGGCTGGCGGGTGCGTCTGCCTGTATCGGCTGGCCCCGCGTGCCCTTGGGCAGTCGCAGGCCGAAAAACAAAAGCGACCCGAACAGGTTCAGCGCCACAACCGCAAGGTAGGACCCGAGGTAGAGGACGACAAAGCTTTCGGCCACCAGCTTGTTCAACTGCGGCCCGATGATCGCTGCCGCCAGCCCGCCTGCCATGACGTAGGAAATCGCCTTTGGCTTATAGGCGTCCGAGGCCATATCGGTCGCGGCAAAGCGATAGAAGCCCTGCGCCGACATGTAGATGCCGATGAAATAGGACCCGATCAGCAAGGTGACGAACGACCCTGTGTAGAGGCCCAGCGCCGACACCGCCGCGCCAAAGGCCGCCGCCAGCGCGCCAAGCACAAAACCGAACCGGCGGCCCCGCGCCTGCATCAGCGGCGACAGCCAGGGCGCGGTCGTCATCGACCCGAAGACGATCAGCGAGATCGGCAAGGTCGCAAGGCAGGCAATCGCCGTGCCCTGCACCATCTGCTGCCCGGCAAGTCCACCGATGGTGAAGATCATGGGCATCTGCGCGCCAAGGATGGCCTGCGCCAGAACCAGAACGATCACGTTGCGTTTCGCGATCCGGTCCGTGTCGGGGATATGGGTCATGTCCGTCATGGCGAAATCGGTAGTCCCCGGCGCCGGGAATGGCAATGGACATATTCGCGCGGGCGCATGGGTGATTGCGCCGCCGCACAGCCCATGCCACAGACGATCCATGACTGTCGGACGGATCATCGAAACGGGGGCCTGCGTGGCCGAGGGCGCCGACTGGCTGGCAGCGCAAGTGCCGGAATTCGCCCGCATCCTGCCGCTGTGCACCCCCCTGCCCCTGCGCCGGTCGCCTGCCGGATTTGGCGCGCTCTTGTCGGCCATCGTGGGCCAGCAGGTCTCGACCGCCTCTGCCGCCGCGATCTGGGGACGGCTGGACGGCGCGGGGCTGACAACGGAACCTGCTGTCCTTGCGGTGACCGAGGAAGACCTGCGCGCGCTTGGCTTGTCCCGCCCAAAGGCCCGCTATGCCAAGGCGCTGGCCGAGGCGGGCGTGGATTGGGACGGGTTGGCCCATCTGCCTGACGATCAGGTGATCGCCACCCTGACCGCGATCACCGGGATCGGGCGTTGGACGGCCGAGATATACGCCATGTTCGCGCTGGGCCGGGCCGATGTCTTTGCCGCGGGCGATCTGGCGCTGCAGGAATCCGCGCGGATCGTCTTTGACCTGCCCGACCGCCCCTCGGAAAAGGCCCTGCGCGGCATGGCCGCCGACTGGTCCCCTTGGGCGGCAGTTGCGGCCCGGCTTCTCTGGGCCTACTACAGGGTCGCGAAACAAAGGGAAGGCATTCGATGACACGGGCACTGACAGCGGGCCGCCGCGACCCCATTTCCGGAGAGATGCGCAGCGCGGTCATCTTCCTGCACGGCTATGGCGCCAATGGCGCGGACCTTCTCGGGCTGGCCGACCCTCTGGGCGAACATATGCCCGACACCCTGTTTCTGGCCCCCGACGCGCCCGAGGCCTGCGCCGGGGCGCCCTTCGGGTTCCAATGGTTTCCGATCCCGTGGATTGATGGTTCGTCCGAGGAAGAGGCAGAGGCCGGATTGCGCCGCGCCGCCGAAGATCTGAACGCCTTTCTGGACGGGGTGATGGTCGACGAAGACCTGCTGCCCGAACAGGTCATGCTGTTCGGCTTTTCCCAAGGCACGATGATGTCGCTGCACGTCGCCCCGCGCCGTGAAGACCCGGTGGCGGGCATCTGCGCCTTTTCCGGGCGGCTGTTGCAGCCCGAGCTTCTGGCGGACGAGGCGACCTGCCGCCCGCCCGTTCTGCTGGTTCATGGCGATCAGGACGATGTTGTGCCGGTGCAGTCCCTGCCCGAGGCGGCAGAGGCCCTGCAAGGCGCGGGCTGGGAAGAGGTCTATGCCCATGTGATGAAGGGCACCGCGCACGGGATCGCGCCGGACGGGCTGTCTGTCGCGCTGGCCTTCATGCGCGACCGGCTGGGATACTGAACACGGCAGGGCATGTCGCGGATGGGCTTGACCGGGCGGATCGCCCGGCCCCTCATGCGCCCATGACATTGCATTTCACCCCGGCCGAATATGCCGCCCGCCAAGCCCGCGCCACCGAAGCCCTTCAGGCCGAAGGGCTGGACGCGATCCTGATGTTTGCCCCGGAAAGCCATTTCTGGATCAGCGGCTATGACACCTTCGGCTTTGCCATGTTCCAATGCATGGTGCTGACCGCGCGGGGCGATCTGCATCTGCTGACACGGATGCCGGACCTGCGGCAGGCGCGGCTGACCTCGACCCTGACGGACGATCAGATCCACATCTGGACCGAGGTCGAAGGCGCGAACCCCGCCGACGATCTGGCCCGGCTCTTGGCCGATCTTGGCGTGTCGGGGCAGATCGGGTTCGAAAGCCAGACGGCGGGGCTGACCGACTACAACGGCCAACGGCTGCGCGCGGTCCTTCCCGGCCTGACCGACGCCTCCGACCTGATCCGGGGCCTGCGCCGCCACAAATCCCGGGCCGAGATCGACATGCACCGCCGCGCCGCCGCCCTCTCGGACGATGCGCTGGACGCCGCACTGGAGATTACCCGCGCAGGCGCCTTTGAAGGGGACATTCTGGCCGCGATGCAGGGGGCCGTGTTCAAGGGCGGCGGCGATTATGCGGGGAACGAGTTCATCATCGGGTCCGGTCCCGGCGCGCTTTTGTGCCGTTACTATTCCGGACGGCGACATCTGGATCCGCAGGACCAGCTGACGCTGGAATGGTCGGGCACCTATGCCCGCTATCACGCGGCCATGATGCGGACCATCGTGGTCGGAGAGGTCTCGGAGGCGCATCGCCGGATGCACGCAGCCACGGTCGAGGCGATCGAGGCCTGCGAGGCCGCGATCCGGCCCGGCGCGCCCATGGGCGATGTGTTCGACGCCCATGCGCGGGTCTTCGATGCGCACGGGCTGCATCACGCCCGGCTTCAGGCCTGCGGCTATGGGATGGGGGCGGTCTATAACCCGATCTGGGTGGACTTCCCGATGTTCTACGAAGGCAACCCGCTGCCGATGCTGGAGGGGCAGGTCTTTTTCCTGCACATGATCCTGATGGACAGCCACAGCGGCGCGGCGATGACCCTTGGCCATTCGGTGCTGGTGGGGGATAAGGGGGTCGAACGGCTCTCGCGCCACGATCTTGGACTTCTGATGTGCTGACCCGGCTGCGCCACCTCTGGACCCACCACCGTTTGCTGACCCTGCTGTTTGCCGCCGCCCTCGCGGCCACGGCGTTTTTCGGAGTGCGAACGGTGCGGCAGGCGATCTATTGGGCGGACCCGGCGCATCTGGACCAACCGCTCGAACCCTGGATGCCGCCCAATTATGTCGGCATGTCCTACGGGCTGCCGCCAGAGGTGTTGATCCCGATTTTGGGTCTGGACGCAGACGGCCCGCGCCAAAGGATCACCATGGGCGAGGTCGCGGCGGCGCAGGGGATCACCCTGAGAGAGCTTCAGTCCCGGATCGAGGCCGCGGCACAGGCGCACCGGGCCGCGCGGGGCGACTGATGGAAACGGTCCTGTCGTTGATCACCACCTATGGGGTGGCCGCGCTGTTTCTTGGAACGTTCCTCAGTTGTCTTGCCTTGCCGGTTCCATCCTCGCTGATGATGCTGGCGGGCGGGGCCTTTGCTGCGTCCGGCGATCTGGACCTTTACACCGTGACCGGGGCGGCCTGGGTCGGGGCGGTGCTGGGGGATCAGGTCGGTTACGGGATCGGGCGGATCGGCGGGCGGCACCTGTCGGGCTGGATGGCGCGGCACCCGAAACGCGGCGCGATCCTGCAAAAGGCGCAGGACAAGACCCGCGAATGGGGCGGTATCGGTGTTTACTTGTCGCGCTGGCTCTTCTCACCGCTTGGTCCTTACGTGAACCTAGCCGCCGGGATCGCCGGGATGCGCTGGCCCCGGTTCTTCGGCTGGGACATGGCCGGAGAGGCGACATGGGTCGCCGTCTATGTAGGTCTGGGGTTCGTTTTCGCCGGTCAGATCAGCGCCATCGCCGATATCGCCGGAAACCTGTCCGGGCTTCTGGCCGCCGGGGCCGTTACAATCGGGCTGGGGATATGGCTGTGGCGGAGGGCCGATCACGCCCAATCCCAGCGCACCCGCTAGCTCGCCCCCCCTGCGCCGATCCGCCAACTTTGGGCATTTGGCCCGATATGGTATGATGGCCCCAATCAGTCGGAGGGGGACAGATGCGCACGATCACAGCAATTTTCCTGAGCCTGGCGCTGTTTGTCGCCCCGGCCGTTGCGCAGGACTGGCCCGCCGAGGCCCGGCAGGCCATGGAAAACGCGGGCGCACGGCTGTCGGCGGCGACCACCACCGCCGAACGGGCAGCGGCGCTGCGCGAGATCGAGAGGATCGCCGCCGCCCACCCGGACGCCCCCGACGCGCGGATCACGGCCTCGCTTCTTGGGCAGCAAGCGACGATCGAGGCCGGCCCCGCCGCCATGCTTGAGGCGCTTGGAACCTTGGCCGCCTCGGGCGAGATCACCGATGTTCAGGCCTATGGCGACATCCTTGCACCGCTTCTGGAAACCGTGGGGGCCATGCAGGAGGACGGAACCCTTCTTCCCTCTGCCGCCATTGCCTTAGACGACGCGATTTCCAACCTGAACAGCGCGGCGTCTAAGGCCGGACTGCCCAGCGTCGCCGACGCAATTTCCGAGGCAAGCGGGCTTGAGGGGCTGGGCGGAACCGCGACCGATATCCTCAGCAAACTGGCCGCGGCCGCCAAGGTCGCCCGCGACGCGCCGAACCTTGCCGAAATGGACGCCGCCGCGACAAAGGATTTCCTGAAAACCATGGTCAGCATCGCCCCGCCGATCCCGGCGTTCGGCGTCAATCAGCTTGGCTACGAGATGTTCATCGACACACTGGCCTGGAACAACGAAATGTACGGGGAATCGACTAAGGCGATGAACCTCGTCGCCAATGCGATCGAAACGGGCCAGTTCGATCACGCGGCCTATCAGCAGATCAGCGACAACCTGAACCGTCTGTCGAAAGGGCCTTGGGACAGCAACCTCGCCAAGGGCGTGCTGCAAAACATCTGCGAAGCGATCCCGGTTCTGGGGGCATGGTGCGGCGATGCCTTCAAACTCGCCGAAGAGCTGGTCGCCGGGACGACCGACTGCAGCGCCATCACCTGCGATTGCCAGAACGTCGGGGGCGGGTTGCTGAGCGGTCCGCTGATCGTGCAATGCGAGATCCATCAAGCCGATCTGATCAGCCAATGCCAGGCGGACCCAACCGCGCCGCTGTCCTGCCTTGCCGATGCGAAGGGACCGGGCGCAAGTCACTAGCGGAATGCGCGTCCGGGGATGGCCAGATGGGCAATGCCGCCCTTGCGGCGGCAGGCCCGCGCCCCATATCTGACCCATGGTAAAATTTCTGCCCATCCTTCTTGCCGTCCTCTATGGCGTCGTGATGTACCGGTTCTCCGCCTGGCGGCTTCGGGCCGAGCTGGACGCGCGGTCGACGGAATTGGTGGACCCGGCCCTGAAGCCGGTGATCGACCGGATGGCGCGAGCGCTGGACCTGCCCCGGATCAAGGTTCACATCTATGAAATCGACCCGGTCAACGGGCTGGCCGCCCCCGATGGGCGCATCTTCATCACCCGGGGGTTCTACGAGAAATTCCGCAAGGGCGAGGTCAGCGCCGAAGAGATGGCCAGCGTCATCGCCCATGAGCTTGGCCATACCGCGCTTGGCCACACCCGCCGCCGGATGATCGACTTTTCCGGCCAGAACGCGCTGCGCACCGCGCTTGCCGTGGTGCTGAACCGGTTTCTGCCGGGGCTGGGGCCGATGGTGGCGGGGTTCGTGATGTCACTGGTGATGGCGCGGCTGTCCCAGTCGGATGAGTTCGAGGCCGACGCCTATGCCTCTGCCCTGATGACCAAGGCCGGCCTTGGGACCGCGCCACAGAAATCCCTGTTCCGCAAGTTGGAGACGCTGACCGGCGCGCGCGGCGCGGCAATGCCTGCCTGGCTTTTGTCGCACCCCAAGTCTGACAAGCGGATCGCCGCGATCGAAGCGAACGAGGCCAAGTGGGGCGTCTGACCGAGGGGTGGTGGGTTAAAACCCACCTTACAATTCAGGGGCGCCGGGCAAGAAGAGCGATGAAAAAGTAAGGTGGGTTTTAACCCACCACCCCCTGCCCGAGGGCCTTTCCAAGACGCGGCAGGCGGGCCTTTTTCATCAGCGCCCGGATCGTCCAGTCTTCGCCCGAAAGCCGCCTTGCCGTGGCCAGAACCCCTGCCCCGACCTGCCGCAGGACCGGTTCATGATCCGGCCAGAGGTGCATCAGAAACTCGTCCGGGGCCCGCCGGGCCAGCCCTTCCTCGGCCAGGGTGGCGCGGGGGAAGTCGGCGGCGTTCAGTGTCAGGATCATGTCACAACTGCCCGCCACGGCGGCGGCCAGAACGTGCACATCGTTTGGATCGGGTAACCAGAACCGCCGCTCCATCCCGTCAGGCACGCGAACGGCGGCCTCGGGGAAGCGGGCGGTCAGGCTGGCGATTTCGCCCCGCGCGATCTCCTCGGCCCCGGGGCCAAGCTTGATCGTGGCCCGCGCCCATTCTTCAAGGATGCGGTCCGACCAGCGCGGCTGATAGACGCCCGTCTCTGCCACCCCGATCAGCACCTCGCGCATCACCGTCGGATACAGTACGCAGGCGTCCAGCAGCACCCTCATAGCCGGAAGAACACAGCCTTGAGATAACCGCTTTCGGCCAGTTGCGGCAAAAGCGGGTGGTCCGGCCCGGCAAACCCGGTGTGGACGATGGTGCCGCGCCGCCCGGCCTTGCCAATGCCGCGGGCACTGGCGTTGCGGAACTTGGTCAGGTCGGCGGCGTGGGAACAAGAACACAGCCCCAGATAGCCGCCCTCGGCCACCAAAGGCGCGGCCAGTTTCGCCACCCGTTCATAGGCCCGCAGACCGGCCTCCAGCGCCTTCTTGGACGGTGCAAACGCGGGTGGGTCGCAGATGACCACGTCAAAGGTCTGCCCTTCGTCGGCCAGCGCGGTCAGCGTATCGAAGGCATCGCCCTGCCGGGTCTGAAACCGGTCCGCGACGCCAGAGGCGGCGGCCCCCTGCGCGGCAAGGTCGAGCGCCGGAGCCGATCCGTCGACCGCAAGGGCGCTGTCCGCGCCATTGGCCAGCGCGGCAAGGGAGAACCCGCCGACGTGGCTGAACACATCCAGCACCCGCGCCCCGCGCGACAGGCTGGCGGCAAAAGCGTGATTGGGCCGCTGGTCGAAGAACAGGCCGGTTTTCTGGCCGCCCATCACATCGGCCATATAGGTGGCCCCGTTCATCGGCACCGGGATTGGGGCGTCGGGCGCAGTGCCCAGCGCGACACGGGTTTCCTCGGGCAGGCCTTCCAGCGCGCGGGCGCGGCCGGTGCCGTTCAGGACCACGGTCGTTACTCCGGCCACCCGTGCAAGCGCCGCGACCAGCAGATCGGCCCGCGCGTCGGCCCAGGCGGCGTTGGGTTGGACCACTGCCACATCCCCGAACCGGTCGATGATCACGCCGGGCAGGCCATCGGCCTCGGCATGGACCAGACGATAGAAGGGCGCGTCATAGATCCGGTCCCGATGCGCCAGCGCCCGCGCAATGCGGGCGGCGAACCAGTCTTCGTCGATTACGGCCTGCGGATCGCGGTCCAGCATCCGGGCGATGATCTTGCTTTCGGGCGTTACGGCGACCAGCCCCATGGGCTGCCGGTCCGCCGATTCCAGAACGGCAACAGACCCGGGCGCAAGCGCGCGGGTCCGGCGATCGGTCATCAGTTCATTGGCGTAGACCCAAGGGAACCCGTGCCGGATGGCGCGGGCATCTGCCTTGGGCATGAGACGGATGGTGGGATAGGAGGGGTGCGTCATGGCCCCCTCCTAATGGGTTTCCGGGACTAGCGGAAGACGCCTGTTTGCAGCATCGCCTGCGAGACGATCAAGTCGTCGTCGCCGGGCACCGGGACCGGGGCAACCTCGGCCGGGCCAGCGCCAAGTTCGCGGGCAAGAACGGTGGTCAGGAAGTCGGTCATCCGGACCTTTTCGGTCTGGCCTGCGTGTTCCAGCGCAAGGGCGGCTTCGCCACCGGGTGCGGGAAGATTGGCCACGACCTGACGCGGCCCTTCGATGATCGCCCCGGTTTCCGCATGGCGGACCGTCAGCGTGAAGACAACGTTATAGACACCGCCCACCGAGAACCGGGTCCGCTCGGTCACGCCGTGGAACCGGTTCAGCACCACTTCGGCCACGACCGGGATATCGCCTTGCAGGGTTTCGGCATGACGCGCGGCGGCCGTTTCGAAAAGCTGGGCCAGCTGCATGTGCCGGTTGCCGATCGGATCACCGCGCCAGACAATATCGGCCATCGGGTAATACCCGTTGCGTTCCGATGCCTTCAGGTTCGACGGGACCATGGCGACCACATTGGTCACGGTATAGGACCGTTCAATGTCCGCAGGCGCCGCAAGCGGTTCGCTGACAGGCTGGTTTCGTGTTACAGTATCGACCGAGGAACAGCCGGCCACGCCAAGGCCAAGGGCTGCGAGTGCAACGATGCGCAGAAGTTTCATTTCTGTCCTCCGGGGCTTCTGCCCCAAGTTGTTGGCCCCCCAATCGGCTGACTTCATCCTTCCGCTTGGAACGGGGCAGGAATGTGGCCAAGCCGGTCCAATTTGATGAAAAGGCAGGGAATGTGAGTCTTTTGGGCAACGATTCAGCCCCACCCCTGCGGCAAAACTGACCGGCCCCAAGACGAAATCACGGGTTGTTAGCGCTAACAAGACCTGCTAGACCCGGCCCGAATTGACCCGAAGGACCTATGAAATGCCGCTGAATGCCACCATCGCCGCCGTGACCGACAGGATCCGCGCCCGCAGTGAACGCACGCGGAAAACCTATCTCGACACCATGGCCCGCGCTGCCGCCGAAGGCCCGCGCCGGGCGCATCTGTCCTGTGGCAACCTTGCCCATGCCTATGCCGCGATGGGCGATGACAAGCCGACCCTGAGCGCCGACAAGGCTCCGAATATCGGGATCATCACCGCCTATAACGACATGCTGTCGGCGCATCAGCCCTATGAACGTTATCCCGACCTGATCCGGGCCGCTGCCCGGGCCGCTGGGGCGACCGCGCAGGTCGCGGGCGGGGTGCCTGCGATGTGTGACGGGGTCACGCAGGGGCAAACGGGGATGGAGCTGTCGCTGTTTTCCCGCGACGTGATCGCGCTGTCCGCCGGGGTGGGCCTGTCGCACAATGTGTTTGACGCCGCCCTCTACCTTGGGGTCTGCGACAAGATCGTGCCGGGGCTGATCATTGCCGCCGCGACCTTCGGCTATATCCCCTCGGTGTTCCTGCCTGCGGGGCCGATGCCGTCGGGCCTGCCGAACGACGAAAAGGCCAAGATCCGCCAGAAGTTCGCGACCGGAGAAATCGGCCGCGAAGAGCTGATGAAGGCGGAAATGGCCAGTTATCACGGGCCGGGCACCTGCACCTTCTACGGCACCGCCAACACCAACCAGATGCTGATGGAATTCATGGGGCTCCACCTGCCGGGGTCGTCCTTTGTCAACCCGAACACGCCGCTGCGCGATGCGCTGACGGTGGCGGGCGCCGAGCGGGCGCTGGAGATCACCGCGTTGGGCAACGACTTCCGCCCGGTTAGCGACATTCTGGACGAAAAGGCATTCGTGAACGGGATTGTCGGGCTGATGGCGACCGGCGGCTCGACGAACCTTGTTCTGCACCTGCCCGCCATGGCCCGGGCCGCCGGTGTGATCCTTGACCTTGAGGATTTCCATGACCTGTCCGAGGTCACACCGCTGATGGCAAAGGTCTATCCCAACGGGCTGGCCGACGTGAACCATTTCCACGCCGCTGGCGGCCTGGGTTATATGATCGGCGATCTGCTGAACGCCGGTCTGTTGCATCCCGACACCAAGACCGTGGTCGGCGACGGGCTGGAACATTACACGCAAGAGCCGCAGTTGAAGGACGGGCGCGTGACCTATGTGCCGGGCACAAAGGTCAGCCTGAATGACAAGATCCTGCGCCCCGCGTCGGACCCGTTCCATGCCCATGGCGGCCTGACCCAACTGTCGGGCAACCTTGGGCGCGGGGTCATCAAGACTTCTGCCGTGGCCGAGGAACGCCATATTGTCGAGGCAAAGGCCCGCGTGTTCCACGATCAGGCCGACGTAAAGACCGCCTTCAAGAACGGCGAGTTTACCGAGGACACCATCGTGGTGGTCCGCTACCAGGGCCCGAAATCCAACGGGATGCCGGAACTGCATTCGCTGACGCCGACGCTTGCCGTGTTGCAGGACCGGGGGCTGAAGGTCGCACTGGTGACCGACGGGCGGATGTCGGGCGCGTCCGGCAAGGTGCCCGCCGCGATCCATGTCTGCCCTGAGGCCGCCGATGGCGGGCCGCTGGCGCTGGTGCAGGATGGCGACGTGATCCGGCTTGATGCCACCAAGGGCACGCTGGACGTACTGGCCGACCTGACCGGGCGGACCCCGGCCCCCGCCGATCTGACCGGAAATGGCAACGGCGTCGGGCGCGAACTGTTTGAAACCTTCCGCCGGAACGTCGGGCTTGCCGCCGACGGCGCCTGCACGATCCTTTGACATTGGAGACCGAGATATGACAACTCAACAGGCATCTGAACTGGCCCGCAAAGTCTGCGAACTGGCCCCGGTCGTTCCGGTCCTTGTGATCGACGATGCAGGTCAGGCCGAAGGGCTGGCGCGCGCGCTGGTCGCGGGCGGGCTTCCGGCGCTGGAAGTGACCCTGCGCACCCCCGCCGCGCTGGAGGCGATTGCAGAGATGGCAAAAGTCGAGGGCGGCGTTGTCGGCGCGGGCACCCTTCTGACCTCCGCAGATGTGGAAGCCGCGAAGCGAGCCGGGGCCAGCTTTGGCGTCTCGCCGGGCGCGACCGACCGTCTGCTGGACGCCTGCGAAGCGAATGAATTGCCGCTGCTGCCCGGCGCGGCGACCTCGTCCGAGGTGATGCGTCTTCTGGAACGCGGCTACACCGTGCAGAAATTCTTTCCGGCCGAGGCCAACGGCGGCGCACCGGCGCTCAAGGCCATTGGCGCCCCGCTGCCGCAGGTCAAGTTCTGCCCGACCGGCGGGATCAGCCTGAAGAATGCGGGCGATTACCTTGGGTTGTCGAACACGCTCTGCGTCGGCGGCAGCTGGGTCGCCCCGAAAGACATGGTCACGGCAGGCGACTGGGACGGGATCACCGCACTGGCCGCCGAGGCGGCCCGCCTGCCCCGCTGAATGATCGGTCAAGGTGGGTCAGGACCCACCTTGCGCCCACCGTTCGCGACGTTCTGCCTTATATCCTAATCCCGGGCCCGCGCGGCCCGTCCACCCCTGCGGCGTGGCGCGTTGGCTTTGTCCAGCGCGGCCTTCAGGGTTTCGGTCATCGGGTGGTCCGCCGGTTCGTCGGCATAGCGTGCCAGAAGCGCACGGACCATCTCGTCCGTATTGGAATCCACCGGGATGCCCAGCGCCCAGTCGAAGAAGATCGACCGGCATTCCGGCGCGCTGATCCCTTCGATCCGGTAGGCTTCGCGGATCAGGCCCCGCGGATCAATCGGATCCTTGGCTCTTGTCATCATTCGTCTCCCGCGCGACCCCAGACAGGAGCCGCGAAATGACCGCGTCCGCCGTTTCTGCGACCGTCCCCATTGCGGCCAGCAAGCGATCCGTTGTCTCATACCCTGTCTCCCGCAAGATAAGCCTGCGCCCAGCTTCGCCAAGCTCTTCCGGTTTTAATTCCCCGCCCGTCAGCAATCTTGCAGAGGCTTGCAGCTGCCAGAAAAGCCCTGCCGCGGTCGAAAGCGCCTCTGCATCCGCGTCACTCAGGCGTCCAGAACCGACACCAGCGGCCAATTGGGCCCTTATTTCACGGGCCGGGCTGCCGGATTGCAGGGTAACAGTCTGGGCGGCCAGTTCCACGTCCTGCAGCCGCCCCGGCCCGATCTTGGCGTCCCAGTCCCCCTGTGGCGGTTTCGCGGCGGCAATCCGCGCCCGCATATCGGCCACATCGGCCAGCACGGTTTCCCCGCCAGCCTTGTCCTGCAGCAGGGCCTGCCGGAAGGTTTCGACCTCGGCCCCGAGGTCCATATTACCCGCGATCGGGCGGGCGCGGGTCAGGGCAAGGTGTTCCCATGTCCAGGCCTCTGTGCGCTGGTAGTCCTGAAAGCTTGCAAAGGATGTGGCAACCGGCCCCTGCCGCCCGGACGGGCGCAGCCGCATGTCGACCTCGTACAATCGTCCGTCCGACATCGGCGCGGTAACCGCCGTCACCAAGGCTTGTGTCAGTCGGGCATAGTAGGGCCGGGTCGCCAGCGGGCGGCGCCCCTCTGATCCTTCCACGCCGTCGGCATCATAGATCATGATCAGGTCAAGGTCCGACCCGGCGTTCAGCCGCGCGGCCCCCAGCGACCCCATCCCAAGCATGACCCCGCCCCGCCCCGGAGGCGCACCATGCTTGGCGCTGAAATCCTCGACCACGACCGGCCAAAGTCCGGCAATCGTCGCCTCGGCGATATCGGCGTATTGGCGCCCGGCCTCGGTCGCGTCGATCAGACCTCGCAGGTGATGAACCCCGACCCGGAAATGCCATTCCTTCATCCAGCGGCGGGCCATGTTCAGCCGGTCTTCGTAATCCGCCGCCTCTGACATGGCGCGGGTCAGGCTGGCCACCAGCCCGTCGGCCCCCGGCCAGTCGGAAAAGAATCCGCCGCCGATCACCATGTCGAAGACATCGGCGTTGCGCGACAGATAGGCCGCCAGCGCGGGCGCGGTGGCGCAGACATCGACTACCAGCCGGGTCAGTTGCGGGTTTGCCTCGAACAGGGAAAACAGCTGCACCCCGGCGGGCAGGCCCGCAAGGAACCCGTCGAAATTCAGAAGCGCCTCTTCCGGCTTTGCCGCCTCGGACAGCGCGCCCATGATCTCGGGCCGAAGGCGATTGAAAATCTCGACCGCGCGGGCGGACCGCAACGCCGGGTAGTTGGGCCAGCGGGCGGTAATCTCGGCTCCGAAGTCCTCTTTCGGGGTGCGGGCATGGCCGGGGGCGAAGAAGCCTTCGGTCAGGGCGTGCACATCCTCGATGCGGTCGGTCAGTTCGCGGCGCAGCCCGCTGACATCCCGGCCCATGAAGGCTGCAAGCCGCGCCCAGCCTTCCTCGTTCGCGGGAAGGTGATGGGTCTGTTGATCGGCGACCATCTGGACCCGGTGTTCGACCTCGCGGTGGAACCGATAGTGGTCATAGAGCTTGGCCGCGTGATCTTCGGGCACCCAACCGGACGCCGCGAGCTTCTCAAGCCCCGCCTTCGTCCCCCGAACGCGCAGCTTGGGGTCGCGGCCACCTGCGATCAACTGCCGGGTCTGGGTGAAGAACTCGATCTCGCGGATGCCGCCGCGGCCAAGTTTCATATTGTGCCCGTCCAGCGACAGCGGACCGTGCAGCCCCTTGTGATCGCGGATGCGCAGACGCATGTCGTGGGCATCCTGAATCGCTGCGAAATCAAGGTGTTTGCGCCAGATGAAAGGCCGCAGGGTTTCGATGAACCCCGCGCCCGCGTGGATATCGCCCGCACAGGGACGGGCCTTGATATAGGCCGCCCGTTCCCACGTCCGGCCAACCCCTTCGTAGTAGCTTTCCGCCGCCCCCATCGACAGGCAGACCGGCGTGACAGAGGCGTCGGGCCGCAGCCGCAGGTCGGTGCGGAAGACATAGCCCTCGGCCGTCACATCGGCCAGAATCCCCGTCATCAGCCGGGTGATCTTGACGAAGCCCATCCGCGCCTCGTCATAGGTGTCTTCGGTCAGCCGGTCCTGATCGAACAGCATGATCAGGTCGATGTCGGAAGAGTAATTCAACTCTCCCGCGCCCATCTTGCCCATTGCCAGCGCGACCATGCCACAGGCGGTCTCGGCGTCGTCTTCGCTGAAACCGGGCAGTTTCTTGCGCCGGATATGGGCGGCGGTCAGGCGCCGCAGACAGACATCGACCGCAGCATCAGCAAAGTCCGTCAGGGCCTGCGTGACCTGTTCCAATGGCCAGACCCCGCCAAGATCCGCCAGCCCCGCCAGAAGCGCGACCCGGCGCTTGGCGCGGCGCAGATCGGGGGCGAGGCTGTCGTATGGGGTCGCGGCGACCTCTGCCAGCAGGGCGTCCATCGCCCCCTCGGGGTCGTCGAAGGCGGGGCGAATCCAGTCCCCCTCGCGCGAGAGCAGACCAGACAGATAGGGGCTGCACCCGGCCGCCCCGTCGATCAGCCCCTGAACCGGAGCCGAAAGGTCGGAAAACTGCGCCCGCGCCTCTGCGCCACGGTCGGTGTCAAAAGGATCGGGGCTGCGGGTCAGGCGGGATTCGAATGTCATGGGCACAGGATGGAACGCGGCTCGGGGGGCGTCAATCTGGCTTGAGTTCGTCGGGCCGCTGGGGTTCAGTCGGGGCAAGATTGAAAGAGGCTGTGATGAGCAAGAGTTTGAAACGGGTGCGGGCGGCATTGCGCGACGCCGGGCTGGCGGCGGAGCCGGTCGAAATGGCCGATACGACCCGCACGGCGGAAGACGCCGCGGCGGCGGTCGGCTGCGCGCTGGACCAGATCGTCAAATCCATCGTCTTCCGGGGCGAGACCAGTGGGCAGGTCGTTCTGTTCCTGACTGCGGGCGGCAACCGGGTCGATCCGGCGAAGGTGGGTGCGGTCGCGGGCGAACCGCTGGGCCGCGCGGATGCGGATTTCGTGCGGGCGACAACCGGCTTTGCCATCGGCGGGGTCAGCCCGGTCGGGCACCTGACACCACCCCGCATCTACATGGATCCGCGCCTGTTCGACTTCGATCAGGTCTGGGCCGCGGCGGGCACCCCACGCCATGTTTTTCCCATCGATCCGGCGGATTTGCCCCGGATCACGGGTGCGGAACAGGCCGATTTCACGGTGTGACGGAAGATTTTATTCGCGCCTTTACAAAGGCTTGAGTTGCCTTCACCCTGCTTATGTTAAAAACTTTTACATCAACCCTTGCAGGCTGGGGGTATGGTTCCGATATGCTGTAATGTGAAAGCCATTCACATAAACCCATAACCCGCAAGGAGCCCCCGATGTCTGACGCCTCTCTCCACCCGCCGTCCCGGCCCTACGCCCCCGCGCAGGATGCCCCCGGATTCTTTACCCGCGCCGAACGCTGGCTGGATGACCGTGGCAAGGGCGCCTGGATCGCCGCCATGGTGCTTGGCTTCATCTTCTTCTGGCCTGTCGGCCTTGCCCTTCTTGCCTACATGATCTGGAGCAAACGCATGTTTTCCCGCAGCTGTGCCCATTCCCGCAACCACATGACCAAGACGCATTTCCGCGCCGCTTTCAAATCCTCGGGCAACACCGCCTTTGACGCCTACAAGTCCGACACCCTTCGCCGGCTGGAAGACGAGCAGCGCAGCTTCGAAGAATTCCTGGAGCGCCTGCGCGAAGCCAAGGACAAGTCCGAGTTCGACCAGTTCATGAACGACCGGGCCAAGCGGTCGACCGCCGATGTCGACGATATCGACGACGCCGCAGGCGAACCCAAGTGATCCCTCTGGGCGCCCCCCGCATGGGGCGCCCGCCGTTCTGACGCATTTCAAGGACCACACCCATGTCTGCCGCTGATTACTCTGCTTCCCTTGGCCTTCCCGACCCCGCGCACCAGCCAGAGGTCTACGCCGGCGTCCTGTCCAAGCGCCTGATCGCCTGGATCGTCGATGCGACCATCGTTGCCATTCTCGCCGGTCTCGCCCTGCCCTTCACTGCCTTTGTCGGGGTACTGTTTTTCCCGGCGATGATGCTGGTGATCGGGTTCTTCTACCGCTGGTGGACGATCGCCGGAACCGGCGCAACATGGGGGATGCGGCTGATGGCGGTCGAGTTGCGCAACACCAACCGCCAGAAGCTCGATAGCGGCGAGGCGTTTCTGCACACGCTGGGTTTCACGGTGTCGATCACGGTCGCGCCGCTGCAACTCGTGTCCATCGTGCTGATGCTCTTGTCGGATCGCCGTCAGGGTCTGACCGACATGGTGATGAACACCGCGATGGTGAACCGGCTGGCCCGCTGACCCCTTTGCATCCCCGAAATGGCCCGGTCCTTGCGCCGGGCCATTTTCGCGCGTGGCGAATCTGTTTCCCGGCCCCTAGTATGCCGACATGACAGACACCCCAGATATTGCGCGCGCACCGGCCTTTCTTGGCGTTGAAACCTCGGCCACCGGACGGCGCTGGATCGGCCCCGGCATCGAGGATGACCGCCAGTCAGAGGCGATGGCCCAGCAAACCGGCCTGCCCCTGCCCCTGTGCCGGACCCTCGTCCGGCGCGGGGTTTTGGCGCAGGAGGCGGACAGCTATCTTTCGCCCACCCTGCGGGATCTCTTGCCCGATCCGCTGACGCTGAAGGACATGGGCAAAGCGACAGAGCGGTTCCTGCACGCCGTAGATACCCGCGAGAAGATCGCCATCTTCGCCGATTATGACGTCGATGGCGGCACATCCGCAGCGCTGCTGATTTCCTGGCTGCGGGACATGGGGCGGCAGGCGACCCTTTATATCCCCGACCGGATCGACGAAGGCTATGGCCCGAACGAACCGGCGATGGAGGATCTTGCCCGCACCCATCCCCTGATTGTCTGCGTGGACTGCGGGACGCTGTCGCACGGGCCGATTGCCGCGGCCAAGGGGGCGGATGTGGTTGTTCTGGACCACCACCTTGGCGGCGAAACCCTGCCCCCTGCCGTGGCCGTGGTGAACCCCAACCGGCAGGACGAAAGCGGCGATCTTGGCCATCTCTGCGCCGCGGGGGTCGTGTTCCTGATGTTGGTCGAGGCGAACCGGCAATTGCGGGCCAAGGGTGTGACCGGGCCGAACCTGATGGACCTGCTGGACCTCGTGGCGCTGGGCACCGTTGCCGATGTCGCGCCCCTGATCGGGGTGAACCGGGCCTTTGTCCGGCAGGGGCTGGCCGTGATGGGCCGCAGGCAGCGGCCCGGCATCGTGGCCCTGTCGGACGTGGCGGGGATGGATACGGCGCCCAACAGCTATCACCTCGGGTTCCTGCTGGGACCGCGGGTGAACGCGGGCGGGCGGATCGGCAAGGCGGACCTTGGCGCGCGACTTCTGGCCACCGCCGACCGGGCCGAGGCACAGGCGCTGGCCGAAATTCTGGACGGGTTGAACAAGGACCGGCGCGAGATCGAAAACACCGTGCGCGACCTGGCCCTTGAACAGGCCGAGGCACGGGGCATGGATGGCCCGCTGGTCTGGGCCGCGGGCGATGGGTGGCACCCCGGTGTCGTGGGCATTGTCGCCAGCCGGTTGAAAGAGGCCACCAACCGGCCCGCCATCGTGATCGGGTTCGACGGGGACGAAGGCAAGGGATCGGGCCGGTCCGTCTCGGGGATCGACCTTGGGGCCGCCATTCACCGGCTTGCGGCCGAGGGGCTGCTGATCAAAGGCGGCGGCCACCGGATGGCAGCGGGGCTGACCGTGGCACGGGACAAGCTGGAGGCGGCGATGGACCGGTTGGGCGACTTGCTGGCACGGCAGGGCGCGGACCGGATCGGCCCGGCGGACCTGCGGCTGGACGGGCTGTTGATGCCGGGCGCGGCGACCGTGGACCTTGTCGAACAGATTGAACAGGCTGGGCCCTTCGGCGCGGGCGCCCCTGCCCCACGCTTTGCCTTTGCCGACATGCAGATCAGCTTTGCCAAGCGGGTCGGCGCCAACCACCTGAAATTCAGTTTCACCGACGGGCTGGGCACGCGGATCGACAGCATCGCCTTCGGCGCCTTTGACGGACCGCTTGGGCCCATGATCGAAGGGCACAACGGGGCGCGGTTCCACCTTGCCGGTCGGCTGGAGATCAACCACTGGCAGGGCCGGTCGTCGGTGCAGTTGCGGCTGGAAGATGCGGCCCCGGCGGGCTGATCCGAAAAAGTTTCGGCGGGTCGGATTTTTCTGTCCGAATCCTCTTGCGCGGGTCGCCGGGTTTAATTAGAAGCCGCCTCACCACAGAGTGGCCCGTTCGTCTATCGGTTAGGACGCCAGGTTTTCAACCTGGAAAGAGGGGTTCGATTCCCCTACGGGCTGCCACTTTTCCCGAAATCACCGACCAGATCGTACCCGGCGACCCGCCGCTTGTTGCCTGTTGCCCTGTCAGCGGGGCGATTGCATGGGTCGCGGCTTCTTGGCATACTCGGACCAAGAAGACCGGGCACGGCCCGGCGATGTCCGAGCAGCAGAAAGTTATGCAAGATGCGGTTTTCCCTGGCAATTCTGGCAATCGCGGTCCTGTCGTCCTGTGGTGGCGGAAGGCCCGGAACCCCCAGTGCAACCGGCGAAATCAGTCAGGCCTGCATGGCGGGCGGGCGGTCGGCGGCGAACCGCCAGCTGTGTTCCTGCGTGCAGGCTGCTGCCAACCAGACCCTGTCGACCCGGGAACAGTCCCGCGCGGCGGAATTCTTTGGCGACCCGGATAAGGCACAGGACACCCGCACCGCCGACGGCCCGTCGGCAGAGGCGTTCTGGGCCCGCTACCGCAACTTTGTCACGACTGCCGAGGCGATGTGCCGTAGCTGAGGATCAGCCCGTCGGCGCAGGTCTCGATCAGGTTCAGGCAGCCTTCGAAATCGCGGGTGTAATAGGGATCGGGAACGATGTCCCCTGCCCCCTCTGGCCCGAAATCGGTGAAAAGCTTCACAGGGGTCGTCCGACCCATCGGGCGTTGCCGTTCGACAGCTTCAAGGTTTTCGCGGTCCATCACAACGATCAGGTCGAACCGGTCGAAATCACCGGGACGGAATTGTCGCGCGCGCAGATCCGAAATATCGATCCCCCGCGCGAGCGCCGCCTTCTGCATCGGCGGGTAAGGGGTTTCGCCCACATGCCAATTGCCGGTTCCGGCGCTGTCGGTGTCCCAGTCGGGCGCGCGGGTCCGCACCACCCCTTCGGCAGCAGGCGACCGGCAGATATTCCCAAGACAGACAAACAAGACCCGCATTCGTCTCCCTCCAAGATTGCGCCCCGACCATGGCCGGATCGTCCCCAGATCACTTATTGACCGATGGACGACACGTCAAAGGTAGCACGGCGCCGCCCCGCCCGCGACTGATTTGCTGTCGAAGGCGGGGCGGTGGGTGGTCTAGTTTCCGTGGTTCATCGTCCCGCCGTGCCCCATCGGCATGCGATTGTTATCGACGACCGGGGTAACGGCAATCTCCTCTCCGGTGTCGAGGACAAGAATGATCTCGATCTCTTCCCCATCGATGAACGGGGTGCTGACGCCCATGAACATGACGTGATTGCCGCCGCGTTCCAGCACCAGTTCGCTGCCGGCGGGAAGGTCGAACCCTTCTTCGACGTGCCGCATACGCATCACACCGTTGCCTTCGTCGACATGGGTGTGCAGTTCGGTCCGCGCCGCAAGGTCAGAGCGGACACCGACGACCCGCAGGTCGGTTTCGCCAGTGTTTTCAATGACCATGAAGGCCGCGCCGTTTGGCCCGCCAGAGGAGATGGCATAGGCATCGTGCACTTCGACGTCAGCGGCAAAGGCGGGGAGTGCCAGAAGGGTGGCGCTGACCGCGCCAATTAGGGTGGATTTGAAGGACATCGCTGTCTCCTGTCTGTTGTCTGAAATCTTGGAAGGGAAGTCAGACAAAAACAGGCGGGCCGCGGGCCGACGGGCACGGTGCCACAACAGGGGCGGCAAGGGTGGCGACGTCGCCGCCAAACCGGAACGGCCGCAGTGTCAGATCGACCGCGCCGGTTGCGGGTGGGTGCTGCGTGTCGGTGAAATGAAGGATGCAATCGGGACAGAAATGCGCGGCGGCGCCCTGTTCGACGGGTTGCCCATTGGCGTCCAGCGCCACGGTCACCGCCTGTCCGCCGATGCACAGAACCGCCTCGCCCACGGCGGGGGCCTGCCCACGCGCCGCCGCCATCTGCTGGGTCGTCACCAGCAGGGCAAGGGCCATCAGGACAGCCACGAAGGGGCGCATCAGTTTCATGGGCTAACCGCTAGCACCTGCACAGGGCGGGGAAAAGCGCCAGAAGGTCGCGGCGGCGGAAATGCGAACGCCCGGCGCGGGGGCCGGGCGGTGCAATTCGATCTGTCGATGATCGGATCAGTTGGCGGCGGCGGCCGCGATCATCTTCTTGACCTTCAGGGCCTGGGTCGACAGCTGGTCATCCTTGGCTTTGGCAAGGAAGGCGTCCAGACCACCCCGGTGGTCAACGGTGCGCAGCGCGGCCGAGGACACGCGGAACCGGAACGACCGGCCCAGAGCATCGGATTGCAGGGTTACGTCCTGCAGGTTCGGCAGAAAGCGGCGGCGGGTCTTGTTGTTGGCGTGGCTGACATTGTTGCCAGTCATCGGGCCTTTACCGGTCAGTTCGCACTTGCGCGACATGGGTCTATTCCTTTGTTGTTGTCCCGGCCCCCGGGGCCGGCTTTGTGTTGGCGGGCAATGCCCATCAGGGGCCAGCACATGCAGGCCCCGTCACAAGGGCGGGGCAATAGGCAGATTCCTCTGGTCCGTCAAGCGGGAAAGGCGTTTGGTCTGGTGTTCGGCACCTGACGATGGATACTCACCTTTCCTCTGACACGGCCTCGATTACGCGTCGGGTCCGGGAGGCCGGGCTGCGAGACGAAACGTCGTTCGCGCCAAAAGGGTCAATCTCCGCTCAAGAAAGGACCACACCCGCTGACGACATCCGCTTTTCAGCAACATTCGTCGATGCGGCTGCGAGAGTTCCGTCCTTCACAACGGTAACGTCATAGCCTCGGCTTCTGGCCGCCAGCGCCGTCTTCTGTACACAATAGTTAAAGTCCAAACCAACGAGGCGCAGTTTGCCGATGTTGAGGCGCTCCAAAAGAGCATCCAGTTCGCCGGTTTCAAAGGCATCCTGCACACGCTTTACAACGACATGTTCGGGAAATGACGAGAATTGCTCGGCAAGTTCGGTCCCTTCACTGCCTTCTATGGCCTGACCTTTCATCGTGAGGGTCGCCAGAGCCTTCGTGGAGGGGATCGACCATTCCTGGCGAACGGCAATAACGGGATGGCCTTGGGCCCTTGCAGAATTTACTTCCTCAAGAATGGTGCTTGCAGCGGCTTCTTTTGCAGCGTCAGAGTAAGGACCGCGTTCCCAGAATACGGACTGTAAATCAATCAGCAGAAGCGCCGATCCTGTTCGTTCCGGTATCGGTGTTCCGACGCTGACCGAACCGATGCGCCGAATACCGTTGCCGAGCCAGAGTATGATGAAAAGGACTACGGCACCCAAACCAATTCCGAACGTCATTCGCTCTCTCCCGCTCGTTTTTTCAAGCTGTCCGTCACTGCGGATACGACCGCAAGCGCTGTAGCAACGTCTTCATTGCTTAGATTTTCACCTAGCTCCTCCACGAGTTTCATTTCCTTTGAGATGATCTCTTCGATGACAGCGCTGCCGCGATCGGTCAAAGCAAGGATAGGTGAGCGCTTGTGGCGAGGATTTGAGCGTTGCTCGATGAAACCTGAAGCCAGCGTCTCGTTGCACATGATCTGGACGTATTGCCGTTTGATTTCGAGCCTTGCCGCAAGCTCTGGGACTGTCTGGTCTCCGTACTTGTCCAGTATCTCCAGCACGGCCCGCATCCGGACGGACAGGTTGGTTCCGATCAGACCGGCTTCAACGCAGGCTTCTGCCGCCTGCATCAAGGGGCGCGACATCCAAATCAGTCGGTGAAGGTGTTCTGCTTTCATGTTGACATTATACATGTCATTTTGACAAGCTCAATGTCAATTTTTACGAAAGCTGACATTGGTGCACCTTGAAGCATCTGGCAGACCGGGCTCAAAGCCGCGATCGGACTGTTTCTCTCAAGTCTCCTGTGCGCGTGTTCGACACCCTGCCATTCTCAGACATGTTGTGCCCGAAGGTGACCCCTAGCTGTCACTTGCCAGAACGGCGGCGGCGGCGCGGGCGGGGCTCAGTTCTCCACGCAGGACGGCGGCTTCGGCGTCGCGCATCCGGGCGGCCAGCGCCCCGTCCCCGGCGATCCGGGCCAGAAGCTGCAGGCGCACCTCCTCCTCGAACCAGTGGCGGGCCTGTTCCGTGCGGCGGCGGGCAAAATGCCCCTGATCGCGGCGCCAATCGGTCAGCGCTTGCATCTCGGCCCAGGCGTCGGACAGACCCGTGCCTTCGACGGCAGAAACGGTCAGCGCCTTGGGGAACCCGTCCGGGTCTTGCGGCCGTTTGCGCAGAAGACGCAGGGCACCGGCATAATCGGCGCAGGTGCGCATCGCTTGCGGTTTCAGATCGCCATCGGCCTTGTTCACCAAGATCATGTCGGCGATTTCCATGATCCCGCGCTTGACCCCCTGCAATTCGTCGCCGCCCGCCGGGGCCAGCAGCAGCAGGAACAGGTCGCACATCTCGGCCACCATGGTTTCCGACTGGCCCACGCCCACGGTTTCGATCAGCACCACGTCGAACCCTGCCGCCTCGCACAGGGCCACCGCCTCGCGGGTGCGGCGGGCCACCCCGCCCAGCTGGCTTTGCGATGGCGAGGGGCGGATAAAGGCATTCGGGTCGCGCGACAGGCGTTCCATCCGGGTCTTGTCGCCAAGGATCGACCCGCCGGTGCGGGCGCTGGACGGATCAACGGCCAGAACCGCGACCCGCAGCCCCTGCCCCGTCAGATGCAGTCCGAAGGCTTCGATAAAGGTCGATTTCCCGACCCCCGGCGTGCCCGACAGGCCGATCCGCAGCGCCTGCCGGTCATGGCCCACGGCCTCCAGCAGGGCCATGGCCTGATCGCGGTGGTCGGCGCGGCCGCTTTCAACAAGGGTGATCGCGCGGGCAAGGGCGCGACGGTCCCCGGCGCGCAGCCGGTCAGCAAGGTCTTGGATATCCGGGGTCTTGGTCATGTGCCCTTCTTAAGGGCTGGGTCGTCCCTGTCCAGTGGCGGCATCACCTCAGGCAGAAAGACCCGCCTGCGCCATCAGTGCCGCCGCCTCTGCCTCTTCCAGACGTTCGCGGCCCCGGCCCATGACCGGCACCTTTCCCACCTCCAGCAGCAGGGGCGCGGCAAGCGGGGTGACGCGCCCGGCCCGGATATGGTCGACCCGGCCCGCCGTCCGCGCGAGCATCTCCTCGATCCGGCCAAAATCGACCAGCCCGCGCATCGCCTCTTCTTGCGTGATCCGCATCATCAGGTGGTCGGGATCGTAGCGGCGCAGGGTGTCATACAGGATATCGCTGGAAAACGTCGCCTGTTTTCCCGATTTGCGGTTCTGCGGCAGGTTCCGTTCGATCAGCCCCGCGATCGTCGCCACCCCGCGAAAGGTCCGCTTCATCACGGCGTTGCCGCCCAGCCATGTGTCCAGCCCGTCGCGCAGCCCCTCGGCCCGGAACAGGGGCGCGGGGTCGTCCACCGGGTCCAGCCCCCAGATCAGAGTGGCATAGTCGCTCGACACGAAGCCAAGCGGTCCAAGCCCCAACTCCTCCATCCTCTGGGTCAGCAAGAGGCCAAGGGTCTGCTGAGCGTTCTTGCCGGCAAATCCGTAGACACAGGTATGCGCCCGCCCGTCATGCGGGAAACTTTCGACAAGGATACGGTCGGCTTCGGGCATCCGGCTGACCTGCCGTTGCAGTGACAGCCATTCCGCAGTGTGACGCGGCAGGTCGGGCCAGCTGTCCTGCGCCAAAAGATCAAGGATGCGGGCCGAAAGCTGTGTGGTGGTCGCGAATTTCGTACCGCTGAAGACCGCCAGCCGGGGTTTCTTGGCCGAAGACCGGCTGACCTCGACCACCATCTCGCGCAATGCGTCATAGCGCACGATTTGCCCGCCGATCAGGAAGGTGTCGCCGGGCGAAAGGCTGGCGGCGAAACTTTCCTCGACCTCGCCCAGCGGCTTGCCCGCGCCGCGCATCCGCACCTTGAGCGTTTCGGTGTCCTGAATGGTGCCAAGGTTCATGCGGATCCGCTGGGCCGCGCGCGGGTCGCGCAATTGCCACATGTTGTCGGGTCGCTGCTTCAGCCGCTGCCAGCGGTCATAGGCCCGCAGCGCATAGCCCCCTGTCGCCACGAAATCGAGGCAATCGTCGAACTCTGCCCGGGTCAGCCCGGCATAGGCCCCGACCGTGCGGACCTCGGCCAGCAGGTCGGCCTCGTCAAAGGGTCCGGCACAGGCCCGGATCAGGATATGCTGGCAGAGCACGTCGCGCGGCCCCGGCCCTTTGGGATCGCCGTCCAGATCGCCATCGCGGGCGGCCTCGAGCGCGGCACGGCATTCAACCACCTCGAACCGGTTGGCGGGCACCAGCCGCGCCTTGGACGGCGCGTTGTAGCGGTGATTGGCCCGCCCGATCCGCTGGATCAGCCGTTTGACGTTCTTGGGCGCACCGACCTGCACCACAAGGTCCACATCGCCCCAATCGATCCCAAGATCCAGCGACCCGGTGCAGACGATGGCCCGCAACGCGCCCGCGACCATCGCGGCCTCGACCGCCTCGCGCTGGTCGCGGCTGAGGCTGCCGTGGTGGATGCCGATGGGCAGGCCGTCGTCATTGGCCAGCCAGAGATTGTGAAAGAAGATTTCGGCCTGGGCGCGGGTGTTGTGAAAGATCAGCGTCGTCTTGTGTTGCCGCACCAGATCAAGGATCGCCGGGATCGCATAGGCCCCACCACCCCCGGCCCAGGGCGGCGGGTCGTCGGTTTCCAACATGGCGATATCGGGCGGCGGGCCGGGGTCGGCCTGAATGATCTCGCAGGGGTCCGGGTGACGGGCAAGTTGCGCCGCAAGGCCCGCCGGGTCTTCGACAGTGGCCGAAAGGCCCACCCGGCGCAGCCCCGGCGACAGGGTTTCAAGCCGCGACAGCGCCAGCATCAGCTGATCTCCGCGTTTGGATTCCGCCAAGGCGTGAATCTCGTCCACGATGACCCGCTTCAGCCCGGCAAAGATCCGGTGCGCGTCTTCGTAGGAGGTGAGCAGCGCAAGGCTTTCCGGGGTAGTCAGAAGGATATGGGGCGGATCGGCGCGCTGCCGCTTTTTCTGGGTGGCGCTGGTGTCGCCGGTCCGGTCCTCGATCCGGATGGGCAGGCCCATATCCTCGACCGGAGTGCGCAGGTTGCGGCGGATATCAGCGGCCAGAGCCTTGAGCGGTGAGACATAGAGCGTGTGAAGGCCCTGATGCGCCCCGTCCGCCAGTTCCACCAGCGAGGGCAGGAACCCGGCCAGCGTCTTGCCCCCGCCCGTCGGCGCGATCAGCATCAGCGCCGGGGCGGCGGCGCGGTCCAACATGGCCTGCTGATGCGGGTGGATGGCCCAGCCCCGGCGGGCGAACCACGACTGGAAGAGGGGCGGAAGGGCGGTCATGCCCCTGAAAGTGACCGGGCGGGCGGCAAGGTCAAGGGCGGATCGACCTGCCCCCTTGCCTGCGCCGCGCCGGGCGGGCATCACCGGGGCATGGCCCATGCATTCACCCTTGCCGGAACCCCGCTTCACGCCCTGCCCAGCGGGGCGCTTTGGCTGCCGGATCATGCGGGCTTGTGCGTGTCGGACCTGCACCTTGGGAAATCCGAACGGATCGCGCGGCGCACCGGCGGGCTGTTGCCCCCGTATGAGGTGCAGGCCACGCTAGACAAGCTGGAGGCGGACATCGCGGCCCGCGACCCCGAAACGGTGATCTGCCTTGGCGACAGTTTCGACGATCTGTCCTCGGCCGACGCGCTGGAACAGGATGCCGTGGATCGCTTGGCGACGCTACAGGCGGGGCGGCGCTGGGTCTGGATCGAAGGCAACCATGATCCGGGGCCCGTGGCATTGGGCGGCACACACCTGAATGAACTGACCCTGGCCGGGTTGACCTTTCGGCACATTGCCCTGCCCCATGCGGCCCCGGGCGAGGTGTCAGGCCATTATCACCCCAAGCACCGGATCAGCGGCGGTTGGCGGCCTGCGTTCCTTTTTGACCGCATGCGGCTGATCCTGCCGGCCTATGGCACCTATACCGGCGGGCTGCGGTCATCCGACCGGGCCTTTGCAGGGTTGTTTCATTCCCCCGCCGTGGCGGTCATGACCGGGCCCCGTGCCTTGGCCGTGCCCTTCTCTCCGCCCGTTTCCGGATGATCCACCGGTTCAGCTGAAAGATTGAACAACCCACTCTCGACAAGCTCGGGCTTGTATTTGCGGCTAACCGGGATTTCCGTGCCGTCGGTCAGCATCAGGAAATCCCGTCCGGATCGGCGAAACGCCCCCGATACGGCCGCGTCGGCCACCCAATGGGACCGGTGCGTGCAATGACCGGGTATGCCTTCCATCTCGGCGATGGCGTCGGCAAAGCGCATCAACAGCCGATGATAGGCGCCGTCTTCCATGAAGACCTCGACATAATGGTCATCGACCGACAGCCGTTGGATCTTGCCTGTGACCCCTTCGGGCAGACGATCGGCCAGACGTGGCCGGAACGGCGGTTCCGGCGCGCCGATGCCAAGGATGAAATATCCCAGAACCGACATGATCGCGCAGACCGCACCGATCAGGATGAACAGTTCAAGGACCACCATACTCGGGGCCATGTTAACCCCGATCATCGCGTCCGTTACATAATAGATGATCGGCGCATAGAGCGCCGCGAAGCCAAGAATCCGGATCGCTTCAAGACGCGCGAAGCCAACCTCGGCGCCGAACGCCCGATCCGTTGCGCGGCGCACCCAGTAGCCCAAGGCCACCGATATCGCGATCAGCCCAAACCAATAGACGGCGCGGGTCCAAAACGGCATCGACGTATAGGTGTCGAATGGGCCGGTAACAGTCGCGGCGATGGACGCCGCAAGCCATGCGATGACCACCCTACGCGCACTCAGACATTGCCAAACTGGCGAAAGCAACGAAAACAAGAACTCCTCCATCCGGTCTGCGCCGGTTGGAGGGGTCGATATCAACTCGACCGCGGCCTGAAAACCTGCCGAGGTCGAAACAGTTCCCAGCGTTGCACGAATGTGTCACGCGGCATCACCCCGGCAACTCTGTGCCGGGAGGACGCATGGTTGCGTTTCATATCAGGCAGTTAGCCCTTCAGGCTCGGCCAGCCCATGGGCCCGGCAGCAGGCGGTCAGGGTGTTGGCCAGAAGGCAGGCAATCGTCATCGGACCGACCCCGCCGGGCACTGGCGTGATTGCCCCGGCCACCTCGGCGCAGCTGTCATAATGGCAGTCGCCGACAAGACGGGCCTTGCCCCCTTCTGCGGCAGGCGGCAGGCGGTTGATGCCCACGTCAATCACGGTCGCGCCCGGCTTGATCCAGTCGCCCGGCACCATTTCCGGGCGGCCCACGGCGGCCACGACGATATCGGCACCACGCACCACATCGGCGATGTCCTTGGTGCGGCTATGGGCGATGGTCACGGTGCAGCTGTCGCCCAGCAGAAGCTGGGCCATCGGCTTGCCCACGATGTTCGAGCGGCCGATCACCACCGCGTTCATCCCCGACAGCGACCCGTGATGGTCGCGCAGCATCATCAGACAGCCCAGCGGCGTGCAGGGCACCATGGATTTCTGTCCAGTGCCCAGAAGGCCCACATTGGAAATATGGAACCCGTCCACGTCCTTCGCCGGGTTGATCGAGTTGATCACCAGATCCGAATCCAGATGGCCGGGCAGCGGCAGCTGCACAAGGATGCCATGCACCGCCGGATCGTTGTTCAGGGTGTCGATCAGCGCCAGCAGGTCCGCCTCGGATGTATCGGCGTCCAGCTTGTGTTCGTAAGAGTTCATCCCGACTTCGACGGTCTGCTTGCCCTTGGACCGGACATAGACCTCGCTGGCCGGGTCTTCGCCCACCAGAACCACGGCAAGGCCGGGGGTGATCCCGTTTTCTTCTTTCAGGCGCGCCACATGGGCGGCGACGCGGGCGCGGACATCGGCCGCAAAGGCCTTTCCGTCGATGATTTTGGCAGACATTCCCTTGCCTCCTCTTTCTTCTGGCGGATGCCACGGGGCACCCTGAAATTGGTCGCCCGAACTGAAAAGGGGCATGGCACCTTTTGCGCCATGCCCCCTGTTCAGATCAAGCCGATCGTCAGAACAGACCTTCGATCAGGCCTTCGTCATTCAGCCGGATATTTTCGGCCGACGGGACGCGCGGCAGGCCCGGCATGGTCATGATCTCGCCGCAGATGACGACAACGAAACCGGCCCCGGCGGACAGGCGCACCTCGCGGATCGGAACGGTGTGGCCGGTGGGGGCACCGCGCCAGTTCGGATCGGTCGAGAAGCTGTACTGCGTCTTGGCCATACAGATCGGCAGGTTGCCATAGCCCTGTGCTTCCCATTCCTTGAGCTGGTCACGGATCTTCTTGTCCGCAATTACCTCGTCGGCGTGGTAGATGCGCTTGGCGATGGTGTCGATCTTCTGGAACAGCGGCATGTCGTCGGGGTAGAGCGGGGCAAAGTTCGCCATGCCCGCATCGGCCACTTCGGCCACGCGCTTGGCCAGCTCCTCGGTCCCTTCCGAGCCCTTGGCCCAGTGCTGGCACAGGATCGCTTCGGACCCCTGTTCCTTCACATAGGCTTTGACGGCTTCGATTTCGGCATCGGTGTCGGTGACGAAATGGTTGATCGCAACGATCACCGGCACACCGAAGGATTTGACGTTGGCGATGTGACGGCCAAGGTTCGGGCAGCCCTTCTTGACGGCATCGACGTTTTCCCCGCCCAGGTCAGCCTTGGCAACGCCGCCGTTCATCTTCATCGCGCGGACAGTGGCCACGACGACGACCGCATCGGGGGCAAGCCCGGCCTTGCGGCACTTGATGTTCATGAACTTCTCGGCGCCAAGGTCGGCCCCGAAGCCGGCTTCGGTCACGACGTAGTCGGCGATCTTCAGCGCGGTGGTGGTCGCGATGACAGAGTTACAGCCGTGCGCGATGTTGGCGAAGGGGCCGCCATGCACGAAGGCCGGGTTGTTTTCCAGCGTCTGCACAAGGTTCGGCTGCATCGCATCCTTCAGAAGGACGGTCATCGCGCCATCGGCCTTGATGTCGCGGCAGTAGACCGGCGACTTGTCGCGGCGGTAGGCAACGATCATGTCGCCCAGACGGCGCTGCAGGTCTTCCAGCGAGGTTGCAAGGCAGAGGATCGCCATGACCTCGGAGGCCACGGTGATGTCGAACCCGGCTTCGCGGGGGAAACCGTTGGACACGCCGCCAAGGCTGGCGGTGATCTGACGCAGGGCGCGATCGTTCATGTCGACAACGCGGCGCCATGCGACCCGGCGGATGTCGATATCAAGCTCGTTGCCCCAGTAGATGTGGTTGTCGATCATCGCCGACAGCAGGTTGTGGGCGCTGGTGATCGCGTGGAAGTCGCCGGTGAAGTGAAGGTTCATGTCCTCCATCGGGACAACCTGCGCATAGCCACCGCCAGCGGCCCCGCCCTTCATCCCGAAGTTCGGCCCGAGGGACGCTTCGCGGATGCAGACGGCGGCTTTCTTGCCGATCCGGTTCAGACCGTCGCCAAGACCCACGGTGGTGGTGGTCTTGCCTTCGCCCGCCGGGGTCGGGTTGATCGCGGTCACAAGGATCAGTTTGCCGTTGGGCCGGTCCTGAACACTGTTTATGAAATCCTGGCTGACCTTGGCCTTGTCGTGGCCGTAGGGCAGAAGGTCGTCCGAGCCGATACCCAGCTTGGCGCCGATTTCCTGAATCGGGCGCTTCTTGGCCTCGCGGGCGATTTCGATGTCGGTCTTGTAGCTCATGATGGTCGTATCCCTGTGTCCGCAGACAGTTGCGTCGCCCATTGCATACAAAGAAAGCGACGCCCCCTGCACCGCGATTGCGACATTTCTACGCTGGGAATCGGCGGTTCCCGCCCTGTCTGTTGCCGAAAGGAAACCGTCAGGAGGGAATGAACTGATAGATTTTTTCTATTGAAGGCTGTGGATGCCCCCGCGCGGTTCAAAACCGAAAAGGGCGAAGAATCAGCCGGGCATCCAGCCGCGCTGATCGGGGATATGCAGGCGCAGCTGATCGCCCAGCCGCAGCAGTCCGGGCCGTTCGACCCAGGCCGTCACACCTCGCTTGCCTTCGGCCGCGGGCTTGAACGCCTTGCCGTGTCCGGGGGCGGCCTTTTCGATGGTCAGGGCCGGGAACTGGCAGGGCCGGTTCTGCATATCCACGGTCAGGGTTGCGCCGCTGTCGGCCTGAAGCCGCGAGGACGGGGGCAGGTGCGAAAAGTCCGGCAGACCTTCGACGACGATCGAAGCGCCGACAAGCGCCGGGTCGATTTGGTCCAGCCCGAGTGTTGCGGCGATTTCCGCCAGTTCCTCGGCGCTGACGACAGACAATTGCCGGGTGTTCCGGATCTCGGTTCCCTTGGGGTATTGCGACTTGACCCGGCTGCACGAGGGTCGGGTTTCACCCGCGTGCACATCGTCCGGGTTCCCCGCCCAGGTCAGCGCCATTTCGGTCAGCGGGTGGCTGTCCAGTTCCGGCGCGTCGCGGTGGTGCATCACCCCCAGCCAGGTGATCGTTCCATAGTGGTCGGTCGGGACGAGGGCGGGCATCGGCGGCTCCTGTTTGGTTTCGCGAAAGCAGACGAAAGCCGGGCAAAGGTGTCAACCCGGATCACGCGCCTCGACGACCGACACTTAAAGCCTTTCGAGTCTGCATTGCATTGCTTGTTCGCTGCCTTTCGCTGCGCTCATACGGGAAAGGCGATTCCGTGTGTTTCAACGAAATCTCGAAACGCTGTGGAACAGCCGCCAGGCGCAAACGGAAACCCCGAAACCTTGCGTAGGTTTCGGGGTTCCAATCGTTCCGGACCGGCTCGCTTATGCGGTGGGTTCCGGCTCCATCCCGCCATCGCCGTCCTTGGGCTTGGACTTCTTGCGGGACTTCGCTTTGGGGATCGCGACGACCGACGGCTTCTCTTCGGCCTCGGCGGCATTGCCGCCATCGCTGTCGTCGGGGTGCGGGGGTTCGCCGCGCATCACCCGTTCGATCTCTTCGCCGGTCAGGGTTTCATATTCCAGAAGGCCCTGCGCCAGACGGTCCCATTCGTCCTTCTTTTCGGTCAGGATCTGGAAGGCGCGATCGTAGGCTTCGCCGATGAAGCGCTTCACCTCTTCCTCGATCATTTCCTTGGTATGGGCCGAGACCGAGAAACCTGCGGTGTTCCCCTGATAGCCTTCATGGGCTTCGGCATAGTCGATGTTGCCGACCTTGTCGGACATGCCCCAGCGCAACACCATGGCCCGGGCCAGCGCGCTGGCCTGCTGGATGTCACCGGCGGGCCCGTTCGACACGTCGTCTTCGCCGTATTTCAGGATTTCCGCAGCCTTGCCGGCCATGGTCATCGCCAGCTTCTGTTCGCATTCGGATTTGTGCCAGTTCAGGCGGTCAATCTCGGGCAGGGACACCACCATGCCCAGCGCGCCACCGCGCGGGATGATCGTGGCCTTATAGACCGGATCGCACTTGGGTAGGGTCAGACCGACTACGGCGTGGCCTGCCTCGTGATAGGCGGTCTTTTCCTTCTGGTCCTGTGTCAGCACCATGGACCGCCGTTCGGCGCCCATCATCACCTTGTCCTTGGCGTTTTCGAAATCGACCATGGTGACAAAGTTGCGGCCGATGCGGGCGGCCATCAGCGCCGCCTCGTTCACGAGGTTGGCAAGGTCGGCGCCGGAAAAGCCGGGCGTGCCGCGGGCGATGATCCGCAGGTCCACATTCGGGCCAAGCGGCACCTTGCGGGCGTGCACGTTAAGGATCTTTTCGCGGCCCTTGATATCCGGGTTCGGCACCGTGACCTGACGGTCGAACCGGCCCGGACGCAGCAGCGCGGGGTCCAGAACGTCACGGCGGTTGGTGGCGGCGATGATGATCACACCCTCGTTCGCCTCGAACCCGTCCATTTCGACCAGAAGCTGGTTCAATGTCTGTTCGCGTTCGTCATTGCCGCCGCCATAGCCGGCCCCACGGGCGCGGCCCACGGCGTCGATCTCGTCGATGAAGACGATGCAGGGGGCGTTCTTCTTGGCCTGTTCGAACATGTCGCGGACGCGGGACGCGCCGACACCGACGAACATTTCCACGAAGTCAGAGCCCGAGATGGTGAAGAAGGGCACGCCCGCCTCGCCCGCGATGGCACGGGCCAGCAGCGTCTTACCGGTGCCCGGAGGGCCAACCAGGAGCGCCCCTTTGGGGATCTTGCCGCCAAGGCGCGAAAACTTCTGCGGGTTGCGCAGGAATTCGACGATCTCTTCCAGTTCTTCCTTGGCCTCGTCGATCCCGGCCACGTCGTCAAAGGTGACGCGCCCGTGCCGTTCGGTCAGCAGCTTGGCTTTGGACTTGCCAAAGCCCATGGCGCCGCCCCGGCCACCGCCCTGCATCCGGTTCATGAAGTAGATCCAGACGCCGATGAGCAGAAGGAAGGGCAGAAGCGACAGAAGGAAGGTCTGGAACGTGCTTTGTTCCTGGCTTTCCGCCGAGAAGGGCACGCCACGGTCGGTCAGTTCGGCGATCAGGATACCGGTGGTTTCCTGCGACGCGGGCATGATCGTGGTGAATTTGCCGGAGGCCGTGGTATACACCACCTGCTCTCCGTCGATCGTGACATTGGTCACGCTGCCATCACGCACTTCGGACAGGAACTCCGAATAGGCGGGCATCCGGCTTTGGACGGTATTGTTGTCGCCGCTGAATACGCTGAACAGGGCGAGGATCATCAGAAACAAGACGACCCAGAAGACAAGATTGCGCGCGTTGCCCAAGGGGGAACTCCTTTGAAATCCGCTTTTCCGGGGCGAGAGTCGCGCCCCGTGCTTGCGACTTAAAATAGGGATCGCGCGGGGTTGTTCAATGCGAATGCAGAAATGACATGAAATCCGCGACAATCCGCACCGACCATTCGGGATTGAAACCCGCCAGCGGGGCGGCGATCAGGGTCTCTTTGTCCCAGATCGCGGGGCTGGACAGCAGGCTGTCGCGCGGCCGGCCGGTGTCGCGCCAATCCGGGCAATCCCTGACGGCCTCGCCCAGCGCCCGAACCTCCAACCCCGGCGCATGGGGACCATCAACCGCCCAGCGGCCATCCCAGACCCCTGTTGTCGGGCAGGTGGTGGCCCGCACGGCGTTCCATTCCCGGCTGATACGGATCACCCCGTCGCGTTCGGTCACAAGACAGCCCGCCAGCGTATGCTTGCCCACCAGCGACAGCCCGGCGGACAGCTCCACCAGTGCCGACCAGCGCGGCGGGTAATCGCCGCGCCCGACCCAGCGCAGCCCGGCGACCAGCAGCCGGTTGATGATCTCGGGGTGGATCGGCGGGCGGGACCGGCGCGGGATCAGGACGTCGCCCCCGTCGATGGTCACGTGGGCACGCGCGGCCTCGGACGTGTAATGGGTCAGCGCGGACCGCGCCCCGCGCAGGGCATCGGCGGAATGGAACAGCTCCTCCACCCCGATCCCCAACTCTGTCAGGGCCGACAAGGCCTTGCGCGTCCGGGCCCGGTCGAACCGGTCGTCTTCATTGGTCGGATCGTCGATCCACGGCACCTCGTGCCGGCGCAGGTAGTTCCGCAGGTCCGCGCGGCTTTGCTGCCACAAGGGCCGCGCCCAGCGCATCCCGTCCCGTTCGAACTGCACGTCCATCGCTGCCAACCCGTCCAGTCCCGATTTCCGGGCCAGCCGCATCAGGAAGGTTTCGGCGATGTCGTCGGCGGTATGGCCCAAAAGGACTCCGCCAATCCCCCTGCCCTTCGCCCAAGCGCCGATAAGGCGGATGCGGGCACGGCGGGCGGCGTCCATCACATTGCCGCGCCCGTCCCAATCGTCCCAGCGCAGGATCGCGTGATTGATCCCCAGCCCTTCGCAATAGGCAGCAACAGCGCGGGCCTCGTCCGCACTGTCAGACCGCAATCCGTGGTCGACGGTCACCGCCTCCAGCACCTTGTCGGTGCCGTGCAAGACCTCGTAGGCAACGTGCAGCAGCGCCATGGAATCGCCGCCGCCCGAAACCGCGACGGCAATCCGTTCCGGCATTGTTGGAAAGAGGGCGGTGCCGACGAAATGGCGCAACTGGGCGTCAAATGCGGCGGTGTCGTCGGCTGTAGCGGTCACTGGCACCCAAAGGTGCGGCGGGCGGTATCCGCGTCAAAGCTTGCCTCGCTTCCGGGGAAGCGTGTGCCGACCTCTGCCAGGGTAATGCAGGCATCCTGCACCTGCCCGATCGCACCAAGCGCAAAGCCCAGCTTGAACAGGGCGTCTGGCGCGGTGTCCCCGGCCTGATCGGTCGAGAAACTTTCCAGATAGGCGCGGGCGGCGTTGGTCATCTCGCCCATGCTTTCCAGCGCCTCGCCCCGCAGGTAGTGGGCGCGGGCGTTCAGCGGTCCGCCCGGGTAGGTCTGGACAAAGGCCGCAAACTGGTCAGCGGCGCCGCGAAAGTCACCCGCCGAAAGGGCGGCCTCCGCCCGTTCGAAATCCGACTGTTCGTTGATCGCCAAAACCGGGCCACCATTGTCAGGTTGGGCCGTGGGCACCGACACCGCGTTGTCGATGCCGCCAAGGCTGGGCGTGTCGCCCAGCGCGCCGATATCGCAGCCCTCTTCCAACTCACACAGCCGGAATTCAAGGTCGCCGATCCGGTTGGTCCCATCGGCGGTGATCCGGTTGATCCGGAATTCCAGCTCTTCGGTTTTCGAGGTCAGCAATTGCAACTGCGCCTCGATACTGTCGAGCCGTTCCAGCGGGGTATTGCCGCCGATCTGGGTGGTGGGGGCGCCGGTGGTGGACAGTTCGACTTTCAACCGCTGGATTTCGACATAAAGCACCGAAAGCTCTTGCCGGATATCGGCAAGGGTCTGGTCCTGCGCGGCGACCGGGGCTGGCAGGGCCAGCCCGGTCATGATGGCGATTGCGGCTGCGGTGGAACGGAACATGGCGGCCCCCTTTACGAAACGATCAGCTTAGCGACCCGATCGAGATCACTGTCACGGCCCGACGGTTCTGGGTGTAGCAGCTTTCGTCCGAACAGACAGCAATCGGGCGTTCCTTGCCGTAAGACACGGTGCGGATGCGGGACGCCGGGACGCCCTGCGAAATCAGGTATTCGCGGACCGCGTTCGCGCGGCGTGCGCCAAGGGCAAGGTTATATTCGCGGGTGCCCTGTTCGTCAGCGTGGCCCTCGATCACGGCAAGGTAGTCAGAGTTGGTCAGCAGCCACTGGGCCTGACCGTTCAGGGTGACCATCGCTTCGGGCGTCAGGGTCGACTGGTCAACGGCGAACAGCACGCGGTCGCCGACGGTCTGGCTGAAATAGGCCGGGCTGGTCGGGTCATTCACGCCGCCCATGGCCCCGTCGGCGCCATTGGCGTTCAGGTCAACGGTATTGCCTCCGCCAAAGCGGTTGGGATTGGTACAGGCTGCGGTGGAGAGGGCCACAAGAAGCAGGGCCGCTTTCATCAGGGTGCGCATGGGTAAAGTCCTTTTGGGTCTTATTGGTGCTCGATTGGCGGAAAGATAGCACGGGCCGCCCCCCATGGGAATGCGGCCCGACGATGGCTAGCGTTGCAGCGGGCCCCAGCTGGGGTCAGAGGCGAAAGACGGGGTCGCGACCTGCCGCAGGTTCCGCCCGGAGATATCGACCGAATACAGCGACGGCGCCCCGCTGGCCCCCTGGGTTTCGCGGAAGAACATGATGACCCGTCCGTTCGGCGCCCAGGTCGGCCCTTCGTCAAGGAAAGAGGACGTCAGCAGACGCTCTTCCGACCCGTCAGTGCGCACGACACCGATGTGGAACCGTCCGGCGTTCTGCTTGGTAAAGGCAATCAGGTCGCCGCGCGGGGACCAGACCGGCGTGCCATAGCGGCCGTCGCCAAAGGAAATGCGCCGCGCCTCGCCGCCATCGGCGGACATGATATAAAGCTGCGGGCTGCCGGACCGGTCACTTTCGAAGACGATCTGGCTGCCATCGGGCGAAAAGCTGGGGGCGGTTTCGATCGACGGTGCGCTGGTCAGGCGGGTGTTCTGGCCCGTTGCCAGATCGGTGCGCCAGATATCGGTATTGCCGCCGTTGGACAGGCTGTAGATCACCTGCCGGCCATCGCGGCTGAACCGGGGCGAGAAAGACATCTCGCCCGGCGCGGTCGTGATTTGCTGCCGCCCGACATTGGCCACGTCCAGCACGTTGATCCGGGGAAAGCCGCTTTCAAAACTGGTGTACAACACACGGTCGCCCGTGGGCGAGAACCGGGGCGCAAGAACAAGGGCCGCGCTGTCAGTCAGGTATTGGATATTGGCCCCGTCATAGTCCATGATCGCTAGCCGTTTCTGCCGGTCGCCCTTGGGCCCGGATTCAGACACAAAGACCACGCGGCTGTCGAAATAGGCCCCTTCGCCGGTGACCCGGGTGTAGACCGTATCGGCCACCTTATGGGCCATCCGGCGCCAGCCATCGACAGACCCCACGAATTGCAGACCGTCGCCCATCTCGGTCCCCGAGAAGACATCATAAAGCCGGAACTTCACCACCACCTGATTGCCCGAAACGGACACCGCCCCGGTGATCAGCGCCTGCGCGTTGATCGCGCGCCAGTCGGCGTAGGACACCGATTGGGCAAAACTGGAATGCTGGCTGATGAAGGCAGAGGCCGGGATCTGCCGGAACAGCGCCGTGTTGACCAGATCGTCGGCCACCACCTGGCTGATCTGCGCCGCCATCTGTTCAGAACCGGCGGTTTCAGCCTGAAACACCGGCAGGGCAAAGGGCAAGGGTTCGATCACCCCATCGGTGATGGTCAGCCGCAGGGGGCCGTTCTGCGCCATGACGGGCGCGGCAAGGGGGCCTGCAAGCATAAGGGCAAGAAACAGGGCCAGTAGTCGTTTCATCATTTCGGTCCTCGGGTCCGGGATCGGGTCCAGTCAAAGCCTGTGTCGGCATTGACATTCAATAACAACGCACCTGTCGGTGCAGGGGGAAAATGCGCGGAAGCTTGCCGTATCCGCATCAGCGTAGCCTCATGCCGGTGGGGTCAAAGGTGATTTCCACCTCTTTCCAGTGGTCGTATTTGTCGGCGGGCAGGTCATAGCCGCCGCTGCCCTGACAGCGCAGAATGGCGCGGCGGGCGGTCTGATAGGCGGTTTCGGCCTGCGCCGCTGTCCCACCGGTTGACGACAAAAGCCGCACAGTGTTGCCGACGACCTTGCCGTCCTGCCCCAGATCAAAGCCGACCGTCACCGTCACCCGCGCCCATTCGGCACCCGGATCGACGTTCCAGCACCCGTTGACGGCGACGCGGAACGCCTCGCGCTCTGATCCGGTCATCGGTGGGCCTGCGGGGGCCGAGGTCGGCTGCGGGGCACTGGCCAGCGCATCGGCAAGGGCCGCCGCGACGGCATCCTCCTGCGGCGCTTCGTTCGCCGGGGCCGGGGCCTCGGCGGTCCGGGTTTCGGGTTCCGCCGGTTGCGGGGCGGGCCGGTTCGGGCGGCTGCGCGGCCGGACCGAGGTTTCGACCGCACCGGACGGGGTTTCCGCCTCGGTCACGATTTCGGGGGCGGCCTCTTGCGGGGCGGTTGCCTCTTGCGCTTCCTCTGCCACCTCGGGGGTTTCCTGCGCGTCCGGCGCAACCTCGACCTGCACCTCGGGCGCGGTTTCGGCCTCGGGTGGCGGCGGCGGGGCGGGCGTGTCGGCGATGCGCGGCGATGGGCGGGGGACCGGACGCGGGCTTTCGGTCAGATCAGCGGCAGAGGGCGGCTCGACCGGCTGTACAAGGTCGGGCACGTTTTCCTGCACCTCGGCCGGGGGTGTCGGCGGGGCAGGCGGCGCGGGCGGCGGCGCCTCCTCTGCCGGGGCCTCGGTAGGGGATGGTGTATCCTGCGCCGGGGCGACATCGGGTTCGGTCGCGGGGGGGGTCGGCGTCTCTTCGATCGCCGGCACGGCGGGGGCATCGGGCGCGTCGGGCAGCGGGTTGGGCGTGGTGGCCCGCACCAGTTGGTCATACTCCTCGCCCGACACCATGGCGACCTCGATCACCTCGAAGTCCAGCGGCTCATGATTCAGCCCCCAACCGATCAGCAGCCAGCTGATCAGCGCGACATGGCTGACGCCCGAGATATACTGACCGGGTGACACGGCGCGGCCGCCCTATCCGTCCGACCCCGTACGGGTCGCGGCATCGGTGACAAGCCCGATGTTGGTGAAGCCGGCGGCATTCAGAAGGCCCATGACATGGGCCACCCTGTCCCAGCTGTTGGCGGCATCAGCCCGGACGAAGACCCGGTCGCTGTCGCGTTCGGCCAGTACCGCCTGCAACTTCGCGACCAATTCGGCCTCGGCCGTTTCCGTGGTCTGGATGGCAAGGGTGCCATCGGCGGCAATGGACACGGTCAGCGGTTCTTCCTGATCGGGCGGCAAGGCGGCGGCCTGGGTGTCAGGCATGTTCACCTCGATCCCAACGACCGACAGGGGGGCTGCCACCATGAAGATGATCAGAAGCACCAGCATCACGTCGACGAAGGGCGTGACGTTAATCTCGGACATGGGCCGGTTGCGGCGGCGACGGCGGCGGTGATTGCCCCCGTCATCCTGCTGGTTCTGTATCGCGGCGCCCATCGGTCAGCTGTCCAGCTGGCGCGACAGGATGGTAGCGAATTCGTCGGCAAAGGCCTCGTAGCCCGCGACGATGCGGTCCTGATCGGCGCTCAGTTTGTTATAGAAGATCGCCGCCGGGATCGCTGCCAGAAGCCCAAGGCCCGTTGCCAGCAGCGCCTCGGAGATACCGGGAGCGACGACCGCAAGGTTGGTGTTCTGCTGTTCGGCGATTTCGATGAAGGAATTCATGATCCCCCAGACGGTCCCGAACAGGCCCACGAAAGGCGCGGTCGAGGCGACGGTCGCCAACACCGGCAGGCCCTTTTGCAGGCGTTCGCTTTCCTTGGCGATGGCCACGTCCATGCTGCGGTCAATCCGGCCCTGTGCCCCCGCAATCAGCCCGCCATCCTGCCGGTGGCTGCGGCGCCATTCCAACATGCCCGAGGCAAATATCTTCTGGCTTTGCCCGGTGGGGCTCGTCCCGATCTGGTCGAACAATTCGTCCAGCGGCTCGCCCGACCAGAAGGACCGGTCGAAGACCGCCGCCTCGGCCCGGGCCTTGCGATACTGGATGATCTTGTCGATCACCACGGCCCAGCACCAGACAGAGGCGAGAACCAGAAGGATCATCACCAGTTTGACGATAAGGGTCGCGCGGGCAAAAAGCGCCCACATGGTATAGTCGGTTGCAACGTCCATAAGCCTGCTCGCTCGATTGTGTCCGGTGCTTTGACGTGCGCCGGTTCGTGTTTCTTGGCAGATTTACAGCATTTCGCCGCACAAAGCCAATAGAGCCGCGTTCACGTCCGCGTTTCAGCAGGTTTCAACCGGCGGGGCTTCGGCGGAATGCCGCCGGATCAGTGCAGCGGCTGGCGCAGGATGGCCGGAATGCGGGCGGGTGCCCCGGTCGGGCCGATGGCCACAAGGGTGACGATGGCCGCAAACAGGCGCTCTCCGTCGCGCAGGACGGTCTGGCGCAGCACCATGCGCGCGCCGGTCATCTGCTCCAGCTCCGTCTCGACCACCAGTTCGTCGTCGAACCGCGCGGGGTGAAGATAATCCGCCTCGACCCGCCGGACGGCGAAAACGATCCCCTCTTCCGCCTTCAGCCGTGCCTGATTCACCCCCAGTTCCCGCACCCATTCGGTTCGGGCCCGTTCGATGAATTTCAGGTAATTCGCGTAATAGACGATGCCCGCAAGGTCGGTGTCTTCATAGTAGACGCGAACAGGGAAACGGTGGGTCATGCGCTGGCCTTCGGTTGCAGTTCCCCGACGCTAGGGGCCGGGGGTCAGCCCGTCAACGGATAGCTGGCCAGCGGGGTATAGAGGGGGGCATCGTCCCGCAGGGTCGACTGGAACAGCGTCAGTTCATGCACATCGAAGGGCGGCAGCCGCACCCCGGCGTTGCGGGCGATAAACGCCTCCAGCCGTGTGCGCTCGGCCGGGTCGACCCGGCCCGGCAGGCGCGACAGGGTGATATGGGGGCGGAATTTCTCGTGTCGCAGGTCGATCCCGGACATGCGCACCATACGGCGCACCCGGTCCCGCAGGGCAACCAGCGCCGGGTCCGGGTCGATGGCGGCGAACAGGACGCGCGGCTTGTCGCCACCGAACAGGTCCACCCCCTGCCCCGTCAGGGTCAGCGGGCCGGTGCCGATCCCCTCCAGCCGCAGGTGCAGTTCCTCCAGCTTGTCCTCGGGCTGTTGGCCCAGATAGGCCAGCGTGATGTGATAGTTTTCGGGCGGCACGACGCGGCCGATGTCCAGCCTGTCGGCCATGCGGGTCACGGCGGCGATAGTCGCATCCGGCAACGGCAGGGCAAGGAACGCGCGGATCATGCCGCCCCCCCGGTCAGCGTCCGGGCATACAGGCGCAGGGCCAGCGACGGATCATTGCTGGCCGCAGGCAGGGTCGGGTCATAGGCCGCGCGGATCACCGCGCCCACCTCGGGTTTCAGCACCGCGACCCCCTTGGCCAGTGCCAGCGGCGATGTTTCGGCAAAGGCCCGGTCGCCCCACAGAAGGATCATCTGCGCCGCCTGGCTCAGGCACAGCGCATCGGCAGGCATATCCGCCACTGCCCCGGCCACGCGAATGAAGACCACGCAGACCTTGATCGCGCCCGCCTCGTCCATGCGGAAGGTGCGGTATTGGGTGGCTTCGGCTGCGATCAACCGATCCACCAGCCCGTCCAGCCCCGGCACCAGATCGCCAAGGTTCGGAACCCCTGACAGCTCTGCCCAGTCGCGGCAGAAGAACACCATCAGGTTCGCGCCCAGTTCGGGATCTGTCTCGGCCATCTTGTGGCCGGCAAGGGTGACGACGGCCTCAACCGCGCCCTTGAAAACCTCCAGCGTCTGGTCCTCGACCCCGAAGACCACGGGAACGATCGGGCGACCCCAGCGGGCGAAACGAAAGGCACCGTCGGCACCGGTGAACAGGGCCGCGACGGCCTCGGGGGTCAACAACTCTTCAGACATGGGACGGGTGCTAGCAAAGCGGACGGCGAGTCGCCAGATGGTCCGCGTCTAAACAGGGCGGTAGCAAGAGCGCGCCCGCGCCATCTTTGCTACTCAAACAACCCCGCCTGCCCCTTTGGCGCGTCCAGCCCAAGGTGCCGCCACGCGGCCTGTGCCAGCATTCGCCCGCGCGGCGTCCGCTGGATCAGCCCTTGTTGCAGCAGGTAGGGTTCGATCACCTCTTCCAGCGCGTCGCGGCTTTCCGACAAGGCGGCGGACAGGGTTTCGATCCCGACCGGGCCGCCGCCGTAGCTTTCGGCGATCAGGCGCAGATACCGGCGGTCGGCCCCATCAAGGCCAAGCTTGTCCACCCCCAGCCGGGTCAGCGCCCGGTCGGCGATTGCGCGGGTCACCCGCCCGTCCCCTTCGACCAGCGCGAAATCCACCACCCGGCGCAACAGCCGCCCGGCGATCCGGGGCGTGCCCCGTGCCCGTGCCGCGATTTCATGGGCGCCGTCCGGGTCCGCGGGCGACCCCAAGAGGCGGGCACCGCGGGTGACGATCTCGTGCAGTTCATCCACCGAATAGAATTGCAGCCGGGTCGGGATGCCAAACCGGTCGCGCAGCGGGGTGGTCAGCAGGCCCAGCCGGGTCGTGGCCCCGACAAGGGTGAAGGGCTGCAATTCAATGCGCACCGTCCGCGCGGCCGGCCCTTCGCCGATCACAAGATCCAGTTCAAAATCTTCCAGCGCGGGATAAAGAACCTCTTCGACCGCCGGGTTCAGCCGGTGAATTTCGTCGATGAACAGGACATCCCGCGCCTCAAGGTTGGTCAGGATCGCCGCCAGGTCGCCCGCCTTGGCCAAAACCGGCCCCGATGTCATCCGAAAGTTCACGCCCAGTTCGCGCGCCATGATCTGCGCCAGTGTGGTCTTGCCCAGTCCGGGCGGCCCGTGGAACAGCGTGTGGTCCATCGCCTCGCCGCGCATCTTGGCGCTTTCGATGAAAACGCGCAGGTTCGCCCGCGCCTCGGCCTGTCCGATGAATTCCTCAAGCGCCTGCGGACGCAGGGCGCGGTCGGTCTCGGGCGGGCCGTCTTCGGGGCGGCGTTCGGGGCGCAGGGTCGGGTCCGGGTCGGTCATATCCATGCCCTACCCCTTCGGCGCCAGCAGCTTCAAGGCCGCGCGGATCAGCGCCGATGTATCGGCGTCCGGGTTGTCACCCAAGGCCTGCGCCACCGCGCCCGCCGCGTCGGACGGGCCGTAGCCAAGGTTTTGCAGGGCCGACAGCGCCTCGGGCTGGGCCATGCTGGCAGGGGAAGGCTTTGTGGCGGGTTTCGCGGCGGACCTTGGGGCGGAAGCGCTGGGTTCGATCACCGCGTCATCCGCCGTTGCCTCGGCCAATGACCCGCTCATGGCCATGACCGATGGGGCCTTGTCTTTCAGTTCCAGAATGACCTTCTGGGCGGTCTTGGGGCCAACCCCCTTGGCCTTGGAAATCGCCGACCAGTCGCCCAGCGCAATGGCGCGGCTTACCCCGTCGGGGCCTAGCGTGCCAAGGATGGCCAGCGACGCCTTCGGGCCGATCCCCTGCACCCCGGTCAGCAGACGATGCCATTCCTTTTCCACGAGACTCGGAAATCCAAACAGCTGCATCAGGTCTTCGCGCACCAGAAGATCGGTATACAGCGCCACCGCCTCGCCCGCGCGGGGCAACCCGGCCATTGTCCGGTCCGAGACATAGACGATATAGCCCACGCCGCGCACGTCGATCAGGACGTGATCGGTGGCCCGATACTCCAGACGGCCCGAAACCTTGCCGATCATGCGCTGGCCCTTTGGATGGCGCGGGAGAGGTGGCCCGCCGATTGGCAATGGTGCGCGTGACAAATGGCGATGGCAAGCGCGTCCGCCGCATCCGGTCCGGCGATCTGCACCCCGGGCAATTGCAGCCGCACCATGTGGTCGATCTGGCGCTTGTCGGCATGGCCCACCCCGACGACCGCCTTCTTCACGGCGTTGGGCAGGTATTCTCCGACACTCAGCCCAGCCTGCGCGGGGACCAGCATGGCGATCCCGCGCGCCTGACCCAGTTTCAGCGTGGCCACGGCATCCTTGTTCACAAAGGTCTGTTCCACGGCGGCAAGATCGGGCGAATAGGTCCCAAACACCTCGGTCAATTGGGAATGAAGCGACAAAAGACGACTTGCCAGATCGGCCTTGCCATCAGACGTGCAGGTGCCGTTTGCCACATGCGACAGCCGCGATCCGGCCACGTCGATGATTCCCCAGCCAAGGTTTCGTAACCCCGGATCGATCCCGATCACCCGCATCCCTGCCCGCCCTTGTTGTCCTTCTTGCAACACCGATAGCACAAAAGGCGAACAAACGCCAAGACAGATAAAATTGTCCGAACCCCTTGCCGATCGGAAAAGCGACACAATCGAGGTCGAAAATCGCCATCCGAAATGACGGAAACGACATTTTCGCCCCCGGCGAAGCCCCTTTATTTATTGGACTTTATGGCAATTCAGAGGAATGCGCGCATTGCATGGCACATATGCAAAACGATCTCTGGTTTTTCGAAATCTGCCCGCCTATTTGCCGCTCATCGAACAAATCGCGCTGCAGTGCAGCAGCGCCCCGCTTAAAGGATTAAGAAATGGTCGCTATCGACACGAACCGCTCCGCCGCCCCGCAGATGGTCAACCGCGCCATCGCTGGTCTTTACAATGCCGCCGAAACCCTGCGCGCCTGGAACGACGCCCGCGTCACCCGCAAGGCCCTGTCGCAGCTGTCCAACCGTGAACTGGACGATATCGGCCTGTGCCGCGGCGACATCGAAGACATCGCCCAGAAGGGCCTGCGCTTCTAATCGCAGATATCTATCCCTGTCCCAGGACAGGGAATAGCGAAAAGGCCGCATCCAACAGGATGCGGCCTTTTTCGTTTAGTACGGTCGTGGACTGGCCCGCGAACCGGGCCAGTTGGTCAGAGGAAGGATTTGATCTGTTCGGCCATCCAGAGGGTCGCCGGGTCGGCCTGCATGATCCAGGCGCCTGCCTGCTCAAGGATCGAACCCTGCTGAAGCTCGGCTACGCGCTCGCTATAGGTGATGCCGCCAAGGTTCACGTAAAGGAACGCTTTGAACAGCATTGCCGCGCCGGCGAGGATCATCAGGCCACGAAGCGGGAAACTGGGGGTGCGGCGACGGGCCTTCGCGACGACGAGCCCATCCGGACCCACGACATAACGAACCCCATTGCGCTGGCGACCAGCGGTTTTCTCAAGGCGACGAATACGTCTATCGAACTGGAGCTGGGATTGTCCCATGGCAGCCTCCGTATGAGGCCCCCACCTCATGTTGTCCAAAATCCTGCCTGAATGTGTCAAAACTAAGGCGCGGGCCCAAAAGCCCCCTTGGTTTCAAACCATTTTAGGAGATTTTGAGGAGTGTCAGGGTCGTCCAGTCAACAATCTCTTCCCGATGGGCAGGATTGAAACCGTGGCGTGAATAAACCTCGATTACCTCGTCCGCCTGTTCGTTCAAAATGCCGGACAGAATCGCGTGACCACCGATTCCCGTGTTCCGTCCCATGTCCGGGGCGATGGCGATCAGCGGACCTTTCAGGATATTCGCGAAGACAAGATCATAGGGGGCCGCGTCCGTGATCTCGGCCGCGTCAAATCCGGGCGCCACGACACAGGCCAGCCGTCCGTCCAGCCCGTTTGCCCGCGCATTGGCAAGCGCCACATCGACCGCGACCGGGTCGATATCGCTGGCGATAACCTGTTCGGGCCAGATCCGCGCGGCGGCCATCGCCAGAACGGCGGTGCCACAGCCGATGTCGGCGACCCGGTGCTTCACCTGTCCCGCCGCAATCAGCCGGTCCAGCGCCCGCAGACAGCCGAGCGTGGTGCCATGGTGCCCGGTGCCAAAGGCCATCGCGGCGTCGATCAGCAGGGGCACCGCATCGGCGGGCACCTTGTCGGCGTCATGGCTGCCATAGACAAAGAACCGCCCGGCCTCGACCGGGGCCAGTTCACGGCGCACCTTAGCGACCCAATCCTGATCCGGGACATCGGACACCACCCAATCTTTTGCCCCGTGGACCGCGGCAAGCAGGGCAAGCCCGGCCAGGTCCGGCGCTTCGACGAAATAGGCGGCGACCTCATATTGGCCCGACCCGTCTTCGATCTCGAAGGTGCCGACGCCGGTCGGTTCCGGCATCAAGGCCTCGCAGGCTTCGGCAAGGGCTTCGGCGGCATCCAGTCCGGCAACGGTGGTCAGGGCAGTAAAGGTCGACATGGGAAAGCTTTCGGTCAGGCCGCCGCCGCGGGCGCGGGACGGGTCAGGATGGTTTCAAAGCCCGGTTCGGGATGGCGCGGGATCAGCAACGCCAGAAGCAGGGACACAATCGCCATGCCCGCCGCCGCCACGAAGACCGCCACGGGTGAAACAAGCCAGAGGTAGCCGAGCATCGCCGGCAGGAACACCGCCGCGATATGATTGATGGTGAAGGCCACGGCGGCGGTTGGCGCGATGTCACCCGGATCGGCGATCTTCTGGAAATAGGTCTTCAGCGCCAGCGCCAATGCAAAGTACAGATGGTCCAGAACATACAGCGTCGCCGCCACGACCACCCCCCAGCCGAACCAATAGACCCCGCCATAGGCAAGGAACACCGTTGCCAGCCCGACATATTCAAAGACCAGCGCCCGCCGCTCGCCCCAAAGGGTCACGACCCGCCCCATCAGCGGCGCAAAGATCATGTTGGCGACAAGGTTGATGAGATAGAGCGCGGTCACCTCGTGGACCTTGAAGCCGAATTTCTCGACCATCATGAAGCCCGCGAAGACCACGAAGATTTGCCGCCGCGCGCCCGACATGAATTGAAGCGCATAATAAAGCCAGTACCGCCGCCGCAGGATCATCTTCTTCACCTGCGGGTTCGGGGCCTCGAACTGCGGATAGGCGAGGTAGCAGAAGATCGCGACCAGCGCGGTGAAGCCGCCGGAAATCATGTAGACGGTGTTATAGGTCAGCCCCAGCGCGTCCCAGGTCAGGACGATCAGCCCGTAGGCCACGAGGGTCGCCCCCGATCCGGCAGCGAGTATCCAGCCCAACATCTGCGGCGCGCGCAGCTTGTCGATCCATTGAAGTTGCAGCGACTGGTTGACGGTTTCGAAATAGTGGAACCCGATCGACGACAGCATGGTGATGGTCAGGATACCGCCCATCGAGGGAAACCACGCCGTGATCCCCGTCGCCACCCCAAGAAGCAGCAGGGCGACGGTGCCCAGAACCTGTTCGCGCATCACCATGATGATCGCAATCACGCCGATCGCAAAGAAACCGGGGATTTCGCGCACCGTATGCAACCAGCCGATATCTGACCCGTCGAAATCCGCAACTTCGATGACAAAGTTGTTTAAAAGCGCCGACCATGTCGAAAAGGCCACCGGCATGGCCATGGCCATCAGGAACAATAGCGTCACCGGCCGTCGCCAGAACGGCAATTCACGGGCATCAGCAAGTTTCACGATCCGGGCCATGGCGGGGGATTACGTTGTTTTTGCCTGCTTGGCGAGCGTGAATGCGTGACACCGCCGGCAATTTCATCAACACATTCTGATTTATATCAAAGACCAGTTCGAAGGACAGGCAGATAGCTTCGCGCGGAACCGATTGACCGGAGGCGCGCCATGGACCTGATTGCATTGACCGACTGGCTGGGAGAGTCCCCCGTTGCCGCCCTGTTCGGCCTTGCCACGGGGCTGACCTTTGGGGTGGCCGCACAGAGGTCGCGGTTCTGCCTGCGGGCGGCGACCGTGTCCTTTGCGCGGGGCAGGCTGGATGACAAGGTCGCGGTCTGGCTGCTGACCTTTTCAACCGCGGTGGTCTGGGTGCAGGGGGCCTATCTGCTGGGGCTGATCAACGTGCCAGAGGCGCGGATGATGGCCGTCACCGGCAGCTGGTCTGGCGCGATCATCGGCGGGCTTATGTTCGGTGTGGGCATGGTCTTGGCGCGGGGCTGTTCCGGACGGCTGCTGGTTCTGGCAGCAACGGGAAACCTGCGGTCGGTGGTCTCGGGGCTTGTTTTCGCGGTGGTGGCGCAGATGACGATGGGGGGCTGGCTGAAACCCGTCCGGGACAAAATCGCCGGCCTATGGATCACCGACGGGGGGCGCAACCTTGACCTTCTGGCCGCGCTTCACCTGCCGAACTGGGGCGGGTTGGCATTCGGGGTGGCGACTGCGCTGCTTGCGCTTGAAATCTCGCGCCGGAACCGGATCGGCGCGTCGCGGCTGATCTTCGGGGCCGGTGTGGGCTTTGCCGTGGCCCTGGGATGGGTCCTGACCTCGGCGCTGGCCCGGATATCCTTTGACCCGATGCCGATCGAAAGTGCCACCTTTACCGGTCCCTCGGCCAATACGCTGATGTTCTTTCTGGATCGTAATGCCGTGCTGGAGTTCGATATCGGGCTGGTCCCCGGCGTCTTCATCGGGGCCTTTCTTGCCTCGCTCTGGGCGCGGGAATTCCGGTTTCAGGGGTTCGAGGGAGAGGCGAACATGCGCCGCGCGCTGACCGGGGCCGCCCTGATGGGGTTCGGCGGGATGCTGGCGGGTGGCTGCGCCATTGGCGCGGGCGTCACCGGCGGGTCGATCTTTGCGGGCACGGCCTGGGCCGCGCTGACCGCCTTCTGGATTGGCGGGATGATCACCGATTTCGTGGTCGACCAGAAGGGCGGGGCCGCCGTCAGCCGCCCAGCCTGAGGATCGCATCGGCAATGTCCTGCGCCTCGATCCCCATCTGCGCGAGCTGACCCGAGGGCGAGACATGGTAGGAACAAAACCACAGCCCCGGCAGGCCTGAGGGCCCGCCACTGACCAGCGGGCGGCCGTCGAAATCCAACGCCTCTGGCAGGGCGCCCAGGATCGGGCGCAGGTCCTGCCGGTATCCGGTGGCCAGCAGGATCGCGTCATAGTCCTGCGCGGACCCATCGGCAAAGGTCACCCGCCCGCCGTCAATCCCGGTTATCCCCGGCCGAACGCCAATGTGTCCCGCCTTGATCGCCGCAAGCGTGCCCATGTCGATCAGGGGGATCTTTCCCTCCTCGATGATCTGCGACAGCGGCCCTTTCGGCGGATCTTGCAACCCATAGTCCGAAGGCCGCCCGATCTTCATCCGCACGACAGGCTGGGTCAGCGCATCTGCCACCGTGTAGGGAAAGATCTTGCGCAGGATGCCAAAGCTGGTGATCGGAATGCCGAACAGCTCTTTCGGCAGAATATTCACCGGCCCGCGCACCGACATCTCCACGCTGGCGCCGCCTTCGGCCAGATCAACCGCGATATCCCCGGCTGAATTGCCAAACCCCACGACCAGAACCCGCTTGCCCGCAAAGCCATCGGCATTGCGATAGTCCGAGGAATGCAAAGCCGGGCCGGGAAAGCCGTCTATTCCCGGCAGGGGTGGCCGCTCAGGGATCATGGCGATCCCGGTGGCGAAGATCAGGTGGGGGGTCTCGATCACCTCGTCGCCCAGATGCACCGCCCAAGCCCGCCCGCACCGGTCCGCCCGCGTGACCTCGGCCCCCAATCGGGGGCCAATGCGGAACTTGGCGGCATAGCCTTCAAGATAGTCGATGACCTGCGCGCGGGTGGGATAGCGGGGGTAATGGGCGGGCATCGCCATCCCCGGCAGCCCGGACCGCCCGCGCGAGGTATGCAGGACCAGCCGGTCGTAGTGATGCCGCCAGCCGCCGCCCAGCCGGGGGGCTTTGTCCAACACCAGCGGGTCCAGCCCGCCCTGTTTCAGGCAGGCCGCGACCGCCAGACCGGCGGCCCCTGCGCCGACGATGATAGGTTGCCGTGTCATACGGCCCATCCTGACCAGATCGCGCCGAAACCCCTAGTAGAAACTTTGCGGGTCGATATCGATTTGCAGGCGCAGGTTGTTGGGCAGCCGGAACTGCCCGGCCCATTCGGCCAATGCGGACTGCAATGGCGCGCCCTTTTCGGCCTTTACCAGAAGCCGGACCCGGTGCCGCCCCCTTATCCGGGCGATCGGCGCGGGCGCGGGGCCAAAGACCTGCGCCCCGATCCGGCGCAGCGGGCCATCGCGCCGGGCCATTTCGCCGCCCAGATCGAACACCGCCTGCACATCGGGCGAGGACAGGACGATCCCCGCCATCCGGCCATAGGGGGGCACGCCCGCAGCCTTGCGCTCTGCCGCCTCTGCCGCCCAGAAGTCCTCTTCGTCGCCCGACAGGATGGCGCGGATCACCGGGTGATCGGGCTGATAGGTCTGCAACAGCGCCTCGCCCGGGGTTTCGGCACGACCCGCACGGCCCGCCACCTGACGCATCAGCTGGAAGGTGCGTTCGGCGGCGCGCAGGTCGGACCCCTGAAGGCCAAGGTCAGCGTCGATCACCCCCACCAGTGTCAACAGGGGAAAGTTGTGCCCCTTGGCCACCAGTTGAGTGCCGATGATGATATCGGCCTCGCCCTTTGCGATCTCTTCGATCTTTTCCTTCAGGGCGCGGCCCGATCCGAACAGGTCCGACGACAGGACCGCGATCCGGGCATCAGGGAACAGGGCCGCAACCTCTTCCGATATCCGTTCCACCCCCGGACCGACCGGGGCCAGCTTGCCCACCGCCTCGCAGGACGGGCAGGCCTCGGGCATGGGTTTGGTTTCGCCGCATTGGTGGCACATCAACCGTTTCAGGAACCGGTGTTCCACCATCCGGGCGTCGCAGTGATCGCAGCCGATCTGGTGACCGCAGGCCCGGCAGATGGTCACCGGCGCATAGCCGCGCCGGTTCAGGAATACCAAGGCCTGTTCCCCCCGCGCGATCCGCGCAGCGATCCCGTCCTGCAGGGTTGGCGAAATCCAGCGGCCCTGCGGCACGTCTTCGACCCGCATGTCGATGGCCCGCATGTCGGGCATCACGGCGGCGCCAAAACGACTGGTCAGATCAAGGCGGCGGTATTTCCCTGCCTCGACATTGGCCCAGCTTTCCAGACTGGGCGTGGCCGAGGCCAGAACCACCTGCGCCTCGTTCAGGCTGGCCCGCAGCACGGCCATGTCGCGGGCGTTATACACCACCCCGTCTTCCTGTTTGTACGAGGTGTCGTGTTCTTCATCCACGACGATCAGGCCCAGATTGCGGAACGGCAGATAGAGGGCCGACCGCGCGCCCACGACCATCTGCGCCGCGCCCTGCCCCACCATCTTCCAGCAGCGGCGGCGTTCGGTCAGGGTCACACCGGAATGCCATTCGGCGGGCTTCATGCCAAAGCGGGCCTCGACCCTTGTTATGAATTCCGAGGTGAGCGCGATTTCCGGCAACAACACCAACGCCTGCCGCCCCTGCCGCAGGCATTCGGCCACCGCTTCCAGATAAACCTCGGTCTTGCCCGACCCGGTGACCCCTTTCAGCAGGGTCGTCCCGTAGCGGCCCGACCGGACCCCATCGCGCAGAACGGCGGCCCCGGCGGCCTGATCCTCGGTCAGCGTCTTGCCGCCATAGTCCGGGTCCAGCGCCGGATAGGGGGTGTCGCGGGGGGTGTCTTCCTCTGACACCGCGCCCTGTTTGACCAATCCTTTGACCACGCTGGTCGAGACGCCCGCCATTTCGGCCAATTCGCCAAGGGTAAAGGACAGCCCACCGTAGTCGCGCAGAACCTCAAGCACCTTGGCGCGGGCATCGGTCAGCCGGTCGGGGTCGGCGTCGCCCAACCGGTAGACCTTGCGCATCGACGGCGCGTCGCCCAGCCCCGGCGCGCGGGTCGCAAGGCGCAGCATGGCGGACATCGGCGTCAGCGTGTAATCGGCCACCTTGCCCAGAAACAGGCGCATCTCTTCGCGCATCGGGGCCACGTCCAGCACCCGGATCACGCTGCGGACCTTGGCGATATCGAAGTTGCCCTGCCCCGGTCCCCAGACGACGCCCAACACCTTGCGCGGGCCAAGCGGCACCTCGACAAACGCCCCCAGCCAACAGCCGCCTTCGGGGGCCTTGTAGTCCAAAAGCCGGTCCAGCGGCTGCGCGGTCAGCACGCCGACAAGATCGCCTTCATGGAAAAAGTCCTGCGACATGGGATCGGTTCCTTGGGCGCGAAACGCGCGCGGGCCGGGTTTTGGCCCAATAAGCCGGGGGCGGGTCCGGGTGTAAAGGCCCCCATAGCCGCTTTCATCGCCCGTCCGTTTGCGCTAAAGGACCGACGAACCGTTGCCCTACAGGAGACTGCCATGAAATTCTTTGTAGATACCGCCGATATTGATGCCATTCGCGAGCTTAACGACCTTGGCATGGTCGATGGCGTGACCACCAACCCCTCGATCATCGCGAAATCGGGCCGCAATATCCTCGAAGTGACCAAGGAAATCTGCGACATGGTCGACGGTCCGGTTTCGGCCGAGGTTGTTTCGCTGAAGGCGGACGACATGATCGCCGAAGGCCGCAAGCTGGCCAAGATCGCGCCGAACATCGCCGTCAAGGTGCCGCTGACCTGGGACGGTCTGAAGGCCTGCAAGGTGCTGTCGGACGAAGGCAACATGGTCAATGTGACCCTGTGTTTCTCGGCCAATCAGGCGCTTCTTGCCGCCAAGGCCGGCGCGACCTTCATTTCGCCCTTCATTGGCCGGATGGACGATATCAACCTTGATGGTCTCGACCTGATCGAAGACATCCGCACCATCTATGACAACTACGGGTTCGACACGCAGATCCTTGCCGCGTCGATCCGGTCGGCCAACCACATGTCGGAATGCGCCAAGATCGGCGCCGATGTGGCCACCGCCCCGCCGTCGGTGATCAAGGCCATGGCCAACCACGTTCTGACCGACAAGGGTCTTGCCGGCTTCATGGCCGATATCGAAAAGGCCGGAATCAAGATCCTGTAAGCCAAATATCACTTTTCGAACCATCGGCTGGCAGATGCCTGCAATAAGGTCGAAAAAGTTGAGGAAATCCGAGGCGGGGCCTGTTATGGTCCCGCCAATTCTTTTGCGAGTCACCGAATGAACACCAAGCCGAACATCGACGAAACCCTTCGCCGCCGCATCATCGAAGAGCCGGAAACCCTGCTGGACGATGCCGATATCATGCGCGCGCTGGTCAGCGCGAACGAGAAATCGCTGGGCGGCAACATCGTCGACCTGCGCGGCATTGCGATGTCGCGGCTTGAATCGCGGCTCGACCGGCTGGAAGACACCCATCGCAGCGTGATCGCCGCCGCCTATGAGAACCTTGCCGGAACGAACCAGATCCACCGCGCCGTGCTGCGGCTGATGGATGCCACCCGGTTCGAGGTGTTCCTGCGCGATCTGGGCGGTGACGTGGCCGATATCCTGCGCGTCGATTCGATGAAGCTGGTTCTCGAATCGGCGGCCAATACCGATGACCCGGCCGTGAAACGGTTCGAAGGGGTCCTGTCGATGGCCGCGCCGGGTTTTGTCGAAACCTACCTGACCGCCGGGCGGCCCGTGGGCACCCGACAGGTGACGCTGCGCCAGATCGCATCGGACGATGTCGCGCTTTATGGCGACAAGGCCGGGTTCATCCATTCCGAGGCCTGCCTGAAGCTGGACCTTGGGCGGGGTCGCCTGCCGGGGATGCTTGTCATGGGGGCCGAAGACCCCCATCAGTTCACGCCGCAACAGGGCACCGATCTTCTGGCGTTCTTCGCCGGGGTCTTTGAACGGGCCATGCGGCGGTGGCTGTCCTGATCCGGTGATCTCCCCGGCGCTCAGTTCCGCGCTTGACGATTGGCTGGATCACGCGCGCGCGCTGAACGACGCCTCTGACAACACGATCAAGGCCTATCAGTCCGACGTTCTGGGCTTTCTCGCCTTCATGCAGTCGCATCATGGCGAAACACAGGGCCTTGGCCCGATTTCCAGAATCAAGGTCAGTGACATGCGGGCCTGGATGGCCTCGGAACGGGGGCGCGGCGTTGCGGCCCGGTCGCTGGCCCGGTCCCTGTCGGCGGTCAAATCCTTCTATCGCTGGCTGTCGGACCGGGAAGGCTTTGAACCCACCGCCGTTCTGTCCACGCGGTCGCCAAAGTTCCAGCGCAAGCTGCCCCGCCCGCTGTCGGAAGACGCCGCCCGAACGATGATCGACACGGTCGAATTGCAAGCGCGTGACCCATGGGTCGCGGCGCGGGATATGGCCGTGGTGACGCTGCTGTATGGCTGCGGGCTGCGGATATCCGAGGCGCTGTCGCTGACCGGGGCCGACGCCCCCCTGCCCGAAGTGCTGCGGATCACCGGTAAGGGCGGCAAGGAACGGATTGTCCCGGTCCTGCCCGCCGCACGGGCGGCTGTGGACAGCTATGTCGCCGCCTGCCCGTTTGAGGCAGAGCCGGGGGCACCCCTGTTCCGGGGGGTGCGCGGCAAGGGGTTGAACCCACGCGCGGTGCAAAAGGTGATGGAACAGGCGCGGCTGCAACTGGGCCTGCCCGCCACGGCGACGCCGCACGCGATGCGGCACAGTTTCGCCACCCATCTGCTGAACGCGGGCGGCGACCTTCGGGCCATTCAGGAACTTTTGGGGCACGCGTCCCTGTCCACCACACAGGCCTATACGGCGGTGGATACAGCGCGTCTGATGGAAGTCTACGAACGCGCCCACCCCAAGGGGTGACCCCGGCGACCAGGCGCCAGGGCCGGTTCCTTAGGCCATCAACGCGCGGGCCTCGTCCGGGGACAGGGCTTCGGGCCGGGTGCAGGTCGTGGTCATGGTCACCCATTCGCGGGTTTCCCCCGACTTCAGGATCGCGGTCATCACCTCGACCACATGCACGGCAAGGTCGATGTTGCAGCGGTGTTCGCGCCCTTCGTCGATGGCCGCAGCCATATCGGCCAGACCGGCACAGCGGTAGTTCGCCCGCATCTCGCCATTGCCCATTTCCATGTTGGGCACGCCGAAAGGATGGTCCCACGCGTCCAGCGGCGCGGTCTTTCCATCCGGGCCGGTAAATTCCACATCGCCGCCGAAGAAATTCGGATCGGGTACGTAGAGCGACCCTTCGGCACCGTATAGCTCCATCTCGGCATGGCGGTGGGCCCATACGTCCCAGCTCATCCCAAGGGTGACGATGGCGCCGTTTTCAAACTCCAGCAGGGCATGGATGTTCGTGGGGGTATCGACGGGGACGGTTTCGCCGTTGCGCGGGCCATTGGAAATGGTCCGCGTGGGGAAACTGGCGGCCGTCATGCCCGACACGGCCCGCACCGGCCCGATCATCTGGACAAGGTTGGTGATGTAATAAGGGCCCATGTCCAGAACCGGCCCGGCACCGGGCTGAAAGAAGAAGTCCGGGTTCGGGTGCCAGTTTTCCATCCCATGGTTCATGAAATGGCAGGTGCCGCCGACGATGCGGCCGGTCTTGCCACTGTCCACGGCGGCGCGACCCAATTGGTGTGCCCCGCCAAGGAAGGTATCCGGGGCAGAACCGACCCGCAGCCCCTTCTCGGTGGCCAGCGCGCGCAGGTCTTCCGCCTCTTCCAGCGTCAGAACCAGCGGCTTTTCCGAATAGGCGTGTTTGCCCGCCTCAAGAATTTGCCGCGTGACCTGATAGTGCACCGCCGGAATCGTCAGGTTCACCACCATGTCGATGTCATCGGCGGCCAGCAGCCCCTCGACCGTTTCGGCGCGGACGTTGAACGCCTTGGCCTGCGCCTTTGCGGCCTCTGTGTTGATGTCTGCCACGGCCCGCACTTCAAGCGATTTGAAGGTCGGCGCCAGTTTCAGATAGGCGGTAGAGATATTGCCGCAGCCAATAATCCCGATCCCAAGTCTTGCCATCTCAGCCCCCTAGAATTTGGATACGGTTTCGAACGACCGGCTGGCAAAGCGCTGCTGGTCGGACGGGTTGTCATGCTCAAGAACCCAGCGCGTCACGCCGGTTTCCTTGAGCGCCGGAACGATGCGGGAATAGTCGATGACCCCGTGGCCCAGATCGGCCCAGCCGTCTTCGTCCGCGTTGTCGCCAGCGGCGGCGCGGTCCTTTACATGGGCAACCACCACGCGACCCTTGTAGCGGTTCAGCCAGTCCACCGGGTCCTGCCCCGCGACGTGAATCCACGCGAGATCAAGTTCGAACATGATGTCGTCCGAGGCGGCGGCGATCTCTTCGATCGGAAGGCAGCCATCGGCGGTCGGCAGGAATTCAAAGTCGTGATTGTGCCAGCCATAGGTCAGACCGGCGGCAACGATCGGCTTGCCCGCTTCGGCCAGACGGGCGGCGAAAGCCTGCCATCCGGCGCGATCCGTCGGGCGGTCGTCGGGCATCAGGTAGGGCACGATCACCGTGTGGGCGCCAAGCGTGTTGGCAATGTCGATCACCTTGGCCGGGTCACTTTCGACCAGATCAAACCCGAAGTGCGCGGTGGGCATCGACAGCCCGTATTGATCCATCAGGGCACGGGTTGCGGCCGGGTTTTCGAACAGGGGGCCGAACCCCTCTACCTCTTTGATGCCCAGTTCGGACAACATGGCGAAGGTCTCTTCTACCGGCCAATTGCGGGTGGAAAACATCTGGAATGAGATCGAAGGCATCATGCGTCCTTTGCTGGTTGCGCCATCGTGGCAGAGTGAAGATCGCGCAGGCTGAACCGCGCGATAGCATCCGGATCGTCGGGGGTGAAGGTCACCACGGCCGGGTGTCCAGGAAACAGGGTGAAGGCATTGGTCGAAAACCGGCCGGGGACATCGGCCTCGACCGTGACGAACAGGGCCAGCGCCTGGGCCGAGACGGTCACGGTGTTGCCGTCCTGCGACAGCGAAAGCCGGGGATCCTGCAGGTCATAGGATTTGAGGGGCTTCGGCGCAAAGATGTCGCCGCCCCGATGACCAGCGTCGGTGTCCCAGACGAAGGTCAGCAGTTCGTCCGGTCCCAGCGCGTCCCGGTCAAGGTCCAGCAGCAGTTCCGCCGCGCCGCCGACACTTGCCCGCCCGGTCCCGATCTCGCGCGTGGTTCCATCCAGCGCGGCGGCATATGCGGTGACGGTCACCTGCACATCAGTGCCGGTGTCATTCACGCCCCGCAGCAGGATCCGCCCGCCTTCCGGCATCGCGACGACATTGACGGGCGCATAGAACCGCTGCGCGTAGTAATGCAGCATCTTCCAGCCGCCGCCGTAGTCGAGCGAGGACCAGGAACAAACCGGCCATGTATCGTTCAGCTGCCAATAGAGCGTGCCCATGCAATAGGGTTTCAGGCCACGCCACTGGGTCACGGCGGTCTTGATCGCCTCGGCCTGTTGGATCTGGCTCAGCCAGACGAAATCGGAAAACCGCTCCGGCCAGCGGAAATAGCGGAACATGGTTTCAGCAATCCGCGCATTGCCGCCTGCGTTCTTCTGGTGGCTTTCGAACACGGGGCTGGCGATATTGCGGTCCTTCGGGTCGGTGAAGGTTTCGATCACCGGCATCGACGGGTAGGACTGGAACCCGAATTCAGAGCAGAACCGCGGTTTCACATCGCGGTAATGGTCGAAGTCCCGGCCCTCGTGCCAGACCGACCAGAAATGCATGTCCCCCTGCCCGTCCACATGCCAGCCGTCGCGGAAATCCATCACCCCCAGCGATGGCGACGACGGCCACCAATTGGCGGAAGGGTCAACGGCGCGCAGCCCGGTTTCAATGGTCCGGTTCAGGCGGTCATAGTTGACGATGTAGCGGTCCCGGTTTTCCCGCGCCTCGGGATACCAGTCGAGCGCGCCGACCAGTTCATTGTCGCCGCACCATAGGGCCAGACAGGTCCGGTGTTGCAGGCGGGCGACCTGTTCGGCCACCTCGGCCCGGACCTCGGACAGGAAATCGTCGGTCGAGGGATAAAGCGAACAGGCAAACATGAAATCCTGCCAGACCAGCAGACCCAGTTCATCGCAGGCATCATAGAAGTCTTCGGCCTCGTATCGGCCGCCGCCCCAAACCCGGATCATGTTCATATGCGCGTCGCTGGCGGATTGCAGCAGGGCGCGGGTTTTGTCCGGGGTGATCCGCCCATGCAGCGCATCGGCAGGGATCCAGTTGGCCCCCTTGGCAAAGACGTCCCGGCCATTGACCCGGAACCTGAACGACGCCCCGTCGCTGTCCGGTTCAGTGACCAGTTCGATCTTGCGCAGGCCGATCCGGCGGGTGGCTGCGACCGCGCCGATGACCACGGTCAGGTCGTGCAACACCTGCGCGCCCTGCCCGTTCGGCCACCACAAAACCGGGTCGGGGATGGTCAGCGTCGCCTCTGCCACGCCGCCCGCGATGGTGGCTTTGGCCGTCTGGCCGCACAGGATGATTTCGGCCTCTTGGTCGTCACAGCCCGTGGCCTGCACCTTGACCGTCACCGTGGCCGCGCCCTCTGCGTGGTCTTGCCAGACCAGAACCCCGTCAATTCGGGGGGCGGCGGCGGGCTCCAACCGGATGTCCCCGGAAATGCCAAAGGACGCGAGCGCGATATTCCAGTCCCAGCCGAAATCGCACTGCACCTTGCGCAGGGCATTGCCATAGGGGATCTGGTTGTTGTTCTTGCTCCACGGCACCGGGAACGGCAGCAGGTCGTGCCGGGCTTTCCCTTCGCGCAAGGCCGATTTGAACGTGATCTCGACCTCGTTTTCGCCGGCCCGGGCCGCGCCGGTCAGGTCCACGCGATAGGTTCGGTGCACGTTTTCCGCCGAAAGGACCAGCTGGCCGTTCCAGCGCACCTCGGCCACCGTATCCAGCCCCGAGATCACAAGATCGACCGCCGGATCGGCAAGCACCACCTGCCGCCGCGCGGTCCAGTCCCGTTCGCAGATCCAGCGCAGGTCGTATTCGTTCCGGCCCCAATAGGGATCGGGGATCAGCCCGGCCCGTTCCAGCCCGGAAATCCCGTCGCCGGGCAGGTCGATGTCACAGGCGTGGTCGCCCGTGTCATCGGCCAGGGTCCAGCGCCCGGCAAGTTGGGTGATATTGGTCATGGGGCCGGGTCCGGGTCTTAGAGACGCAGTTCGCTGTCGGGATCGAACAGGGATGCGTCCTTGGGGTTGATGCCGATCTCCACCGTGTCGCCCTTGCGGACCACGGCCTGCCCATCCATGCGGATATGCACCGGGGTGCCCGCAATCGAGGAATAGATCAGCGTGTCGGCCCCCATAGGTTCGACCAGATCGACGGTGACCTGCGTCCGGATCGGGGCAGAGGCCAGCGCGTCGCCCGTGGCGATATGTTCAGGACGAACACCAAAGATCGCCGCGCCCTCGCGCTTGGTCCCTTCGGCGAAGTCGTAGCCGTCAACCGGGATCACCATATCACCGGCGCGGAAGGTGCCGCCGGACAGGTCCCCCTTGATGAAGTTCATCGACGGCGAGCCGATGAAATCGGCGACGTAAAGGTTCTGCGGCCTGTTGTAGATTTCATGCGGGCTGCCCAGCTGCATGATCTTGCCGCCTTTCATGATCGCGATCCGGTCGGCAAGGGTCATCGCCTCGATCTGGTCATGGGTGACATAGATCATCGTGTTCTGAAGCTGGCCGTGCAGGCGCTTGATCTCGACCCGAAGATCGGCGCGCAGTTTGGCGTCGAGGTTCGACAGGGGTTCATCGAACAGGAAGACATCAACGTCCCGCACCAGCGCCCGGCCGATGGCGACCCGCTGCCGCTGACCACCCGAAAGCGCGCCCGGCTTGCGGTTCAACAGCGGTTGGATTTGCAGGATCTCGGCAGCGCGGGCAACGCGCGCGTCGATTTCGTCCTTCGGCATCTTGGCGTTACGCAGCCCGAAGGACAGGTTTTTTTCCACAGTCATTTGCGGGTAAAGCGCGTAGGACTGGAACACCATGCCGATGCCGCGTTCCGACGGTTCGGCCCAGGTGACGTTCTTGCCATTGATGTGGATCTGGCCGCCGGTCACGTCCAACAGGCCCGCGATGCAGTTCAGAAGCGTGGATTTGCCACAACCCGACGACCCGAGCAGCACGATGAATTCGCCCTGCCCAATGTCCAGGTTCAGGTTTTGCAGCACCTTCACGCTACCGAAGCTGAGGTCCAGGTTCTTGATTTCAACAGAGTTCATGAGTTCAGCCTTTCACGGCGCCGGCAGCGATGCCGCGGACGAAAAGTTTGCCAGACACGAAGTAGATGATCAGGGGGACAAGCCCCGTCAGCAATGTCGCGGCCATATTGACGTTGTATTCCTTGATGCCCTGCACCGAGTTGACGATGTTGTTCAGCTGAACGGTCATCGGGTAGGTTTCGGGCTTGGTGTAGATCACACCAAACAGGAAATCGTTCCAGATACCTGTCACCTGAAGGATCATTGCCACAACAAAGATCGGCAGGGACATGGGCACCATGATCCGCAGGTAGATGCCCCAGAACCCGGCCCCATCGACGCGGGCGGCCTTGAACAACTCCTCGGGGATCGAGGTGAAATAGTTGCGGAACAGAAGTGTCAGGATCGGCATCCCAAAGACCGTGTGCACCAGCACCAGCCCCCAGATCGACCCCATCAGCCCGATCTCGCGCAGCATGATCACAATGGGATACAGCATGGTCTGATAGGGGATGAAGGCCCCGATGATCAGGATGGTGAAGAACACCTCGGACCCTTTGAACCGCCAGTTGGCCAGCGCGTAGCCGTTGACGCTTGCGATCGCGATCGACAGGACGACCGAGGGGACAAGGATCTGCACCGAATTCATGAACCCGCGGCTAAGACCGTCGCAGTTGATCCCGGTGCAGGCCTCGGCCCATGCCTTGACCCAGGGTTCATAGGTGATTTCCATCGGTGGGCTAAAGATGTTGCCCAACCGGATTTCCGGCATCCCCTTCAGCGAGGTCACGACCATCACGTAAAGCGGCAGCAGGTAATACATCGAAACGACGATCAGCGTGCCGTAGAGGAAGATGTTGCGGCGCGAAAAGCGGCGGCGCGGTTTCGGGCCGCTCGGCCCTTCGAGGACGGGTGCGTTTGCGGTCATGTCAGCCACGCTTCTTTCCTCCGAATTCAAGGTAGGCCCAGGGGACAAGGATGATGATCACCGACACCAGCATCATGGTGGAGGCGGCAAAGCCCTGCGCGAGGTTCTGGGCGCGGAACATATATTCGATCACGTATTTGGCGGGCACTTCCGACGACAGGCCGGGGCCACCGTTGGTTTGCGCGACCACAAGATCGTAAAGCTTGATGATGCCAGAGGCGATCAGCACCAGCGCAGTCACGAAGACCGGGCGCATCATCGGAATGATGACCTGAATATAGGTCTTCCAGGCAGGGATGCCTTCGACACGGGTGGCTTTCCAGATGTCTTCGTCGATCCCGCGCAGACCGGCCAGCATAATCACCATGATAAAGCCGGACCCCTGCCAGATCCCGGCGATCAGGATCCCGAAGATCACGATATCGGGGTTGTTCAGCGGGTCGAAGACAAAGCCTTCCCAGCCCCAGTCGCGCACAACGCCCTGAATGCCGAAATCGGGGTTCAGGATCCACTGCCAGGCAAGGCCGGTGACGACGAAGGAGAGGGCAAAGGGATAGAGGAAGATCGTGCGGAAGGCCCCTTCGAACCGGATCTTGCGGTCCAGAAGTGCCGCCAGCGTAAAGCCGATCAGCAGCGACAGGATCATCGAACAAGCGCCGTAAATCGCCAGATTCTCGATCGAGATCATCCAGCGACTGGACGACCAAAGCCGTTCGTATTGGTCGAGCCCAACGAAATTCAGTTTCGGCAGCAGCCGCGAGTTGGTGAAGGAATGGACCACGGTCCATGTCGTTCCGCCCACGAAGACCACTAGCGCGGTCACGATCATGGGGATCGACGCCAGTTTGGCATTCAGATTGCGGAATAGCTGGTTCGGCCGCCTGGACGCGTCCATGTCAAAGCCCCCCGATGTTAATGAAGTGAATGGAAGGGCCCGGCGCGCGGCCGGACCCTTCGGATGTCGGCGCCGGATCAGTCGGCGTCGGCGATGATGGCGGCGTAACGGGCCTGAGCGTCTTCCGCGCTCATGTCCGAGGACCAGAATTCGGCCATCAGTTCTTCGATCTGGGTCGAGGTGTCGGGGCTGAGGTTCATGTCACCCGACGGCAGCACGCCGCCGCTGGCGAGGATGTTCAGACCCTTCTGCATGCAGTCGTTGGCCGACGACATGTCGATATCGCCACGCACCGGCAGCGAACCCTTGGCGAGGTTGAAGGACACCTGCACTTCCGGCGAGATCAGCAGCGAGGCCAGTTCCAGCTGGGCCGCGCGCACTTCCGGATCGTCGATGGCCGGGAAGTAGAAGGCGTCGCCGCCGGTATCCAGAACCTCGTTGAAGCCAAGGCCCGGCAGACAGCTGTAGTCTTCGCCAGCAACTTCACCGGCGACCTGGAATTCACCCTGTGCCCAGTCACCCATGATCTGGCCACCGGCGGTGTCGGTGATCACCATATTGGTGGCAAGGTTCCAGTCCTGAACGTTGCTGTCACGGGCCAGTTCACGGGCATCCGCTGCCGCAGCGAAGACGCGGGCGTATTCGGGGCCAGCGGCTACTTCGGCGTTCTTGTCGCGGTTCACGGCCAGCCAGGTATCGACACCGGCCAGACCAACGGCCAGCGCGCCAAAAGCGATGGACTGCTGCCAGCCCTGCTGACCCATGGCCAGCGGGACGATCCCGGCTTCTTGCAGCGCGGGGGCGCCGGCAACGAATTCATCCCAGTTGGTCGGGACCGGGACACCGGCCTTTTCAAACGCGCCGTGGCTGATCCAGATCCACTGGGCCGAGTGGATGTTCACCGGCACGCAGTAGATGCGGCCTTCGAAGGTGCAGGCATCCAGAAGCGACGGCGGGTTCACGATGTCGGCCCAGCCTTCCGCCTCGGCCACTTCGGTCAGGTCGGTCATCAGACCGGCTTCGATCAGTTCTTCTGCCTGACGGCCGTGGTTCAACTGGGTTGCGGCCATCGGGTCACCACCAAGGATGCGGCTGATGATGATCGGGCGGGCGGTGCCGCCGGACCCGGCGATCGCGCCGTCGATCCAGTTGTGCTCGGTCCGGGTGTTCAGCGCTTCGGCGAACTTGGACACCGCAGCAGCTTCGCCGCCAGAAGTCCACCAATGGGTGACTTCAAGGTCCACCGCAGAAGCGCTGGTTGCGCTAACAATCGCGGTCGCAGCAAGCAGTTTGGTAGTGAGTTTCACGATTCTATCCTCCCTGATCTAAATCGTTACAGAAATTCCTATAACGTTTTAGTTTCGCAAATCAAGACTGTTTGACACTCGCTATCCTGATAAAGTTCAGTATCCGAAATCGCTGTATCGCCCCCTGTTTTTCCGGGCTATCCAGCGACAAACAAAGGACTTCCACCCGCGCAACCCGCCTTGAGGAGAGGCGTCGCCGGGGGGAACAGGAAGGAAGAAGACGCGTGGCACGCGAATCGAAAGCATCAGGAGGACACGCGGTCGCGGTCGCCGATTCGGGCGCGAAACCCACCCTCAAGACGATCTCGCAGATCAGCGGGCTTGCCGTCGCGACCGTGTCCCGCGCCCTGAGCGATGCGCCCGACATCAAGGAAGACACCAAGGTTCTGGTGCGGCGGATTGCCCGCGAGATTGGCTATGTCCCCAACCGGGCGGGCGTGCGCCTGCGCACCGGGCGGACAAACGTGATCAGCCTTGTCCTGCCCACGGAACGGGCGGTGATGAGCCACGCCGCAGAGCTGATCGCCTCGCTGGCCGCTGAATTGCGGGGAACCCAGTTTCACCTGACCATCACCCCCTACTTCAACGATCAGGATCCGCTGGAGCCCGTCCGCTATGTGGTCGAAAACCACACCGCCGACGCGGTTATCCTGAACCAGATCACGCCCGAGGATCCGCGCGTCCGCTATCTGGTGGACAACAAATTTCCCTTTGCCACCCACGGGCGGTGCAACCTGTCGGGCAGCCACCCCTATTTCGACTTCGACAACGGAGAATGGGCACGGATCGGTGTGCGGCAGCTCAAGGCGCGCGGATGCCGACAGATCGCCCTTATGGCGCCGCCGACGGATCAGACCTATTCCCAGCTGATGATTTCGGCGGCAAAGGACGAGGCCGCCAAAGTTGGAATTCCGCTGCATGTTGCCGTCAACGCGACGTCGGACAGCTCGATCGAAGAGATCCGCGTCAGTGTCCACCAGCGGCTTCAATTGTCGCCGGACGTGGGCGGCTATATCTGTGCGTCGATGCGCGCTGCCATGTCGGTTGTCGCCGCGGCAGAGGAATTGGGCCGCACCGTCGGCGAGGACATCCAGATCTTCGCCAAGGAAGCTGCCCCTGTCCTGCGGCTGTTCCGCAAGAACATGATCGTCACGACAGAGCACGTCGGGCAGGCCGGCCAATTCCTTGCCCGCGCCGCCATGCAGGCGATCCGTGAACCGGACAAGCCACCAATGCAGGGGCTGGAAGTTCCCACCGAAGACGAACTTGCCACCTGACAGGCTGAAACACGGTTGCGGGGCTGGCCGGTTTCCGCCATGACGGATTCATGACACTTGCCCACAAAGCCCTCGCCGTTCACCTGCTTACCGCGACAGGTGCCGTTTTCGCCATGCTGGCAATGCTGGCCGCCGTCGACGAAAAATGGAGCCTGATGTTCCTTTGGCTGGTCGTCGCCTTCTTCGTCGACGGGATCGACGGACCGCTGGCACGCAAATATGACGTCAAGACCAATGCGCCGATCTTTGATGGCGTCCTTCTGGACCTGATCATCGACTATCTGACCTATGTCTTCGTCCCGGCCTATGCGTTGTTCAAATCCGGGCTTCTGCCCGGCTGGACCGGCTGGTTCGCGATCATCGTGATCACCTTTGCAAGTGCGATGTATTTTGCCGACAGCCGCATGAAGACAAAGGATTATTCCTTCTCCGGCTTTCCGGGGTGCTGGAATCAGGTGGTGCTGGTTCTGTTCGCGCTTAGCCCGTCGTTCTGGGTCATCCTTGCGCTTGTGGCGCTGTTGGCCGTCGCGATGTTCCTGCCGATCAAATTCGTCCACCCGACCCGCACGGCCCGCTGGCGCACCATTACCCTGCCGATGGCGCTGGCCTGGACCTTCTTTGCGGGCTGGGCGGCCTGGGTCGATTTCCACCCCGAAAGCTGGGCGCATTGGGGGCTTGTGATCACCTCGGTATATCTGGTGGGCGCGGGCGCGATGCAGCAAGTCATCTACGGCAAGGAAGGCTAGATCCGGGTCAGGATCACCCCGATCAGGATCAGGGCCCCGGCGGCAATCTTGCCAAGGTTCAGCCGTTCCCGGAACAGCAAGACCCCAATGACCATCGCAAACAGGATCGAGGTTTCGCGCAACGCCGTGACCAGCGCGATCGGCGCCTGCGTCATGGCCCAGACGGCAATGGCATAGGCCCCGTAGGACCCCGCTGCCGCCACCCCGCCGATCATCCAGCCCCGGGCCGTGACCCGCGCGATACCCGGCCCCCGCAGGGCAATGCTGATTGGCGTGAAGAACAGCATATCCAGCGCGAACATCCAGCCGACAAAGGCCACCGGGTCGCCCCCGATCCGTGCGCCCATCCCGTCGATCAGGGAATAGCCCGCCGTCGCCACGGCCGAGGCCAGCGCGAAGGGCAATAGCCGCCTGCTTTCGCCCGAGGTGAACACCCCGCGCGCCATCAAGGCAATCCCGCCGCCAAGGATGAGAATCCCGAGAAGTTCCGCGCCCGTCAGCGCGTCGATACCCCAGGTCGCCGAGACCAGAAGAACCATCATCGGGGCCGCACCGCGGGCGATGGGGTAAACCCGGCTCAGGTCGCCCTGTTCATAGGCAAAACCAAGGAACAGCTTGTAAGCCGCGTGCAGCACGCCCGAGGCCAACAACCACGGCCAGACCTCGGACCCCGGAAAGGGCCGCGTCAGCGCGATGATCAGCCCGGCACTGCCCTGTATCACCGTCATGACAAGCACGCCCGAAATCTTCGACGCGCCGAATTTGATTACCGCGTTCCAGCTTGCATGCAGCAGGGCGGCGGCCAGAACGGCAAAGAATACGGTCGGGGTCATCACGGGGTCCAGATCAGGAATGGACAAGCGATAGGGGGCAATTCCGGTCAGATCAACAGGCCCGCCGCGCCTTCAAGTTGCAAAAGGGCAACCTTGGCCTCGATTCCGCCGCCACCCGAAAACCCGCCCGGACCGTTTTCTCCGGCAGTCAGAAGACCGTCACGTGGCGCAACTTTCAACGTTCGGGTTTGGCGTTCTTTCGCCGCACCGGTTCGGATCAAGCCAGATCGCCGATACGACCTTCGATCGCGGCGGCGACGAAATCATCGGGGTCAGCGGTGAATGCCGACCAGAGCCGAAAATGATCTGTGTCGCGGAAGTGTATCCGCTGCAGACCCCGATGAGAGATCTGGATGATATCGGCTTCTGGCACTGCCATCAGAATGGGAGAATGCGTTGCCAGGATTACCTGCGAGGTTGCTTCCGACTGGATTTCGCTCAGGAAACGCAGAAGCTCGGCCTGTTTGCGCGGAGACAAAGCTGCCTCGGGCTCATCAAAAAGGAAAACGCCCTGTTCGCTCATCCGGTCAAGGATCATCTCGACGAACCCTTCACCATGTGAAAACCCAAGGTAGTTCTTCGCTGTCAAACTACCGACAGCAGCAAAACCCTGCGCCTTGAGAAACCATCCCCGGCCTACCTTTGGCAGCCACCCAGCGCGAAGATGCGCGGCCAGTGCTTCGGCGTCTTCGGCGTCTTCCGACAGATCGTTGCCTTTCCATGCCCCTCCGCCTGATGCCCCAAACCCGGACAGCGCGGCAATGGCTTCAAGCACGGTTGACTTTCCAGATCCGTTTTCACCCACAATGATCGTAACCGGTTGTTCGAAAAGGAGTTCGAAGTCGGGATCAAGCCAAGGGAGCGTGAACGGATATCGCTCCGGCAGCGGCACCTCAGGCTCCCGCAGCCGGATTGATCGCAAGAAAGGCGCGGGCAAGCGCGTTTCGCGTCGCCCGCGCACCATGACCTAGCCCAATGCCTCGTCGCAGCGGGCGCAGGTGCCCGCGTGGCTGTGGCGGCCCACGTCGGGCAGGATCTTCCAGCAGCGCTGGCATTTCTCGCCCTCGGCCTTTTCAAAGACCACGCCGATCCCGTCGACTTCCGGCAAGCGGAAGGCTTCGGCGGGGGCCGGGTCGGTGGTGACCGAAATGGCCGAGGTGATGCAGAGATCGTCAAAGGCGACGGTCTTCAGCACCTCGACCGTTTCCGCGTCCACATGGACCACCGGGGCCGCTTCCAGCGAAGCGCCGATGACCTTTTCGGTCCGCTGCACCTCGAGCGCGCCGGTGACAACCCGGCGGGCGCGACGCACCTTGGCCCATTTCGCGGCCAGCGGTTCGTCCAGCCAGTCGGCGGGGGTGTCCGGGATATCCACAAGGTGGACCGAGCTGTCGTCACCCGGGAACCGTTCCAGCCAGACCTCTTCCATGGTGAAGGTCAGGATCGGGGCGAGCCAGGTCGTCAGCCGGTGGAACAGGATGTCCAGAACCGTCCGCGCGGCGCGGCGGCGCGGCGTGTCCCCATCGCAGTAAAGTGCATCTTTGCGGATGTCGAAGTAGAAGGCCGACAGGTCCACGGTCGCAAAAGTGAAAACCGCCTGGAACACGCCCTGGAAGTCATAGGCGGCGTAGCCGCTGCGAACCTTGTGGTCCAGTTCGGCCAGACGGTGCAGCACCCAGCGTTCCAGTTCCGGCATCTCCGCCGGGTCGATCCGGTCGCTTTCGGAGAAGTCGGCAAGGCTGCCCAGCATATAACGCATGGTGTTGCGCAACCGGCGATAGCTGTCGGCGACCCCTTTCAGGATCTCCGGCCCGATCCGCAGGTCGGCGGTATAGTCCGACTGCGCCACCCAAAGACGCAGGATATCGGCGCCATATTGTTTGACGACCTGTTCCGGCGCGATGGTATTGCCCAGCGACTTGGACATCTTCATGCCCTTTTCATCGAGCGTGAAGCCATGGGTCAGCACGCCGCGATAGGGCGCGCGCCCCTTGGTGCCGCAGGCCTGCAGCATCGAGGAATGGAACCAGCCCCGGTGCTGGTCGGTCCCTTCCAGATACAGGTCGGCCAGCCCGTCGTCAGACCCGTCTTCCCGATCGCGCAGGACAAAGGCGTGGGTCGAGCCGGAGTCGAACCAAACGTCAAGGATATCAAAGACCTGTTCAAAGTCATCGGGGTTGACGATACCGGACAGGAACCTGTCCTTCGCCCCGTCGGCATACCAGCAATCGGCGCCTTCGGCCTCGAACGCCTCGGCGATGCGGGCATTCACCGCCGGATCGCGCAGCAGGAACTCCGCGTCCGTGGGCAATGCCCCCTTCTTGGTGAAACAGGTCAGCGGCACGCCCCAGGCCCGCTGCCGCGACAGCACCCAGTCGGGCCGCGCCTCGATCATGGAATAGAGGCGGTTGCGCCCGGTCTGCGGCGTCCATTGCACCAGCTTGTCGATGCTGGTCAGCGCCCGCTCCCGGATCGTGGTGCCATAGTCGTCCTGCCCATCGCCGACGGGCCGGTCGATCGCGGCGAACCATTGCGGCGTGTTGCGGAAGATGACCGGGGCCTTCGACCGCCAGGAATGCGGATAGCTGTGGGTCACGCGGCCACGTGCGATGATACCCCCCGCCTCGACCAGCTTGTCGATGACGGCGGGGTTGGCCTTGCCCTCTTTGCCCTTGGCATCAAAGACCTGAAGCCCGGCAAAGAACGGCACATGCGGCAGGAACTCGGATTCCTCGCCGACGTTGTGGGTCATCCGGTCCATCCAGCCCCGCTTGACGAAGCAGTCATAGTCGTCGGCACCGTGGCTGGGGGCCGTGTGGACAAAGCCGGTGCCCGCGTCGTCGGTGACATGGTCGCCGTCGATCATCGGAACATCGTAGTCCCAAAAGCCGTTCGCGCCCTCCATCCCTCGGAAGGGGTGGGCCAGCGTCAGTGCGCCCAGCTCGTCGGCGGTCACATCGCGGACGCGGGTAAACTCGGTGACGCGCGATTTCGTCAGCGCATCCTCGGCCAGCGCGTCGGCAAAGACATAGAGGTCGCCCGGCGCGGTCCAGCTTTCGTCCTGCGTGCCATCCACCCGATACAGCCCGTAGGCGATGGAGGGGTTATAGGCCACAGCCTTGTTCGACGGGATGGTCCAAGGGGTGGTGGTCCAGATCACGACACGGGCCTGAAGCAAGTCCGTATCAAGACAGGCGCCCGTGTTCGGGAAGTCCGCCGCAGAGGCGACCCGGAACGGCACCCAGATCGTGTGCGACTTGTGATCGTGGTATTCGATCTCGGCCTCGGCCAGCGCGGTCTTTTCGACCGGCGACCACATTACGGGCTTGGAGCCCTGATAAAGCGTGCCGTTCATCAGGAACTTCATGAATTCCTCGGCGATGACGCGCTCGGCGTGGAAATCCATCGTCAGGTAAGGCCGATCCCACGTGCCGGTGACGCCCAGACGTTTGAATTCCTCGCGCTGCACGTCGATCCAGCCCTCGGCGAACTTGCGGCATTCCTGCCGGAAGTCGATCACCGGAACCTCGTCCTTGTTCTTGCCCTTGGCGCGATACTGTTCCTCGATCTTCCATTCGATGGGCAGGCCGTGGCAATCCCAGCCGGGGATATAGCGGGCATCGCGGCCCATCATCTGCTGCGACCGGACGACCATGTCTTTGAGGATCTTGTTCAGCGCGTGCCCGATGTGCAGATGCCCGTTGGCATAGGGGGGGCCGTCGTGCAGGGTGAAGGGCTTGCGCGACCCGTCCTTGGCCTTCTCGCGCAGCTTTTCATAGATGCCGATCTGCGCCCAGCGCTCCAGCCAGCCGGGTTCGCGGTTCGGCAGGCCCGCGCGCATCGGGAAATCGGTTTTCGGAAGGTTCAGCGTGTCTTTGTAGTCGGGGGTATCGGCGCACATGGGTGGCGTCCTTTGTCCTTGATCGGAAAGGGTCTGGTTGGGGCGGTGCGAGGTCTCAGACACCTTTGCCCGGCGTCTCTGGCTGTCAGAGCGCCGGGTGAATAATTCGAATGATGATCGGGGTCCGTTGCATCATGGGCAGGCTTATAGGCGCGGCGGGCCAAGGGGACAAGGGGCGCGGGCCTGCGTCAGCCTGTCGTGTTGCCGCGCCCGGAAAAGAGGCAGAGCCTGCCCCGCGAAAGGACCTGTGATGACCGCAACACTCCCCCCGAGGTTCGATGTGACGCCCGACCAGATCAACCAGGTCGTCGCCACGTTCTATGACAGCGTCCGCCGCCATCCGGGCCTTGGCCCCGTCTTTGCCGCCCATGTCACCGACTGGCCCACGCATGAGGCCAAGATCGCCCGGTTCTGGCGCAACGCGATCCTGTTCGAACGGTCCTATGACGGCAACCCGATGCAGGTGCACCGGGCCGCCGGAAACGTCCGCCCGCCGATGTTCGATGTCTGGCTTGGCCTGTTCGACAGCGTGCTTCGGCTGGAACTGCCCGAAGACACCGCCGCCGCATGGTCGGCCCTTGCCCACCGGATCGGGCGCGGGTTGCGACTGGGGCTGGAGGCCGATCTGCCGGGCGCCGTGCCGCGCCTGAAATAGTGCCTTTGCGTGAACCAAGCCGCCCGCTAGGGTTGCACGAAAAGGGGTGAGCGATTGAACAGGTTATCCATTGGCATTGCGGGCGGGGGGATTGGCGGACTGGCCGCTGCCGCACTTCTGTCCGACCTTGGCCATCGCGTCACCCTGCTGGACCAGTTCGATACCCCCGCGCCCGTCGGATCGGGTCTTGTGATCCAGCCTGTCGGTCAGGCGGTGCTGGACATCGTCGGGGCCGGACCCGCCGCGCGCGGCTGGGGCCGCGCCGTGCACCGGATGCTGGGACATGAAGGCGAGGCCGGGCGCATTGTTCTGGATGTGTCTTATGACCGGTCGGGCAAGGGCTGGCACGGGTTGGCCATTCACCGGGCCGCGCTGTTTAAGGCCCTGTTCGATGCCGCGATGGCGCGGCCCCTGACCCTTGTGACCGGGGTGCGGATCGCCGGACGAGATGAAAAGAGCTTGCTGGACACCTCGGGTCGCCGACACGGCCCGTTCGACCTGATCGTCGATGCAACCGGTGCTGGGTCGGCCCTATCCCCGCTGCGGTCGCGCCCCCTGCCCTACGGCGCGATTTGGGGCGTCGTGGACTGGCCCGCGACCAACCTGCCAAGCGACGAATTGCGGCAATGCTACCGCCGCGCCAGCCGGATGATCGGGGTTCTGCCGATTGGCTTGCTGCCGGGGGACACAACGCGAAAGGCCGCCGTCTTCTGGTCGCTGCCCGCGGGTGGCCATGCCGATTGGCTGGTCGGCGGGATCGACAGCTGGAAGGCCGAGGCGATCGGGCTTTGGCCCGAGGTCGCGCCCTTCCTTGGCCAGATCACCGACCCGGCCCAGATGACCATGGCCCGCTATTCCCATGGCACCCTGCGACAACCCTTTGCTGACGGGATCGCCCATATCGGCGACGCGGCGCACCGCACCTCGCCGCAGCTTGGGCAGGGGGCGAATATGGCGCTCTTGGACGCGCTGGCCCTTGCGCGGGCGCTGGAGCGGCACCGCCATTGCCTTCCCGACGCGCTGCGGGCCTATGGACGGGGGCGGCGCTGGCATGTGGCCACCTATCAGGGGATGAGCGCGGCCTTCACCCCGCAATACCAATCTGACAGTCGCAGCCTGCCCGTGCTGCGCGATCACCTGTTGGCGCCGCTGTCGCGCGTCTGGCCGATCCCGCCGGTTCTGTCGGCGCTGGTGCGGGGCACGATGCTGCCCGCGCTGGGAAGCCTTGGCCCGGTCAGCCCGACCGCCCGAACAACCCAGTCAACGCCCGCTTCACCACCCCGCTGACCGAGGGGCGCTTGCCCGCTGAAAACGGCAGCGGACGGCAGACCTCCATCGCGGCAACGCCGACGCGGGCGGTCAGGGCGCCGTTGATCACCCCCTCGCCAAAGCGGCGCGAGACCTTGGACAATACCCCGCCCCCGGCGACCGACCCGATCAGGTCGTCGCCCACGGCCACAGCCCCGGTCGCCACAAGATGGGCAAAGACCGCGCGGGTCAGTCTCCAGCTGCCCAAGGTGCCGGACCGACCGCCGTAGATCTCGGCGATCCGGCGGATCATGCGCAGGTTCGCCGTCAGCGCCGCGAACAGGTCGGCCAACGCCAGTGGCACAATGGCCGTGACCGTGGCGACCTGACGGGCGGCGGCCTCCACCTCGGCCCTTGCGCGGGCATCAAGTGGCTCCAGAACCGTATCTTCCGCCAGCCGCAAAAGCCCGTCGGCATCCAGAACATCCCCCTGCCGCTCTGCCAGTCGGGCGCGGCCCCAGTCTGTGTCGGGCCGCCGGTCGTAAAGGCGGGTCAGATCACCCACCACCCCACGCGCCGCGGCAAGCTGGCCGCTGGCAAGCGCCGCATCGGCGGCCTTTTGAATGCGGTCCACTCGGCGCAACCGCCCAAAGGCCGCCAGTTCGCGCAGGGCGACCAGCGCAAGGATCGCCAGCACCACGACCAGAAGCACCGTCGCGATCCCGCCAAGGATCGGCGACCGCGCGATCAACCCGGTGACATAGTCATAGGCGGCCAGCGAGGCGGCGAATGTCAAAAGCGACAGAAGGCTGCCCCAGAACCACCGGACCAGCCGCGACGGCCTGCGCCCGGCAAGGGCGGCAACCTGTTGCATCGCAACCCCCTGCGGCACATCGGTCAGATCGGGCACCGGCGCGGCTTCTTCCACCTTCGGCGCGGGCGCACCCTCCTCCATTTCGATCAGGACCGGCCCCTTTGCGGCCTCGCGCGTCTTTGTCATAGCCGATCTCCGATCAGGAACTGGGCTGCCTTATCAAGCCGGATATGTGGCGGGCCATCGCCCGGTTTCAGGGTCAGGGGCTGGGGCGCGAATTGCATCACGGCATAGTCCTCGTCCAGCCACGCCTTGGCCCCGTCACGCGCCGGAGACAAAAGATGGGCCGGGTCTTCAGGCAGTGCGCCGGGGTGGAAGGCCGCGACCTTGCCGCTGTCAAGCAGACGGCCCCGGACCACATCCAAGGGGGCGCCGCCGTGATCCACCCGATCCTCGACTGTGGTGCGCAGGGCCGCGATGGACATTGCGGCGGTGTCAGCGCCGGCGAAATCGGCGCGGTCCTTCGCCTCGCGCAGCAGCGCCTCGGTGATGGCGGTCAGCTGCGGGTGTTGGGCGTGGTGCAGATGGTCTGCCTTGGTCGCAGCGAACAGGACCTTTTCAACCCGTCGCCCGCGCAGCAGCCGGGTCAGCCATGCGTTCCGCCCCGGCCGGAATGCCGAGAGGATTTCAGCCATGGCGTGGCGCAGGTCTTCGACCGCGCGCGGCCCGGCGTGGACCGCCCCCAGCACGTCCACCAGAACGATCTGCCGGTCGATCCGGGCAAAATGATCGCGGAAGAAAGGTTTGACCACGTTCTTCTTGTAGCTTTCAAACCGCCGTTCGAATTCGCGATACAGGCTGCGCCGCCCGGTCCCCGGCGTGGCCGGCAGGGGCGCAAAGGTCAGCACCGGTGACCCTTCCAGATCACCGGGCAACAAAAACCGCCCGGGCGAGCAATCCGAATATCCCGCATCCCGCGCGACATGAAGGTGCGCGGTGAAGGCATCGGCCAGCGATTGGGCCACGGGTTCATCAAGGTTGGCGGCGGGATCTATTGCCGCCAGCGCGGCGCTGACCTCCGCCCCGCCGGGCCGGTCGCCGATCCGGGACAGAACCCCGGCGGACCAATCGGCAAAGCTTTTGTCCAGAAGGGACAGGTCCAGAAGCCATTCACCGGGGTAGTCGACGATATCCAGATGCACGGTCCGCGGCCCGGACAGGCCGGACAAAAGCCCGGTCGGCTGAACCCGCAGCGACAGGCGCAGTTCGCTGATCCGGCGGGTGCCGTCGGGCCAGCGCGGCTCTGGCGCGGTGAGCCGGGCAAGGTGGTCTTCATAAGGAAAACGCGGGATCGTGTCGTCCGGTTGCGGCTGAAGATAGGCTGTGCGGATCGCGCCGTTGGCGGCGGCGACAAGCTGCGGCATCCGGCCCCGGTTCATCAGGTTGGCGACCAGCGAGGTGATGAACACCGTCTTACCCGCCCGCGACAAGCCAGTGACGCCCAGCCGGATAACAGGGTCCGAAAAGGGGGCTGTCAGGGTCTCGGCCACGGCGTCCACCGTCCGGCTGATCCCGTCTGCAATCGTGCCAAGTGCCAAGTTGCGCCCCTTTCGGCCTGTGTTCCGCCCAAGATAGGCATCTCCCCCGACCCTGTGTAGGGATTGATTTCGCGCCCACCTCCCCCTATGGCGCAGAAATGCCCCGCTATGCCCTTAAAATCGAATACCACGGCGCGCCCTTTGCGGGCTGGCAGCGTCAGGCCGACCAGCCATCGGTTCAGGGCGCGGTCGAGGCCGCGCTGGCGCGGCTGGAGCCGGGTGAGCATACCATCGCCGCTGCTGGCCGGACCGATGCAGGCGTTCACGCCACCGGGCAGGTCGCCCATTGCGATCTGGCCCGCGACTGGGACCCGTTCCGCCTGTCCGAGGCGCTGAATTTTCACCTCAAGCCCGCCCCGGTCGCCATCGTGGCCTGCGCCCCCGTGGCCGATGACTGGCACGCCCGGTTTTCCGCGGTCGAGCGGCGCTATCAGTTCCGGCTGGTCGCCCGCCGCGCGCCATTGGTGCACGAGGCCGGGCTGGTCTGGCAGGTCAAAAACCGGCTGGACCGGGCGGCGATGCAGTCCGGGGCCGACCGGCTGATCGGGCTGCATGATTTCACCACATTCCGGTCGTCGATCTGTCAGGCGGCAAGCCCTGTGAAGACGCTGGATGAATTGCGGGTCGAGGAAATTGCGCGGTCCGATGGCGGGCAGGAGTTTCAGTTCCATCTGCGCGCCCGGTCGTTCCTGCACAATCAGGTCCGCAGCTTCGTCGGCACGCTGGAACGGGTCGGCGCGGGGGCATGGACGCCCGACGATGTCACCGCCGCGCTTGACGCCCGGGACCGCGCGGCCTGCGGCCCTGTCTGCCCACCGGAGGGCCTGTATCTTGCCGGGGTGTCCTACCCCGTTGATCCCTTCGCCGCCTGAACTGACAGCCGCCGATCTTCACCATTTTGTGGTCGGCAAAGCCTTGCCGATGGGGGTTTCCCCATTTTCTTCGGCTCTACATAGGGTATCAAGGCCACAAGGGTCCGAAAGTGGCCCAAGGCACCGGACGGAGCGGAATATTTGGCACGATTTGCCCCCATGCTTGCACTTGCCGCGGGTCTGATGACCGCGGCCCCCCTGCCCGCGCAGGATGTGCAGTTTCGTCTGACCACCGAAGATGCGGGTCTAAGGGGCACCTTGCGGCTGGCGTCGCTGACCGCGGAACTGGCGGCAGAGGGCACGGGAACGCCGCAGGACATCGTGGCGGCGGCGCAGGCCGATTATCGGCGGATGCTGACCGGTCTTTATGCCGAAGGCTATTATGGCGGCGCGGTGTCGATCCTGATCGACGGGCGCGAGGCGGCGGGGCTTGCCCCGCTGGATGCGCCCGCCACCATTGGATCGGTCGAAATTCGGGTGACGCCGGGACCGCGCTTTCGCTTTGGTCAGGCGGAAATTGGCCCGCTTGCGCCGGGCACCACCCTGCCCGAAGGCTTCCGGCCCGGCGCGGTTGCCCGGTCCGACATGGCCCGCGCGGCAGCGATTGCCGCCGTCGATGGCTGGCGCGACGCGGGTCATGCCAAGGCAACCCCGGACAGTCAGGACATCACGGCGGTCCATGCCGAAAACCGGCTGGATGTGTCTATCGGGATCGACCCCGGCCCGCGCCTGACCTTCGGCCCGCTGATCCCATCAGGCAATGTCGCCGTCCGGTCGGAGCGGATCGTCGAAATCGCGGGCCTACCCGAAGGCACCGTTTTTTCGCCCGAGGAAGTCTCGCTTGCCGCCCAGCGGTTGCGCCGCACCGGCGCGTTCAGCGCCGTCACCCTGACCGAGGCGGAAAACTACACCGCCGACTACTCCCTTCCGATCACCGCGCAACTGGCCGAGGAAAAACCGCGCCGGTTCGGATTTGGCTTGGAATATTCCACGGTCGAGGGGCTGGGCCTGTCCGGCTACTGGATGCACCGCAACCTGTTTGGCGGGGCGGAAAACCTGCGGGTCGAGGCCGATATCTCGGGTCTGGGCGGGGAAACCGGCGGCACCGACTACCGGCTTTCTGCGGATTTTCGGCGTCCCGGCACGCTGCACCCCGACAACGATCTCCTCATCGGGGCCAGCATTGAACGGCTGGACGAACCCGACTTCTTCCTTGACCAGATCGCGCTGGAGGCCGGGTTTGCCCGCCGGGTCAGTGCCCAGCGCACGGCCAGCGGGGCCATCGGCTTTGTCGCGGCCACGGTCGAGGATGATCTGGGCAGCCGCAGCTACCAGCTTTTGACGCTACCTCTGACCGGCACCGAAGACCGGCGCGACGATCCGCTTGATCCCGCTTCGGGCTTTTACCTGTCGTTGGATATCACCCCCTTCCTTGGCTTTGGCGACGCAGGCAGCGGCGCGCGGATCTATGCGGACGGGCGGGCCTACCGTAGTTTCGGGGCCGACGACCGGGTGACATTGGCGTTTCGCGGGCAGTTGGGCTCGGTCCTTGGCACCGGCCTGTCCGACAGCCCTTCGGACTACCTGTTCTATTCCGGCGGCGGCGACACCGTGCGCGGCCAGCCCTATCAATCGCTCGCCATCGACCTTGGTGGCGGCAATGAAATCGGCGGCCTGTCCTTTGCCGCCGCCTCGGTCGAGGCGCGGGTCAGCGTGACTGACAGGATCGGTCTTGTCGGCTTCTACGACGCGGGCTTTGTCGGCGACACGGCGACCCCGTTCGACAGTGGAGACTGGCACGCGGGCGCGGGCGTGGGGATCCGATACAACACCGGGTTGGGTCCGATCCGGGTGGACCTTGCCACCCCGGTCACCGGGCCAGACGCGGGCGACAGCCTGTCGTTCTACGTTGGCATCGGGCAGGCCTTCTGATGCGGCGCGCGGTATTTGCCCTTTGCGTGGTGGCCAGCCCCGCCCTGTCGCAGGATACGGCAGAGGCGGACAAGGGCTATATCACCACCTTCCTTGAAGAAAACCTGTCCGGCGCGGGCCGCGTCATCACCATCGACGGGTTCGAAGGCGCGCTGAGCGCCGAGGCCACGATTGCCAGCCTGACCATCGCCGACGATGTCGGGGTCTGGCTGCGGATGGAGGACCTGACGCTGGACTGGTCCCGTTCGGCGCTTCTGGCGGGACGGGTGGATATCACCGAACTGTCCGCCGGGCTGATCGCGATTGACCGGCTGCCCAACACGGACCCCGACGGCCCAACGCCCGAGGCAACCCCCTTTGCCCTGCCGGACCTGCCTGTCTCTATCGACATCGAAACCCTTGCCGCCACCCGGATCGAACTGGGCGCCCCCATTCTGGGTGAGGCGGTGGCGGTGGGGTTGAACGGCGCTGTTTCCCTTGATGGCGGCGCCGGCAGCGCGCAGGTGAGCGCCGCGCGGCTGGACGATGGGCAAACCGGGCAGTTTGACATCGACGCGGCCTTTTCCAATGAAACCCGCCAGCTTGACCTGTCGCTGATCCTGAACGAAGGCCCCGGCGGCATCGCGGCGCGGCTTCTGGACCTGCCGGGGCTGCCCTCGGTGGGGCTGGAAATCGTGGGCAGCGGACCCCTTGCCGGGTTCGGCGCGGACCTACGGCTGCAAACCGATGGGGCGCCGCGCCTGACCGGCCGGTTCGACATGACGACCGGTGCCGCAGATGCTGAAACGCCGAATGCGCAGACCTTCGCATTGGACCTGTCGGGGGATGTGACGGCGCTGTTCCTGCCCGATTATCGTGATTTCTTTGGGCCAGAGGTCAGCCTTGAAACCCATGTGACCCGGTTTCCGTCCGGGGCGGTGGACCTTGAACGGCTGCACCTGTCGGCCCGAACGCTGGACCTGACCGGCACCGCCCAAATCGGCGCTGAAGGCTGGCCCAGCGCCTTTGATCTCTCCGGCACCCTGGGCGATGGAACCGGCGCGCCGGTCCGTCTGCCCCTCTCGGGCGACCCAACAACCGTGACCGGCGGCACGCTGTCCCTGTTCTTTGACGCGGCGCGAGGTGACGAATGGGGCCTGACCGCGGACCTGAGAGGGCTGTCGCGCCCCACCCTGTCCGTTGACACTGTCCGGCTGTCTGGCGGCGGCATCATCGAAACCGGAGAGGGCACGGCATTGGGCCGCCTGACCGCCGATCTGGCCTATGACGCACAGGGCGTGTCCCTTGCCGATCAGGGGATGCAACAGGCGCTGGGCGATGGTCTTTCGGGGGTTCTGTCGCTGCGCCATGCAGAAGGCGAACCAACTTTCATCGACGAATTGACCCTTGACGGCCCCGGCATCGCCCTTTCCGCGCGGGCCGAGATCGCGGGCGCCGATGAGGATTTCGCCATCGACAGTTCGGTCAACCTTGCCGCCCGCGACATGGGGCGGTTCGCCTCTCTGCTGGGGCAGGACATTGGCGGGGCAGCGGACGTGACAATCGTGTCGCGCGTGATCCCGACATCGGGTGCGATCCGGGCCTTTGTGACCGGGGATACCGCAGACCTTCGGGTTGGATTTGCGCAGGTCGATCCCCTGCTGGACGGGGCCGGGCAACTGTCGGTCATGGCGGTGCGGGACGCCGATGGTGTGCGGCTGGACGGGCTTTCGATCACGACCCCTCGGGCCGAGATCACCGGTTCCCTGTCGCTGACCAGCGCCGAGACCAACGCCGATATCCGCATGGCACTGGCCGACATCGCCGATATCGACGCGCGGCTGGAAGGACCTGCCGTTCTGACCGCGACCGCCCGGCGCGCGGCCAGCGGTCTGGGCCGGATCGAGGCGGAGCTGCAATCGGGTGCTGACCGGGTCACAGTTCTGGCCGACCTGCCGGACACCGAAACCGGGGCGCCGATCCGTGCCGACATCGCGGCCAGCCTGACCGATCTGAGACGACTGGCCGGGGTCACGGGGCAAGACCTTTCTGGCGCGATAACTGCCACGCTCTCAGGCACGCTGTCCGAAGATTTCAGCACCTTCGACATGGCGCTTTCTGCAGAAACCCGATCCCTGCAAAGCGGGATCGCTGTGATCGACCCGCTGCTGCGCGGCGCGGGCCGGGTTTCGACCCGGATCAGCCGGGCGGCCTCGGGGCGGATCGACCTGCCCGAGATCGAGATCGTGACCCCGGCGGCCAGCCTGTCGGCCACCCTGTCAACCTCGGCCGAGGGCGCGGGAACGGGCCGGTTCGACGCACGACTTGCCGATGTGGCACTTCTGGCCCCGGATTTTAGTGGCCCGGCCAGCGCAACAGGCAGCGCCCAACGCGGGGCCGACGGGGTCTGGACGATCACCGCCGATGGCACCGGGCCGGGGGGCACGACCATGGCCCTGTCCGGCACCGCGACCGAAGACCCGGTCCTGAACCTGTCAGCGACGGGATCGGCCCCGCTCGGCCTGTTGAACGGGATGCTGGCCCCGCGCCGGCTTGGCGGGATCGCCCGCTATGACCTGCGGCTGTCCGGCCCGCCGGCATTGGCCTCCCTGTCAGGCACCGTCACCACCGACGCCGCCCAGTTGTCGGCCCCGACCCTTGGCCAATCCATCAACCAGATCGCGGCCACGGTCGACCTGTCGAACGGGTCGGCCCGCATCGACCTAGCCGCCGCGCCGGAGACCGGCGGCCAGCTTGCCCTGCGCGGGACGGTGGGCCTGTCCGCGCCGTTCAACGCTGCCCTGACGGCGGAGGCAGTGAATTTCGTCCAGCGCGACCGGCAGCTTTACGAAACCACGATCAGCGGGGCACTTGGAATCAACGGCCCGCTGGCAGGCGGCGCACGGATCGACGGTCGGCTGACCCTTGGGGAAACCAACCTGCGGGTGCCCTCGTCCGACTTTGGCACCTTGGGTGCCCTGCCAGAAGTGGCGCATGTGGGGGCACCGGCGGCGGTGCGGCAGACGCTGGACCGGGCCGGGCTGACCCTTCAGGGCACGGAACCAGCAACGGGCGGCAGCGGTGGCCCCGCCTATCCCCTTGATATCGTGGTCGAAGCGCCGTCGCGCATCTTTATTCGGGGCCGGGGGCTGGACGCGGAATTGGGTGGCAGCCTGCGGCTGACCGGAACCACCGCGCTGGTCATCCCGCAGGGTCAGTTCAACCTGATCCGGGGGCGGCTGTCGATCCTGCAACAGCGGTTCGACCTGACCGAAGGCTACGCCGCAATCCAGGGCGATTTCGTACCCTATGTCCGGCTTTTGGCCAGCACCCGGGCGGCGACGGGCACCTTGATCAATGTCATCATCGAAGGGGTGGTGACTGAACCGGAGGTCAGCTTTACCTCTTCCCCGGAAATGCCGCAGGATGAAATTCTGGCTCAGCTGATCTTTGGCCGCGACCTGAGCGAGATTTCCCCGTTTCAGGCGGTGCAACTGGCCGGTGCAATCAGCACGCTGGCCGGGCGCGGCGGCGCGGGGTTCGTGGACAATCTGCGGGCCGGCATCGGGCTGGATGATCTGGACGTCACCACCGATGCGGACGGCAATGCCGCCGTGCGGGCGGGGAAATATATCTCGGAAAACGTCTATACCGACCTGACCGTGACCGGCACGGGCGAAACCCGGATCGACCTGAACCTTGACCTGACGCCCGACATCACGGCCAAGGGCGGCGTGTCGAGCGACGGGGAAACCTCGCTCGGGATCTTCTTCGAACGGGATTACTAGGCAGCAAGACCGGGCCGCGCCCGTCCCGGGGTGGGCGCTTTGTTACGTTGGGCCTATGCAGTTCATGGTGCCATCCACCGCCAACGCTGGTGCAATTCGGAACCCCGCAATGCGCCCGCCCTGGGGGCGGGACGGGCGCAGCCCGGGCTGGTCGCCCGGGCCAGAGGGCCGCTCCAATCAGGCCCGCGACACTGCCTTGATCTCAAGGAAATCCTCGATCCCGAACAGACCGCCTTCGCGGCCCTGCCCGCTCATCTTGTAGCCGCCGAAGGGGCTGCCCCAGCTGATGTCGCTATCGTTGACATGCACATCCCCGGCCCGAAGCGCGCGAACCAGCCTGTCGGCGCGGGCGGTATCGCCCGTCTGGACATAGGCGGCCAGACCATAGGGGGTGTCATTGGCGATGCGCACCGCCTCTTCCTCGGTCTCGAACCGCAACATGGCAAGGACAGGGCCGAACACTTCTTCTCGGGCAATGGTCATGTCGTTGGTTACATCGGCAAAAACGGTCGGACGGCAATAGTAGCCCGCGTTCAGCCCATCGGGCTTGCCCGTGCCGCCCGCGATCAGCCGCGCGCCTTCGTCGATCCCGGCCTGGATCAGCCCTTGCACCTTGTCCCAATGCATCTGCGAAATCAGCGGGCCGATGTGATCCCCCGGCTGGGTCGGATCACCGACCTTCTGGGCCAGCGCGGTTTCGCGGGCCACCTCGACCGCGCGGTCATAGACCGAGGCCTCGACCAGCATCCGGGTCGGCGCATTGCAGGACTGGCCGGTATTCTGAAAACAATGGCGCACGCCTCGGGCCACGGCCTCGTCCACATCGGTATCGGCGAACACGAGGTTCGGGGATTTGCCGCCCAGTTCCAGCGTGACCCGCTTTACCGTGTCGGCGGCATCCTTGATGATCGCGGTGCCCGCGCGGGTGGACCCGGTGAAGGACATCATCTGCACGTCCGGGTGGCGGGACATGGCCGCGCCCACCTCGGGTCCTTCGCCGTTCACAAGGTTGAAGACACCGGCGGGCACCCCGGCCTCGTGCAGGATCTCGGCATAGATCATCGCGTCCCACGGGGTCAGTTCGGAGGGCTTAAGCACCATGGTGCAGCCCGCCGCCAACGCCGGAAGAACCTTCAGCACGACCTGATTGACGGGCCAGTTCCACGGGGTGATCAGCCCGCAGACCCCGATCGGTTCACGCAGGATCTGGTCACCGTTCAGGTAGGTGCTGTCGAACTTCAGGGCCTTGAGGGCCTCGACCACCCCGTCCAGATGGCCCTTGCCCACAGCCGCCTGCGCGCCCCAGGACAGGTCCCGCGGGGCGCCCATTTCCTGCATCACCGCATCTGCGATTTCATCATAGCGGGCGACATAGGCGGCGCGGATATCGGCCAGAAGGCCCAGACGGTCGTCCTTGGTCGTCTGCGAAAACGCGGGGAAGGCGGCGTTGGCGGCGGCCACCGCGCGGTCCACATCGGCGGCGGACCCAAGGCTGATCACGGCGATCTGTTCCTCGGTCGCCGGGTTCAGGACCGGAAAATCGTTCGGGGTGATCGGATCCACCCATTCGCCGTTGATATAGAACTTGCGCAGGTCTTTCATGGCGCACCTCCCTGGGGCGTTTGGAATTAGAGTTTGTCCCGAAGCGAGAACCAGACCATCGCCAGCACCAGAAGCGGCCAGCGCATCAGAACCCCGCCCGGGAACGGCGTTGTGGGCACCTGTGCCATAAGGTCGAACCCTTCCGCTTGTCCGGCAACGGCATCGGCTGCCAGTTTCCCGCCCATCGTCGCCATGGCGACCCCGTGCCCGGAATAGCCAGACGCCGACAGGATGTTGCCGCGCAGTCGTTCAAAATGCGGCATCCGGTTCATGGTGATCCCCAGCGTTCCGCCCCAGGCATGGCTGATCCCGACACCCCTTAGCTGGGGATAAATCTCCTCCATCGGGCGGCGGACCTTGGCGGCGATATCCTTGGGAAACCGGTAGCCATAGCTTTCCGTGCCGCCAAACAGCATCCGGTTGTCTTCGGACAGGCGGAAATAGTTGATCACGAATTTGCTGTCGGCCACGGCGAGCCGGTCCGGCAGGATCGTCGCGACAAGATCATCGGGCAGCGGATCGGTCGCCACGATGAAGTTGTTGATCGGCATCACCCGCGACGCTACCCGGCCCTGAAGGTTGCCCAGATAGCCGTTGCAGCCAAGGATCACATGATCGGCGGTGATTTTCGCCTGTTCCGTGGAGACGGTCGCGGGCGCGGCCTCGGTCAGGTCGGTCACGCGGGACATTTCGAAAATGCGAACCCCGGCGGACCGGCAGGCGCGGGCAAGCCCAAAGGCAAACCGCAATGGGTGGATATGCCCCGCGCCCATGTCCAGCGTGCCGCCGTGGTAGGCCTCGCTTCCGACCAGCTTGCAGGTTTCTGCCCTGTCGAGGGTGCGGATGGCCGAATAGCCGTAGTCGTCTTGCAGTTTTCGCGCATAGGCGTGGGAATGGGCGACAAAGCGTTCTTTGTGGTCGGCGTGGATGATTCCGGGGACAAAGGTCGCGTTGGCATCATGCCGCGCGTCCAGATCGCGGATCAGCTGGACCGACTCCTGCGCGATGTCCCACAGGCCCCGCGCCACTTCGCGCCCGACCATGGCTTCCAATTCATCCTGATCCAGCCTTTGACCGCCCGACACCTGCCCGCCGTTGCGGCCAGAGGCCCCCCAGCCAACCCGATGCGCCTCCAGCAGGATCACGTCATAGCCACGTTCGGCCAGATGCAGGGCTGCGGACAGGCCGGTGAACCCACCGCCAACGACGCAGACATCGCAGGCCAGATCCCCCACCGCCACGGGTTGCGGCGCGGGCTGTTCTGCGGTGTCTGCGTACCAGGACCGGGGAAATTCCCCGGTCCGGTCGTTGGCGGTCAGGATATCCATTGCTGGTCTCAGGCGGCGGGCTTGAGCATATCGTCCGCCTTGAGCCCTTCGTAGGTTTCGTCCAGCGCCTTGCGGGCGCGGGCCGCAAGGATATCGACCTCTTCGTGGGACAGGGTCAGCGGCGGCGACACGATCATCCGGTCGCCCACATGGCGCATGATCAGGTCATTGCCAAAGCAGCGTTCGCGGCAGCGCCAGCCGACCGTTCCGGCATCATAGGCGAAGGGCGCGCGGCTGCCCTTGACCGGCACCAGCGCGAGCGAGGCCATCATGCCGACGATCTTGGTTTCGCCCACCAGCGGGTGATCGCCGAGGCTGTGCCACGCCTTGGCCAGATACGGACCGATGTCGTCACGGACCCGCTCGACGATGCCTTCATCTTCGATAATCCGCAGGTTTTCCAGCGCGACGGCGGCGGCAACGGGGTGGCCGGAATAGGTATAGCCGTGGTTGAAATCCCCGGCAGAGCCGATCACGCCCGCGACCTCGTCCGACACGACAGACCCACCAATGGGCAGGTAGCCGGACGACAGGCCCTTGGCGATGGTCATGATGTCCGGGCGCAGATTGTAGGTCTGGGAGCCGAACCAGTTGCCGGTGCGACCGAACCCGCAGATCACCTCGTCCACGATCAGCAGGATCTCGTACTTGTCGCAGATGCGCTGAATTTCGGGCCAGTAGGTTTCCGGCGGGATGATCACGCCGCCGGCGCCCTGCACCGGTTCGCCGATAAAGGCGGCAACGCGGTCTTCGCCCAGTTCAAGAATGGCCTTTTCCAGTTCCTGTGCGCGGGCAAGGCCGAAATCTTCGGGGGTCATGTCGCCGCCTTCGGACCACCAGTTGGGCTGGTTGATGTGGTGGATGCCCTGAATGACGCCACCCTGCTTGTGCATCCCGGCCATGCCGCCAAGGCTCATCCCGGCCATGGTCGACCCGTGGTAGGCGTTTTTGCGGCTGATGACGATCTGTTTTTCCGGCTTGCCTTTGGCCGCCCAGTAATGGCGCACCATCCGCAGGTTGGTGTCGTTGGCTTCCGATCCCGACCCGGCAAAGAAGACGTGGTTCAGGTCGCCCGGGGCAAGCTGGGCGATCTTCTCGGCCAATTGGATTGCGGGGACGTGGGTCGTCTGGAAGAAGGTGTTGTAATAGGGCAGATCCATCATCTGCCGGGCGGCGACCTCGGCCAGTTCCTTGCGACCATAGCCGATGTTGACGCACCACAGACCGGCCATCGCGTCCAGAATGCGGTGGCCTTCGCTGTCGGTCAGCCAGTTGCCTTCGGCGCGGGTGATGACGCGGGCGCCCTTCTTGGCCAGATCCGCATTGGCGGTAAACGGGTGCATATGGTGGGCGGCATCCAGCGCCTGCAACTCGGCAGTGGGAGAGTTGATGGAAATCGTCGTCATGGGCTGGTCCTCGCCTCGTCTTGCGGGAAATGTGCCGTCTTGGTCAGGCACGTCCGTCGGTGTCAGAAAGTCCGGCGGCCTGTCGCGCACCGGGATCGAGCACAGAATATCGGGGTCCGTGGGGGAGTCAATATTTTTGATCAAATTATTCACCCAGAAGGTTCAACCCGGGCCGGAACCCAGCTGAACCGCAGTGCAATCCGTAGTGATTTCGCCGAAATACCGAATCTCCGCACCGCGCGATCAATGGCGATCCCAGCCTTGAACCGACACCGATTCGGCTGCGCGGCAAAGGACGCGGACGCCATCTATCAATTAATTGAACACAACGCGCGATTTCCGGGCGGTCTTGGCATAAGCCCCCGGCCTCGCAGCAGTTTTCGGGTTCCCCTCTTGCAAATCGCCTGCGGTCATGGCCCGATGATTTCCGGATGATCCGAAGATAAATGTTGCCAAACAGACAACGTTTGATCAAATTTACCGGCAGGACGCCAAGAAACCACTCACAAAGATCACCAGGGAGACCCAATATGAAGATGACATGGCTGCCGATGGCCGCGGCCCTTGCCGCTGTCGCTGGCGCGACCACCGCGGAAGAGGTGCGCGTCTACAACTGGTCCGACTACATCGACGAAGAGCTGCTGACCAAATTCGAAGAAGAAACCGGGATCGACCTGATCTACGACGTCTTCGACAGCAACGAGCTTCTGGAAACGAAAATGCTGGCCGGCGGGTCGGGCTATGACGTTGTGGTTCCCTCGGGCACCTTCCTTCAGCGCCAGATCGAAGCCGGCGCGTTCCAGCCGCTGGACCCCGCCAAGCTGCCGAACCTTGGCAACATGTGGGACGTGATCGAGGAACGCACCGAACAGTACGATCCCGACAACGCCTATTCGGTCAACTACATGTGGGGCACCACCGGCATCGGCTATAACATCGGCATGGTGCAAGAGGCGCTTGGCGAAGATGCGCCGCTGAACAGCTGGTCGCTGGTCTTTGATCCGGCCAACATGGAAAAGCTGGCGGATTGCGGCGTCTACTTCCTTGACGCCCCGGCCGAGATGATCCCGGCGGCACTGCTGTATATCGGCGAAGACCCGGACAGCCACGACCCGGACGTGATCGCCAAGGCCGAAGAGGTCTATGCGGCGGTGCGCCCCTACATCCGCAAGTTCCACAGCTCCGAATACATCAACGCGCTGGCCAACGGCGAGATCTGCGTGGCCGTCGGCTGGTCCGGCGATGTGTTCCAGGCGCAATATGCCGCCTCCGAGGCCGAGAACGGCCACGAGATCGACTATTCGATCCCGGTGGAAGGCGCACAGATGTGGTTTGACCAGATGGCGATCCCGGTCGATGCGCCGAACCCGGATGCGGCCCATGTGTTCATCAACTTCATCATGGACGCCCAGAACTCTGCCGCCGCCACCAACTATGTCTGGTATGCCAGCGGCAACGAGGCCGCGCAGGAATTCATCGATGCGGAGATCCTTGAATACCCGGCCGTTTACCCGGACGCCGAAACGCTCGGCAAACTGTTCACCACCACGCCCTATGACGCAGGCGTGCAGCGGGTTGTCACCCGCCTGTGGACCCGGATCAAGTCGGGCACCTGATCCGACCTGACCAACAGCGCCCCGTGCCGGTTCCGGCGCGGGGCTTTTCATTCCTCCGGACCCGAGATTTCCATGGCCCAGCCCGCGAAAAACCAGACCGTCTTTGCCCCCTGGCTGGACGACAGCCAGAAACCGTTGATCGAATTCTCCAATGTGACCAAGCGGTTCGGGGATTTCACCGCGATCGATCACCTGAACCTTTCGATCTACGAGAAAGAGTTCTTCGCCCTGCTTGGCCCGTCGGGCTGCGGCAAGACCACGCTGATGCGAATGCTGGCAGGGTTCGAAACGCCCTCGGACGGCACGATCCGGCTGGGTGGCGAAGACATCGCCGCGGTGCCGCCGAACAAGCGCCCGGTGAACATGATGTTCCAGTCCTACGCGCTGTTTCCGCACCTGTCGGTCTGGGACAACATCGCCTTTGGCCTGCGCCGGTCCACGATGCCGAAAGACCAGATCGGCGCCCGCGTCGAAGAGATGCTGCGCCTGACCCGGCTGGAGAAGTTCGCCCGCCGCAAGCCACACCAGATTTCCGGCGGCCAGCGCCAGCGCGTGGCGCTGGCCCGGTCGCTTGCCAAGGCCCCGAAACTGCTTTTGCTGGATGAACCGCTTGGCGCGCTGGACAAGAAGCTGCGCACGGAAACCCAGTTCGAGCTGATGGACATTCAGGAAAAGACCGGCACCACATTCGTGATCGTGACCCACGATCAGGAAGAGGCGATGACCGTCGCCAGCCGCGTTGCCGTCATGGACCACGGGCAACTGATCCAGGTCGCGACCCCGGCGGATATCTATGAATATCCGAATTCAGTCTATGTTGCCGACTTCATTGGCGATGTGAACCTGATCGAAGGCACCGTGACCGCCGTCAACGAAGGCACCTGCGAGGTCAGCTATGCCGAAGGCGCGGCCCCGATCAAGGCGGCCACCCCCGAAAGCGGCGTGCTGGGAACCAAGGTCGCCTTTGCGATCCGGCCCGAGAAGATCGTCGTCGGCACCGAACCCGACCCGACCCGCGCCAACGCGGTGAAGGGCAAGATCGAGGATATCGGCTATCTCGGCAATATCTCGACCTACCACGTCCGGCTGGACAGCGGGCAGCTGATCTCGGCGCAGATGACCAACTCGCGCCGCTTGGCGCGCCGGGATTTCACATGGGAAGACGAAGTGTGGCTGTCGTGGACCGACACCGCCGGCCTCGTCCTGACGCGGTAGGGGGATCATGCAATGAACCTGCGCCGTTTTTCACTGATCGGGGTTCCCTACCTCTGGCTTGTGCTGTTCTTCCTCGCGCCGTTCCTGATCGTGCTGAAGATCTCGCTGTCGGACTATGCGGTGTCGATCCCGCCCTACACACCGACGCTGGATGTTTTCGGGGGATGGGCGTCGATTTCGGACTTCTTTTCGAAGCTGGATTTCGACACGTTCAAGTTTCTGACGACCGATGATCTGTATTGGAAGGCCTATCTGTCCAGCCTTCAGATCGCCGTCGTCGCCACCCTGATCACGCTGTCCGTCGGGTTTCCCATCGCCTATGGCATGGCCCGCGCCCCGGAAGAATGGCGCGCGACCCTGATGATGTTGGTGATCCTGCCGTTCTGGACCTCGTTCCTGATCCGCGTCTATTCGTGGATGGGCATCCTTGGCAAAGAGGGGTTCCTGAACGGGGCGCTGCTGTGGCTGGGGATCATCGACGACCCGCTGACGATCCTGAACACCAATGTCGCCGTCTATATCGGCATCGTTTACACCTACCTGCCCTTCATGATCCTGCCGATCTACGCGACGCTGGACAAGCTGGACGTGTCGCTGCTGGAAGCCGCCGAGGATCTGGGCTGCACCCGCACCTCGGCCTTCTGGCTGGTGACCGCGCCCATGTCCCGGCCGGGCATCATCGCGGGCTGTTTCCTTGTCTTCATCCCCGCGCTTGGGGAATTCGTCATCCCCTCGCTTCTGGGCGGGTCGGGGACGCTGATGATCGGCAAGGTTCTGTGGGAAGAGTTCAGCTCCAACCGTGACTGGCCGGTGGCCAGCGCCGTGGCGATCATCCTGCTGCTGATCCTGATCATCCCCATCATCCTGTTCCAGAAAAACCAGGAACGTCAGGCGGAGGCAGACCAATGAGACGGTTCAGCTGGTTCAACGCGACCTCGCTCACGCTTGGGTTTGCCTTCCTCTACATCCCGATGATCCTGTTGGTGATCTACAGCTTTAACGGGGGCCGCAACGTGGCCGTCTGGGGCGGGTTTTCGACCAAGTGGTATGGCGAGTTGGTCAAGAACGAGGCGTTTCTGGATGCCGCTCTGGTCACGCTGAAGGTCGGGCTGATGTCGTCGACGCTGGCAACGATCCTCGGGACGATGGCAGCCTATGTTCTGGTACGGGGCGGCAAGTTCTATGGCCGGACCCTGTTCTCCGGAGCGATCTACGCGCCGCTGGTCATGCCCGAGGTCATCACCGGCCTGTCGCTGCTTCTGCTGTTCATCGCGGTGGGGTTGGATCGCAGCGTGACCACCATCGTGCTGGCGCATACGACCTTCTCCATGTGCTATGTCTCGGTCGTGGTGTCGTCGCGTCTGGTGTCCTTTGACCAGTCCCTTGAGGAGGCGGCGCTGGATCTTGGCTGTACCCCCTTCGATGCCTTCAAATCCGTCACCCTGCCGATCATCGCACCCGCGGTGATCTCGGGCTGGCTTCTGGCCTTTACCCTGTCGCTGGATGACCTTGTGATCGCGTCCTTCGTGTCCGGCCCATCGTCCACCACCCTGCCGATCAAGATCTGGTCGGCCGTGCGTCTGGGCGTCAGCCCCGAGATCAACGCCCTGTCCACCATCATGATCGGGATCGTGACGGTCGGGGTGCTGATCGCCGCCTTCATGAACAAGCGGGCGGTGGTGCAGCGCCAGAAGGACGAACAAAAGGCCGCCGCTGCATGACACCTTTCGACGCCGAATGGGCCGCCCATGTCGCGGCCCACGGCACCCCGGACCGGATCGAAGCGATCCTGCCCGACATCAACTGTATCCCGCGCGGCAAATGGCTTCCGGGAACCGAGGCTGGGAAACTGGCCAAGGGCGGGCTGCGCCTGCCGGAATCCACCTATGCGCCGAACATCTTCGGGGAAGAGGTGGACGACAGCGGCCTTGGCAGCGTGAAGGGCGACCCGGATGGGGTGCTTCTGCCCATTCCCGGCACGCTGCTGCCGGTGCCCTGGTCGGATGGAAACGTCGCGCAGATGCTGGTCGAGATGGTGGATGACACGGGCGCGCCGTCTGCCCTGTCGGCCCGTGGGCACCTTGCGCGCATGGTCGGCCGGTTCGCGGCGCGGGGCCTGCATCCGGTCGTCGCGACCGAGTTGGAATTCTACGTCTGCCGGCCGCGCGAAGAAACCAGCGACGCGCCCGAGCCGCCCTCTGGCCTTGGCCGGGCGCGCAACTATGACATGGGCGCATTGGACCGCACCGAAGACCTGATGGCCGAGATCATCGCCGCCGCGCAGGCGCAGGGGCTGCCGACCGATACGCTGACCGCCGAATACGGGCCGGGACAGTTCGAGATCAATTTCCTGCATACCGCCGATGTGCTGGCCGCCGCCGACATGGCGGTTCTGTTTCGCAGGCTGGTGGCTGGTGTGGTCGGGTCGCATGGGCTCGAGGCGACGTTCATGGCCAAACCCTATGCCGATCATCCCGGCAATGGGATGCATGCGCATGTGTCGGTCCTGAACGATGCGGGCGACAATGTGTTTGCCGCCGATGACGGGGTCGGCCCCCTACTGGGCCATGCCGTGGCCGGGGTTTTGGCCACCATGCGCGACCTGCAACTGGTCTTTGCCCCGCACCTGAATTCATTCCGCCGGTTCCAGCCCAACAGCTTTGCCCCGACCAGCCCCGACTGGGGGATCGACCACCGGGGCGTCGCCGTGCGCCTGCCCGAAACAACGGGCAAGGCCGCGCGTCTGGAACACCGGATCTGTGGCGCGGATGTGAACCCCTACCTTGCGCTGACCGGAATTCTGGGCGGGATGCTACATGGGATCGAACAGGGGCTGGTGCCCCCTGCCCCGCTTGGCGCGGGTGAGGTTTCGGACAAGCCGCCGCTGTCCCATGACTGGCTGGACACGATCGCCGCCTTCCGCACCTCGCCCATCGCCCGCGACATCTGGGGGGAAGAGTTCCACAGCGTGTTATGCGCGGTCAAAGCGGACGAGGCGGCACAGCTGACCCGCATCATCCCGCCCGCGGAATACCGCACCTATTTGGGGCGCATTTGACATGACCGTCATCGCGGGGATTGCCAAGGACCGGATCGACAGCTTTGCCCGGGCCGAAACGCAGGCCTATCTTGCCGCGCGGCCCAAAACACAGGCCGCCCATGCGGCGGGCGCGTCCGGCTTTCTTGACCGGGTGCCGATGCATTGGATGACCGACTGGCCACAGCCCGTGCCGATGCTTGTCGAGGTGGCAAAGGGCGCGCGGCTGACCGATATCGACGGCAATCGGGTCGATGACTTCTGCCTAGGCGACACCGGGTCGATGTTTGGCCATTCCCCCGCCCCCGTGGCCCGCGCAATCCGGGCGCAGGCGGGGCACGGTCTGACCTACATGCTGCCGACCGAGGCCGCCTATGAGGCCGCGCGTCTGTTGTCAGAGACCTTTGGCGATATGCGCTGGCAAATCGCCCTGACGGCGACAGATGCCAACCGCTTTGCTCTGCGGGTCGCGCGTGCCGTCACGGGCAGGGCAAAGGTTCTGGTTTTTAACGGCTGCTACCACGGCACCGTGGACGACGCGATGGTCGAACTGCGGGACGGGCAGACCGTCAACCGGCCCGGCCTGATGGGGCAGGTCGAAGACCTGACCGCCAAGGCCGCGGCCTGCGAATTCAACGACCTTGCCGGGGTGGAAGACGCGCTCAAGTCCGGCGACATCGCAGCGATCCTAACCGAACCTGTGATGACCAATTCCTGCATGGTGCTGCCCGATCCAGGGTTCCACGACGGATTGCGCGAACTGGCCGACCGCCATGGCGCGGTGCTGATCATCGACGAAACCCATACGATTTCCAGCGGTTGGGGCGGATATACCCGGGTGCACGGGCTGCGCCCGGATATCTTTGTCGCGGGCAAATGCGTGGCTGGCGGGATGCCGACGGCAGTCTGGGGGCTGACACCCACACTGGCCGATCGCTATGCAAAGGCGAACGCGGCCCGCGCTCCCGGCCACAGTGGCATGGGCACGACCCTGTCGGCCAACCCGATGCAATTCGCCTGCCTGTCCGCCAATCTGGCCGAGGTCATGACCCCCGCCAATTACGCTCGGATGGAACGGGGCGCTGCGCGTCTTGACCGGGGCCTGTCACGGGTGATCGCGGCGCATGGGCTGCCCTGGCATGTTGTCCGGGTTGGCGCGCGTGTGGAATTCATCTGCGCACCCGGCCCCCTGCGCAACGGGACCGAGGCCGCCGCCGCCCACCAGCCCCGGCTGGAGGCCGCGCTGCACATGGGCCTTCTGAACCGGGGCTGCCTGATCGCGCCCTTCCACAACATGATGCTAATCTCCCCCGTCACAACGGCTGCGCAGATCGACCGGCTGGTCGCTGCCTTCGCCGATGTGGTGGACCAACTGACGAAAGACTGACCGATGACCTGCCCCTCTGGCGCCACCCTGTCCGAAGCCCAGACGTTTCTGGGCGCCCACCCCGAGATCGAAGCGGTGGACCTGATCCTGACCGACAGCAACGGGATCGCGCGAGGCAAGATCATCCGGCGGCACGAACTTGAAAGTCTCTATACCTCGGGCCGTCATATGCCGATTTCGATCCTGGGTCTGGATATCGTGGGCGAGGACGTGCACGAAACCGGGCTGATCTGGGATCAGGGCGATGGCGACCTGCGGGCATGGCCCATCCCCGGCTCGCTGGTCCCGCTGCACGGAACCATGCCGCCCCGGGCCGAAGTTCTGATGTCGCTCTACGATCTCGACGGCACGCCGATGACGTCCGACCCGCGCCACGCGCTGGCCCGGCAGGTGGCGGCAATGGCGCAGGAGGGCCTGCATCCGGCCGGCGCGTTCGAGTTGGAGTTCTTCCTGCTGGCCAATGAGCCCGACGCCGATGGCCGCCCCCGCCCGGCGGGCGACGTTCTGGACGGGCGACGGGGCAGCCGCAAGACCGAGGTCTATTCCGTCGACCACCTGCACGGCATGTGGCCGCTGTTTTCCGATATCTACGCGGGGGCCGAAAAGGCCGGGATCACGGCCGAAACCGCGATTTCGGAATATGCGCCGGGGCAATACGAACTGACCCTGAATTACCGCAAGGACGTGATGCAGGCCGCCGACGACCTGATCCGGCTGAAACGGATCGTGCGGGCGCAGGCCCGGGCGCATGGCGTCACCGCCTGCTTCATGGCCAAGCCGAACGAGGATTACGCCGGATCCGGCATGCATTTTCACGTCAGCCTGCTGGACGACGCCGGGCGCAATGTCTTTGTCGAAGAGGTCGAAGGGAATTGGACCGACACGATCCGCCACGCCATCGGCGGGCTGCGGCAGACAATGGGGGAATCGATGCTGGTCTTCGCCCCGCATGGCAACAGCTGGCGCCGGTTTTCCTCGCAAAGCTATGCGCCTGTGTCGACGACCTGGGGGGTGAACAACCGCTCTGTCGCGCTGCGCATTCCCGCAGGGTCCAAATCCGCCCGCCGGATCGAACACCGCCCATCCGGGGTAGACGCCAACCCCTATCTTGTGGCCGCGACCGTGCTGGCGGGCATCCGCAAGGGGCTGGCCGAACGGATCGACCCCGGCCCCGAAACCACCGGCAACGGATACGAGGAAGATGGCGGCCTGCCCATGCCCCGCGACTGGGCCGAAGCAATCCGCGCGGCGCAGGGATCGGCCTTTTTGAAGGACGCCTTGGGCGAAGAGATGCACCGCACCTTCACCGCCGTGAAGGCCGCCGAATATGCGCGGGTGCAGCGGACGATTTCGAACGTGGACTACGACCTGTATCTGCATACCGTTTAGGCAACGAAGCCCGCGCAGGGTCGCCCTAGCTGGCCGCGCCCCCGGCTGTGACCCAATCCATCAGCGCGTCGCTATCAGGCAATAGGTCCTCGGCCAGCCCCTGCGCGAAAGCGTCAAAGGCGGGCCGGTTTTCATCCGCAACGGCGGTCAGTACGGGGATCCCCTCGGCCAGTGCCGCGCCGATCAGGGGGCGAAATCCGCGCCCCTCCGCCTCTTCCTTGCCGAATTTGTTGACCACGATCAGCCCCGGCCTCTTGGCGATCTGCCCCTCGACATAGGCCACTGCCTCGGCCAGACCGGCGGGGTCGAGCCTGCATCCGCCAGCCCCCGGCCCAAGGTTCTGACTGATCCGCACCCGGCCACCGCCGGGCAGAAGGGTCAGGTCCATGTCCCGATGCGCCGTGTCCGCGCCGGCCGTATTCACCTGCACCGCGCCCGCGACGGAAATCCCCCGCGTGCCCAGCCCGTCGGCCACAGCGGCAAGCAACGGGTCGGCCCCGTCCGCTGTCGCCTCTATCCTGATGACGCCCAACCGCATGGCCGGTCCCCTTGCAACCTGTCCCTTCGGCTTACAGTATGCGCAAGGACTGGCAAAGCGACAGGATGTCCCCCTTGGGAAATGACAGGAATCTGCGGGTCGGCGGGGTGATCCTTGCAGGCGGGCGCGGCACCCGGATGGGCGGCGCCGACAAGGGCCTTCTGGCTCTGGCCGGGCGGTCGCTGCTGGCTCATGTGGCGGACCGTCTGGCCCCGCAATGCGCGGCGCTGGCAATCAACGCCAATGGCGACCCAGCGCGGTTCGCGGCGTTCGACTTGCCGGTTCTGCCCGACACGATCGACGGGTTCGCGGGCCCGCTGGCCGGGGTTCTGGCCGGTCTGGACTGGGCAACGGCAATGGGGGTCGACGGTATCCTGACCGCTGCGGCGGACAGCCCCTTCCTTCCGTCCGACCTTGGCGCGCGGCTGGTCGGCGACGGGGTCGCCCTTGCCGCCGATGCAGAGGGCAATTTGCATCCGACCTTTGGCTATTGGCCGACTTCTGCGCGGGACGGGCTTCGCGACTTGCTGAAGACGGGCGAGCGCAAGGTCCGGCTGGTCGCGGACCGGCTGGGCGCGGTGACTGTCCCCTTCCCCGCCGCCGACCCGGACCCGTTCTTCAACATCAACACGCCCGAGGATCTGGCCAGCGCCGAAAGGATGATCCAGCGATGAAGGTCTATGGGATCACCGGCCGCAAGAACTCGGGCAAGACCGGTCTTGTCGAACGGCTCGTCGCGCATTTCACCGCGCAGGGGCTGCGGGTATCGACGGTCAAGCACGCCCACCACGAGATCGACATCGACCATCCCGGCCGCGACAGTTTCCGTCACCGCGCGGCGGGCGCGGCGGAGGTGATTGTCGCCTCCCCACACCGATGGGCCCTGATGGGAGAACTGCGCAGGGCGTCGGAACCGCCGCTGGACGCGCTTCTGTCCAAACTGTCGCCGGTGGATCTGGTTCTGATCGAGGGCTACAAGGTCGCGCCCCATCCGAAGATCGAATGCCACCGGGCCGAGACCGGGCAGCCGCTCTTGTCGCCGGAAAACCCGACGATCCGGGCCGTGGCAAGCGACAGTGGCGTTGCATCCGCCCTGCCCCGGTTCGACCTGGACGACACAGCCGGGATCGCAGGGTTCATCGCGGCAGAGCTGGGCCTGTGACCCCCGACCGCGTCGCCATCGTCGATTGGTCGGCGGCGGGCGTGCCGAAACGGGGCAAGGACTCGATCTGGATCGGCGTCGCGGACCACAAGGGCGTAACCGCCACCAACATCCCGACCCGGATCGCGGCTGAACAGACCCTCGCCCACCTGATTGCAGAGAGCCGGGCCGATGGGGTGGGACTCTTGATCGGGGTCGATTTCAACCTTGGCGCCCCGGCGGGGCTGGCCCGGCATCTGACAGGACAGCCGAGCGCGCTGGCGCTCTGGGATTGGCTGGCGGCCCGCGTGACCGACACGGACCGGAACCAGACCAACTATCGCGCTGTTGCGGCGGCGATCAACGCGACCTTGCCGGGGGATGGGCCGTTCTGGGGAAATGGCGCCAAGGCGGAGGTGCCGGGCCTGCCGCGTCGCAAACCCGCCCTGCCTACGGGATTGGCCGAGCACCGGGAAACCGACCTGCGCGGAAGGGTCAAGGGGCTGTCCCCGAAACCGATCTGGCAACTGGCCGGGGCCGGGGCGGTTGGGGCGCAATCCCTGACCGGCATTCCGATGCTCGCCCGGCTGCGCCGCCTGCCCGGCGTCGCGGTCTGGCCGTTCGAGGATTGGGCCGACGCCCCGGTTGTTCTGGCAGAGGTCTACGCCAGTCACCTGATGGAGCACGTCCGGCCGATGGTCGCCGGGGGGATGGTCGCGGATGCAGCGCAGGTGCAGGTCATGGCGCGCGCGTTCCTTGGGGCGGCGCGGGCCGGGAATTTGCCCGCGATGATGCGGCCTGAGGCGCCGCGCGACAACCTGCTGGACGAAGGCTGGACGCTGGGGGTCGGCCATATCGGGGCGCTGGAGGACGGGTTTCGGAGAGGTGTTTCGGTGCCGCTTCGACCCTAGCCGACCGCGGGTGGCGCGGAACGCGCCGCCCATGGGGGCGGTCGGCGCGTGGCCAATCTGGCGATTGGCCGGGCCTTTCAATTCGGCCTAAGGGATACCGCGCCGGATCAGATGCACTTGCGCGCCCTCTTCCTCGGTCATGCCCAGATACTCGTGCCCGGCCTGCCCGCAGAAATGCGGCATGTCCACCACGGCCACCGGATCGGTCGCCAGAACCCGCAGCACTTGCCCCGGCTGTATGCGTTCCAACCCCTTGCGGGCCTTCAGCACCGGCAGCGGGCAAAGCAGGTCACGGGCGTCGATTTCGGCGTCATGGGTCATGGCTGCCGCGATACCGGAAGCCCCCGGCAAAGCGCAAATGAAAAGGACCGCGCGGACGTCCCGCACGGCCCCGCGTTGATCCGTCCGGGGGTCAGGCCGCGGCGACCGCCCGCTTGGTCATCACCTTGACCAGATGCGCCCGGTAGTCCGGGGTGCCGTGGACATCGCCCATCATCCCGTTGGAGGACACAGACAGCCCGGCGACCGCATCGGCCGAGAAATCGGCCGACAGCGCCGCCTCTGCCTCGGTCCAGCGGAACACGCCGCCCTCGGAGGCACCGGTCACGGCCACCCGAACCCCGTCCGCGTATTTCGCGACGAAAACGCCGGTCAGCGCGAAGCGCGACGCGGGCTGCTGGAACTTCATATAGGCCGCGCGGTCCGGCACCGGAAAGCGAACCTCGGTGATGATCTCGCCTTCATCGAGGGCGGTGGTGAACAGCCCCTGAAAGTAGTCATCCGCCGCCATTTGCCGGGCATTGGTGACGATGGTCGCCCCCGATGCCAGCGCCGCCGCCGGGTAGCAGGCCGCCGGATCGTTGTTGGCAAGGCTGCCGCCGATGGTGCCCCGGTTGCGCACCGCCGGATCGCCGATACCGCCCGCAAGGGCGGCAAGCGCCGGGTAATGCGCCGCCGCCTGGGCCGCGACAGTGGCGTGGGTGGTGCCCCCGCCGATGCACAGTGCCCCGTCATCCGCCACGCAGACCCCCTTCAACTCCGGGATCGCCGTCAGGCTGACCAGCTTTGACGGCATTGCCAGCCGTTGTTTCAGCGTCGGAATCAGGGTCTGCCCGCCGCCCAGCGCCTGCGCGTCCTCCGCGCCAAGGGCGGCGACGGCATCGGCGATGGTGGTGGGCCGTTCAATGTCAAATGCATACATGGGTGGTCCCTCCTTCTCAGGCGTTGTTCATCGCAGCCCAGACGCGCGACGGCGACACGGGCATATCGATATGGGTGACGTTGTGACCGCCGGATTGCAACGCATCGATCACGGCGTTGACGACCGCCGGCGGCGACCCGATGGCCCCGGCCTCGCCACAGCCTTTCACGCCCAACGGGTTGTGGGTGCAGGGCGTCACGCAGGAATGGTCCACCGTATAGAACGGCAGATCATCGGCGCGCGGCATGGCATAGTCCATGTAGCTGGCCGAGGTGAGCTGGCCGTTTTCGTCATAAACGGTGTTTTCCAGAAGCGCCTGACCGATCCCCTGGCCAATCCCGCCGTGCACCTGCCCCGACACGATCATCGGGTTGATCACATTGCCGAAGTCATCACAGGCGGTGAACCGTTCGACCGTGACCTTGCCGGTTTCCGGGTCCACCTCGACCTCGCAGGCATAGCCGCCGGCCGGGTAGGTGAAATTGGCCGGATCGTAAAAGGCGGTTTCCTCCAACCCCGGTTCGACACTGTCCAGCGGGAAGTTGTGCGGGATATAGGCCTTGAGCGCGACCTCGCCAAAGCTCACCGATTTGTCGGTGCCCGCGACGGTGAAATTGCCCTCGGCGAATTCCACGTCCGCCTCGGACGCTTCCAGCATATGCGCGGCGATCTTCTTGGCCTTGGCGATCACCTTTTCGGTGGCCCGCACCACGGCCGAGCCACAAACAGCCAGCGACCGTGACCCGTAGGACCCCATGCCAAAGGGGATCTTCGAGGTGTCGCCATGCACGATATCGACTGAGGCCGGGTCGATGCCCAGCATTTCGCCCACGACCTGCGGAAAGGCGGTTTCATGCCCCTGCCCGTGGCTGTGCGCGCCCACCATGACAGAGATATTGCCGGTCGCATTCACCCGGACGGTTGCCGCGTCATAGAGGCCGACCCGGCTGCCCAGGATGCCGACAAGGTTCGACGGGGCGATGCCGCAGGCTTCGATATAGGAATTGATGCCAAGACCGCGCAGCTTGCCGGCCGCTTCGGATGCCTTGCGCCGTTCGGCGAAGCCACCGAAATCGGCCAGCTCTTCCAGCTTGTCCATCAACGCGTCGTAGTTGCCGATGTCGTATTCCAGACCGGCGGCGCTGGTGAACGGAAACTGGTCCGGCTTGACGAAGTTCTTGCGGCGGATCGCGATGGGATCAAGGCCAAGTTCGCGTGCCGCCTTGTCGATGACCCGTTCGATGGAATAGGTCGCCTCGGGCCGGCCCGCGCCGCGATAGGCGTCCACCGGGGCGGTGTTGGTGAACACGGCCTTCACGTTCACATAGACGTTCGGGACGGTATAGTTCCCGGCCATCAGCGTGCCATGCAGGAAGGTTGGCGTCGCGGTCGAGAAGTTCGACAGATAGGCGCCGACATTGGCCATGGTTTCGGTGCGGAAGGCGATAAAGGTGCCGTCCTTTTCGCAGGCCAGTTCAATCTTGGTCACATGGTCGCGCCCATGGGCATCGGTCAGGAAGCTTTCCGACCGGGTCGCGGTCCAGCGGACCGGGCGGCCCAGCTTTTTCGCCGCAGCCAGCACAAGCGCCTCTTCACCGTAGTGATAGATTTTCGAACCAAAGCCGCCGCCCACGTCCGGGGCGATGACCCGCAGCTTGTTTTCCGGGATGCCCAGCACGAAGGCCGAGATCAGCAGCCGGGTCAGGTGCGGGTTCTGCGATGTGGTATAGAGCGTGTAATCGCCGGTGCCGGGGTCATAATCCCCGGTCGAGGCGCGGGGTTCCATCGCGTTGGGCACCAGCCGGTTGTTGACCAGTTCCAGCGTGGTGACATGCGGGGCGTTCCTGATCGCCTCGTCTGTGGCGGCGCGGTTGTCTTCGATCCAGCCCCAGTCGAAACACTGGTTGGTTGCGATCTCGTCATGAACGAAGGGCGCCCCGGCAAGGGCCTGCGCCATGTTGGTGACGGCCGGCAGTTCCTTGATGTCGGCGGCAATCGCCTCGGCCGCGTCGCGGGCCTGTTCGGCGGTTTCGGCGATGACAGCGGCGTAGGCGTCGCCCACATGGCGGACCTTGCCATGGGCCAGAACCGGACGCTTGGGTTCCTTCATCGGCTCGCCATCACGGCTGTTGATCAGCCAGCCCGCCGGGTTGCCACCGACGTCGACGAAATCCTCGCCGGTGAAGATGGCCAGAACGCCCGGCATCTTTTCCGCGTCCGAGGTGTCGATGGACAGTATTTCGCCATGCGCCACCTGACTGCGGACAAAGGCGGCGTGGGCCTGTCCGGTCAGTTGAATGTCATCGGTGTATTTCCCGCGTCCGGTCAGAAATCGGACGTCTTCGCGCCGCTTGGTGCTGGCGCCAATGCCGGTATCCTTGGGCATCTTGTGGTTCCTCCCTGTCAGGGTGGTGGGTTGAAACCCACCTTACGAAATTGGGTCGCGGGGCATGTAAGCTGGGTCTTGACCCACCATCCCCGCCGGTTCGTCTTTTGTTATTCCGCGGCCACCGCCGAGACGTCCTGTCCGCTGGCGGCCATGATGGCCTTGACGATGTTGTGGTAGCCGGTGCAGCGGCAGATATTGCCTTCAAGATAGTGGCGCACCTCGGCCTCGGTCGGCTTGGGGTTGTCCTTCAGCAGCGCCGCCGCAGACATGATCATGCCCGGCGTGCAGAACCCGCACTGAAGCCCGTGGTGATCCTGAAACGCCTGCTGGATCACCGACAGCGACCCGTCGGGGTTGGCCATGCCTTCCACCGTGACCACCTCGGCCCCCTCGGCCTCGGCGGCGAACATCGTGCAGGCCTTGACCGCCTCGCCGTTCACATGGACGACACAGGCGCCGCATTGGCTGGTGTCACAGCCCACATGGGTGCCGGTCAGGTTCAGCTCCTGCCGCAGGAAATCGACAAGAAGCGTCCGGCCCTCCGCCTCGCCGGACCGTTCCCTGCCGTTCACGGTCATCTTGATCGTTGCCATTTGTTCCTCCCTTGGAAAATGGATCTTGTTGGGGTCAGCGGCCCAGTGCGCGGGCGAACCAACCTTTCTTCTTGGTGTCTTCGTCTGTCTCTTCGGCGGGTTCGTCTTCGGACGGGCCTTCGACCGCCGCCTGGAACCGTTCAAAGAATTCGTCGGCCAGCTTGCGGGCCACCCCGTCGATGATCCGGCTGCCAAGCTGGGCCAGCTTGCCACCGACCCGTGCCTCGACCGCATAGGTCAGAAGGGTGCCGCCCGCTTCGGGTGTCAGCCCAACCTTGGCGCCGCCCTTGGCAAATCCGGCGGCCCCGCCCTTGCCCTCGCCCGAGATGGTGCAGCTTTGGCCCGGAACGATGTCCGACAGGGTCACGGCACCTTTGAAGGTCGCCTTGACCGGGCCGATCTTCTGGGTCACCACCGCCTCGAACCCGTCTTCGACGCTGCCCGTCAACTCCTGACAGCCGGGGATGCATTCCTTCAGAACCTCCGGGTCCAAAAGGGCCGCCCAGACGATCTCTGGCGCGGCGGATATCTGCCTTGTGTCGTTCAGCTCCACGGTCTTCTCCCTATTCGTTGGCAACAGGCTAGGGGATTCGGGGCGCGTCTGGCTATTCGACCAATGGCCTAGTCCGCCCTTCGACCAATGTGCCGTTGGCCTTGGCGCGGAACCTGCCTAGACTTGCCCAAAGAAGACAAAAGGGGAGGACCAGCGCATGGTGACCGGACCGGCCACGGCGGGATTCAGTTCCGCCCTGATCATCGACGATCACCCGCTGTTCTGCGATGCGCTGGCGATGACGCTTCCGGCGGTGGCGGGGATAGGACGGGTGGACACGGCGGTGACGCTAGAGGCCGCGCTAACCGTCCTGTCGGACACTCCGCTGCCGGATGTGATCGTGCTGGACCTGAACCTGCCCGACGTCAGCGGGCTGGACGGGCTGGTACGGCTGCGCAACGCGGTCGATGGCCGCCCGATCCTCGTGGTGTCCTCCATGGCCGACCATCGGATGATCGGCGCGGCGATCCGGGCGGGGGCCGCGGGGTTCGTGCCCAAGCATTCCCAGCGCGATGTCTTTCGCGCCGCGTTCGAGGCGCTGGCCGGCGGGCGGCAATTCGTCCCCGAAGGCGTGCCCCTGACCGGCGGCACGGACGCGCCGGCCTCCGATCAGGAGGACGCGGTGCAGCGCCTGTCCCTGCTGACCCGGCAACAGGCGCGCATTCTGCAACTGCTGTGCGAAGGCAAGCTGAACAAGCAAATCGCCTTTGACCTGTCGATCGCGGAAACCACGGTCAAGGCCCATGTCACCGCGATCATGCGCAAGCTGGGGGTGCAAAGCCGGACCCAGGCAGTTCTTCTGGCACGCGAGGCGAGTTTTGCCAGCGTCCTTCAGGATGACGGCGGGCCATGACCTCGGCCACGGACCCTCAGATCCTTCGTCAGGCGCAGGTCGCAGCGCATGACCCGGACCCCGTCGGCGCGCTGTCGCAGGGGCTGGGCAACGGGCCTTTTGCGCTGGTCGCGCTGTTTGTCAGCCCCGAGGCCGATTTTCACGCGGTGAGCCGCGCGGCCTGGGACCTTTGGGGCGGGATGGACACCACGGTCATCGGCTGCACGACGGCGGGCGAAATCGGGGCGGAGGGATATGCCGAAGGGACGATCCTTGCGCTTGGCCTGCCGCGCGCCCATTTCGCCACCCTGCCTGTCGTGATCGAAGACCTGTCCGGGATCGACCCGCAGGATATCGTCGCCGGGATGATCCGCCGCCGCGCCCGGCTAACCGCCGAGGAACCGCTGTGGCGCCACGAGTTTGCCTTTCTCATGATCGACGGCCTGTCAGTGCGGGAAGATGCGCTTGTCTCGGCCCTGTCCGGGGGGCTTGGTCCGGTCCCCCTGTTCGGCGGTTCGGCGGGGGACGGCGACCGGTTCGGGGAAACCTTCGTGTCCATCAATGGCGCGGTTCTGACAAACGCGGCGGTCCTGTGCCTTGTGCGCAGCGATTGCCCGGTCAAGGTGTTCAGCCTTGACCACCTGCGGCCCACCGACACGCGGATGGTCGTGACCCGCGCCGACCCGGCCCGCCGGATCGTGCAGGAAATCAACGCCGAACCGGCCGCCCGCGAATATGCCCGCCTGCTGGGGAAAGACCCAGAACAGCTGTCGGCCTTCACCTTTGCCGCCCATCCCGTCGTGGTCCGCTTTGGCGGCGAACATCACGTCCGGTCGATCCAGCGGGTTCTGGAAAACGGCGATCTGGTCTTCTATTCGGCCATCGACGAAGGTCTGGTCCTGACCCTTGCCGAACCCGACGACATGCCCGACCACCTGTCCCGCGAAATGGCCGCCCTGTCCAAGGGTGGCACCAGGCCCGAAGCGATCTGGGCCTGCGACTGCATCCTGCGCCGGATCGAGGCAGAACAGAAGCAGCAGGGCGCGGCGCTGTCGGCGATCATGGCGCAGCACCGGGTCGTCGGGTTTTCCACCTATGGCGAACAGGTCGGCGGGATGCATGTGAACCAGACTATGACCGGCGTCGCGATCTACCCGCCCGACGGCCCCGAGGTCTGACAGATGCCCGCCCGCGACCTGATCAACCCGTCGGACCCGCCAGAGCGTCAGATCGACAAGCTTTTGACGATCTGTTCCGCGCTCATGACCCGGATCGAACGCGGGTCGGATGATGCGGGGGCCGCCTATGCGCAGTTCCAGCGTGCCGTCCTGCTGGAAGATCAGGTTCGGCAGCGGACCCGCGATCTTGAACAGGCGCTTGGCCTGTTGAATGCGTCGAACGCCCAGCTTGCCCTTGCCAGCGCCGAGGCCGAACGCGCCCGGTCCGATCTGGCCGAGGCGATCGAGACCCTGCGCGAGGGGTTTGCCTTGTTTGGCCCGGACGGGGCGCTGGTCCTGTGCAACAGCCGCTTTGGACAGGGGATGCCTGACCTGCGGCCGCACCTTCTGCCGGGTCTGCATTTCGACCGCTACATCGACCTTGCAAGTCAAAGCCCGGCCCTTGCCTTGCCGGACGGGCAGACCCCGGCAAGCTGGGCCGCGAGCCGCAAGGCCCGCCAGTCGGACGATCATGTCGTCTTTAACGTGGCCCTGACCGGCGACCGCTGGATGCAGGTCAGCCAGCACCGGACAGAGGACGGGCGCACAGTCATCATTCAAACGGATGTTTCCGACATCATCCGCATGGAACGGCTGGAACGCAGCCGGGAACTTGACGATCAGGCCCGGATGGTCCGGGTGACGCTTGACCACATCAACGAGGGCGTGGGCATCTTCGACACCGGCGCCCGCCTGCTGGGGTTCAACGCGCGGCTGGATGAATATCTGGCCGTCGGCCTGCGGATCGGATCGGGGGTCGAGCGGATGCTGTCCGCCCTGCCGCCCGAGGATGCCGAAGCCTGTCTGGGCTGGATTGCAGAGGGGGCCGGGCGCGGGCCGCTGCGGCTGGAATTCAGGCGCGGCGCATCGCGGGTCTTTGCCCTGTTCGCGCGGGAAATCCCCGATCAGGGATTCGTCGTGTCCCTGACCGACGTCACCACCGAACGCGAGGCGGCGCGCGCCCTGTCGGACGCCAACGAGCGGCTTGAGGAACGGGTCACCGAACGGACGCTGGAACTCGAAGATGCGCTTGGCGTGGCCGAACGGGCCATCGCGACCCGGTCCCGGTTCGTGGCTGCGGCCAGCCATGACCTGTTGCAGCCACTGTCTGCCGCCAAGCTTTATCTTTCCTCGCTTCAGGCGGATCTGACTGGCAGCCCGCAGGCCGGGGTTCTGGGAAAGGCCCAAAACGCGCTGGACAGCGTCACCGGCATGATCGAGGCACTGCTGGACATTTCCCGGCTCGAGGCGGGGCGGGCCGCCGTCGACCTGGCCGAGATCGACCTGGGCGCGCTTCTGCGCCAGCTGGCCGACGAATTCGCCCCCGCCGCCGCCCGCAAGGGGCTGGACCTGCGGATCGTTCCCACCTCGGTGCAGGTTCGGTCCGACCCGACCTATTGCCGGCGCATCCTGCAAAACCTTCTGTCCAACGCGATCCGCTACACACCATCGGGAAAGGTGGTCGTCGGGGTGCGTCGGCAGCGGGCGACCGTCCGGGTCGAGGTATGGGATACCGGCCCCGGCATCGCCGCCGAGGATCAGGAAGCGATGTTTCAGGAATTCAAACGCGGCACGGGTCAGGGCGCGACCGAGGGCCTTGGGCTAGGGCTTGCCATCGTGGACCGGGCCTGCGCGACGCTGGGCCATCCCCTGTCGATGGACTCGACGCCCGGCCATGGCACCGCGTTCCGCGTGACCATGCCGGTGGTCAAGGGCGCGGGCCGCCGCGCAAGCGACACCGCCGCACGCGCCCCGAACAACCGCTGGCGCCACGACGGGCTGGTGGTCTTGCTTATTGAAAACGACCCGGACATGCGCCGGGCATTGGCCCTTTTGCTGGAAAAATGGCACGCGCAGGTTCTCGATGTCGCCTCTGGCGCCGAGGCTAAGGCCCTGATGGAGGAAATCGACCTGATCCCGGACGCGATGCTGGTCGACTACAAGCTGGCCGGAGAGGAGCGGGGCACCGACACCATCCGCGATCTTCGCGCCGCGGCGGGCCCGATCCCGGCAAGGATCATCACCGCGCGGCGCACGGCCGAGGTGCAGGCCGCCGCCGAAGCGGTCGGGGTCGGCATCCTGACCAAGCCGATCACGCCGGTCGATCTGCATCTGTTTCTGGAAACCGCCGGAATCAGCCGCCGCTAGGCCCCGGGCTTCGAAAACCGCCCTGAACCCGTCGCGTTCCGACTTGCGCCGACTCGGGCCAAGGACTAGGGAGGGCGCACTTCGGTCCGGGCCAGCCCGGATAAAAGGGAACGTGGTGCGGGATTTTCCCAATTCCACGACTGCCCCCGCAACTGTAGGCGGAGAGCGAAGCCGATAAAGACCACTGGGGCACCAACCCTGGGAAGGTTCGGCCAAGCGCAGACCCGCAAGTCAGGAGACCTGCCGAGGTGATCACCCTGTCCGGGCGCGGGGCGCGCCAAGGACAACGGACCTTTCCGTAGTGGTGGCATTTCACCGTCTGCGGCAGGGTCAATCCCTCCGACGACATTGCATTTGCACGACCCGTGCCGGGAATACCGGCGCGTCACGAGGGACAAAGACCCATGAAGACCACCGTCACGGCGACCGCGCTCGCCACCCTTCTCACCACTCCGGCACTTGCCCAAGACGTCGAATTCTTCGCGCTTGATGAAATCGTGTTCTCGGCCAACCTGTTTCCGGTCAGCGCCGACCGCACCGGCGCCCGCGTCGACGTGATCGGCGAAGACGATCTTGAAGGCAGCGAAGGCGCCCGCCTGTCCGACGTGCTGGACACCCGTCCCGGCATTTCGATCACCACCGCCGGGCCAATCGGCGGCGAGGCAAAGCTGCGCCTGCGCGGGCTCGATGCCAAATACGTCCCCGTCTACATCAACGGGATCGACATGACCGACCCGTCGCTGACCCAAAGCTACTTCAACTTCGGCACCCTGACCGGCGCGGGCCTGTCGCGGGTCGAGGTTCTGACCGGATCGCAATCCGCCCTTTACGGGTCCGAGGCGATCGGCGGCGTGATCTCCATCGAAACCGCGTCTGCCCCCGAAGAAATCGGCGCCGAGGGCAAGGCCGAGATCGAGGCGGGCAGCTATGAGACCTACCGCGCCAGCCTGTCCTACGGCATCCGCACCGACCGCAGCACCTTTGCGGTTTCCGCCAGCCGGATCACGTCCGAGGGTTTCTCGGCCGCAAACGAAGCCGACGGCAACACCGAGGCCGACGGGCATGACGCCACGATGATCACGCTCAAGGGCACCTACCAACTGACCGATACCGTCGAAATCGGGGGCAGCCTGTTCTACTCCGACAGCCGGACCGAACAGGACGGCTATGCCTCGACCTTCCCCTGGGCCTTCGGCGACACCGACGACTACGATCAGGTCCGGACCGTCGGCGCGCGGGCCTTCGCCACGGTCGAGGCTTTTGGCATCGACAACGAATTCGCGGTCAGCCGCACCATGATCGACCGTGAGTATCCGCTGAGCAGCTACAACACCCGGTTCGACGGCGACCGGACCGAATATAGCTACAAGGGCACCGCCGAGATCGGCGAAGATGCGACGCTGGTGTTCGGGCTGCAAAGCTCGACCGAAGGGTTTGTCAGCGACACCGACAGCGGCGAACACCGCATCAATTCCGTCTTTGCGGACTACTCGCGCGCGTTGACCGGCGATCTCGATCTTGCCGTGTCGCTGCGCCATGACGACCATTCCGAATTCGGCGGCGCCACAACCGGCCGCGCAGCACTTGCGTGGCGTCCGTCCGAAGGCACGGTTGTCCGCGCCAGCGTCGGCACCGGGTTCCGCGCTCCGTCGCTTTATGAACTCTACTCGACCTTCTACGGCAACCCGGCGCTGGAACCCGAAACCAGCCAAAGCGCCGAACTGGGAGTCGAGCATGATTTCGGCAATGGCCTGACCGTGCAGGGCACCGTTTTTGCCAGCGAGATCACCGACCTGATCGCCTGGACCGACGGTGGCACGCCTTGGCCGACCACCGATGACGACATGTATTATCAGGTGCCGGGCACGTCGCGCATTCAGGGCATCGAACTGTCTGCCGATTATGACATGGGCAACGGCACAACCCTGTTCGGCAACTACACCCGCACCATCGCCACCGATGGCGCAGGCGACAGACTGGTCCGGGTTCCGGGCCACGATCTGACACTTGGCGTCAAGGCCGAGTTCGGGATGGGCATTGCCGGCGGGCTGACCCTGCAGCGGGTCATGGACCGTCTGGACGTGTCGGGGCCGATGCCCGACTACACCCTTGTGAACGCGGCGTTCAGCTATGACCTCAACGACCGGACCGAGGTTCGCGTTCGCGTCGATAACCTGCTGGATACCGATTACGAAAGCGTGGACGGCTACGGCACCAGCGGAAGGGCGATCTATGTCGGTCTTGCGACCATATTCTAAGCCCGCATTCGCGGCGGTCTTGGCGGCGGCGGTTTCCACCGCCGCCCCCCTTTCCGCGCAGGACATCGACCCGCCCGCGCGGGTGGTGTCGATGAACCTGTGCACCGACCAACTGGCCATGCTGCTGGCCGCCCCCGGTCAGCTTCTGTCTGTCAGCTATGTTGCGCTTGACCCCCTGTCGTCAGCCATGGCGGACGAAGCGCAGGACTACGTCATCAATCATGGCGGGGCAGAGGAGATCTACCTGCTCCAACCCGATCTGGTTTTGGCCTTCGAATGGTCGGACCCGATCGCCATTTCGATGCTGCGGCGGCTGGGAATCCGCGTCGAACAGGTGCCCAACGCCTATTCACTGGCCGATATCGGCCCGAATATCCGGCTCGTGGGCGGGCTTCTGGGTCGCGCGGCAGAGGCCGAGGCGATGGCCACGGCCTATGAATCCCGGCTCGCCGAATTGACGACCCCGGATGAAACCGGCCCGCGCGCGGCCTTTTACGGGGCCAACGGCGTGTCCTCTGGCACATGGTCGATGTCGCACCAACTTGTGACCGCTGCCGGGTTCCACCATATCGCCGACGAGCTTCAGATCACCGCCGCCGGGCAACTGCCCTTGGAAATGTTGGTTCTGGCCGATCCCGATATCGTCTTTTCCCCCGAACTTTACGCAGGCGCGAGCCAGGCCGAATCCATCCTTGACCACCCGGCCTACCGCGCCGTGGCAAAGGATGCCGGGGCCTTTACCACCTCGGCCACCTGGGATTGCGGCACGCCCCTTGTGATCGAGGCACTGGAAGACCTGCACGCCGCCCGCGACCGCATCTTGCAAGAGGAGACCGCCGAATGAGTTTTCGCGGCTTGATGATCCTTCTGACCGCCCTTTGCGCGGTCCTGTTCGCGGCATCGCTTCTGATCGGCCCTGCGGGGTTTGGCATTGGCGAAAGCCTGTCTGCCCTGTTTGGCGGACAAGGCGATGCGATCACTCTGGTGATGCAGGAAATCCGCCTGCCCCGCGCCCTTCTGGGGGTCATGGTCGGGGTCAGCCTTGGCATGTCGGGGGCGGCCTTGCAGGGGTATCTGCGCAACCCGCTCGCCGAACCGGGGCTGATCGGCGTGTCATCCTCGGCCGCGTTGGGGGCGGTGATCGCCATGCAGACCGGCTTTGCCAAGACCGTCGCCTTTACCCTTCCGATCCTCGGGATCACCACGGAACTGACCATGGGCCTGCCGCTGGCGGGTCTGGCCGGCGCGGTGGTGTCGGTCCTGCTGATCCTGTTCTTGTCCGGGCCGCGTGGCAATTCCCTGACGCTGATCCTTGCCGGGATCGCGATCAGCGCCCTTGCCGGGGCCCTGACCTCGCTGGTGCTGAACCTGTCGCCCAACCCCTACGCGATCTATGAAATCGTGTTCTGGATGATGGGGTCGCTGGCCAACCGATCGTTCAGCCATGTCTGGATCGCCCTGCCCTTCATGGCCGTGGGCTGGGTCATGCTGGCCCGGCTGGGCCGCGGACTGGACGCGCTGACCCTTGGCGAAGACGCGGCAGAGGCCTTGGGCATCCGCCTGACCCGGTTGCGTCTGACCATGGTGATCGGGGTCGCGGCCTGTGTCGGCGCGGCCACCGCCGTGTCCGGGGCCATCGGCTTTGTCGGGCTGGTGGTGCCGCATATCCTGCGGCCACTGGTTCAGGCGCGGCCCTCGGCGCTCTTGTGGGCCTCGGCCCTTGGCGGGGCGGCGATGGTGCTGGCGGCGGATGTCTTTGTCCGGGTGATCCTTCCGGAACAGGACCTGAAGCTTGGGGTTCTGATGGCCTTGATCGGTGCGCCCCTGTTCCTGCACCTTCTATACAAGACGCGGAGGGCCATGGCATGAGCCGCCTGAACGTTCAGAACCTTACCGTCCGGCGCGGGCAATGCCCTGTGGTGGACAATGTCAGCCTGTCCGTCGGCGCGGGCGAGGTGGTTGGCCTGATCGGCCCCAATGGCGCGGGCAAGACCACGCTGTTGCGGGCGATCCTGTCGCTGCTGCCATTCGAAGGCACATCATCGCTTGCCGCGCTCGACCCTCGGGCGCGGGCGCGAGCGGCGGCATGGATGCCGCAGGCGCGTGAAATCGCCTGGCCGGTGCCGGTCGAAACGCTGGTGATGCTGGGCCGGGTGCCGCACCTTGCAGGCGGCGCCAAACCGTCCGAGGCGGACCACGCGGCTGTCGCGTCGGCCATCGCGGCGATGCACCTTGCGGGCTTTGAAACCCGCCCGGCCACGGAACTGTCGGGCGGCGAACAGGCCCGCGTGCTGATTGCCCGCGTGCTGGCACAGGACACGCCACTGATCCTTGCGGACGAACCTATCGCGGGCCTCGACCCGGCCCATCAGATCAGCACGATGGAGGTTTTCCGGCGTGAGGCTGCGGCGGGCAAAACCGTCATTGCCTCGATCCACGATCTGGGGTTGGCGGCGCGGCATTGCACCCGGCTGATCCTGATGGACAAGGGCAAACTGGTCGCTGACGGCACCCCCGAAGAGGTGCTGACCGCCGACAATATGGCCCGCGTGTTCCGGATCAACGCGCATTTGTCCTCTGATGCATCGGGGCTTCTGTTCCAGCCTCTCAGCGTTCTGGCATGACCTACGCGCCGGACCGCATCGTCTGCCTGACCGAAGAAACGGTCGAAACCCTTTACCTTCTGGGGGAAGAGGACCGGATCGTCGGGGTATCGGGCTATGCGGTGCGTCCGGCGCGAGTGCGCAAGGAAAAGCCGCGTGTCGGGGCCTTTACCAGCGCGGATGTGCCAAAGATCCTGTCACTGAAGCCCGATCTTGTCCTGACCTTCAGCGACCTACAGGCCGATATCGCCGCCGATCTGATCCGGGCGGGCGTGCAGGTTCACGCCTTCAACCAGCGCGATGTCGCGGGCATCCTGCGGATGATCCGCACCCTTGGCGCGCTGGTCGGCTGCCCGGACAAGGCCGAACAATTGGCGCGGGAGTTTGAGGCGCGGATCGCCCGGCTGCGGGCCACGCCGCGCCCGTCGTCACCGCGCGTCTATTTCGAGGAATGGGACGATCCGGCGATCACCGGTATCGGCTGGGTCTCCGAACTGATCGAGATCGCGGGCGGGACCGACTGTTTCGCCTACCTGCGCCGCGAACAGGCGGCGAAGGACAGGATCATCCCGCATGATCTGGTCATCCCCGCCGCGCCCGACGTGATCATCGCCAGTTGGTGCGGCAAGAAGGTGCGCCCGGAAAAGATTGCCGCGCGACCCGGTTGGGATGCCATCCCTGCGGTGGCGTCCGGGCGGATTGTCGAGATCAAATCGCCGCTGATCCTGCAACCGGGACCGGCGGCCCTGACGGACGGGCTGGATGCCATTGTCGCCGCCCTTTGGGGTGACGCGGCAGAGAGAAGGGAAAGCGCATGAGCGGACTGGCGGATATCCTTGCCAAAGGCGGGCTGGCGATCTGGGTGATCGGCCTTTTGTCGGTGCTGACCGTGGCGCTGATCCTTTGGAAGCTGTGGCGGCTGTGGCTGGCGGGCACATGGTCGGGTGGGGCCGCGACCAATCAGGCGATTGATGCCTGGGAAACCGGCGACACCTCCGCCGCGCTGACGCTGTTGCGGGGGCGTGCCTCGCTTCGGGCACGGCTGGGCCATGCGGCCATGTCCGCGCAACTGTCGGACAGCTTTGACGAGGCCGAGGCGCGCGAGGAAACCACCCGGGTCGCCAAACGCCTTCTGGCAGAGGCGCGGCGCGGATTGCGGGCGCTGGACCTGATCGCCACCATCGCCCCGCTTCTCGGCCTTCTGGGCACGGTCATGGGCATGATCTCGGCCTTTCAGGCGCTGCAGGTCGCGGGCACCAGCGCCGATCCGGCCACCCTTGCCGGCGGCATCTGGGAGGCCCTGTTGACCACCGCCGCCGGGATGGCCGTGGCGATCCCCGCCTCGATGGCGCATGTCTGGTTCGAGGCGCAGGTCGACCGCGTTCAGGCCGATATGGAAGACGCCGCGACCCGTATCTTTACCCGCGCGCCGGTGTCCGCAGCGGGATGAGCTTTGCCTTCGGCATAACCCGGCCCAGACGCCGCCCCAGCCTCACGCCGATGATCGACGTGGTGTTCCTGCTGTTGGTGTTCTTCATGCTGGTGGCGCGGTTCGGGCAGGATGGGGCACTGGCCCTGTCGCTGCCGGCCGCAGCCGACAGCGCCGCCTATTCCGGCCCGCCACGGCTTGTGGATATTGGCCCGGACGGGCTGCGCCTGAACGGCATCGCGGTCGGCGCAGAGGCGCTGACTGACGAATTGGCCGCGCTGACCGAGGCACCGACCGACACCATCGTCCTGCGGGCCGTGGAGGGCGCAAGCCTGCAACGGTTGGTGACGGTGATGCAGGCCCTGCGGGACGCGGGGTTCACCGCGCTGGCGCTGGTCGAATGATGGATTTCGCCCCCATCCGCCCCGCACGGCCCCGCGCCGAAAGCATCGTTCCGATGATCAACGTGGTGTTCCTGCTGCAAATCTTCTTTCTGATGACCGCGCAGATCGCCCCGCCCGATCCGGTGGACGTAACCCCGCCCGAGGCATCGGCAGAGGCGGCAGTGAGGCAGCCCGGCATCCTGTTCATCGGGCCGGACGGCACCCCCTATTTCAACGGTGCGATTGGCGATGCGGCCCTTGCCGCGCTGGAGGGACGGGACGACGCGCCCCTGCCGATCCGCGCCGACGCCGCCCTGCCCGCCGCCGATCTTGCCGCGCTTCTGCCCCGGCTGGCCGCCGCGGGCGTGTCGCAAATCGACCTGTTGACGGTGCAGCCATGAAGCGGTTGATCGAATTGGGATTGTTTCTGGGACTGTCGTCGGGACTGCACGCGGCGGCAATGATGACCCTGCCCGATCTTGGGGCCGAAGCCGCCGGCGCGGGCGGGGCCGACCGGCTGACGGTGGAATCGGCCAGCGCCTCGGTCGCAGCACTTGTGCAGGACTGGACCGCCCCGCCCGAGGTGTTCCTTCCCGACGCCCCCGCCATGCCGCAGGTCGCGCCGCTGGATATCGTCGCCCAAGTTCCTGACCACATGCCGACGCCGACGGCGGTACCGGCCCTGCCGGACGTCGCAACCATCGACAGCGCGCCCGTCGCCCCGCCGACCCCGGCCCGGCCGATCGAGGTGCCGACTGCCGCGCCCGCCGGGCTGGCCCTGCCGATGATCGACGACAGCGCCGCGCGCCGGTCGGACAGCCCGGACCGCCCGCCGGAATTTTCGCCCCCACAGATGCCCGCGCCGCTTTCCCCGGTCGAGGAATTCGCCGCGCCGGACAATCCCGAACCGCCGATGTCCGACCTTGCCGTCGCCACCTCTCCCCGGCCCGAGGCCCGGCCGAACCGACCTGCCCCATCGGCCCCGTCGGTCCCGCAACGCGAACAGCGCGCGCAGGGCAACGGTGGCGGCGAGGCGCAGGGGAATGCGCAATCGCAACCCGCTGCCGCGACACTATCCGCCAGCGAGCGGCGCAGCCTGATCGGCAATTGGGGCGGGCAGATCCAGAATCGCGTCGCCCGCAATCAGCCCCGTGTCCGGGGCAGTGGCGTTGTCACGGTCGCGCTTCGGATTGGACGCGACGGCGGGCTCTTGGGGGTTTCGGTCGCGCAATCTTCTGGCAACCCCGCGCTGGACGATGCCGCCCTGACCGCCGTGCGCCGTGCGGGTCGCTTTCCGGCGGCGCCAGCGGGGCTGACCGACCCGTCCTACGGGTTCACGATTCCGATCCGGTTCCGTTAGCCCGGGCCTGAACCGAGTTACCCAGAAATCCGCGCCCGTCCCGCACAAGCGCGGCCCCGGCGCGTTTCACCAGATCGCCATGCCCCCGGTCCATCGCATGATCGACCAAGCCGTTCACATACCACGGCAAGGCGCGGCGGGCGCGATACATCCGGTAAAAGGCGGCTTCGTCCAGATCACCCCGCACCGCCATCTGCACCAGCGGTTTCAGCAGGTTCGCGCGGCGCAGGAACAGGGCCGATTTGTGATTGGCATACCATGCCTTCAGGTGGACGATGTTCGGCCCCTGATACTGCTGCCCGTGCAGGCGGTCCGGTTCGAACAGAGGATCATAGAGGACATAGACCTTGCCCGCCTTGTCCAGCTCCTCGGTCGCATTGCGATAGCGGCCCGACCAGTCCTGCGCCCGGCCGGATTTGAACCGCTCTTCCCAAGGCACCAGCGCCTTGTCCAGCGTGTATTGCGGGGAAAAGGCCAGAACCGTGCAGCCGGGGATGAGGCGGGCAAAGGCCGTGGCCGCATAGCCGCCCATCGAGGTGCCGGTCAGCGCAACCCTTTTGAAACGCTTGAAGAAACCGGACCGGGCAAGGTTTTCCATGAAGTTGAACAGCCCTTCGTCGCGATACCAGTTCTTGGCGAAACTCATCACGCCAAGATGCGACCAGCCTTCAGAGCGGTAAAAACTGTAGCCCCAGCTTTCCCGTGACAGGGCGGTATCCTTCACGTTCGACAGGTTGTCGAAGGAAATGATCAGCTGTAGCGGATCGCGGGCGGCGAAATGGGCGGCGAAGTTCTCGTCCGACTGGTAGAACCCCCGGCGGTGTTCGGACCGGCGCAGATCGGCCAGCCATTGCGGGGCCGCGTCCTCTGGCCCGACCGGTTCGGTCAGCCCGTCGTCATCCTCGGTCTCCTCGGCCTTCGGGTCCGGCAGCGTCGCGGCAAGAAGGCGGGCGGCCAGCGCCTCGTCCGCCTCGGCCAGTTCGCCAAGGGCGTCGGCGATCCGGTCGCGGTGCAGGGCAACACAGGCGTCATGCGCCCGCGCAACGGGTTTGTGATCCTTGCGGATCGCCCGAACCTCGCGCCGCAGGGCGCCGACCATGGGTTTCAAGCTGGTCTCTTCGACCTCGTTCGAATTGAAGGCGTCAAAGTCTGACGGGTCCGGCCCGTCCTCTTCGGCCCGGTCCATCATCCGGGCGATGAACGTCTGGCTGTCGCGGATCGCATAGCGGTTCATCTGGCACAGGTCATAGCCAACCGTCGCCTCGGACGCGGCCCAGCCTTTATCCAGGAAGTGCCGGGTGATATCCTTGCCCGATCCGTTCAGCCAGCGGGGTGGGGTTTCGGCGGCGATCAGGTCAGGTGGCAGGATCGGTCGATGGACACCGGGGCGCTGCGCGACAGCGGGCCGGAACAGCGTGCGCAGGGCATAGTGGCGGGCAGTCGGTGGCGGGGACATTGGCGCGGCGCGGGTGAAGGTCTGCGTGACCAAACGGTCGTCAAAAGCTGCCTCGCCCCCATTGCCAAAGACCCGCCATGTGGCTGAGATCAGATCGGCCGGACCGGCAGCGGTCAGAAGATCCTCCAGCCGCCCCTCGCCCGCGTGGACGGTAAGGAATTCACAGGTATCGGCGACCAGCACCCATTCGGCCCCGGTGATCGCCTCCATCGTCCAGGCACGGCGAAAGGCCCGCGCCTGCGGATCATCGGGAAGCCCTGCCATCCGGTGCGCGTTGGGCACATGGTGGATCAGCCCGGCAGCCTGCATGGCATCACAAAGGGCCGCAGACCCATCTTCCGGCCCGTGGGTGAACAGGACGATGGTGTCAAAGCCGATCATCCGGTGGTAGGCGACCCACTCCAGAAGAAAGGGGCCGTCGCCAGCCGTGCTTGCCACGATGGCCCGTGATCCTGTCATGCTCTGCGCCTCACCATGTTACCCATACCCAATCGCCACCACTTTCCGTCCGCGCGCATCCCTCAGGTGACCCGCGACCGGGTCTGGTATTTCGGATCTTTCCACGCCTCTGTGTCCAGCACATCGGCCATGATCTTTGCCGCGGCTATCACATCGCCTTCGTCGATATACAGAGGGGTGAAGCCGAACCGCATGATATCAGGCGCCCGGAAGTCGCCGATCACGCCCCGGTCGATCAGGGCCTGCATCGCGGCATAGCCGTTTTCGAAAGCAAAGGATACCTGGCTGCCCCGCTGCGTGGCATCGCGGGGCGAGGCAAGGGTCAGCGTGGGGCAACGCGCCTCGACCTCGGCGATGAACAGGTCGCCCAGCCGCATCGACGCCGCCCGCAGGTCGCCCATATCCACCCCGTCCCAGACCGTCAGCGCCTCTTGCAGGACCGACAATTGCAGGATCGGCGGGGTGCCGACGCGCAGCCGCTCGGTCGACATGGCCGGGCGATAGCCCAGTTCCATCGCGAAAGGCGCATCATGGCCCAACCAGCCGGACAGGGCCGGGTCGATCCCATCGACGATATCGGGACGGGCATAGATGAAGGCGGGCGCACCCGGCCCGCCATTCAGGTATTTGTAGCTGCAGCCCACCGCGAATTCGGCCCCCGACCCGGCGATATCAAGGTCCAGCGCCCCGGCGGAATGGGCAAGATCCCAGATCATCACCGCACCCGCCGCATGGGCCGCTTCGGTGATCGCCATCATGTCGTGCATCCGGCCCGACCGGTAATCGACATGGGTCAGCATCACCACGGCGACATCTTCGGTAATGGCGGCGGCGACATCCTCGGGCGCGGGGGTGCGCAGCGCGTACCCCTTGCCGATGGTCCCGATCAACCCCTGCGCCATGTAAAGATCGGTCGGAAAATTGCCATTGTCGGACAGGATGACCCGCCGGTCCGGGCGCATCTTCAAGGCCGCATCCAGCGCCTGATAGACCTTGATCGACAATGTGTCGCCGGTCGCGACCGACCCTTCCGGCGCGCCGATCAGCGCTGCGATCCGGTCGCCCACCACGCGCGGCAGGTCCATCCATCCGGCGCTGTTCCAGGCCCGGATCAACTGCTGGCCCCACTCCTGCCCGATCACCTTTGCCGCGCGGTCCGCGGCGCCACAGGGCAAGACCCCAAGCGAATTGCCATCCAGATAGATGACCCCCTCTGGGATATCGAACAGGTCTTTTCTCGGCAGGGTCACACCCATCTCACAATTCTCCCCGGACATTCCACAATTCGGGGAACAGCTCGACCCCAAGCATCCGGCGCAGGTATTGCACGCCAGAGGTTCCGCCGGTGCCGCGCTTGAACCCGATCACCCGCTCCACCGTGGTGACGTGGTTGAACCGCCAGCGGCGGAAATAGTCTTCAAGGTCCACCAGTTTCTCGCCCAGTTCGTACAGGGTCCAGTAGCGGTCCACGTCGCGGTAGACGGTTGCCCAGGCCTCCTGAATCTCGTCTTGCGCCTCATGCGGGGCGTTCAGCGTCGGGGCGGGCATCCGGTCCAGGCTGCCATAAACCCCCTGAAACAGATAGGCGACGACGTCATCATAGAAACTGGGGCGGGCCAATTCAGCGGCAAGCCAGTCATGCACCTTCGGCACATGGGCATGAGGGCGCAACATGTTGGCGTTGCGGTTGCCCAGAATGAATTCGATCATCCGGTATTGGTAGGATTGGAACCCGGAGGAATTGCCAAGGGTTTCCCGAAACCGCGTGTAATCGGCAGGTGTCATGGTGCGCAGCACGTCCCACGCACTGTTAAGCTGTTCGAAGATGCGGCTGACACGGGCCAGCATCTTGAACATCGCGGGCATCTCCCCGGTCTCAAGCGCCACGCGCGCGGCGGACAGCTCGTGGATCGCCAGTTTCATCCACAGCTCGCTGGTCTGGTGCTGGATGATGAACAGCAATTCATCATGGGCGGGGCTCAGCGGGGCCTGAAGCGACAGGATATCGTCGATCTTCAGGTAGTCGCCATAGGACATCGCCTCGTCAAAGCGCATCTTCGCGCCATCGCTTTCCGGGTCGAATGCCTCTGTGGTCATCGCCGTCTCCCTCGTGCTGGACTTGCCGGTGCCAATCTTGGGCAGCGGGCAGCAAAGCACAACCGGAAAGACGGGGGCTAACGCAGAAGTCCGGCGGCGCGGGAATACCTGTCGACGCAGCGCAGGATGTGCCGTTCGATCAGCGCCTCCGCCCCGGTCGGCATTTCCCCGAACTCCAGTCCGGTAAAGGCTTGCGAGACAAGCGTTTCGGGCAGGGTCAGCCGGGACAGCACGGCCAGCATATCCGCTAAAGCCTGCGCGACAACCGGATCGGACCAATAGTAGCGGATCCGGTCGCTGTAGCTGTAGATCTTCAACAGATCGACCACCTCGGCGCCGCCAGAGTAATAGGCGTTCCAATGGGCGGGCTCGGCGGCCATCCGATCGGTCAGAACCGCGCGGATATCCGGGCCATCATAGTCCGGCAGCTGCGCGGCCAGACCGGCCAGCGCCCAGACCGCCTCGCGAAACCGGAAGGTCAGTTCGGGGCCGACCTTCAGAAAGAAGAAATGCCCGGCGACTAGGTCTGACAGGGCGCCGGTCGATTGGTAGTCCGTCGAATGCGCCTCGAACGTCAGGCCCGGTTCCTGCGTGATGGCATCGCTTAGCGGGCGGGCCTTTTCTGGCACGAACGGGTAGACCGTCGTATGGCCGAAATCGACACCGGGCTGGGTCACGACCGATACGATCCGGCCCCAGGCGTCATCCAGCCCGCGCGCGGCCCAGGCGGCACGGTGCGTCTCGATCGTGTCGCGAAACCGCGGCACCGAAGTGACGTCCAGCGCGTCGGGTTCCTCGGTCTCGCCCCCGGGGATCGGCACCTCGGTCCCGATCACATAGATCAGGCGGGCCGGGTCCGGAGCGTGGGCCTCGGCCACGGCGCAAAGATCGGCGGCGCGTTGTGCGATCTGCTCGAAACTCGGCGGGGCTTCGCCGCCACAGGCCATGCTGGCGTCAAGGTGGATCTTGGTGAACCCAGCCTCGACATAATCCCGGACAAGGGCGCGGGCCTTGTCCATGGCCTTGTCCAGTGGTGCATCCCGCCATGGGTTCGGCCCAAGGTGATCGCCACCCAGGATCAGCTGGCCTTGCGGCACGCCCGCCGCCTCGGCCATCGACCCGACCCAGCCGATAAAGTCGCGCGGGGTCATGCCGGTATAGCCGCCCTCCTGATTGACCTGATTGCAGGTCGCCTCGATCACCGTCGGAACGCCGGCGTGGGCGGCATGGGACAGGATCGCCCGAAGAACATGATCATTGGCCGTGCAATAGCACGGCAGCCCCAGCCGCTCACCCGCCCGGTTGCGGGCAATCAGGTCATGAACTGGGATCATGTCTTCTTCCTTCTTTGGGTCACAAATATCCCGGGGTGAATGGCCCGACCGGGCCAGAGGGGCAGCGCCCCTCCCGCGCGGGCCGCAGGCCCGCGCCCCCGGCGACGCCGAAGGCGGCGCAAAACCTTCTCAGGTCACAACATCGGGCGCGCTGCGCCCCGTATGGGCCGATATCCCTGCGATTTCATCTGCCGCGGCGATGATCGGGGCCAGCGCCTCTTGCGGGTCACGGGTCATGCGGGCGGGATCGGTTTCCCTGTCTTCCAGATAGACCCGCAGCGTCGCCCCTTCGGTGCCGGTGCCCGACAGCCGGAACACAACCCGCCCGCCCGAGGTGAAGGTGATCCGCACCCCCTGCCCCGCCGAATGGGACCCGTCCACCGGGTCGTCGTAGGAAAATTCGTCCGCCGCCGCGACAGTGACCGGCCCGACCGACTGCCCCGGAAGCTCTGCGAACCGGGCGCGCAGCCCGTCCATCAGCGCGTTTGCCTTCTCGGTCTCGACTGCCTCGTAATCGTGGCGGCTGTAGTAGTTCCGCCCGAATTCGGCCCAATGGTCCGCCATGAGGTCTGCCACCGGTTTGCCCGTCGCGGCAAGGATGTTCAGCCACAGAAGGACCGCCCAAAGACCGTCCTTTTCACGCACGTGGTTCGATCCGGTGCCGGCGCTTTCTTCACCACACAGGGTCGCCCGGCCCGCGTCCAGCAGGTTGCCGAAGAATTTCCAGCCAGTCGGGGTTTCAAAGCAGTCGATCCCCAGCTTTTCCGCCACCCGGTCCACCGCGGCCGATGTCGGCATCGAGCGGGCCACGCCCGCAAGCCCCGCCGCATAGCCGGGGGCGAGCGTCGCCTTGGCCGCAAGCAGGGCCAGACTGTCGGACGGGGTCACATAGCAGCCGCGACCGACGATCATGTTGCGGTCGCCGTCCCCGTCCGAGGCTGCGCCGAAATCCGGTGCATCCGGGCCCATCATCGCGTCCATCAGGTCCTTGGCCCAGATCGGGTTCGGGTCTGGATGCCCGCCGCCGAAGTCGGGCAGCGGCGTGCCGTTGACCACGGTGCCTGGGGCCGCGCCAAGGCGGCGTTCAAGGATCTCGGTCGCATAGGGGCCGGTCACGGCGTGCATCGCATCAAACCGCATCCGGAACCCGCCCGCGAACAGGGCGCGGATCGCGCCGAAGTCAAACAGGCTCTCCATCAGGGCGGCATAATCGGTGACCGGGTCCACCACCTCGACCACCATGCCGGCCAGGTCGCTTTCGCCAAGGGTCGCCAGATCGGCGTCATGGGCCTCGGCGATCCGGTATTCGGTGATGCTCAGGGTTCGGTCAAAGATCTTGTCGGTCACGCCTTCGCTGGCGGGGCCGCCGTTGGGGCCGTTGTATTTCAGGCCGAAATCCTCGTCCGGGCCGCCCGGATTGTGGCTGGCCGACAGGATCAGCCCGCCGTCCGTTCCACGCTTGCGGATCAGGTGCGATGCGGCGGGCGTGGAGAGGATGCCCCCCTGCCCGACAATGCAGCGCGCCGCGCCATTCGCCGCCGCCATCCGCAGGATCACCTGAATGGCCCGGTCGTTGAAATACCGCCCGTCGCCCCCGACGACGAGCGTCTTTCCCGCGACCCCGCCGATCCCGTCAAAGATCGACTGCACGTAGTTTTCAAGGAAGTGCGGACCCATGAAAACACGGGTCTTCTTGCGCAGCCCGCTGGTTCCGGGTTTCTGCCCGGCGATCGGTTGTGTCTGAACGATGGTCATTTCCGGGGTCCTTCCTGTCACTGATCGCGTTCAAGGGTGAAGGCCACGACACTATGCGCCGCAACCTTCTCTTCGTCCATGGCCGGGCGGGCGGTCTGGGTGGCGGTGGACGAATCCAATCGCCGCATCCAGCGTTGCCCTTTGGGGCTGTCCGGCATGGTCACATCCAGCGCCTCGCCCACGTTGAAGACCGCGAACACCGCGCCTTCGCGTTTCGTGTATTCGGGCGAGCCAGAGGCCATGCGCATTTCCACCGTCAGGTGCCGCAGGTCCGGGTCCGACCAATCGCCATCCATCAGGGGCGATCCATCCGCCTTGCGCCAGAACAGGTCCGGTGCCCCATCGACAAGCCGGGTTGTCGCATGCAGGAACCGGGGCTGGCCCAAAATCGGGGTCATCTTGCGAAAGGCGATGGCGGATTTGCAGAAGGCCTGCATGTCCTTGTCCGCGCCAGCCCAGTCCAGCCACCCGATCTCGTTGTCCTGGCAATAGGCGTTGTTGTTGCCCGACTGTCCGTTGCCAAATTCGTCGCCCGCAAGGATCATCGGCGTTCCCTGGCTCAGCATCAGTGTGGCGATCATGGCGCGGCGGCGGCGGGCGCGCAGCGCGACGATGTCGGGATCGTCGCTTGGCCCTTCGACACCGCAATTGTCGGAACAGTTGTTGGAATGGCCGTCCTTGCCGTCCTCGCCATTCGCCTCGTTGTGTTTGTGGTTGTAGCTGACAAGGTCCATCAGGGTGAACCCGTCGTGGGCCGTCATGAAGTTGACCGAGGATGTCGCGGGCCGCCCGTCATGGTCGAACCGCAGGGCCGATCCTGCCACCCGGCTGGCCAGTTTGGACGACATTCCGGCATCCCCGCGCCAGAACCGGCGGACCTGATCGCGATACTTGTCGTTCCATTCGTGGAACGGCACCGGATAGGCGCCAAGCTGATAGCCCCCCGGCCCCACGTCCCACGGTTCGGCGATCATCTTGACCCGGTTCAGGACCGGATCCTGCTGAATCGCCCGGAAGAACGGCCCGTCCCGGTCAAAAGCCCCGCGCGTACGCCCCAGCGTCGAACACAGGTCAAACCGGAACCCGTCCACATGCATCGCCTCGACCCAATAGCGCAAGCTGTCCATCACCAGACGCAGGGTGAACGGGTTGTCGAGGTTCAGCGCATTACCCGTGCCACTGTCGTTGACGTAGTAGCGCGGGTCTTCGGCCAGCCGGTAGTAGCTTGCATTGTCCAGCCCGCGGAACGACAGGGTCGGCCCCAGTTCGCTGCCTTCGGCGGTGTGGTTATAGACCACGTCAAGGATCACCTCGATCCCGGCGGAATGGAACCGGGCGACCATCTGCTGGAACTCGGCGATATCGCCATAGGACATGTAGCGCGGGTCGGGGGCGAAGAACCCGTAGGTCATGTAACCCCAGTAATTGGTCAGACCCCTGTCCACCTGAAACCGATCGTTCAGAAAGGCCTGCACCGGCAGCAATTCCACCGCCGTGACCCCAAGATCGGTCAGGTGGTCCAGCATCTGGTTCGACGCCATCCCAAGGAAGGTGCCCGAATGCTGGATGTCGCGGCGGGTCGCGGTCTGCCCCTTTACATGCGCCTCGTAGATCACCGTGTCGGACATCGGAGTTCTGGGCGGCGCGTCCTTGCCCCAGCCGAACGACGGGTCGACGACCACGCATTTGGGCATGTAGGGGGCGCTGTCGCGCAGATCCTTGGACAGGTCCGCGGCGTTCGACGTCACATCGTAGCCGTGCAGCGCATCGTGCCAGATCGGATGGCCCGTCACCTTCTTGGCATAGGGGTCCATCAGCAGCTTGTGGTGATTGAACCGGTGTCCCTCGTCCGGCCGATAGGGGCCGTGGGCACGGTAGCCATAAAGCTGCCCGGGCCGCATTCCCGGGAAATAGCCATGCCAGACATGGCCCGACCGTTCCGGCAAGTCGATCAGGAACACCTCGTGCCCGTCATCATCGAACAGGCACAGGGTCATTCGCGTCGCGTGTTTCGAAAACACCGCGAAATTCACACCCTCGCCATCGAAGGTCGCGCCAAGGGGATACGGCTCTCCGGCCCGGATTGCGTAATTTCCTGCCATGGTCAGGCCAACAGATCCTTGTAAAGGGCCGCATACCGCGCGGCCGAGGTGCCCCAGCCGACCGGTTGCGCCATCGCGTTCTTTTGCAGCGCGTCCCATGTGTCCGGATCGGCGAACAGATCGCACAGGCGGGTCAGCGCATTGGTCAGCGCGCCCGCCGTGATCGGATGGAACTGCACCCCGGTCGCCACGCCCTTGGCCATCGCGGCGGGCGAGGCGTTGATCACCGTATCGGCCAGCCCGCCGGTCAGGGCGACCAGCGGCACCGTGCCGTAACGCAGCCCATAAAGCTGGGTCAGCCCGCAGGGTTCGAACCGGGACGGCACAAGGATTGCGTCCGACCCAGCGATCAGCCGGTGCGACAGGCCTTCATCATAGCCGATCCGCACCGCGACGTTTTCGTGATTGGCGGCCTGACGGAACGCCTCTTCCAGCGCGGCGTCGCCGCTGCCCAGAAGCGCCAGTTGTCCGCCCCGTTCCAACAAGGCCGGCAGCGCCTCGATCAGCAGGTCGAGGCCCTTCTGTTCGGTCAGACGCGAGACGACGCAGCACAGGGGGCCATCGGCGTCAGGCAGGCAGAATTCTTCCCGCAGCGCCGCCTTGGCCTTGGCCTTGCCCTTGGGGGTTTTGTAGGGCGCAATCTGACTGTCGGTCGCGGGGTTCCAGACATCTTCGTCGATGCCATTCAGGATGCCCGACAGGTCGGCGCGGCGGTCGCGCATCACCCCATCCAGCCCCATCCCGAATTCGGGCGTCATCAGTTCTTCGGCATAGGTCGGGGACACCGTGGTCAGCCGGTCCGCCCCCATCAACCCCGCCTTGAGGGCCGAGATATTGCCCCAGTATTCAAACCCTTCCGGCGTAAACCGGGCCGGATCCAGCCGAAGCTGGCGCAGCTTGGCCGCCGGCGCGATGCCGTGGAAGGCAATGTTGTGGATCGTCATCACCGTGCGGACGCCTTTGGCCCCGGCGTCGTGGAGGTATTCGCACATCAGCCCCGCCTGCCAGTCGTGGCCATGCAGGATGGCCGGATGCCAGCCGCCGATGCCATGCGCGGCGATCCGGGCCGCGACCCAGGACAGGGCGGCGAACCGTTCCGGGTTGTCCGACCAATCGCCGCCATGGGGCGCAAGATAGATGCTGCCGGGCCGATCATAAAGATGTGGCGCGTCAAGGATCAGCAGGTCCAGCCCTGCCACGGTCGCCTCGCGCACCTTGGCCGGGCCGCCAAACAGATCGTCGATTTCCATCGCCACGTCGGCCCCGGCCGCGGCGGCCATGACCACCGGGTATCCAGGCAGAAGGGTGCGCATCCGCACCCCTTCCGATGTCAGGGCCCCTGGCAGGGCACCGGCCACATCGGCCAGCCCCCCGGTCTTTACCAGTGGCGCACATTCCGAAACGACAGAAAGGACGTCGATCATTTGGAGGCTGCTCTCTTGTCCAGCATGTCTTGGGTGATCAGCGTGGTGCCCTTGGGCGTCACGCGGAACCACTTTGCATCTTCTGTCGGGTCTTCGCCGACCACAAGCCCTTCGGGGATGATAACCCCCCGGTCAATCACGCATTTCCGCAGCCGGGCGTGCCGGTTCACGGTCACATAAGGCAGGACGACCGCGTGGTCGAGGACGGCGTAGGAATTGGTGTGCACCTCGGTGAACAGAAGCGAATTGCGCACCTCGGTCCCCGAAATGATGCAGCCGCCCGACACCATCGACGAAATCGCGACCCCACGGCGGTCTTTTTCGTCGTGGATGAATTTCGCGGGCGGAACGCTTTCGGCATAGGTCCAGATCGGCCACTCCGGGTCCCAAAGGTTCAGTTCCGGGGTGAAGTTGGTCAGGTCGATGTTCGCCTCCCAGAAGGCATCGACGGTACCCACGTCCTTCCAATAGGCGCTTGCCTCGGGGTGGCGCACGCAGCTTTCGGTGAACCGGTGGGCCACGGCCTTGCCGTTCTTGACGATCTCGGGGATCAGGTCATTGCCAAAATCATGGCTGGAATTCGGATCTTCGGCGTCTTTCAACAGCAGTTCACGCAGGAACTTCCAGTTGAAGACATAGATCCCCATCGAGGCGAGCGCCTGATCCGGGTCTTCCGGGGTCGCGGGCGGATCTTTGGGCTTTTCAAGGAAAGAGGTGATCTGCCCGGTCGCATCGGTCGCCATCACGCCAAAGGCGGTGGCCTCCATCCGCGGGACAGTCAGGCAGCCGATGGTCACGTCGGCCTTGGACTCGACATGCTGTTGCAGCATCAGTTCGTAGTCCATCTTGTAGATGTGGTCGCCCGCAAGGATCACGATGTAGTCGATGTTGTAGCTGTCGACGATGTCGATGTTCTGGGCCACGGCATCGGCCGTGCCGCGATACCACATGCCTTCGTCCACCCGCTGCGAGGCGGGCAGGATGTCTAGGAATTCATTGCGTTCGGCCCGGAAAAAGCTCCAGCCTCGCTGCACGTGGCGGATCAGGCTATGGGCCTTGTATTGGGTCGCCAGCGCGATCTTACGGATACCGGAGTTCATCGCGTTCGACAGGGCAAAGTCGATAATCCGGGTCTTGCCGCCGAAATAGACGGCCGGTTTCACCCGGCGGTCAGTCAGTTCATGAAGCCGGCTGCCGCGACCCCCGGCAAGAACAAAGGCCATCGACCGTTGGCTCAGACGTCGTGTGGTAGGTTGCATGTCTCTCTCCCCTTCTTCAGCCTTTTGCGGCCCGGAAAACAACCGCCGACAGGGGCGGCAAGGTGACTTCGATGGATGCGGGGCGGCCATTGGCGGGCGTATCCGTCGCAACGACCCCGCCCAGATTGCCCCGGTTGCCGCCGCCATAGATGCTGGCGTCGGTATTCATGATTTCGTCCCATTGTCCGGTCAGGGGCACCCCAATCCGGAAACTGCTGCGCTCTACGGGCGTCAGGTTCAGGGCGACCAGAACCGGCGGGTCGCCCGCCTCGCCCTTGCGCATGAAGGTCAGGACCGACTCTTCGCTGTTGCCACCGTCGATCCATTCGAACCCGGCGGGATCGCAATCGTTCACATGCAGCGCCGGAACATCCCGATATAGTTGGTTCAGATCGCGGATCAGGCGCTGGATGCCGGCATGGGCCGGATCGGCCAAACTGGCCCAGTCGATCTGTTCGTCATGTTTCCATTCATGGGCCTGCGCGATTTCGCAGCCCATGAACAGCAGCTTCTTGCCGGGGAAAGTCCACATGTAGCCGTAGTAGGCCCGCAGGTTAGCGAATTTCTCCCAGCCGTTGCCGGGCATCTTTTCCAGCATCGACCCTTTGCCATGCACCACTTCGTCGTGGCTGATCGGCAGGATGAAGTTTTCGCTGAAGGCCCAGTCGATCGGGAAGGTCAGCAGATGGTGGTCATACTTGCGATAGATCGGGTCTTTTTCGATGTAGCGCAGGGTGTCGTTCATCCACCCCATGTTCCATTTGAACCCGAAACCAAGGCCGCCCACGTCCACCGGCCGCGACACGCCCGGAAAGCTGGTGCTTTCCTCGGCCACGGTCATGATCCCGTCGTGGCGGCCATAGGCTTCGACGTTCATCGCCTTCATGAAGTCGATGGCTTCGTAGTTTTCGCGGCCACCGTCCTTGTTCGGAATCCATTGGCCATCGTCGCGGGAATAGTCGCGGTACAGCATGGATGCCACCGCATCCACCCGCAGCCCGTCGATGTGGTATTCTTCCAGCCAATACAGGGCGTTGGCCACAAGGTAGTTCTTCACCTCGGTCCGGCCATAGTTGTAGATCAGCGTGTTCCAGTCCTGATGGAACCCCTCGCGCGGATCGGCGTGTTCATACAGCGCGGTTCCGTCGAACCGGCCCAGTCCATGCGCGTCGGCGGGGAAATGTCCCGGCACCCAGTCGATCAGCACCCCAAGGCCTTCGGCATGGGCGGCCTCGATCAGATCGCGGAATTCGTGCGGCGGACCAAAGCGGATGGTCGGGGCATACATGCCCACCGGCTGATAGCCCCATGACCCGTCGAACGGGAATTCCGAGACCGGCAGGAATTCAAGGTGGGTAAATCCCATGTCCTTGGCGTAGGCCACAAGTTCCTTGGCCAGCTCCTTGTAGGACAACGGGCGGCCACCATCGTCATAGCGCCGCTTCCACGACCCGAGGTGCACCTCGTAGATCGAAATCGGGGCGCGCCGGTCGTTCGCCGCCGCGCGGGTCTTCATCCATTTGGCGTCTTTCCAGCCATAGCCCGCGATGTCCCGCACGACCGAGGCGGTTTCGGGCGGATGTTGCGCGCCAAAGCCCGTCGGGTCTGCCTTCAGATGCAGGCCGCCGTGGGGGTCGATGATTTCATATTTATAGGTTGCCCCATCGCCCACGCCCGGCAGGAAGATTTCCCAGACTCCGGTGTTGCCGACCCGGCGCATCGGGTTGCCGCGCCCGTCCCAGCCGTTGAAGTCGCCCACAATCGATACCCGGGCGGCATTCGGGGCCCAGACGGCGAAATGGGTGCCCGCGACCTTTTCATGGGTCATGACATGGGCGCCCAGCGCCTCCCACAGGCGATAATGGGTGCCTTCGCCGATCAGGTATTGATCCAACTCGCCCATGACCGGACCGAACCGGTAGGGGTCTTCAAACCGGTGTTCGGACCCATCCGCGTAGGTCGCCGCAAGGCTATAGGTCTTGCCCCGAATCTTTCCGGAAAACACGTCGCCCCCCAGTGCGGTAAGGGTCGTCGTTGTCTTGCCGCAGATCGCATTCACGGCGGTCGCGCCGGGCAAAAAGGCGGTCACCCAATTGGCCCCACCATCGCGGTGCAGACCCAGCACGTCGAACGGCCGGTCATGCCGCCCGGCAGACAGCCGGTCGATATCCTCCTGCGTCAGGAATGCGGGCCCGTTTTTGGCGGCCATTATTGATTTCCTCCCGTTGCGTCACAGCATGTACCATGTCGCCGCTGTTAGCGTTAACATGATTTTTGGAGTCAATATAGACCGAAAGGATAGCGCGATAGCCCCCCAACCGGAAACCCGCCTTGCACCATGCGCATAGGGTGGGGTCGGTTCAGATCACGGCGCGTTCAAGGATCGGACGGCCCTCGGCGATCCGGTCATAGGCGAAAGGCGACAGATCGAAGGTGCGATATCCGCCATAGGTGATCAGCTCTGACATGCCGCGCCCCATGGCGGGGGACTGCTGCAAACCGTGCCCGGAAAATCCGTTCTGGAACAGGAAGTTTTCAACCCGGTCGTGCGGACCCAGAATGGCGTTCTGGTCCAGCAGGTTATAGGCATATTGCCCGGTCCATTCGTTGATCACCCGGATCGCTTCGAACTGCGGGATGCGGCTGGCGATGGCGGGCCAGACGGTATTTTCCCACAATCCGTGGTCCATCGTGAAATCGGCAGGGTCTGCGGCCGGGTCCGGGTCGCCCTTGCTGCCCGCCAGATAGGTTGTCGGTCCGTCCTGCCGCACATGAACGCCCGAGGGGTCGATCGTCAGCGGCAGGTCCATGTCGATCGGGTTCTCGGCGGTGAAGACCCAGGTGTAGCGCTTGCGCGGCTCTACCGGGATGTCGATCCCCGCCATGGCGGCGGTACGGGCCGCGCGGGGACCCGAGGCGTTGACCAGATGACCGCAGGACACGACCTCTCCGCAGGCGAGGGTCACGCTGTCCACCCGTGTCCCGGCGGCGTTCAGGGTCATGCCCGTCACCTCGGCCGCGACATATTCCGCGCCCTGTTCCATCGCCTTGCGCCGGAACCATTCGAACAGGGTGCCCCCATCCCAATACCCTTCGTCGCGGGTGTTGATGGAGCCAAGGACGATATCGTCCAGCTGATAAAACGGATAGCGCGCGGCAATCTGGTCGGCGGTCAAAAGCTCGGTTTCGGCCCCGGCGGCCAGTTGCACCTGCTGGTTGGCGCGCAGCACATCGGCAAAGCCTTCACTGTCGGCAAGGTAAAGGTAGCCGTAATTCTGCACCGTCAGGTTCGGCACCCGATCGTCACCGCCCATGTTGGCGCGCAGGTCGCGAATGAAATCGGCGGTGAACTGCGACATGCGAATGTTCAGGTCCATCGAGAACTGCTGCCGGATGCAGGAATTCGTGTGGGCCGTGGAACACCACGCATAGCTGGGGTCGCGTTCAAGGACGAGGATCGACCCGTCGAAATCCGGGTTCTGTGTCAGCCACCAAGCGGTCGACGATCCCATGATCGCGCCGCCAATAATCACCACGTCATAGGACGACCGGCGGGGCGACGCCCCGAATCCCTTTGCCGCCATCAGAACACCTCTCCCATGCGCGCGCGGGCCAGAATGGCGTCAATCTCGGCCCGATCAAGCCCGTAGTCACGGGCGGCGACCTCGGCGCTGATATAGCCCAGTGCAAGGTCGCGGCGGACCTGTGCCGGATCGCGTTTGGACGCGGGGCCATAGCCCGCCCCACCGGGGAAGGCCATCAGAACGCGGCGGCCGTGCGGAACGAATTGCTTGCCCTTGCCCTTCATCGGGGTGCCGTCGTCCTGACCGATTGTCGTGGGGGCGCCTTCGGCCCCGCCGCGCCGGCCGCGGGCCGGGTGGTTGACCCTGTCGAACATCGCCTGAATGTCAAACTCGTGGCCGTCGCGCGCGCCAACTTCCATGAATTGACCCAAGCCGCCGCGCGACTTGCCCGCGCCGCCGCTGTCGGGCCGCAGTTCCTTGCGCCAGATGATGACCGGGCCGACCTGCTCGGTCGCCTCGACCGGCATGGTCATCACGCCGGACGGAAAGGCGGTGGCGTTCATCCCGTCCAGCGTGGGCCGCGCCCCCGATCCGCCAGAGTTGAAGGTCAGCACCTCGGCCCGGACGGCCGATTTCGGCGCGGGGGCGTCGGTGCGCGGGCGCAGCGAGACCTGGAAGTTGCACAGGCACCCCGCCCCTTCGGCAGGCACCGTATCGGGCAACAGCTTGTCCAGCGCGTCATAGACCGTGTCCGGGACCATGTGACCGATCACATGGCGCAGGGCCACGGGGGCCGGATGCCGGGCGTTGACGATGCTGTCCTCGGGCGCGACCACCTCGAACGGGGCGAGGCTGGCAGCGTTGTTCGGTATCTCCGGAGCGATGGCGCATTTCAGCGCATAGCAGGCGTAGGCCTTGGTATAGACAAGCGGCACGTTGATGCCCTTCTTGTCCAGCCCGCTTGTCCCGTCCCAGTCACACAGGATGCGATCCTTTTCGATGGTCAGCCGCACCTTCAGGTCCACCGGGTTGGAATAGCCGTCGATCCGCATGTGCCCATCGGCCACGCCCGGTTTCAGGGCGTTGATCCGGTCCAGCGTGGCGCGGCGCGAATTGGTCAGGATGAAGTCGGAAATCCCGGCCAGATCCGCCAGCCCGAATTCCTGCATCATGTCGATCAACCGGCGATGACCAATGTCGTTACAGGTCGCCAGCGCGTAGATGTCCCCAACCAGCTGATCTGGTTCGCGCACATTGCCCCGGATGATCCGAATCAGGGTCTGGTCCACCTTGCCCCGGTCCGCGAATTTCATGATCGGGATATAAAGGCCTTCCTCGTAGACCGAGTTCGCATCGGCGCCAAACCCGCGCCCGCCGATATCGACGATATGGGCGGTGCAGGCAAAGAACCCCACATGCCGGCCCTGGTGGAAGGAGGGCGTGACCACGGTGATATCGTGCAGGTGGCCGGTGCCTTCCCACGGGTCGTTGGTGATATAGATATCGCCTTCGGCCATGTTGTCGGCGCCGATCCGGCGGATGAAATGCGGCACCGCGTCGGCCATGGCGTTGACGTGGCCGGGGGTGCCGGTCACCGCCTGCGCCAGCATTTGGCCCGCCTCGTTATAGACCCCGGCGGACAGGTCGCCCGCCTCGCGGACCGAGGTTGAGAAGGCGGTGCGCACCAGCGCCTGTGCCTGTTCTTCCACGACGGAGATTAGGCGGTTCCACATGACCTGATAGGCGACTTTGGACGGTTGGGTCATGGCTCAGGCCCCTTTCACGTTCAGGTCGATGGTACCGTCCGACAGGGCGCGGGCCCGGCGGCTGGACGGCACGACCACGGTCGTTTCATCTTCGGTGATCAGGGCGGGGCCGTCTGCGTGGCTGCCCGGCTGCATTCCGGCGCGGGGATAGATGGCCGCAGTGTCCGCCCGGCCCAGTGCCGCATCGAACAACTCGCGCTGCCCCGTCGCGGCGGGCTGGCCCGCGTCGGCCACATCGGCGGCGGGATCGACCGGGGGCAAGGGCGTGGTGGCGTTGACCGACCACACGGTGATTTCCGCCTCCATCCCATCGACGGACCGTCCGAACAGCTTGGCATAATCCTCTTCGAACAGCCGCAGGAAGGTGGCGGCGTCCGGGGCATGCGCCTGTTCGGGGGTCAGGGGCACGGGAATTTCCCAGCCCTGCCCGGAATAGCGCATATAGACCTTATGTTCAGTCAGGATATCGGCCTTGGCATCGCAGGACCGGACAAATCCCTGCGCCTCCTCCTCCATCTCGGCGAACAGCGCCTTGACCCGGTCGGGATCGAAGGCGCCGATCTTCATGAAAACGGACCGGTTTGCCTCGAAACTGAAGGGCGCGCGCAAGAACCCGATGGCAGAGCCGACCCCGGCCCCCTGCGGGATCAGGCAGCGGTCGATGCCCAGCTTTTCGCACAGGCGGGCGGCGTGCAGGGGGGCCGCGCCGCCGAAGGCGATCATCGTGTATTCGCTCAGATCCTCGCCATTTTCGACGGCGTGCACGCGGGCGGCATTGGCCATGTTTTCGTCGACCACTTCGGCCAGGCCCCAGGCCGCTTCGACCGGGTCCATATCCAGACGGTCGCCCAGATGGGCCGTGAGCGCGGCGCGCGACCTGTCGGGATACAGCGGGATCGTCCCGCCCGCGAAATTGTCAGGGTCCAGTTTGCCAAGGACCAGATCAGCGTCGGTCACGGCTGGCTTGTCCCCGCCCCGGCCATAACAGGCCGGCCCCGGTTCGGACCCCGCGCTTTCCGGGCCGACCCGAATCTGCCCCATCAAGTCCACATGGGCGAGCGACCCGCCGCCCGCGCCAATTTCCACCATGTCGATCACCGGGATCGAAATAGGCATCCCCGACCCTTTCTTGAACCGGTAGGTGCGGGCGACCTCGAACACGCGGGCAGTTTTCGGGGCGCGGTTTTTGATCAGGCAGATCTTGGCCGTGGTGCCGCCCATGTCGAAGGACAGAACCTTGTCCAGCCCGTGCCGTGCGGCGATGTCGGCGGCAAAGACCGCGCCACCCGCCGGACCGCTTTCCACCAGCCGCACCGGGAAATCGGCGGCGGTGTCGATATCTATGATCCCGCCACCCGAATGCATCAGGAACACCGGGCAATCGGCCCCCTCCGTCGCCAGACGGCCCTTCAGCCGCCCAAGGTAGGACTTCATCAACGGCTTGATATAGGCGTTGGCGATGGTCGTGTTGAACCGTTCGTATTCCCGCATCTGCGGGCTGACCTGCGACGATATGGAGACCATCACGCCGGGCAGCTTTTCCGCCAAAACCTCGGCCACCATCCGTTCATGGGCGTCGTTCACATAGGAATGCAGCAGCCCCACCGCGACGCTGTCATAGCCGGCGGCGGCAAGATCATCGGCCAGCGCCTCGACCTCGGCCCGGTCCAGGGGGATCAGGACATTGCCCTGCGCATCCATCCGCTCGGCCACGGTATATCGGCGGTTCCGGGGCAAAAGCGGCTCTGGCAGGGTCAGGTTCAGGTCGTATTGCTCAAACCGGCTTTCGGTCCGCATCTCGATCACGTCGCGGAACCCTTGGGTGGTGATCAGCGCGGTCTTTGCCCCGCGCCGTTCGATCAGCGCGTTGGTGGCAAGGGTCGTGCCGTGGATGATCTGGCCGATTTGGTCAGGGGTGATCCCGGCCTTGGCGCAGACCCGGTGCATCCCCTCGATGATCGCGTCTTCGGGCGCAGAATAGGTCGTCAGCACCTTGGTAGAATACCGGTCCGCGCCCACGTCCAGAACCACGTCCGTAAAGGTTCCGCCGATATCCGCGCCCAGCCGTATTCCGTCCCGTGCCATTGTCACCCTCGCAATTCGATTCCGGAGTAGACTAGCCGCATTGTTCGATCAGGAAAAATCCACATTGCGGATTGCCGCAATCAGGAATGCTTATCCTTCCGGCGGGAACAGCCCCTGCGCGATGTCTGCGGCGGTACGAATGTAGGGCGGCGTCGGGTCATTGTTCCACCGGGCGGCAAACGCCAGGTCTTCGGGGGTCCAGCCATAGTCGATCCGGCGCAGACGCCCCGCCGCGATCGGATCGGCCACCATGGCGGCGGGCAGACAAGCCAGACCCAGCCCGTCCATCGCCAGATGCAGGCAGGCGGCGATATTGGACGAGGGGACCAGACGGGCCGGACAGCCCGCGTCGCGGAAATGCTGTTCCAATTGCAGGAACGGGGCGGTGCCCCGGGCGTGGGTCAGGATCGGCTGTGCGGCCAAATCCCGCGCGGTCAGCGGGTCTGGCAGGCCGGGCTGACCCGCTGCCACGACCCAGACATAGGGCGACTGGCCCAGCGGCAGCTCGCGCCGGGCGGCGATGTCGAAGGGGCCGCTTTGAAAGGTCAGGTCCAGGTCCCGCTCGGCCAGCGCACGGGTCAGGTTCGCGCTCAGGTCCACGGTCAGTTCCACATCGACCGCCGGAAACGCCTCTTTGAAGCGCATCAGGAAGGGACGCAGCCATGTCTGCGCGACCAATTCGCTGACCCCAAGGCGCAGGACACCATCGAACAGATCGGCCCGGCCGTTCGCCTGCACCATATCATCCACCGCCCGCAGGATCGCGCGGCCATGGGGCAACAGGGCCGCCCCCTTGCGGGTCAGCAGGACAGAGCCTGCATCGCGGTCAAACAGCCGGTCGCCCAGCTGGTGTTCCAACTGCGATATCCGGTTCGAGATATTCGGTTGCGTGGTGTTCAGCCGCTCTGCCGCGCGGCGGAAATTGCCAAGGTCCGCGACGGTCACGAAGGCCTGAACATGCTTGAAGTTAAACTGCGCCATGGGCCGATCTGGAACGAACGCGCGGGCAGGCGCAAGCGCTTTCGCCCCTTCCCCGATGGCCCGCGCTGCACTATAGGGCGGCCATGTCCCAGAACCCGCCCAATCTCCGCCCCGACCTTGCGCCCCGCGCCCGGATCACGGAAACCGCCCGCCCCGGCCAGCCAACCATCGGCATGGTCAGCCTTGGCTGCCCCAAGGCGCTGGTGGACAGCGAACGCATCCTGACCCGGCTGCGCGCCGAAGGCTATGCGATCAGCCCCGATTACGCCGGGGCCGACGCGGTGATCGTCAACACCTGCGGGTTTCTGGACAGCGCCAAGGCGGAAAGCCTTGAAGCGATCGGCGAGGCGCTGACCGAGAATGGCAAGGTGATCGTCACCGGCTGCCTTGGGGCGGAACCGGAATATATCACCGGGGTGCATCCGCGCGTTCTGGCCGTGACCGGGCCGCACCAATACGAACAGGTGCTGGACGCGGTGCATGGGGCCGTACCGCCCGATCCGGACCCGTTCATCGACCTGCTGCCTGCCTCCGGCGTCAGCCTGACGCCGCGCCACTACAGCTATCTGAAAATTTCCGAAGGCTGTAACCACAAGTGCAAGTTCTGCATCATCCCCGACATGCGCGGACGGTTGGCGTCGCGTCCGGCCCATGCGGTGATCCGCGAGGCGGAAAAGCTGGTCGAGGCGGGGGTGAAGGAACTTCTGGTGATCAGCCAGGACACCTCGGCCTATGGGGTGGATATCAAACATGCCGAGGACCGGGGACACCGGGCCCATATCACCGATCTGGCCCGCGATCTGGGGTCGCTGGGGGCGTGGGTGCGGCTGCACTATGTCTATCCCTACCCGCATGTGCGCAACCTGATCCCCCTGATGGCCGAGGGGCTGGTGCTGCCCTATCTGGACATCCCGTTCCAGCATGCCCACCCCGAGACGCTGCGACGGATGGCGCGGCCCGCGGCGGCGGCGAAAACGCTGGACGAGATTGCGGCGTGGCGGCGGGATTGCCCCGATATCACCCTGCGGTCCACCTTCATCGTCGGCTACCCCGGCGAGACAGAGGAAGAATTCCAGACCCTGCTGGACTGGCTGGACGAAGCGCAGCTGGATCGGGTCGGCTGCTTTCAATACGAAAACGTCGCCGGGGCCCGGTCCAACGACCTGCCCGACCATGTGCCGGACGAGGTCAAGCAGGACCGCTGGGATCGGTTTATGGAAAAATCACAGACGATTTCCGAGGCGAAACTGGCCGCCAAGGTTGGAAAAGTCCTGGACGTGATCGTGGACGAGATCGACGAAGACGGCATCGCCACCTGCCGGACCAAAGGCGACGCCCCCGAGATCGACGGCAACCTGTTCATCGACGAGGGGACAGAGGGGCTGTCCGTCGGGGAGATCGTTCAGGTCGAAGTTGACGAGGCGGGGGAGTATGATTTGTGGGGGAGAATGAAAAGCTATGATTGATCGAAGCGCCTTGTCTCATGGCTTTTCCAAAGACCGTCTACCCAGTTTTCCGTGCTCAAAATGCAACCAAGGTACCTTGATTCCGGATGGTGAAGTTGAAGCAATTCATCCGGAATTCTCCATGGCGGTACAACGCGAAGATTGGTCCGATATCGAGATGATAGAGTTGCGGATATCGACAAGGCTCAAATGCTCCAACCCAAACTGTCGCGAAGTCGGATTTCTCTACTGCCACGGACAGGTCGAGTACTCCTTCGACGATCCCGAAGGATATGAAACTTGGTTCCGAATTGCAGCAATTAAGCCCACTGTTTCCATCATTTCATTGCCCGAGAGCTTGCCTCCTCGAATAAGAAAGAAACTTGAAGAAGCATTTGATGCCTTTTGGATCGGAAAAGGCCTTTCTGCAAATTGTCTTCGTAGCGCAATTGAAGAAATGCTGACTCATTTTGGCGTGCCCGACAACAAAGACGGCAAGTGGATTTCACTTGGAAACCGCCTGCATCAGTTCGCATTGGTCAAGAAGGAGGATGCCGAATTTTTGCGCCTACTTAGACCGATTACCAACCAAGGCAGCCATGGTGACGAGGTTAATCTGGATACACTCTTGGATGTTTTTGAGGCGCTCGAGATCTATCTGCAGCGAGCATTCTCTGGCCAGGAAGAGCGATTTGAACAACTGAAACAACGTATCAAGGATGACAATGAACGAGCTGGGTTCCAGTGACTATTGGCAGAATCTTTGTGTAACTATCGCGGCTAAACGCACCTCGATCTGTTAGGCCGCGCCCGGCCCGGGGTGGGCGCTTTGTCCGGTTTGGGCTTGGGGGCTTTATGGTGCCACCCCGCCCGAACGATTCTGCCATTTGTGCCGTCGCAATGCGCCCGCCCATGGGGCGGGGCGGGCGCGGCCCGGGCTTGTCGCCCGTGCCATGGGATGCTTTGAGGGGCCGACGAGGTCAGATAACGGTTCATGCCACTTGCCCGATCTGGCGTTCTGCCGCAGACTTCTTCCCATGAAGAAGCTCATCCTGCCCCTCTCCGCCCTCCTCCTCCTTGCGGCCTGCGCCACGGTGCCGCCTGCGGTGGAAGGGTCGCGCGGGTTCTTCTGGGGGCTGTTCGACGGGGCCGTGGCCCCCATCGCCTTTGTCGTCAGTTGGTTCTCCGACACCGTGGGCATCTACGGGGTTCCCAATTCCGGCGGCTGGTATGACTTCGGCTTTCTTCTGGGCCTGACCTGCTGGGCCGGTGGCGGGGCCGCGGCATCGCGCAGACGGGACTAGAGCCGCTCCAGATAGATCCGCACGGCGTCCTGCACGTGGCGGAACCGGTCGCCGCCCAGATGCTTGCCCCCGAACCAGCGGGTGACGCAGATCAGGTGCCCCTCCAGCCCCTCGCGTTCCAGCATCCGGACGATCACCATTCCGGCCCCGGCCTCGCCGTCGTCGTTCTTCAGCGGGCCTTCGGGCAGCAGCACCGCCCATGTGTTATGGGTCGCACGCGCGAATTTCTTCTTCCGGCACAGCTCCTTGATCAGCGCCCGCGCCGCCTCGGCCGAGGCACAAGGCGCGCCCGACACGGCGTATTTCGACCCCCGGTCGCTGATGATGTTGTCCAAAATCCGCATGGCCGGACCCTGCCCCGGACCCTTGACCCACATCAAGGCGAAAACGCCCCTTCGCTGCTAGGGGTTCGGGACCGTGAACAGAGAGGATCCCGCATGACGACAGCCCCAAAGACCGACGCCGCCAAGCCCGAAGCCGCCGCGCAAAAGCCCGCCGCCCGGACCACCCCCGCCCGCCGCGCCAAGCTGGCGCGCAAACCCTATGAGGAAGAAAAGGCCAAGCTGCAGGCCGAACTTCTGAAGGTCCAGCATTGGGCACAGGAAACCGGCCAGAAATTCGTGCTGCTGTTCGAAGGCCGCGATGCCGCGGGCAAGGGCGGCACGATCAAGCGGTTTACCGAACACCTGAACCCGCGGGCCGCGCGGGTGGTGGCCCTGAACAAACCGTCGGACGGCGAAAAGGGACAGTGGTTCTTTCAACGCTACATCGAACATCTGCCGACCTCGGGCGAAATGGTGTTCTATGACCGCAGCTGGTACAACCGCGCGGGCGTCGAACGGGTCATGGGGTTCTGCGAGCCCAATGAATACCTTGAATTCATGCGCCAGACCCCGGAGCTGGAACGGATGCTGGTCCGGTCGGGTATCCGGCTTTACAAATACTGGTTCTCGGTGACGCAGGACGAACAGAAGCGCCGCTTCGACAGCCGCGCCACCGACCCGCTGAAACAGTGGAAACTGTCCCCGATCGACAAGGCCAGCCTGAACATGTGGCCCGACTATACCGAAGCGAAAGAGGCGATGTTCTTCTATACCGATACCGCCGATGCGCCCTGGACCGTGGTCAAGTCGAACGACAAGAAGCGCGCCCGGCTCAACTGTATGCGCCACTTCCTTTCGACGCTGGATTACCCCGGCAAAGATCCCGAAATCGCCCGTGCGCCCGACCGCGACATCGTCGGTCCGGCCGCCAAGGTGATCCATAAGGACGGGCATATTCTGGGCAAGGCGCTGCACCCCGACACTCGCCACGCGCGGGACTGAATGAAAACAGGCGCCCGGGTGGCCGGGCGCCTGTCCTCCTCCTGCCGATGGCGGCCTCCTCAGCCCGCCATCAGCTCGGTCCAGAGCGCCCGGTTGGTGCAGAACTCCGGCGGCGCATCGGCGCGGTCATGTTCCAGAAGCCACTTGCGGCAGCTTTCCGGCTCGGGGCAGCCGCGGCAGCGGGTGATCGCATCGGCGTAATCCGCCTCGGTCAGGATGCCTTCGCGGATCGCGGCCTGAAGATCGACGCCACAGGTCTTGCCCATTGCAACGGTCTTCCAGAAATGGGTGCGCAGGTCGCCAAGGGTTTGCATGTCACTCTCCGGTCTTGAACGGGCCGACCCTGCACCGGTCCCGCGCGCCGGTCCTTGCGCCAGATCAAACCGGCGCCCCGGTCCACCAGGCGATCAGAACAAATACCCAGGCCACGCCGACCCCGATCCCGCAGATCGCTACAGCCGCCGATCCGGCGTCCTTGGCCTGCCGGGCGGCATCGCGTTTCTCGGTGGAAATGTCGTCGACGATCCGCTCCAGCGCCGTGTTCACGCATTCCATCGCCAGCACCATGATCCCGCCCATCAGAAGAAACCCCCGCGTGGTCAGCGACAGCGGCAGAACAAAGGCCAGCACCCCGAAAACCACATTCAGCCAGATCCACTGGTGAAACGACCCTTCGGTCTTCCAGACATGGGCCGCGCCACGCCAGGACCAGACGATCCGCCATTTCACCTTGTCCAACTCGCGCAGGATCATGATCCGCCCCCATTTGCCCCTCTGCGCCCAGTGAACCCGGCAAAACCCCGCCGATGCAAGACAAAGGTGACGCCGGGTGAGGCTCGACAGGGTCGGTCCGGGCCTTAACCTGACCGTTACCCGAAACTGGCAAGGTCAGGACCCGGACAAAATGAACCAAAGGTGGCGCCTGATGTCGGATTACCCCGCCTACGCCCGGTCCGAACGGATCGCCGATGCGGTGATCCATGCGCTTGGGGTCGGCTTTGCGCTGACCGGGACGATACTGCTGGTCGTGTTCGGCGCGGTTTGGCTGGGCGCGGGTCAGGTGGCGGCGCTGTCGGTCTATGGCGGCGCGCTGATCCTATCGTTCGGGGCCTCGGCCATTTACCACTTCACCCCCTGGGAAGCGGCCCGTCCAACCCTGCGGCGGATCGACCATGCTGCGATCTATGTGAAAATCGCCGGCACCTACACGCCGCTCGTCGTGCTGCTTGGCACCGGGTTTGGCTATGTGATCCTGGGGATCGTCTGGGGGCTGGCAATTGCCGGGGCCGTGATGAAGCTGTTTTTCTGGCGACGTCCCGGCAAGGGCGGGCCACTCCTCTACCTCGCGCTGGGTTGGATGAGCGTGTTTCTGGTCTGGTCCCTGTTCCCGCTCCTGCCGCTTGCGGCCTCGGTGCTGATCGGCGTGGGTGGGCTGCTCTATTCGGCGGGGGTGATCTTCTTCAACTGGGACAGCCTGAAGTTTTCGCTGGCGATCTGGCATGGCTTCGTGCTGGTGGCCTCCGGCTGCTTTTTCGCCGCCATCGCGTTGGGCGCTTTCGTAACGGCCTGACCCCTTCTTTGGGTCGATAAATATCCCGGGGTGAATGGCCCGAAAGGGCCAGAGGGGCAGCGCCCCTGCCGCGCGGGCCGCAGGCCCGCGCCCCCGGCGACGCCGAAGGCGGCGCAAAGCCTCCGGTACTCAATGCCGCCTCAATAGGTCGCGACGGTGCGCTGAACCACGGCATAGCGCTCGGCGTTGGCCGGATGGGTGCCAAGGAACCGATCCCCCGGATCGGGCAGGCGAAAGAAGAACTCCGCCCCTTTCAAAGGGTCAAACCCGGCCCGCAGGGTGATGATCGCTCCGAGTTGGTCCGCTTCCAGCTCGTGCTCCTTGGAATAGCTGCGCGCCGCGATCGTTGCACCGATCCGCTGCGCCCGGCTCAGATCCTCCGCCCGGGCGACCCCGAATATCCCTGCAAGCCCCCCGGCCAGAACCGCCCCCGCGGCCGCGGTCTGCTGCTGCCGACCAAGATGGTCGCGAATGTGGTGGGCTGCCTCATGTCCCAGCACAAAAGCCAGTTCGTCCGGGTTGCGGACCTCTGCCAGCATGGCAAGGGTCAGGATGATCATCGGTCGGCCCGCGGCATCGGTGGTCTGGAATGCGTTGGCGGGCAGGTTGGGCCGGTCGTCGACAAGGATCAGGAAATCGCAGTTCCGCAGTCCCGGTTGTCGGCTGCATTCCGCTTCCGCCACCGGCTCGACGGCCTCGGCCACCGCGATGGCCATGGCCACGATCTCTGCCGCCCGCTGGCTGGCCGGAGCCGGATCGGGCGCCACCGGCGCGGGTCGTGGCGGCATCACCTCTGTCGTCGTGCAGGCCGAAAGCCCCAGAAGGATCGCCGCCCCGAAGACCAAACCGCGCATTGCCGCCTCTCTCTTCTGCACCCTCTGTCGCGAAACCTACCATCCCGCGATCGGGCCACCAGCCCCAAGCGCGCGCCCCTGTCGCACATCCGCGTGATTTGCCGCCTTGCAACCACGCGGCGCGGCGCTAGGCTAGGCCCATGTTCAGCATCGAGCACGACTTTGACGCGACCGTCGTCACACTTGTCGACGAAGGGCCCGTCCCACTGAAGGAAGACGTTGTGATCAACGCCTTCGACGATTGCGTGACCATCGAGCAATATGATGCCCGACAGGACAAGGTGGTGACCATCACCCTGTCGCTGACCCAACTGACCGATCTGGAAGCGGCGCTTGACCTGCCCGAAGGGGTGTATCGGCTGCGCCGCGATGAAAAGGGAAACCCCGAATGAAACTTCTGCGCGTTGGCCCCAAGGGGGCCGAAAAACCGGCCCTGCTGGATGCTTCGGGCGTGGCCCGTGACCTGTCGGGCGTGGTCGTCGATATTGCTGGCGAGACCCTATCCGATACCGGGCTTGACCGGCTGCGCGCGCTGGATCCCTCCAGCCTGCCCGCCCTGCCCGCCGATGCCCGCATCGGGGCCTGCGTCACCGGCATCGGCAAGGTGATCGGGATCGGGCTCAACTTCTCGGACCATGCCGAAGAGATGGGCATGGACCTGCCCGCCGAACCGATCACCTTCATGAAGGCGGTGACATCGGTCTGCGGACCGGACGACGCGGTCGAGATCCCGCGCGGCTCTGTCGCCACCGATTGGGAGGTGGAACTGGGCGTGGTGATCGGCACCCGCGCAAAATACGTGACCGAGGCAGAGGCGCTGTCCCATGTGGCGGGGTATTGCACGCTGAACGATGTATCCGAGCGCGACTTCCAGATGCGCCGGTCCGGCCAGTGGGTGAAGGGCAAATCGCATGACACCTTCTGCCCCATCGGCCCCTGGCTGGTGACCCGGGACGAGGTGCCTGACCCCCAGAACCTGAAGATGCGCCTGAGCGTCAACGGAAAGGTGATGCAGGACGGATCGACCGCGACGATGTATTTCGGCGTGTCCACGATCATTTCGCATTTGTCGCATTTCATGACACTGGAACCGGGCGACGTGATCGCCACCGGCACCCCGCCGGGCGTGGGATCGGGCAAGAAGCCACCGGTCTACCTAAAGGCGGGTGACGTCATGGAATTGGAGGTCGAAGGTCTGGGCCACCAGCGCCAGACCTGCGTGCCGGCCTGAGTACCGCGATGGTGGGTCAAGACCCACCTTACGTTTTCAGGACAGGGCCCAAAGTTTCGCGCGGGGCGGGCCGATGTTGTAGGGTGGGTCTTGACCCACCTTACCGGGCGGGGTTCACCCCTCGGGGACAGCGGCGCGCGCCGCGCTCCACCCCTTGCGGAAGGCCTTGGGCGAGACCCCAAATTTCTTGCGGAACTGCACTGACAGGTGATCGGTCGAGTTGAACCCGGTCGCCGCCGCGATTTCCGTCACCGACATGTTGGTTTCGTTCAACAGCGCATGGGCCCGGCTGATCCGCAGGTCATAGTAGAACCGACTGGGCGACACATTGGTGTATTTCTTGAACAGCCGCTCCAACTGGCGCCGCGACACGTCCAGTTGGTCGCAGATATCCTCGATCTGAAGCGGGTCTTCGAGCCGGTCTGTCATCAGCTGGATGGCGTTCAAGAGGTGCTGGTTGCGGCTGCCGATCGCCACAGACAGGGCCGATTTCTGCGGCGCTTTCCGGTTCGACGCGCGGGCATGGATGCACATGTCGGCCACGATCACCGCCAATTCCCGGCCATGGTCGTTTTCGATGATTTCCAGCATCATGTCTGTGGCTGCCGACCCGCCCCCGCAGGTCATCAGCTTGTCTTCGATTTCATAAAGGTTCTGGGTCGGTTCCAAATCGGGGAAATGTTCCCGGAACGACGGCTGGTTTTCCCAGTGCAGGGTGAAGGGCCGGTCCCCGATCAGCCCCGCCTGCGCCAGCGCAAAGGCCCCCGAACAGATCCCGCCCATCGTCGCCCCGAAACTGCGCTGCCGTCGCAGCCAGGCAAGGTCGATGGGCTGGGCCGCCTCGTTCGGTTCCACCCCGGAACAGACAAAGACCGTATCCTTGCCCCCCAGTTTCGGCAGCCCCATGTCGGGCGTGATCCGGACCCCGTTGGAACAGCGCACGGCCACCCCGTCGGCGGTCACCGTGTACCAGCGATACAGCATCCGCTTGGTGACCTGATTGGCAACGCGCAGCGGCTCTACCGCCGAGGAAAAGGCAAGCATCGTCAGCTTGGGCAAAAGCAGGAAGTGGAAGTCGCGTGGAGGGCCGTCATAGCTGACGTTCAGGCTGGCCGCCCCTTTCGGGATGAAATCGTCTAGGTCCATCGTCGTCCCGTCGCGCTGCGCCTCCGGCTGGCCCGGTCTATAGACGTTCTGGCCAATCCCTGAAAGCCCCTGCCCGCCTAGAGAATCCGAAACACCTTGTCGCGCGCGTTCGCCCCGCGGATCAGTTCAAGCCGGGTTTTCGGCAGGCCCAGCGCCTTGGACAGCAGCTTGACCACCGCCTTGTTGGCCTTGCCGTCCTCGGGCACGATGGTGACATAGACCCGGATCGCGCCGTCCTCGGCCACGATCCTGTCGCGCGCGGCCTTCGGGGTCACGCGCACGGAAATCTCGGCGCCCTCGTGGGCAAGGTGGGACAGGTCCGGCAGGCTCATCCCTTGCCCTTATCCCGGATCGGTGGAACTGTCACCGCCGACACGGGATCAAAGGGGCAAACCATGGCGACAGGGTTCTTCTGGGACGAGAAATGTTTCTGGCATTCGGGCGGCAACTATGCCGAAAACCTGCCTGTCGGCGGGCTGGTGCAACCGGTCGTCAATGGTGGCCTGCCCGAGACGCCGGAATCCAAGCGCCGTTTGAAGAACCTGATCGAGGTGACGGGACTGGCCCGCGACCTGGTCCTGCAGGGAGCCGATCCGGTGACCACCGACGATCTGCTGCGGGTTCATCCCCAACGCTACCTGACCGAGTTCAAGCGTCTGTCCGACACGGGCGGCGGAGAACTTGGGCGGCGCACCCCCTTTGGCCCCGGTGGCTACGAGATGGCGGCGCAGTCGGCGGGCCTTGCCAAAGCCGCACTGTTTTCGGTCCTGCGCGGCGATCTGGACAACGCCTATTCCCTGTCGCGCCCGCCCGGGCACCATTGCCTGCCCGAATATCCCAACGGATTCTGCCTGTTCGCCAATATCGCCATCGCGATCGAGGCCGCCCGCGCCGCGGGACTGGCCAAACGCTATGCCGTGCTGGACTGGGACGTGCACCACGGCAATGGGACCGAGGCGATCTTTTACGACCGGGCCGATGTGCTGACCGTGTCGATCCATCAGGACCGGAACTACCCGTGGGACACCGGCGCGTTCGAGGACCGGGGCGTGGGCGCGGGCGAAGGGACCAATCTGAACATCCCGCTGCCCGCCGGGTCGGGCCACGCGACCTATCTGGACGCGATGGATCGGCTCGCCCTGCCCGCGATCCGAGATTTCGCCCCGGATGTGCTGATCATCGCCTGCGGGTTTGACGCCGCCGCGATGGACCCGCTGGGCCGGATGCTGTGCCACATGGGCAGCTTCCGGGCGATGACCCGGCAGGTGATGGACCTTGCCGCCGACGTCTGCGGCGGTCGGTTGGTCATGGTCCACGAAGGCGGCTATTCCGAAACCTATGTTCCGTTCTGCGGCCATGCGGTTCTGGCGGAAATGTCGGGCAGCGCCATCGACGCGCCAGACCCCTTTGGCGACATCTGGGACATCCGCCAGCCCGACGCCCGGTTTGAAGAATTCACCAAGGGGTTGATCGGCGATATGGCATCGGCGCTCGCCTGACCCTATCTAGGGGCTGACCACTTAGACGAAGGACCGCAGATGCCCGACCGGAACCAACCCGCCCTCGATTTCCTGCTGACCCGCCGGTCCTATCCGGCCAAGATGATGACCGGGCCGGGGCCGGACGAGGCCGCGCTGGCGGAAATCCTGACGGCGGCGCTGCGGGTGCCGGACCATGGTAAGCTGGAACCCTGGCGGCTGGTGGTGCTGGAAGATGCAGCCCTGACCCGGATCGCGGCCGAGATCGAGGCGCGTGGCCCCGCCGCGGGCGTCGACGCTGACAAGATCGCCAAATCGGCGGGCACCTACCGGGGATCGCCGCTGGCGGTGATGGTGGTGTCGGCCCCCGTGCCGTCCGACAAGATCCCCGAGATTGAACAGGTTCAATCGGCGGCCGCGCTTTGCCTTGGGCTGGTCAATGCGGCCACGGCGGCGGGCTGGGGGGCGAACTGGCTGTCGGGCTGGTTCAGCCATGACCGGACCTTCACGACCGAGGTTCTGGGCATCGGGACCGGCGAAACCGTTGCCGGGCTGATCCACATCGGCACCCCCGGCCCCGCCGCGCCCGACCGGCCCCGCCCGGACCTGTCAAAGATCGTCAGCCGGGTTTCCGAATGATCCTGTCCGATTTCCTGAAAGCCGTGGGGCAACTGCCCGACGGCCGGTTTCAGCGGGTGCTTTGGCTAGGCATCGCCCTGACCATCGCGCTTTTGTATGGGGCCTATGCGGGGCTGTTGTGGCTGGTCTCGCTGATCGACCCGCAGGCCATTACCCTTCCGGGGGTCGGAGAGATCACGTGGATCGGCGATCTTCTGTCCTGGGGGTCGCTGTTCTTCATGCTGTTTCTGTCGATCTTCCTGATGATCCCGGTCGCCTCGGCCATAACGTCGCTGTTTCTGGACGACATCGCGCAGGCGGTAGAGGACGCGCATTACCCGCACCTGCCCCGCCCCCCGCGCGTGACATTCTGGGAGGGGGTGCGGGATTCCGTCAATTTCCTCGGCGTGCTCCTTGGGGCGAATATCCTTGCGATCTTCGCCTATGTGATCCTGCCCTTCGCCGCGCCGGTCATCTTTTACGGGCTGAACGGGTTCCTGCTGGGGCGGGAATACTTCCAACTGGCCGCGATGCGGCGCGAAGGGCGCGACGGGGCCAAGGCGCTAAGGTCGCGGCATTTTGGGGAAATCTGGCTTGCGGGGTGCCTGATGGCCGTGCCGCTGACGATCCCGCTGGTGAATCTTCTGGTCCCGATCCTTGGGGCCGCGACCTTTACCCATCTTTACCACCGGTTGGCGGCAAAGGTGGGTTGAAACCCACCTTACGGTGTTGCGCTGAAACGTAAGGTGGGTCTTGACCCACCCCAACGAAGCGTCAGTCCGTCTGCACCGATTGCGGCGTGGACATCCGGTGGAACCAGTCGAGGTCGCGCACGCTGATCACCCCCGACAGGATCGTCCCGGCGATCACCAGCCAGATCGGCACCGCGACGATGGTGACGATCTTTGCCTTGCGCTTGAAGTTGAAATCCGCCGGGGCCGAGGAATGGGTGCCGGGCACCACCTCTCCGCGGTCGCCCTGGGTTTCCAGCCGCAGCGGCAGCACGATGAACAGCACCATGAACCAGATCACGGCCAGAAGGACGAGTGCCGATGTAATGCCCATTACGGGGTTCCTTTCGTCGGTTCGATGGGGGCCTTGGGCCCTAGACCTGTTCTAGCTCGACCAGGCAGCCGTTAAAGTCTTTCGGGTGCAGAAACAGGACCGGCTTGCCATGGGCGCCGATCTTTGGTTCGCCGGTGCCCAGAACCCGGGCGCCGGTTGCCTTCAGATGGTCGCGGGCGGCGATGATATCCTCGACTTCGTAGCAGACATGATGAATCCCGCCCGAGGGGTTCTTTTCCAGAAACCCCTTGATCGGGCTGTCGTCGCCCAGCGGATACAGAAGTTCGATCTTGGTGTTGGGAAGTTCGATGAACACCACCGTGACCCCGTGATCGGGTTCGTCCTGCGGTGCGCCGACCTTGGCCCCCAGCGCGGTGCGATATTGAGCCGATGCGGCGTCGAGGTCCGGAACGGCAATGGCGACGTGATTCAGGCGACCGATCATGGAAATATCCCTTTCGCAGCTTTGCGCCGGTTATTCCCCGGCAGGCGCGGTGACGCAACGGGCAAAGCGTCGCGGGGCGCGCGCAGGCGTTAACCCCGCGTTCACCAAGCCTGTGCATCAATCTGTCCAGTTCAACAGCTGCCTTCCAGAGGACTGGACCATGGACAACCTTGACGACTTTCTTGTAATGCGGCCGCCGACCGCCAACCGCCCGTTGCTGGGGCTGACGGTTCTGGTGGTGGAAGACAGCCGCTTTGCCTGCGACGCGATCCGCCTTTTGTGCCAGCGGTCGGGCGCGCGTATCCGGCGGGCCGACAGCCTTGCTCACGCCCGCCAGCACCTGAAGGTCTATCGCCCCTCCGTCGTCATCGTCGACCTTGGCCTGCCCGACGGCCCGGGCGAAGGGTTGATCCACGACCTGACCCACGGGACGCCGCGGGTTGACGTGGTGCTTGGCACCAGCGGCGACCCGGATGCCGCCGACCGGGCCATTGATGCCGGGGCGGATGGGTTCATCGCCAAGCCTGTCGCCTCTTTGTCCGCGTTCCAGAATGCGATCCTGTCGCTTCTGCCCAGGGACCGGCAGCCGCCCGGCCCGCGCCTTGTCCGGGACGAGGTGATTGAACCCGACCCGCTGGCCCTGCGGGATGATCTGGCCTTGGTCGCGGATGTTCTTGCCGACAGGGGAACCCTGTCGTCCGACACGGTCGCATACCTGTCGCAATTCGTGGGCGGCCTTGCCCGGACCGCCAACGATATCGACCTTGGCGAAGCCGCTGGCCGCCTTGGCCAGTCCCGTAGTGACCCTGTCCTGATCGCCGCCGCCCGCGCCGACCTGTCAAAACTGGTCACCGCCCGGCTGGGTGCGTCAGGGCCGATCTAGCCCGCCCTAGCCGGCTACGCGCCCCAAACGGCGTCGACGCAATATTGCCCCGAAAACGATCTGCGGCGGTCAATCTCCTGTCACCGCCGGGTCGAATTGGGGTGCGATCCCCAAGAATAAGCGGAATTGACCAAGATCCGTGAACAATAAGCGTAACGAGTAGAGGACAGAGCAATGACCCCTTTTCTGCAAACCTTCGTGAAATCCGAAGACGGCAATACGACCATCGACTGGATGGTTCTGACCGCCGGACTGTTGCTTCTGAGCGTGGCCGTGGCAACGGCCATCGGCGGCCCGACCACCGGAATCGCCGACGAGACCGCAGCGGTCATCTCGACCCTGTAAGGCTATCTGACGATCCCGGGATCGGCCCCAAGGTCGACCCCGGGAAAGATCATTCCCGCAAGCGTGGACGGCTTGACCCCGTAAAGCCCCCGCAGGACCCAGGCGGCATAGGCCCGCACATCGCGCGTCGGCATCAGATCCCGACCATCGTAAAGGTCGAAATCGGATAGGCCCGGCCAGTCGCCTAGTACCCTGCCGCCCCGCAGGGCGCCCCCGGCATAGATCATCGCCCCGCCGGTGCCGTGATCCGTGCCAAGGGTTCCGTTTTCCCGCACTGTGCGCCCGAACTCCGTCAGACACAGAATCGCGGTCCTGTCCCAATGGTCGGCCAGACCGACCCGCAGGGTCAGCAGGACCGCCGCCAACCGATCCAGCGCGCGCGGCAGATGCTGGCCCTGCCGGTTGTGCGTGTCCCATCCGGCCAGCGAAAAGCTGGCGATGCGGGACGCGCCCCGGAGCCGCCCGGCGGCGAATTCGGCCAACCGGATATGGTCGCCGCGCAGGGCGATCTCTCCCATCATCGGGTCGGCGGCGATCTGGTCCTCCAGCGCCTCGGTCATCTCCGCCTCGGCGTCGATCTGCTGGGCGATCTCGATCGCCTCGGCGCTGGCCTGTTCAAAAAGCGGGTCACCGTCATGCACCAGTTCGATCAGGCGGCGGGTGCGGGGGTTCAGGTCCAGCTGCGCCTCGGGCGCCCAATGCGCCACCTCTGCCGCGCCTGCCAAGATCAGCATCCTGTCGCGCCCGATGGCATAGGCGGTGTCGGATTGCGCGCCCGGCACGACCTGTACCAGCCGGTTCAGCCAACCGTCCCGCAGATCGCCCTTCGGGTCGGCCACCCCGGCCTCGAGCACATCCTGCCCATCGAAATGGGACCGGACATCGCGATAAGGGGTCGAGGTCGCGTGGGCAAAGCCAAGATCGCCCGCGTCCCACAGCGGACGCAGCGGTGCGAGGGCCGGGTGCAGCCCGAAGAACCCGTCAAGGTCGGCCCCGCCCCCGGCGGCGAGCGTCGGCCGAAGCCCTGCATAGAACGGATCGCCGTAGGGGCGCAGCACGTCCAGCCCGTCCATCGCCCCGCGCAGCACGATCACGACCAGCCGGTTGTCACCGGGCACATCGGCAAAGGCGACCGGCGTCATCAGGGGCGAGGCCGCCGCCGAACAGCCCAGCGCCGCGCCACCCAGCAACATGTCCCGTCTGGAAAGTGCCATGGCCTATCTCCTCTGAAACGCGGCGGAACACAGGATCACGGCCACCCCGTCGCGCCGGTTGGGGGCGTCGCGCGCGGCCTGCACCACGGCTGGCGCGGGATTAGGGCCAAGGGCGTCCGTCACGAAATGCATGGGCATTGGCAACCGATCGACCATGCGGCGCGGCACGGACAGCGCCCAGTTGATCCGCGCCGCCATGCCCTGCGGCGTGACCCAGGCCTCTGGCTCTTCCGGCCAGCCGTCCGGGCCGACAGGGTTTTCCCACGGCTGCCCCATCAGACCCAATGGCCGTACGAAATCCCGCCGCAAGATGCGCGGGCCCAGCCCCGTGATTGCCGCGCCCGACACGCCCAAGGCCCGCAGGGAGGCGGCGATGAAGCTGAACGGGTCTTTCACCTTGGCTCGCTCCGCCGCCCAGGCCGCCGGATGGTCCAGAAGGGTGCGGACAAGAGACAGAAGATCGCCGCCGGTCGCCATGAAATCCTCGGCCAGCGCCGCGACAAGATCGGGTGCGGGCCGGTCCGATACGAAATGAACGGCAAGTTTCTGCGCGATGTGCCGGGCCGTTTCGGGCCGGGCGGCGATATCGAACAGAGCACGCCGGATCTCGGCCAGTTGCGGGGTCGGGCCATAGGTCTGGCCCAGAACCACCTCTTCGCCCGGTTCCGCCGCCTCGGTTCGGAACCAGAAGGCGCGATCTTCGTCCAGCGTCAGCCCGGTGAACAGTTCCGCAAGTTGCCGCACGTCATCCTGGGCGTAGCCGCCCGCGACACCCATGGTGTGCAGTTCCAGCACTTCACGGGCAAGGTTTTCGTTCAACCCCCGGCGCCCGCCCCCCCCAACGCGGCTGTCCGGGCCAACGGATTGGGTCTGATCGAGGTAGAGAAGCATCATCGGATGCAGCGTGACCACCATCAGCATATCCACGAAGCGGCCGGTGACATGGGGGCGGATCGCCGTTTCGACAAATGGGGTGACAAGGTGGGACGATCCCCCGACCCGCGCGGTGACGGTAAAATGATCGGCCCAGAACCGGACCAGCCGTTCGCGCAGCCCGTCTTCGCCGTCAATCGCGCGGGCCAACGTCGCGGCAAGGGTCTGCTGTTGTAGCACCTGCGCCGCGCGCAGCATGTCCCGGCGCTCTTGCTCAAGCTGCTCTGCCTGGTCGTCCTGCCCCGCGCGGCGGGCGGCGTTGCGGTCGCGTGACACCGCGGTCAATTGCCCGAGAGAGGGGTAGGCCGCGTCATAGGTTGGGATCGGGAAGCGGGCTGCGGCAAGATCGGGACCGGCCAGCCGCACCATCATGTCTTCCACTCCGGTCGGCAGGGGCTGTTGTGGCGACAGACCCATCCCAAATCTGGTTTCCGCGATAACCGGATCGAACATCTGCCGCACCCGCCTGTAACTGCCTGGACCTACCCTAGCCCATTCCGGGCGCTGCTTCGCCCGCCATCGTTAGACTTGGCGACGTTCCGCCCGGGATCAACCCCGGCGACTAAAAGGTGAAGCCGTCGGGATAGGCGTGCAGCCCGTCCACATCCGCCTTGCCGACCGCGACACCCGCCTGACGAAGCCCGGCATAGCCAGCGGTTAGGTGAAAGATCATGTTGGGAAAGGCAAACCTGAGCAGGTAGTCGGCAAGGGTCTGTTCGAGGTTCGCAAATCCCGCCACATGCGTGACCGGACCGCGCAGGTCGGCCCCGGTCAGGCCGTCCAGCGCCGCGCGGGTTTGCCGGGCCATCGCCCGCAACTGTGGCGCGGTAAATTGATCGGGAAACGCGGGCATCGTCCTGCCCGCCGGTTTCAGTGCGGCCCGCGCCGCAAACCCCAGCGCCACGGCGAAATGCTGACCCGCGGGGAAGGTGCCGGGCCATGGCACCACCTCCAGCGCCCCCTCCACCGTTTCGGACTTGATCACCAGATGATCCACCCGGTCGATGTAATGGCGCAGCGTTGCGAGCAGATCGTCCATTCCGGCCCTCCAACGAAAAAGGGCGGCCCTTCGGCCGCCCCTGTCTTTAAGCTTCGGGCGGCAGGACCCGCAGCCGCAACTCGCGCAGCTGTTCGTTGCTGGGATCGCTGGGCGCGTTCATCATCAGGTCTTCGGCCCGCTGGTTCATCGGGAACATGATGACCTCGCGGATGTTGACCGTATCGGCCAGCAGCATGACGATCCGGTCGATCCCGGCGGCGCAGCCACCGTGCGGCGGGGCGCCGTAGTGGAACGCCTGGAACAGGGCGCCAAAGCGGTTCTTGACCTCTTCCTCGCCATAGCCCGCAATTTCGAAGGCCTTCAGCATCACGTCGGGTTTGTGGTTACGGATCGCGCCCGAGACCAGTTCATAGCCGTTGCAGGCAAGGTCATACTGAAAGCCTTTGACTTCCAGCGGATCGCCCATCAGCGCCTCCATCCCGCCCTGTGGCATGGAGAAGGGGTTGTGTTCGAAGTCGATCGCGCCGGTTTCCGCGTCCTTTTCGTAGATCGGGAAATCCACGATCCAGGCAAAGGCGAAGCGGTCCTTGTCGGTCAGCCCCAGTTCCTCGCCGATGACATTGCGGGCCTTGCCGGCGACGCCTTCAACGGTCTTTGGTTTGCCGCCAAGGAAGAAGGCCGCATCGCCGACGCCAAGGCCAAGCTGCTGGCGGATCGCCTCGGTCCGTTCGGGGCCGATGTTCTTGGCCAGCGGGCCTGCGGCTTCCATCTGGCCATCGGTTTCCCGCCAGAAGATATACCCCATCCCCGGCAGGCCCTCTTTCTGGGCAAAGGCGTTCATCCGGTCGCAGAACTTGCGGCTGCCGCCGGTGGGCGCCGGGATCGCGCGGATCTCGGTGCCGTCCTGCTCCAGCAGCTTGGCGAAGATCGCAAAGCCGGAGCCGCGGAAGTGATCCGAACAATCCTGCATCTTGATCGGGTTGCGCAGGTCGGGCTTGTCCGTGCCATACCATTTGGCGGCATCGGCATAGGAAATCTGCGGCCAGTCGGCATCAACCTTGCGACCGCCGCCAAACTCCTCGAACACGCCTTGCAGGACCGGCTGGATCGTGTCGAACACGTCCTGCTGGGTGACAAAGCTCATTTCAAGGTCAAGCTGGTAGAAGTCCGTCGGCGACCGGTCGGCGCGCGGGTCTTCATCGCGGAAGCAGGGCGCGATCTGGAAATACTTGTCATAGCCCGAGGCCATGATCAGCTGTTTGAACTGCTGCGGGGCCTGCGGCAGCGCATAGAACTTGCCCGGGTGCAGACGCGACGGCACAAGGAAGTCGCGCGCGCCTTCGGGGCTGGAGGCGGTGATGATCGGGGTCTGGAATTCGCGGAACCCCTTGTCCCACATCCGCTTGCGCATCGAGGCGACGACATCGGAGCGCAGGGTCATGTTGCGCTGCATGTTTTCGCGCCGCAGGTCGAGGTAGCGATAGCGCAGCCGGGTTTCTTCCGGGTATTCCTGATCGCCGAACACCATCAGCGGCAGTTCCTGCGCGGCGCCCAGCACTTCGAGGTCGCGCACGAAAACTTCGATCTCGCCGGTCGGGATCTTGGGGTTCACCAGTTCCGGGGCCCGCGCCTTGACCGTGCCGTCGATGCGGATGCACCATTCGGACCGCACCTTTTCCACCTCAGCGAAGACCGGGCTGTCGGGGTCGCACAGCACCTGGGTAATCCCGTAGTGGTCGCGCAGGTCGATGAACAGGATCCCGCCGTGGTCACGAACCCGATGGACCCAGCCCGACAGGCGAACGGTATCGCCCACGTTCTTGGCGGTCAGATCGGCGCAGGTATGAGAGCGATAGGCGTGCATTTTCGGGCGTTCCTTGGGTTTCGGGCGTCTTTTGTCGGCGTCACGCCGATACACTCGGTTGCGCGACCATTGTCAAGCAATCGGGACGATCCGGGCCGGGATCAGCCCGCGCAGGGCGTTGCCCATCCAGATGCGGCGCGCGGCTGTCAGGTCAGCGGGGGTCAAGACCCGTTCCTGCCACCCGTCGGCCAGACAGGTTTCGCGCAGGATACCGGGCAGCAGGCCCGAGGAAAGGGGCGGCGTGACCCGCGCCCCATCGGCCAGTTCGGCGAAAAGATTGGTGATCGTCCCTTCGCAGACCTCGCCCCGTTCGTTCAGGAACAGGGCCTCATCGACGTCGGCGGGCAGGTCCGCCCGGGCGGCATCGTAAAGCACCCTTTGCGTGGTCTTGTGCCGCAACCATGGATCGTCCGACTGCAACCGGTCCGGGTGGATCGCCACCCGCCATTCTGCCGGCGCGGGCGGCAGCGGGGCGGTGGTCAGGTCAAATTGCCCGACCGCATCCAGTGTCAGGCGACAGCGGGTCGCGGCATCGACCGTTAGGCTCATCGCCTGCCGTGCCGCGCCCGCGTCGAACGGATAGCCCAGCGCAGCCGCCCCCCGCGCCATCCGCGCAAGGTGCCGGTCGGCGTGGGCAACACCCCCACCGGGATCAGCGCGAAAGGTTTCGATCAGCTGTGTTCCGTCTGGAACGCGGCCGCGTAACGGGCTTTCCACAGGGCTTCCTCGTATTCGCTGGGGGCGGTGGAATCCCAGACCACCCCGCCGCCCACGTTCAGGCGGGCCTTGCCATCTTCAACCATCATGGTGCGGATCGCCACGTTGAATTCGGCCCGGCCATCCGGCGCGGCCCATCCGATCGACCCGCAGTAGATGTCCCGCGCGGTCCCTTCCAGCGCCCGGATGATCTCCATCGAGCGCAGTTTCGGCGCGCCGGTGATCGACCCGCAGGGGTAAAGCGCGCGGAAGATGTCGCCCAGACCGGTGCCCGGCTGCAATTGCCCGGTCACACGGCTGACCATCTGGTGGACGGTGGCATAGGTTTCGACCTTGAACAGTTCCGGCACCTTGACGCTGCCCACCTCGGCGATGCGGGACAGGTCATTGCGCAACAGGTCCACGATCATCAGGTTTTCGGCCCGGTTTTTCGTGTCGCTCCACAGAAAGGCGCGGTTGGCGGCGTCTTCGACATCCGTTTCCCCGCGCGGCATGGTCCCCTTCATCGGTAGGGTTTCCAGCTTGCCGCCCGCGTGGATGCGGAAGAACAGTTCCGGGCTGCGGGACAGAAGCGCCGGGCCGCTGTCCTGTTCGATCAGCACCCCGTGACCCACGGCCTGCCGGTCTGTCAGGGCAGCATAGATCGCCTCGGGCGTGCCGGTCACGTCGGCGCTCAGCGGGAAGGTCAGGTTGGCCTGATAGACATCCCCGGCCCCGATCCAGTCGTGCAGCCGCCGAAAGGCATAGGCATAACGATCCGCATCCCAGTCCGGGCGCGGGGCGGTCAGGCTGGCCGGGCCGCGTTGCAGGGCGGTCGCCTCCTCTGGCCCGCGATAGGCCCCAAACCGCAGCAAGGGCACCCGGCGGTCTTCGGGGATCAGCGGCAAAAGGCGCGGTTCCAGCGCATAGCCAAGTTCATAGCTGGCGTAGCCCGCGATCCACAGCCCGTCCGACAGCGCGGCATCCAGCGCGGCGAGGGCCATCGGCACACCTTCGGGCCTGTGCGCCTCGATCAGACGTTCGGGCGCGTCGAACCGGGCGGCTGCACCGCCTGTTTCCTGCTCTGGTCCGCGATCAAAGCGAATCCGCACCGCAACACCCTCTCGTCGATCCTTCTTCTGGTTGCCTACTTAAGTTGACCCTGCCGCTTAGGACAGGGCAGAAAACGTCCAATCGGCCACAAAAGGCGGACCGAAGGGGCAGAGATGGGCAAAAACAACGGGGCGGTCTTCGCCTTGATCGCGATCTTCGCCGGGTTCGCCGCGTTCTCTTTTGCGGTTTTCGGATTTGGCCACTCCCCCGACCTCATGGCGACCTGGCTGGCCGGGTATTTCCACCAGATCGGCGCGACCGATCAGGTCTATGCCGGGTATGACGGGCTTTATACCATGTTGCCGCCATCCGACTGGTGGCCCTACCTGCAATCGCAGGGGCGGGACCAATCGGTCTTCCCTTATGTCTACCCTCCGATCTGGGCGGTGGTGACCGGCTGGCTGACCCCGTTGGTCGGGTTGGATGCGTTCCAAGTGGTGGCCAGCCTGGTCAACCCGGTGCTGATGGCGGGAATGATCGCCCTTGCCGGGCGGGCCACGGGTGCGCAGGGTTGGGCGCTTGTCCGCTTTGTGGTTCTGGGGCTGGGGATCATGATGGTGACCCTGCCCGGTTCCGTTGCGCTGGAACAGAACCAGCCGCAGATCCTTGTCAGCTTCCTGATTGTCGCGGCCATCGAACGGGATCGGGCCGGGGCAGTGCGCACCGCCGGGGCCGCGCTGGCGCTGGCCGCCGCGATCAAGCTTTACCCCGCGCTTCTGGTGGTGCTGTGGCTTGCCGCGCGCCGCTGGGGCAGTGTTGCCAGCTTTGCCATTGTGGGCGCATCCCTTGGCACCCTGTCCATCCTGCTGGCGGGTTGGCCCCTGCACGAGGTATTCCTGTCCGATGTTTCGGCGATCCGCAACACCGCCCTTGTGACGTCGTTCACCTACGGGATCGACCCGGTGATCGCCCAGATCGCCCATGCGGACCAGTTGCAGTTCGTTCCCGGCCTCGACAACCTTCCAGACGCGGCCAACCAGTTGGGATGGTCGGTCATGGCCAAGGGGGCGGTCTGGTCGGGCCTGTCCACGGTCGCGCTTGTGGCGCTTGCCGCCTTTGCGGCGCTCCGGGCGCGGGGCGGGGCAGACCTGCTGTTCTGGCCCTTCGTCCTTGTCGCGCTGGCGCTGATCTCGCCGCTCAGTTGGGGGTATCACTACCTGCCCGCGCTGGCCTTTCTGCCGGATCTCCTGAACCGCTATGGTCCGCGCCGGGGCGGGTTGATCGTTCTTGCCGTTGTCGCGCCGGTCACCCTGCCCGTGCTTGGCCTTTTGCCTTTGCCCGCATCCGGCCTGTTGCTGCCGCAGATCGTCGGCACGGTTGCCATGGCCGGCTTGGGTTTGGCCTTCCTCCTTGCCCCTCCTGCGGCGAAAGACTGAAGTTTCCGCAAGAATGGGGCGATTGAGGCCTTGCGCCCCGCCACTCCATCCCTATAACCCACGACAATTTGGGCGCGCCCTGCCCCCGGACAGATTCCTCCGGGTGCGGCGGGTGGCCCGCTGCCACATATCACGACGGAGAGTCCCATGCCGAAAAGAACCGACATCAAGTCGATCATGATCATCGGAGCGGGACCAATCGTGATCGGGCAAGCCTGCGAATTCGACTACTCTGGTGCACAGGCCTGCAAGGCCCTGCGTGAAGAGGGGTATCGGGTGATCCTCGTCAACTCCAACCCTGCAACGATCATGACCGACCCGGGGCTGGCCGACGCCACCTATATCGAACCGATCACCCCCGAGGTCGTCGCCAAGATCATCGAGAAGGAACGCCCCGACGCTCTGTTGCCCACCATGGGCGGGCAGACCGGTCTGAACACCTCGCTCGCGCTGGAAGAAATGGGTGTGCTGAAGAAATTCGGCGTGCAGATGATCGGCGCCAACCGCGACGCCATCGAAATGGCGGAAGACCGGAAACTGTTCCGCGAGGCGATGGACCGGATCGGTCTGGAAAACCCCAAGGCCACCATCATCACCGCCCCGAAAAAGCCCAACGGCAACGCCGACCTTGAAAAGGGCGTGCAGATGGCGCTGGAAGAGCTGGAGAACATCGGTCTGCCCGCGATCATCCGCCCGGCCTTTACTCTTGGCGGCACCGGCGGCGGCGTGGCCTACAACCGCGAAGAATACATCCACTTCTGCCGCTCAGGCATGGATGCCAGCCCGGTGAACCAGATCCTCGTCGACGAAAGCCTGCTGGGCTGGAAGGAATTCGAGATGGAGGTCGTCCGCGACAAGGCGGATAACGCGATCATCGTCTGTTCCATCGAAAACGTGGACCCGATGGGCGTCCACACCGGCGACAGCATCACCGTCGCCCCGGCCCTGACCCTGACCGACAAGGAATACCAGATCATGCGCAACGGCTCGATCGCCGTGCTGCGCGAGATCGGTGTCGAGACCGGCGGGTCGAACGTGCAATGGGCGATCAACCCCGAAGACGGCCGGATGGTCGTGATCGAAATGAACCCGCGCGTGTCGCGGTCGTCGGCACTGGCCTCCAAGGCGACCGGTTTCCCGATTGCCAAGATCGCGGCCAAGCTGGCGGTCGGCTATACGCTGGACGAGTTGGACAACGACATCACCAAGGTGACCCCCGCGTCCTTCGAACCGACCATCGACTATGTCGTAACCAAGATCCCCCGCTTCGCGTTCGAGAAATTCCCGGGGTCCGAACCGCACCTGACCACCGCGATGAAATCCGTGGGCGAGGCGATGTCCATCGGCCGCACCTTCCATGAGTCTGTGCAAAAGGCGCTCGCGTCGATGGAGACCGGGCTGACCGGCTTTGACGAGGTCGAGATCCCCGGCGCGCCGGACAAGGCCGCGGTGATCAAGGCCCTGTCGGTGGCCACCCCCGACCGGTTGCGCACCATCGCCCAGGCCATGCGCCACGGGCTGACCGATGACGAGATCATCGGCGTCACCGCCTTTGACCCGTGGTTCCTTGCCCGCATCCGCGAAATCATCGAGGCCGAGGAAGTGATCCGCAAGGATGGCCTGCCGGTGACCGAAGAGGGCCTGCGCCGGGTCAAGATGATGGGCTTTACCGATGCCCGCCTTGCCAAGCTGACCGGCCGGGACGAGGCCAACGTGCGCCGCGCCCGCCAGAACCTTGGCGTCAACGCCGTCTTCAAACGGATCGACACCTGCGCCGCCGAATTCGAGGCCCAGACCCCCTATATGTATTCCACCTACGAAGCTCCCGCGATGGGCGACGTGGAATGCGAGGCCCGCCCCAGCGACCGCAAGAAGGTCGTCATTCTTGGCGGCGGCCCCAACCGGATCGGTCAGGGGATCGAGTTCGACTATTGCTGCTGTCACGCCTGTTTCGCCCTGACCGATCAGGGCTATGAAACGATCATGATCAACTGCAACCCGGAAACCGTGTCGACCGACTATGACACGTCGGACCGGCTGTATTTCGAACCGCTGACCTTTGAACATGTGATGGAAATCCTGCGGGTCGAGCAGGACAATGGCACCCTGCACGGGGTCATCGTCCAGTTCGGCGGCCAGACCCCCCTGAAGCTGGCCAACGCGCTGGAAGAGGCGGGCATCCCGATCCTGGGCACCACGCCCGACGCCATCGACCTTGCCGAAGACCGCGAACGGTTCCAGGACCTCGTGAACCGGCTTGGTCTGAAGCAGCCGCACAACGGCATTGCGTCGACCGACGAACAAGCCTTTGAAATCGCCAAGGATATTGGCTTTCCGCTAGTGATCCGCCCGTCTTACGTTCTGGGCGGCCGGGCGATGGAAATCGTCCGCGACATGGATCAGTTGAAACGCTACATCCGTGACGCGGTGGTCGTGTCCGGCGACAGCCCGGTGCTTCTGGACAGCTACCTGTCCGGCGCGGTCGAGGTGGACGTGGACTGCCTGTCCGACGGCAAGGACACCCATGTTGCGGGCATCATGCAGCACATCGAAGAGGCCGGGGTCCATTCCGGCGACAGTGCCTGCTGCCTGCCGCCCCATTCCCTGTCCGACGAGATCATCGCCGAGATCCGCCGCCAGACCGAGGCGCTGGCCAAGGCACTGAACGTGATCGGCCTGATGAACGTGCAATTCGCCGTCAAGGATGGCGATGTCTACCTGATCGAGGTGAACCCGCGTGCCTCGCGCACCGTGCCCTTCGTCGCCAAGGCGACCGACAGCGCGATTGCGTCGATCGCCGCGCGGCTGATGGCGGGTGAACCGCTGTCGAACTTCCCGCTGCGCGCGCCCTACCCCGAGGCCGAAGACCCGATGACCGTGCTGCCGCTGGGCAACCCGTTCACGCTGGCCGATCCGAACACCCCGTGGTTCAGCGTGAAAGAGGCCGTGATGCCCTTCGCCCGCTTCCCCGGTGTGGATACGATCCTTGGGCCGGAAATGCGCTCTACCGGCGAGGTTATGGGCTGGGCCCGCAACTTTGCCCGCGCCTTCCTCAAGGCACAGCTGGGCGCAGGCACCCACCTTCCGACCGAGGGCACCGTCTTCCTGTCGATCAAGGACGCCGACAAGGGCCCGATGATGCTGGAATGCGCCCAGATCATCGAAGGTCTTGGCTTCAAGATCATCGCAACCGCCGGCACCGCCAAATGGCTGACCGAAAACGGAATTTCCGCCGAAAAGGTCAACAAGGTCTATGAAGGCGGGCGCACCATCGTCGACCGCCTGAAGGACGGCGAGGTGCAGCTGGTGTTCAACTCCACCGAAGGGGCGCAGGCGGTCGAGGACAGCCGCGATATCCGGGCCGTGGCGCTTTATGACAAGATCCCCTATTTCACCACCGCCGCCGCGTCGCATGCCGCCGCGCTGGCGATGCGCGAAGGCAAGGAAGGCGAACTGCGGGTGCGGGCGCTGCAGGGGTAAATCTGCGACCGATCTGACCAACAAAGACAGCCCGCGCCCCGGCGCGGGCTGTTGACGTTCTTGCGCCTGAAAGGATGCGTTATACGGTTTTCGTCCCCTGACCTTTTGGCTGGATCGGGACTTATCCCCAAGAAATTGCTTTACAGATCAGCGCATAGGCCCCACCATATCTCGTAGGGGCGGCGTGGTCATAACACCCTCCCTAGAGCAGTCAACGAGCGCTTGGGTGCTGCCTCATACCGAGCGCCAAGACCGGGGGTACGTGCGATGGCATTGTCCGAGAGCTTTCTCGATACAGGCGACATTCATCCAATTGATCTGGTGGAACATATTGCCGAACACCACGACTGGGAGTTCGACAGGCTGGCCTATGACCAGATCGCAATGCAGGTCGAGGGCCAGTGGCGGACCTATTCGCTGACGCTTGCCTGGTCCGACTATGACCAGACCCTGCGCTTGATCTGCACTTTCGAAATGGAACCGCCCGAGCATCGGACCGCTGCCCTCTACGAGGCGCTGAGCCGGGCCAATGAACATTGCTGGGCAGGGGCCTTTACCTGGTGGCCCGACCAGAAGCTGATGGTGTTCCGCTACGGCCTGATCCTTGCGGGCGACCAGATCGCCAGTCCCGAGCAGATCGACACGATGATCGGCGCGGCGGTGATGAGCTGTGAGCGGTTCTACCCGGCCTTCCAACTGGTGACCTGGGCCGAACGGACCCCGGCAGAGTCGATGGACGTCGCCATCGCCGAGGCCTACGGCACCGCCTGATCGGCGCAGGGGCGGCGCGCGATGCCCGCCCCGCCTTGCACCCCCTTGGGCCGCTGGCTAACGTGCCCGCAAAGCGACGCGCGCAAAGGGGATTTCCAATGAACATGGATGACGTGGCACGCCGGGGCCTTGTGCTTTTGGGCTGTGGCAAGATGGGGTCGGCAATGCTGGCTGGCTGGCTGAAAGGCGGGCTGCCGGCGGCATCGGTCTGGGTCATCGACCCCTACCCCAGCGACTGGGTCACCGCGCAGGGTGTGCATGTGAACGCCGACCTTCCCGCCGATCCGGCGATTGCGCTGATCGCGGTCAAGCCGCAGATGATGGGCGATGCGCTGCCGTCCATGCAGGCGCTTGGCAACGGCACTACCCTGTTTGTGTCGGTCGCCGCCGGGACCCCGATTGCAACTTTCGAAACCGTTCTGGGGGACCGGACCCCGATCATCCGCGCCATGCCCAATACCCCCGCTGCCGTTGGCCGGGGGATTACGGCGATCATCGGCAACGGAATGACGGGTGCGGGCCATCTGGATCTTGCGCAATCGCTGCTGGAGGCGGTGGGACAGGTTGTCCGGTTGGACAGCGAGGACCAGATGGACGCGGTTACCGGGGTGTCCGGGTCCGGCCCGGCCTATGTGTTCCACCTGATCGAAACGCTGGCCGCCGCCGGGGTGGCGCAGGGGCTGTCCCCTGAACTGTCCATGCAGTTGGCCAAGGCCACCGTCGCGGGCGCAGGCGCCTTGGCCGAGGCGGCCGAGGAAGACCCGGCGCAATTGCGTGTCAACGTTACCTCGCCCAACGGCACGACACAGGCCGCGCTGGAGGTTCTGATGAATGAGACAGATGGCTTCCCCGCCCTTCTGACCCGCGCGGTGGCGGCGGCCACCAACCGGTCAAAGGAGCTGGCCCGTGGCTGACGCGATCACATTCGACGATTTTCTGAAGGTGGATATCCGGGTGGGCCGTGTCCTGCGGGCCGAGCCCTTTCCCGAGGCACGCAAGCCCGCGATCAAGATGTGGGTGGATTTCGGGGCCGAGATCGGCGAACGCAAGACCTCGGCCCAGATCACGGCCCATTACAGCCCGGAGGACCTGATCGGAAAACAAGTGATCGGCGTCGTGAATTTCCCGCCCCGCCAGATCGGCAAATTCATGTCCGAAGTGCTGGTGCTGGGTCTGCATGATGCCGATGGCGGGGTTGTCCTGCTGTCGCCCGACAAGGAGGTGCCCGAAGGGGCGCGAATGTGCTGATGAAGAAACTGCTGATCACGCGGCGCATCGCCGAACCGGTGCTGGATCAGGCCCGCGCCCGGTTTGACGTGACCCTGGGCGATGGCGCCCTGACCGAGGACCAGGCGGCGGCCGCGCTAGCGGCCTATGATGCGATCCTGCCGACGCTGGGCGATGCCTTTACCGCGCAGGCGTTCGAGGAGGCGGGGACAAACCCGCGCTGCAAGATCCTTGGCAATTTCGGGGTCGGCTACAATCATATCGACGCGCGGGCCGCCGCCGCCCATGGGGTGATCGTGACCAACACACCCGACGTGCTGACCGACGCGACCGCCGATATTGGCTGGACCCTGATCCTGTCCACCGCCCGTCGCGCGGGCGAAGGCGAGCGAATGCTGCGGGCCGGGAAATGGGGCGGCTTTGGCCCGAAATCCATGCTGGGGACCCATGTGACTGGCAAAGTGCTGGGCGTCGTCGGCATGGGCCGGATCGGGCAGGCCGTGGCCCGGCGCGGGCATTTCGGCTTTGGCATGGAAGTTCTGTATTACAACCGATCCCCCAAGACGGTCGATTTCCCTGCCCGGCAGGTCGACGGCCTGCATGATCTGATGCGGGCCGCCGATTTCGTGGTGGTCACCGTGCCCGGCGGGGCGGAAACGACCCGGCTGATTGATGCGGCGGCACTGGCGGCGATGAAGCCCACGGGGATCTTCGTCAATATCGCACGGGGCGAGGTGGTGGACGAGGCGGCCCTGATCGAGGTGCTGGAAGCGGGCGGGATCGCGGGCGCCGGGCTGGATGTCTACGAGAAGGAACCGCATGTGCCAGAGCGGCTGCGGGCGCTGGAAAACTGCGTGCTGCTGCCGCACCTTGGGTCGGCGACGGTCGAGACACGTCAAGCGATGGGTCAGATGGCACTGGACAATATCCTTGCCTGGGACGAAGGGCGCGACCCGCCGCAGCGGGTCAACTGACGCCCTGATATCAGAGGATTCAGGGGGGAGGTCTTGCGCCGCCTGCGACGTCGTCTTCGAATGTTTTGCGCCGCCTGCGGCGTCGCCGGGGGGCGCGGGCCTGCGGCCCGCGCAGGGGCTCTGCCCCTCTGGCCCGTGACCGGGCCATTCACCCCGGGATATTTATCGACCCAAAGAAGGGGTTATGCGGCGGGACTGTCACCCACGGCCGCGCGCCAATGCCTGCGACACAGCGAGACATAGCGTTCATTGCCCCCGATCGCGACCTGATCGCCACCGGTCAGGACCTTGCCCTCCGCATCCTTGCGCACCACCATTGTCGCCTTCTTGCCGCAATGGCAGATGGTCCGCACCTCGCGCATTTCGTCGGCCAGCGCCAGAAGCGCGGCGGAGCCGGGAAAGAGGTTGCCCAGAAAATCGACCCGCAGCCCGTAGCACATGACCGGCACCGACAAGTCGTCGACGGCGCGGGCCAGTTGCCAGACCTGATCCGCCTCCAGAAACTGCGCCTCGTCCACGAAGACGCAGGCGCAGGGGCCCTCGGCCAGCCGCGCGGCGATCTTGGCAAAGAGGTCTTCGCCCGGGCCATAGGTGTCCGCCTCAGCCCCGATGCCGATCCGGCTGGCGATCCGGCCCTCGCCGGCCCGGTTGTCAAATTGCGCGGTGAGAAGATAGGTTTGCATCCCCCGTTCCACATAGTTGTGCGAGGCCTGCAAAAGCACCGTCGATTTACCGGCGTTCATGGTGGAGTAGTTGAAGTAGAGCTTTGCCATGCCCCGTCGTAGCCGCAGAGGACCGCCAACCGCAAGACGCAAGCGCCATTCAAAAAACCGGGCCGGAGATCCCACATGCGCCTTCCATCAGGAGGGCACAGGATGGGGTTGTGGGATCCCCGACCCCCAGCCCCCGAAGAGGCTGGAACTCGTTAAGCTTCCCGCAAGGCGAGACAGGTTTATCAATGACAAACGCATGTCAGACCATTAATGGGAAAAGGTGTGGGGGCTTCCCCTGACGCGGGAGGCGAATGAGAGTGGGTGAGTTAATGAGCCGGGCAGTTGGCAGCTATTTGAAGAAACATACCGAAGCACTGGTCAAGGACGTAGGCATCGAAGCGGCCTGCGAACTGACGGGCAAATCCAAGGCGACGCTGGGCCGATACTATTCGGACTCGGACGAACATTCGGACCGGTTCATCCCGGTCGATGCGGTTGCCGCGTTGGAGGCTGGGGCATCCTACCCGCATGTGACCGCGGCGCTGGCCGAATTGCGCGGCATTTCCCTGACCTTCGACAGCGAACATCGCAATTCCGAAGGTGGGATCAATTCCGACGTCATCACCCTGTCGCAGCGGTTCGCGATCCTGATGGCGGAATACAACCAGTCGATCGAGGATGGGGTGATTTCCGTGAACGAGGCCAAGCGGCTTTTGCGGGAAACGACGGCCCTTCAGAAGGTGCTGGTGGACATGAAGCTGCACCTCGAGGACGAGGTTACCTGACCCATCTGAACGAGAGGGTCAGGCACGGGGGCCTGTGGCAACGTGGGGCTATGCCCGTTCGACGATGACCGACCCGACGGAATAGCCCGCCCCGAAGGAACAGATCAGTCCCCGGTCGCCGGGGGCAAGGTCGCCGGAATGCAGGGCAAAGGCGATGATCGACCCGGCAGAGGACGTATTGGCGTAGTCCTGAAGGATATTGGGCTGTTCGCCCCGTTCTGGCGTCCGGCCAAGCACCTTCTTCCCGATATAGTCGTTCATTGTCTTGTTGGCCTGATGCAGCCACAGCCGTTTCAAACTGTCCGCTGTCACGCCTTCGTCCTGCATGTGCCCGGCGATATGGGCTGACACCATCGGCAGCACCTCTTTGAACACCTTGCGGCCTTCCTGCATGAACTGCATGTCGCGCCGATCTTCCATCTGGTCATGGGCGCGGCGCAGGAAGCCATTGTTGTTGCGGATGTTGTTGGAAAACTGGGTCGCGCAGCGGGTGGACAGAATGCGATAGCGTGGACCGCTCAACCCCTCGTCCCGTTCCAGCAGAACCGCCGTGGCGACATCGCCAAAGATGAAATGGCAATCCCTATCCCGCCATTCGAGGTGGCCCGAGCAAATCTCGGGGTTGACCACCAGCGCGCGGCGGATGCTGCCCGCGCGGATCATGTCGGCGGCGGTCTGGATGCCGAAAGTGGCCGAGGAACAGGCCACGTTCATATCAAAGGCGAAGCCGCTGGTGCCCAACAGAGACTGGATTTCCACGGCAATCGCCGGATAGGCCCGTTCGTGGTTCGAGGCGGCGCAGATGACCGCGTCCACCGCGCCCGGATCGACCCCGGCCATGTCCAGCGCCTTGCGGCAGGCATCAACCCCCATCTCGGCCATGATCGACGGGGCGTCGTCGGGCCGGGCGTCAAGGCGCGGGCACATCCTGTCGGGGTCCAGCACCCCCGCCTTGTCCATCACATGCCGCCGTTCGATGCCGGAGGCGTTGAAGATGAACTCGGCCGAGGATTGGGGTTTCGCCGCCACCTCCCCCGCCGCGATGGCATCGGCATGGGCGGCGTTGAACCGGTCCGCATAGGCGTTGAAGGCCGCGACCAGCTCGTCATTTGTGATAACCTCGGGCGGGGTGAACAGCCCCGAACCGGTAATGGCTACGCCGTGCATCCCACGCCCCCTGTTTGACCTTGCGGAAAGGTGGGCGCGCGCCGGGGCAAAGGCAAGCCTGACGGAACGTCAGGAAAGACCGCGATTTGCCCCGTTTTCCCTGCCCCGGCGGCCCTTCGCCCCATTGCGCCGCGCCGCAGCGCCGCTATAGTGCCGCTTCCTTTCAGACGGGGGCGAATATGGCGCAGGTCAAGGTCGGGATCATCATGGGCAGCCAGTCGGACTGGGCCACGATGAAGGAGGCCGCAACCATTCTGGACGAATTGGGCGTGGCCTATGAGACCAAGATCGTCTCGGCGCACCGCACCCCGGACCGGCTGTGGAACTATGGGAAAGAGGCCGCGGGCCGTGGCCTTCAGGTGATCATCGCAGGGGCTGGCGGGGCAGCTCACTTGCCCGGGATGATGGCGTCGAAAACCCGCGTCCCGGTGATCGGCGTGCCGGTCCAGACACGTGCCCTGTCCGGTGTCGACAGCCTGTATTCCATCGTGCAGATGCCCAAGGGGTTCCCGGTTGCCACCATGGCAATTGGCGCGGCAGGGGCCGCCAATGCGGGCCTCATGGCCGCAGGTATCCTTGCCCTGCAGGACCCCGCCCTTGCCGACCGGCTGGACGCGTGGCGCGATGCCCTGTCCGCCTCTATCCCTGATGAGCCGTCCGATGACTGAAATGCTGCCCCCCGGTGCAACCATTGGTATTCTGGGCGGCGGCCAGCTGGGCCGGATGCTCTCGGTGGCCGCCTCGCGGCTTGGGTTCAAGACCCATATCTTTGAGCCGGGCGCGAACCCGCCCGCCGGTCAGGTGGCTGATGCGGTAACCACCGCCGCCTACGAGGATGAAGCGGCGCTGCGGGCCTTTGCGGGCGCTGTCGATGTCATCACCTACGAGTTCGAGAATATCCCGACCTCGGCGCTGGACCTGCTGGAATCGCTGAAACCGATCCGTCCGAACCGCAAGGCGCTTGCCGTCAGCCAGGACCGGTTGACCGAAAAGGCGTTCCTGACCGATCTGGGGCTTCAGACCGCCCCCTTTGCCGCTGTCGACGATGCCCAGGATATGGCAGAGGCCATTGAAGAAATCGGCACGCCCGCGATCCTGAAGACCCGCCGTTTCGGCTATGACGGCAAGGGGCAGGCGCGGATCAGGTCGGCAGAGGATGGCCCTGACGCGCTGGACGCCATGGCCGGTGCCCCGTCGATCTACGAGGGGTTTGTCGACTTCAGCCACGAGGTCTCGGTGATCGGCGCGCGTGGTCTGGACGGGGCGGTTGCCTGTTTCGACCCCGGTGAAAACGTCCACCGCGACGGCATCCTGCACACCACCACCGTGCCCGCCCGCCTGTCGCCGTCACAGCGGACCGACGCGGTTCTGATCGCCGCGAAGATCCTGAACGCGTTGGATTACGTTGGCGTCATGGGGGTAGAGCTGTTCGTGACGCCTGCGGGGCTGATCGTGAACGAGATCGCGCCGCGCGTGCACAATTCCGGCCACTGGACCCAGAACGGCTGTGCGATCGACCAGTTCGAACAGCACATTCGCGCGGTTGCGGGCTGGCCCCTTGGCAACGGCAGCCGCCATTCCAACGTGGTGATGGAAAACCTGATCGGCGCGGACGTGGACCGTATCCCCGAGATCGCGCGGACAGATGCGGCGATCCATCTTTACGGCAAGGCCGAGGCCAAGCCGGGCCGCAAGATGGGGCACGTCAACCGGGTGACCGGCCCCGCGTCCTAAAGCGTCATGCGAAAAACCTGAATCACCTAACGCTGCCTGAAATCCAAGATTTCAAAGCGTTAGGTGATTCTTGTTGCTTCAGGTATTTCGTCAGACGCTCTAGCTGTCGTCTTCGCCGAAGATCACGCCGGTCAGGGTCAGGCTGCGGTCAAACCGCCCGCTGTCCAGAAAGGCGATGACCTGCGCCATAACCAGCGGGTTGTTCATCATGAAGGTATGGGTGACCGGCAGGACGATATGGTCGCGCATCCCGTCCATCCGGGTCGAGGCGACCGAGACCTTACCGTCATCCGGCCCCTCGATCAGGCTGGAATAGATGGGGTTCAGGGATTGGTTCCCGGCGATGATCCCCACCTCGTAACTTGGCAGGGCAAGGGAATTGGGCAGGCTGGTCTCGGCGGTGCCCAATTGCAGCCCCGCCGGGCCGTTGACCCATTGGAACGGCTCGAAATCCCCGAACATATCCACCAGTTCCGACCCGTGGTTCGGCGGCCCCATCATCACCACGCGGCCCATTTTCGCGGGCCGGTGTTTCGTCAGCCACGCCCGGACAAGGATGCCGCCCATTGAATGGGTGACAAAGTTCACGGTCCTGTCGCCACAGGCCTCTACATCGCGGGGCAAGGCAATATCGACGAGGGTCTGGATGGTCTGTTCCGTTGAGGGGTAGCCGGAATTGACGACGAAATAGCCTTCCCGCTCAAGCACCAGCTCCATCGGCGCAAGCGAGAAATCCGACCGGGCCAGCCCATGCAGCAGAACCACGCAATCCGTATCCGGCGAAGGCGTGGCACGCAGCGGCGTTGCGGATAGGGCCAACAGGGCAAAAAGGGCGACAAGGCGTTTCATGGGGTCAAAGATAAGAGTTGCCCAGGTCGGTTATAAGGTGAGGTCATCCTGACCTTGCGTCAGTATGCCAGAACCGGCAATTTGGCGCCATGGCACAGCCGCCCCGCCCCATCCGGATCGCGACCCGCGCGATTATCATGCACGATAATCGGTTGCTGATCGTGAATGCTTGGAAAGGCCGCACTCATCTGTGGTGTGCACCCGGCGGCGGGGCCGAACCGCATCAAAGCCTGCCCGAAAACCTTGCCCGCGAGGTGATGGAGGAATGCGGGTTGGAGGTTGCGGTTGGCGCCCCCTGTCTGGTGAACGAATTTCACGATCCGGGCGGCGCTTTCCATCAGGTCGATATCTATTTCCGGTGCCGGATCATCAGCGGCAATCTCACCGGCGACTGGACCGACCCGGAAGGGGTGGTGACACACCGCCGCTGGGTCACCCGAGAGGAGTTGTCGCGGCTTCGCGCAAAACCTGACAGTCTTGCCGCGGTCGCGTGGAAGGACCCCGGAGCGCCAGCCTACGACCCGCTCGAGCCGATCCAGAAATAGACAAGGGGCGGTTCGACGACCGCCCCTTCTCCAGTTCGAATGGTATCGGACCTATTCGTCCAAACCCAGCGCCACGAATCGCGGGTCGCCGCCGCGGCGGATCAGCAGGAGGATCGATTTCCGCCCTGCTTCGCGGGCCTCTTCGATCCGCGCTTCAAGGTCTTCAACACTCGCGACCGGTTGCTGGCCTGCCTCGGTGATCAGATCGCCGGGGACAAGTCCCTTGGATTCGGCGTCCGACTCCGGTGCAACCTCGGTGATGACCAGCCCGTCCGACAGTGTCAGGCTGAACTGATCGGCAAGCTCGGGCGTGATCTCGGACAGGGTCAGTCCAAGCACCTGGGCCTGTTCCACCACTTCCGGTTCCTCGGCGGGGAAGGCAGCGGCCTCGGCGGTTTCGCGGCGGCCAAGGGTCACGGCAAGTGTCACCGGTTCACCATCGCGCAGCACGATCACCTCGACCGTTTTGCCCACGGGCGAATTGCCGACGATACGGACCAGTTCGCGGGTGTCGGCGATTTCGATCCCGTCGAAAGACGTGATGACATCACCGGCTTCGACACCACCATCCAGGGCCGGGCCTTCAGGCACGTCCGACACCATCGCGCCACGCGCCACCTCAAGCCCTTCAATCGCCTCGACCATGTCTTCGGTCACGTCCTGAATGCGGACGCCCAGCCAGCCGCGCCGGGTTTCCCCGTATTCCTTCAGCTGATCGACAACATTGGTAACCACATTCGACGCCATGGAAAAGCCGATCCCGATGGACCCGCCGTTTGGCGACAGGATCGCGGTATTCACGCCAATCACCTCACCGTCCAGATTGAACAGCGGCCCGCCAGAGTTGCCCCGGTTGATCGCCGCGTCAGTCTGGATGTAGTCGTCATAGGTGCCCGACAGTTCCCGGTTGCGGGCCGATACGATCCCGGCCGAGACCGAGAACCCTTGGCCAAGCGGGTTGCCCATGGCCATGACCCAATCGCCCACGCGGGCGGTGTCACTGTCGCCGAAAGGCACAAAGGCCAGCCCCTGCGCATCGACCTTCAAAAGGGCGATATCGGTGTTGGGGTCAGTGCCGACCAATTCGGCGGGCAACTCGTCACCCGAGAAAAACTCGATCAGGATTTCATCGGCGCCTTCGATGACGTGATTGTTGGTCACGATAAACCCGTCCGCGGAGATCACGAAGCCAGAGCCGAGCGCCGAGGATCGGCGCGGACCATTGTTGCCCCGGTCCTGAAAGTCGCGGAAGAAATCTTCGAACGGGGATCCTTCGGGCACAACGCCCTGCGGGCCGGTGTTGGCCGCCACAACGGTCGAGGTGGTGATATTGACCACTGCCGGGCTGACCTGCTCTGCCAGATCGGCAAAGCTTGCCGGCCGGTCCTGCGCCCCGATGGGCAGGGCCTGCGCCAGCGCAAGGGCCAGACCAAGGACCAGTGCGGTCACGCCCGCACGAAGTTTCCCCTCGTCCCGCCGGGTCAGGGAAATTGCTTTGCTCGTCACGATGGACCTCCTTGTTTCCATTGCCGTCACCGGTGGAAACCGGTGACCCTCCGGGGCTGAATGTCATCCTAAGGGTCGCCGGGTTCAACGCAATCCCGGATCGCATTCCGTCACTTGCGCGTGAAGCCGCCGGTCAGGCGCCAAGCCCCTTTGCGATCCAGACCAGAACCACGCCAAACGCCAGCGCGCCCAGCCCGAAGGCCCGCCGCTGATCCATTGGCATCCGCCGCATTGCGTCCAGAAGATCTTCGATGATGGAGGGGGCGACCGCGTAGATCAGCCCCTCCACCACGAAGACAAGGCCCAGCGCCAGTAGCGCGGTGGCCAACACCTCTGCCATCAGTTGGCCGAGGCGTCCGCGTCGGCACCGCTGTCCGACTTCAGGTAGTTGAAGAATTCATTGTCCGGGGTCAGCACCAAAGAGGTGGACCCGGGACGCAGCGAATTCTGATAGGCGGTCATCGAGCGGTAGAATTCAAAGAATTCCGGGTCTTCGCCAAAGGCTTCGGCAAAGATGCGGTTCCGCTCGGCGTCGGCCTCACCACGGATGATTTCCGCCTGACGGGTCGCGTCAGACACCCGTTCCACCACGGTCCGGTCGGCCTGTGCACGGATACGCTGCGCGGCTTCGCGGCCACGGGCGCGTTCGTCTTCGGCCTCGCGTTCCCGTTCGGCCACCATCCGGCGGAAGGTCGCCTCAAGGTTCGCGGGCGGCAGGTCGGTCCGCTTCAGGCGCACGTCGATCACCAGAAGACCCAGCGCATTGGCTTCGGAAATTGCGGCGTTACGGATACGCAGCATCAGCGCGGCCCGATCCGTCGACAGGATGTCATTGGAGCTGACCGAACCAAGCACCTCTCGCGTCGCGGCGCGCAGGATCGAGTCGAGCCGGCGGCTGGCGACAAAAATCGCCTGATCGCCACCGGCACCGGTGGCTTGACGGAACTGTTCCACGTCGTTGATCCGGAACCGCGCGAAGGCGTCCACGATCAGACGGCGGTCATCCAGCGGCGTGACTTCCAGCGGGTCCATGTCGATCGACAGGATACGGTCATCGTATTTGACAACCTGCTGGAAGATCGGGATGCGGAACCCGATGCCGGGATCGTCCTCGACCCGGACAATCTGTCCGAATTGCAGGACCAGCACCTTTTCGCGTTCATCCACGATGAAGATAGAGGCCAGGCCAGCGGCCACAAGCGCCACGAAAGCGGGCAGAAGCAAAGCAGTCTTGCGCATCAGTTCGACCCTCCCGTGGTGGTGCTTCGGCGAATTTCATTCAGGGGCAGGTATGGCACGACACCATTGCCGCCATCCCCCGCGCCATCATCCAGCAGGATGATGTCGACGCCACCCAGAACCTGTTCCATCGTTTCGAGGTACAGGCGCTTGCGGGTCACTTCCGGCGCATTGCGGTATTCTGCCAGAACGGCGCTGAACCGGCTGGCTTCACCGCTGGCTTCGTTCACGACCTGCGCGCGGTAGGCTTCGGCCTCTTCCAGAAGCTGGGCCGATTGACCCCGCGCTTCGGCAAGTGCCCGGTTGGCATAGGCATCTGCACGGTTCTGAAGCTGGTCACGTTCCTGTTCGGCGTCCTGCACGTCGCGGAAGGCATCCAGCGGCGAGGTGCGGCGCTGGTTTCCGTCGATGTCGGTGACTGCCACCTCGGTCGAGGGCGGTTCGGCCGCGTTCAGGTTCACACGGACGATGTTGACCCCGCTGTCATAGCTGTCGAGAGTGGACTGGATCAGGTCCTTCAGACGGTCGGCAATCGCGCCCCGGTCCCGGTTCAGGATCGGCGCCATTTCCGACTGGGCGATGATTTCGCGCATGGCCGACTCGGACACCGCTTCGATCGTGGCGGCGGGCGCGGCAAGGTTGAATTTGTAATCGCGTAGGTTGGAAATGTTCCAGACCACTTCAAAGTCGATGTCGACGATATTTTCGTCCCCGGTCAGCATCAGGCCGGCATCAAGGCCCGACGCGGCCGTACCGATCGCGATGTTGCGCTCGGTCGTGACCGGCTCAACCTCGGCAGTCACCACCGGCCAGGGTGCAAAGTTCAGGCCCGGTTCGCCGGTCGACATGTATTCGCCAAGGAACAGGTTGATCGACCGTTCTTCCGGCTTGACCGTGTAGAAAGAGGCAAACCCCCAAAGAATCGCGGCACCAATGACGCCAAGGCCGATGGTGCCCTTTGTCAGAAGGGGGCCGGACGGGCCACCGCTTCCGCCGGTGCCACCCGGACCACGGCCACCGCCGCCGCCGCCCATCAGAACGCGAAGCTGTTCGCGCCCCTTGTTCATCAGCTCGTCAAGTTCGGGGATCTGCGGTTCGTTCGGGCGCTGCGGGCCCCGGTTTCGGTCGTCGCCATTGCCATTGTCGCCGCCATCGCCGCCGCGCGGGCCACGGTTTCCGCCGCCGCCCCAGGGGCCGCCGTAGTTTCCAGCCATCGGTTACCTTTGGTCCTTCCTGTTTCCAATCTCCGGCGGCGCGGACAGGCCGCACACCGGGTTGTCTTTCAACTTGTGCGTTCAGCGCGGAAAATCAAGCGCTGCGCACCGGTTCCTTCATCGTTACCAGTTCTTCCGAGATCGTCGGATGCACCGCAACGGTTCGGTCAAAGTCCTCTTTCGTGGCGCCCATCTTGACCGCGATGCCAACCATCTGGATCAGCTCGCCCGCGTGGTCCGCGACGATATGACAGCCCAAAACCTTGCGGGTGGCCTTGCTGACGATCAGTTTCATCATCACCCGATCCGACCGGCCCGCAAAGGAATGGTTCATCGGCTTGAACGAAGTGCAATAGACCTCGATCGGTTCCTGTTCGCGGGCGTCCTCTTCGGACAGGCCGACGGTGCCGAATTCGGGCTGGGTAAAGACGGCCGAGGGGATCAGATCGTGATCGACCGGCGTCGGGTTGCCCTTGAACACGGTTTCGACGAACGCCATGCCTTCGCGGATTGCCACAGGGGTCAGGTTGACCCGGTTGGTCACATCGCCCACCGCATAGATCGACGGCACCGCGGTCTGGGAATAGTCATCCACGACGATTTCACCCCGGCGGCCGATCTTCACCCCGGCCTCTTCCAACCCGATGCCGTCGGTATTGGGGACCCGGCCAGTGGCGAACATGACCTGACCATAGGTCGCCTCGGACCCGTTCGATCCCTTGACCCGGACGCCGCCGTCAACCTGCTCCATCGACAGGATGTTGGTGCCGCAATGCAGGTCGACCCCGCGTTCGCGCATCTGGTCGGCAATCAGCCCCCGCGCTTCGCCATCAAAGCCGCGCAGGATCTGCGCGCCCCGGTAGAACTGAGTCACCTTCACGCCCAGCCCGTTCAGGATGCCCGCGAATTCGCAGGCGATATAACCGCCGCCGACGATCAGGATGCTGTCAGGCAGTTGGTTCAGCTTGAAAATCTCGTTCGAGGTGATGCCCAGCCCAGCCCCCGGCATATCCGGCAGGACGGGGCGGCCGCCGGTGGCGACAAGGATATGCTTGGCGGTCTTCGTCTCACCTGTCGACAGGGTCACCGTATGCGGGTCGGCCAGCGCGGCGCGGGCGTCGAACACGGTCACGCCGGACCCGTCCAGCAACCGCCGATAGACCCCTTCCAGCCGGTCAAGTTCGGCGTCCAGCTTGCCCCGGAACGTGGTCCAGTTGAACGATCCGTCCTGCACGTCCCAGCCATAGGCGCGCGCGTCCGACATGGCCTCGTGAAATTCGCTGGCGAAGACCATCAGCTTTTTCGGCACGCAGCCCCGGATCACGCAGGTGCCGCCCATCCGATATTCCTCGGCCAGTGCAACCTTTGCCCCGGTCGCGGCCGCCACCCGTGCCGCCCGGACCCCGCCGGACCCGCCACCAATGACGAAAAGGTCAAAATCGAATGCCATTCTTGCCTGTCCTTCCATTCTGTGCCCCGCCTACTTGGGCTGCGGTGCCTGCCGGGGCAAGCCCGGGCGGGTCGGGAACACGCAATTGCGATGTTCCGCCCTGCCCCGCCGGCGGTCAGTCCCCGAGATCGGAAAACAGGTTGTCGTCGTCCAGGAAGTCGAATTTTTCCTTCTCGACCGATCCTTCGTTGATGTCGCGCACTTCCACGCGGCCATCGCCATAGCCGATCACCACCGCGTCGCAGATATCGATGAACAGGCCGTTTTCGACCACGCCGGGGATCTGGTTCAGCACAAGGCTGAGCTGCCGGGCGTTGCCGATGCGATTCAGATGCAGATCAAGGATATGGTTGCCTTCGTCGGTGATGAAAGGTGCGTCGCCGTTCATCCGCAGGCTGGTGGTCCGGCCCAGAACATCCATGCCGATCAGGACCTCCTCAACAAGCGTCTTGGTGGTCTGCCAGCCGAAGGGGATCACCTCGAGCGGAAGCGGGAAGGCCCCCAGAGTTTCGACCTGCTTGGTCGCATCGGTGATCACGACCATCTGGTCGCTTGCCGTTGCCACGATCTTCTCCTGAAGATGGGCACCGCCGCCGCCCTTGATCAGGTTCAGGTTCGGGTCAAACTCGTCCGCCCCGTCGATGGTCACGTCCAGCCACTTCGCCTCGTCCAGCGAGATCACCTCGATCCCGACCTGCCGGGCCAGTTCGGCGGTGCGCGACGACGTCGGCACGCCCTTGATCTTCAGCCCTTCGTTCTGAACCATGTCGCCCAGGCAGCGGACCAGCCACGCGGCGGTGGACCCGGTGCCAAGCCCCACCTTCATGCCGCTTTCGACATATTGGGTCGCCCGTTTGGCGGCGACGAATTTGGCCTTGTCGATCGGGGACAGTTCGGACGGCATGGGGCAGCTCCATGGGCAATGCGGGATTCCCAACGCTTATAGGCAAACCCGCCCCCGGGGGCGAGGGGGCATTGCCCCGAATTATCGGCTTTGCAGCAGCATCTTGCGGGCGGTTTCCCGGATCGCGCGGGTCAGGGGCGCAAGCGCGGGCGCCGACAGACGGCTGACCTGCCAATAAAGCGGGGTTTCCATCGTCTCGGGCGCGATGGCGACCAGCCGCCCCGCGGCGATATCTTCGGCGACAAGGGGTTCGGGGTTCATGCCCCAGCCCAGCCCAAGGATCGCGGCGCGGCGGAAATCGTGGCTGGATGCGATCCGGTGCGCGGGCAGGGCCACCCGCTGCCCCGCGACCTTTGTCACCCAATCCTGCTGCAACCGGTCCTTCAGCGAGAAGACCAGCGCCGGGGCCTGCCCCAACGCCGTGGCCGTCGCGCCCTTGGGGAACCAGCGGGCGACAAAGCCGGGGCTTGCGGTCGCAACATAGGACAGGGTGCCCAGCGCGATGCTGTCACAGCCCTGCACCGGGGTGGCCCGCGCCGTGACCGCAGCCGCCACCTCGGCCTTGCGCAGCCAGACGTCGGAATGGTCTTGATCATCTATCTCCAGCTCGAACAGCATGTCCGGTACGCGGGCGATGGCGGGCAGGAACCAGGTGGCAAGGCTGTCGGCGTTCACCGCAATCCGCACCGTGGGCCGGGGGCTGGCGGGCGTGCCCAGATCGCGGGCCAGCCCCTGCTCCATCAGCGCCACGTCGTCGAGATGGCGCAGCAGCCGCGCGCCGGTGGGCGTGGCGGCGCAGGGCTGCCCCCGCAGCACCAGCGTGGCCCCCATCCGGTCCTCCAGCCCCTTGATCCGCTGCGACACGGCCGAGGGCGTCACCCCAAGCTGCGCCGCCGCCCGGTCGAACGATCCGGTGCGCAGGACGGCGGCAAGGGCAGAAAGGGCATCGTAATCCAGCATGTGAATTAAGTTTCACTAATGAGCGCTAAAATCAATTCATTTTCCTTATTCATTTCCGGCAGCTATCCCGGCCAAGACCGCAAAAGGGTGCACAAATGCTCGGCACGTTCTTCACAGGGTTTGGCCTGTCGTTTTCCCTGATCATGGCCATCGGGGCGCAAAACGCCTTTGTCCTGAAAATGGGGTTGCGGCGGGCGCATGTCTTGCCACTGGTGCTGACCTGCGCACTGTCCGATGCAGTCCTGATCTCTGTCGGGGTCTGGGGGTTTGCCGGGGTGGCCGATGTGTTGCCGGGGTTGGCCCCGGTCATGCGTTGGCTTGGGGCCAGTTTCCTGATCGTCTATGGTGCGCTGTCGTTCCGGGCGGCGCTCCGTGGCGGCGCGGCGCTGGACCCGACGGCGGACAGGGGATTGAGCCTTGGGGCGGCGGTGCTGACTTGCCTCGCCTTCACATGGCTCAACCCGCACGTCTATCTGGACACGGTGGTCTTGCTTGGGTCCATCGCGCAGGGGTTCCCGGGGCAGGAGCGGGCCTTTGGCGCCGGGGCCATTGCCGCATCCTTCGCGTTCTTCTTCATGCTGGGCTATGGCGCGCGGCTTCTCGCACCGCTGTTTGCGCGGCCGATGGCGTGGCGAGTGCTCGACGTGGTGATCGGCTGTGTCATGTGGTCCATCGCCGCCGGGCTGATCCTGAAGGGATAGGCCCCTTGCACCCCCCGCCTTCCCGTGCGCCTATGGCGCCATGACGACAGGCGTGAGACAGGACCGGCCGCTGGCCGGGGTGTTCTGGATGGTGGTGACGGGGCTGAACTTCGTTGCCGTCACCGCGCTTGTGAAACATGTGGGCGATGACGTGCCCGCGGCCGAGGCGGCCTTTCTGCGCTATGCCCTTGGCATCGTCTTCCTGATCCCGATGATCCGCCCGATCCTTGCCGCCCGTCTGACACGGCGCCAATTGGGTCTGTTCGCCGCGCGCGGGGTGGCGCATACGCTGGCGGTGATCCTGTGGTTCTTCGCCATGGCCCGCATCCCGATTGCCGAGGTGACGGCGCTCAACTACCTCAACCCGGTCTATGTGACCCTTGGCGCGGCCCTGTTCATGGGGGAAAAACTGCCGCCCCGCAGGTTGGCCGCTGTGCTGATCGCGCTCTGCGGGGCGCTTCTGATCCTGCGGCCCGGCGCACGCGAGTTGGAACCGGGTCACATCGCCATGCTGGCCACCGCCGCGCTGTTCGCGGTCGGCTACATGCTGGCCAAGCAACTGTCCGGAGAGGTGAAACCGGCGGTCGTGGTGGGGATGCTGTCGATCACCGTCACCATCGGGCTTGCGCCCTTCGCCGCCGCGGTCTGGGTTACGCCGACGCTGGAACAATGCCTCTGGCTGTTCGGCGTCGCCTGTTTCGCCACCGCCGGGCATTACACCATGACCCTTGCCTTTGCCGCCGCACCGCTGACCGTGACGCAGCCGGTGACCTTCCTGCAACTGGTCTGGGCGGTGACGCTGGGCGCTGTCGTCTTCGGCGAGGCCGTGGACGGCTGGGTCGTCGCCGGCGGGCTGGTGATCGTCGGATCGGTCAGCTTCATCACCTGGCGCGAGGCGCGGGCGAAACGGCGGATCACCCCTGCCCCGGCGGAAACGAAGGTCTAGGGTCCAACCCCTAGCACATCACAATCACTTCGATTTCCGTCACTTCGACCCCACGATCTCTCAGCGCCTGAACCTGTGCCCGGAATTCTTCGTCGCGGTCATACAGGGTGACGCTCACCTGCTTTAGGTTGGGCAGTCTCATCAAAGGCCCAAGGTCCGTCACCGAAATCCAACCAAGATCCAGTCTTTCAAGTTTGTGCAGGCCCTCGAGCGGCGACAAGTCGGACACACCGCTTTCAGAGATATCCAACGCGCGCAGCGAGCTCAGACCAGAGACAAAGCCGATATCGGTTGTGGAGCGATCCCCAACCCCAAGCTCCTCAAGCCCGCTCAGTTGTCCGATCGCGGAAAGGTCGGCGCCCTCGGCAAGCTGTTGGGCGTGAAGTAGCCTTAGGTTCGGGAAGGCCTTCAGCAATGACAAGTCCGAGACTTCTGTCCAGCCGATGTGCAGCTCGGTCAGTTGATCCATTTCCGCGATATCGGACAAGTCGTCAAAATCCGAGTAGCTGATCATCAGGGCGGTCACGTGGTCCAGACCACCCAGCGTCGAATAGTCTTCTAAAGTTGCTCGATCGAGGTTGAGCGTCTCACACTGTGTCGCAACGCATTCGGCAAAGATGGCGGCACCGCGTTCGGCACGGGTTGGCATGGTCGTAGCGGGGCTTTCCGGCACACAGGAAATCAACGTCATGGACGCGACATATGCGGCGGCGATTGTGGCGAAAGGCCGGAAAGGACTGGTCATGAAAAACACCAAGCTATCAGTTCAACTATTGGCTGATCTTGGGGCAAGCCGCCATTCATGGGAAGCCATGAAAAGAAACGACCCGGCGCGTAGGCACCGGGTCGCAGATTCTTGCCTGTTCTGTAATATTCAGGAATTGGCGAACTGTTCCATGACCTCGTCCGAGGCTTCCATGTTGGTGGTGACGCGCTGCACGTCGTCGTCGTCTTCCAACACCTCGACCAGCCGCATCAGCTTCTGAACCCCTTCAAGGTCCAGTTCGGCGGTGGTTGTGGGTTTCCAGACCAGCTTGGTCGATTCCGACTCGCCCAGGGTGGCTTCCAGCGCGGTGGAGACCTCGTTCAGGTCGGTATCGGCGCAATAGATCACGTGGCCGTCGTCATCGCTTTCGACGTCCTCGGCCCCGGCTTCGATCGCAGCCATCATCACCGTGTCCGCGTCGCCGACAGAGGCCGGGTAGACGACTTCGCCCTTGCGATCGAACATGAAGCCGACCGAGCCGGTTTCCCCAAGGTTGCCGCCATGCTTGCCAAAGGTCGACCGCACGACCGAGGCGGTCCGGTTGCGGTTGTCGGTCATCGCCTCGACGATGACGGCGACACCGCCGGGGCCATAGCCTTCGTAGCGGATTTCTTCGTAATCATCGCCCTCGCCGCCCTGCGATTTCTTGATCGCGCGTTCGATCACGTCCTTGGGGACCGATTGCGACTTGGCTTCCTTCACCGCAAGACGCAGGCGGGGGTTCTTGTCCGGGTCCGGGTCGCCCATCTTTGCCGCCACGGTGATTTCCTTGGCAAGCTTGGAGAAAAGCTTGGACCGGGCGGCGTCCTGCCGCCCCTTGCGGTGCTGAATATTCGCCCATTTGGAATGGCCGGCCATGGGTCGTCCTCGTCATCTGAATTGGATCAGCGCGTCTATAGGGCAGCGCGGGGCAAAATGGCAATCCCCAGAGAGGAACCGCGGCCGCAACAGGCCGCATCGCCGGGCCGCTTCCCCGCTGCACGCTGCCAAAGTGCCGCTTTTGCGCGATCCATGCTGTATCATGGGCCCTAGGGTCGGGGCGACTCGCCCCTAGCGCGACATCGGATTCCACATTTCAGCGGAGGTCAGGATGATCATCTACCCCACCATCGAACTGCAAAAGGGCCGCTGCGTCAGCCTGCATCGCGGCCGGCTGGAAGAGCCGCAAATCTGGCACGTGAACCCGGTTGACCGGGCCCGCAGCTTTGCCGCCGCCGGGGCCAGCTGGATGCACCTGACCGACTTCGATGCGGTCGCCGGGAATGAAGAAACCAACGCCGATCTGGTGCAAGAGATCATCCGCGCGGTGGGCATTCCGGTGCAATATGGCGGCGGCGTGAAGTCCATGGACCAGATCGCCCATTGGGCCGAGGCCGGCGCGGGCCGCATCGTCATCAGCTCTGCCGCCGTGACCCAGCCGCAGTTGGTCAAGGACGCGGCCCATGCCTATCCCGACCAGATCGTCGTCGCGGTCGATGTCTACAAGGGCAAGGTCATGTCCGGCGGATGGCGCGAAAGCACGGCCTTCGCCCCCGAGGATTTCATCCGCCAGTTCGACCGTGACCCGCTGGCAGCGATGATCGTCACCGACATCGACGCGGATATCGCGGAAAGCGATGCCTCGCTGGCGATGATCACCCGCGCCGCCGAGCTGGCCAGCGCGCCGGTGATCGCGCGCGGCACCATCCGGTCGCTGGATGACATCAGCCGCCTGAAATACGTCCCGCGCGTGTCCGGCACCATCATTGGCCGGTCGCTGTTCGACCGGTCCGTTGATCTGGGCGAGGCATTGGCCGTCGCCGGTGCGGGCAAGGAAGCGACCGCGCCTTTCGTCTGAAGGGCGTGAGCATAGATCAGAGGGCCGCCCCGACCGGGCGGCCTTTTTCGTTCAGGCGATGATATCGGGCAAAATCCGGTCTTCGATCCGGGCAATCTTGTCCTTCAGCGCGAGCTTCTGCTTCTTCAAGCGCCGAATCGTCAGCAGGTCACCGGTGCCCCGCTCTTCCAGGGCATGAATCGCTTCGTCCAGATCGCGATGCTGTTGCTTGAAGATCTCCAGTTCGACCCGGAGCACCTCGAGCTGTTCCATTTTCGCTGATTTGTTCATCGGTGGGCCCGAACCTGTTTCCTGCACCCCAAGATAAGGGCTGGCAGGCGTTTCGCCTAGCCCTTCCTCTTGCACCGGGGCGGCCTGCTGCCCATATTTCAAGTCAGGCCGCCGCAATCGGGGCCATCCGGACATCGGTCGCTTTGACAAAGGACATGTCGCATGACGAAACTGACCCTTGGAACGCATCCGTTCCTTCTTGGATTTGAACAGCTTGAACGGCTGGTCGAGCGGACCGCCAAATCGGGCAACGACGGCTATCCCCCCTATAACATCGAACAGACCTCGGACCGGTCCTACCGGATCACCCTTGCGGTCGCCGGGTTTGCCGAAACCGATCTGTCAATCACCGTCGAGGACAACCAGCTTGTCATCCGGGGCCGCCAGTCGGATGACAGCGAGGGCCGCATCTTTTTGCACCGCGGAATTGCCGCGCGGCAGTTCCAGCGGTCCTTTGTTCTGGCCGATGGGGTGGATGTGGGCGAAGCGATCATCGAAAACGGCCTGTTGCACGTCGACCTGAACCGCCGCGTCCCCGACACCGTTGTTCAGACCATCAAGATCCGGAAGGGAGGTGCGAAATGAACACGAAATTCGACCTGAGCACATTTGGACAGGGCATCGTTTATATCCGCCCGGTCAATGTGGATGACCTGCCCGCAGATGTTCAGGCCCAAGCAGAGGCCGGCGGGCTGAAGCAGCTGTTCGCCGTGCACAACACCGACGGCGACCGGCTGGCGCTGGTGGCTGACCGGACGATGGCCTTTGTCCTTGCGCGGCAACATGACATGACCCCGGTCACCGTTCACTGAAACAGGGGCGCCCGTCTGCGCGATGGACGGGCGCGAAATCGCGGCCTAAGGTTTCGACGGAAATTGCGCCGCTCGGCGTAGATCAGTCGAAGAGACCATGTAAAAAGGGCCCGACCATGGCAAATCCCGAAAAATACAGCCGCCTTCAGATCATCCTGCATTGGGCCATCGCGGCCCTGATGATTGTCAGCTTCATCACCCACGAGGCGATGGGCGAAGCTTGGGACGTCGTCGAAGACGGTGGCACCGCCGTGATCGAGGGCGGCGCGCGCGTGCACCAGCTTGTGGGTCTGACGATCCTGGCGCTGGCGGTTCTGCGGATCATCCTTCGGCTGACCAAAGGTGCCCCTGCCCCGGTGCCTGCACCGAAACTTCAGGACCTCGCGGCCAAGCTCACGCATGTCGGTCTATATGTCGTGATCTTTGCCCTGCCGATTACCGGGATGCTGGCCATTGGCGCCGGGATCGAGGCGGCGGCCGAGTTTCATGAACCCCTGTTCCAGCTTGGGATGGTGCTGATCCTGCTGCACATCGGCGCGGCGCTCTATCACCAGTTCATCGTCAAGGACAACCTGATGGCGCGGATGCGCTAGAAGCGCCCGGCATCGCTGCCGCGAAATTCAATGGTTCGAATTTCGCGGCAGGCTTTACGATATCAATATCGCGTCCGGCTGATTTCGACGTCGAAAACCGGGTCGTCGACGACTGCCATTGGGGTCAGACGGCATTCGGCGGGCCGGCCGTCCGGCCGCGAATTGCCCGTCACATTGGGAGCCCAGCGGAACCCGTTCTGAATCCGTGTCTGGTTGACCGTCAGGCTGATGGCGCTCATCACCTGCCGATCTCGGTTATTTCGGACGTTTTGGGTGATTGCACAGACAGCAAACCGCCCCTGGTGTTCGACAACGGTAACCCAGAGGTGGATGGATTGTCCCTGCTCCCACCTGGGTCCAATGTCGATAAAGCTGTCGTCCACAGGCAACTGACCAATTGGTTCACCTGACTGAGCGAAGGACGGCATTGAATAAAGCGAAAATAGAATTGCCGCAATGAAGCCGAATTTTTTCAAGTTACTCTCCAAAACTGTGTTTACGACTCAAAGCTAGCAACCCCGGGGCGATCTGCAACCCAAAAAAAGGGCGCCACACAGCGTGCGGCGCCCAAATCTTACCATGATGCCAGCGGCTTATCAGCCCGCGATCAGCCCCATGCTTTCCAACTTCAAGATCACCTGGTGGGCGCAGTTGTCGACGTCCACATTTTCGGTTTCGACCCGCAGTTCCGGGTTCGCCGGCTCTTCGTAGGGGTCGGAAATCCCGGTGAATTCCTTGATCTTGCCTTCGCGGGCCAGCTTGTAGAGCCCCTTGCGGTCACGCCGTTCGCACTCTTCGATGCTGGTGGCCACGTGAACTTCGACAAAGGCACCATACTGTTCGATCTCTTCCCGGACCGCGCGGCGGGTTGCGGTATAGGGCGCGATCGGGGCGCAGATGGCGATCCCGCCGTTCTTGGTGATCTCGGACGCGACATAGCCGATGCGGCGAATGTTCAGGTCGCGGTGTTCCTTCGAGAACCCAAGTTCCGACGACAGGTTCTTCCGCACGATATCCCCGTCCAGAAGGGTCACCGGGCGGCCGCCCATCTCCATCAGCTTGACCATCAGCGCGTTGGCGATGGTGGATTTGCCCGACCCCGAGAAGCCGGTGAAGAAGACGGTAAAGCCCTGCTTGGACCGGGGCGGAGAGGTGCGGCGCAGTTCCTTCACCACCTCGGGGAACGAGAACCATTCCGGAATCTCCAGCCCTTCGCGCAGGCGGCGGCGCAATTCCGTGCCCGAGATGTTGAGGATGGTGACGTTATCCCGATTCTCGATCTCGTCGTTGGGTTCGTATTGGGCGCGTTCCTGCACATAGACCATGTGCTTGAAGTCGACCATTTCGATGCCGATCTCGGACTGGTGCTCGCGGAACAGGTCCTGCGCGTCATAGGGGCCGTAGAAATCCTCGCCCGCGCTGTTCTTGCCCGGGCCCGCGTGGTCACGGCCGACGATCATATGGGTGCAGCCGTGGTTGCGGCGGATGATCCCGTGCCAGACCGCTTCGCGCGGGCCAGCCATGCGCATGGCAAGGTTCAGCAGCGACATGGTGGTGGTGGACTGGGGGTATTTGTCCAGAACTGCCTCGTAGCAGCGGACGCGGGTGAAGTGGTCCACGTCGCCCGGTTTGGTCATGCCAACCACCGGGTGGATCAGCAGGTTGGCCTGTGCCTCTTTCGCGGCCCGGAAGGTCAGTTCCTGGTGCGCGCGGTGCAGCGGGTTGCGGGTCTGGAAGGCCACAACGCGGCGCCAGCCCAGCTTGCGGAAATAGGCGCGCAGTTCGTTCGGCGTGTCGCGACGGCCCCGGAAATCATAGTGCACGGGCTGCTGGATGCCGGTGATCGGCCCGCCCAGATAGACCTTGCCGGCCGTGTGATGCAGGTAATTCACCGCCGGGTGCGCCAGATCGTCGGCGCCGAACACCTTTTCCGCCTCATGCGACTTGTTCGGGGTCCAGCGGTCGGTCACGGTCATGGTGGCAAGGATCACGCCTTCCTGATCGCGCAGCGCGATGTCCTGACCCAATTCGATGCTGTCGGCAAAAGCTTCGGACACGTCCAGCGTGATCGGCATCGGCCACAGGGTGCCATCGGCAAGGCGCATGTTGTCCACAACGCCATTGTAATCTTCCTCGGACAGGAAGCCCTTGAGCGGGTTGAAGCCCCCGTTCATCAGCAGTTCCAGATCGCAGATCTGGCGCGGGGTCAGGTCGTGGCTGGTCAGATCAGCGGCTTCGACCTTGAGCTTCTGTGCACTCTCGTAAGAGACGTAGAGCTCTGGGATGGGGGCAAGGTTATTCTGCATCGGATGGGTCCTGTGTTTGATGGGAGTGAGGCCGCTGCTGGAACCGGTCAGCTCTGCGTGCAGGGCATCGTATTCGGCGAATTTGCGGGCAAGGAATTGGTCGCGCAGCCGCGTCTTTTCAGCGGCGCCACGGGTGGTGATGGTATAGGCGAACCGTTGGCGTTTATCGGGGCCAGGCCGGGCGTTGATGGTGATCAACCCGGCCTCTGCCGCGCCACGCAACAACGCATTGAGCCGCCCAAGCGAGATATCCAACGCCGCCGCCGTCGCACGCTGCGACGCCCCTGGCGCAGCGTCCAGCTGGCGCAAGAGCCGGAAGATCAGGTCTTCCTCGGCAGGGTTATGTCTGGCCACGGAGGTGGGCATCGGGGACTCGCAATATGTTCACGCGTGAACACATAAGCCGAAGCGAATGGCGAGACTAGGGGGAAATCTTGGCAAAATCAGACCATTCCGGACTGTGTCCGGTGGGTCACGCCTGCGCACCCGACCCAGCACTCCGTCGATCCACCTTGGGATGTCAGAAATCCATAGGCGGACCGTCAGGTTCGACCTTTGGTAAGCCAAGTCCATTCCAGCGAAACAAAGACAGGTGGGTCAGGTCAGGACGGCTCCGCGAAGGAGTCAGTATTCCGTCGAACCCCGCGTCCCGAAGGCGGTCCGAAATGCTCCAAGTGGCAGGACGTTGACCTGCCGACGCAATCTTCGCCCAAAACACATGAATATCGGCCAGCGCGATTCCCAACGCTTCACGCACCGCTTCGGTCCGCAGATCGGTGACAACAGTGGCTGTGACTTTGACAGGGAAGACGGCCCGTGGCGGGTCATCTTCCTGAAGGTAGACTTTCATCGCCACGCGACACCCTTCCGGTGTGGCGGAAAGATAGAGGCAGGTCTGTCCACTGTGATGCCAACGGCCTTCTGGCGCCCCGGCAGGCTCAAGGATCATCCCCGCTCGGTCTCGAAACCCGGCACGCCAGAACCGGCCGGAAACCTGAACCGAAGGGACCGTTTTCGTCAATCGTCCTGCTCTGCCAGCCAGTGTTCGGCGTCCAGCGCAGCCATGCAGCCCATCCCGGCGCTGGTCACGGCCTGCCGATATTTATGGTCGGTCAGGTCGCCCGCGGCGAAGACGCCGGGGATCGAGGTTTTGGTCGATCCCGCCTCGACCTTTACATAGCCGCCGTTGTGCAGTTCCAGCTGGTCCTTGACCAGTTCCGACGCCGGCGCATGGCCGATGGCGATGAACACCCCCTTGGCCGGGATCTCGGTGATCTCTCCGGTCTTGACGTGCTTTGCGCGCACGGCCTCGACCCCAAGCGGGTTGTCGGTGCCGACGACCTCTTCGAGGGTGTGATCCCAGAGCGGTTCGATCTTGGGGTTCTTCATCAGCCGGTCGATCAGGATCTTTTCGGCCCGCAGCTCATCGCGGCGGTGGATCAGGGTCACCTTGGTCGCGAAATTGGTCAGGAACAGCGCCTCTTCCACGGCGGTATTGCCGCCGCCGATGACAACGATTTCCTGTCCGCGATAGAAGAACCCGTCACAGGTGGCGCAGGCAGACACGCCAAAGCCTTTGAACTTCTCTTCGGTCGGCAGGCCAAGCCATTTGGCGCGGGCGCCGGTGGCCAAGATCACCGCGTCGGCGGTGTAGGTGGTGCCGCTGTCGGCCTTTGCGGTGAAAGGCCGCTTGGACAGGTCCAGACCGGTGATGATGTCCATCACGATGTCACAGCCCATGGCGCGGGCGTGGGCCTCCATCCGGACCATCAGGTCGGGGCCCTGCACCTCGGTATCACCGGGCCAGTTTTCGACCTCGGTGGTGGTGGTCAGCTGACCGCCGGGCTCCATCCCCTGCACAAGGATCGGGTTCAGCATGGCGCGGCTGGCATAGACGCCCGCGGTATAGCCCGCAGGGCCGGAGCCGATGATCAATACCTTGGTGTGACGCGTCTCGGCCATGTGTTCCCCCGACTCTGGTGTTCCGTCCCACCCGATATAGACGGCAGCCCCCGGAACCGAAAGGCCCTGCAAGGCGACCATGCGTCGCGCGAATACCGGGCCGCCCTATGCCGGACGGAGCAGGGGGAAAGACGTTGGACGCTAAGAATCTTGCGCCGACACGAAACAATATTGCGCAGCCCGCACCTTCGGCGTAGTGTTCGCAAAATTTCTTGGGGATGACGTATGCCGGGTTCCAAACTCGATGAAATCGACCGGATGATTCTGGCAGAGCTTCAGGCGGACGGGCGCATGACGAACGTCGAACTGGCCAAGCGGGTGGGCATCTCTGCCCCGCCCTGCCTGCGCCGGGTGCGCACGCTGGAAGAACAGGGGTTCATCCGGGGCTATCACGCCGATGTCGATGCCCGCGAACTGGGGTTCGAGGTGCAGGTCTTTGCCATGGTCGGGCTGGTCAGCCAGGCCGAAGCCGACCTGAGCGCGTTTGAGGAGCGGTGCCGCAACTGGCCACTGGTTCGCGAATGCCACATGCTGAACGGCGAGGTGGATTTCATCCTGAAATGCGTGGCCCCGGACCTGCGCAGCTTCCAGACCTTCCTGACCGAACAGCTGACCGCCGCGCCCAATGTGGCCAGCGTCAAGACCAGCCTTGTGATCCGGGGCGCCAAGGATGAACCCGGCGTCCCCTTCGACGTTCTGGAAGCGCGGCTGGCGAAAGACGCCTAAGCGGCAGAAAACAGATCCAGATCAGCCAGACGCAGCCGGGGGAAACGGGGCGCGCCAAACCCCATCAGATCGGGGATATGCGGGAAGAAGGACAGGTAAAGGTCCAGCAGATCCCCGCGCAGCGGCAGGCGGTGTACCGGGCCAGGATGGAAGCTTTCCAGCTCGATCCCGTCGGCGACCAGCCGCTCCTGTTCCTCGAACCCAAGGTGATAGACCTGCACGGCGGTCTGTGGCGTCAGATCGACGATGTTCACCCCATCCGCGAAGTCCCGCACCGGCACGACGGCGGTGGGCCGCCCGGTCATGGTGCGCACCCCTTCTGAGCTGTGGAACAGCCGGGCCGAGGGGCCCAGAACAATATCGCGCCCCGGACGACCAAACCCGAGGGAATCGGCCGACACCCGGACAAGAGACCGCAATTTCGACGCCTGTTCGGGGATATTCGCGATCAGGCTGCAACTGCCCTTCCAGATCAGCGGCTGAAATCCACGATCGGCGGTCTTGACCCGGTCCCCCGGCAAAAGATCCTCGACCGCGCGGGGGCCGTCCTCGGTCTGGAACAGGGTGCCGCGCGCAAAGGCGGAAAAGGCTTCCTCGAAGGCCTCCATTGCGGGGGCCACTCGGGCAAAGTCGGCAATATCGCCATTCGGGGCAAGGTGAACCACCTCGAACCGGCGCATCACCGGGGGGCGGCGCTGCGGCTGGTCGCCGGTCTGGGCGAACCGGTCATTGTGGTCACGGGACGGGCGAAGAGAGCCGAAATGGCCAATCGAAGGGGCAGCGGTCATGCGAAACCTATCAAAGTTGCGCTTTTCGCCGGCCCCCACCGGCAACGATCAGCAGATCATGAGTCAGGAAACGATTCCCCGACGGGACCGCATTTGTCAAAAATTCTATGTGGAAGGGTATGAATTCCGCTTCAATGCAAGTCTTTGAAGCGGATTGTTCGCGGCAGCCGGCCAATCCTGCCATATTTCGGCGTGCCCCCGGGCCGACAGAACGAAAAACGGCCCCTGCCGATTGGCAAGGGGCCGTTTCAGGTTCGGGGGAGGAACCCCGAGGGAAACCGTGCGGGACCGAGCGACCCGCCGGAGCGATCAGGCGACGACCTGAGCCCCCATGAAAACCTTGGCGCGACCACGCGCGACCGTGGCGAGGCTGGCCACTTCCCGGTCGCTCAGCGACGCCTTGCGGCTGGCGATGAAAGCCTGACGGCGCAGACCACGTTCCCAAGGCATCCGGGTCGTGCATTTCGCTGCTTCGTCGATCACCCCGTTCATCCAACGTTTCTTCATCTGTTCAATCCTTTGCTGCTCGCTAGGTCGCCGATCTTGCCGACGTTGGACCCACTATCGCGGCGGTTCTTGGCGCGAGTTTGACAAATCAAGGATTTTCCAAGGAATTGCATCAAATCCCGAAGTTTCTGCAGGATTGCCCTTTGAAATGGAAACAACGGCGGCAAACCCCAGCAAAACAAGGGATTTCAAAACAATACTGCCATTCTCAGGTGGTTTGTTTCCGGATCGGGGCAGTCGAACTTGCCCGATTTCTGCCCGAATTACAGCCGGATCGCCGAGATGAGCCGCCCATAGTCGGCCTGACGTTCATGGGTGGTGCGGCGGTAGCTATAGAACCGCGCCGGGTCTGAATAGGTGCAGTGCCGGGTCCATTCGGCCTGCCCGACCCCGGCGGCGCGCAATCGGTACAGGCCAAACCCGGGAAGGTCGAACAGGAACCGGTCGCCATCGCCATTGGCAAAGAACCGGCCATAGGCGGGGTCTTCGTCCATGAAGTCCTCGAAGAACTCCGGCCCGACCTCATAGGCGCGCTGGCTGATCGACGGGCCGATGACCGCGACGATGTCCTGCCGTTCGGCGCCCAGCGCCTCCATCGCGTCGACGGTTGCCTCCAGCACCCCGCCCAGCGCCCCTTTCCAGCCCGCATGGGCCGCGCCCACGACCCCGGCGCGCGGGTCGGCAAACAGCACCGGCTGGCAATCGGCGGTCAGGACGGAGACGACGATCCCCGGTGTCGCGGTGACGATGCCATCGGCCTCGGGCCTTGGGCCTTCGGGGTCATCGACCGGACCGTCGACGGTCAGAACCTTTGCCGAATGGGTCTGGTGCACCCCTTGCAGCGCCTTGATCGGCGCGCCCATCGCCTCGGCCACGCGGGTGCGGTTGATGGTGACCGCCTCGTGCTGGTCAGAACTGCCGTAGCCGCAGTTCAGCCCCTCGAACACGCCGGACGACGCCCCACCCTTGCGGGCAAAGAACCCGTGCCGCAGGGGCGACAGTAGGTCAGAGGTGATGATGTCCAGTGTCATGCCTCGGTCCCCGGTGGCGGCGGACAGCCGTCAGGATAGAGTCCCATTACCTTGAACAGGTCACCCATTTCCGCCGGGTGGGTCAAGCGCCGATGCGCGGCAATATGCTGTTCCAGCGCCGGATCGGTCATCCGCGCAGCCAGCGATTGCGCCCGCGCCGTGATGCCCAGCCGTTCCAGAAACACCCCTTGGGTCACCAGCCGCGTGTGCCGGGCGGGAGCGGCGGCATTGGCCACCGCTTCGAAATCCACATGCGCCGTCAGGTCGGCCTGTCCCGGCGCGGCAAGCGGATCTGTTGTGTCATGCCCCGACAGCGCCTGAAGCGTATCGCCCAGCGACCGCCAGTCGCCGTAGTCGATGAACAGGGCCGCGCCGCCGTGGTCCGCGATGCGCTGCCCCACCGCGCCGACAATCCCAGGAAGCGCCGGGCAGGATTCGACGATGTCACCGGGCTGCGTATCGTCCAGCCGGTGGTCCAGCGCGGCAATGGGCGCGGGTGCGGAAAGGCCGAAGGTCAGACTGCCCTCGGTCACGCCGACCATCCGTTCGCGCCAACCATTCTGGTCGCGGGTGAATTGCCGGATCGGCAGAGCGTCCAGGAACTCGTTCGCGACCAGAAACAGCGGTGCCTCGGGCAGGTCATCAGCACAGTCGTGCCAGATCGCACCGGGAACCCGCGCCGCCTGTTCCGCCCGCAGCGTGGCAGAGGTTTCGACCAGATGCACAGTGGTGGCGGCATGAAACCCCGGCACGCCCCGCGTGGCCCGCAGGATATCGGCCATTAACGTCCCGCGCCCCGGCCCCAGTTCGGCCAGTGTGAATGACGCCGGGCTGCCCTGATCCATCCACGCCTGCGCCAGCGACAGGCCGATCATTTCCCCGAACATCTGGCTGATCTCGGGCGCGGTGATGAAATCGCCGCCCGCGCCCAAAGGATCGCGGGTGCTGTAATAGCCGTGCTCGGGGTGCATCAGCGCCTCGGCCATGAACTCGGCCAGCGTCATCGGACCGGTCGCCGCGATCCGGCGGATCAGCAGGTCGGCCAGCGCAGTCATGCCCGCCGCCGCGATCGCAGGATCACCCAAAGCCCGATCAGGATCATCGGCAGCGACAACAATTGCCCCGCGGTCAGACCGTAGCCATCCAGATGCAGATAAAGCCCCAGCGGGTTGCCGGGCGTGACGAATTGCGCGTCGGGCTGGCGCACGAATTCAACCATGAACCGGGACAACCCGTAACCCGCGAAGAACAGCCCCGACACCAGCCACGGCCGCTTGAACCCGCCACGCAGGGCGACCACAATCAGGATCAGGCCCAGAAGCAATCCTTCCAGACCGGCCTCGTACAGCTGGCTGGGATGCCGGGCGCAAAGAAGCAGGATATCCGGCCCGCAATCCTGTGCCGCCTCGCCCGGGAACACGACGCCCCATGGCAGGTCCGTCGGGCGACCCCAAAGTTCGGCGTTGATGAAATTGGCGACGCGTACAAGGAAAATGCCGGGCGGCGCGGCCACGGCGATGACATCGGCGGTGGACCCCAGCGGCAGGCCATGCCTGCGCGCGAAAAAGAACACGGCAGCGACCACGCCGAGGAACCCGCCGTGGAAGGACATGCCTCCTTCCCAGACGCGCAGAATGGCCAATGGATCGCTCAGGTAGGCGCCCTGACTGTAGAACAGCACATAGCCAATCCGCCCGCCCAGAATGACGCCGACAACGATCCATGTGGCAAGATTTTCAAGGTCTTCGCGGCTCATCGGTGGCTGGTTTTCCGGCCATAACCCGACCCGCCCGATCAGCCAGCGGATCAGACCCCAGCCGATGGCAATCCCGGCGATATAGCCCAGCGCATACCAGCGCAGCGCGAACTCCATCCCGAAGAGCGTGATCGAGAAAATCTCGGGCGAGATGTCGGGGAAAGAAAGCGCGGCCTGCATGGGAAGAATGGATGGGACGGCACCGGAGGGAAGTCAAGGCCGGGCGGTCTTGGCCAGAGGCGCGATTGGTCCTAGACCTGTGCCAATTGGTTGAGGGCACAGGCGGCATGGCACAAACAGGCAAACCGGCGGGAACCGTGGCAGAGGTGTTTTGGACCTTCCTGCGGCTGGGCTGCACGTCCTTTGGCGGCCCCATTGCCCATCTGGGATATTTCCGCGCGGAATGCGTAGACCGGCGTGGGTGGCTGTCTGACGCGGACTATGCCGACCTTGTGGCGCTCTGTCAGGTATTGCCCGGCCCGGCCTCCAGCCAAGTGGGATTTGCACTGGGGCTGCACCGTGCGGGACCCTTGGGGGCACTGGCGGCGTTTGTGGGTTTTACCCTGCCGTCCGCCCTTGTCCTTCTGGGGTTCGCGTTGGGGGTCGGATCACTGACTGGACCAGTGGCCGTGGGCGCGCTGCACGGGCTGAAGATCGTTGCCGTGGCCGTGGTGGCGCAAGCGGTGCTTGGCATGGCGCGCACATTGTGCCCGGACCGCGAGACCGCGGCGATTGCCGTTGCGGCCGTCGTTGCGCTGGCGGCGTTTCCGTCCGGGATGGGCATGATCGGGGCGATTGGTCTGGGGGCGCTCGCGGGGCTGGTCACAGGCCGTGCGGGGGAATCCGCACCGACAGGCAGGGCCAGCCTGTCCTTACCTCGCTGGGTCGGCATTGCGGCATCGGCGCTTTTTGCCACCGGGTTGGTCGCCCTGCCCCTCCTTGCGGATCGGGCAGAGGTTTGGGCGGTCGCCGATGCCTTCTACCGGTCCGGCGCATTGGTGTTCGGGGGCGGCCATGTGGTCCTTCCCTTGCTGGACGCCGCCGTAGTGCAGCCCGGCTGGGTCAGTGATGCGGATTTTCTGGCGGGCTATGGGGCGGCGCAGGCGGTTCCGGGGCCTTTGTTCACGCTCAGCGCCTATCTGGGCGCGGTCAGCATCGCGGGTCCGGGTGGCCTTGCCGGGGCGGCGCTGGCCCTTGCGGCGATCTTCCTGCCGGGGTTCCTGATCCTGATCGGGGTCCTGCCCTTCTGGGACCGGCTGCGGCAGGTTGCGCCGGTTCGCCGCGCATTGCGGGGCATCAACGCGGCGGTGGTCGGGATCCTTGGTGCGGCGCTCTATGACCCGGTTTTCACCGGCAGCGTCGGCGGCATGGCCGACTTCGCTTTGGCGCTGGCGCTGTTCGTGGCCCTGACGGTCTGGAAATGCCCGCCCTGGTTGGCGGTCCTTGCAGGCGCGGCTGGCGGGATCGTCTTGGCGCTGGCCTGAACGAAAAACGCGCCCCCCGGTGACGGGAGGCGCGCGACGGGTGCAGGGAGGCCCCCCGTTATAGTTCGATCTTGACGGTCCGTTCGTCCGGCACGTTCACCACGCCCTTGGAGGTGATGTAATCCTCCATCAGGTCGTAGATGGCCGGACCTTCGGTGCCTTCGTTGACGGACGCCCAACCACCGACGGTGTAGGTCTTGTCGGCCTCGATCGGGGTGCCGTCGTCCAGCAGCATGTCAGCGATCCGGTTCCCGGCGTCGTTGTTGACGTGGCAGGTGTAGCGCATGCCGCCGACGCGAACCATGTCGCCGCCCTGCTGATAGAACGGGTCCTTGTTGAACAGGTTGTCACAGACATCTTCAAGGATGACCTTGAGCTGTTCGCCCGACATTTCCGTCCGGTAGACCGCCGGGTAGCTCATCGAGGTTTCGGTATAGAGATCATCCACCGTGATGTCCTGCCCCGGCAGCAGGGTCGTGCCCCAGCGGAAGCCCGGCGACAGAGCAATCTGAACGTCGCGCTGTTCGCGGATACCCTGACAGATCAGATCATCCCAAGTGCCGTTGAAGTTGCCGCGCCGATACAGCAGCGTTTCGGTCTTGCCCAGAACGCGGTTCAGTTCGGCGGCGTGCGGATCGCGGTATTCGGCGATCTTGGCGGCCATTTCCGGATCGGGCGTGATCACATCCGAGAAGACCGGGATCAGGTTGGAGCTGTAGCCGACGACCTTGCCATCCTGCACCTCAAGATCGACACGGCCCAGATATTTGCCGTGGCTGCCCGAGGACAGGATGATCGTCCCGTTCACCTCGACCGCCTGCGGGATGGCGTCGTGGGTGTGGCCGGTCAGGATCACGTCGATACCGGACACGACGGTGGCCAGTTTGCGGTCCACGTCGAACCCGTCATGCGACAGCAGCACCACGACCTCGGCCCCAGCGGCGCGGGCGGCGTCCACGTTTTCCTGAAGCACCTCGGGACGGATGCCGAAGCTGTATTCGGGGAACATCCAGCGCGGGTTCGCGATGGGGGTATAGGGCATGGCCTGCCCGATCACCGCCACGTTCACCCCGCCCTTTTCGAAGAAGGCAGTGTTCTCAAAGGCGGGTTCGTCCCATTCCACGTCGAAGATGTTGGACGCAAGGAAGGGGTATCCCATGCTTTCGGTCAGTTCGAGGAACCGATCGGTGCCAAAGGTGAATTCCCAGTGGCCGGTCATCGCGTCGGGCTTCAGCAGCTTCATGCATTCGACCATGTCCTCGCCATTGGTCTTGAGCGAGGTGTAGGAGCCCTGCCAGGTGTCGCCACCGTCAAGGAACAGAACCTTGTCGTCGCCCCGGTCGGCGCGGATCGCCTTGACCAGCGTCGCGGTGCGGTCCAGCCCGCCCAGCCGGCCATAGGTACGGGCAAGGTCGACGTAATCGACAAATGTATGCGCATAGGCCAGCGGGCTGCCCCGTTCGATTCCGAAATGGCGCATGAACTCCTCTCCCACCAGATGCGGTGGGATACCGGCATAGTCGCCCACGCCAATGTTGGTGTCCGGCGGGCGGAAGTAAACCGGGGCCAATTGGGCGTGCACATCGGTGAAGTGCAGCAGCGTCACCTGCCCCTTGGCGTCGAACTTCAGCAGGTCATCCTGCGTCAGTTTCTGCTGGGCCAGCGCCCGCGTCGGGTTGCCGGCAAGTCCGGCCGCGCCAAGCGTCAAGGTGGCGTTCATGCCGTATTGAATGAAATCCCGTCTGGTAATGGGCACGTCTGGTCCTCCCCGATTCGTTTCCCACATCATATTCAAATATGTTTATGCCTTGTAAGCCCCTCTTGTGCCACCCGCGATGCAGGGCATCCAAGCCCTGCCAACATAGCCAATGGATGGGCATCCTGAACCCGGGTTGGCGGTCTGGCCCGGTTCCGCGGTTGTGAACCTACGCATTCCACCCCATATAGAGCAGACAAAGCCACGGAGAGACCCGATGCAGACCCGCAACAAGATCATGGACGATATCGGCCAGTTGATGACCAACGCCATGGGCGTGGCCCAGGGCGCCAAGACCGAGGCGGAAACGGCCATGAAGTCCCTGCTGGACCGCTGGCTTGCCGACCGCGATTTCGTGACCCGCGAGGAATTCGACGCGGTCCGCGCCATGGCCCAGAAAGCCCGTGAAGAAAACGAGGCCCTCAAGGCCCGGATCGAGGCGCTGGAAGCCAAGTCCGGCTGACAGACGCGGCTGGGGCCTATGGCCAGCCGCCCGGCGGTCGATACTTGTTGTCGACCTCCCTTTCGCTGACCTTCACCCCCGGAACACTCAACGCCTTGGCGACTTCCCGTTTCGTCGCAAAGCGCGCGGTCACATGGTAGTTCGTCGTCTTTTGGCGCCCAATGCCGACGCCGCGCGCGCCGGGCTCGTTCGCCTTACAGATTACATGTTGGGGATGCTTGCCCTCGCCCTCGAAAGCTTCGTTTTCAAAATCGATCTGCATGACCGTGGTGATATTGGTAATCGCGGTCTGGTCCAGATCATAGGCAATCAGGACCGCACCGTTCTGGATGCGCCCACCGGGGCGATAGGTCTGGGTCAGGTCGAATATCCAAAGCGCCGAGCCGTTGTGAGATATGAAGCCCGCGTTCACGGCATTCTGCCCGAATTGGTAGGGCACCCAACGCACGAATTGGGTCATGGTGTTTCCTCCGTCCGAAAATGAATCTTTGCTAATTTGACAAGGCTACACCCGGAACGTGTGCCCGGGATAGGGGATTCCCGCCGCCTTGGAAACGGCGCACCCCGTTTTCCCCGTGGCATCGGATGCGGATTTCCGGCAGGTTTGGGCCATGACCCAACACCAGATCATCCTGTTTTCGCTCTTTGGACTTGTCTTTGCCCTGCTTCTTTGGGGGCGATACCGCTATGATCTAGTTGCCTTCTCGGCCCTGATGGCCGGGGTCGTTCTGGGGGTGGTCCCGACCAAGGACGCGTTCAGCGGGTTCGGGCACCCGGCGACGCTGGTCGTGGCGCTGGTGCTGGTGGTCTCGGCCGGGTTGGTGCGGTCCGGCGCGGTGATGCTGATTACCCGGACGCTGGTGGACAGCAGCCGCAAACTGGGCACCCATATCGCGATCATGGGGGCTGTCGGCGGCGTCTTGTCGGCCTTCATGAACAACGTGGCCGCGCTGGCGCTGCTGATGCCGGTCGATATCGCCACCGCGCGCAAGGCCGGACGGGCCGCGGGGGTGACATTGATGCCGCTGTCCTTCGCGACGATCCTTGGCGGGATGGTCACGCTGATCGGCACGCCGCCGAACATCATCATCGCGTCGATCCGGGGCGAGGCTTTGGGCACGCCATTCGCCATGTTCGATTTCGCGCCCGTGGGCGGGATTGTGGCGATTGCCGGGCTGGCCTTTGTCGCGCTGATCGGCTGGCGCCTGATCCCGCAAAAGGACGGCGCGGGGCTGGAAGGCGACCCACTGCGGGACTACGCCGAATACCTGTCAGAACTGGCCGTTCCCGAAGGATCGCCCCTGACCGGCCAGCGGGTTCGGGATCTGGACGATCTGGCCGAGGCCGCAGATGTCGCGCTTCTCGGGCTGATCCGCGAGGGCAAGCGCCTGCCGGGCCGGGCTCGGAACGCCACGATCCGCCCCGGCGATCATCTGGTGATCGAGGCGGCGCCCGATACGCTGGATGAATTCCGGGTCGCGCAGAAACTGGACCTTGCCGAGGCGACGGTCGATGCCGCAGGCGCCGATATGGTGATCGTCGAGGCCGTGGCGACGCCGGAATCGCGGATCACGGGGAAGACCGCGCAAACCATCGGTCTGGCGTGGCGGCAGCGGGCGATCCTTCTGGGCCTGTCGCGGCGCGGCAAACCGATCCGCAGCCGGATCCGCAAGACCGAGGTGCAGGCCGGCGATATCCTTCTGCTGCTGGTCCCAAAGGAAGCGGCGGCGGATGTGATCGACTGGCTGGGATGCCTGGCGCTGGCTGACCGGGGCCTGTCCGTCACCGCCGATCGCAAGGTCTGGCTGGCAATCGGGCTGTTCGGGGCGGCGGTTCTCGCGGCCTCGCTCGGGCTGGTTTACCTGCCGGTCGCGCTGGGGATTGTGGTCGTGGCCTTCGTGCTCACGGGCATTCTGCCGCTCAGGAACATCTACGACCACATCGAATGGCCGGTGGTGGTCTTGCTGGGGTCGATGATCCCGCTGGGCGCGGCGCTGGAAACCTCGGGCGGCACCGAACTCATCGCCGGAACGCTGACCGGGCTGACAGCGGGATGGCCCGCCTGGGCCGTGCTGACGGTTCTGATGGTGGTGACGATGTCGCTGTCGGATGTGCTGAACAACACGGCGACAACCATCGTCGCGGCCCCGGTGGGGATCCAGATGGCGCAGACGCTGGGGGTATCACCCGATCCGTTCCTGATGGCGGTGGCCGTCGCGGCCTCTTGCGCGTTCCTCACGCCGATCGGGCACAAGAACAACACGCTGATCCTTGGGCCCGGCGGTTACCGGTTCGGGGATTATTGGCAAATGGGTCTGCCGTTGGAACTGATCGTGATCGCGGTGTCGATCCCGACGATCCTGCTGTTCTGGCCGCTGTAGGGGGTGGTGGGTCAAGACCCACTTTACCCGGGGGCGCGTCGCCCCCCACCAAATGATTCATGGCCCCCCGAGGATATTTGAGACCCAAAGAAGAATGGACTCTCATTTTGCCAAAAATACTTCGGGGGTGAGGCCCGGCGGGCCGAGGGGGCAGCGCCCCCTGCCGTGTAAGGTGGGTCTTGACCCACCGCCCCCTTCCCCTTGGCCGGGGTTTTGGCTATCGGGACAGGCATGAAACCGTTCCTGATCCTGCAGCTGCGCCCGGAAACCGAGGCCGCCGACGATGAATTCGCAGCCATCCTTGCCAAGGGCCGGCTGACGGCGGACCGCACCCATCGTATCCGGCTGGATCAGCAGGATCTGCCCGCGGACCTGTCCCTTGACGCCTATGCCGGCGTCATTGTCGGCGGCGGCCCCGGCTGCGTCTCTGACGCGCCCGAGGACAAGGACCCGACCGAGGCCCGGATTGAGGCCGCCTGCCTGTCGCTCATGCCCGAGATCACCGCCCGAGACATGCCCTTCATGGGCTGCTGCTATGGGATCGGCATCCTGACCCACCATCTTGGGGCCGAGGTATCGAAGGCCCGCTATGGTGAACCCGTCGGCACGACCACCTGCGAACTGACCGACGCGGGCCGCACCGATCCGCTGCTGTCCGGCCTGCCCGACCGCTTTGACGCCTTTGTCGGCCACAAGGAAGCGGCGCAGACCCTGCCCGAAGGCTGCGCCCATCTGCTGCATTCCGACGCCTGCCCGTTCCAGATGATCCGCTATGGTCAGAACGTCTATGCCACGCAGTTCCACCCCGAGGCGGACGCGGCCGGGTTTGAGACCCGCATCCGCATCTACCGCAACAAGGGCTATTTCCCGCCCGAGGCTGCCGAGGACCTGATCGCCATGTGCCGTGCGGCCGATGTGACCGTGCCGGAACTGATCCTGCAACGGTTCGTGGCCCGCTTCGGCTGACCCCCGCTATTTCCCCTTTGCGTGAAAGATGAACCCCAGAAGGTTCAGCAGGACCTGCGCCGCAAGGATGCTGGTCGATCCCGTGGGGTCATAATCCGGAGCCACTTCGACCAGATCAATCCCGACGACCTCGTGCCGCTGCGCCACGGCCTGCAGCATTTCCAGCACCTCGTAATAGAGGAAGCCGCCATGGCTGGGCGTGCCTGTTCCCGGCGCGATCGAGGGGCAGAAGGCATCAATGTCGATGGTGATATAGACCCGCGCCTTTTCGGGGATGTGGCCGACCACCCCTTCGGTCCCCATCTTCCGCGCCTGCCGGACCGAGATGATCGACGACCCCATCCGTCGCGCGTCGTCATAGCCTTCCTTGGCGGTCGAGCTGACGTTGCGGATGCCCACCTGCGTCAGCCCCGTGACATAGGGCTTGTCCGCGGCCCGCCGCATCGGGTTGCCGTGCCCATAGCGGACCCCGTGCCGTTCATCGACGAAGTCGAGGTGCGCGTCGATCTGCAGAACGTGAATATCCCCCTGATCGTCGAAGGCGTTGATGCAGGGGATGTTGATCGAATGGTCCCCGCCGATCACCACCGGCAAGGCGCCCGCTGCAAGGATCGCCCGCACTCCGGTTTCGATATTGGCGTGCGACGTCATCGTATCGGTGTGGACGATATCGGCATCCCCGATATCGACGATCCGCACGTCACCCGGCAGGTAGGTCGCGTCGTCTTCGTGGTCATAGGCCCCGGCGTGGCCAAAGCTGAACAGGGTCGATGCCTCGCGCACGCCGCGCGGGCCGAACCGTGCGCCGGACCGCCACTGCGTGCCGAAATCGAAGGGTGCCCCAAGGACCGCGACGTCGGCGTCGATCTTTGACCAATCCTCGACATAGGGCCGCTTGCCAAAGGTCGCGATCCCCACGAAGGGCAGGTTCAGCCGCCCTTTTTCGTAACCATGTCCGGACATTGCCACCTCCCCTTTGCCACGTACCGACCGGCGGACGCTAGCAACCCTGCCACGCCCCGGCAAGGCGGGATCACAGCGGCCAGATTAGCGGGATCACAGCAGAGACGATGAGCCCCATCGACAGGTTCAGCGGAATCCCGACCTTGAGGAAATCCTTGAACTTGTAGCCCCCCGGCCCGTAGACGAGCGTGTTGGTCTGATAGCCGATGGGCGTGGCGAAACTGGCCGAGGCCGCGACCATCACCGCCACGACCAGCGGGCGCGGATCGACACCCAGCGCACCCGCAAGCCCAATTGCAATCGGGGTCACCACGACGGCCACCGCGTTGTTCGACACCAATTCGGTCAGGACCGAAGTAATCAGGTAGATCGCCCAGACCACCATGAAAGGCGGCAAATCACCGATCAACGGTGTCAGCCCGTCGACGATCAGCGACACCGCGCCGGTGTGTTGCAGGGCCGCGCCCACGGCCAGCATGGAAAAGATCAGCACCAGCAGGCTGCTTTCGACATAGCCATAGGCCTCTTCCGCGTCGATGCAGCGGGTCGCCAGAACCACGGCGACGGCAATAACGGCCAGAAACAGGATCGGGGCCACGCCCAGCGCGGCCAGAACCACGATCCCTGCCAGTGCCGCCAGCGCAATCGGCGCATGGGCCCGGCGGAAGGCGCGGGCCGATGGGTGCGACACGTCCACCATGTTCATATCCGCCGCCAGCCGCTGAATATCCTCGGCCGCCCCTTCCAGAAGCAGCGTATCCCCGACCCGCACCACCAGATCGTCAATCTGGCGGCCGATGTTCTTGTCCCGCCGGTGCACGGCCAGCACATAGACCCCATAGCGGCGACGCAGGCGCATTTCACCCAGACGGCGGCCCACAAGCCGGCAATCGGGGGTGATCAGCACCTCGACCGTGGTGGTTTCCACCGCGCTGACCTGATCGACCCGGCGCAGCGACTTGTTCGATTGCAGGGACAAAAGCTCGGTCATCTGGGTGCGCAGCACGACCCGGTCACCCACCTGTAACGACACCCCCTGAAGGTTGCGCCGCAGCGATGCATCGCCGCGCACCACGTCCACCAGTCGCACACCGGGACGCTTGAACAGTTGCACGCCCAGAACCTCGCGCCCGATCAGGTTGCTGTCGGGGGGGATCACGGCCTCGGTAAAGAACCGCATCTTGGACTTGTCGGACAGAAGGTTGGCCATGCTGTCCCGGTCGGGCAGAAGCCGCCGGCCGATGGTGGCCAGATAGATCATCCCCCACAGGCAGACGACAAGGCCGATGGGGGTGATTTCGAAGATGGTGAAGGGCTGCAGCCCCCCCGCCCGCGCGACCCCGTCGACCAGCAGGTTGGTCGAAGTGCCGATCAGGGTCAGCGACCCGCCCATGATCGCGCCATAGGACAGCGGGATCAGCAGGCGCGAGGCGGCAAAGCCCATGGTCTTGGAAATGGTCACGAAGACCGGGATCATCACGACGACCACCGGCGTGTTGTTCATGAAGGCCGAACCCGCCATGACAAAGGCCATTAATCCGATGATGGCGGCCTTTGGATGGGTCCGCGCGTATCGCTCGGCCTGCCCGGTCAGCACATCCAGCGCCCCGGTGCGCACCAGCGCGCCCATGACGATGAACATCGCCGCAATGGTCCATGGGGCGGGGTTGGCCAGCACATCAACGGCCATCTGGTAGGGCAGGACACCGGTGACAAGCAAAAGCGCCACACCGGTCAGCGCGACCACCTCGGTCGGCAGGACTTCCCGCAGGAACAGGGCGAACATGAGCCCGACAACCGACAGGGCAAGGATCGCCTGCCCGGTTCCGGACAACTGGAGAATGTCGTTCATCTGGCCTCGGTCGCTGCGTTCGCCTGACTGTCCACCGCTTCCGCTTCCGGCGCAAGGGTTTCACGCGGCCGCGGCTGAACCAGCGCGATGCCGCAGAGCATCACGCCCAGCGCCACCCAGATCCAGATGGCGTAGGTTTCGGACAAGAGAACCATGGACCAGAGCACCCCAAAGCCGGTGACGACATAGGCGACCTGCCCCGCGAAAACCGGCCCGGCCCGGCCCACCAGCCAGACATAGGCCGCATAGACCGTTGCATGGATCAGCGCCGACACGACCAGCGCCCATTCCGGCGCACCCATGCCCGCCGTCGGGTCGATGAATTGGCCGGTGGCCAGCGCGGCGGGTGCCATGAAAACCGCCCCCAGAACCGAAGCGCCAAAAAGCGCCTGCACCGGGTCCAGCCCGGACAGGCCCCAGCGGGCGACGACATTGCCCTCTAGCCCATAACAAAGCGGCGCGATCAGGGCGACGGGGATCCAGGCCAGCATGGCCGGGTCGGGCAGGCTTGCCTCTGGCGCCGCGATCAGCCCGACACCCAGAAGCCCAAGGCACAGGCCCAGAAGACGCCGCAGGGCAAAGCGGTCCTGCCCCAGCGCCAAGGCCACGGGAAAGGCGAACATCGGCACCGTGGCGATGATGATCGCCATGATCCCGGCGGGCAGATGTGCCGCCGCGCGATAACTGAAGGAATTGGGCAGAATCGTTCCCAGACAGGCGATCACCACGAAGACCCGCAACGCGGGCCAGCCCAGCGGAAAGGGACGGCGACGCATGGCCAGCAGCCCACCCAGCAGGACGGACCCAATCAACAGCTGCCAGAACAAAAGCCCAAACGGCAGGTGCCCGGTGGAAACGGCGATCCGGCTGAGCGGTACGGTCAGCCCCCAACCGGCCCCAAGCACCAGAAGTATCCCGCTCAGGACCAGCCGATCCCGGACCCGGTCGGTCATGCGGGTCCGGCCGATGACAAGAGACCGCCTTGCCGAACCTGTTCGACCCGCTTGGCCTTGCCGGTGCGGTCGTCGGTTTCAACGTAGAGGCCCGACAGGGTGACATCGGCCAGCGCCGGCTCGAACCGCTCCTTCGCCATGCCGGTAATGAAACGGCGCAGCGGTTCGTCCTTCTTCATCCCGATGACCGAATTGTAGTCCCCGCACATGCCCGCATCGGTCTGATAGGCGCTGCCCTTGGGCAGGATCATCGCATCGGCGGTGGGCACATGGGTATGGGTGCCGACGATGACCGAGGCACGGCCATCGCAAAAATGGCCCATCGCCATCTTTTCGCTGGTGGCTTCGCAATGCATGTCGATCAGGCTGGCCTGCACCATCCCGCCCAAGGGGTATTGGCGCAGAACTGCGTCTACCGCGCTGAACGGATCGTCAAAGGGCCGTTTCATGAAAACCTGCCCCAGCACTTGCGCCACCAGAACCTTTTGCCCGCCCCGGGCGGTGAACACCCGTGCGCCCTTGCCCGGCGCCACCTTGGAAAAATTCAGCGGCCGGATGATGCGCGGTTCCTGTTCACAGAATTGCAGCATGTCCTTCTGGTCGAAGGCATGATCTCCGAGGGTGACGACATCGGCCCCCGCCTCGAACAGGGCGCGGGCGTGATTGCCCGACAGGCCCATCCCGCCGGTGGCGTTTTCGCCGTTGATCACCACGAAATCGAGCCGCCAGTCGTCGCGCAGCTTCGGCAGCCGTTGGGCCACGGCCTGACGGCCACCCCGGCCCACGATATCACCCAAGAATAGAAGTCTCATGGCTTTCCTCTAGGCAAGGGAGGGGGCAAGCGCAAGCACGGGGATGGTGGGTTGAAACCCACCTTACGTTCAGGGGCTCTGCCCCTCTGGCCCTGTCGGGCCATTCACCCCGGGATATTTATTGACCCAAAGAAGGGGGCTGGACTCAGCGTCCATTCTTCTTTGGGTTCTAAATATCCTCTGGGGGCCATGAATTATCTGGTGGGGGGCGAAGCGCCCCCGGGGTAAGGTGGGTCTTGACCCACCATTTCCTAGCGGCGAGGTTCGATCACCCCGGCTTCGGTCACGATCAGGTCAAGCCATTGGTCCGTCGCTTCCAGCGGCAGGTCCGGGTCTTCCTGCGCGGCGTAGGCAAAGCCGATGGCCATCGTCGGGCGCTTGGCCCGCAGCCCTTCCAGCGTCCGGTCGTAGAACCCCCCGCCATAGCCCAGCCGCCCACCCGCGCGGGAGAAGGCCACCAGCGGCACGATCAGGATTTCGGGCTCGATCCAATCGCCTTCGGCCGGGATGCGCGCGCCAAACTCGCCATCCGCCATGGCGCACCCCGGGGTCCAGGCCCGGAACTTCAGCGGCTGGCCTGCGCCGATGATCACCGGCAGGGCCACAGGCCCGTGGGCTGCCGCCTCGTCCATGGCTGGGGTCGGGTCGATCTCGGTCCGCATCTGGGCGTAGCCGGCCAGCGGCACGCCGCGATATCCGGCCAGCACCTCGGACAAATGGGCGGCGGTCGCGCCGTTGCGATGAAGGGCATGGGCTTCGGCCCGGCGGGCAAAGGCGGCTTTGCGGGCGGCCGCCTTGCGGGCGGTCAGGTCAGGATCGGTCATCACAGGGGCACCTTTGCCGGGGATCAGAGAAGGAAGACAGCCGCAAGCCCAAGGAAGGCGAAGAAGCCCACCACATCGGTCACGGTCGTCACGAAGGCCCCGGACGCAAGCGCCGGGTCCACCCCCGCCCTTTCAAGAAGCACCGGCACCGCCGTTCCCGCCAGCCCGGCAACGACCAGATTGATCACCATTGCGGCGGCGATGACAACACCCAGCATCATGGTCCCGAACCAGAGGTATCCGATCACCCCCATCACCAGCGCAAAGATTATCCCGTTCAGAAGGCCCACCAGAACCTCGCGCCGGATCACCCGCCAGACGTTCGACCCGGTCAGGTCGCGGGTGGCGATGGCCCGCACGGCAACCGTCAGGGTCTGGGTGCCCGCGTTGCCCCCCATCGAGGCCACGATCGGCATCAGCACGGCCAACGCCACCAGCCCGGCGATCACCTCTTCGAACAGGGCAATGACCCCCGAGGCGAGGATCGCGGTTACGAGGTTCACCCCCAGCCACGGCATACGCTGCCGCGTGGTGTCCAGAACCGAATCCGAGAGGCTGCCTTCGCCGACACCGGCAAGGCGCAACATGTCTTCCTCGTGTTCTTCGTCCAGAAGGATCATGGCGTCGTCGATGGTGATCACGCCGACCAGCCGGTCGTCGTCATCGACCACCGGGGCCGAAATCAGGTGGTAGTGGTTGAAGGCGTGGGCCACGTCCTCCACGTCATCCTCGACATGGAACGTGTTGAAACTGTCTTCGGTGATCGCCGCCAGCGGCACGTCCCGCTTCGACGACAGGATGCGGCCCAGCGTGGCATAAGACACAGGCTTCATCCGCGGGTCCACAAGGATCACGTGGTAGAACTGGTCCGGTAGTTCGATGTCAGAGCGCAGGAAGTCGATGGTTTCGCCCACGCTCCAGTGTTCGGGAACCCGAACCACCTCGGACTGCATGTGACGGCCCGCCGATTCCTCGGGGTAGGTCAGCGCCTTTTCGACGGCGACCCGGTCGGTCGCTTCGAGCGCGTCCAGAACCTGTTCCTGCTGCTCCTCGTCCAGGTATTCGACAAGGTCGACAACGTCGTCCGATTCAAGATCGCGCACTGCCTCGGCCAGTTCGGCGGGGCCCAGGTTGTCGATGATTTCTTCGCGCAGGGATTCGTCGAGTTCGGACAGGATTTCCCCATCCATCCCGCCCTTCCAGACGGTCAGAAGGTCGCGCCGGTCGCGGGCATCGACCTGTTCGATCAGGTGGGCGATGTCGGCGGCGTGCAGCGGGTCCAGAAGCGCGTCGATCGCTATCGCATCGCGGGCCTCGACCGCGTCCAGAACCTCGGAGATCAGCCTGTCGGTCACACCGAAGGCTTCATCATCTTCATGTTCCAGAATCTCTTCGGCCATCGCACTCCTCCGGTCTTGGCGCACCATAGCGATTGCGCGCCAAGCCACAACCGCCCAAAGGCCGAACCCAGCGCCCGACGATCTGGGTTTATTACATCGACGGTGAGGGCTTCGGATTTCATCGCGAGCCGGAGGAACGGGCGTCGGAAGATGCGTCTGGATAGACAGGACTGCTGCCCCTAGAATCGGTGATGCCCATCGTATCAAGTGTTCTTGTGATCCGGGCCGGCCTAGCAATCGCAAATTGGCCGTCCCGCTGCCGTAGAATCGCGGCTGGATGACTTCGCGGCCGGAAAATGGGCCCCGAGTTCAACCCGTGAACCGCGCTTGATCTGCAAGTCCCCCGCGAAAATTTTTGTGGGCGACAGGCGGAATTCCCCCACCCGATTTCCGCCGCACCGACCCTGCGAACGAGGGGCGCCAAAATATTGGCCTTTTCGCACCGGGAATTGCTTCAAACCAGTGAGGTGGACTGGCGAACAACCGCTTATGTTGCAGGAAAATCAGGTGTGAATTGTGCTGGTTTCCTCCCCCTTGCTGATTGCGCGTTTCCGGATCATTCGACCGATGTGATGTAACGATCCCCATTGTTTTCGGGGACTGATTGAAAGGAGTTCATCATGTCTAAGACTGTGAAATTCGCCCTTGCCGCTGCAATCTCCGGCTTTGTCGTGACCGGTGCAGCCGCGCAGGAAGATCTGTTCGGCACCCAGTCCGCCGCCGATGAAATCGGCGACCTTCAGGAAGCGATCGAAGATGACGCGGACCGCCAGACCTTCACCTTCGGAAACGAAGGCCGCACTATCGGCACCTATGGCTCGGTTGCCCTTCGGGCGGTTCATTCGACCTCTGACACCTCGGACACGACCACGACCGTGGGGATTGGCGCTCAATACGGGTTCTACGACGGCACCAACGGGTCCGAGCTGAACCTGTCCTACGCCTATTCCAGCACCGGCGATGTTGTTGATCGGGACACCTTGAACGCGGGCTATGACTACACCCGCGATTTCAACGATGCCTTCTTTGGCTACGGCAACCTGAATGTGAAATGGGACCGTCTGGCCGATGAAGCCGGTGAAAACTATCGCGACGCCTTTGTCGGTGTCGGGATCGGCTACCGGATTCTGAACAGCGACGATACCCAGCTTGCTGTTAAGGCAGGTCCGGGCTACCGCTTTATCGAGGACGGTCTGGGCACCCAGATCGACGAAGCCGCCTATAGCGTCGAGGCGAACTTCTTCCAGCGCTTCAACGATACCGTTTACCTTTCGGACGATGTCCAGCTGATCGGCTCGGCGTCTGACGTGACCGTCGTGAACGAACTGGCGCTGAACGTGTCCCTCAGCGACACGCTGTCGATGCGGACCAGCTATACGTCGAAGTTCGGCGGCGCCGATTTCAACGCCCTGTCGAACAACGAAAACACGCTGGGCGCGTCGATCGTCTACAACTTCAACTGATCCTTCGGCTGCATTCCCGAAATCACCAGAGCGGGCCCCTCGGGCCCGCTCTTCCTTTTTAGCGATCGACCCCGCCTATTTTCGCCTGATGCCGGAAACTCCCTTCGGACTTTTCGGATTTACCGAAAAACGAGGGGCGGATAACGTCCGCCCATGACCCAACAACATCTTCTTCTCGGCCAGACGCTGGCCTTTTCCGGCGACCCGTTCCAGACCGCTTGGGAGGATGTGACCCATCACACCCGGCGCGGGGCTGTCCTGATCGACGGAGGCCGGATTGCGGCGGTTGGTCAGGCGGATGTGCTACGCGCGGCCAACCCACAGGTGCCGGTCACGGACTACGGCGATGCGCTGATCACCGCCGGGTTTGTCGATGCCCATATGCATTATCCCCAGACCGCGATGATCGCGAGTTGGGGAAAGCAGCTGATCGACTGGCTGAACACCTACACCTTCCCCGAGGAATCAAAGTTCGGCGATCCGGCCTATGCCGCCGACATCGCGGGCCGCACCTGTGACCTTGCGCTGGCCCATGGCACGACCACCCTGACCAGTTTTTGCACCATCCACCCCGAAAGCGTTGACGCCTTCTTTAACGCAGCGGCGGATCGGGGCATGGCGGTTGTCGCGGGCAAGACATGCATGGACCGCAACGCGCCCGACACGCTGCGCGACACGGCACAGACGGCCTATGACGACAGCAAGCGCCTGCTTCAGAAATGGCATGGGGTTGGTCGCGCGACCTATGCGATCACGCCCCGGTTTTCCCCAACTTCGACGCCCGAGCAGTTGGAGGCCTTGGGCGCGCTCTGGGCCGAATTTCCCGATTGCCCGATGCAGACCCACCTGTCCGAACAGGTCCCCGAAATTGATTGGGTCAAGCGGCTGTTCCCCGAGGCGCGGGACTATCTGGATACCTACGAAAAGTTCGGCCTTTTGGGCACCAAGGGCCTTTATGGCCATGCGATCTGGCTGGAAGATCGCGAAAGGGCGCGGCTGGCGGAATATGATTGCAGCCTTGTGCACTGTCCGACCTCAAACACCTTCATCGGGTCGGGGTTGTTCGACCTGATGGGATTGGCCAGCGCGGGGATGCGCGTGGGTCTGGCGACGGATACCGGCGGCGGGTCGTCCTTTTCGATGCTGCACACCATGGCGGCGGCCTATGAGATCGGGCAGCTGCGGGGCATAGCCGTGCACCCGGCGCAGTTGATGTGGCTGGCGACCGAAGGATCGGCGCGGGCGCTGCATATGACGGGCGAAATCGGCCATCTGGGCACCGGCGCGGCGGCGGACATCACCGTGTTGGACCTTGGATCGACCCCCGCCATCAAGCAGCGGACAGACCGGGCCGAACACATCTGGGACGCGGTGTTCCCGACCATCATGATGGGCGACGACCGCGCAGTGCGGGCGGTCTGGGTTGCTGGGGAAAAGCGGCTGGGCTAGCAGCGCCGCCCAAGAACCAAGACCCAGGTTTCGCCGACGCGGGCCAGCCCGTATTCATCGACATTGGACCGCAGGTTGTTCCGGCGGTGGCCCGTCGACGCCATCCAATCGGCCAGCACCTGTGCCTCGCCCGTCTGGCCCTGCGCGAGGTTTTCGGCGATCTGGCACCAGACATAGCCCTGCGCCCGGGCCCTGTCGCCCACACCGCGCCCCTCTGGCGACCGATGCGCGAAATAGCCCCGGCCCGCCATGTCCCGGGCGTGGGCCATCGCCGCCGCTTCAAGCATCGGATTGCGCACAACCGGGCCGGTCCCGGCCCGCGCGCGTTCGGTGTTCAACCGGCGGCCAAAGCTGTCCACTGCCCCCGGCCCGGACAACAGGGGAACCGGGTTGTCTGGCGGCTGCGGCCCGATCGGGACATAGACCGGAACGACCGCGATACAGGCAGACAGCGCAAGCGGAAGGATGAGGGCAAGAAGACGCATGGCCCCTAGTGCCGCCGACCCGCCCTGCAGGCAAGCGGCACCGGCGACCCCGGCAGGTTTCTGCCAGCCCTAGCCCGCCAAAGCGCGTGCCAGCCGGTTCTGGGTTTCGATAACACGCGGCAGATCGATTGTTGTCATCTGCCCCGCCGCAACCACCTGACGCCCCTCGACGAACAGATCCCGGACCCGCGTCGGCCCGGCCAGCAGCAGTGCGGCCGGGTCCCAGCTTCCGGCGCTTTCGATACCTGTCGTGTCCCAGATGGCGATATCTGCCCGCTTGCCCGGCGCGATACGCCCGCAATCCGGGCGACCCAAGACATCGGCGCCGCCCCGCGTGGCGATCTCCAGCGCCTCGCGCGCGCTCATCTTGTCGGCCCCACCTGCGACCCGCTGCAACAGCATGGCCTGTCGCGCCTCGGCAATCAGGTTGCCCGCGTCATTGCTGGCTGACCCGTCCACGCCAAGGCCCACCGGCACGCCCGCGTCGCGCATCGCCCGGACCGGCGCGATCCCGGACCCTAGGCGGCAGTTGGAACAGGGGCAATGGGCGACCCCGGTGCGGGACCGGGCGAACAGGTCAATCTCGGCCCCGTCCAGTTTCACGCAATGGGCGTGCCAGACATCCGGCCCGATCCATCCCAGATCCTCGGCGTACTGGCCGGGACGACAGCCGAATTTCGCCTCGGAATAGGCGATATCCTCGTCGTTTTCGGCAAGATGCGTGTGCAGCATCACCCCCTTGTCGCGGGCCAGCAGGGCGGCGTCGCGCATCAGGTCCCGGCTGACCGAGAAGGGCGAACAGGGGGCAAGACCGACGCGGACCATCGACCCTTCCGCCGGGTCGTGGAAGGCATCGACGACACGGATCATATCCTCCAGAATGTCCCGCTCCCGCTCGACCAGCGCATCGGGCGGCAGCCCGCCTTCGCTTTCGCCGATGGACATGGCACCCCGGGTTGGATGGAACCGAAGGCCCACCTCTGCCGCGGCGTGAATGGTGTCCTCCAGCCGCGACCCGTTGGGATAGAGATACAGGTGGTCCGAGGTCAGGGTGCAGCCCGACAGGGCCAGTTCGGCAAGCCCCACCTGCGCCGAGGTGAACATTTCGTCCGGACCGAACCGGGACCAGATCGGATAGAGCGTTTGCAGCCAGCCGAACAGCAGCGCATCCTGCCCGCCCGGCACCGCGCGGGTCAGGGTTTGATACAGGTGATGATGCGTGTTCACGAGGCCGGGGGTAACGACGCAGCCCGCCGCCTCGACCACCTGCGCGCCCGGCGCGGTCAGTCCGTTGCCCACGGCGGCAATCGCCCCGTCGCGGATCAGGATATCGGCGCCCGATAGTTCGCGGCGGTCGTCATCCATCGTCAGGATGGTATCAGCGTTGCGGATCAGAGTTTCTGGCATGGTGTTCCTCCCCTATGTGCCACCCCCCTTCGGTGGATATCGGGAAGGGGCGCCGCCAGAAGGGGGAAGGACGCGGCACCACGGACCAAGTTTACGAAACTCGGGGCGGGGATGGCAACCCGCATCCCCATTGATGCCGCGCCCTGCCCCGCATATGTCGATTTGCGCCGGGACCGGGGCCAGCGCCCATGGCACGCTCGGCACGAAAGGAACCGCAATGGCCGATCTGGACGACAAGGTGCTGACCGAGGACGGGCTTGACCCCAAGGGCAAGGGCCGGATCCTGCTGATCGCCTGCGGGGCGCTGGCGCATGAAATCCTTGCGCTGAAGCGGACCAACGGCTGGGACCACATGGACCTGCAATGCCTGCCCGCCAAGCTGCACCTCTATCCTGACCAGATCACCGAAGCGGTAACCGTGGCCGTGGCAGAGCACCGGGATGCCTATGACACAATCTTTGTCGTCTACGCGGATTGCGGCACCGGAGGGCTGCTCGAGGCGCGATGCCGGGACCTAGGCGTCGAAATGGTCGCCGGGCCGCATTGCTATTCCTTTTTCGAAGGCAACGACGCCTTTGCCGCGAAAGCGGATGACGACATGACCGCCTTTTTCCTGACCGACTTTCTGGTGCGGCAGTTCGATGCCTTCGTCTGGAAACCGATGGGGCTGGACCGGCACCCGCAGCTGCGGGACATGATTTTCGGCAATTACACCAAGCTGGTCTATCAGGCACAGGTGGACGACCCGAAGCTGACGGAAAAGGCGCGCGCCTGCGCGGACCGTCTGGGTCTGGCGTTTGAACGGCGGTTCACCGGCTACGGTGATCTGGCCACCACGTTGGAAAAACTGGCCTAGGCTGCGGCCGCCGCCGTTGCACCGATCCGTTCCACCATGGCCCGCAGCCCGTTCGACCGCTGCGCCGAGAGGTGTTCGTTCAGGCCAAGCCGCCCCAATTCCGCCCGCGCATCGACCTTGCCGACCTCGGCCAGTGGCAACCCGTTGTAAAGCGCCCCCAGAATCGCGATCAGCCCGCGCACGATCATCGCGTCGCTGTCGCCCATGAACCGGAACGTCCCGCCTTCGATCTGCGGGACCAGCCAGACCTGACTGGCGCAGCCGTCCACCTTGAATGCGGGCACCTTCAGCGCATCATCCAGCGGGTCCATCGCCTTGCCAAGGTCGATCACATGACGATAGCGGTCCTCCCAATCGTCAAGGAAATCGAAGGTTTCTGCGATCTCTTCAAAGGCGTCGGTTGCCATGGCGGTCCCTTTCACTTGGCCCGTGATGTAGGGGCCAGCGGCGCAAAGGTCCAGTGGGCGCTTTTCAAGAAGCCCGCGATGGGCTAGGCCTTTTCCCCAGAAAGATCCAACCGATAGGCCCGCCCATGCTGCGCCCCGCCGTGACCGCCCTTTGCCTTGCCCTGACGTTGTCCGGCTGCGCCCGTCTTGCCGACAGCCGGATGAACCCGATGAACTGGTTCGGCGGCAACCGGCAGGCAACCGAGGCGACAACCCCGCAAGAGATCAAGCCGCTGGTTCCCGAGGGTCGCAGCGTTCAGGTTGTGGATGGCCGCGTGCTGATCGCGACGGTCGATGTGGTCGAGGTGCTGCGGTCGCCCAGCGGGGCGATCCTGCGGGCCACGGGCACGGCATCGCGGCAGGGGTATTTCAACGCGGAACTGGTTCTTGTGTCGGTCGAAAACGGCACCGCCACCTATGATTTCCGGGTCGAGGCCCCCGGTGAATTCACCACCGACGGCCCCGCGCAAAGCCGCCGGATCACCGTGGCCGAACCGATCAGCGCGGACGAATTGGCGGGCATCCGCAGGATCATCGTCCGGGGTGCCTCCAACAGCCGCAGCGCCAGCCGCTGATCCTAGTCCAGATCGAAGGTGACGACCTTGCGGCCCTTGGTGGCAAGGCCGATCTTGCCATTGCACAGCGCGATGGCCGCATCGCCGAACACTTCTTTGCGCCATCCTTTAAGCGCCGGGATATCCCGTTCGCCCGCTGCGATCAGATCCAGATCTGCCGAGGTTGCGATCAGTTTCTGCGCCACATCCTCCTGGTCGGCGCGCGCCTTTAGCAGCACCCGCAGAAGATCGGCCAGCGCCGGGTTGACTTGAAGCTTTTCCCGGCTGCGGTCGGGCTGCGGCATGTCTTCGGGCGCGGTTTCAAGGCCGACCTTCACGGCGGCCAGAATACCCTCGGCGATTTCGCCCTTCCGGGCCTCGCGCAGCAGCAGGCGGGACCGGCCAAGATCCTTGTCCGACGCAGGCTTGGTCGAGGCCAGTTCGATCAGCGCGTCATCCTTGAACACCCGGGTCCGCGGAATGTTGCGGGATTGGGCATAGCCTTCACGGAACCGGGCAAGTTCCTTGACCACGGCCAGAAATTTCGGGCTGTTGGTGCGGGTCTTGATCCGCTCCCAGGCCTCGCTTGGCTTGGTGACATAGGTGGCCGGGTCGCGTAGAACGGCCATTTCCTCGGCCACCCAGCGGGCGCGGCCCGACTGTTCCAACCGCTTGGACAGCACCTCGTAGATCTGGCGCAGGTGGGTCACGTCGGCCACCGCATAGGTCAGCTGGGCATCGGTCAGCGGGCGGCGCGACCAATCGGTAAACCGCGAGGATTTGTCCAGTTCCGCCTTGGCGATCTTGCGCACCAGCGTTTCATATCCGACCTGTTCGCCATAGCCACAGACCATCGCCGCGACCTGCGTGTCGAACAGCGGTTCGGGGATCAGCCCGGCCTCGACATAGAAAATCTCAAGATCCTGCCGCGCGGCGTGGAACACCTTGACCACGTCGGGGTTGCGGAACAGGTCATAGACCGGTTCAAGCGACAGCCCTTCGGCCAGCGGATCGACTAGGATCGCATCACCACCATCCGCGTCGGAATAGGCCATCTGCAACAGGCACAACTTGGAGTAGTAGGTGCGTTCGCGCAGAAACTCTGTGTCAACGGTTACATAGGGGTGCTGGGCAGCGCGCTCACAAAACTCGGCCAGCGCCTCGGTCGTGGTAATCGTCTTCATATGGCCTGCATCATCTCAAATGGTTTGATGCTTGATATTTGAATGCGCCGGAATTGGAAAGAGCCGGGAATCAGGCGAATTTTGCCAGCGGTCCGCCTTTAGGTTGTATTTTCGAAAAATTGTACTTATTATGGCGTCACGCATCCTGGGGGGCAGGTTGCGGAGCGTGTCTTGTCCACAGTCGAGTTATTTGTGACTGGCGACGAGATTGGTTTCTTCTCGTCGGTATCAGTCAGCGGAAGTTCGAACGGCACCAAGGTCACCCTTGATGGCGGCGGTTCGCTTGGCAGCGCGACGGATGTCTTCCGGATCGTGGTCGAAGACGTTGTTGATGGGGTCACCGGCTTTGTCACCGGGCAGACGATTTCGGTCTATGCTTACCCGCCGACCAGTGACCCGGAGGTCCCCCTTTATTCCGATTACACGATCAACACCGATGACTATAACGGGCGGGCCACATCTGCGGACCACCTGATCATCGAAGGGGACGACGGCACCGCGCTGGTTATCGACCTTGACGGCGTCACCAGCCCAAGCCACCAGATCGGGCCGGGCATCGACCCGGGCCGGTATCAGGAATTCCAGTTTTCAAGCCTGCCTTCGACCCCGCCGACCTTCCCCTGTTTCGCCAGAGGGACGCTGATCGAGACGGACATGGGACCGCTGCCGATTGAGACGCTGAAGGCTGGCGATCTGGTCAAGACGATGGATGACGGGCTGATGCCGATCCTCTGGATCGGGTCCAGCACCGTTCCCGGCTATGGCGCTATGGCCCCGATCACGATCGAGGCGGGGGCCCTTGGCAATTACCGCCGCCTGCGCGTGTCGCCACAACACCGGATGCTGGTGCGCGATTGGCAAGCCGAGCTTTTGTTCGGCGATCCACAGGTTCTGGCGGCGGCCAAACACCTTGTGAACGGCCGGACGATCCGTGAAACCCCCTGCCCCAAGGTGACCTATTTTCACATGATCCTTGACGGACATCAGGTGATCTATGCCGAGGGTTGCCCGGCGGAATCCCTGCATCTTGGGTCAGAGGCGATCGAGATGATGTCGGATGAAGCGCGGGCGGAAATCGCCGCCCTCTTTCCCGAACTGAACGCGGCGGACACGCCAACGGCGCGTCCCTGCCTGAAATCCTACGAAGGGGCGTTGATCTCGCCGCTCAGGAAAACCGGGGTCCGGTCGGCGGCGGCGTAGCGGCGCAGAACAGCCGGATACAGGCGGTGTTCCTGCACCAGAACCCGCGCGGCAAGATCATCGGCCGTATCGCCCGGCAGGATCGGCACCCGCGCCTGACCAAGGATCGGGCCGTCGTCCAGCGCGGCGGTCACCTCGTGCACGGTGCAGCCGGCCTCGGTATCGCCCGCGTCGATGGCGCGCTGATGGGTGTGCAACCCCTTGTATTTCGGCAGAAGCGAAGGGTGAATGTTCAGCATCCGCCCTTCCCATTTCGCCGTGAAATCGGCGGTTAGGATGCGCATGAACCCGGCAAGGCAGATGATGTCGGGCCGCGCCTTTTCCAACACGCGGTTCAGTTCCGCCTCGAACCCGGCACGGTCCTTCCCAAAGGGGTGGTGATCCACGGCAAAGGTCGGGATGTTCAGCGCCCGCGCCTTGGCCAGCCCGCCCGCCTGCGGATCGTTCGACAGAACCAGCACCGGCCGCGCCGGGTGATCGTCGGCGCGCATACTGTCGGCCAGCGTGACCATGTTGGACCCGCCGCCCGAAATCAGGATGGCGACCCGTTTCGTCACAGAAGCGCACCCGAGTAGCGCACGCCTTCGCCCGGTTCGACCGTGCCAAGGCGGCTGACGGTTTCGCCCGCGTCCCGCAGCAGGGCTTCCAACGCGTCGGCGCGGCCCGCGTCGACGACAAGGATCATCCCGATGCCCGAGTTGAAGGTTTTCAGAAGTTCGGATTCGGCCATACCGGCGGTTTCCGCCAGCCAGCGGAACACCGGCGGCAACTCCCAAGAGGACAAGTCGATATGGGCGCCCAGACCCTCGGGCAGGACACGGGGCAGGTTTTCGGTCAGGCCGCCGCCGGTGATATGGGCCAACGCATGAACGCCGCCCGCGCGGACCGCCTCCAGCGCCTGTTTGACGTAAAGACGGGTGGGGGCCAAAAGCGCCTCGCCCAGCGTGCCATCGCCAAAGGGGTTGGCAGCGTCCCAGCCAAGGCCGGACAGTTCCACCACCTTGCGCACCAGCGAATAGCCGTTCGAATGAACACCGTTGGACCCAAGGCCCAGCAGTACGTCACCTTCGGCCACACCGGCGGGCAGGTCCGTGCCGCGTTCCATCGCGCCCACGGCGAACCCCGCGAGGTCGAAATCGCCCTTGTGATACATGCCGGGCATTTCCGCCGTTTCGCCGCCGATCAGGGCGCAGCCGGACAGTTCACAGCCCTTGGCAATGCCTTCGATGATCCGGGTCGCCTGATCCAGCTCCAGCTTACCGGTCGCGAAATAGTCCAGGAAGAACAGCGGCTCTGCGCCTTGGCAGACAAGGTCGTTCACGCACATGGCGACAAGGTCGATGCCGATTGTGTCGACGTTTCCTGTATCGATCGCGATGCGCAGCTTGGTCCCGACGCCATCGGTGGCGGCCACGAGGATCGGATCGACATAGCCCGCGCCCTTGAGATCGAACAGCGCACCAAAGCCGCCAAGGCCGGACATCACGCCGGGCCGCGCGGTGGCCTTCGCCGCCGGTTTGATCCGCTCCACCAGCGTGTTGCCCGCGTCGATATCGACGCCTGCGTCGGCATAGGTCAGCCCGTTCTTCTGTGCCATCTTGGTCCCCTTCCGGATGCTTGGCGCCCCGATACCCGATTGGCCCCGTGCATTCCAGTGTCAAACGCACAACCCGGCCCTGCGAAAATGGCGGGTTTCCCCCGTATTGATTGACCTTTTGCGCCCAAAGGTTTAGGCAGCGGCGCGTGGCCCGATAATGGGCCAAGACGATCGCGGGGCGCCCGGAATTTCGCGTCCCATCACCTGCCGCCCGAACCGTCGGGCCGCCTAGAACGGACGCATATGACCAAATTCACCGATCTGAACCTTGATAAGAAGGTTCTCAAGGCCATTGAAGAGGCCGGCTACGAAACCCCTACCCCGATTCAGGCTGGGGCCATCCCCCCTGCCCTCGAAGGCCGCGATGTTCTGGGAATCGCCCAGACCGGCACCGGCAAGACCGCAAGTTTTACCCTGCCGATGATCACCATGCTGGCACGCGGGCGCGCGCGGGCACGGATGCCGCGCAGCCTTGTGTTGTGCCCGACGCGGGAATTGGCCGCGCAGGTGGCCGAGAACTTCGACACCTATGCCAAGCATGTGAAACTGACCAAGGCGCTGCTGATCGGCGGCGTGTCGTTCAAGGAACAGGACACGCTGATCGACAAGGGCGTCGACGTGCTGATCGCCACGCCGGGCCGCCTGCTGGACCATTTCGAACGGGGCAAGCTGATCCTGTCGGACGTGAAGGTCATGGTCGTGGACGAGGCCGACCGGATGCTCGACATGGGGTTCATCCCCGATATCGAACGGATCTTCGGGCTGACACCCTTCACTCGGCAGACACTGTTCTTCTCGGCCACGATGGCGCCCGAGATCGAGCGGATCACCAACACCTTCCTGTCGAACCCCGCCCGGATCGAGGTTGCCCGTCAGGCCACCGCCTCGGAGACGATCGAACAGGCCGTGGTCATGTTCAAAGGCTCGCGCCGGGAAAAGGCGGACAGCGAAAAACGTGCCCTGCTGCGCGCCCTGATCGACGGCGAGGGCGAGGCCTGCACCAACGCGATCATCTTCTGCAACCGCAAGATGGATGTGGATGTGGTTGCCAAGAGCCTGAAGAAATACGGCTATGACGCGGCTGCCATCCATGGCGATCTGGACCAAAGCCAGCGGACCCGGACATTGGACGATTTCCGCAACGGCAAGCTGCGCCTGCTGGTGGCGTCGGACGTGGCGGCCCGCGGGCTGGATGTTCCGGCGGTCAGCCACGTGTTCAATTTCGACGTGCCCAGCCACGCCGAGGACTATGTCCACCGGATCGGCCGCACCGGCCGGGCCGGTCGGTCGGGCAAGGCGATGATGATCTGCAATCCCCGCGACGAAAAGTATTTCGATGCGGTGGAGAAGCTGATCCAGAAGGAAATCCCGCGCATCGAAAACCCGCTGGGCACCCCTGCGGCCGAGGCACGGGACGACGCCCCGCGCGAAGACAAGCCCAGGCGCAGCCGGTCCCGGTCGCGCAAGAAGGACGACGCCCCGGCGCAGGAACAGGCCGCCGCCCCGCAAGAGGCCGCCAAGCCCGTGGAACCCGCAGCAGAACCGCAGGCCGAAAAGCCGCGCCGTGACCGTGGGGATCGGGGCGACCGGGGCAATCGCGGTGGCAAGGGCGGCCGTGGCGGTGATGACCGCCAGATCGTCGGCATGGGCGACGACGCCCCCGCCTTCATCCGACTGAGCTTTGACGAACGGCGGACCGGATAGGCCCGTCCTTGCGTTCCTGACCGGAACGCCTATCTTACAAGGGTGGGCTTTGGCCCACCCAACCTTCCCAAACATTGGAAAACACTATGCTGACACATCGTTACGACGATGCGTTGTGCCTTGCCGCGCGGTTGCATCGCAGCCAGTGCCGCAAGGTCACGGCCATCCCATACCTGTCTCACCTTCTGTCCGTCTCTGCCCTTGTGATCGAATATGGCGGGGACGAGGATCAGGCCATTGCGGGCCTGTTGCACGACGCGGTCGAAGATGCGGGCGGCCATGCCACCGGCGAGGCGATCCGTGCCCAATTCGGCGATCGCGTGGCCGATATGGTCTATGCCTGTTCGGATAGCGACGGCGACGCGAAGGCCCCGTGGAAGCAACGCAAGGACGCCTATATCGCAGCGATCCCCGGCAAGGGCGACGCCCTGCTGGTGACCTGCGCGGACAAAGTCCACAATGTCACCACCATCCTTGAAGACCTTCACACTGTCGGTCCGGATGTCTTTGACCGGTTCACCGCCGGAAAGGCCGGGACGCTTTGGTATTACCAGTCGCTATCCACGGCCCTCACCGCCGCCTTTCCCGGCGCCCTGTCTGACCGGCTTTCCCGGATCGTCGACAACCTGACCGACGCCGCGCGCTAGTCCATCAGCGCATCGGCCCGCTGTCCGGCCCGTTCCAGATGGATCGGCAGGACGCGACCGTAGAGTTGCCGCGTCCGTTCGGGCGCGCCGACCATCCCCGGTTCTTCCACATAGCTGAAGATCGCCACATGGCGTGGCCTGTCGCCGCGCAGGGGCGCTACCCGATGCAGGGAATACCGTCCCCGGAACAGTTGCAGATCGCCCGGTTCCAGCCGCAGCGACACGACCTTGTCCGAGGTGCCATCCAAGACCCGCGTCACCTCGTCCAGGTTCTCGTTCTCGCGGCGGATGTTCGGGGCATATTCGAACTCCCCGCCCTCTTCCGCGTTCTGGATTGCCAATGTGACGGTGAAATTGTTGGTGTCGAAATGCCAGGGGAACCCGTTGCCTTCTCCGGCCGTGTTCACGATCACATCGGCCAGCGGGTCGGCGTAGCGGTAGAACTTCGGCTCTTCCAGGCAGTCCTTGATGAACGGCTCGAACGCCGCGAAATCATGGACCGTGCGCAGCGGGCCATCCGTGCCGAAATTGTCGGCGGGGATGAAGGCGTTCGACCGGTCAAAGAAGCGCCGGGCCGGATGCGTGTCGGGCAGGTCCGGATTGTCGGCTGTGAAATAGACGTTTGTGCGGTTGCGGCTGTGATGGCCCAGATGCGCCACGGCGTCGGCCTCGGCGCAGATCGCGGCGACACCCTCGGGCCGCAGGAACCCTTTGATCACCGCGCAGCCGTCCCGGCGCAGGCTGTCGCGCACGGGGGCAATTACTGCATTGCGGCGGGCAGGGTCGTGGATCGGGTAGCGGTCAAGGTCGATCAGGTCTTGGGCGTGATGGGTCATGGCGGGCTCCTCCTGACTTACAGGAAACGCCCGCCGTTATGCCCATGCTTGGCCCTTTGCGACCGACCCTTGGTCGGTTTCGATCGTCAGCCAAGACGGCTGATGATGACCGTCACCTCGGGTTTCTTCCCGATCTCGTTCTGGGCGGCGCGGCGCACGGTCTGCCGGATTTCCTTTTCCAGCTTGTCGTCGTCGGTCAGGGTCTTGTCCCCGGCCCGCATCAGGTATTGCGCCAGTTCCGCCTCCAGAACCTCGGCCAGCGGTTCATTGCCCCGGCCCTGTTCCGGCAGGCCCATCAGGTCGCACCACGGATCGCCCAGCGGGTCGTCGTTTTCATCCATGATCAGCGACACGGCGACATGGCCATTCAGGGCCATGCGAATGCGGTCGCGTACGATCCCGTCCAGCGCGCCGATCTTCACCGACCCGTCCAGATAGGTGCGGCCGGTTTCGATGTAGTCGGCCACCTCGGGGCGGTTGCCGGTCAGGTCGATCATCATCCCGTTCACCGCGACGACGCTTTCGATCCCCTTGGCCGTGCCCAGTTTCGCGTGTTCGCGCAGATGCCGGTGTTCGCCGTGCATCGGGATCAGGATCTGCGGCTGGATCAGCCGGTGCATGGTTTCAAGGTCAGGCCGGTTGGCGTGGCCAGATACGTGATACAGCCCGCCCCGGTCGTCGACCACGTCGACCCCCATTTCCGACAGCTGGTTCATGATCTTGATTACGCCGCGTTCGTTTCCGGGAATGGTCTTGGAACTGAACAGGAAGGTGTCGCCGTCCTTCAGGCTGATCCCAAGGTATTTGCCCTGCGCCAGCTGGGCCGAGGCCGCACGCCGTTCGCCCTGACTGCCGGTGACCAGCAGGAACAGGTTTTCGCGCGGGACAGAAACCGCATCCTCGGGCGAGATGGTCGACGGGAAATCCGACAGGACGCCGGTGGTGATCCCCGCCTCGACCATGCGGCGCATGGCGCGACCCAAAAGGCAGACCGACCGGCCCGCCTTTTTCGCGGCTTCGGCCAGTGTCTTCAGACGCGCGACGTTCGACGCAAAGGTGGTTGCCACGACCATCCCGGTCGCGTCGCGCATGAAGGCCTCGATCGGGTCGGCAAGCCCGGCCTCGGACCGGCCGGGCTCGGGCGAGAAGACGTTGGTCGAGTCGCAGACGAGTGCCTTGACCCCCGCCTTGGCGATTTCTTCCCAGACGGCCTCGTCGAAAGGTTCGCCGACGACCGGGGTATGGTCGATCTTGAAGTCGCCGGAATGGACGACCCGGCCCGCCGGACTGTCGATCACCAGACCCGCGCTTTCGGGGATGGAGTGGGACAGAGGCACGAAACCCACGGTAAAGGGGCCGGCCTGCGTCACCTCGGGCCATGGGCTGGCGGTGTGGACGGCGGCCTCTGGCTGGCCCATCTCTTCCATCTTGCGGCGGGCGTGATGGGCCGTGAAGGCACGGGCATAGACCGGCGCACCCAGACGATCCCAGAAATGGCCAATCGCGCCAATGTGGTCTTCGTGGGCGTGGGTGATGAAGATCCCGTCGATCTGGCCCTTGCGGGCCTCAAGCCACGAGATATCGGGCAGGATCAGGTCGACGCCGGGGCTTGTGTCCATATCCGGGAATGTCACGCCCAGATCGACCACGATCAGCCGTTCCTTGCCCGGCTTGCCGTAGCCGTAGACATAGGCGTTCATCCCAATCTCCCCCGCGCCACCGAGGGGGAGATAAATCAGTCGTTCATTACTCATTGAGTTTCCTTGTTGAACCTGTGGATCACGGTCAGCCCGTGCATCGTCAGGTCATCTTCAATTGTGTCAAACAGGGCTTCCCCCTGCGCGAAGAGGGGCGCAAGCCCCCCGGTGCCGACGACCTTCATCGGCCGTCCATATTCATCCTTGATGCGGGCGATGATCCCCTGGATCAGGCCCACGTAGCCCCAGAAAACCCCGGATTGGATACAGGCCACCGTGTTGGTGCCGATCACCCGCTCTGGCTGGGAAATATCAACATGCGGCAGGGCCGCAGCGCCCTGATGCAGGGCTTCGAGGCTGAGGTTCACACCCGGTGAAATCACCCCGCCCACATAGGCGCCATCTTCGGCTACCACGTCAAAGTTGGTTGCGGTACCGAAATCGACCACCACGCAATTGCCGCCGTGCCGGTCAAAAGCGCCGACTGCATTGGCTAGACGGTCCGGCCCGACCCTTGTACCCGGATCGACGCGCGGATCCACCGGCAGCAGGCATTCGGGTTTGCCCACAACCAGAGGGCGGCAGTTGAAATACCGGTCGCACAGGACGCGCAGGTTGAACACCACGCGCGGCACGGTCGACGAGATGATCACTTCGTCAATCGTCACGTCGATTTTCGACGCCTGCATCAGGGTGGTCAGCCAGACGAAATACTGGTCCGCCGTGCGCTGATGCTCGGTCGAGGTGCGCCATGTGGAAATGAACTGCGACCCGTCCCAGATGGAAAACACGGTGTTGGTATTGCCGGTATCAATGCACAGCAGCATGGCCGTCCCCTAGAAATACACATCGGCCGCGGCGATCCGCCGGGGTCCGGTTGCGGTGATAAGCACAAGGTTGCCGTCCTCGTCCACGGTGTCGAACAGGCCCGTGACCTCTTCACGCGGGGTGCGGGCGGTGATTTCCTCGCCCAGTCTGGCGGCGTTCCGCAGCCAGTCGGCCCGGATGCGGCCAAAGCCGAATTGCGACAGCTTCCGTTCCTGCGTGGCATAGGCCGAGGCAAGCGTGGTCAGGAAGACCTCGGGCGCGACGGGTTCGCCGCCTTCGTCCAGCAGGCTGACCGGGCGAAAGGTGGCGTTCCGGACGGCGGCGGGCGGGTGGCGCAGGTTTACCCCCACGCCGATCGACAGCCAGTTGACGAAGGGCCCGCCGGACGAGCTTTCCAACAGAATACCCGCGACCTTGCCGCCGTTCAGCAGCACGTCGTTGGGCCATTTCTGCGCCAGACCGCCACGGTCGGTATAGATGGCCAGAGATTCCAGCAGGGCGTTCGCGGCAAGGAAGGACCGCCGCGCGGCCTCTGCCGGGGTCGCCTCGGGCCGGAAGATCAGCGTGGCGGCAAGGTTGCCCGGCGGGTCGGACCACGGCCGCCCCTGCCGCCCTTTTCCGGCGGTCTGCCTGCGGGCCATGATCCATGTCGGACGGTCAAGGAGGCCGACGCGACGCGCGGCCTCCGCCATGGTGCTGTCCACCTCGTCAAGGATGAGGCGGTCATATCCTTCGGGCCAATGCCCGCCGGGGCTGCGATCAGTTGACAAGCGACCCGGCCGCGGCGGCGGCCAGCGGTTCGATACCGAACAGGTTCACCACGCCCACGACCATGATCAGCGCCGATCCCATAAGCATCGTCCAGCCAACCGGCGACATGCGCGTGTCGACACCATCGCCATCGCTGCCGAAGTACATGTAGAAGACGATCCGCAGGTAGTAGAAGGCCCCGATGACCGAGGCGATCACACCGGCAACCGCCAGCCATGCCATGCCCGCGTCAACAGCGGCCCGCAGCACATACAGTTTACCGAAGAAGCCCACCATCGGCGGCACGCCGGCAAGGCTGAACATCAGCACCAGCATGGCAAGCGCCTTGAGCGGTTCACGCTTGGAATACTGGTTCAGCGCGGCGATGTCGGTGACCGGGCGGCCATCCTTTTCCATCGACAGGATGAAGGCGAAGGTGCCGATATTCATGGTCACGTAGATGGCCATGTAGATCAGCATCGCCTGCACACCCAGAACCGACCCGGCGGCCAGACCCATCAGGGCAAAGCCCATGTGCGCGATCGAGGAATAGGCCATCAGGCGCTTGATGTTGGTCTGGCCAATGGCGGCCACGGCCCCAAGGAACATCGACACAACCGACAGGAAGGCGACGATCTGCTGCCATTCACCGGAGACCCCACCGAAAGCATCCCAGACCACACGGGCAAACAGCCCCATCGCGGCAACCTTGGGCGCGGTTGCGAAAAAGGCGGTGACCGGGGTGGGCGACCCTTCGTAGACGTCCGGCGTCCACATGTGGAACGGCGCGGCCGAGACCTTGAAGGCGAAGCCCGAGATCAGGAAGACCAGACCGAACAGCAGGCCCAGCGACGGTTCGTGGCTTGCCGCCTCGATGATGCCCGAGAACAGGGTCGTCCCGGCAAAGCCGTAGGTGAGCGAGGCACCATAGAGCAGAAGGCCCGAAGACAGCGCCCCGAGGACGAAGTATTTCAGACCTGCTTCGGTCGATTTCACACTGTCACGGCGCAGCGAGGCCACAACGTAAAGCGACAGGGATTGCAGTTCGAGGCCCATGTAGAGGGCCATAAGGTCCCCGGCGGAGACCATGACCATCATCCCGACGGCGGCCAGCGCGATCAGGATCGGGTATTCGAACCGCAGCAGACCCCGGCGCGCCATGTAATCCTGCCCCATCACCAGAACGGCGGCGGCGGACAGAAGGATCGTCACCTTGGCAAAGCGCGAGAAGGCATCGTCGACAAAGGCCCCGTCAAAGGCCACGGTCACGCCCGACCCGTTCATGCCGATCCACCCGGCGAGCACCACGAACAGCCCCGCGGTGGCCCAAGTCAGGAAGGGGGCGGCCTTGTCCTTGGTCGTGTAGACGGCACCGATCAGCGCCAGCATCGCGTAAACGGCCAGGACGATTTCCGGCAGGACGGTCTGAATATCGGCAGAGATCATCTTGCCTTCTCCTTAATGCGCGGCGGCGGCGGTTGCGGCATCGGCCATCATCTCGGCCGGAATGCTGGCGTGGACATGGTCGACAAGAGCGGCGACGCTGGGCCCGATCACGTCAAGGATCGGGGCCGGGTAGACGCCCAGAAGCAGGGTAAAGAACACGAGCGGGGCAAAGATCATCTTTTCCCGCGCGGTCATGTCGGTGATGGATTTCAGCGCCTCTTTCACCAGTTCACCCATGACGACCCGGCGATACAGCCACAACGCATAAGCGGCCGAGAGGATCACGCCCGAGGTGGCGACCAGCGCCACCCAGGTATTGACCTGGAAGATCCCCATCAGCGTCAGGAATTCACCGATGAACCCCGAGGTGCCCGGCAGGCCCACGTTGGCCATGGTGAAGAACATGAAGATCAGCGCATAGGCGGGCATCCGGTTCACAAGGCCGCCATAGGCCCCAATCTCGCGGGTATGCATCCGGTCGTAGATCACGCCCACGCAAAGGAAGAGCGCGCCCGAGATGAAACCGTGCGACAGCATCTGGAAGATGGCGCCGTCGATCCCCTGCTGGTTCACCGCGAAGATCCCCATGGTGACGTAACCCATGTGCGCGACCGACGAATAGGCGATCAGCTTTTTCATGTCTTCCTGCACCAACGCGACCAGCGAGGTGTAGACGATGGCAATCGCCGACATCCAAAGCACCAGATCGGTCATCACCGTGGTCCCGACCGGGAACATCGGCAGGCTGAACCGCAGGAAGCCATAGCCGCCCATCTTCAACAGGATCGCCGCCAGAACGACCGAGCCTGCGGTGGGGGCCTGAACGTGGGCGTCCGGCAACCAGGTGTGGACCGGCCACATCGGCATTTTCACAGCGAAGCTGGCGAAGAAGGCGAGGAACAGAAGCGTCTGCAACCCGCCGACAACCTGAATTCCCAGCAGACCAAAGGTCTCATGTGCGAAGACATGGGTCATCAGGGTCGGAATATCGGTGGTGCCCGCGTCCATATACATGGCGATCATGGCAACCAGCATCAGGACCGAGCCGATCAAGGTATAAAGGAAGAACTTGAAGGCCGCATAGATGCGGTCCTTGCCGCCCCAGATGCCGATGATCAGGAACATCGGTATCAGCCCCGCCTCGAAGAAGAGGTAGAACAGCACCAGATCCAGCGCCATGAACACGCCCAGCATGAGCGTTTCAAGGATCAGGAAGGCGATCATGTATTCCTTGACGCGGGTGTTCACCTCCCAGGCCGACCAGATGACCAGCGGCATGAGGAAGGTGGTCAGCATCACGAACAGCACGCTGATCCCGTCCACGCCCATCTTGTATTTCAGGCCAAGGATCCAGTCGCGTTCCTCGACGAACTGGAACCCGGTATCGGCGGCGTCGAAGCCGAAGAAGATGAACAGCGAGGCAAGGAACGTCGCCAGCGTGGCGATCATCGCAACCCATTTGGCATTGCGTTGGGCCGCCGCGTCATCGCCCCGCAGGAACAGCGCCAGAATGGCGGCCGCGATCAGCGGGATGAAGGTGGTAATCGACAGAAGACTTTGCATTAGTTCGCCCCCCCGGTGAGAACCACCCAGGTCAGGATTGCCACGATGCCCAGAACCATCGCGAAGGCATAGGTGAAGACGTAGCCGGACTGGGCCCGGCCCGCGAGGCGGGTGAAGAAGGGCACAATGCCCATCGCCAGCCCGTTGATCGCGCCATCAATGATCTTGCCGTCGCCGACCTTCCAAAGGATGCGGCCAAGCGCCTTGGCGGGCTTCACGAAGATCGCGTCGTAAAGTTCGTCAAAGTACCACTTGTTGAGCAGGAAATTGTACAGCGGGCGCTGTTGCTCGGCCAGTTTGGCCGGCCACTCGGGACGCCAGATATACATGATCCACGACAGGGCAAAGCCCAGGATCATCGCTACGAAAGGCGAAACCTTGACCCATTTCGGGGCGTGGTGTGCATCGTCCATCACATGGTTGTCGGCGGCCATATAGATGGCCCCCTGCCCCGGCGCGGCAACGGCATGACCGTCGGCGGCAGGTGCGGCGTGATCGCCTTCTTCCGTTGCGGTGGCGGCGGCATGATCGTCGGCGGCGGCGTCTTCGCCATGTCCGGCATCGGCCACGGTTTCCTCATGGGTGATCCCGAAGAACTTGTTCACCTGATCATGGTCACCAAAGAACGGCCCGTAGAACACCATGCCCGAGAAAATCGCGCCGATCGCCAGAACGCCCAGCGGGGCGGTCATGACGGCGGGGCTTTCATGGGCGTGGTCATGGGTGTGCTTGTCGCCGCGCGGCGTGCCCCAGAAGGTCAGGAACATCAGCCGCCAGCTGTAGAAGCTGGTCATCGCGGCCGCGACCACCAGAAGCCAGAAGGCATAGGCGGTGCCGCCCGCATAGGCGCTTTCGATGATCGCGTCCTTCGACAGGAAGCCGGCAAAGCCGATGGTGGTCAGCGGGATCCCGACACCGGTGATCGCCAGCGTGCCGATCAGCATCGCCCAGAAGGTCAGCGGCAGCTTCTTGCGCAGCCCGCCATAGTTCCGCATGTCCTGTTCATGGTGCATCCCGTGGATCACGGACCCCGCGCCAAGGAACAGCATCGCCTTGAAGAAGGCGTGGGTCAGCAGGTGGAACATGGCGACCGAATAGACGCCCACACCGGCGGCGACGAACATATAACCCAGCTGCGAACAGGTCGAATAGGCGATGACGCGCTTGATGTCGTTTTGCACCAGACCCACGGTCGCGGCAAAGAAGGCGGTCGAGGCGCCAATGAAGACGATGAACTGCTTTGCCTCGGGCGCGAATTCATAAAGCGGCGACATGCGGCACACCAGGAAGACACCGGCGGTGACCATGGTCGCGGCGTGGATCAGGGCCGACACCGGGGTCGGGCCTTCCATCGCGTCCGGCAACCAGGTGTGCAGGAACAGCTGCGCCGATTTCCCCATCGCGCCGACGAACAGGAGGAAGGCCAGCAGGTTCGCGGCGTTCCAGTCGGTCCAGAGGAAGTGCAGCTGCGTTTCGGCCAGATGCGGCGCCTCGGCAAAGATGACGTCGAAATTGATCGAGTCGGTCAGGAAGAACAGGCCGAAAATGCCAAGGGCAAAGCCGAAGTCACCGACCCGGTTGACCACGAAGGCCTTGATCGCGGCGGCGTTGGCACTGGGTTTCTTGTAGTAGAAGCCAATCAGCAGGTAGGACGCGACCCCCACGCCTTCCCAGCCAAAGAACATCTGAACAAGGTTGTCCGATGTCACCAGCATCAGCATCGCGAAGGTGAAGAACGACAGGTAGGCGAAGAAACGCGCCTTGTAGTTGGCCCCTTCGAAATTGTCGTCATGGGCCATGTAGCCCATCGAATACAGGTGGACGAGCGCCGACACCGTGGTGATCACGATCAGCATGATCGCAGTCAGGCGGTCCAGCCGGATGCCCCAGCTGGTGTCCAGCGCGCCGGACTGGATCCAGCGCAGGATTTCAATGTGCTGGGTGGTGCCGTCATGACCAAGGAAGACGACCCAGGACAGGATCGCGGCAAGGAACAGAAGACCGGTGGTCAGCCATTGGGCCGCCGTTTCCCCGATCATCCGCCAGCCGAAGCCCGCGATGATGGCCCCGACAAGGGGTGCGAAAAGGATTGTCGTTTCCATCAATTACAGTCCTCTTTTCGCAACGCAACCCGGTGCGTCACATGTGGTCGATTGCACTTCGTTTTCCGAAACGATCTGTAGCAGATTGCAGCGATTGCAGCGAAGCTGAACAAGTCCATCTTGCCGAGAGATGACTCTCATTCCGCCAAGGGTGTTTTCTTCGGCCTTCAATGCATTATCCCTTCATCACGTTGACGTCTTCAACGTCGATGGTCCCGCGGTTGCGGAAGAAACACACAAGGATCGCCAGCCCGATGGCAGCCTCGGCGGCGGCCACGGTCAGCACGAACAGGGTGAACACCTGACCCACAAGGTCATTGAGATGCGCCGAGAAGGCGACAAAGTTGATATTCACGCTGAGAAGGATCAGTTCGATGCTCATCAACAGGATGATGACGTTCTTGCGGTTCAGGAAGAGCCCGAAGATGCCGATGACGAACAGCGCCGCCGCAACGGTCAGGTAATGTTCAAGTCCGATCATGATTACAGCCCCTGCCCCGGTTTCACGTCTTTCAGTTCCATCGCCTTGGCCGGGTCGCGCATCATCTGGGCGATGATGTCCTGCCGTTTGATGTCTGTGCGGTGGCGCAGCGTCAGCACGATCGCCCCGATCATCGCGACCAGAAGGATCAGGCCGGCCAGTTGGAACAGCATGATGTATTTGTCGTAGATCAGCGCGCCCAGCCCGGCGGTGTTCTGGATCCCGCCCTCGACCGGGGCGGCCAGCCGGGTTTCAAACCCGTCCGAAAAGCCCCATTCGCCAAAGGCCAGCGCCAGTTGCATGATCAGCACCACGCCGATCAGCAGGGCCAGCGGCATGTAGCGGGCCATCTCCGCCTTGAGCGCGGCAAAGTCGATGTCCAGCATCATCACCACGAAGAGGAACAGAACCGCGACCGCGCCCACATAGACGATCATCAGCAGCATGGCGACGAATTCCGCGCCCAGAAGCACGAACAGCCCGGCCGACGACAGGAAGGCGAGGATCAGCCAAAGCACCGAATGGACGGGGTTGCGGCTGAGCACCGTCATCAACCCGCCGGTCAGCGTGCTGATGGCGAAGAGGTAGAAAATGAAAGCACCCACGGTCATGTGTTGTCCTCTTCCATCACTTGGCTGGCGAGTTCCATCGCCTTTGTCATTGCAGGAACGCCGCCGAACATGGCTGCAAGGCCGATGGTTTCGGCCACTTCCTGTTTGGTGGCCCCTGCCTCGATCGCGTGGCGCACGGTCAGCCGGATCTGGCTTTCCGCCTGCGCCCCCATGATCGTCAGACCCATCAGGGTCAGCAGAAGCCGTGTTTTCGCATCAAGCCCCTCGGGGTTGATCCCCTTGCCGAAGAAGCTTTCCATCACGTCCTTGGACATGGTGGGAAACAGCGCTTCGAACCCTTTGGGTGTGAAGGACTCAAGGGCAGGATTCAGGGCCTTTGCCCAGTCCTGCCCGGCCTTCATCATGGCCTCGAAGGGGTTCGGTGCGTCGGTCATTTCAGGCCCTCCAATCGGGCTACAAGTTCATCGCGAATGGTAATGAACTGCTCAAGCTCCCCCGCTTCGGACCATAGGCCAAGATTTTCAGAGGTTTCCAAGTCGCCATTGGAAAGCTTGATCGCCTCGATTGCCGCGACAACCAGTTCCGGATGCTTCCGCACATCCGCGGCATGGGTTGCGAGGCGATTTGCGTCGAATTCACCCACAGCATCGGAGGGCGCTCCGAATGCAGCCGCAACGACCTCTCCTACAACCAGTGCCGCTGCCCCGCCATCAACTTCGACATAACCACCAGATGCCTCCCGACGGATTTCGGCAATCGCTCGGACAAGTGCCGACACACCGAATTGTTCGTAGTCCGCGACAAAATCCATGGCGCTGTCGTTCTCAAGCGTTTCGATTCCCCACGCCCCCATCACATGTCCCCCTCTCGGCGACATGTGCGCAAATTCGCAATATGGTTGGGGGCACAACGGATCATCTGTAGGGCGCGTCCAGTTCAAGGTTGCGGGCAATCTCGGCTTCCCAGCGTTCGCCGTTCGCCAGAAGCTTGTCCTTGTCGTAGTACAGCTCTTCGCGGGTTTCGGTCGAAAACTCGAAGTTCGGACCTTCGACGATGGCATCCACCGGGCAGGCTTCCTGACAGAAGCCGCAGTAGATGCATTTGGTCATGTCGATGTCATAGCGGGTGGTGCGGCGGCTGCCGTCCTCGCGCGGTTCGGCATCGATGGTGATCGCCTGCGCGGGGCAGATCGCCTCGCACAGTTTGCAGGCGATGCAGCGTTCTTCGCCGTTCGGATAGCGGCGCAGGGCGTGTTCCCCCCGGAACCGCGGCGACAGCGGGCCCTTTTCATGCGGGTAGTTCAGCGTGGCCTTCGGGCGGAAGAAATACTTCAGGCCCAGTTGGAACCCTTTCACGAAGTCCCACAGGAGGAAATATTTCGCGGCGCGGCCGTAATCGATCTGCGTCATGGATCAGCCCCCAATCGCCCAGCGGGCCCAGAAGCCGCCAAGCACTTCGAATTTCGCAAGGAATGCCACGATGACCACCCAGGCCAGCGACATCGGCAGGAACACTTTCCAGCCAAGGCGCATCAGCTGGTCATAGCGGTAGCGCGGCGTGATCGCCTTCACCATCGCGAAGATAAAGAAGAAGAACGCCATTTTCGCAACCATCCAGAACACCCCGTCGGGCAGCCCCGGAATGGGCGACAGCCAGCCGCCGAAGAACAACAGCGAGACCAGCGCGCACATCAGCACCACGGCCATCAGTTCGCCGATCATGAACAGCAGGAACGGGGTCGAGGAATATTCGACCTGATAGCCTGCGACGAGTTCGGATTCCGCTTCGGGAAGGTCGAACGGCGGGCGGTTGGTTTCGGCCAGCGCCGAGATGAAGAACAGGAACAGCATCGGGAAGTGCGGCAGCCAGTACCAGCCAAGGATGCCATAGTCGGTATCCTGCGCGCCCACGATATCGCCAAAGTTCATCGACCCGGTCGAAATGATGACCCCGATGATGATCAGGCCGATCGAAACCTCGTAAGAGATCATCTGAGCGGCGGACCGCAGCGAGCCGAGGAACGGGTATTTGGAGTTCGACGCCCAGCCCCCCATGATCACGCCGTAAACCTCGAGCGAGGAGACGGCGAAGACATAGAGGATGGCGACGTTGATGTCCGAGATCACCCAGCCGTCGTTGAACGGGATCACCGCCCAGGCGATCACGGCCAGCACGAAGGAGATCATCGGCGCAAGGAAGAACACGCCCTTGTCGGCGCCTGCGGGCACGACGACCTCTTTCACGATGTATTTGAGGAAGTCCGCGAAGGACTGAAGCAGCCCGAAGGCCCCCACGATGTTCGGCCCCTTGCGCATCTGGACAGCGGCCCAGATCTTGCGGTCGGCGTACATCAGAAAGGCCAGCGCCACCAGAAGCGGCACCAGCACCAGAAGACATTGGCCAAGGATCAGCAGGACGATCCCAAGGTTTGTCGTGGTGAAGAATTCTACCATTGTCTGTCCTCTCACACCGTTGGGATACCGCGTTGGCCGCAATCGGCCACGGTCACTTCGGCGTCTATTGTCCTCAGCCCGTCAGGCAGGGCCGGCGAGATGGTGTAAACAGCATCCGCGCGCCAGATTCCACCCTCTTCGGCGGTAGTTGTGCGCACGTGCCGGGCAAAGCCGTAGCCCCGGATCAGGGCGTATTGGGCGGCCGCGCATTCGGCGTATTTGGTCACGTCCTCGGGTCCGCTGGCCCCGGCCATGCGCACCCGGAAATTGACCAGATCCCCGTCCAGTAGCCGGGTTTCGACCCCCTGATAAGACGGGTTCGCGGCCGCGCGGCCAACCTCTGCGCCCTCTTGCGGGGCACAGGCCGCGGCGACGGCCAGCGCGGATATGGCAAGCGCCCCCCGCATCCCCTACTCCGCAGCCACCTTCGTGGCCTGCCGCGCCTTGGCCCCGGCCGACAGTTCGGCCATCAGCGCGCTTGCGCGGGCGATCGGGTTGGTCAGGTAGAAATCGCGGACCGCGTTGCGGAAACTGGCCTTGCCCAGTTTCTTGGCCTTCAGCGGGGCAAATTCGTTCTCGGCCACCTCGTCGATCCGGGCCAGATGCGGAACGGCCTCGATCAGGGCGTGGCGCAGTTGCGCCATGCTGTCGAAGGGCAGGGTCGCGCCCAGCCCGGCAGAGAGCGCCCGCAGAATGGCCCAGTTTTCCTTGGCCTCGCCGGGGGCAAAGCCCGCCCGCATGGCCAGTTGCGGCCGGCCTTCGGTGTTCACGAACAGACCGTTTTCTTCGGTATAGGCGGCGCCGGGCAGGATGATGTCGGCGCGATGCGCCCCACGGTCGCCATGGCTGCCCTGATAGATGACAAAGGCACCTTCTCCGATCTCCACCTCGTCAGCGCCAAGGCTGTAGATCACCTCGGCCCCGTCGGTGGCGGCCTTCAGCCCGCCCGTCGTCACGGCACCGATGTCCATCGCGCCCACGCGGGCGGCGGCGGTGTGCAGCACCATGAACTTGGACTTGGTTTCAGCGGCCAGCTGCATGGCAGCGGCCAGGACGGCCTCGCCATCGGCCTCTTGCAGAGCGCCCTGACCGACGATGACGATCGACGGCTCTTCCAGAACCTTGCCGAACTTGCCGCCCAGCAGGCCATCAAGCGCGGCGCGGTCGGTGCCCACGTGGACGTAATCATACGTCAGATCAACGGCTTCGCCGATCAGGCCAACGTTGGCGCCGCGTGTCCACGCCTTGCGGATACGGGCGTTCAGCACCGGCGCTTCGTCGCGCGGGTTGGTGCCGATCAGCTGGATATGCTTTGCCTCGTCGATGTCTTCGATGCTGGCGGTGCCAACATAGGCCGACCGATTCCCGGCGGGCAGTTTCGCCCCGTCGGTGCGGCATTCAACTGTACCGCCCAGCCCTTCGACCAACTGCTTCAGCGCAAAGGCGGCTTCGACCGACACCAGATCGCCGATCAGGCCGGCAACCTTTTTGCCCTTCATCGCGGCGGCGGCGGCGGCAAGCGCCTCGTCCCAGCCCGCTTTGCGCAGTTTGCCGTTCTCGCGGATATAGGGGGTGTCCAGACGCTGGCGGCGCAGACCGTCCCAGACAAAGCGGGATTTGTCGGAAATCCATTCTTCGTTCACGCCGTCATGGTTGCGCGGCAGAATGCGCATCACTTCACGACCCTTGGTGTCGACCCGGATGTTCGACCCAAGCGCATCCATCACGTCGATGGTTTCGGTCTTGGTCAGTTCCCAAGGACGGGCGGTAAAGGCGTAGGGCTTGGACACAAGCGCACCGACCGGGCAGAGGTCGATGATGTTGCCCTGCATGTTCGAATCAAGCGTTTCGCCAAGGTAGCTGGTGATCTCGCTGTCTTCGCCGCGTCCGGTCTGGCCCATCTGGGTGATGCCCGCGACCTCGGTCGTGAAGCGCACGCAGCGGGTGCAGGAAATGCAGCGGGTCATGTGGGTTTCGACCAGCGGACCAAGGTCCAGGTCGATCGCGGCGCGCTTGGGCTCGCGGTAGCGGCTGAAGTCCACGCCATAGGCCATGGCCTGATCCTGAAGATCGCACTCGCCGCCCTGATCGCAGATCGGGCAATCCAGCGGGTGGTTGATCAGAAGGAATTCCATCACCCCTTCGCGGGCCTTCTTGACCATGGGGCTATTGGTTTTCACCACCGGCGGCTGGCCTTCCGGGCCGGGTCGCAGGTCGCGGACCTGCATGGCGCAGGAGGCGGCGGGTTTCGGCGGGCCGCCGACGACCTCTACCAGACACATCCGGCAGTTGCCCGCGATGGACAGTCGCTCGTGATAGCAGAAGCGGGGCACCTCGATCCCGGCCTGTTCGCAGGCCTGAATCAGGGTCATGGTGCCGGGCACCTCGAGCTCGTTTCCATCGATAATGAGTTTGCGCAGATCGGACATGGCCAGCCTTTTGGTTCTCTGTCTCCGCGAAATGGGCACGGCATACCATTGCACCGCGCGCATCCGGTCGCGGGCGTTCTAACGCGGCATGGCGCGTGATGCCAGCCACAAGAGCACCGAAAGGGGGGTTTTTTTGCAGGTGCGGCAGGGCGGGCAACTTGCCCCGCCCCGACCACGGTCGCCGATCAGTCGTTCAGCAGGCGGCCGATTTGGCTACCAGCGGCAATTTCTGCCCGGCCGACAGCGCAATAAGTGTCGTATTGGCCCTCGACCGCGCCCATCGACCACAGACGCTGATAGGCAACGGCCTTGAGCCGATCCGCCTCGGCCCGGTCGTTCACATAAGCGTCGATTTCTTCCTCGGTATAGCCAAGGTCGCGGGCGTGGTTCTGCAAAGATTGCAGGAACAGGACCCCGCGCAGCATCCGGGCCGAAATGCCATCGCATTTGTCACCGATTTCATAGGCGATCCCGGCGGCGATCAGACCTTCGCGCACATAGTCCACATCACGCAGCGCAGGCTTCGCCTGCAACATTCCGGCAAAAGCCACGGCAGCCAGTCCGGTCAGGGCGACAGCGGGAACAAATCGGGGCATCGTCATGAACTCCATTTCTGCGCAACCACCGAAACGGCGGCCACGGCAAAACACATCTGTCTTTACCCGGTGATATTCAATAACCCGCCCCTGTCATGGGGAAACCGGGCGGTCTGCCGCCAATCCCGGGGGTCAGGTACAGACCTTTTTTCGCCACTCGGTCGCTGCTGGCAGGTCCGCCCAGCCAAAGGCGCGCCGGGAGGGTCCGTTGTCGCGCAGGTCTGCCAGCCGGTCCATGGCTTCGTCCAGTGTCGGGACATGTCCCTCGGGGATCCACCACATCACGAAATGCTGGTCGCCCAGGACCTCGAACCATTCGGTCCGGCGGTCATAGAATTTCTTGTGGATCGTGCCCCAGACAAACCGTTCAAGACTGGCGACATCTGCCCAGACCGTCAGGTTGGCCACGAATTGCGGATCGCCGTTCAGGGCGTTTTCGGTATTGCCGGTCCCCGGTTCGCCACTGCCCTCCATCATCCAGACGAACCCCGGCATCCGCTTGCCCAGACCATTGACCAGATCAAGCGCCTGCATGAAATCGCGCACGCGGGGATCGTCGGTTGGCGCCAGAAGACGCCCGACATTCAGTTCGGCAAGATGGTGTCCGTCCGGTTGCTGCATTGCCGCGTCCTTTCCGCTGATCGGTCCGGGAAGTCAGACCACAGCCGCCCCGGAAAGGCAAAGGGCGCGCCAGAGTTTCCCCGGCGCGCCCCAGCATTCAGATCGGATCGGCTGGATCAGCCTTCGACTTCCAGTTCGAAGGCGTCGTGCAGCGCCTGAACCGCCAGTTCCATATACTTGCGGTCGATCAGGACCGAGATCTTGATTTCCGAAGTGGCGATGACCTTGATGTTGACCCCTTCCTTGGACAGGGTTTCGAACATCTTGGCGGCGACGCCCGCGTGCGACCGCATCCCGATCCCCACGACAGACACCTTGGCCACGTCCGTATCCGCCTCGAGCCGGTCAAAGGCGATCCGCCCGTCGGCCTTGGCATCGTTGAGCGCCTTTTCCGCGCGAGCCAGTTGGTCCACCGGGCAAGAGAAGGTCATGTCGGTCACGCCGCCGTCGTGGCCCTTGTAGCCCGACTCGGCGATGTTCTGAACGATCATGTCGACGTTCACGCCCGCATCGGCCAGCGGACCGAAGATCGCCGCGGCGATGCCTGGCTTGTCTTCGACGGTCACCAGCGTGACCTTGGCTTCGTCGCGGCTGTAGGCGACACCGGAAACTGCTTTGGATTCCACGATCATTTCCTCCGCGCAGACAAGGGTGCCCGCGTCATCTGAAGGTTCCTCGAAGCTGGAGAGCACCCGCAGCTTCACATTGTAGCGCATCGCCAGTTCAACGGAACGGGTTTGCAGCACCTTGGCGCCAAGGCTGGCGAGTTCGAGCATTTCCTCGAACGCGATCTTGTCGAGCTTGCGGGCCTTGGAGCTGATCCGCGGGTCGGTGGTATAGACCCCGTCGACATCGGTGTAGATATCGCAGCGCTCGGCCTCGAAGGCGGCGGCAAAGGCGACGGCAGTGGTGTCCGACCCGCCCCGGCCAAGGGTGGTGATCCGCCCTTCGGCGCTGACGCCCTGGAACCCGGCGACGACGGCCACCTGGAAGCCTTCGGCGAATTTTCCGTCGATGTTGTCGCGCGGGATGTCGATGAACCGGGCCGCCCCGTGGGCCGAGGTGGTGTTGATCGGGACCTGCCAGCCCTGCCAGCTGCGGGCGACGATTCCCATTTCCTGTAGCCGCAGCGCCATCAGGCCCGCGGTCACGTTTTCGCCCGAGGACACGATCGCATCGTATTCACGCGCATCATACAGCGGCGAGGTTTCGTTGACGAAGCCCACCAGTTTGTTGGTTTCACCCGACATGGCCGAGACAATGACGATCACGTCATAGCCTTTGGCCACTTCCAGCGCGACCCGTTTGGCCGCCCGCTGGATGCGGTCGAGGTTGGCAACCGACGTGCCGCCGAATTTCATAACTAGGATGGGCATTGGACCCCCCGGATTGACAGTCGCGCCCCCTTTAATTGCAAGGCACGGCCTGCGCAATGCGCGATGTTGCGGAAAAGCCGGTCAGGATTGCGGCATGTTGCCCGGATCAGTTCGCCTGCTTGCGGGGTTTGAAGGGCAAGGGCAGGACCGGCACCCCGTCTTCGATCAGGGCCTTGGCCTCTTCCGGCTTTGCCTCGCCATAGATGGACCGTTCGGGCGCGTCGCCGGTGTGCATGGCCCGCGCCTCCTTGGCGAAGGAGAGGCCGACGTATTCCGAATTCTTCTCGACCTCCTCGCGCATCTTGGCCAGCGCCACCTCACGCGGGTCCTTGGGGGCCGACAGGGGTCGGTCGGTCGTGACCGCCGGGGCCATCAGGGATTTTTCCACGCTGGACGATCCGCATTCGGCGCAAGCGACCATTCCGGCCTTGGCCAGTTTGTCGAAGGCGTCGGCGGACTGGAACCAGCTGTCAAAGGTGTGGTCCCGGTCGCATTTCAGCGTGTAGCGGATCATTCGTGGCAAACCCGGTTGCGGTGACTATCCAGATGTAAGCGCTTTTGGCGGGAAGGCAAAGGGGCCTAGCGCAGTGCCTGTTTCGGGTCAAAGCCGTCGATGATTGCCCGAAGCGCCGGTTCGGCCACCTTTTGCGCGGCCTTCTTGCGGGAAAACCACTTGCGCTTGCGTTCGCCCCGTTCGGGCCAGTCGGATTTCAGTTTCCGAACCGACACCGGGTAGACCAACGCAACGATGGGGGCGTCCGCCTTTCCCACGGATTTGACGTAGGTATAGACCCCAAGGCACCGGTCGATCGGATCGCCGACAATCCCGGCCTCTTCCCAGGCTTCGGTCGCGGCGGCCTGCGCCGGGGTTTCCTTATGCATCGGCCAGCCCTTGGGCAGAATCCAGCGCCCGGTGCCCCGGCTGGTAATCAGGCAGATCTGCACCTTGTCGCCCACCACCCGGAACGGCAGCGCGGCGAACTGGGTACGCACGTCGGTCTTGCCACCGGCGCGCAGTTTCAGCGGAAGTTGCGAGGGCAGGGTCACGCCAGATCGCCCTTTTGGGAAGTGTTGCCTGTTATCCCCAAGGTGGCGCAGGCTGCGCCGGGTTGCAACGACAACCTCAGGCGGCGGCGGGGGTTCCGTGTGGGCGTTCCCGGATCGGCAGGTGGATCAGGGCCGAAAACGCCCCCACCCCGACGCCGACCCACCAGACGGCGGTATAGCTGCCGTAAAGGTCATAGAACTTGCCGCCCAGCCAGACGCCCATGAAGCTGCCCAGCTGGTGGCTGAAGAACACGATGCCATAAAGCGTGCCCATGTAGCGGATGCCGTAGATATGGGCGACCAGCCCGCTGGTCAGCGGCACGGTGGCCAACCACAGGCTGCCCATGACCAGCGAAAAGACGATGACCGTCACCGGCGTCATCGGGGTCATGATGAACCATGCCGCGACAATGGTCCGCCCGGCGTAGATGCCCGACAGAAGGTATTTCTTGGGAAACCTGTTACCCAGCCACCCGGCGGTCAGCGTGCCCGCGATATTCGCCAACCCGATCAGCGAAATCGCAACCGCGCCCAGCGCCGACGTGCTGGTGATCCCGGCGCCCGCAAGGAAGCCCGCGCTGTCGATGGGGCCGCACATTTCCGTCACGAAGGCCGGAAAGTGGGCGGTGACAAAGGCCAGTTGATAGCCGCAGGAAAAGAACCCAAGGAAGATCATCGCATAGGACGGGTCTTTGGCGGCCTTCATCAGGATCTGGCCCATGGTCTCTTCCAGCTCGGCCTTGGTGGCCGGGCGGGTGGGGGACCGCATGAAGGGCAAAAGCAGGAGGACCGCAAGAATCGCGGCGGCAAAGGCAACGAAGACCGATTGCCATGTCATGAATCCCAACAGGTATTCGGCCAGCGGCGCGCCAACCACCTGCCCGGCCGATCCGGCGGCGGTGGCGATGGCAAGGCTCATCGACCGGTTTTCCGGGCTCGAGGCGCGGCCCACGACCGCAAGGATCACGCCAAACCCGGTCCCGGCGATGCCAAAGCCGACCAGCACCTCGTACATCTGGTGGGCCAGCGGGGTTGTCGCCCCGGCCGACAGCAAGAGGCCCGCCGCATAGGCGATTGCCCCCATGATGATCGCCTTGCGATCCCCGATCTTTTCCGCAATCGCCCCAAAGATCGGCTGGCCGATCCCCCAGAACAGGTTCTGGATCGCGATGGCGAGGCTGAAATCGGCCCGAAGCCAGCCAAACTCTTCGGCAATCGGGATCTGGAACACCCCGAAGGACGCACGGATGGCAAAGCCCGTCAGGATGACGACACATCCGACGATCAGAACAGGGGTGAAAAGGGGCGCGGATTTGTGCATTTCCGACTGATGCGACGCGCCCGTCGCCAAGTCAAATAATCTTTGGTGCAAGGGATCATCACCGGTGCTGATACCCTGCCTCTTCCCCTGCCCGGCCCTGACATGGCATAGGGCGGATATGAAACTCTTTGTTGGCCTTGGAAATCCCGGCGCGGAATACGCGCAGAACCGCCATAACATCGGCTTTATGGCGCTGGACCAAATCGCGTCCGACCACGGCTTTGGCCCTTGGCGGTCCAAGTTTCAGGGGCAGGTCAGCGAAGGAAAGATCGGGTCCGAAAAGGTGATCCTTCTCAAGCCGCAGACCTTCATGAACCTGTCTGGTCAGTCCGTGGGTGAAGCGATGCGGTTTCACAAGCTGAGCCCGGCGGATGTGGTGGTATTCCACGACGAATTGGACCTTGCCCCGAGCAAATGCCGTCTGAAGACCGGGGGCGGGCACGCCGGCCACAACGGGCTGCGGTCGATCCACCAGCATATCGGGCCGGACTATGACCGGGTCCGACTGGGGATCGGGCATCCGGGCCACAAGGACAGGGTGGCGGGCTATGTCCTGTCCGATTTCGCCAAGGCGGATCAGGACTGGCTTGACGACCTGCTGCGGGGGATCGGCGATGGCGCGCGCGCGCTGGCGGCGGGCGACGGGCCAAAGTTCTTGAACGCGGTGGCGCTGCGGGTTGCCCCGCCCCGGTCGTCGGGGGGCGAACGGGTGCGGGCCGAGGGCAAGCCGGACCCCCTGAAGGCAAAGCCGCCCGCGCCAGAGCCCGCGCCCAAGGACGACACCCGCAGCCCCCTGCAACGGCTGGCCGACAAGTTCCGCTAAGACCTTCCGTCGGGTTTCCTTTGCCAAGGGCGCGACCCTTGGGGCAGGTTCATCCGCAGATTTGGGCGAGAGGGGCGCAGATGAGGACAGTGTTCAAATGGGTCGGGCGCGCGGCGCTTGCGCTGGTTCTGGCGGCGGCGGTTGTCGGCTTCTGGAAGCGCGAGGAAATCACCCGGCTTCTGGCCGTCAACAGCCTGTTTTCCGAAGACAGGATCGTGGGCAACTTCTCGGGCATGGATGGATTGTTCCACACGGTTTCGGTGCTGCGCGGTGACGGACCGGTCAGCCCCCTGCCCGCCGGGCCAGCCTACGACCTGCCCGCCGATGTCGACCAGTGGATCATCGACCGGAACGTGACCGGCCTGGTTGTGCTGCACGACGGCCGTGTGGTGCACGAAAGCTATTACCTTGGCACCGGCGCGGACGATCTGCGGATCAGCTGGTCGGTGGCGAAATCCTTCCTCTCCGCCTTGGTCGGCGTCCTTATCGAGGAGGGCGCGATTGCAGGCCTTGATGTGAAGGTCACGGACTATGCCCCGTCCCTCGCCGGGTCGGCCTATGACGGTGCGACATTGCGGGACGTGCTGCAAATGTCATCGGGGGTGACGTTTGACGAAGATTATCTGGATTTCAACAGCGACATAAACAAGATGGGCCGGGTTCTTGCGCTTGGCGGGTCGATGGACGCTTTTGCCGCCGGACAAGACGAAAGCTTCGCCACCCCCGGCACGGTCTGGCAGTATGTTTCGATCGACACGCATGTGATCGGGATGGTGGTGCGCGGGGCAACCGGGCGGGACATTCCCGGCCTTCTGGCTGAAAAGATCATCGCGCCGCTGGGGCTGGAAGCGGACCCGCTTTATCTGACCGACGGCTACGGCGTGGCCTTTGTCCTTGGCGGGCTGAACCTGCGCACCCGCGACTATGCCCGGTTCGGGCAGATGATCGCGCAGGGCGGTATGTGGCAGGGGCAGCAGATCGTGCCGGCCGAATGGATCGACGCGTCCACCCGGCCCAGCGCGAAAACTGCACAGGGCGCCACGGGATATGGCTATCAATGGTGGGTGCCCGTCGGCGCGACACCGGGCGAAGAGTTCTTTGCCCGTGGCATTTACGGCCAATACATCTACATTGATCGGGCAAGGAATGTGGTGATCGCGGTCAATTCCGCCGACCGTTTGTTCCGGGAACCGGGCGTACACGAAAAGAACATCCAGATCCTGCGCACCATCGCCCGCGACCTGTGAGGCTGCAATGACCGAGAAATACCCATCTACAAACGTCCTTGGCGGCCCGCTGACCGCCTGTTCCATGGACCCGCTGACCGGGTTCTTCCGGGACGGGGCCTGCAATACCTGCGCCGAGGATGCGGGCAGCCACACGGTCTGTGCCGTGATGACGGCGGAATTTCTGGCCTTTTCGAAGTACGTGGGCAACGATCTTTCCACCCCGCGCCCGGAATATGGCTTTGCGGGGCTGGTGCCCGGTGATCGCTGGTGTCTTTGCGCAGGCCGGTTCCTGCAGGCCCATGACGAAGGCTGCGCGCCGCAGGTCGATCTAGCGGCCACGCATCAGCGGGCGCTGGACATCGTGCCGATCGAGGCCCTGACGGCCAATGCTTTGGGGAGGGTCGGAGACTAGTCCGCCCGACGCCGAAGGCCGGCAAACCCAACGCCGGACACCGCCGCAGGTTCGGCCAGAGTTGACGGGCTGAGCGTGTCGTCCAGCAGATCTTCGATAAACAGCGACAGCAGCTGCGGACGGCCAGACACCCCCGCCTTGCGATAGATCGCGTTGGTCTGCGCCTTGACCGTGCCTTCCGACGTGGACCGCAATGCCGCGATATCCGAAATCGACATGCCCTTGATCGCAAACAGCGCCACATCCTGTTCGGCCGGGGTCAGCCCCCATTCGGCAAACCGTTCGTACATGAGGTCGGTGAACGCCCCGGACACCATCCGAAGCTGCCCGTCCAGCTGGGCGTTGCGGGCAAGGGTCCGGCGCAATGTAATCGCACCCACCACAATTCCAAGAAGCAGGCCAAGCGCGGCCCCAATCTCGATATACTCGCTGATCTGCCAGCTGATCGGGGCAAACCCGAGGACAGACGTCAGGATGTTGCCGACGAAGAACAACGCGCAAAGCAGTTGGACGACAATCAGAACGACAAGCACATAGGTCTTTTTCACCGGGTCGATGTCTCCCGGCAGGTCCCAAGAAGAGCGATACCTCGACCCGGTCTTTGGCGGCGATCAACCGTCACACGTCGTCCTCCTTGTCGTCTTCTTCTTCCTCGTCGTCCTCTTCCTCTTCCTCTTCCTCTTCTTCGTCGTCCTCTTCTTCCTCGTCGTCCTCTTCCTCGTCATCATCGTCGTCGTCGGGTTCATCGTCGTCGACGCCGCCCTGCCCGTCCGGATCAAACAGAACCGGCCCGGTGTTTCCGCTGTCATCGTCATCCAGCGCCTGAATGAAGTCGCGCAGAATTTCGCCTGTCGTGGGATTGAACACGATTTCGCGGCGGTATCGGCTGCTGGTCGCGATGATGCGCACACGCCCAAGCAAGGTGTGCGATACCTCGTAGCTGACGAACCCTTGCTGGGTCAGTTGCGCGATGATCTGATCCTGCACACTGTCCGCCCAAGCGGCGCCGGGTAGTGCCAGCATCGCAGTCAGAAATGTTGAGGCCAAAAGACGTTTCATAGCGGTTTCTACCAAGTTGCCCGGAGCGCGGGAAGCGCCCGAAAGAATCAGCCACCGGACCGGCGGCTTTCACCCATCAACAAAGCGCCCTGTTGCGCCGATTTCCATTGCCTTGGGGTTTACGCGTCAGCCCATCGCGCCCCGATTCCGCCCATAAACCAGAGTTTACCAAGAAAAATGGGCCCTCCGCTGCGGCGGAAGGCCCGACTTTCTTCAGGTTCGGCGCAGTCCTAGTCGGCGTCGCGCCCGACAGTATCGGACATGTCAAAGCCCAGATGCCGGGCGACGGTAAAGATGTCCTTGTCGCCGCGACCACAAAGATTCATGCAGATGATGTGATCCTTGGGCAGGTCGGGGGCGATCTTGGCCACATGAGCCAGCGCGTGGGACGGTTCCAGCGCGGGGATGATGCCCTCGGTCTCGCAGCACAGCTGGAACGCCTCCAGCGCCTCCTTGTCGGTGATCGCGACATATTCGGCGCGCCCGACCTCGTGCAGCCAGGAATGTTCCGGCCCGATCCCGGGATAGTCCAGACCCGCCGAGATCGAGAAGCCTTCGAGGATCTGTCCGTCGTCGTCCTGAAGCAGGTAGGTGCGGTTGCCGTGCAGCACCCCAGGACGCCCGCCGGTCAGCGAGGCGCAATGTTCCATTTTCATGTCGACGCCCTTGCCGCCGGCCTCGACGCCGATGATCCGCACGTCCTTGTCATCGAGGAAGGGGAAGAACAGGCCCATCGCGTTCGACCCGCCACCGATTGCCGCGATGATCGTATCGGGCAGGCGGCCTTCGGCTGCCATCATCTGTTCCTTGGCTTCCTTGCCGATGATCGACTGGAAATCCCGGACCATGGCCGGATAGGGGTGCGGCCCGGCAACGGTGCCGATGCAATAGAAGGTGTCGCGCACGTTGGTTACCCAGTCGCGCAGCGCGTCGTTCATTGCGTCCTTCAGCGTGCCACGGCCGGACGTGACCGGGATCACTTCCGCGCCCAGAAGACGCATCCGGAACACGTTGGGCGCCTGACGTTCAACGTCGTGCTTGCCCATGTAGACGATGCATTTCAGCCCGAACTTGGCGCAGACCGTCGCGGTGGCCACCCCGTGTTGGCCCGCGCCGGTTTCGGCGATGATCCGGGTCTTGCCCATGCGGCGGGCAAGGATGATCTGGCCCAGCACGTTGTTGATCTTATGCGCGCCGGTGTGGTTCAGCTCGTCCCGCTTGAAATAGATCTTGGCCCCGCCCAGACGCTCGGTCAGCCGTTCGGCGTAATACAGCGGCGATGGACGGCCCACGTAATTGGTCCAAAGATCGTCCATCTCGGCCCAGAAGGTCTCGTCGGTCTTGGCTCTCTCGTATTCCGCCTCAAGATCGAGGATCAGCGGCATCAGCGTTTCCGACACGAACCGCCCGCCGAAATCGCCGAAGCGGCCGTTTTCATCCGGGCCGGACATGAAGGAATTGAAAAGATCGTTGGCCATGTGCGCTCCTTCGGGTTTGGGCTGTTTTGCTTGCTGCGTCAGGAACTGTAAAGTTCCGAAATCGTCCGGCGCAGCATTGCTGGGGCTTTTTCGCCAAGATAGGCCAATAGGTCGGGCCTGACAGCCTCTGCATAGTCAAAGACATCCGCCTCGGTGTCGAAGACCATACGACCGGTCGATGGTTGCGGGGTCGGGAAGGGTTGGCCCATACGCGCTTCGGCCCATTCGATATCCGCGCGGTTTTCGTCAACAAGCTGGTGCAGATCCGCGGGGATCACCGAAAACTTCGAACTGCCGAAGCCGCGAAGGGCCTGCACCACTTTTCGCCGGTCCTGCAGCGACAGGTCGACCCTTCCTTCGGCGCAGGCGATGCCAAACCTGTAAAGAACCGCGAAGGATTCCGCCGCGAGGGATTCGTTGTTCAACCGGTCGAAATCCGGCGTCTCGACCCCGATCCAACGGGCAAGATCGGCGACGACATCTTGTTCGAATAGCGCGGAGCGGTCGTAGAGGCGCACCGTCACCCGGTCTTCGCCCAGGGTGTCGAACCATGGCTCAATCCGCTTGCGGAAGCCGGGGTAGAGGCGATCCTTGGTGAACCTGTCGTCACCAGTCCCCGCGGCAAGCCCGTAGATGCGTTGGCTCATCAGGCTGGTCATATAGGCCAGGGGTTCACGTAGATAGCAGATGGCCCGGATATCGGGGTGCGTTTCGCGGATGACCTGCACCAGCCCCGGCAGGGTTTGGGGGTGCATTGCGACGGCGGTCAGCGTTTCGGCAGAAATCAGAACTTTGTCGCCAGAGCGGCGCAACAATTTCCCAAGATGGGCCAGCATCTCTGCTTGCCTCGCCGGGTCGCGTCTGGCCCGGCGCAGGCAAATCTGTGAAATCAGATGCGAATGATTGGCCCGTTCATAGGGCAAGTAGGTCAAGCCCGCAGGCGTCGCCGATCGGAACGCGCGCTGAACGGCGCTTGTCCCCGTCTTGTTGAATCCAAGATGCAGGTAGGCCGTGGGTCCGGTCACGACCGGGCGGCCTCGACAAAGGCGGCCATCATGGCCGGGTCCTTTTCGCCGGGCGCGGATTCGACACCCGAGGCGACATCGACCTGCCGGGCCCCGGTCATCTGGACCGCCAACGCGACATTATCAGCGGTCAGCCCCCCGGCAAGCATCCATGGGCGGCGCCAGTATTTGCGGTTCACAAGCCGCCAATCGAAGGGCAGGCCATTGCCGCCCGGCAAGTCCGCACCCTTTGGGGCCTTGGCATCAATCAGCAACTGATCGGCCACGTCGGAATAGATGTCGATCGCCGCCACGTCTTCGGGTCCGGCGATGCCGATGGCCTTCATCACCGGAAGTCCAAAGCGGGCGCGAACCTCGGCCACCCGCTCTGGCGTTTCGGACCCGTGCAACTGGATCATGTCGGCGGTGGTCCGGTCCACGATCTCGGCAATGCCGGCGTCGTCCATATTCACCACCAGCGCGACCTTGGCCACGCCGACGGGCACTTCAAGCATGAGCGCGGCGGCCTGATCGACGGTCACGAACCGAGGGCTTTTGGGAAAGAAGTTGAACCCGACATAGCGGGCACCGGCCGCGACCGCGCCCAAGACCTGATCGCGGGTCTTCAGCCCGCAAATCTTCACCGCCGTGTCTTTGGGCATCAGTTTCCGTCCAGAAGGGCGATGATATCATCCTTGCCGTCGGTCTCGCGCGTGCGGGCCACTTCCCGCCTCAGCTGCTCCAGCTCGCGCGCGCGGACCCGTGCCTCGGCCCGCTGCCGATATTCGCGGATCCATTCCCAGAAGAACCCGATCAGAAGGCCAAGACCGACACCCAGGAACAGGACCACGAACAGCGGCAGTTCGATGACCGGCGAAATCCCGAGCAGTTCGGCCAGCCGATCCGGCATCGCCCGCAGCACGGTTGGTTCACGATTGGCCAGCCCGACAAGGATCAGGCACAGCGCGACAATGGCCCAGAAGGCGTAACGAATGGTTTTCATGTGGCGGAGTTTACGCCCCGTTCAGCCGGTCGCGCAACAGCTTGCCGGTCTTGAAGAACGGAACATGCTTTTCTTCGACTGCGACAGATTCGCCTGTCCGGGGATTGCGGCCAGTCCGCCCATCCCGTTTCTTGACCGAAAATGCGCCGAAACCACGCAGTTCAACCCGATCTCCTCGGGCCATGGCGTCCGTGATTTCTTCGAAGATTGTGTTGACGATCTTTTCGACGTCGCGCTGATAAAGATGCGGGTTTTCGTCTGCGATCTTCTGGATCAGTTCGGACCTGATCATTCCTCAACCCCCCGGGGACGATTTTTATCATTCTCTGCGGGTTGGTCCCGCTCCATCGACCCAGACTATAGGCGGAAAATCGGTTCGCGATACAGGGTTTCGTTCCGATTTGTCGAATAATCCCCGATTCTTGGCGCTCTGGCCGCGTCCGAACGCCCCGCCGGGACGTGAACCGGCCACGGGCCCCGCGCCGATGAAACGATGGTTAGGCATGATTCGCACAGAAAAGGGCCCCGGCGTCACCGCCGGGGCCCCTGTCATCCCAACCGGGTCGGGAATTATTCGTCGCCCTTGAGCGCTGCGCCAAGGATGTCGCCCAGCGACGCGCCCGAGTCGGACGAGCCATACTGCTCAACGGCTTCCTTTTCTTCGGCGATTTCGCGGGCCTTGATCGACAGACCCAGCTTGCGGGTCTTGCTGTCGATGTTGGTCACGCGCACGTCGACCTTGTCACCAACGCCGAAACGCTCGGGGCGCTGTTCGGCACGGTCACGCGACAGATCGGAGCGGCGGATGAAGGACTTCATGCCTTCGTATTCCACTTCGATCCCGCCGTCTTCGATGGCGGTCACGTTCACGGTGATGATCGAGCCACGCTTCACGCCACCAACGGCATCGGCGAACGGGTCACCGTCCAGGGCTTTGATCGAGAGCGAAATGCGCTCTTTCTCGACGTCCACTTCGGTGACCTTGGCCTTGACCATGTCGCCCTTGCGGTAGGACTGGATGGCGTCTTCGCCACGCTCGTCCCAGGACAGGTCGGACAAGTGCACCATGCCGTCGATCTCGCCCGGCAGGCCGATGAACAGACCGAATTCGGTGATGTTCTTGACTTCGCCTTCGACCTCGGTCCCTTCCGGGTGGGTTTCGGCAAAGACTTCCCACGGGTTGCGCATGGTCTGCTTGAGACCAAGGGAAACGCGACGCTTGGCGCTGTCGATTTCCAGAACCATGACTTCCACTTCCTGGCTGGTCGAAACGATCTTGCCGGGGTGGACGTTCTTCTTGGTCCAGGACATTTCGGAAACGTGGACAAGGCCTTCGACGCCCGGTTCCAGTTCCACGAACGCGCCGTAGTCGGTGATGTTGGTCACGCGGCCGGTGTGCACGGTTTCCAGCGCATACTTGGCCTCGACGGCGTCCCACGGATCGTCCTGCAGCTGCTTCATGCCAAGGCTGATGCGGTGAGTTTCCTTGTTGATCTTGATGACCTGAACCTTGATGGTCTCGCCGATCGACAGGATTTCGGACGGGTGGTTGACCCGGCGCCATGCCATGTCGGTGACGTGCAGCAGGCCGTCAACACCGCCCAGATCGACGAAGGCGCCGTATTCGGTGATGTTCTTGACGACACCGTCAACAGCCTGGCCTTCGGTCAGGTTGCCGATGACCTCGGCGCGCTGTTCGGCACGCGATTCTTCAAGGATGGCGCGACGCGACACAACGATGTTGCCACGGCGACGGTCCATTTTCAGAATCTGGAACGGCTGCTTGAGACCCATCAGCGGGCCGGCGTCGCGCACGGGGCGCACGTCAACCTGGCTACCGGGAAGGAACGCAACAGCGCCGCCCAGATCGACGGTGAAGCCGCCCTTGACGCGGCCAAAGATGGCACCGTCAACGCGCAGTTCGTCGGCATAGGCTTTTTCCAGACGATCCCAGGCTTCCTCGCGGCGCGCCATTTCGCGCGACAGGACAGCTTCGCCACGGGCGTTTTCAGCGGCGCGGAGGTAAACCTCGACTTCGTCGCCAACGCTGATTTCCGGGGATTCACCGGGGTTTGCGAATTCTTTAAGTTCGACACGGCCTTCCATCTTGTAGCCGACGTCGATGATGGCCTGGCCTGCCTCGATGGCGATGACCTTGCCTTTGACGACGGAACCTTCTTCGGGGGTGTCGATTTCGAAGCTTTCGTTAAGGAGGGCTTCGAATTCCTCCATGGTGTTTTTAGCGCACATATGCGGTTCGTTTCCTTTTGTGTGTCTATTCGGGCCAGGCGGTTGTCTCCGCCGGTCTTTGGGTTTCGGTTGGTCGAAGCAACGAAGAAAACAAAGAGGGCCGGAATGTTCCGACCCTGCCCCGATCTCTGTTCACGACTGTGCCGCCGCTTCAACAGGCGCGCGTATAGGGGATTTCGCGCCTGTCGACAAGAGGGCGGCGTGGGTTAGCGCTCCATCTCTGGGGTCCAGGTCCAGGCCAGCCAGACAATCGTGGCGGTCGTGGCGATCTCGATCAGGCCGAACATCCAGTAATAGGCGGTGCTGGGGGTCATCAGGGTGGCGATCATCACCACGGTCTTGATCGTCCCGATCCCGATGTTGAACCAGCGGGCGCAGGTGTAGGCCATGATCCGGGTCAGCAGCACCATAAAGATCGGCAGCATCATCAGGACGCCCGCCGCGACAAGGAAGCCTTGGGTCATTTCCACGCCGCCAACCGTGCCGGTCAGCACCTGTTCCAGAACTGTCCGGTCGAACAGCCCGAGGATGTCGCAATAGGCGTAGAGGAACATCACAAAGACCCAGAGCGTGAACAGAAGCTCGCGCCGGGGAAGTTTGTGGGGGGCTTGGGCATTGGGGTGCATGGGGTTCTCCTTGATCCTTGGGCCCGGAATAGGCCCAGTTGCGCCTCATGCGAATTGACAAAATTTGTTGCCAAGTCATACAAATTTGCATGGATAGCCCGAAAATCGACTGGAACCACCTGCGCAGCTTCCTTGCCACGGCCGAGGCCGGGTCGTTTTCCGCCGCGGCCATCGCACTTGGCACGACGCAGCCGACCATCAGCCGTCAGGTCGCGGCACTTGAGGCGACGCTTGGCGTGACCTTGTTCGAACGGGTCGGCCAGCGGATCGAGCTGACCCCCGCGGCCCGCGATCTGGTGCCGATGGCCGCCGACATGAACCGCGCCGCCAGCGCCATCAGCCGGTCCGCCTTTGGCATGTCCCAGACCCTTGCGGGCGAGGTGCGGATCACGGCGACAGACCTGTTCGCCTCGCGCATCCTGCCGCCGCTGATCGCGCGGATGCGGGCGGAAGCGCCCGAGATCACCATCGTCCTGATCCCCGGCAACGATCACAAGAACCTGCAAACCCGCGAGGCCGACATCGCGGTCCGCAATATCCGCCCCACAGAACCGGAACTGATCGGCACCCGCCTGCCTGACGCGACCGGGCGTTTCTATGCGGCGCGCAGCTATCTTGACCGGATCGGGCCGATCAACACGCTGGCCGACCTGTCCCGCGCGGATTTCATCAATATCGACGACCGCGAGGGGTATTTGCAGTTCTACCAGTCGATGGGGTTTCCGGTAACGGCGGCGAATTTTCCCTATGTGACAGAGGACCACAACGTCATGTGGGAAATGGTGCGGGCCGGGCTGGGCATCGGCCCCTGTGACGCGCGGGTTGGCGACGCGGACCCAGATGTTGTCCCCGTCCTGCCGGATCTGCCGCCGATCCCCTTCCCGGTCTGGCTTTTGGTGCATCGGGATGTGCGGTCGAACCGGCGGGTGCGGCACGTGTTCGATTTTCTGGCAGAGGCCTTCAAGGCCGAGGCGGGCGTCAGCCCCTGACCGCGTCCACAACAGCGATGGCGCGGGCGACGGCCTGTTCAATCGTCAGGTCCGAGGTGTCGATCAGCACGGCATCCTCGGCTGGCTTCAACGGCGCGGCGGCGCGGCTTTGGTCGCGGTCATCGCGGGCACGGACATCGGCAGCCACGTCTTCGAGCGTCACCTCATGCCCATTGCCCAGCAACTCGCGATAGCGGCGGTCGGCGCGGGCCTCGACACTGGCGGTCACGAACAGCTTTGCCTCGGCGTCCGGGCAGATCACGGTGCCGATGTCGCGCCCGTCCAGAACCGCCCCGCCATCGCGGCGGGCAAAGGCGCGCTGGAAATCCACAAGCGCCGCGCGGACGTCGGCAATAACGGCAACCTTGCTGGCGGCCTGCGCCACATCCGGCGTGCGTAGATTGTCCGCCTCAAGGTCTTCGGCACACAGGGCACGGGCGGCCTCTACCGGGTCGGCCCCGGCCAGAACCCTGGCCCCGACCGCGCGATACAGCAGCCCGGTGTCCAGATGGGCGAAACCGAAATGCGCCGCGACCGCCTTGGAAATCGTGCCCTTGCCAGCGGCAGCAGGCCCGTCGATTGCGATGGTGAACGCCATGGTCAAAACCCCCGTGGTGTACCGACGTAAATCTCGAACAGCCGGATCGCCCCCAGAACTGCAATCACGCCAATCACGATGCGGGCGCGCCAGTTGGGCTTTGCCGGCTCGTCCGCCATGATCAGCTGTTGTCCCGGCTGACCTGCGCCCCAAGGCTGGCCATCAGCGGCTCGAAAATCGGGAAGGACGTGGCAATCGGGCCGCCATCATCGACGCGCATCGGTTTTTCGGTGGCCATGCCCATGACCATGAAGGACATGGCGATGCGGTGATCCAGTCGGCTTTCAACGGTCACGCCGCCCGGCACATTGCCAAATCCGCGCCCGGTGACGATCCACCAATCCTCGCCCTCGTCCACGGTGACCCCGGCAGCGCGCAGCCCCTTGGCCATCGCGTCGATCCGGTCGGATTCCTTGACCCGCAGTTCCTTGACCCCCTTCATCACGGTCTGACCTTCGGCAAAGGCGGCGACCACGGACAGGACGGGGTATTCGTCGATCATGCTGGCGGCGCGTTCCGGCGGAACCTCGACCCCCTTCAGGTTAGGGCTGAATTTGGCGCGCAGGTCGGCAACGGGTTCGCCGCCCTCTTCGCGCAGGTTCTCATATTCCAGATCGGCGCCCATTTCGCGCAGGGTGGTGAAGAGGCCAGCGCGGGTGGGGTTGAGGCCGATATTCGGGACCAGAACGTCGGACCCTTCGGTGATCAGCGCCGCACAAACCGGGAAGGCGGCCGACGACGGATCACGCGGGACGACGATGGCCTGGGGTTTCAACTCGGGCTGGCCCGTCAGGGTGATGACCCGGCCTGCGTCGGTCTCTTCGACGGTCAGCTCTGCCCCGAACCCCACCAACATCCGTTCGGTATGGTCGCGGGTCGCCTCTTTCTCGATCACGACGGTCTGGCCCGGTGCGTTCAACCCGGCCAGAAGGACGGCGGATTTCACCTGGGCCGAGGGCACCGGCACCGTGTAGGTCACAGGGACCGGATCGGCGGCGCCGACGATGGTCATCGGCAGGCGCCCCCCGGTGCGGCCAAAGGCCTGCGCCCCGAACAGGGCAAGCGGGTCCGTGACCCGGCCCATGGGTCGCGAATTGAGCGAGGCGTCGCCGGTGAAGGTCGCGGTGATCGGCGAGGTCGCCATGCAGCCCATGATCAGCCGGACCCCGGTGCCGGAGTTGCCGCAGTCGATCACCTGTTCCGGTTCCGCAAAGCCGCCGACGCCGACCCCGTTGACCGTCCATTCGCCATTGCCGTGATCCGTCACCTCGGCCCCGAAGGCGCGCATCGCCTTGGCGGTGTCCAGAACGTCCTGCCCTTCCAGAAGGCCGCTGATCCGGGTTTCCCCCACCGACAGTGCACCAAGGATCAACGAGCGGTGCGAGATCGACTTGTCGCCGGGTACGCGGGCCTCGCCCGTAAGGGGGCCGCATTTGCGGGAGGTCATGGGAATGGGAGTGCCGTGGCCGGACATCATGTGGTCCTTCGTGATCAGATGTTAGCGCCCTGATAGACCAGAGCGCGCGCAGGGTCCATAAGGCCCGGCAATGGTGGGTTGAAACCCACCTTACGGGCGCAGAAAGGTCAGGTAATGCGGTGTGCGGCCTTCGCGCAGGGCCTTTTGTTCGTAGCGGGTCGAAATCCAGTCGTCCCAAGGATCGCGCCAGTCAGCGGGCCCTTCGGCTGTCCATTTGAACCCAGCCTTGGGCACCTCTTGCAAGGTCTGGCGCACGTAGTCTTCGATGTCGGTCGCCACGCGGAATTCCGCCCCCGGTTTCAGCACCTCGAACAGGGGCGCAAGGTGATCCTGGGTCACGAAGCGCCGCCGGTGGTGGCGTTTCTTGGGCCAGGGGTCCGGGTAGTTCAGAAAGGCCTTGGCCACCGACCCTTTGGGCAGCACATCGAACAGGTCGCGCGCGTCGCCCGGATGCACGGCAAGGTTTGTCACCCCGGCCTCGCGGATCTTGCCCAGAAGCATGGCGACCCCGTTGATATAGGGCTCGCAGCCGATGATCCCGACGTTCGGATAGCGGGCGGCCATGTGAACCATATGTTCGCCCCCGCCAAAGCCGATCTCGACCCAGATCTCCTGTTTCCCCGGAAACAGGGCGGCAAGGTCCAGCGGGGTCCGGTCGGGGTTTTCCTCCCACCCAACCGCGCCGGGAGAGAGCGCGGCAAGGTCTTCGTCAAGATAGGCTTCCTGCGACTTGCGCAGGCCCTTGCCCTTGAGCCGGCCATAGAAGTTGCGCCACGGGGCGCCGGTGGGATGTGTGTTGTCATCGGTCATGCGCGGCCTCTAGCGCGGGGGCGCGGGCGGATCAATGGGCCGATCACGGCGGGTGGGTCAAGACCCACCTTACACAAGAGGGGCGGAACTGTGCGCCACCCCACACAAGATGTTCAAATCATCCGAATTGTGCGGCGCCCGCAGATCAAGGCAAGTCATGTCAACAGCAACCCCGATAGGAACCCTCGATATGAACTCCACCCAATATGCCGCCCCGCTGGGCCGCGTTTTCCTTGCCTTCATCTTCATCATGGCCGGTGCCCAGAAGATCACCGGCTACTCCGGAACCGCCCAATACATGGAAATGATGGGCGTTCCCGGCGCGCTTCTGCCGCTGGTGATCCTGACCGAACTTGGCGGCGGCATCGCCCTGCTGATCGGCTGGCAGACCCGCATCATCGCCTTCCTTCTGGCGGGCTTCAGCCTGCTGTCCGGCTTCCTGTTCCATCTTGTGCCCTCGTTCGGCATGGAGGGCATGGCCGCCCAGACCGAGATGATCATGTTCATGAAGAACGTGGCGATCGCGGGCGGGATGCTGATGATCGTGGCCCTTGGCGCAGGCACCCTGTCGCTGGATCAGCGCAAGGCCGCAGCAGCCTGACCTGTCCTGAGGGGGCCGTTTGCGCGGCCCCCGCATCAGGCCCAGAAATCGGCAACGCAGCGCCCGTCGCGCGGGGTGTCGTCGAACGTTACCAGCCCATCGAATCGATCCACGGGAATATGGGCAACCACTTCCGGTTCTGCCAATCTCAGGTTGACAGCAATCCGGGTCCGCCCGTCCTTGTTCGGTTCGTGGCCACGCCACCAGCTTACACAGCCGCATGTCGGGCAGAAGTGGAACTCGATATCGCCGCTGTCGGCCCGACGGTAATGATGGGTCGGGCCCGAGGTATGTATCGCCTCGCCTTCCCAATCATAGGCCCAAATGACCCCGTAGCGACGGCAGACAGTGCAGTTGCAGACAGTCGCATCCTCTGGCGTGCGGTCAAAACGCCACTGTACGGCGCCGCAATGGCATTTCCCTTCAATCATCGCCGGTCCTTTCCCCAGATCAGGCCAGTCTAGCCCGTCCCGGTGACAGCGCAACGATCAGGCGTCGGGAATGTGCTCTCCGGTCCAATAGGCATCGTCGGAATACTGGATCCCGACAGACAGGGCGCAGCGCTGGTTCAGATGGCGGCCGAGTTCGGCCCGCAGGTCGGCCAGCAGGGCTTGGGTAAAGGCGTGATCGCGGTGCGGCTTGGTCAGCATTGACAGGGTCAGCAGGCAATGGGTGTGGTGAAACGCTGCCGCCGGGTAGGCCCGGCCCTTGCAGGCACCCGCCCCGCCATCATGGCGCAGGATCAGCTGTTCGATCCCCCGCAAGACCGCGGGGGCGTCGATGTTCAGGTCAGCCGAATATTTCAGCTCTGCATGGGGCATGTCGGCACCTCTTGTTATCCAATTGGCACGATAAGGTGCCGCTTTGCTCCTGCCGACCGCGGGTGGCGCTGATCGCGCCGCCAATTGGGGCGGTCGGCGCGTGGCCAATCTGGCGATTGGCCCAATGGCTGCCGGACCCGACCACTCATCGGCCGGGAACACCCGCAGGATCGCCGGATCAGACCGCCCGCTTCAGCGCGTCGGCCAGATCGGTCCGTTCCCAGCTGAAGCCGCCATCGGCCTCGGGTTTGCGGCCAAAGTGACCATAGGCGGCGGTGCGCTGGTAGATCGGGCGGTTCAGGCCCAGATGGGTGCGGATGCCGCGCGGGGTCAGGTCCATGCATTGGTCGATCGCGCGTTCGATGGCCGCCGGATCGACCTCGCCGGTGCCATGCGTGTCGGCATAGATCGACAGGGGCCGGGCCACACCGATGGCATAGGACAGCTGAATCGTGCATTTGTCGGCCATGCCCGCGGCGACAACGTTCTTGGCAAGATAGCGGGCGGCATAGGCGGCAGACCGGTCCACCTTGGTCGGGTCCTTGCCGGAAAACGCGCCGCCGCCATGGGGGGCCGCGCCGCCGTAGGTATCGACGATGATCTTGCGCCCGGTCAGGCCCGCGTCCCCATCGGGGCCGCCGATCACGAATTTGCCGGTGGGGTTCACGTGCCAGATGGTCTCGGCGCTGATCCAGCCTTCGGGCAGAACTTCGCGAATGTAGGGTTCGACCACATTGCGCACATCATCCGAGGTCATGGATGCATCAAGGTGCTGGGTGGACAGAACGATCGAGGCCACGCCGACCGGTTTGCCATGTTCATAGCGAACGGACAGCTGCGATTTGGCGTCGGGGCCAAGGGTCGGTTCGGTCCCGTTCTTGCGCACCTCGGCCAGCCGCCGCAGGATCGCGTGGGAATACTGGATCGGGGCGGGCATCAGATCGGGCGTTTCGTTGGTGGCAAAGCCAAACATGATCCCCTGATCGCCCGCGCCTTCGTCCTTGTTGTCGGCCGCGTCGACGCCTTGGGCAATATGGGCGGATTGTTCGTGCAGCAGGTTCGTCACTTCGACGGTCTGCCAGTGGAATTTGTCCTGCTCATAGCCGATGTCGCGGATGCAGTCGCGCGCGATCTGGTCGATCCGGCCCATATATTCGGACAGCTTCGCCTGATCGGACAGCCCAACCTCTCCGCCGATTACAACCCGGTTGGTGGTGGCGAAGGCTTCGCAGGCGACCCGCGCTTCGGGTTCTTCCGCGATGAAGGCGTCAAGGACGGCATCGGAAATCCGGTCACAGACCTTGTCCGGGTGCCCCTCGGACACGGATTCCGAGGTGAAGATGTAGTTCGCGCGGGTCATGGGGATGCTCCATTGGGTTTTTCCCGCCACGCCAGGAAGCCGTTGTGACGGGGGATATTGTTCGGAAGTTAGGGCTATTGATCGGCTTGAACAGGGTCAATCGAAAAGCGACGCCGCCCCAAAATGACCCCGGAAATGGCGAGAATTAGCAACAACAGCGCCGGGATGTCGCCCCAGCGCAGATAGGGCGTGGGGCCAAGATCGGCGGGCAAAGGGGCATCTGTCCAGCCGTCCGTGTTCATCGGCAGGCTTTCGGTGATCCGCCCGCGCCCGTCGATCATCGCCGAGACGCCGGTATTAGCGACCCGGACCATCGGGAGGCCCGTTTCGATGGCGCGCAGCCGGGCCTGTGCCAGATGCTGTCGCGGGCCAGTGCCGGGGCCAAACCACGCGTCATTGGTGATCAGCACCAACAGACGGGGCCGGTCGCCCGCGATAACTGCCGCACGAACTTCTTCGGCGAAAATTCCTTCGTAGCAGATCAGCGGAACTGCCTGCCCCAATCCCGGCAGCAGAATACGCGGCACCCCCTGGCCTTTTGAGAACCCGCCCCCTTCCGACGCGGCCAGTCCGCGCAACCCGAACCGTCCGATCACCTCTCCGAAGGGGATGTATTCGCCGAAGGGCACAAGGTGGCGCTTGTCATAGATCGACCGGACCTCGCCCCCCAACCCCAGCACCGCAAGGGCGTTGTAGTACCGGCTTTGGTCGCGCCGGTTCAGGCCAAGGATGACGGGGGCACCGCGGGCCGCCTCGCCCACTTCGTCAAAGATCGGGTCGGCATATTCCATCAGGTAGGGGATCGCGGTTTCCGGCCAGACGACCAGCGCGGGCGGCTGCCCCTGCGCCGTTGCGGTGATCAGGCGGTTGTAGAAGACCGGCACCCGGTCCGGGTCCCATTTTTCGTCCTGTGGTGCGTTGGGTTGTACCAGCCGCACCACGGGCGCACCCGCGTCCGGCGCGGGCGCGGCGCCGGGCGATAGGGCAAATGCGGCAACAGCCCCGCTTAGGACGACTGCACCACCTATGACCCGCCTGCCATCCCAAAGCGCGGTCAGCCCCCAGACCAGCAGCGTGGTCAACAGGATCAGCCCATGCGGCCCGGCAATGGCGGCCAGTTGGGCCAGAGGCGTCTCAATCCAGATGTGCCCGATATTCGCCCAGGGAAAGCCGGTGAAAATATAGGCGCGGCAGACCTCGGCCCCGGCCAGCAGCACGAGGACCCCGGCCCGGCCCAGCCGGAACCGGGCTGTGATCCCGCAGGCCAGCGCCCAGAACAGGGCCAGCCCCGCCGCCATGAACACCACGGCAAAAGGGGCCATCCAGCCGTGGATGTCGGGTTCAACGAAGAAGGGGAAAACGATCCAATGCAGCGCGGTCCCGAAATATCCGGTGCCCAGCGCCCAACCGTCCCAGGCCGCGCCCCGTCCCGTGGGGCGCATCCAGACCACTGCGGCAGCCAGCGCCGGCAGGGTCAGCCACCACAGCCCCCACGGGGCCTGCCCCAATGCCGCGACCGCGCCAAGGACAGCAAATGCGGCCAGCCTGCGCCAGCCGCTATTCGGCAGCATGTGGCAGGCGGACTCGCAACCGCTTGATCCGGCGGGGGTCGGCCTCGACCACTTCGAATTCCGGGCCGGATGGATGGCGGATCACCTCGCCCCGCGCGGGGACATGGCCGGATAGCATGAAGACAAGGCCGCCAAGCGTGTCGACCTCTTCACCGTCGATCTCTTCATGCTCGGTCAGCGGCATCCCGATCTCGGCCTCGAACTCCTCCAGCGGGGTGCGGGCCTGCGCCATGTAGACGCCCGGTTTCTCGCAAGAGAAACTTTCGGCTTCGTCCACGTCATGTTCGTCTTCGATCTCGCCCACGACCTGTTCGATCAGGTCTTCGATGGTCAGCAGACCGTCGGTGCCGCCGTATTCGTCGATCACAAGGGCCATGTGGATCCGCTCGGCCTGCATTTTTTGCAGCAGGATGCCGATGGGCATGGACGGGGGCACGTAGAGAAGCGGGCGCAGCATCGCGCGCATGTCGAATTCAGAGGTGTCGCCGTTGAACCCGTAACGCAGCGCGAAGTCCTTCAGGTTGGCAATCCCGATCGGGGTGTCGAGCGTTCCTTCATAGACCGGGATCCGGGTCAGCCCGCTTTCGCGGAAGACCTCGACCAGTTCATCCTTCGAAATGGTCACCGAAACGGCCACGATTTCCGCCTTGGGGATCGCCACATCCTCGACCCGCATACGGCGCAGGTTCAGCATTCCCGGAACGGGGCTGCCGTTCGCGGGGGCGCGGGACTGTGTCTCGTTGTGCGGATCGCTGTCGTCCTCGACCGGGGTCAAGGCATCGAAAATGCGGCTGAAGAAGCCCTTGCCCTGATTACTCTGGGCCTCGGTCGTCTCTGTCTGGTCCGGTTGCGCGCCATGCGCTGCGCTAGAGGACCCGTCTGCGGTATCGCCCATCTTCTCCTGTATCCATGGCGCGCGGATCTGCCCGGCGCCTTCAGTCTTCCCGGTAATATGGGTCCGGGACCCCCAGTTTGCCAAGTATCTCCACCTCTAAACCTTCCATAAGGGTGGCATCCGGGTCACGGATGTGATCGTAGCCCAGAAGATGTAACACCCCGTGAACGACAAGATGCGTGGTGTGATCGGCCAGTGGCTTGCCCGCCTCGGCGGCTTCGCGGGCGCAAGTATCATAGGAAATCGCAATATCGCCCAGTTCAACCGTGCCGAACATATCGGGCTCGGGCAGGTCCGGCCGGGCGCCGGGGGCATCGGCGCCACGTTCCTCGGCCGGCCAGGACAGCACGTTGGTCGGAACCGCTTTGCCCCGGAATTCGGTATTCAACCCGGCGATCCGGGCATCGTCACAGGCCAGAACCGACAACTCGCAGTCGTCGCTCAGGCCAAGGTGATCCAGAACCGCCTCGGTCGCGGTAGCAACAAGATCGTCGAATCCAACATCAGCCCAGCGGGGATCGGCGATGTCGATACTGATGTCGGCAGTCACAACACGCCGCCGTTGTCCGCCCTGTCGTAGGCTTCGATGATCGCGGCGACCAGCGGGTGGCGGACCACGTCCTTGGCCGTGAAATAATTGAAGCTGATCTTGTCGATCCCCTTCAGAAGCCGTTCTGCATCGGCAAGGCCCGATGTCTGGCCCCGGGGCAGGTCCACCTGACTGCGGTCGCCGGTGATGACCATGCGGCTGCCTTCGCCAAGCCGGGTCAGGAACATCTTCATCTGCATGGTGGTGGCGTTCTGCGCCTCGTCCAGCACGACAAAGGCATTCGCCAGGGTCCGACCCCGCATGAAGGCCAAGGGCGCAATTTCAATGCGCTTTTCCTCGATCAGCTTGGCGGTCTGCTTGCCCGGAAGGAAGTCGTTCAACGCGTCGTACAGCGGCTGCATGAAGGGATCGACCTTGTCCTTCATGTCACCGGGCAAATAGCCGAGCTTTTCCCCGGCCTCGACCGCGGGGCGGGACAGGATGATCCGGTCGACCTTGCCTTCGATGAACAGGTTCACGCCCACGGCGACGGCCAGATAGGTCTTGCCCGTCCCGGCCGGGCCGATGCCAAAGGCCATCTCGTGATTGAACAGGTTGCGGACATAGGCCTTCTGCGCATCGGTGCGCGGCTCCACCAGCTTGCGGCGGGTCTTGATCTCGACCGGGCCTTTGCCGAACATCTCCATCTGGTCGCCCGCAAGCGTGCCGGTATCGGCTTCGGACGACCCCATGCGCAACTCGCGATCCACATCGGCCAGTTCTACGCTGCGCCCGGATTCCAGCCGACCATAAAGGGCCTGAAGCACGTCGCTGGCAGCCTTGCGGGGGGCTTCCTCTCCGACGATGGCAAGGTGATTGCCGCGGCGCAGGATCTGCACTTGCAGGTCGTTTTCGATCTTGGCCAGGTTCCTGTCGTATTCGCCACACAGGTCGATCAGCAGGAAATTATCGGGGAACTCCAAATGGGTTTCGGCAAGTTCCGGGTTGGTTTCAAGCGGGGGCAGGATGCTCGTGGCCAAAAATCGCGACTCCTCTTAGGCGGGCTTGGGTCGATGGTGGCAATTCGGCTTGCCATGCGCAAGGCATGACGCGCGCAGGTCACAACTTTGCGACGAAAAAGGCCGCAGCAGATGCTGCGGCCCTTCTGGCATTCGTGATGTCCGCTGCGCGATCACAGGAAGTCTGGGATCGGCGTGCCGTCCTTGAACGGCCCGGTTGCGGTTTCCGGCGGGGCCACGCCCGAACAGACCGGAAGACCATCCGGCGTCAGACGCTCGGACAGGTATCCTTCGACACCATCGTCGATGATCCAGTGGTCACACCCATTCGGGTCGACCCAGATACCTGCGATCAGCGTGGACAGGTCGTGGGCATTGATCCCGCGGTCGATCGACTTGTCGGCGGGCACGGTGCCATGGGCCGTCAGGCCACCGCCTTCAAAGCCCTCGGCGCCGACACAGGCGGACAGGGATCCGGCCGCTGCAAGGATTGCGATGCTCTTTACTAGGTTCATCTCACTCATCCTCACTTCAGGCAGTAGATTTCGACGCGGCGGTTCTGAGCCATTCCGCCTTCGGGGGTGTCGTTCGGCGCGCGCGGGCTGCGTTCGCCAAAGCCGCGCACATCCGCGACGCGGGCCCCGGCGCCTGCCGCAACCTGTGCAACCGCGTTGGCCCGGTTCGCGGACAGGCGCATGTTGTATTCATCCGAAGCGCGGCTGTCGGTGTGGCCGTAGATCAAGAAGGCAAAGGTGCCATTCGCCATCGACTGCTGGAAGAACTGCGTCAGGCGCTGCCGGTTCGCTGCGTTGATGTTGTGGCGGTCCGTCGCGAACAGCTGGTCCGTCGGGATCACGCCGCAAATCTCGGACCGGTGGCAGACCGGGCGGCCATCGCGGGTCCGGTGTGGCGACATATAGCCCTCGGCCCCGTCATCCATCACCCAATGCTCACACCCATCCGGATCGATCCAGATCCCCGGAATATACCGTTCACCCTGAACAACCCGGCTGTCCTGCGCTGTTGCCGCACCCGCGACCAAGGCCAGACCCAGCGCAGCCGCTGTGATTGCTCCGAAGGTCATACGTGCGGTTTTCTTGATTTCGCTTGCCACAGAAATGCCCTTTACGCTTCCAGCGCGACCGGATTGCTCAAGCCGCGCACTTCAACTCCCGTCATAATCTTACCAAATTTGGGGGATATGGGAAGCTCAAAAGGGTATATATTGTATTCGATTGCAGAACAGTGCCGCCGAATTGCGGCGATTGTTCCGTGTCCCCGTGCGAAATCCAGACGGGTTCTCAGATGGCCCGCTGGCCTCAGCTCTGGCCGATCAGTTCCCCAGCAAGCGAGTTCGGCCCGCTGTCTTTGATTCTGACCCGCGCAATCTGTCCCCGCAGGTCCGCCGGGGCAAGCGCGTGGACGGCGTGCAGATATTCTGATTTTCCAACCATCTGGCCCGGCAGGCGGCCTTCCTTTTCGAACAGGACAGACACCTCGCGCCCGACCATGCTGTCCTGAAGCGCGCGCTGCTGTTGGGTGATCAGCGCCTGCAACCGGGCCAGCCGATCCGAGGCGACCTCGGGGTCGACCATCTTGGTCACCTTTTCGGCCGCGGGGGTTCCGGGGCGGGCCGAATATTTGAACGAGAACGCGGTGCCATAGCCCGCGTCGCGCACGATCGCCAGCGTGTCGTCGAAATCCGCATCCGTCTCACCCGGGAAGCCGACGATGAAATCCCCCGACAGGTGTAGATCGGGACGGGCGGCCCGGATGCGTTCGATCAGCTTCAGATAGCTTTCGGCGGTGTGTTTGCGGTTCATCGCCTTGAGAATCCGGTCCGACCCGGACTGCACCGGCAGATGCAGGTAGGGCATCAGCTTGTCGCAGGTGCCGTGCGCCTCGATCAGCGCGTCGTCCATGTCGTTGGGGTGCGAGGTGGTGAACCGGATGCGGTCCAGCCCGTCGATATCCGACAGCGCCCAGATCAGCCCGGCCAGACCCTTTTCATGCCCGTGATAGGCATTCACGTTTTGGCCCAGCAGTGTAATCTCGCGCACCCCCGCCTCGACCAGTTCGCGCGCCTCGCGCAGGATCCGGTCCGCCGGGCGGCTGACCTCGGCCCCACGGGTATAGGGGACCACGCAGAAGGAACAGAATTTATCGCAACCTTCCTGCACCGTCAGAAAGGCGGTCGGGCCGCGCTTGGCTTTGGGGCGGGATTTCAGGGTTTCGAATTTGTCTTCCTCGGGAAATTCCGTGTCGAGGACCTTTGCCCCCTTTCCCGCCGCCTCTTCCAGGGCGGGAAGCCGGTGATAGGACTGCGGGCCAACCACAAGATCGACCATCGGCTGACGCAGCATGATCTCTTCGCCCTCGGCCTGCGCGACGCAGCCCGCGACACCGATCTTCAGCTCCGGCTTTGCATCTTTCAGCGGCTTCAACCGGCCCAGTTCGGAATAGACCTTTTCGGCGGCCTTTTCCCGGATGTGGCAGGTGTTCAGCAGGATCATGTCCGCATCTTCCGGCGTCGCCGTTTCAACATAGCCCTTGCCGCCCAGCGCCTCGGCCATGCGTTCGCTGTCGTAGACGTTCATCTGGCACCCGTAGGTCTTGATGAACAGCTTCTTTGGCGCGTCGGTCTTGGGATCGGACATCGGGCAGGTTCCGCATTGGCAGGCGTGGCTTGGATCGCGCCTACCTAGCGCGGGCGCCCCAGTCTTGCAATGCACCCGGTTTTAACGGAACTTGCGGCAGTGTCGGGCGGGTCCATTCGGAAGGGTAAACATGGCAGAGCATTATTCGAGCCTCACCTCCTTTCTGCGATTGGGCAAGGTCGCGTTGGCGAAGGGGCCGGTCGCGCTGTTGCTGATCGAAGACGGGGTCGAGATTGCATCGACCCTGCGCCACAATATCGACGCGGGCTTCAAGAAAGTGATCGCCTTCGGATCGCCGGACATCCCCTTCCCGAAGGGGATGGAGGAACTGGTGGTGCGGGTCGATCACGATCTCTCCGCAGAGGGCGCGATGGAGGCCGTGATCAACGGTTGCATCGAAGCGGCACCGAGGGGAACGTGGCTCTACTACAGCTACAACGCCGAATACCTGTTTCACCCGTTTTGCGAACATCGCAACATCGCAGAGATGCTTGCCTTCAACACCGAAGAGCGGCGGGATACGGTTCTGACCTATGTGGTCGACCTCTATGCCGGGGATCTCGACAGCAACCCTTCCGCAGTCTGTCTTGACGATGCCTATCTGGACAAATCGGGCTACTACGCGCTGGCCCGGCCTGACCCCGCAAACCACAATCACCCGAAAGAACGGCAGTTGGATTTCTTCGGTGGTCTGCGCTGGCGGTTCGAGGAACATATCCCGGCCCCGCGGCGGCGGATCGACAGGGTGTCACTGTTCCGGTCCAAGCCGGGGCTGCGCATCCTGCCCAACCACACGTTCAACGACGAGGAATACAATACCTACGCCTGTCCCTGGCACCATAACCTGACGGCGGCGGTCTGTTCCTTCCGGACGGCCAAGGCGCTGAAGCGGAACCCCGGATCGACCTATGACATCCAGACATTCCGCTGGCATAACTCCGCCACGTTCACATGGCATTCGCAGCAGCTTTTGGATCTGGGGCTAATGGAGCCAGGACAGTGGTTCTAGGGACGGTGGTTCTAGGGATGGTGGGTTGAAACCCACCTTACGCCCGTCTGGACACCGCGGCCCGTAAGGTGGGTCTTGACCCACCCTGCCCGGCAAATCCCGGCCCGATCGGCGGCTGGGCACCGCCGAACCGGCTGTCACGATGGACCGAGGAGTAGGGCCAGGCATCGGGGCGCGGCACCAAGCCCGCGCGCACCCGCGCCTCGTGGATCAGTCTGCGATGCGCCTCGAGGTCCGAGGCGTCGCGGATCAGATGCTCCCAGAACCGGCGCTGCCAGATCCCTTTCTCGCCCTTGCGCAGTTGGCTGTCGCGCGGCAATCCCGGCGGCGGCTGGTGGCGCGAAAAGGTGGATTTGATCAACCGCCAGCGCTTCGGGAAATCCGCGTCCCCTTCGGGCAGGGTCCAGATCATGTGCAGATGGTCCGGGAGGATCACCGCCGCGTCGATGTCGAAAGGCCAGCGGGCCTTTGCGGTCGCCACGCAATCGCGCAACAACCCAACCTCGCGCAACAGCAGGTCAGACTGCCGGTCGGCAAGACGGACGGTGAAGAACCATGTGCCCCCGGGCACGAAAAGGCGGCAATAGCAGGACATGGCGCCAGCCTGCCGCAGCATGGTTAATGGTGGGTTAAAACCCACCTTACATCGGTGGGGCAAAGTAAGGTGGGTCTTGACCCACCGCTACAGATCAGCTGCGCCGCAGCCGGATCACCACGTCCACCGCGGCAATCTCTGCCCCATCGGGGGCCTTGGGCAGCCGGCGAATTTCAAGCTGTTCGCTGGGCGCGTCGGTCAGGGCCGCGCTGTCTTCCCAATAGAAGTGCGGGTGGTTCGAGGTATTGGTATCGAAATAGCTTTTCGATCCGTCCACGGTAATCTCGCGCATCAGCCCGGCTTCGCAAAAGGCCCGCAGGGTGTTGTAAACCGTGGCCAGCGACACTTTCTCGCCCGCCTCGCGCGCGGCATCGAACAGCCATTCGGCGGTCACATGCCGGTCCTGTCCGTCGCCTACCAGAAGCGCCGCAAGCGTGACCCGCTGGCGGGTCGGCCGCAGCCCGACCCCGGCAAGCCAATCGCCGCCGCGCGTTTCCATCTGGGTGTCGAGTTCCCGCATACCGGCCCCGTGTCTATATCCGATCATCAACATATGTCGCTTTGCCCCGGGAATTCAAATGAAAACGGGCCCGACAAGGGCAGACGTCCCGCGCGCCGCGCTTGCCCTGCTTCGGTCCCCGGTGATAGACGGGCTGAAACGGATCAGAGGAATGGATACGCCCGGCATGGCCCAATACCCCACAAGTTTCGACAAGGATGACCTGCTGAAATGCGCCCGCGGCGAATTGTTCGGCCCCGGCAACGCGCAGCTTCCGGCCCCGCCGATGCTGATGATGGACCGCATCACCGACATCTCGGGTGATGGCGGCCTGCACGGCAAGGGCCATGTGGTGGCAGAATTCGACATTACCCCCGACCTGTGGTTCTTCGACTGCCACTTTCCCGGCAACCCGATCATGCCGGGGTGCCTTGGCCTTGACGGGCTGTGGCAGCTGACCGGCTTCAACCTTGGCTGGCGCGGTTGGCAGGGCCGCGGCTATGCGCTGGGTGTGGGCGAGGTCAAGCTGACCGGCATGGTCCGCCCGGACCGCAAGATGCTGACCTACAAGGTCGATTTCACCAAGGCCGTGCAGACCCGCCGCCTGACCATGGGCGTCGCCGACGGTATCGTCGAGGCCGATGGCGAGGTGATCTATCAGGTTACGGGCATGAAGGTCGCGCTAAGCGAGAGCTGAGCGGTTGGCCCTGATCCCCACCGATCCTGTCGCGTTTCCGACGCGGCAGGAGTTGCGGAGCTGGTTCACCGCGCACCACGAAACGCATCAACAGCTTTGGGTGCGCATCTTCAAGAAAGGGTCGGGCACGCAATCCGTGACCTGGGATGACTGCGTGATCGAGTCGATTGCCTGGGGCTGGATCGACGGCATCAAGCAACGGTGCGACGAGGCGTCCTACTTTCAGCGCCTGACCCCGCGCCGCCCCCGATCCAATTGGTCACAGCGCAATTGCACCCATGCAGATCAGTTGATCCGCGACGGGTTGATGATGCCCCCCGGTCTTGCACAGGTTGAGGCCGCGAAGGTCGATGGCCGCTGGGATGCGGCCTATGCCGGTTCGCGCGACATGGAGATTCCGACCGATTTCCTGGCCAAGCTGGACGAAAACCCAGAGGCCAGAGCTTTCTACGCCACGCTCAACCGGGCGAACCTTTTCGCGATCTACCACCGGCTGCATTCCGCGAAGAAGCCCGAAACCCGCGCGCGCCGGATGGAACAGATCATCGCGCAGCTTGGCCAGCAGAAGAAATTCTATTGAAGGGCACAGGCCGCGGACCGGCGCAACGGCGAGGGGGTCAATCCCGAACCGGCGCCTGCTAATTGCTTGCCCCCTCCCCGCCCCTGTCCTACACACGATCAAGGACTGAAAAGGAGCCGTTCATGCGCCGTGTCGTCGTAACAGGACTTGGGATCGTATCGCCGATTGGCAACAACGCCGCAGAGGTGGACGCCGCCCTGCGCGCTGGCAAATCGGGGATCGAGGCGGTGCCGGAGATGGCAGAGCGCGGGTTCCGCAGCCAGATTGCCGGGACGCTCAAGATCGACGTGGCCGAGCATGTGGACAAACGGACCCTGCGGTTCATGGGGCCGGGTGCCGCCTATGCCCATATCGCCATGGGGCAGGCCATCGCCGACGCAGGTCTGGACGAAAGCCTGGTTTCCAACCCGCGCACCGGGCTGATTGCCGGATCCGGCGGGCCATCGACCAGCGCCATGTTCGCCGCGCATCAGGTGGTTCTGAACTCGGGCAGCCCGAAGCGGATCGGGCCGTTCGCGGTGCCGAAATGCATGTCGTCGACCATCTCGGCCAACCTGTCGACCGCCTATAAGATCAAGGGGATCAACTATTCGATCACCTCGGCCTGCTCCACCTCGCTGCATTGCATCGGCAACGCGGCCGAACAGATCATGCTGGGCAAACAGGACGTGATGTTCGCCGGCGGGGGCGAGGAACTGGACTGGACCCTGTCCTGCCTGTTCGACGCCATGGGCGCGATGTCGTCCAAATATAACGACACGCCGACAAAGGCGTCGCGCGCGTTCGACGCGGGCCGCGACGGGTTCGTGATCGCGGGCGGCGGCGCAATCGTGGTGCTGGAAGACTACGAGTACGCCAAGGCGCGCGGCGCGAAGATTTACGCCGAAGTCACCGGCTTTGCCGCCACATCGGACGGGCACGACATGGTCGCGCCGTCGGGCGAAGGCGGCGAACGGGCCATGCGCGAGGCGTTGCGGACCCTGCCCGAGGGCCGCAAGGTCAGCTACATCAACGCACACGGCACCTCGACCCCGGTCGGGGATGTGGGTGAGGTGCAGGCGGTGCGCCGGGTCTTTGGTGACGGATCGACGCCGCCGATCTCCTCGACCAAGTCGATGACCGGGCACAGCCAGGGCGCGACCGGTGCGCAGGAAGCCATCTATTGCCTGCTGATGTTGCAGGGCGACTATATCGCCCCGTCGATCAACGTCGAAACGCTGGACCCGGAATTGAAGCCGGCCGAGATTGCCACCAGCCTCGTTGAAAACGCGGGCCTTGATACGGTGATGACCAACAGCTTTGGCTTTGGCGGCACCAACGGGTCGATGCTTTTGTCCCGGCTGGCCGACTAAAGGTCAGGTTTTCACGGGCATGTCTTGCTGAAAATCTCTATGATTGTCAGCCAACAGATGGTTTACGCTGCGGCAAGTGGTTGCCGCGGCGACCAGTTCAGCAGCTAGAAGAACGGAGTGCACGGCATGACCATTTCCATGGAAGGCAAGCGCGGGTTGATCATGGGCGTGGCCAACGACCGGTCCATCGCCTGGGGGATCGCGCGGGAAATGCACAAGGCCGGGGCGGAACTCGCGTTCAGCTATCAGGGCGAAAACCTGAAAAAGCGGGTCGGGCCGCTGGCGGCAGAGGCCGGGTCCGACATTCTGATCGAAGCGGATGTACTGGATGATGCCTCGCTCGACCGGGCCTTTGCGGAACTGAAGGACAAGTGGGGCAAGATCGATTTCCTCGTTCACGCCATCGCATATTCCGACAAGGACGAGCTGACCGGGCGGTTCATCAACACCAGCCGCGCCAATTTCCAGAACTCGATGACGATCAGCTGCTATAGCTTCATCGACGTGGCCCGCCGCGCGGCGGAGATCATGACCGATGGCGGCACGCTCCTGACCCTGACCTATCAGGGGTCCAGCCGGGTCACCCCCTATTACAACGTCATGGGCGTGGCCAAGGCCGCGCTCGAGGCATCGGTGCGCTATCTGGCCGACGATCTGGGCCCGCAGGGGATCCGGGTTAACGCGATCAGCCCCGGCCCGATGAAAACCCTTGCCGGGGCCGCCATCCGCGGCGCCCGCCGCACCTTCCGCCATACCGAGGAAAACGCGCCGCTGCGCCAGAACGCCAGCCTTGCCTCGGTCGGTGGGACGGCGGTCTACCTTGCGTCGGACGCAGGAATGCACACCAGCGGGGAAATCATCCGCGTCGATGGCGGCTATCACGTGATGGGGATGCCGCATATCGACAACCTAGGGCAGCCGGGCTGATCCATCTGGCGGGGTGGGTTGAAACCCACCTTGCGTTCAGGGGCTCTGCCCCTCTGGCCCGTACCGGGCCATTCACCCCGGGATATTTTTGACCCAAAGAAGGGGGCTGGACTCAGCGTCCATACTTCTTTGGGCCTCAAATATCCTCTGGGGGTCCGGGGGGCGAAGCGCCCCCGGGTAAGGTGGGTTTTAACCCACCGCCCCCAAAAGTTCAGGCCGCGTCGAAGCTGACCAGTTCGATATCGAAAATCAGGTCTTGCCCGGCCAGCCGGTGATTGGCGTCAAGGACCACTTCGGTCTCAGTCGCCTCGACCACGGTCACGGGAACGACCTGCCCGTTGGGGGCCTGCATCTGCAACATGGTGCCCGGATCGGTCGGGATGTGATCGGGGATCTCGGCGCGTGGGATCGCCTGACGCGCGGAGGGATCGGCCTCGCCGTAGGCTTCGGCGCAGGGCACATCGACGGTTTTCTTGTCGCCGACCGCCATGCCCGGAATGGCCTTGTCCAGCCCGGGAATGATCTGTCCGGACCCCACGGTAAACTCCAGCGGGTCACGGCCCTGGCTGGAATCAAAAACTTCGCCCGTCTTCAGGGTGCCGGTGTAGTGAAGGCGCACGGTGTCGCCCGCTTTGACTTGCGTCATGATAGGTCCAATCTGTTTTGGGGGTGCGAATTTCGAAGGCCGCGTCTCTCGCGGGTGCTTCTGAAGTGATGGGGGCACCCTAAGGATCGTTGCCCCGGAATGCAAACGGGCCTTCCCAAACCGCCCTGTCCCGTGCCAACCTGCGGCAACAACAGAAAATTTCCGGGGGCTTCATGACGATCACAACCTGCATCTTCGATGCCTATGGCACTTTGTTCGACGTCAACGCCGCGGCCCGGCAGGTTGCCGAGGAACCCGGACAGGACAAATTGGCCGAGGTCTGGCCGAAACTGTCGGCCGATTGGCGCGCCAAGCAACTGGAATACAGTTGGCTGCGGACCATTGCCGACCGTCATATCGATTTCTGGCAGGTTACGCAGGATGGGCTGGACTGGGCGATGGATGCAGCGGGCCTGCATGACAACGCCCTGCGCGCCCGGCTCTTGGCTGTTTACAAGGAACTTCCCGCCTACCCCGAGGTCCCGGCCATGCTGGAGGCGCTGAAAGCCAGGGGGATGAACATCGCGATCCTGTCAAACGGATCGCCTACGATGCTGGTATCCGCCGTGCGCTCCGCTGGGATCGGCCAATGGTTGGACGATGTGCTGTCGGTCGAAGAGGTGGGCGTCTTCAAGCCGCACCGCGCGGTCTATGATCTGGTCTTCGACCGCTACGGCGAAACGCAGGACAAGGTCCTGTTCGTGTCGTCGAACGGCTGGGACGTGTCCGGGGCCGCCGGATACGGGTTCACGACCATTTGGGCCAACCGGGCGGGCCTGCCCGCCGACCGGCTGTGGGCCAGCCCGCACCGCATCCTGCGCGACCTGAGCGAGATCCCGGACCTGATCTGATGCCCCATATCACCGCCGCCGACGGCACCCGCCTGTATTACGAGGAAGCAGGCAGCGGCCTGCCCGTGCTTGCCCTGCCCGGGCTGACCCGCAACACCACCGATTTCGACCATGTCGCCGCCCATCTTCCCGGCGTCCGCCTGATCCGCATGGACTATCGCGGACGGGGCCGGTCTGACTGGGCCGATCCCGCCACCTATACCGTCCCGCAAGAGGCGCAGGATGCGCTGGCGCTGCTGGACCATCTGGGCGTGGAAAAGACCGCGATCCTTGGCACCTCGCGCGGGGGGCTGATTTCCATGGTGCTGGCGATGATCGCCAAGGACCGGCTGCTTGGCGTGGCCCTGAACGACATCGGCCCGGTGATCGAAAACCGGGGCCTGTCGGTCATCAAGGACTACGTCGGCCGCAACCCGGCGCAAAAGACCTATGCCGAGGCGGCAGAGTTCCGAGACCGCAACTGGGTGCATTTCAAGAACGTGCCGATGTCGCGCTGGCTGCAAGAGGTCGCCCAGCATTACGAGGAAACCGACAAGGGCCTTGTCATCCGCTATGACCCGGCCCTGCGCGGTCCGGTTCTGGCCGCCTTCGACACCACCCCGCCGGATTTGTGGCCGCTGTTCGATGCCTTCGACGGCCTGCCGCTGGCCCTGATCCGGGGTGCGAATTCGGACCTTCTGTCGGTCAAAACCGCCGATGAAATGGCCCGCCGCCACCCCGGCCTGATCCGCGCCGAAGTGCCCGACCGGGGCCATGTGCCATTTCTGGACGAACCCGAAGCCGTCGCCGCGCTGCATCGCTGGCTGGAGGAAATGCAATGAACATCGACATGATCCGCGCCGCAGCCGGGCGGCTGAAGGGCCATGCCCTGCGCACGCCGCTTTTGGCCTCGCCGTTTCTGGATGAGATCGCGGGCCGCCGTGTGCTGCTGAAACCCGAGTGCTTGCAGCACACCGGCAGCTTCAAGTTTCGGGGTGGCTGGTCTGCCGTGTCCGCCCTGTCGGACGATCAGCGCAAGGCGGGCGTCATCGCCTTTTCCAGCGGCAACCATGCGCAGGGCGTGGCCCGTGCTGCCCGCGAAATGGGTGCGCCTGCCGTGATCATCATGCCCGCCGACGCGCCCAAAGTGAAAATCGACAACACCCGCGGTCTGGGGGCCGAGGTGGTTCTGTACGACCGTGAGACCGAGGACCGGGACGAGATCGGCGCGGCCCTGTCCGCTGAACGCGGACTGACCCTGATCAAGCCTTTCGACGAACCGCAGGTGATCGCCGGACAAGGCACCACGGGGCTTGAGATTGCCGAGGATGCCAAGGCGCTGGGGATCGACACCGCCGATGTGCTTGTCTGCTGCGGCGGTGGCGGTCTGACCTCGGGCATCGCGCTGGCCTGCGCGGCGGATGCGCCCGGCCTGCGCGTCCGCCCGGTCGAGCCGGAGGGGTTCGACGATGTGAAACGCTCGCTTGCGACCGGCACGGTCCAGACCAATGCCCGCAAATCCGGGTCGATCTGCGACGCGATCATCACCCCCCGCCCCGGCGACCTGACATTCCCGATCATGAAGCGGCTGTGCGGACCCGGGATCGCAGTGCCCGAGGAAGACTGCCGCCGCGCCATGGCTGCCGCCTTTAACCACCTGCGGGTAGTGATCGAACCGGGCGGCGCGGTGGCGCTTGCCGCGGCCCTTTATCACGGTGACCAGATTGAGGGCGACGCGGTCATCTGCACCGCTTCGGGCGGCAACGTCGATGCCGACCTCTTTGCCGGGGTGCTGCGCGACTATGGCTAGTGGCCGCCGGGCGATTTGACATCGCCCCGACCCCGCCCCACCATTCGCGGCGATAGCGCCCGGAAGGACAGCCCATGACCCGTTTCACGATTGCCAGTTTCAACGTCAAGAACCTGATCGGCCCGGACAAGGAATACTACGAATTCCAGACCTACACGCCCGAGGAATACGCGTGGAAAAAGGACTGGCTGGCGGATCAGGTGCTGACGATGGACGCCGACATTGTCGGCTTTCAGGAGATATTCGAGGAAGAGGCGCTGCGCGATGTGGTCGCCGAGGCGGACGCGCGCGGCATCGCCGCCAACAGCGCCAATATCCCCGATGCGTCCAAGCGGTATCACCGCAAGGCGATCTTCCGAAAACTGGCCTATACCCCCTATTCCGGCGCGGCGCTGGCCTTTGCCCCGAATGCCGCCGACGGCGAACCGGGCCAGCGGCGACCGGGCGTTGCGATCCTGTCCCGGTTCGGGTTCGCCGAAGCCCCGCAAATCCTGCAGGATCTGCCCGACCCGCTGGAGATCCCTTTCCAGCCCCTGCGCGGGCTGGAAGATGGCGACAGCGGCATGTTCCGCCTGCACCGCCTGTCCCGCCCGATCCTGAAGGTGCGTATCCCCGTGGGCGGAGAGGTCATTACCGTCTTCAACTGCCACCTGAAATCCAAATTGGGCGAATATATCAAACCAAAAGGGGCCGAATTCGCCCCGGAAGAGGTGCTGACCCGATATGATCCCATGGGCCGCGCAATGGGTAGCCTGCGGGCAGGTCTGCGCCGCATGGCCGAAGCATGGGTGCTGCGCGAGGCGATCATCGAAGAACTGGACGCGGGCCACCCGGTTGTGGTCATGGGCGATTTCAACGATGGCGAACATGCGGTCAGCTCGGAAATCATCGCCGGAGAGGTGCCATTCAAAAACTACAGCTGGATGCTGCGCCACGACGCCAAGGACTATTCGGACCGCTATACCAAGGAAGAAAACGCCCGCATCACCGAGATGGTCGAACGTGTCCGCCTGCATTCGGCGGAAAAGCTGTTCGTGCGGAAATCGTTGCGCGACATGGTCTTCACCTCGGCCTTCGGTGGGATCTATGAATCGATTGACCAGATCTACCTGTCGCGGCATTTCCACCCCGATTACAAGAAACGTATCGGCGAGATGGAATATTTCAGCGTGCTGAACGATCACCTGACCGACGGCTCGCATCCAGAGGCGCCCTATAACAAGCTCGCCTCGGACCACGGGCAGATCGTGGCCCATATGCGGATCGGCGAGGATGACTGAAACCTTTGTGGAGCGGGCAGGCATCCGCCTGTTCAGCCGGGTCGATGGCGCGTCTGACCCTGCTGCGCCGACAGTGGTCTTTGCCAATTCGCTTGGCACCGACCTGTCGATCTGGGACGGGGTGGTGGCCGACCTGCCCGCCGGTGTGCGGATCATCCGCTATGACAAGCGCGGGCATGGCCGGTCGGATGTGCCGCCTGCCCCCTATACCATGGGCGCGCTCGTCTCTGATGCCGAGGCGGTCTGTGATCACCACGAGGTGCGCGACTGTGTCTTTGTCGGCCTGTCCATCGGCGGGATGATCGCGCAAGGGTTGGCGGTAAAGCGACTGGACCTGATCCGGGCGCTGGTCCTGTCCAACACGGCCGCGAAAATCGGGTCGCCCGCCCAATGGCGCGACCGGATCGAGGCGGTCCGCGCAGGCGGTGTCGAGGTGCTGGCCGATGCCACGATGGAACGTTGGTTTTCCCGCGACTTCCGCGAGGCGGGCAAACATCTGCCGTGGCGTGCCCATCTGGCCGCCTGCCCGGCAGAGGGTTACATCGGCTGCGCCGCCGCCATCGCGGGCACGGATTTCTACACGCCCACCAGCGGGCTGCGCCTGCCGACCCTTGGCATCGCCGGGTCCGAAGACGGGTCGACCCCGCCGGACCTTGTCCGCGAAACCGTGGACCTGATCCCCGGATCGCGGTTCGAACTGATGCGGCGGGTCGGGCACGTGCCCTGCATCGAAGACCCCGCTGGCTATGCGGCCCTGCTGACGGGATTTCTGAAAGAGATCGGCCATGTCTGACTTTCTTCTGGTGCACGGCTCCGGGCATGGTGCGTGGTGCTGGGATCGCGTGGTCCCGGCGCTGGAAAGGCTGGGCCACAGTGCCCGCGCCATTGACCTGCCCGGCGCGGGCGACGACCCGACGCCGCATGATCAGGTGACGCTGGCGCGCTATGCGCAGGCCGTCGCCGATGCGGTGAAAGGCGGCGAAGTGCTGGTCGGTCATTCCGCCGGTGGCTATGCGATCACCGCCGCGGCGGAGTTGGTGCCGGACCGAATTGACCGGCTGATCTACCTCTGTGCCTATGTGCCGGTCCCGGGAATGACACTTGCCGACCGGCGGCGCTCGGCGCCCAGCCAGCCGCTCATGGACGCCGTCAGCGTGGATGCAGGGCGCATTGCCTTTACCGTGGACCCGGCCAAGGCCGCGTCGAAGTTCTACAATGACATGGATGAAACGCTTGCGGCTTGGGCCGTGTCGAAGCTGCGCCCGCAGCCCATCGCACCACAGGAAACCGTGGTGGACCTGCGCCGCTCTCCGGCCCTGCCCCGGCGCTATATCCGCTGCATGAACGACCAGACGATCCCGCCGGAGTTTCAGGTCACAATGACCGAAGACTGGCCGCCCGATACGGTAACTGAAATGCCGACATCGCATTCGCCCTTCCTGTCGGACCCCGACGGGCTGGCCGCGATCCTGGACCGGTTCGCGCGGGACTGACGCAGCAAGAGGGTTGCAAAACGAACCAACCGGTTTAGATCGGGGGAACCTTTGCCACCCTCGTGCGAGTGCCCCATGAAAAACCGCTATGCGATTGCCTTTATCCTGATCACGGTCGTGATGGATTCCATGGGCGTCGGCCTGATCATGCCAGTCATGCCGCGCCTGATCCAAGAGGTGCACGGCGGCGATCTTGGCAATGCCGCGATCTGGGGTGGGGTTCTGGCCACGGCCTTTGCGGTCATGCAATTCCTGTTCGGCCCCACCGTGGGCAGCCTGTCCGACCGCTACGGGCGGCGGATTGTCCTGCTGACCTCGCTGTTGTTCATGGCGCTTGATTACGTCCTGATGGCCGTGGCCTGGACCATCTGGCTGTTGCTGATCGGGCGGGTAATTGGCGGGATCACAGCAGCGACCCATTCGACCGCGAACGCCTATATGGCCGATATTTCCAAGCCCGAGGAAAAGGCCGCGAATTTCGGGCTTGTCGGTGCGGCCTTCGGCCTTGGCTTTGTTCTGGGGCCAATCATCGGCGGGCTTTTGGCCGGATGGGGCATCCGCGCGCCCTTCTATGCCGCGGCGGTTCTGGCGGCGTCGAATATGGTGTTCGGCTGGCTGGTGCTGCCCGAAACCGTGACCGACGCAATCCGCCGTCCGTTTAGCTGGCGGCGCGCAAACCCGATGGGGGCGTTCAAGCATATCGGCGACCTGCCGGGGTTGAAGCGGCTGATGTTGATCGTCTTCGTCTATGGCATCGCCTTTTTCGTCTACCCGGCGGTCTGGGCCTATTTCGGGATGGAGCGCTTCGGCTGGTCCGAACAGATGGTCGGCCTGTCACTGGGTGCCTTCGGCATCTCGATGGCGGTCGTTCAGGCGGTGCTGATCCGACCGATCATCGCCCGGCTGGGGGAGCGCAAGACCGTGGTCCTTGGGCTGGGGCTGGACGTGGTTGCCTTTGTTGCGCTGGGTTTCGTTGAAAACGGCTGGATCGCGCTGGCGATGACCCCGATCACCGCGCTTGGGTCCATCGCGGGTCCGGCGTTGCAAGGGATCATGTCGCGCACCGCGCCCGATGATCAGCAGGGCGAATTGCAGGGCACGCTCGCGTCGATCAACGCGGTGGGCATGATCATTGCGCCGCTCCTGATGACGCAGATTTTCTGGTATTTCACCAGCGACAGCGCGCCCTTCTACCTACCCGGCGCGCCATTCCTTCTGTCGGCGGCGCTGGTCGCGGGCAGTATCGCGATTTTCCTCGCGGACAGGCCGCAGACCCAACCCGCCTGACCTGTCCCCTCCGCGACGTCGCCTGTCGTTTCAGGGGCTTGCGCGACTCAGGGCCATCGGCGCACCCTGCGCCGAAATGCGGGAAAAGGGAGAGGCGCATGGCACAGGTAAAGGCGGCGGTTTGCCACGAATTCGGCAAACCCCTCGTGGTGGAAAACGTAGAGCTTCGGGCCCCCATCGCGGGCGAGGTCGAAGTGACCCTTGCCGCCTGCGCGATCTGCCATTCCGACATCACCTACGCCTCGGGCGCGTGGGGTGGGTCGCTTCCGGCGGTCTACGGGCACGAGGCGGCGGGACACGTCAGCGCGGTCGGCGCCGGCGTCAGCGGGATCAAGGTTGGCGATCCGGTCGTCGTTACCCTGATCCGGTCCTGCGGCACCTGTGCGCCCTGTTCGTCGGGCAAGCCGACGATCTGCGACACCGCCTATGATGGCGACCACGGTCCGCTGAAGACCACCGATGGCGGCAAGCTGCATCAGGCGATGGCGACCGGAGGCTTTGCCGAAAAGGTAGTCGTGGACCAAAGTCAGGTCGTGCGCCTGCCCGACAGCATGGACCTTGTGGCCGCGTCGCTTCTGGCGTGCGGTGTGATTACCGGCGTCGGGGCCGTGGTGAATGCCGCCGCCCTGCGCGCCGGTCAGGACGTGGTGGTGATTGGCGCGGGCGGCGTCGGGCTAAACGCGATTCAGGGCGCGCGGATCGCCGGTGCCCGCCGGATCGTCGCCGTTGACATGTCTGAAGAGAAACTGGCCATCGCCCGCGATTTCGGCGCGACCGATACGGTGCTGGCGACCGACCCGGAACCCTGGCGCGTGGCCAAGGATGCAATGGGCCGTGGGGCCGATGCCGTTTTGGTGACCGTCGGGGCCGCCCCGGCCTATGACGCCGCACCGCGTTATATCGCCAAGGGCGGCAAGGTCATCATGGTCGGCATGCCCGCGACTGGGGCCGAAAGCCACTACGAGGCCGCCAATTTCGCCGCCGCCGGTCAGGCGATGGTCGGCTCGAAAATGGGCGACACGGTGATCAAGCGCGACATCCCCTGGATGGTGGACCTGTATGAACAAGGACGGTTGAAGCTGGATGAACTGGTGTCCGGCCGCTGGAGCCTTGACCAGATCAACGAGGCGATCGAGGACACCAAATCCGGATCGGCCAAGCGCAACGTGATTGTGTTCACGAGCTGATGTCAGTCGGGGTCAAAGGCACCATCCCAGGCGAAACCGGCAATGGTCTGTTCGGTTCCTTTCAGCTTGCGATAAAGCCCGAGGGCCGGATCATTGTCCGGCTCCGTGCCCAGCCAGACCCCATCACAACCCATCGCCCGCGCCGCGTCGATCAGCGCCGCGGTCACAGCCGTCGCAATGCCCTGCCGCTGAAATTCTTCGCGGGTCCCAACCTCGTTGATGAACATCGACGGGGCCTTGTCGGGGTGCAGCAGGACCGTGCCGCTGGCAAATCCCAAGATATCTCCGCCCTTGATCGCCACGACCATGCGGTGAAGATCGCTGCCCAGAAAGGCGCGGGCCTGTGCCAGATCGACGGGATTGTCGAACAGACCCGGCCGCACATTCAGCACAAGGTCAAGGTCGTCGGGGCGCAAGATCCTGATTTCCATCGGGGCCTCATTTCCAAAGGACGTCACCATGAAACTAGCTGATCTTGATATCATCGTCACCTCGCCCCCGGCGCCCGGCTGGGGCGGGCGATACTGGATCCTTGTGAAGGTCACGACCGATACCGGGATCATTGGTTGGGGCGAATGCTATGCCTCCTCGGTCGGTCCGGATGCGATGACCCATGTCATCCGCGACGTGTTCGAACGGCATATGGCCGGGGAAAACCCTGAAAATATCGAACTCATGTTCCGGCGGGTCTATTCCTCGGGCTTCACGCAGCGGCCGGACCTGACGGTGATCGGCGCGTGGTCGGGGCTTGAGATCGCCTGCTGGGACATTCTGGGCAAGGACCGCGACCGCCCGGTGCATGCGCTGATCGGCGGACGGGTCAATGACCGTATCCGCGCCTATACCTATCTTTATCCGACCCGCAAAACCCACAGCCTGCCCGCCTTCTGGGTTGATGCACAGATGGCCGCCGAAAGCGCCGCCGACATGGTCGACAAAGGCTATACGGCGGTGAAATTCGATCCGGCGGGCCCCTATACCATCCGGTCGGGCCACATGCCGTCAATGCGCGACATCAGCCGGTCGATCGAGTTCTGCGAGGCGATCCGGGGCGCCGTTGGCGACAAGGCCGACCTGTTGTTCGGCACCCATGGCCAGTTTTCGACCGGCGGCGCAATCCGCATGGGCGCGGCCATCGCCCCCTATTCGCCGCTTTGGTACGAAGAGCCGATCCCGCCGGACACCCTGCGCGAGATGCAGAAGGTGGCCGAGGCGGTGACAATCCCTGTCGCCACCGGCGAACGCCTGACCACCACCCGCGAATTTGCCGAGGCGCTGCGGTCGGGCGTCCAGATCCTGCAGCCCGCCCTTGGCCGGTCCGGTGGCATCTGGGAAACCCGCAAGATCGCCGTTCTGGCCGAGGCATGGAATGCGCAGATGGCCCCGCACCTTTATGCCGGTCCCATCGAATGGGCCGCCAATGTGCAGCTTGCCGCCGCCATCCCGAATATCCTTATGGCCGAAACCATCGAAACCGATTTCCACGCCGCGCTGATCCGCGACACGATCCGGGTCGAGGGGGGCTATATCACCGTGCCCGATGCACCCGGTCTGGGGATCGAAGTGGACGAAGAATTGGCCCGCGCCAACCCGTTCACCGGATATGGTCTCCACCTCGAGGCGCAGCAGGCCCCGGTCAGCTATCACGAGGAAAACGTGTTCGAAGGGGGGGCACCGGTCAAAGCCTGACCGGCGCCTATTCCCTTTTCTCGGCGCGGACCCTAGAATTGAACGCAGTTCAAAATCAGGGGCAGCCATGGCACGCAAGACCGAAGAACGCCGCGCGGCGCTGCGCGAGACGCTGATCGACATCGCCGAGCGGGTGATCCGTCAGGACGGGATCGGGGCGCTGAAGGCCCGTGACCTTGCGAAAGAAGCGGGTTGCGCCCTTGGCGCGATCTATAACGTCTTTGGCGATCTCAATGACCTTGTGCTGGAGGTGAACGCCCGCACCTTCCGCCGCCTTGGCCTCACCGTGTCCGAGGCTCTGGCAGAGGCCCCTGCCGAACCTGTGGCGCAGCTGATCGCCATGTCGCGGGGATATCACCGGTTTGCCGAGGCCAATCGCCCGGCCTGGCGCGCGATGTTCGATATCGACCGCCCCGCCGGACAAAGCGCGCCGGACTGGTATCTGGCCGAAATGGCGCGGCTGTTTGCCTATATCGACGCGCCGCTGGCCGTGCTGTTCACCGATCTGGCCGTGGACGACCGGCACCTTCTGGCCCGCGCGCTGTTTTCATCCGTCCACGGGATCGTCGCCCTTGGACTGGACGAAGCCAGCGCCGGGGTGCCCCCGGAACAGATCGACCGGATGATCACGCTGATCCTAGAACGGATGACGGCCTGACGGACCGAGCGGCTTTCGCTGCAAGCGTACTAATGGCGGCTTTGAAGTCTCCGTCTCCCTTACCTTTCACTTGCTTTGGAGTGAGCGACAATGCCATTTTCAATCAGATGAAATTGCTTATTTGAGCGATGTGAGATGTACATTTTTTCAAACGTTTTTGCTGGGAGTGTGCGTATCGTTGATCGGCTCGTGTTCGGTAAGAAAAATTTGACCACGATGCAGATAGACCTAAGAACACTCGCATGTTTTGTCGGCTTTGTGATTGCTCTACTTGCTGGCCTAGGTGCGGTGAGTGATATGCAATCCGATGCAGCCTCATTCTTCGTTTGGCTTGCCATTAGCTATCCTTTGGCTTGCTTGTTCATCGCGAGACACCAAAGAAGTGGCCGCTGAGTTTCTTTTCTTGCCGCGCTCAATAAGTAGACTTTGGTGTGCAGCGCAGCATCCCGCATTGTGGGCTCGTAGCCGCTGATCGCTACTTTCACATAGAAAGCTTGGTTTAAGATGCGATCGGGCTATCCGACGGGTTACACTCTCCCGCTGACACTGTGAACGCTGTTCAATTTTCTCTTGAACGAATCGCACAACGCTCTTATTTCCGCATTATGAACGATGTTCACGAAAGGACGCGACGATGTTCAAGACACTTGCAACCCTGATCAACGGGGCGAATGCACGGGCCGAAGACCGGGTCCGCGATGCCTTTGCCATCGAATTGATCGACCAGAAGATCCGCGAGGCCGAGGCCAGCTTGAAGGCCGCCAAGGCAACGCTGGCCACCCTGATCCAGCGCCAGCGCTCGGAACAGAAACAGCGCGACACGCTGAACGGCCGGATCAAGGATCTGACCCGCCGCGCTGAAGAAGCGCTTGAGGCCGGGCGTGACGACATGGCCGAGGAAGCCGCCCGCGCCATCGCCACGATGGAAAACGAACGCAGCATCCGCGATGGCACGCTCGACCGGCTGGATCACAAGATCCTGCGCCTGCGATCGTCGATCGAAGCCGGGCACCGCCGCATCATCGACCTGAAGCAGGGTGCAATTCAGGCCCGCGCGGTCCGCCGCGAACAGCAGATCCAGACCCGGCTGAACACCACTATCGGCCAATCGGCCGCCGTGGACGAGGCAGAGGAACTGATTTCCCGCGTACTGGGCCGCGACGACCCGTTCGAACAGTCCGAGATCCTGCGCGAGATCGACCGAGACCTGTCGAGCGATACCTTGGTCGACCGGATGGCCGACGAAGGGTTTGGCCCGTCCGACAGGACCACGGCCAGCGACGTTCTGAACCGCCTCAAGGCGAAAACGAAGAAGTAAGGAGCACATCCCATGTTCAACGCAACCCGCAACGAAAATTCCGTCATCATGAACTTCAACCTTTTCGGCGTCATCATCGCCTACGGCATGCTGGGCCTGTCCCTCTACATGTCGCCGGACGTGCCGCTGTCGACCAAGGGTTACTGGGGGATCGGTATCCTTCTTCTGACCCTCAGCCTTGTGAACTTCGTGAAATACCGGTTTGACGAGCGCCTGTCCGAAGACCGCCTGCAGCGGCTGGAAGACGCCCGCAACGAGAAACTGCTGTCCGACTATGTCGGCCGCGACGAGGACGTCTGAACCAAGACAGGGGGCTGGACATTTCCGGCCCCTTTTCCCTTTTCTTGGCGGCCCAGTCAGGCCAAGGTTTCCCCATGATCACCAGCAACCCCACCCTTCGCCGGATCGCGGCCCGCTTTGTCGGCCACTCCATCCGACTGTTCGCGCGTTTCACCACCGCCGTCCGGGCGGATTGGAAAGGGATTGAACCGGTCCAGCGCCAAAGGGTCTATTTCGCCAATCACGTGTCGAACGGGGACATGCCGATGATCTGGTCGGTCCTGCCCCCGGCCCTGCGCCGCCAGACCCGCCCCGTGGCGGCCGCCGACTACTGGCTGAAGACCCCGCTGCGCGCCTTCATCGGGCCAGAGGTGTTCAACTGTGTCCTGATCGACCGGCGGCCAGAGGTGGATGACAAGCCAATGGACAAGATCATCGCCGCCATCGACGAGGGCGCCAGCCTGATCATCTTTCCCGAAGGCAACCGCAACATGGGCGACGATCCCCTGCTGCCGTTCAAGGCGGGGCTGTATAACATCGGGCGGCTGCGCCCTGATGTGGACCTTGTGCCCACATGGGTCGCCAACCTGAACCACATCATGCCGAAGGGAGAGGTCGTGCCCCTGCCGCTGATCTGCACGGTCACTTTCGGCACCCCGATTCATGTGGGCCCCGGGGAAGACAAGGACGCCTTTCTTGACCGGGCGGCGCAGGCGCTTTTGGAGACGCGGCCGGAGGATCGGGTATGAGCACCACCGGTGAACTGATCCTTCTGACACTCGGCGCCTTCGGAGTGCTGATCGTGATGACCGTGATTGGCGATGCGGCCCGCCTGCGCATGCCGCAGGGGCGTACCAGCGTCATGGTCGAAACCTATATGACCCGGGTCCAAAGCTGGTGGGCCATGGTGATCCTTTTGTCGCTGGCCCTGCTGTTGGGCGTGGCGGGGGTCAGCCTTCTGTTCGCCGTCGCGGGCTTTGCCGCCCTGCGCGAATTCCTGACGCTGACCACGAAATCGCGGGCGGATCATTGGGCGCTGGCGCTTGGGTTCTTCGTGGTGCTGCCCTTGCAGTTCATCTTCGTCGGCTTTGGCTGGGCCGGGCTGTTCACGGTGTTTGTGCCGGTCTATGCCTTCCTTCTGTTGCCCGTCATCTCGGCCCTGCGGGGCAATTCCGACAGGTTCCTGATGCGGGTGGCCGAAACCCAATGGGGGCTGATGATCGCCGTCTATTGCCTGAGCCACGTTCCGGCGCTGATGACGCTGAACATTGACGGCTATGGCGGGCGCGAGGTGTTGCTGATCGCCTTTCTGGTGATCGTGGTGCAGGCGGGCGATCTGGTCGATCTCTACTTTGGACGGCGGTTCGGAAGGCGCAAGATCGCGCCCGGCATCAGCCCCAAGACGGTCGAAGGGGTGCTGGCCGGACTGGCCGCCGCTGTTGCCATCGGTGCGGTCCTCAACTGGATCACGCCCTTCGGGCTTTGGGGGGCCATCGGCATGGCGGCTGCCGCTTCGACCTCGGGCATGGCGGGCAATATCGTCTTTGCGGCGATCAAGCGGGACCGGGGCGTGAGGGATTGGTCGCATCTGATCCCGGGTCAGGGCGGGCTGATCGACCAGCTGGACAGCGTCATCTTCGCCGCGCCGATCTTCTACCACCTGTCGCATCTGGTCTGGACCTGAGCCACGGGTTGCCGGGGCACCGCCCTTGACTTATCGCCGCTTTCGGCCTGTTTTGCGCTAACACTGACATCCCGGAGGCCCGCATGACCCATATCCTTGCCATCGACCAGGGGACCACATCCAGCCGTGCGATCGTGTTCGACAAGGACATGCGGATCAGCGCCAGCGCGCAAGAGGAATTCGCCCAGCATTTCCCCGACAGCGGCTGGGTCGAACACGACCCCGAGGAGATCTGGGCCAGCACCGCGGGCACCTGCCGCGCGGCGATTGAAAAGGCCGGGCTGGCCCCGGCGGACATCGCCGCCATCGGCATTACCAACCAACGCGAAACCACGCTCGTCTGGGACCGGGCGACCGGCAAACCGGTCTACCGCGCGATCGTCTGGCAGGACCGGCGCACGTCGGCGTTCTGCGCCGAGTTGCGGGCGGCGGGCCATGACAAGACGATCACCGCCAAGACCGGGCTTCTGGCCGATCCCTATTTCTCGGGGACGAAGCTGAAGTGGATCCTCGATCATGTCGAGGGCGCACGCGACAGGGCGCGTCGGGGCGAACTCCTGTTCGGCACCGTCGACACCTGGCTGATCTGGAAGCTGACCGGTGGGGCGGCCCATGTGACCGACGCGACCAACGCCGCACGCACGATGCTGTATGATATCCACAATGGCCGCTGGTCCCGCACCATCTGCGACCTGTTCGATATCCCGATGGACATGCTGCCCGAGGTCAAGGACTGTGCCGCCGATTTCGGCGTGACCCGGCCCGACCTGTTCGGGCGCGAAATTCCGATCCTTGGGGTCGCCGGCGACCAGCAGGCCGCCACGGTCGGGCAGGCCTGTTTTGAACCGGGGATGCTGAAGTCTACCTATGGCACCGGCTGTTTCGCGCTGCTGAACACCGGCGACACGCCGGTGACTTCGAACAACCGCCTCCTGACGACCATCGCCTATCAGTTGGACGGCAAGTCGACCTATGCGCTGGAAGGGTCGATTTTCATCGCGGGCGCGGTGGTGCAGTGGCTGCGCGACGGGATCAAGATCATCCGCGAAGCGAAGGAAACCCAGCCACTGGCCGAAAGCGCAGATCCCCATCAGGAGGTGATCCTTGTGCCTGCTTTCGTGGGCCTTGGCGCGCCCTATTGGAACCCCGATTGCCGGGGCGCGATTTACGGGCTGACCCGTGGGTCCGGCCCGGCCGAATTCGCACGCGCGGCGCTGGAAAGCGTGGGTTACCAGACCCGCGACCTGCTGGAGGCGATGCAGGCCGATTGGAAGGCAGAAGGCGCACAGCCGACCCTGCGGGTCGATGGCGGCATGACGGCAAGCGATTGGGCAATGCAGTTCCTGTCGGATATCATCGACGCGCCGGTCGATAGGCCCGAAGTTCTGGAAACCACCGCGCTTGGCGCCGCATGGCTGGCCGGACAGCGGGCGGGCGTCTATCCGGGGATGGAAGAATTCGCCAGCGGGTGGATGCTGGACCGGACCTTCACGCCGACGATGGATGATGCCACCCGCGACCGGAAATACGCAGGCTGGAAACGGGCGGTTCAGGCCACGTTGTCGGTGTGATCTGACCCGGCGGCGTGGCCCGCCGCCCCGTCCAGAAGCGCCCGGTTGTCGCGGATGAAATCGCCGATCACGCTGGTCAGCCGCCCGGTTTCATGCCCCTTGGCATAGGCAAAGCCTGCGCTGGCCCCGATCAGCCCGCCGACGCTGTCGACGATCAGGTCCCACATCGTGTCCACGAGGCCCGATTTCTGCATGTTCAGCCCGAACATCTGGTCCATCGCGAATTCAAAGATTTCCCAGACCGCACCGATGGCGATGGCGAAGGACAGGGAAAAGATAAAGATGAAGAATGGTGTCGCCGCCAACCTGCGCCCCTGCGCCATCATCAGAACGATGACGGTTCCGATCAGCCCGAACCCGACGGCCGAGCCAGAGTGCAACATCACGTCCCACCACCAGAACCGTTCGTAGAAATCCCCGACCTCGCCCAGAAACAGCGTCCCGACGAGGAAGAAGATGATCGCGGCGACGAAACCCGGCGGAATGCGAATACCCGACCAGCGCTGAAACAGGATCGGCACCTGTGTCACGCCCAGTGTGACCAGTGACACGAAGGCCACGCTCCACCGTCCGGTCAGAAGCGCCGCGAGGGCGGTCAGCCCAAGCAGCCCCCAAAGGATCAAGGTCAGCCAATGGTGTTCACGCCGCATATCGGGCCTCCAGTCAGGTTCCGCAGAAGGTTGTATAGGGGCCGAAACTGTCGGGGGCGGGTGCGGCAAAAGCCTCAAGCCCCGGTCGTTCGGTATAGGGTTCGGCCAAAACCTCAAGCAGGGTTCTGAAGGGTCCGAAATCGCCCCCCGTGGCGGCGCTCAGCGCCTCTTCAACCTTGTGGTTGCGGGGGATGTAGATCGGGTTGGCCCGGTTCATCGCCGCGATCCGTTGGGCAGGGTCGGCGCGGTCGGCATCGAACCGCGCCTGCCAATGCTCCAGCCACCCGTCGAAGGGGGCGGGATCAAGGAACAGGGCGCGGGCGTTGTCGGGCTGCCCGCCTGCCGCCGCAGCCAACCGCCGAAACGCCTGCGTAAAATCGACCTGCTGGCCCTCCATCGCCGCGAAGAACCCGTTGGCCAGATCAAGGTCGGCCAGTTCGTCGCCGGTCAGCCCCAGTTTGGGCCGGACGCGGTTCAGCCATTTTTCCTGATAGATCGCGGGAAACTGTTCCAGCACCTCGGTCGCCTGCGCGACACCCCGGTCAAGGTCATCCGGCGCGATCAGCGGCACAAGGCACTCTGCCAATCGCGCAAGGTTCCATTGGGCGATCTTGGGCTGGCTGGCGTAGGCATAGCGCCCGTGGTGGTCGATCGAACTGAAGACCGCGTTCGGGTCGTAGATGTCGATAAAGGCGCAGGGGCCGTAGTCGATGGTTTCGCCCGAAATTGTCATGTTGTCGGTGTTCATCACGCCGTGGACAAAGCCCACCAGCACCCATTGCGCCAAAAGGTCCGCCTGACGGTCCTGCACCCGTTCGAAGAACCGCAGATAGCGGTCGGGCGCGCCGGTCAGATCCGGATCATGCCGGGCAATCGCGTAATCGGCCAGTTGCCGCAGCTTGTCCATCTCGCGCCGGGCCGCGAAAAACTGGAACGTTCCGACCCGCAGGTGCGAGGCGGCGACCCGCGCCAGGACCGCGCCAGGCTGCGGCCCATCCTGCCGGACGATGGTTTCGCCGGTGGTGACGGCGGCCAGCGCCCGAATGGTCGGGATACCCAGCGCATGCATCGCCTCGCCGATCAGAAATTCGCGCAGAACCGGGCCAAGCACCGCCTTGCCGTCGCCGCCGCGGGAAAACGGGGTGCGCCCCGACCCTTTAAGGTGGATATCGCGCCGCTTGCCGTTCCGGTCGATCACCTCGCCCAGAAGCAGCGCCCGGCCATCGCCCAGCTGCGGGGAAAAGCCGCCGAACTGATGCCCGGCATAGGCCATCGCAAGGGGGTGCGCCCCCAGCGGCGCGGTGCTGCCCGACAGGATCGCAGCCCCCTCAGACGTGTCCAGCGTGGCACCGTCCAGCCCCAGTTCCCCGGCCAGCCCGTGGTTGAACGCCACGATCTCCGGCCCGGGAACCTTGGCCCCCTCCCACGGGACATAAAGCCCGTCAAGATCGCGGGCATATGAGTTGTCGAAAGGGAACCGAATGGCCATCGCCGCCTATTCCGCCGCGTCGCGTTTCGGCAGGACCCATCCCGCGCGGGGGAAGTGGCAGGTATATCCACCCGGATGCCGGATCAGGTAATCCTGATGCTCTGGCTCGGCCTCCCAGAAATCACCGACAGGCTCCACCTCTGTCACCACCTTGCCGGGCCAGAGACCGGATGCGTCCACATCGGCAATGGTGTCCAGCGCGACGGCCTTCTGCGTATCGTCCACATAATAGATCGCCGACCGGTAGGACATGCCAAGGTCGTTGCCCTGACGGTTGCGGGTCGTCGGGTCATGGATCTGGAAGAAGTATTCCAGAATCTGCCGGTAGCTGGTCTGGTCGGGGTCGAAGACAATCTCGATCCCCTCGGCATGGGTGCCGTGGTTGCGATAGGTCGCGTTCGGGACATCCCCGCCGGTATAGCCGACGCGGGTGTGCACGACCCCCGGCTGTCGCCGGATCAGATCCTGCATCCCCCAGAAACAGCCGCCCGCAAGAACCGCGCGTTCTTCTGCCATGATCTAGCCCTCCACCTGGTCAAGATAGTCGCCATAGCCCTCGGCCTCCATCTCCTCTTTCGGGATAAAGCGCAGGGAGGCGGAATTGATGCAATAGCGCAGCCCGCCCATGTCGGACGGTCCGTCGGGGAAGACGTGGCCAAGGTGGCTGTCACCGTGTTTCGATCGGACCTCGACCCGGACCATCCCGTGCGAGGTGTCCCGCACTTCGATGATATTGTCATCGACGATGGGTTTGGCAAAGGCGGGCCAGCCGCATCCGGAATTGTATTTCATGGACGAAGCGAACAGAGGTTCCCCGGACACGATATCGACGTAAAGTCCGGGTTCGAAATGGTGGTCATATTCACCTGTGAACGGGCGTTCGGTGCCGTTTTCCTGGGTGACGCGATACTGTTCCGGCGTCAGGCGGGCGATGGCGTCGTCGGTCTTGGCAAATCGGCTGGTCAAGGACACCTCCTCTTGGGCTTTGTGACAGGACCCAGATGTGGGGGCGACCTTGGCTAATGTCCACAAATGTTTCAGCGGGCAGCGGCCCGGTCACATCCGGGTGATCCAAGCCCGGCAGCACAAGGGAAATGGCGATCCCTCGAGGACTCGAACCCCGAACCTGCTGATTAGAAGTTGGGGTCAGGCGGTTTCTCTGGCCTTCGCCAAATTTCGCTGAACTACGAAAAATGTCATTGATTCATATATTTACGTTGACGCGCGCTGCGCCCGACGCGCACAAACTACTCCAGATTTTGCTGCACGGTGCTTCCGTATTGCTTCCGGCAGAAACCCCCGATCTGGAGATGTTCTCGAATGTTCCGCCTGACAAAACGCTCCGTCGAAGCCCTCGCGATCCGCGACCGGGATTACCTGCTCTGGGACGGTGACGTTCCCGGCTTCGGTGTCCGGGTCTATCCCTCGGGCAAGAAGACCTACCTTGTTCAATATCGGAACGGGCGACGAACCCGGCGCTATACCATCGGCTCGCACGGCGTTCTGACCGCTGACCAAGCCCGCGCGGAGGCAAAGCGGCTTCTGGGCGATGTGCTGCGCGGAGAGGACCCTTCCGCCACCAGACAGGAGCGAAGGCAGGCCCCGACCGTCACGGCGCTCTGCGAGCGGTTTCTGCGCGACTACGCAGCGATCCATTGCAAGCCTTCAACCAATCGCTCTTACGAAATGCTGATCCGGCTGCACATCCGGCCCGCGCTTGGCCCGATGTTGATCAATGACGTGACCCGCGCCGATGTGGCCGCACTTCACCTGAAACTGAGCACCGACGCGCCCTATCAGGCCAACCGGGTGCTGGCATTGATCTCGAAGCTGTTCAACACGGCGCAGGATTGGGGGCTTCGCGCGGAAGGGTCCAACCCCGCGCACCGGATCAAGAAGAACCGCGAAGAGGAGAAGAAGCGCTATCTCTCGGAGGAAGAGCAAACCCGCCTTGGCCGCGTCTTGAACGAATGCCTCCAAGACGAAAGCGAAACCGTGTTCGTGATATCCGCGATCATGCTCTTGATGCTGACCGGGTGTCGCAGGAATGAGATAACCACCCTTCGGTGGGACTATATCCACTACACCCACCTCGACCTTCCCGACAGCAAGACCGGGCGGCGGCGTATCCCCCTGCCCCGCGATGCATACGATATCCTGATGAGTCTGCCCCGGCGTGACGGAAACCCCTACGTGATCCAAGGCATCACCCCGGACGGTTATCTAACGGATCTGGAACGGCCTTGGCGACGCATTCGGGAACGGGCCGGTCTGGAAGACGTGAGGCTTCACGACCTAAGGCACACCTACGCCAGTGTTGCCATGCAAAGCGGGATCGACCCGTTCACACTTAAAGAGATCATGGGGCATCGGAACCTGCAAACGACCCTGCGCTATGCCCACCTTGCGGACGACGCGGTTCAACGGGCGGCGGGGTCTGTCGCGGCGCGGCTTGCCGCCTCTATCGGCAGACAGGGCGGCGAAAGCAGGAAGCTACGTATCGTTACGTAGGGGGCCAGTCGCCCTATGTAACGTTATATAAGGGGCCGGTTGGCTCCAGCCGTTTCCTATATAATCTATATAAAGCCACCCCGACGATTAAGGCCCGAAGGATTTCAGAGTTGAGAAAGTTTCCGAAAGTGCAAAACGACCCTACCCGCGCAATCAGTTTGAACGAAGCGTTCTGGCGAACCGGGTGCTTCATGTTCCCGGATGAATGGGAAGGGATCGAAGCGTCCTATTATGATAAGTCCGTCACGGAATCCGCTGACTTGATTGCCGAGAAAGACCGCCTTGAGAGGACCCTCCGTCGCCTTTCAGATCAGGGACTGAATCTTGTCACCATGGGTACTTCGGAGATGTCAGAGGACGCAAAACAAGTCCACCAAGAGACCTTGGAGAACGTCCAAGACGCGATACGGAAGGCTCGAGCTGAACGTGACAGGTTTGGTGAGACCTTCGACTGTCGTTTGATCGACGCAAAACGGTACGAGCGGCGCGTTGCGGTTGAGGAGAAGCTCACAACAGGCCTCCTTAATGGTGAACTCAAATTGGTCTCCCTCAATTCATCCAGCGCCATGATCGACGACAAATCTCTCTGCTTGAATCCCGATTTCGAACTTTCCTTCGCGTTCTCTTGGGTAAAGTTCCCTGACAGGGACGGAGGGCTACGTTGTGCAGTTGGGTTTGACAGAGATGAATTCGATATATGGGCGGCACCCTTTGAACTGCCCTTGATCCCGAAAAGGGAGGATTCCATTCAACAAAGGACAGTGGATTGGCTCCGCTGCTATCAGCTTGAACTTGCCAAGACGACCAAGGTGTCAACCAGAGGAGACGTCAAAGAGGCTCATTCGGTAGCGTTCTCTGGTGAAGGTCGAAGCCACTTTGATTGCGCTTGGACACTCTTTACTCTTGAGAAAGCAAAGGCTCCCGGCAGGAAGAAATCGGCCGATACCAAAACCTCATGAGGTTTTCCCGACGAAAGGCTAGGTTCAAATTCTTCTTCCGCCCAACCAGTTGAAATTCAACAACTAAAGAAACCACCCCAAGATTTCGAAGCAAGTTTTCTTGCCCTTGGGAAGTTTTTCTGCGGGCAACGCTCTTCTACTTTGGCTGCACAGGCACGACGCCAGAACAGCCAAGAGAGGGCAGAGGAATGACCGACCAAACCACCCATCATGACCCTGACGACTTGGATCGTCTGATGACCGAAGTCGAGGCCGCAGATGTGCTTTGCTACACCGTCCGCGCCCTCCAGAACTGGCGGCATCGCGGGGGCGGCCCGAAGTTCGTGAAGGTTTCGGCCAGGTCGGTTCGCTACCGTCGGCGCGACCTCCTCGCGTGGATCAATGACCGGACGGTTCAACACACGTCCGAGGCCGCTCACTAACAGGTTTTGCCCCTGAGGGCTTGGCAGCACCTCAGGGGATTTTGGGGCCGAAAGGCTTTCAAACGGGCGCGGGGTTTCGCGACCTCGCGCCCTTTCTTTGTCTGCCGCCAACCAAAGTTGAAAGGAAACACCATGCCGAAACTTCCGGCTCACAAGTTCCGTATCGGAGCGATCACCGCGACGATCTGGGACAATGACGGGTTCTACACCGTCGATATGTCCCGGTCCTACAAGGACTCCGCTGGCCAATGGCAGACCACGTCAAGCTTTGCCCAAGCCGACCTTCTCAACCTCTCCAAACTCGCCCAACGGGCCGAAAGCTGGATCGCGGGGCAGTCAAATGCAGCCTAAGAAGACAACAAACCCCGCCCCCATTCGGCCCCAAAACAAAAGCTGCCCCGCCGGAGGCACAAATTCCCCCTGTTATGGTGAAGCCTCCCCGCCCGATCCGGCCCAAAGGGGGGTGTGTGTAGCACCCCCCTCATCAAATACATCCCACACCGAATGGCCCGTCCTGCACCGTGGCTTTGACACCGTCACGCTGTCGATCAAGGCGACCCTCCCGGCGGAGCTTTATCAGCACCTCCAAACGGACAAGGCGCGGGCCGAAGAGCTTCGTGACGACGTTCTGACAGAATACAACGGGGTCAAACTTCTCCTGCAAGCTCACGGCGGCGGCGGCTACGCCTTCCTCGCGAAAGGTGGGCCACAAGGCGCAAACTGGGCCTTCAAGAAACCCAACCCCAAGGACCCTTGGGGCATCCGGGTGACTCTGGGGTCGGAACTCCTCGCCACATTTGGTTTGGGTGGCGCAAGGGGGCGCATGGAAGCAGTCTTGGACAAGCTGGGTATCCACTACCAGCCAACCGATGTCAGCATTGCCCGCGTGGATGTCTGCGTTGACATTCTGGCCCCGGATTTCGGGCTGGTGCCAGAAAACTTTATCATGCCTGCCGCAACCAATCGGCGCGACTACCTGAGCGAAGAGCCTATGAAGGTCATTGGCAAGTCGGGTCGGGTCACGTCTGTGACCGTGGGCAGTCCGAAGAACCGACAGGTCATCATCTACGACAAGCGGGCGGAGGTGATCAAAAAGCACAAAGAACATTGGTGGACGATTTGGCAAAAGCGCTTGGACGATTTGGCGGGCATGGAGATCGACCTTCCAGCTCTCAAGCTTGAAAAGAACGATCCGGCCAACAGCCGCATTTGGAGGGTGGAAATGCGGGCCGGGAAAACGCTCCTGAAGGACCGATGGAACATTCGAACTTGGGAAGACCTGTTCGACCGCTTCGGCGACCTCTGCCGCCAAACCTGCGAAACGATCCGCTATTGCGACCCCACACCCGGCGACAGCAACCGCGCCCGGTGGCCGAACCACCTCCTATGGGAAATCGCCTGCGCGGAAATCAACGACGACCTGACAGAACTACGAAGCGGCGTTGCCCCGCAAGCAATGAAAGAAGTGCACCGGGAAACGCATATCGGCATCCTGACAAGGAACATCTTTGGGACTGTGGTGACATTGGCGGCATTGGAGGGGCGGCAGGTTGAGGAGCTAGATGCATTCCTACCGGAACTGTCCGACAAACTTCGCAATCACGCCAAAAGCGACCCTCACAGGGTGAATTCACAGATGAAGGCGGCAAAGGAAAGGTACATCTTTATAGTCGAAAATGGCTCCCACTAGATCTGCCCAAAGAGGAGTAGGGCGGGCGGGAAGTGTGAATTCGCGGCGCTGCACTCAAGGTTGTGGTGAGCATACCAAGCCGGACATTCATCATAAAATGTCTAGTCCGTGCCGTCTCAGCATCGATCTTCGGGCCGGGTTCGTGGCGAATATCTCTGAAAGTTGGGGATTCCTATCGACGTGACTAGGCGGCTGATCTAGAGTTGAGGTTGATTTGTTCCTCAAATGTTCCTATCTGGGCGGACAGGAGGTGGTAATTGGGCAAGCTAGTCGCGGCGATACTAGGGGCGATAATCGGTGGGTTTGCCGCCGTCGCCGCAGTCGTGTTCTGGTTCGGATGGGGGCTCCCGGCGGAGGGCCAAGCTGCCCACATCGACCCAACGAGGGCAGACTACGTTGACCTGCTGCTGACCGTGGCGACGATATTCCTTGGTGCTGTTGGCCTCGCGGTAACGGTCGGTGCGTTGGTGATTGGTCTGGTCGCACTCAAGACCTTGCGCGAGATAAAGGACGAGGCGGCAAGCGAGGCAAAGACCGCCGCCGCCACTAAGATCACCGAGACCATGGAAGCGGACCTTGACCCAAAGGTGGACAAAAAAGTCCGCGAGATTTTGCCTTTGGGTTTGCAGGTGGTGCTTGCTGACGATGAACACAGAGACGAAATCCTCAAGGCACTCGTGCGAACGGGCGCCCTTGATGACGCAGTTGGAAGGGTTATCGACCGGATAAACTCGGGTGGGCCAGTGATGGACCCTCAAGACGTGGTTGAAGGTGGTGACCAAGACTAAAGCAAAACAGGAGGGAGAACAAATGGACGGAAGTATGCACCGAATAGCGGCTTCAAACGGTTGGGAAGTCAAATCGCCTTCCAACGAATACCTGAACCTTGCGCCAGAGGTGCGGGCAGAAATCGACGAATATCTGGCCGAGTATCCGGTAAAGCTGGGTGCCATCGCCAAGCGGCTTGGCGTGAAGGTCCTTTTGTCTACTTTACCTCGCGGCACCTCCGGCCAGATCGGCCAGGAAAATGGAGACTTCGTGATCCGCATCAACCGACACGAGGCGAAGCACCGTCAGCGCTTTACGCTTGCACACGAACTTGCTCATTTCTTGCTCCATCGAGAACGAGTTGAGGCGGCAAATGGATGGTCTGAGAACGTGTTGCTGCGGGCTCCAGATCAGCCGATGCAGATTGAATACGAGGCGAACCGGCTTGCATCTGATCTCGTCATCCCATCAGCGCAGCTTGCGGAGGCCACTGCCGAATATTCCGGGCCTATGACGCCCGAGGTGATCGAGGATCTCGCCCGCCGCTTTGGCGTTTCCACTGCGGCGATGGAAATCAAGCTACAGATGGTGTGAGGAGGCGGGGCAGGAAATGGATGTTCAGGAGTATCTGGTAACGTTGGGCATCCGTCCCGCCGAACTGAGCGGGCTCAAAGAGCTGCCGGGGACAACCAAAGATCGGCTCACACCTCTTGTGCTGTTGGCTCCTTGGCTGGCGACTTCGCCTCTCTCTCGCGCTCTGGACAAGTTTGAGGAATCATACTCGTCGCGCCCGTATTTTATTGACGTGGACACCTACTACCGGGTGAACGACAAGCCAAATGAGGCAAAGGAGCAATGGGCGCAGTTGGCCGCTAAACCGGCGGACTTGGATATGTGGTGGGGCCTGCTCTCGGACTATCCGAACGCCAATCCCTGTCTGCTCATGGCAGAGCGCACAATCGACAGCGCGCGTGAACAGATCGCTTGGGCACGGGAAAATGGCCGGACGTTCTGCCTTCGGATGAACCTTGCCGAGGGTATCGGATCAGGTATTCCGCAATGGATGCCTGCTCTGGTGGCAGAACTGGCCGCAGAGGGGGCGAACGACTATGCTGTGGTGTTCGAGTTTGGCTGGGTATCGGACCCGCTCCAAGTGGCCGCCCTTGCCAGCGGCTATACCAACAGCTTCTTTGGAACGATACCGCCAGAAGTCCCGATTGCCATTTCCTGCACCTCGTTTCCGAAGGACTTCACACCATTTGATGGGACAGGTGTTTACGGCTTCACTAACCGTGACCTCCTAGCCCAAGTGCAACAGGCGACCAACCACCCAAGGGTAATCTACGGCGATTGGGGCACCACCAAGCCCCGGAGCTATGGCCATGCCAGTCAGCCCAAAAACCGTATCGACTATCCCGCAGACACCTCATGGATTTTCGCGCGCGACAAGGATGACGAAGTATCGTTCCAAGTTGCAGCTCAACGAATTTTGGACAGTGGCTATTGGGCTGGGAACCTCGGGATTTGGGGTGAACAGCTAATTGAAGGAACTGCCGCAGGACAAGCGTTCGCAATCGACACAATGCCCAAAATGTATTCTGCGCGGATCAACATTCACCTTCACCGGCAAGCCTTCTATGGCCACTTGCCGCCACCGGCGGCGCTTGACGAAGAGTGGAGCGATGACGACTTCTGAAGCGTGGCTTTGGCGGGAGATCTCAAGCTCTTCTCAATCTTGCCAGCGTTTGCGCGTTCAAAGACATTCATGCTACCTGCATCGATGACGCAGACGGCCACAGGCCGCAGCGAATGTCTCCGCGGACGCGCCATATCGCAGCGAAGGGAGAGCACGATGAATGTCTCATATGAGTCGATTGTGTTGAAAAAGTCGGCACGCCAGTGGCGGTGATGATACCTCGTGACAGGGCGCACGCCCTTTCGATCACGCCGGACGGGCGGTCAAGGGGCACCAGGAGGAGCATTGCGAGCTTCCTGAGGTTCTGGGCGGTGGTGGAGAGGTGGAATTCATCGCATGCGCCGCATGGACCGCGCAATCGGAGCCGGTTCAGACCGAGGATTGGTTGGGTTCATTCCTAATCTTGGGTTTGTTGGGCGACTTCGGGAGCTGGACGACTGGATTGATCCGCGAATAGCATGAAAGCGACGATTGTTGCCGCCCCAATAAGAAATATCCGTGTCCACACTCTTTCGCTAGTCGGAATGATCGACTTTGATCGATCCATCTTGTCTTCATAATGACGCTCGAAACCGACAAAGGAGCTGTCTTTCTCATAACGCAGTTCCACGTCGCGCAGATACTCGATGTGAACCTTGATTTTGTTATTCGTGGCTTCGGTCGAAAGAAGACCGACCAAGATTATTATCCAAGGCGTTGCGATTAGGAACGGGAGACCATCTAGAGCGGTAGCGCCGTCCCCAAGCAACCAGACTACGACTGCGACTGCAAAGACAACTGAGCCTAGCGCAGTCTGTCTACGGAACCGGATGTGTTCCAGCATTTCCTGCCGGATGTGGTAATAGGTGTTCTCCGCGAACCGCACGCGTTCTTCACGTCCTAATCTCACTCCGCCGCCTCCTGTTCAGCTTCTGCCACGCTCATGTGGGCCCCGTTGGTTGGGGTGCCAAGGTCGCCACATGCCAAGAACGATAGGGGTTCACAGGGTGCTGGTGAAGAGCGATTTGGCCCCTCATTGTGCGAGCTCCGCCCCCCAAACTTTGCCCTGCAGCGAATGACTGCTTCGACGGACCGCACCGCAGCAATCAACATGTGAAGTGAACGGCAGTTTGGGGCCGTTGCACGGCACAAAGCTATGAGTATGTTCGATTGGCCATGTTCGGAGTCTTATCTTTGGAATGAAAACCTCACTAGCTCCCAAAATGTTCCGCTGGGACTTTGTAAGAGGGATTGCTGACAACGACTTTACCAAAGTCGTGCTTCTGATCCCTGTTGCTGGCTACCTGATCCTATTTAATGACGAAATCGCACGTCTAGCGTCCTTCGATGTCCTCGCAGGGGTTGATGTGAATGCCCCCTCCCCGTTTGTGTTTGGTGGGCTTGCTAAGCTTCGGATGGTCTTTTTTGGCAGCCTAGCGATACTTCTCTCCTACGTGATCTACCGCCTGTTTCATCCCACCGAACTGGACGTGTCGAAGAATGAACTTGAGTTTGCGGAACTCGTGCGCCAGCGGTACAGCGTCTACGAACTTGCTGCTATGGAAGAACGGGTTCACTCGCCCGAATGGGCCGAACGAACCGACGAGTTCTGGTTCATCCTCGGAAACCCGCGTTCAAAGCGCAAAATTGTATCGGGCTATAGACCGGATGTCCGCGCCTACATGTTTCGTGAACATGCCGACTACATTGGATACCTAGCCCGCGAATGGTGGGCCGGGCAGATGCACCGCTATCCGGCTGCACGCTATTCATCACTCGCTCTTGGCGCGGTTGGCTACGTCCTGCTCGCCCTACCGACGTCCGACATCGCCCAAGCGGTTCTTGTGCACCTTCTTCTTCAATAACTCACCTTGGGTGACCCCAAAGGCCGAAAGGTTCCGCCGAACCCGCTGCCTTGGCCCGCTGATTGCGGCGGGAGGCGGCAAATCTGACGGGAACCTCATTCGGGCACCGTGTATCACTCACAGGACCTATTGCAGGTCCGCAACGGTCGGATTCGGTGTCGCGGTGCTTCCGTATTGCTTCCGGCGGCGTGGGCGGGGGATAACCGCCAGAAGCGCGGCCCTATAAGATTCTGTTATTTAACGATAAAATGGCGATCCCTCGAGGACTCGAACCCCGAACCTGCTGATTAGAAGTCAGCTGCTCTATCCAGTTGAGCTAAGGGACCGCTGGCCCCGTCTTAGCGGCGGGGTGCGCGGGCTGGCAAGCCTCTAGTGGGTCCAGGCACCGCGCCGGCCGGTGGCGAAGTTTTCGCCGTAGCCCATGGCGCGCAGGTTGGGCTTGCGGGTCTTGGGTTCGGCCACGACCGCGTCGATCCCGTTCTCGGCGGCGTAGTCGACCGCGGCCTTTTTCGTTTCGAAATAAAGCCGGACCTGCGCCTGCGTGTCGGTGGAAGAGGTCCAGCCCATCAGCGGATCAACCTCGCGGGCAGAGGCGGGGGCGAACTCCAGCACCCAGCGCTTTGTCTTGGCGGTGCCGGACGACATGGCGGTCTTGGCGGGGCGGTAGATTCGTGCGCGCATCGGCCTCTCCTTCACTTTGGCCCCTTATCCACAAAGGCGGGGCGGCATGCAAGAGAGAGGGCGCATCCACCCTAGAGCATAGCGGCAGCCACCCGCCGCTCAGGACTTGGACAAAGGCAAACCGTCCCACCCATCGATCAAGAGCGAGCGTTGCAGATCAAAGGTCCTGCGCAGCCAATCGCTGTCACATCGCCCATCCCTAAGCTTCAGGGACGCAATATGAACAATCTGGTATGGGTCGAATTTCAAATCAGATGGCCCGTTTATGACCATAGCGCCGAAATTCACATCGTTCCTTGGGGCCCGAATGTTCTGTTCCCAGACGATCAACGGCGAAGAACTGACCAAGCATTCGCCCATGTAAATCCCGATATCGAAAAGTATCGAGAGATCTGTCGGGGACTCCGACCACTTTGGGTCCGCTTTCAAGACGTCGCTGCCCCATTCGCTTAGCCGATCAAGGCTGGATAGCGAGAAATCCGTGGGCCAGTCACCAAAGCCCCGAGATAATCTGACCAGAGACCGCAGCTGATTAAGCCTTGGCGGGACGCTGATCTCGAACCAAAACCGATAGGCTTCAAGCTCCTTCTTCGACATTTCACACAAGGGTTTCGAGATTGGCGGTTCGGCAAGTCTATACGCCATCGTGGATCAACCCTTTCTGCAAACAACTAGCCAAAGCCGCATTCCCGGCAAGGATTGGGTCGGGTTTGGTCCCGCAACAGGTAACCGGCCACCGTCTTGTTTCAGACCTTTTCAACTCTGCTCCAAGGTTCTGGTTTGAAAACTGCGCGCGCCAATCACAGTGCAGGCCCCGTAAACCGGCTCGATCTCAAGCAGAAAGATTTCCCCGGCATCGACTTCGCGCCAAAGCTTCTGGAGATGATAATCCGGCACTTTGCTCAGAAGGTGCAAACCCCAGCCTGAGAAGACCTTTCGGGCCGTTCTCTCGCTCCCTCCCTGTCCGGGTTGTTCGACGTCACACCATGTCACTCGGTCGATGATGTTGACGCGTCCGACATTTCCAATCTCCAGGAACGCGACCTGATAGAAGGTTATCTCAAGGAGGACATTTTCCACATTCGACCAGAACTCCAGCCGCAGGTCCGACCGGCGGCGCGGAAATCTGATCGAAATGAGCTCCGCTTCTACCAGCCAGCGGCTCAATTCCGACTTCTCTTCAGGCGGATGCCTGCCATGATCTAAACTCGTCTGTCTTTCTAAATCATCCATCTTTGCTTGGCTTCTGAAGGCTGTGTGAAAGTGCCGAGATGCGGCCTCGAAAGCTCATATCAAACACCTTTCTTTCGGAACGTACACCTTCTACCAAGGCGATCAATGGAGGTAGTCACGTGAAGACTCTAGCTACACTGCTTTTGTCCCTATTACCTTTGGTCTCATGCTCTAAGACTCAAAGCGTAGAATTCTTCGTACGCATTGGAGGTGCGGAGGCATATCGAATGGAAGAAAGGCACACAGAAAACGCGACCTATACCGACGGAAGCTTGGTCACTCCTTTCATATATTATTCCGCGGATTTCTCACGGCAATTCGAGGGGGTGGAAATCAAATCTGCTTCGCTTGCAACCAATAGCGAGTTTGACTGGAGCACTGCGGGCTCTTGGGAACTAGAGGCGATTGATGGATCCGAGCACATATCAAACCTGCCTGTATTCTTCATGCTAACTGACTCGCAAGGCCATCGAGTATACCTGACCATAACCGTTTCGCGGTTTAGCCATGGCGGAGAAGAATTGCCTGAACGGAAGATCCTGGACGCAATTCTCTACCAGTCCCGACTGGCCATTTGTGTGGATAAAGGTAATCAAAACCGTTGCGTAACCTTAGAATCGTAGCTTTCCAACATGGGGGCACGACATCCTATCGGCCGCGCCGCCGTCTGAGCAACGAGACAGCGACTGCGGCGACGCAGATTACAATAAAGGTCGCCGAGATGATCGCATTTTCAATAAGCACAAGCCCCGCTTCGCCTGACTGGGACGACGGGTCTCCTGACCAAGAAGGATGTTCCAAAACGAAGGTCGGAGCGGGCAGGCTCAAGCCACCAGGCAAGACGCTGTACATGGAATACTTTATCCAAATGGTCGAGATGACGAGCCAAAGGATGAGCCACCCCAAGCCCCCCATCAATGCACCAAGAATTTTTGAGATATTCATTGGCGCATTTCCTTCCTTGCATCCCATGCGGGACTTGGGGAGGTCGGGCTGAAGTAGGGGTCCGGGTGGCTCAAAGCAAAAATGCCCTACCGTTTAAGCTTCTCGGCAACAAAGAAAGCGGCGACCATCGCCGAATATCCGACCAAATTGGTCCGAGCTAGGAAGCTGAACATATTCCAGAATGTAGGTTCTTGCATAGCAATCCCAATTTCCAATCCTTGGACATGCGCGAGAATAGCGCTTGTCATTGCAGCTACAAATTGAATGGCCAAGACCAAGAGTAATCCATGAACAAAGCGGACCATGCCCTCAGCCCAAGCACTTGCGACAAAAATCACAGAAATTGTCGAGAAAAGGGCCGATGACCTTCAACACAAGGGGCGCGCCCTGATCTGCCATTTCTGCACCTGACATCTTCTCACCCGCCTCCCTTCGCAACCCTAGGTAGCCGTCACCGCAAGAGGCCGTTCTTCCGGCGCGCCGTCAAGTCCGCCCTGCCCGTACCACCCCGTTGAAATCCCGCCCTGACACCCCTTGAAAGTTTCCGATCCTCGCCTTTGGGGCGTCTTTTGGCCGATTTTCCCCCTGAAACCGCGCCGTGCCGTCCCCATCTGTCCTTGGGGCGCTTGCAAATCCGCGTCCCGGCGGCCTAAACCCCCGCAACCCCGTTTCGGCGGCCCAGACAGGAGGAGCCAGCCCATGCTTGATCTCGCCCCTATCCGGCAGGAACTTCAGGCCCAGTACGACCTTGCCCCGAGCCCCGACCTCGCCGCGGCGATGTCGGACCGATACGCCCGGATGGACCGGGTCGTGACCCCGGCGGACTGGGCCATTCACGCTCCCTATGTCGCGGCCATTGACAGGCTGAAGGCCGAGCGCAACGCGGTCATCCTTGCCCACAACTACATGACCCCGGATATCTACCACGGGATCGCGGACGTGGTGGGCGACAGCCTGCAACTGGCGGTCGAAGCGACGAAGGTTCAGGCCGATGTGATCGTCCAGTGCGGCGTGCATTTCATGGCCGAGACCTCGAAGATCCTGAACCCGTCGAAAACGGTGCTGATCCCGGATATGGAGGCGGGCTGTTCGCTGGCCGAAAGCATCACCGCCGAGGGGATCGCCCAGATGCGGGCGAAATACCCCGGCGCGCCGGTCGTGTCCTATGTGAACACCACAGCCGAGGTGAAGGCGGCGTCGGACATCTGCTGCACCTCGTCGAACGCGGCCCAGATCGTCGCGGCGATGGAGGGCGACACGGTCATTATGACCCCGGACAAATACCTTGCCCAGAACGTCGCCCGGCAGGTGCCGCAAAAGCGGATCGTCTGGTGGGACGGGTCCTGCATCGTGCACGAACAATACACCGCGCAGGACCTGCGCGAGTTCCGCGAGTGGAACCCCGGCACCCGCATCATCGCCCACCCCGAATGCCCGCCTGACGTGGTGGACGAGGCGGATTTCTCGGGCTCGACCAAGGGCATCATCGACTATGTCACCGCCGAGAAGCCGGAAAAGGCGATGCTGGTGACCGAATGTTCGATGGCATCGAATATCGCCGACGCCCTGCCCGAGGTGGATTTCGTCGGCCCCTGCAACATGTGCCCCTACATGAAGAAGATCACGCTGGAAAAGGTGCTGTGGTCGCTGCACACGATGACCGCCGAGGTCGTGGTGGACCCGGAGATCGCCGCGAAGGCCCGCGTTGCCGTGCAGCGTATGATCGACCTGTCGGCATAGGATCGGGCCGGTGATCGAAACGACGCGCGTTGTCATTGTCGGTGCCGGGCTTGGAGCGCTTTACGCGGCGCTGGAGCTGGCCCCGCGCCCGGTGCTGATGATCTCGCCCGAGCGGTTGGGCGAAGGCGCGTCTTCGGCCTGGGCGCAGGGGGGCGTGGCCGCCGCCATGGCCCAGACCGACAGCCCCGAGGCCCATGCGGAAGATACCGTCGCGGCGGGCGCGGGCACCGTTGACCCGCGCGTCGCCCAGATGGTCACCGCCCATGCCCGCGACCACATCCTTGACCTGACCGATCTTGGCACCCCGTTCGACCGGGATGGCGCGGGCGGCTATGTCATGAGCCGCGAGGCCGCCCATTCCGCCGCCCGCGTTGTGCGGGTGAAGGGCGATCAGGCGGGCAAGCAGATCATGGAAACCCTCATCGAACAGGTCCGCGCGACCCCGTCGGTGCAGGTGATCGAAGGGGCGTTGGCGCTTGGTCTGGAAACTGCGGGCGCGCGGGTGACAGGCGTCTGGGTGGAACGGGCCGACACGCCGTCTGCCCCGGTGCTGATCCGCTGCCCGGCTGTCCTTCTGGCGGGGGGCGGGTCCGGCGGGCTTTACGCCCATACGACCAACCCGCCGCGCATTCGCGGGCAAGTCATCGGTTTCGCGGCCCGCGCTGGCGCGCTGATCGCCGATCCGGAGTTCGTGCAGTTCCACCCCACCGCCTTTGACATTGGTGAAGACCCGGCGCCGCTGGCGACCGAGGCGCTGCGCGGCGATGGCGCGGTCCTGATCAATGCCGATGGCGAGCGGTTCATGCTGGATGTCCACCCGGATGCGGAACTGGCCCCGCGTGACATCGTTGCCCGCGCGATCTTTGCCCAGACGCAGGCGGGCAAGCGCCCGATGCTGGACACCCGCGCCGCCTTGGGGCCCGAGGTCTTGACCCGCTTTCCGTCGGTTGCGGAAACCTGCGCCCGCGCCGGGATCGACCCGGTGGAAGACCCGATCCCGGTCGCCGTTGCCGCGCATTACCACATGGGCGGGGTCGATACAGACCTGAACGGGCGGTCTTCGCTGGACGGGCTTTGGGTCTGTGGCGAGGCATCGTCCACCGGGCTGCACGGGGCGAACCGGCTGGCCTCGAACGGGCTGCTGGAGGCGCTGGTCTATGCCCGCGCCGCCGCCTCGGATCTGGCCGAATCCATCGCCGAAAGTGACGCCGCGCCGGTTCTCATCGACTGGCCCGATGGGGGCGATCCGATAGATCCCGCCGCCGTGGCGGAACTGCGCCAGACCATGACCGACCATGTCGGCGTGCGCCGGACCGGCGAGGGGCTGCGGACCGCGTTACGCACCATCGCCCGGTTGGAAGAGGACAACCCCGCCGAAGGGTTCCACAACATGACCGCGACGGCGACCCTGATCGCCGCTGCCGCGCTGATGCGCGAGGAAAGCCGCGGCGGCCATTTCCGCGACGATTTCCCGACCCCCGATCCGGCGCAGGCCAGCCGTACCCGGATTACCCTGACCGATGCGCTGGCGCTGCGCGCCGCCGTTGTGAAAGAGGCCAAGTAATGTCCCATGCCCCCCTGCCCGACCTGATCCTTGAACCGCTCGTCCGGGCGGCCCTGATGGAAGACCTTGGCACCTATGGCGATGTGACCACGCGGGCGGTCATCCCGGCGGGGACCACCTATCAGGCGCGGCTGAATGCCCGTCAGGCGGGGGTCGTTTCGGGGATGCAGATCGCGCGGATCGCCTTTCATCTGGTTGATGCGGGGTTGAAGGTGAACACCCTCAAGACGGACGGGGATGCCGTTGCCCCGGGCGACACGCTGATGACCATCGAAGGGGCCGCCGCGTCGATCCTGTCGGGGGAACGGGTCGCCCTGAACTTTGCCGGGCGGCTGTCGGGGATCGCCACGCTGACCGCTTCCTTTGTTGCCCAGACGAAAGGCACCGCCACCCGCGTCACCTGCACCCGCAAGACCACGCCCGGCCTGCGGATCGTTGAAAAACAGGCCGTGGTGCACGGCGGCGGGTTCAACCACCGCTATTCCCTGTCCGACGCGATCCTGATTAAGGACAACCACATTGCCGCCGCCGGCGGGGTCCGCGCCGTGCTGGAGGCCGCGAAGTCCAGCGCCAGCCACATGATGAAGGTCGAGATCGAGGTCGACCGGCTGGACCAGTTGGAAGAGGTGCTGGCCGTGGGTGGGGCGGATGTGGTCCTTCTGGACAATATGGACACGGACACGCTGCGGCAGGCCGTCGCCCTGTGCCGGGGCCGGATCGTGACCGAGGCCTCGGGCAATATGACCCTGCCGCGCATTGCCGAAGTTGCGGCAACCGGGGTCGACTACATCTCTTCCGGGGCGCTTACCCATTCTGCGCAGACCCTGGACCTTGGCCTTGATTTCTGACCGGCGGTTTCGCCGCATTGTTGGGAACCGGACAAGGCGCTAGGTCTGTGCCAGACCCAAGTGGAGTGTGACGATGGCCGAACCCAGCAAACAGAAATCAAATGGCCGGATGATTGCCGTGATCGCGGTTCTGGCCGCTGTTGTCGCCGCCGCCGGGGCTGGCTGGGCCTTTCTGGGTCATGACAGCTTTGCCCGGATGGTGATGGACCATGACCGGCTGCATGCCGAACATATGGCCAGCGGCATGGGCCATGATGAAACCGTGATGCCCGGCCTGCGCGGTCGCGATGCGACGCCAGAGGAAAGCACCGAACTGGCGGTGATGTTCCAAAACTTCGACACAATCACCCGCGAGGTCGAAAACCTGCCTGACGGCATCCGCACGATCACCCGGTCCAGCGATCCGGAGGTGATGGATGTGCTGGTCAGCCATGTGGTCGGCATGATCGCCCGCGTCGAAGAAGGACGCGACCCCGGGATCATCATTCAAAGCCCGACGCTGGACATCTTCTTTGACCGCCCCGAGGCGATCGAAACGACGATCGAGGTGTCGGAGGACGGCATTGTCGTCGTTCAGACATCCACCGACCCCGACATCGTCGCCGCCCTGCACACCCATGCCGCCGAGGTCAGCGCCATGGCTGATCGTGGCATGGACGCCGTGCACGACATGATGGCGGCGCGGGCCGGAAACTAGGGTGCGCCGGGCCATCGGCACCTGCCGGGTGGCTTGACTCCCTCGCCGCGCGCGCGTAGAGACCGCCCAACATCCGGAAAGCCTGACTTTCCGGTCCTCGTGCATTTTGCGGGGATCGCCGTCCACCAGCGCGTTGCGCCCGTGGGCGCCGTTGTGATTTGAGCGTTCGACCCTATCTGGATCGGACAGGTGGTAACGGGTCTCAGGAGGGCCGAAATGTTTGAAAATCTGTCAGAGCGCCTGTCAGGCGTCTTCGACCGGCTCACCAAACAGGGCGCGCTGTCCGAGGAGGACGTGAAGACCGCCCTGCGCGAGGTTCGCGTTGCCCTGCTCGAGGCCGACGTCTCGCTTCCCGTCGCCCGCGATTTCGTGAAGGCGGTTCAGGCCAAGGCCACCGGTCAGGCCGTCACCAAGTCGATCACCCCCGGCCAGCAGGTCGTTAAGATCGTCCACGACGAACTGCAGAATGTCCTGACCGGCGAAGGCGACCCCGGCGCGCTGAAGATCGACAACCCGCCCGCGCCGATCCTGATGGTCGGCCTTCAGGGCTCGGGGAAAACCACCACCACCGCCAAGCTTGCCAAACGGCTGAAGGAACGCGAAGGCAAGCGGGTTCTCATGGCCTCGCTTGACGTGAACCGCCCGGCGGCGATGGAACAGCTGCAAATCCTTGGCGCCCAGATCGGCGTGGATACCCTGCCGATCGTCAAGGGCGAAAACCCCGTGGCGATCGCCAAGCGGGCCAAGACCCAGGCCAGCCTTGGCGGCTATGACGTCTATATGCTGGACACCGCGGGCCGGTTGCACATCGACGCGGAACTGATCCAGCAGGCCGCCGATGTGCGCGACGTGGTCAACCCGCGCGAAACCCTGCTGGTCGTTGACGGGCTGACCGGTCAGGACGCGGTGAACGTCGCCCAGGAATTCGACGACAAGATCGGCGTGTCGGGCGTTGTCCTGACCCGGATGGATGGCGACGGGCGCGGCGGCGCGGCCCTGTCGATGCGCGCTGTCACCGGCAAGCCGATCCGCTTTGTCGGTCTTGGCGAAAAGATGGACGCGCTGGAAACCTTCGAGCCGTCCCGGATCGCCGGTCGCATCCTTGGCATGGGCGACATCGTGGCCCTTGTCGAAAAGGCCCAGCAGACGCTGGAGGCCGAACAGGCCGAGCGCATGATGAAACGGTTCCAGAAGGGCCGGTTCAACATGAACGACCTGAAGATGCAGCTGGAACAGATGATCAAGATGGGCGGCATGGAAGGCCTGATGGGCATGATGCCGGGCATGGGCAAGATGGCCAAGCAGATGGAGCAGGCCGGCTTTGACGACAGCATCCTGCGCCGCCAGATCGCCCTGATCAATTCCATGACCAAGATCGAACGGGCCAACCCCGACCTGCTTCAGGCCAGCCGCAAGAAGCGGATCGCCAAGGGCGCGGGTCTTGAGGTGTCCGAACTGAACAAGCTTCTGAAACAGCATCGGCAGATGGCCGACATGATGAAGAAGATGGGCAAGATGGGCAAAGGCGGGATGCTGAAGCAGGCCATGAAAGGCATGTTCGGCAAGGGCGGGATGCCCGGTGGCCTGCCGGGTGGAATGCCCGACTTGAACGACCCCAAGGCGATGGAAGAGGCCGCGAAGGCGTTGCAGGGCAAGATGCCCGGCGGGCTGCCCGGCCTTGGCGGCGGCGGCGGCCTGCCCTCCGGCCTGAGTGGTTTTGGCAAGAAGAAGTAAGGTGACCGGCGCGACCGTTCATATCCCGACGCTGGCGACAGACCGGCTGACCCTCGGGGCCTTTACGTTGGCCCATTTCGAGGCGTTTGCCGATTTCTGCGCGACAGAGCGGAGCCGCTTTCTGGGCGGCCCGATCACCGAGCGGCGGGACGCGTGGGACAGTTGCATGATCCACAATGGCCAATGGATGGCCCGTGGCTATGGCGCCGTCTGGGCCACCGAAACCGCGACAGGCGCCCCGGTCGGCCGGTTCAGCCTGTGGCACCCGATCACCTTTGACGAGCCGGAACTGTCCTGGGTGGTCTTTGATGGGTTCGAGGGCAAGGGCTATGCCGCGGAAGGCGCGGCCGCCTTGCGCAACTGGGCCTTCGCGGAAAAGGGCATCGGCCCGCTGATGTCGCTGATCGCCCCGGAAAACGCCCGGTCGGTCGCGCTGGCCCAGCGCCTTGGCTGCGCCGAGGAAGGCCGGCAAGCCTACAAGTCCGGGGCCGAGGTCATCCGGTTCCGCCACCCTGATCCGCGGCGGGTGGCGTGATGGAACGGCTGGATACCGCGAACCTTGTGCTGCGCCGCCCGGTTGGGGGCGACTGGCCCGCTGCGCGCACCTTCTTCATGTCGGACCGGGCCAAGGGCATCGGCGGGCCGCTGTCCGAAGGGCAGGCCTGGCGCGCACTGGCGGCCGAGATCGGCCATTGGGACATTCGCGGCTATGGCATGTGGGTCGTCACCCGGCGCGGGGCCGAGGATCAAGCGCTTGGCATGATTGGCCCGTGGTATCCCGCCGACTGGCCGGAAACCGAAATCGGCTGGATGATCTGGGACGAGGGCATCGAAGGCACCGGCATCGCGACCGAAGCTGCCCGCGCCGCGATCCTGCACGCCTGGACCGCGCTGGGGTGGACCACCATCGTGTCCTACATCGCGCCCGACAACGCCCGGTCGATCCGGTTGGCCGAGAAGCTGGGCGCGGCGCATGACCCGGACGCGCCGCAACCGAAACCGGATGTGCCTTGCCTTGTCTACCGGCACCCAAAACCGGAGGGGCTGTGATGGGAACCGCGTGGACCACCCCCGCCACCGCCAAGGCTGCTACCATTGCGGCCGGCCTGCGCGCGGCCCTGCCCCGGATCGAGACCGAGCGGCTGGTGCTGCGGCCCTGCCGGGGTGACGACTGGGCCGTGCTGGAGCCGATCTGGACCAGCGACCGCGCCGTCCACATCGGCGGCCCGATGACGCCCGAGGAGGCATGGCTTGATTTCACGCAATGCGTGGCGGCGTGGTTCATTCAGGGAACCGGCCCCTTGGCCATCACCCTGAAGGGTGACGACCGTCCGCTGGGCCTTGTCCTGATCTGCGCCGAATATGGTGACCCGAGCCCGGAGCTTGGCTGGCTGTTGACCGCAGAGGCCGAGGGCAAGGGTTATGCGACCGAGGCCGCGAGCGCCCTGCGCGACTGGGGCTTTGGCGTTCTGGGCCGGGGCGGGTTTCAAAGTTTCATCGCCGAAGACAACGCCGGGTCCGTCGCGGTTGCCGAACGTCTGGGCGGCCGTCCGGTGGGAACACACCCCTTGGCCGGTGATTGCCTTGTTTATGCCTACGACCAGAAGGAGGCAGCCCAATGACCGATGCGATCCAACGCGCGGCGGAACTTCTCAAGGAACATCGCCAGTCCATCGACCGGCTGGACGCGATCCTTGTCTTCACGCTGGCCGAACGCTTCAAGCACACCCAGTCGGTGGGCAAGCTGAAGGCCGAACATGACCTTCCCCCGTCCGATCCGGCCCGTGAAGCGGCCCAGATCGCGCGGCTAACCGATCTTGCGAAAGAGGCCAATCTGGACCCCGAATTCGCCAAGAAATTCCTGAACTTCATCATTCAGGAAGTCATTCAACACCACAAACAACAGCAATCCTGAGGGACATCCCTCGCCTGCCATTACCCAAGGAGAAAACCAAATGGCCATGAAAATTCGTCTCGCCCGTGGCGGCTCCAAGAAGCGCCCCCACTACGCCATCGTCGCCGCCGATTCGCGCATGCCGCGCGACGGCCGCTTCATCGAGAAGCTGGGCACCTACAACCCGCTTCTGCCGAAGGACAGCGAAGACCGCGTGAAGATGGATGTCGAGCGCATTCAGTACTGGCTGGGCCAGGGCGCTCAGCCGACCGACCGCGTTGCCCGCTTCCTCGAAGCTGCCGGCGTTGTCGAAAAGACCGCCCGCAACAACCCGAAGAAAGCCGTCCCGGGCAAAGCCTCGCAGGAACGCGCCGAAGCCAAAGCCGCCAAGGCCGCAGCTGCCGCTGCTCCGGCCGAGGAAGCTGCTTCGGAAGAAGCCGCCGCTGAATAAGCGACTGGATCGGGGGTGTCCGGGCCGCTACGGTCCGGGCACCCTGCCCCCAAATCGGGGCTTTTTCGCAAAGGCCGCAGCCACACCCGGCCTTCGCCAAGGAGCATGACCCCATGAGCAACGACCGTGTCATCGTCGGAAGTTTCGCGGGCGCCTTCGGGGTCCGGGGCGAAACCCGGATCAAGTCCTTTTGCGCCGACCCCGCGGCCATTGCCGATTATACCCCGCTTTACACAGAAGACGGCCGCAGCTTTACCACTGTCGTGCTGACCGGGCAGGCCAAGGGCGCCCTGATCGCGCGTGTCGACGGGATCGTGACCAAGGAAGATGCCGACGCGCTAAAGGGTGTGAACCTGTTCGCGGACCGGTCCCATCTGCCCAACCTTCCGGACGACGAATACTACCACGCCGACCTGATCGGGCTGGAAGTGGTCGATACCGGCGGCACGGTTCTGGGCCATGTGAAATCCGTGCAGAACCACGGGGCTGCCGACCTTCTGGAAATCCACGGCCCCGGTCTGAAGACCACGGTCCTGCTGCCCTTTACCCTTGCCGCCGTGCCCACCGTGGACCTTGCCGCGGGCCGGATCATCGCAGACCCGCCCGACGGGTTGTTCTAGGGCCGGATCGAATGCGGCGCGTCTTCCTGCACACCGGGTTCCACAAGACCGGCACCACATCGGCGCAGGCCTTTCTGTTCGCCAACCGCAAGAAGATCTGGCCACATCACGCAATGATCCTGCCGTTTCGGACCCGCGCCAACCGGACCCGCATGGCCGCCACCTATCATTCCTCTAGCCGCGATCCGATTTCGCTGGATGAATTCCGCTTTCGCTTGCGCGGCATGTTCGCGGAAATCGACTTCAAGTCGGACCGGGGCCTGATCATCAGCGACGAGAATTTCAGCGGGCTTCGCCCCAGCCTCAACTCTGACCCCGGTTATCCCGCTGCCGCCGATCTGGCCGAGGCGCTGGTGGACGAGGTGCACGCCCTGTTTCCGGGCGAAGAGGTGAATATCACGCTCTACCTGTCCACCCGAGCACCCTCTGCTTGGCTGCGCAGCCTTTGGGCGCATGAGGTGCGCAAGGGTTGGACACCGCTGGGGCTGGACGAGTTTTCCGAACAGTTCGCGGCCCTCTCGGACCTGTCGCAAACGGTGCACGCCATTGCCGACCGCCTGCCGGGGTGCACGGTTGTGGAACACCGGCTTGAAGTGCTGTCGCTGCTGCCTTTCGGCCCGGCGACCCCCTTTGTCGATTTCCTTGACCTGCCCGAAGCCGAGCTTGCCAGCTTCGACCGCCCCGCGCCGGAAAATCACAGCCCCCCGACAGAGGTTCTGCAACAGTTGCTGGAACTGAACCGGATGGACCTCCCCCTTGAGGAGCTGAAGGAGCGCAAGCAGGCCGTGCTGCGCGCCCATTGGAAAAAGGCCAAGTCATGACGACCGAAAAGCCCGCGAAATCCATCGGCCGCAAGGCCATCCGACCGACATTCAAGCCGCGCGAGTTGATGACAGACAAGCCGGACCTTGCCGGGGCGTGGAAGGCGCAGATCATCACCCTGTTTCCGCAGGCCTTTCCCGGTGTTCTGGGTGAGAGCCTGACCGGCAAGGCGCTACAGGACGGGCTGTGGCAATTGGAGACCATCGACCTGCGCCCCTTTGGCATCGGCAAGCACCGCAACGTCGATGACACCCCGGCGGGGGGCGGCGCGGGTATGGTCCTGCGGGCCGATGTGCTGGGTGCCGCGATTACCGAGGCGCGGGCCGGGGCGCGGGGCCGGATGCCCTTGGTCTACCTGTCGCCGCGCGGCGCGCCCTTTACCCAGGGCATGGCCCGGCGACTGGCGGCCTGTGATGGTGTCACCATGCTGTGCGGTCGCTTCGAAGGGGTGGACCAGCGGGTTCTGGACCACTTCGACATCGAGGAAATCAGCCTAGGCGATTTCGTCCTGACCGGGGGCGAAATCGCGGCGCAGGCCATGCTGGATGCCACCATCCGCCTGCTGCCCGGTGTTCTTGGCAACGCCGCCTCAACCGAGGAGGAAAGCCATTCCAACGGGCTTCTCGAACATCCGCAATATACCCGTCCGGCGAGTTGGGAAGGGCATGACATTCCCCCGGTTCTGATGTCCGGCAACCATGGTGAGATCGAAAAGTGGCGCAAGGCCCAGTCAGAGGCCCTGACCCGCGACCGCCGTCCGGACATGTGGGCCGCCTATGAGGCGCGCAAGACCCGCTAGCGCTCCAACGCGCCTTTCCCGGCCATGATCTTGTCCCGGAACTTTGCGATCCGGTTGAAGCGGGTCGCAGAGGCCTTGGCGCTGTTGAGGTTGTGTAGATAGCTGCGCTGCCGCCCCGGGGTCAGCGCATGAAACGCCTCGGCCAATTCGGGGTCGGCGTCCAGCGCCTCGGTCAACTCGTCAGGCCATGGGATGTCACGCTCGACCTTTGGCGGCACGATCCCTGCCTCGGCATAGCCCATCGCCTCGGCCAGATAGGCGGCGATGATCGGCTCTTTCTCGATCACCTCGGCGGCGGAGGTCAGGCAGATCATGTCGGGGTTCTGCGTATTCTCGCCCTGACGTTCCAATATCCCCTCTGGGTCTTTCATCAGCGCGGCCTTGAAAAAGGTCAGTCGGAAATCACCGCGAAAGGCGCCGATGATCACGATATTCCGGCCCGCGTGCATATAGCAGGGATGACCCCATTTCACGGTTTCCTCCAGACCGGCGGCCAGACAGATCCGGCGCAACTCGTCCAGACCGGCAGACCAGATGCGGGCCGAACAGTCCGGCGTGTCGAACCGTTTGCAGCGGCCGCAGCCCTTGGTGAAGAAATCCTCGATCTCGGTAATCATCTCAAACTGTCCCCCAGCGCAGCAGGAGCGCCTGTTGCAAATCGCGGGCTTTGCGGTTCCAGGTGCGAACACCTGCCGGAACCTCGTCACCCGATTGTTTCGACGCCGCGCGCCGATCCAGATCGGCGGCGAAAATGGCAAAAGCCCGGTCCCCGCCGCCCTCTGTCCGGATATAGCCCGCAAGGGTCGACACGAAATTCAGCGTGCCGGTCTTGGCCACAACCTGCACCGGATGGTTCGGGATTGCGCGGTTTTCGGCATCTCGGATCGGGATATCCTTGAGAAGCGGGCGCAGCCTGCCCGCGACTTCGGGCCGGGACAGGAAGCGGACCATGCCACTTGCGGTGATCCGGCTGGCATCGCCAAGGCCAGAGTGATCGACCATCCGCGCTGCGACGCCCTTGTCCGACAGAAGCCAGCGGTTCATCTCGGCCGCCGAGGACCGGATCGATCGCGCCATGCCGGTGCGGGATTGGGTTGTTGTCAGGCCCAGAACCTCGGCCGTCAGGTTGACCGAGTATTTCAGCATATCCTGCGCGATCTCAGTCAGCGGCCCGCTGGTCAGGGTGGCAAGGACCGTCCCGCCCGGAATGGCCGAGGCGCGTTCCGGGGCCGACAGGGTTATCCCATGGCTTCGGGCAAAGGTGCGGAAGACATCACCCGCATAGAGTTCTGGGTGCCGCACCGGAAGCCATCTGGCCCCGCCATTGCCCAGCGCGCCGCGCGCAACGGTCCAGCGGTCTTCGGTCCCGCCGTCTTCATAGGTATAGACAGGCAGATCCCGGTTGCTGACTTCCATCCGGGCCATGTGGACATCGGGGCGATACTTTTCGCTGCGGGCGTCCATCGTCACCCGATAGTCGCCCCCGTTCCGCGCCCATTCAAAATGAACCCGGTTGAAATTCAGGTTCAGCCCGGACAGCGCCGGGTTATAGCCCAGATGCTCCATCTGATCGGGGTCGATCAGCGGCTGGTAGGGCAAGGCCCCGTTCCAGACAAGAAACTTGCCCCGCACTTCGCGCAGCCCCGCCGCCTTGGTCCGGGCGGCGGCGTCGGCAAGATGATCGGTCAGCAGGGTCGGGTCACCACCGCCCACCAAAATCAAATTACCATCCAAAATACCATCTGAAATGGTTCCATCGGCAATTACCCGTGTAATGAACCGATGATCCGCCCCAAGATGTTCCAATGCGTATTGCGCGCTGAACGTCTTGCCCACGCTTGCAGGGGGCAATGGCCGGGCGCTGTTGTGCAAGTCGAATGCCGCCCCGGTTTCAAGGTCCGCAACCGCGACCCCAACCACCCCGCCAAGACCTGCGCGGGCGACGACCTCGTCGATGGCGTCCCGGACAACCGGCGCGGGCGCACCCGGCCGCGCCACCGGGCGCAGCGACCGCAGTGGCGGCTCGGCCAGGGCCGCGGTCGCAAGCGCAGAGGCCATCCCGCCAAGGGCGGCCCGACGGGTGAGGGTCGTCTTCATAAGCGCAGTCTAGGCAGGCGGCCCCAAGAACCGCAAGCGGGCTTAGCCCCAATCGCCCCGGTCACGGATCGCGGTCGAGCTTTCGGGGGTCATGGGCATGTTCAGGAAGGTCCATGCGGGGGCGTCCGCCCGGCCCAGTTGCGCGGCGGCCTGCCCGTGCAGTCGGGCATCGCGGTAGATCCGCGCCGCTTTGGACATCCGGGCCGCGATCCTGTCACCGGGCCGGGCAAGGACACCGACCGGCACCCGGTGCATGATCTCTTCCCAATCCTGCCAGCGGTGGAACTGGGCCAGATTGTCCGCCCCCATCAACCAGACGAAGCGGACGCCAGGATAGATCGCCTGCAACCGCGCCAGCGTTTCGGCGGTGTATCGGGTGCCGATCCGCGCCTCGATATCTGTGACGGTGACGCGGGGGTGGTCCATGACCTTACGCGCCGCAGCCAAGCGCGCGGCAAGCGGTGCGGGCCCGCGCGATTTGAGCGGGTTTCCCGGGCTGACCAGCCACCAGACCCGGTCCAGCCCGAACCGTTTCAACGCTTCGCGGGTGATATGGGCATGGCCTGCGTGGGCCGGGTCAAACGACCCGCCCAGAAGTCCGATCACCTGACCTGGCCGCGCCACTGGAAAACCCTGCATTCCCTGCCCCTACTGGTTTCGGTCCAGCCTATAGCCTGTATCGGACAAAGGCGAAACGATCGGATTGCGGCGACCAGCAGGGGACATTGATGCTGCCCTGCCCGCCGGTGAAGCGGAAAAGCTCGCGGCCCGGCCCACCGTTGGCGGGCATCAGGCACAGGGCGACGTCCAGATTGGCCGGGTGTCCTTTCGTCCCGTCCGGATAGGCCAGCCACAAAAGGTGCCGCCCGTCCGGGGACGGATGCGGGAACCAGTCAACCGTCGGGCCGTCGGTCATCCGCTCCAGCCCGGTGCCATCGGGATGCACGCGCCACAGGTCCACCTGCCCGTCCCGTTCCCCGTTGAACCAGATCCAGTTGCCATCCGGTGTGTAGTCCGGCCCATCGACATGGTCGAAGCCACCGACCAAAAGCCGTTCATCCGACCCGTCGACCGCGCAGGTATAGGGCAGGATCGGCCCCCCGTCCCGCGCCGCCACATAGGCCAACCGCGCCCCGTCGGGCGACCAGCCGTGCCACCAGCTTGGGACCTGTTCCGTCACGCGGGCGGGCGTGCCGCCCCCGATGGGCAGGGTATAGATGCAACTGCCCTTGGTCGCGCTGCTGTCGGAAATCACAAGGGTCCGGCCATCAGGTGAAATGCCATGGTCGTTGTTGCAACGCGCCGCCGCGCCGGTGTCGATCGGCTCCAGCGCGGGGGCGTGAAGCGGCACCCGAAAGAGCCGCCCGCCGCCATTGACGATCAGGTATCCTTCCGGGTGCCAATTCGGTGCCTCGATATGCCCGTCATGCGCCAGCAGGACGCTTGCGCCCTTGGTCAGGTCAAACAGGCAAAGTTCCGAAATCATTCGTCGATTTCGGCGGACTGCGCCCAAAGGTTGACCTTTTCCTCATCGGCGTATTCGTCGATCAGGGCCAGTTCCTCGGCCGTGAAGTCAAGGTTTCCGACCGCGCCGGCGCAATCCACCACCTGGCTGGGCTTTGATGCGCCGATCAGAGCGCTGGTGATCCCGCCTTCGCGCAGAACCCAGGCAATGGCCATCTGGGCAAGGGTCTGGCCGCGCGCTTCCGCGATCTCGTTCAGCTTGTTCAGGTTGGCGACCGCCCGGTCCGAGATCATCGTCGGATCAAGGCTCTTGCCCTGCGTCGCACGGCTGCCGTCGGGGATCCCGCCAAGATATTTCCGGGTGAGCATCCCCTGGGCCAGCGGCGTAAAGGCGATGGACCCGACGCCCAGTTCCGTCAGCGTGTCCTTCAGCCCATCCCGTTCGACCCAGCGGTTCAGCATGTTGTAGCTGGGCTGATGGATCAGACAGGGCGTGCCAAGGTCGTTCAGGATCGCAACCGCCTCGCGCGTGCGTTCGCTGTTGTAGCTGGAAATCCCGACATACAACGCCCGGCCCGACCGGACGATGTAATCCAGCGCGCCCATTGTTTCCTCAAGCGGGGTGTCGGGATCAAACCGGTGGGAATAGAAGATATCGACGTAATCCAGCCCCATCCGCTTCAGCGACTGGTCGCAGGAGGCGATCAGGTATTTCCGGCTGCCCCATTCCCCATAGGGGCCGTCCCACATTTCGTATCCGGCCTTGGACGAGATGATCAACTCGTCCCGGTAGGGTTTCAGATCTTCCGCCATAATCGACCCGAATGCATGTTCGGCGGACCCCGGCGGCGGGCCGTAGTTGTTGGCAAGGTCGAAATGGGTGATCCCATGGTCAAATGCCGTCAGGCAGATATCGCGTTTGACCTGATGGGGGGTGTCGTGTCCAAAATTGTGCCACAGGCCCAGCGACACGGCGGGCAGTTTCAGGCCAGAGTTGCCACACCGGCGATAGACCATACGGTCATAGCGGTTTTCGGCAGCGGTATAGGGCATCGGGATCCTCCTTGGTTTGGGGACATCTAGACACCTGTTAGCGGCAACAGTCAAACCGCGCGGCCGGACCGGCAACCGATTGCCCCCGCCCCCCTTGATCGCTATCTAGGGCCAAACCGAAATTCCCTGACGGAGCCGCATTCCAATGGCCAGCTACCAGTACGTTTACTTCATGGACGGAGTGTCCAAAGCCTATCCGGGCGGCAAGAAGGTGTTCGAAAACATCCGCCTCAACTTTCTGCCCGGGGTGAAGATCGGCGTCGTCGGCGTCAACGGCGCCGGGAAATCGACCCTGTTGAAGATCATGGCCGGGATGGACAAGGATTTCACCGGCGAGGCATGGGCAGCCGAGGGCGCCAAAGTTGGCTACCTGCCGCAGGAACCGCACCTGGACGAGAGCCTGAACGTCCGCGACAACGTCATGCTGGGTGTGGCCGCTAAAAAGGCCAAGCTGGACCGCTACAACGAACTGGCGATGAACTACAGCGACGAAACCGCCGACGAGATGGCCCAGTTGCAGGACCAGATCGACGCGGAAAACCTGTGGGATCTCGACAGCCAGATCGACATCGCGATGGAGGCCCTGCGCTGCCCGCCGGACGATGCCAATGTCGCCACCCTTTCGGGCGGGGAGCGGCGCCGGGTCGCCCTGTGCAAGCTGCTTCTCGAAGCGCCCGACATGCTGCTTCTCGACGAACCGACCAACCACCTTGACGCGGAAACCATCGCCTGGCTGCAGCAGCACCTGATCGACTACAAGGGCACGATCCTGATCGTGACCCACGACCGTTACTTCCTTGATGACATCACCGGCTGGATTCTCGAACTCGACCGGGGCCGGGGCATCCCCTACGAAGGCAACTATTCCGCCTGGCTGGAGCAGAAAGCCAAGCGGCTGGAACAGGAAGCGCGCGAAGACAAGTCCAAGCAGAAGACGCTGGAACGCGAATTGGAATGGATGCGCGCCGGGGCCAAGGCCCGTCAGGCCAAGCAGAAGGCCCGGATCAACGCCTATAACGAACTGGCCAGCCAGTCCGAGCGGGAAAAGATCACCCGCGCCCAGATCGTCATTCCGAACGGCCAGCGGCTGGGCGGCAAGGTGATCGAGGTCGCAGGACTGAAGAAGGCGATGGGCGACAAGCTTCTGATCGAAGACCTGTCGTTCGACCTACCGCCGGGTGGGATCGTCGGTGTGATCGGCCCCAACGGCGCCGGGAAATCGACCCTGTTCCGGATGCTGACCGGGCAGGAACAACCTGATGAAGGCACGATCACGCTGGGCGAAACCGTGCAGCTGTCCTATGTGGACCAGTCGCGCGATGCGCTTGATCCCAACGCGACCGTCTGGGAGGAAATCTCGGGAGGGGCCGAACTGATCAAGCTGGGCGATGCCGAGGTCAACAGCCGCGCCTATTGCGGGTCGTTCAACTTCAAGGGCGGCGATCAGCAGAAAAAAGTGGGCCTGCTGTCGGGCGGGGAACGCAACCGCGTGCACATGGCCAAGCTGCTGAAAGAAGGCGGCAACGTGCTGCTGCTTGACGAACCGACCAACGATCTGGACGTGGAAACGCTGCGGGCGCTGGAAGACGCGCTGGTGGATTTCGCGGGCTGCGCCGTGGTCATTTCGCACGACCGTTTCTTCCTTGACCGGATCTGCACCCACATCCTCGCCTTCGAGGGCGAGGCCCATGTGGAATGGTTCCAGGGCGATTTCACCGCCTATGAGGAAGACAAGAAACGGCGGCTGGGACCGGACGCGCTGGAACCGAAGCGGATCAAGTACAAGAAATTCACGCGCTGATCGGATCGATCATTCGGGAACGAGGGGCGGCCAGTGGCCGCCCTTTTTCTTTTGACGTCGTGTTGGCCCGCGCGTCGCCTGCCCGTGGGATGGCGATGCACCGGGCGGACGGGGTGCTTTATCGTGGCATCCCGAAAAAGATCCGGGGTCTGAACTTCCCCAACCAGATCGCCAGCCCGCCGGAACGGGCAGGCGATGCGCGGGCGGCCTTCGGCCTTGTTTCCGCGCTTTGCGACTAACCTTCTACCGGCCTCGGCCGCCCGCCATCATCGATCGCGACGAAGGTGAAGGTGCCTTCGGTCACCTTTTCCTCTTCGAACCCGGCAAGGTGACGCAGCGCCCAGGCCTCAATATGGATGCCCATCGACGTGCGACCGACCCGTTCGACCGTGGCATAGACCGACAGAACATCGCCCACCCGCACGGGCCGGATGAACTGCATCGCGTCCACGGCGACAGTGGCGACCCGGCCCTTGGCCCGTTCGCGCGCGACGATCCCGGCGGCGATGTCCATCTGCGACATGACCCAACCGCCGAAGATATCGCCGTTCACGTTCACATCATTGGGCCGCGCGGGCACTTTCAGGACGGGCGGGGCCTTGGGCGGTGTGTCGGACATGGGCGGGCCTTTCGGGCGGGATTCCTTGCCCGCAGGATCGGCGGTTCAGTCGGCGGGGGCAAGGGGGCTGTCGTCGGGCTCCACAACCCGCGCCCCGATCTGCCGCAGCCAATCATCGACCAGCGCGACCTCGGCGGGCGTCAGCCGTTGGTGCCGGGGATAGCGCGGCGCGGCGCGGTCCATCAGGATCGGTGCATCCCAGCCGTGGGTGGTTTCAAAGAACCGTTCAACCGCCGCCTGCCCCAGCGTGTGCAGAAACCCCTGCACCACAACGTCCAGATAGGACAGGTAGACCGGATGGGTCAGGGTCGGGGCGGCAAGGTGCCCCTCTTCCACCTGATAGACCGCGGTTTCCCCCCGGGCCCCGTCATGGTCGACCAGATGGGACACGTCGTGCCGGGCATAGGCCCGTTCGCGCAGGTCCAGCGCCGCCCAATCCGCCCCAGGAACGGCGGCGATCACCCCGTCGATCACCGTCGTGTCGCAGGGTTCGACCGACAGGAATGCCGCGGGCCGCAGCGAGGTATGCCGCCACACCCGCCGCCAGCCGCGCAGCCGCGCGGGCCGGGCGTCGGGGTAGTCATGGGTTGCGAGGTTCACAAGCGACCCATAGCCGAAGAATCGTGGGTGTCCGTTCATTCCCGCGCCCTTAGCACCTGTGCCGGTTTCGCGCCAAGGGATCTCAGAGCAAACCCCAGCCCCGCCAGCATCGTGGCAAGGATGCCGCCCACAACGATCCAGAGCGCGTTGCCCCAGATCACCGTGAAATCGCTTTCCATGATAAAGGTCATCACCGCCCAGCCCCCGGCGATCCCGGCAAAGAGCGCCACTGCACCCGCCGCCGCGCCCAATAGGGCCGCCCGCAGGGCAAAGGACGACAGGATCCGCGCCCGTGTGGCGCCAAGGGTTTTCAGAACCGCCGCCTCGTAGGTGCGGGCCTGTTCGCCCGCGGCCGCCGCGCCGATCAGCACAAGGAACCCGGTGACCAGCGTGGCCAGCGCCCCATATCGGACCCCGGCGGCGATCCCCTGCACCAGTTCCATCACCTGCCCGATGGCATCGCGGATGCGGATCGCGGTGATGTTGGGATAGGCCCCGGCAAGGTCACGCAGGATCGCCGCCTCTGCCTCGGGTTCGGAATAGACGGTGGCGATCCAGCTGTGTGGCGCGCCCTGCAGCGCACCGGGGTTCATCAGCATGACAAACCCGATCCCCATGGTCTCGAAATTCACCTCGCGGAAGCTGCTGATCGTTGCGGTGATGTCGCGGCCAAGGATATTGACGGTAATGGTGTCGCCGATGCTCAGGCCGATTTCTGCCGCTTCTTCGGCTGAGAAGCTGACCAGCGGCGGGCCGTCATAATCGCGCGGCCACCAGTTTCCTTCGGTCACGGTGGTGTCTTCGGGAATCCCGGCGGAATAGGTCACGCCCCGGTCACCCCGGATCACCCAATGGCCGCCCGCGACCTCCTCGGCCGGTTGGCCGTTGATCCGGGTGATGATGCCGCGCAGCATCGGGGCCGCGTCCACATCGCTGACCGCCGGGTCATCGGCAAGCCGTGCCTTGAACCCGTCGATCTGGTCGGGCTGGATGTCGACGAAGAAATACGACGGCGCGACGGCGGGCAATTCATCGGCAAAGGCGTTACGCAGGTTGCCGTCAATCTGCCCGACCGAGGCAAGCACCGCCAGTCCCAACCCCAGCGACAGAACGACCGAGGTCGTTTCACCGCCCCGTGCCCCGATCGCGCCCAGCGCCAGCCGCAGCGCGGGCCGTCCCCGGGCTGCCCGCCCGCTGCGCCGCGCCACGATGCGGGCCAGAACGGCGGTAAAGGCCAGTACCAGTAGCGCGCCCGCGATCCCGCCCGCCGTCCAGAGCGTCAGGAAGGCCGTGCCCGACAACCAGACAGCCGCCCCCAGCAAGACCGCCAGCAGCAAGACCGTGAGCCAGACCCAACGCCAGCGCGGCAGGGTCCGCCCCGCCGCCACCGCATCGCGGAACAGGGTCGCGGCGCGAATGTCCTCGGTCCGGGCCAGCGGCCAAAGGGTGAAGATCGCCGCCGCCATCACCCCATAAAACGCAGCCTCGATCAGCGGGCCGGGGTAAAGGGCGAATTCGGCGGGGACAGGCAGTTGCGCAAGGATCAGGGGCGCGAACAGGAGCGGCAGTCCGGCCCCGAGGATCAGGCCCAGCGCGACGCCGAGGATTGTCAAAACCCCGATCTGGATCGCGTAGGTCTGAAAGATCACGGACCGGGTCGCGCCAAGCGTCTTTAGCGTGGCGATGGTTTCGGTCTTGCGCGACAGGTAGGCGCGGACGGCGGCAGAAACCCCGACCCCGCCCACGGCCAACCCCGATAACCCCACGAGGATCAGGAAGGCCCCGATCCGGTCGACGAACCGTTCGGTCCCGCCCGCGCCCCGGCGGCTGTCGCGCCAGCGCATCCCGTCATCGCGGAATCGGTCTTCGGCCTGCTGTTCCAGCGCGGCAAGATCCGTGCCAACGGGTAGGTCGAGCCGGTAGTCGGTGGAGAACAGCGTTCCTTCGGCGATCAGCCCCGAATTCGCAAGGTCACGCGTCAGGACCAACGTGCGTGGGCCCAGCCCGAAACCCGCCGAGGCGTTATCGGGGTAGCGGTCCAGGATCGCCGAGAGGACAAAAGTCTGGTTGCCCAGCTTGAACTGGTCCCCGGGGGCAAGGCCCAACCGGTCGGCCAGAACCCGCTCCATCGTGCCGCCGGGCAGCCCGTCCGCCCCGGCAAATGCGGCGGCAAGGTCCATCGGCGGGTCCAGCCGCACAGCCCCCACCAAGGGATAGGCGTCATCCACCGCGCGCACCTGTGTCAGCGCCCGTTCCGGTCCACTGTCGCGGTCGACGACGACCATCGACCGGAAATCGACGGTCTCGGACAGCCGGTCCGAAATGTTCTCAAGAAAGGCGCGTTCCTCGTCGCGGGCGAAACGGTAGGTAAAATTCGCTTCGGCATCGCCCCCCAAAAGCGCCGCGCCTTCGGTCTGAAGCCCGGTGGTGATGGCGGTGCGGACGCTGCCCACGGCGGCAATCGCCGCAACGCCCAGCGCCAGACAGGCAAGAAAGATGCGAAACCCGCGCAACCCGCCGCGCAATTCGCGCCGGGCCAGCCGGGCCGACAGGCGCAGGGTCATTCGGCGGCCCTCGCCTGATCCTGGGTATCGATCCGCCCGTCGCGCAGCCGGATCACCCGGTCACAGCGCCGGGCCAGTTCGTTTGAATGGGTCACCATCACCAGCGACGCGCCGTGCCGGTCGCGCAGCCCGAACAACAGGTCGACAATCGCCTGTCCGTTCGCCTCGTCCAGATTGCCGGTGGGTTCATCTGCCAAAAGGATACGCGGGCGCGGTGCCGCAGCGCGGGCCAGCGCCACACGCTGCTGTTCGCCGCCCGACATCTGGCTTGGGTAATGGTCGGCCCGGTTGGCCAGCCCCACCGCCGCCAGTTCCGCCGCGGCCCGGTCAAACGCATCCGTGACTCCGGCCAGTTCCAGCGGCGTCGCCACGTTTTCCAGCGCGGTCATGGTGGGGATCAGGTGGAAAGACTGGAACACCACCCCCATATTATCCCTGCGAAACCGGGCAAGCTGGTCTTCGGACATGGTTGTGAGGTCATGGCCCAGCGCCCGCACCGATCCGCCGGTGGCCTGTTCCAGCCCGCCCATCAGCATGAGGAGCGATGATTTGCCCGACCCGCTTGGCCCGATCAGACCGAGGCTTTCCCCTTCCTTCACCTCTAGCGAAATGCCATGCAGGATTTCGACCGGACCGGCGTTGCCCTTCAGGGTCAGCGCGGCATCGGTCAGGGAAAGGATGGGGTCAGACATGAAACGGGCCTTCAAAAATGTGGTCTCTCTTGGATATGGGGCGGCGCGCGGCCTGCGCAAGTTTCCATTTCTGCTCATCCCCCTTGCCGCCGCCGCACAGGCCGAGGATCTGACCATCGCTGCGCTTGGGGACAGTCTGACCCAAGGCTATGGCCTGCCGGTTAACGAAGGCTTCGTGCCGCAGATGCAGGCCTGGCTGGATGCGCAGGGGGCGGGGATCACGCTGATCAACGCGGGCGTGTCGGGCGACACGACGGCGGGCGGGTTGGCACGCGTCGGCTGGACCCTGACGCCGGATGTGGATGGGATGATCGTGGCGCTGGGGGGCAATGATTTTCTGCGTGGCGTCGCGCCTGAAGTCAGCCGCGCCAATCTGGACGGCATTCTACAGGCGGCCGAGGCGGCGGGCGTCAGTGTCATGCTGGTCGGCCTTGAGGTGTCGAACAACTATGGCCCCGACTACAAAGCGGCCTTTGACGGGATGTATCCGGATCTTGCCGCCCAATATGGTGCAACCTTCTACCCGACCTTTTTCGAAGGGCTGCTGACCGAAGGCGACATGGCCGAGGCGCGCGCCGCCTATCTTCAGCCCGACGGGCTGCACCCGAACGCCGAAGGGGTCGTGCAAATCGTGGCCCATATGGGACCGGTCCTGCTGGAATTTGCCGAAGGGCTGCGCGCCGGTCAGTAGGCTTCGCTTTTCAGGATGGCCCGGTAGGTATAGCTTTGCTTGATCGCGCCCTCCGGGCCGGGCACGAAATTCGGGTCCATCGGCAGGCAGCCGATGCCGCAGACCTGAAAGGCGATCATTTCCGAACTGTCGATATACCACAGCCGCCCGCCGGGCGTGGCGACCCAGCCGTCGATCCCGTCTTCTTCGTCGGTTTCCATGTCGATGGACGACGGGACTTCGGAATCGTAGTCGGGGCTGTAGGTGGAATGAGTGTGGAACGAGGCGATCACCTCCATCCCCGCGGGCCAATTGGGAAGATAGCAGGCGGCTTCTTCGCCCTCCATGATCCGGGTGATGTCCAATTCGCCGGCGCGGTTATAGCCGACGTAGCCGCACAATTCCTTGTTCAAGGCAAAGGACCGTTCCTGAATGCGGGAGAACACCTTGGTGACAAAGGCGATCTCTTCCTCGATCGGAAGGGTCTGGGCGGCTGCGGGCGTGGCCAGCAAGGCGGCCGCAATCAGGGGGGCAAAACGAAACATGGGCCCGAGTTTCCCCGGACCCATGCCCCAGATCAAGTCTTTCGCGATCAGGCGAGAGAAATGTTCACCGCCGACTCGCGGCCGTCACGGCCGGCTTCGATGTCGAAGGTCACTTTCTGGTTGTCAGCCAGGCCTTCCAGGCCCGAACGCTGAACGGCAGAGATGTGCACGAACACGTCTTTGCTGCCGCCCTCGGGGGCGATGAAGCCATAGCCTTTGGTGGTGTTGAACCATTTCACGGTGCCGTTAGCCATCCGTAGTCTCCTTAGTTTAACCGCTCGCACGATGCAGCGGGTCGGCTCGTCAGTCGCTGATCGAAGAACTGAGGCCGTTGGTCGGAGACAGGGTCGATAGTGGTAACGTCGCGGGAAACGATATGGGGCGAGATCAGATTCGTATCAAGGGGTTTGTCACAACTTGACAGAGAACGGGGCGAGCGCCATATGCGCTCAAACCCCTTGTGAGCCTCGCGAAACGCGCCATGCGCCTGCCCCTGTCCTAGACAACCGACTGTCCCGACCGTCACTGTCTTTTGCCCTTTTTGCAGGCCCCTCATGTCCCCCATTCCGAATGGATCGTCCGGCGATCTGAATGCTGACCGGCGGCTAATGTTCGCCGATGCTCTTCTTGCCGAAGGCGACCCGGCAGCCGCTGCCGCGCTGATGTCCGAAACCCTTCCCGACTTCCCGGACTGGGTGGCGGGCTGGATGCGTCTGGGCGAAATGGCCGAAGCGGCAGGCGATGTGCCACAGGCCATTGCCGCCTATGAAACCGCCCTGCGCCTTGACCCGGCGGACCTGCATGGTGCCGGGCTGCGCCGCGACCTGCTGCGCCCCGTGCCAGTGGCAGAACAGATGCCCCCCGCCTTTGTAGAGGCGCTGTTCGATCAATATGCCCCCGGCTTTGACCGGTCTCTGGTCGACGGTCTGGCCTATTCCGGGCCCGAGCAGCTCGCCGCCTGCCTGCCCGGCCCCTATGTCCGGGCGCTGGACCTTGGCTGCGGCACCGGGTTGATGGGAGCGGCGATCCGGGACCGCTGCACCTGGCTGGAAGGGTGGGATATCTCAACCGGGATGCTGGAACAGGCGCGGGCCAAAGCGATCTATGACCGGCTGGACAAACAGGACATCGGGGCGCTGACCCCGGTACAACCGCAATTCGATCTGATCGTGGCCGCTGACGTGTTCATCTATATCGGCGCGCTTGAACGGATCATGGGCTGGGTTGCGGCGGCCCTGGCGCCGGGCGGAACCTTTGCCTTTACCGTAGAGGCGACAGAGGACCCCGGATTTGTCCTGCGCCCGTCCCGCCGATACGCTCATGGTCAGGCCTACCTGTCTGATCTTCTGGCGACCGCCGGGTTTGTCGGGATGACACTGGACCGGCGCGTTCTGCGCAAGGATCGGGGCGAGGATGTCGAGGCCCTGATCGTGACCGCGAAGGCCCCGGCCCTGCGCCGCGACACCACCGGCGAAGAGGCCGAATTCGCCTGAAGCCTTGAACGGTCATTCGTGAATTCATATCTTGTTTTCAAGATATGTTATGGAGGCCGGGATGGCTGGATTGAAGATGACCTGTTTCGATTGCGGGCAGGTGAACCGGGTGCCAGACGACAAGCTGTCGGCAGGGCCAAAATGCGCGGCCTGTGGTGCAAAACTGATCACCGACAAGGCGGTCGAGATCGACTTGCCGACCCTGCAAAAGGCCGCCAAGACCGACGATGTGCCATTGGTCGTGGATTTTTGGGCTCCGTGGTGTGGCCCCTGCCGGATGATGGCGCCAGAGTTTTCAAAGGCCGCGGCGACCCTGAAGGGCAAGGCCCGGCTGGTGAAACTGAACACCGAGGCCGACCAGAAGGCGGGCATGGTCTATGGCATTCGCGGCATTCCGACAATGGTCAAATTCAAGGGCGGGCGCGAGGTGAACCGGCAATCGGGCGCGGTTCCGGCACAGGCCATCGTGTCGTTTTCGCAGGGATAACGAAAAAGGGCGGCCCATTGGCCGCCCTTTTCAATCTCTCCGTTCCCTTTCGGGAAAGGCTTAGGCCAGCGCCAGGTTGATCGCGCTTTCGCGGCCGTCACGGCCGGACTCGATGTCGAAGGTAACCTTCGCGCCATCGGCCAGACCGGTCATGCCGGAACGCTCAACAGCGGAGATGTGCACGAACACGTCCTTGCTGCCGCCTTCGGGCTCGATGAAGCCGAAACCTTTGGTGGAGTTGAACCATTTCACGGTGCCATTAGCCATCGTGTGTCTTCCTTATATGTTTGCCACCCGCGGAAGTGCGGTAGCCCGGCTTGGTCAGTCTCAGATCGAAGAACTGTAAGCCGATGAAGGAAGACAGGGTCGAGATAGAATAACGGTTGCAGGGCGCGTATGGGGCACCGGCACCGATATAGCAAGACAATTCGACAGGGCCCCGGGAACCGGCGATGTTCCGCTACCAGTCGACCGGCGCCCCGGCATAGTCAAAGAACCCCCCGGTCTGGTCCGGCGAAAGTGCGTCCAACACCGCCACAAGGTTGGCCGCAGCGGTGTCCGCGGTCACGGTCTTGTGCCGCCCGGCGTAGTGGGCGGTGAACGGGGTGGCGACTGTGCCGGGGTGCAGTGCGACGCAGACCGATTGCCGATGCGTGCGCCGCAGTTCGATGGAGGCGCCGCGGATGATCTGGTTCAACGCCGCCTTAGACGCCCGGTAGCTGTGCCAACCGCCGATCCGGTTGTCCCCGATGGACCCGACCCGCGCCGACAGGACACCCACCCGACAGGGCCGGTCCTTGGGCAACAGGCGCGGAAGGGCCTTGAGAAGAAGCGCCGGACCGATGGCGTTGACCGCGAAGACCTGTGCCATCTGATCAGCATCAATTGCCGAGAGCGATTTTTCCGGGCTTGCCTCTGCGGTGGTCAGCACTCCGGTCGCCACGAAGACTGTATCAAACACCCCCGAAAGCGTGCCCATCGCCGCGTCAATCGAGGGTGGGTTGCGCAGGTCCAGCCCGTGTTCGCTGCGGGACAGGCCCAGCACCTCTGCCCCCTGCCCGCGCAAATGCTGGCACAGTGCGGCGCCGATGCCGCCGCTTGATCCGATGACAAGCGCGCGTTTCATGGCGGAGGAGCTAGCAGCCTTCGCGCCCAGATCAAGCCTTGGCAAACCGGCCACCGAAAGTGCAAACTTGTCCCATGCAAAAGCCGATCATCTACCACATCCCCGTTTGCCCCTTTTCCCAAAGGATTGAAATTCTTCTCGAACTCAAGGGCCTGCGCGATGCCGTCGATTTCGATGTCGTCGACATCACCAAACCGCGCGAAGACTGGCTTTTGCAGAAAAGTCGGGGAACGACGGCCCTGCCTATTCTGGAGACAGAGGACGGCAAGATCCTGAAGGAAAGCCTTGTCATCCTGCGCTACATCGAAGAACGGTTTCCCGATCCCGCCGTTGCCCGGTCCGATCCCTATGAGCGGGCGGTGGAACGGTTCTTCATCACCGGCGAAGGTCCGTTTGGCATGGCTGGCTATGTGATGGTGATGAACCGCGACCGCGCAAAGACGGAAGAAAAGCGCGAGGCGCTTCTGGCCCGCTATCGCTGGATGAATGATCAGCTGATGCAGCATAACCCCGATGGCCTATGGTTGTTCGACCGGTTCGGGCTTGCCGAATGTGTCTATACCTCGCTGATGATGCGGTTCTGGTTCCTTGACTATTACGAGGGGTTCGACCTGCCCAAGGGACCTGAATACGACCGTGTCGCGCGTTGGCGCGATGCCTGCCTTGCCCATCCCGCAGCGCAGCAGGTCAGCTTCGACGAGATCGTGAAACTGTATTACGACTATGCGGTCGGGGCCGGGAACGGGGCCCTGCCCGAAGGCCGCAGCCGGTCCAGTTTCGTCTTTGATCCCGACTGGCGCGGACGCCCGATGCCACCGAAGGACAAATACGACAGGATCGCCACGGACGCGGAACTCGGCCTCGTCTGACACTTTTGGTCTTTTCCTCGGGAAAACTTGTCGTATAGTCCGGCCCCATGACCAAGGACGCCCATATCCCCACTTCGGCCCGTGACGGGCTGCGTCTGCTGGAGCTGCTTCTTAGCCGCCTCTGAGCGTGCCATTCGGCGCGACCGCTCAGAGGGGACAATCGCGCCGGACTACACCCAAGGCTAAGAAACAACAGGAATACCGACATGACCGACAAGAACCGTGTGTTGATTTTCGACACGACGCTTCGCGATGGGGAACAATCCCCCGGCGCGACCATGACCCATCAGGAAAAGCTCGACATCGCCGAGATGCTGGACGACATGGGCGTGGATATCATCGAAGCGGGCTTTCCCATCGCTTCAGAAGGCGATTTTCGCGCCGTTTCCGAAATCGCGGAGCGGTCGAAGCAATCGACCATCTGTGGTCTGGCCCGTGCTAACCTGAAGGATATCGACCGCTGCTGGGAAGCGGTGCGCTACGCGAAGTCGCCGCGCATCCACACCTTTATCGGCACTTCGCCCCTGCACCGCGCCATTCCGAACCTGACCCAGGACGAAATGGCCGAGAAGATCCATGAAACCGTGACCCACGCCCGCAATCTTTGCGACAATGTGCAATGGTCGCCGATGGATGCCACGCGGACCGAATGGGACTACCTGTGCCGGGTGGTCGAGATTGCGATCAAGGCCGGTGCGACCACGATCAACATTCCCGATACCGTCGGCTATACTGCGCCTGCAGAAAGCGCCGACCTGATCAAGCGGCTGATCGACACCGTGCCCGGCGCGGACGAGATCATTTTCGCCACCCATTGCCACAACGACCTTGGCATGGCGACGGCCAACGCGCTGGCCGCGGTGGCCGGTGGCGCGCGGCAGATCGAATGCACGGTCAACGGCCTTGGCGAACGGGCGGGCAACACCGCATTGGAAGAGGTGGTGATGGCGTTGAAAGTACGCCACGACATCATGCCGTGGCACACGGGCATCGACACCACCAAAATCATGAACGTCAGCCGCAAGGTCGCCACCGCGTCGGGCTTTCCAGTGCAGTTCAACAAGGCGATCGTCGGCAAGAATGCCTTTGCGCATGAAAGTGGCATCCATCAGGACGGGATGCTGAAGAACCGCGAAAACTTTGAGATTATGCGGCCCGAGGATATCGGCCTGTCGGGCACCTCTTTGCCCTTGGGCAAGCATTCCGGCCGCGCCGCGCTGCGCGACAAGCTTCAGCACCTCGGGTTCGAGGTGGGCGACAACCAGTTGAAGGACATCTTTGTCCGGTTCAAGGAACTCGCCGACCGCAAGAAAGAAGTGTTCGACGACGACATCATCGCGCTGGTCCGGGTTGGTGAGGATGCCGAGAACGACGCGCTGAAGCTCGTGTCGATGCGGGTTGTCTGCGGCACCGGCGGCCCAGCGGAATCCACCGTCGAGATGGAGATCGACGGCAAGGATGTGTCGGCCACCGCGCATGGCGACGGGCCTGTCGATGCCACCTTCAAAGCGATCCGCGTCCTGCACCCCAACAGCGCCCATCTGGAACTGTATCAGGTGCACGCCGTGACCGCAGGCACCGACGCGCAGGCCACCGTTTCGGTCCGGCTGGAAGAGGACGGCAACATTGCAACCGGCCAGTCCGCGGATACGGATACGGTCGTCGCCTCGGCCAAGGCCTATATCCATGCGCTGAACCGGCTTTTGGTGCGGCGGGGCAAGACCGGCGAGGACCACAAGGAAATCAGCTATCGCGATCTGGCCTAGGCGGGATCAGCGACAAACAACGCGGAAGGCGGCCACTTGGCCGCCTTTTCGTTTTCAAAGCTCCAGAAAGTCCCGGTAGTAGCGGCGCAGGAACAGGACCCCGATCACGGCAAGGATCAATGCGATCCCCACGACGTATCCGGGCGAAATATAGTCCGGCCGGTAAGAGTAGTAGAACCCGGTGCGCGAGAGCGCCATGACATGGACCAGCGGGTTCCATTCCAGCCAAGTGCTGAACGGTTCGGGGAACCGCTCGATCAGGAAGATTACGTTCGACAGGAAGATCAGCGGACGGGTGATCACCGCCCAAAGCGATCGCCAGATCGGGAACCGCGTCATCAGAACCGCGTTCATCAGCCCCACCCCCAGACCAAGAAGCGCCGCGAGAGCGAAGGACAGAAGGATCGGCGGCAGATCAAGGATCGTGCGGGTATCATAGACGTACAAAATGAAGGTCAGGATGATCATGCTGACCAACGCCCGCGTCAGCAGCGTCAGGATCAGCCGCGCAAGGATCGCATCCATAAAGGTGACACGCGGATAGCTGAGCAATTGTCGGGAATAGCTGAGCGATTGGGCGGTTCGGTTGGCGACATCGCTGTAGAGGTAGAAGGGCAAGAACCCGGTCGCCATGAAGATCGCGAAATTGGTGCCAAGCGCGGGGGTCCGAAAACCCGCCGAAAAGATCAGGGCCAATACCATGATCATTGCCGCCGGTTCGATAATCTCCCAGATGTAGCCGCCCCAATGCCGTCCGTAGGTCGATGACATCTCGCGCAGGATCAGGGCCCCGATGGACCGGCCGGTCGCAAGCCGCGGCAGGCGGTGGACGGGTCTGAGAGGTGGGGCATCGGACACGTGGGGATTAACCTGTTGCTAATATCCTGCGGGTCAGCATTTCACCAATGGGGCAGCAACTCAAGAACCCGCCGATGTGCAAAAGCAGGGGAACTTGACCCGCTGCATTCCCCGTGACACCAGCAATCAACAAGATGAGTTAGCCTTTGCAGCGCTGCAAACGGAGTTGAAACAAGGATATGGCCTCTACCAAGCCCGACATCCTTCCGCAGATGGTGACGACGCCGGTCAAGGGTGCGTTGCGGGCAATCGTGCTTTGGCTGGATTGCCCCACCGCGATTGGTCCGCAGCCGGACACCGCTGCCCTGCCCGAGGCGATCGCAAGCGGCGGAAATCTTGCGGTCCTGACCGCGACGGTCATGGGGCCGGGGCTGGACACCATGATATCCGAAGCACTTGCCGCGCTGGACCGGGCCCGGCAGCAAGCACGCGAATCCGGTGCCCGTCTTTACCTCATGGCGGCCTCTGTCGGGGCGGTCGTCCTGTTGGAGACCTTGCGGCGATCGCCCGCTGGCGTGTCTGGTGCCGCGCTGATCAACCCGATCCTTGACACCGGCCCCTTCGGGTTTCGCAACGCAGCTATCACGGACGGCTCCGGGCCATCTGTGTCGCCGATGTCGGCTTGGCAGAACGAGGAACCCGCGTCCCGCAGCTTCAAACTGTTGATCGTTCAGGGGCGCGCAGATCAGGTTGCGCCCGCCAACGCCGCCCGCCGGTTTGCCGAGGGATGGGGGACAGGAAAGATCCGGTTGGTCGAGGTCGCCAACGAAGGGCACCTGTCCCTGATGTCGCCCGGCAACGCTGGCCGGGTCGCGGCACTGGTGCGGGATCTGGCGTTGCGTGCATGGCGCCCCAAGACCACCTACCTGCCGAAGGGCACCAGCCTGCTTTATGGAATCGGGGCTCAGAAGGCCGGGACAAGCTGGCTGTTCGATTACCTGAAAGACCATCCAGACTGTCATGTGCCGGAACTGAAGGAACTGCACTATTTCGACGTGCTGTATGGCGACAAGGAGGAGGCCCACCGCGACCGTCAACTGGACCTGATCCGTGAGACGGTGGCCCGGCTTTCACCGCCATTCGATGCGCAGGACGGTCGGGAGTTGGAAAAGGTCGCGACCTGGGCGCGTCACCTGCGCATCTATGCGGACGGCCCAAGGGTCTTTCGCCGGTACGTGCAATACCTGAGCCACGGCAGGCAGGACGAAAAGCTTCTGACGGACATTACCCCGTCCTACATGACCCTTGATGCGGAAACTTTCCGCACGATGGATCGGGTTGGTCCGGCAAAATTCCTGTTCATCCTGCGCGACCCCGTGGATCGGCTGTGGTCCCAGATACGAATGGACGTGGCGAACGAGGGTGACGGACTGAGCCCGGATGCGTTTGAAGCCGCCTGCGCCGCCCGCGCCACACAGATGTGTGGTACCGGGCAGGTGAGCCGCATCCCTCGCGCCGACTATGACCGCACGCTGCGAGAACTGGAGTGGGCCATTCCGGCGGACCGCATCAAATACGTGTTCCACGAACCGACGTTCAGCCAATCCACCTTGGACGAAATCTGCGATTTTGCCGAGATTGCGCGCAAATCGGTTCCGCCCACCCGCAGTGACCTTCGCGGACGCGATGCAACACTTCCGTCTGAAATCGAGAGTCTGCTGCACGAGGCGCTTGCCCCGCAGTATCGGGCCATGGCCGCGCGGTTCGGGGCCTTGCCGGAAAGCTGGCGACGGGAACCCACGCCACGTCTGTCGCGGCAGATCAACTCTGCCCCCCTGCCCCGCCGCGCCAAGGGTGCCAATGGCCCGACGATTGCGTTCCTGCATATCCCCAAGACAGCCGGCATGTCGGTTATTTCAGAGATCCGCCGGATCGTCGGGGAAAAGGCATCCAGCCCGATCACTTTGCACACCCAGGCAAATCGCGGGCGGCAAATGCCCGAGGGCTACAGGTTCTATGCGGGCCACCTTGACTGGGAGGAGGTCGACAGCCTTCCGAACGACAGGTTTGTCTTTACGGTCTTGCGCGACCCGAAAGAACGCATCGCCTCCTTCTATTTCTATTCCCTACGCGAGGCGCAGAAATGCTCGGCAGAGGAATTGCAAAGTCCAGAGCGCACAAACATGCGCCTGATTTCGACGCTTTCTGCGGATGAGTATTTCTTTGGGGGCACGCCGGAATGGCAAAGGTTCATCCGGGATCAATACGACAATTTCTACTGCACCTACCTTGCGACCCGCAAAATGCGGGCCTCCGCCCGGATGGAAGGGCTTTCAACCGATGAACGTTTGCGCCTGGCACTTCGCAACGTTGACAAGATCGACCGCATCTACATGGTCGATGATCTGGGCCCGCTTGAAGCCGATCTTGGTGCGGTTCTTGGCAGCCCGGTCCGGCTTCGCAAGAACTTCAAGAACGCTGGGCCGAAGGCCGGGCAGACAAGCCGTTGGGCGGAACTGGCCGCGCGGTTTGAAAAGGATGACAGTTTGCGGCGGCTGGAGCAATTCGCGGTTCACGATGATGCCCTTGTGCGGGCGCTCGGGTTCGGGGGCAAGGATGGCTAGCCAGCGCGAAACCGCGCCACTACTATCCCCCGCAAGCCCTAGGCCCAATTGGCAGGAAATTTGCACGTGACATCCACAGCTGAAGATCAACCCAATCCGGGCGAAAAGGCGCAGAACGACCCACGCGCGGCAGAGCGCGTGGCACTTCAGGAAGAGATGGAAGAGCTGAAGCTTGCGCGACTGCGGAGCCGGGTGAAAGGGTTCCGAACAGAGATCGAGCAAGAGCAGGAGGCGATGCAGAAACAGGCCGCGCGCGCCGAAAGCGCGGCCGATGCAGCGCAGGACCCGGCACTTGCAGCGGTGCCGACGGCCCGGTTCCAGCGGCGGCACACCGTCGGCATTGTCGCCTTCGTTGCGATTGTGATCCTCCCCGTCGTTCTGGCCGCTTGGTATCTGACCGAAAGGGCGACGCCCGCCTACACCTCTCAGGTCGGGTTCTCGATCCGGAAAGAGGAGGTCGGATCGGCCTTCGAACTTCTGGGCGGGGTGGCCCAACTGTCCGGGTCGTCCTCCTCTGACACCGACATCCTTTATGACTTCATCCAAAGCTCGGAAATGGTGCGCAAGGTCGATGCACGGGTCGGGCTTACCGACATTTGGGCCAAGGCCTCGCCAGACAGCGACCCTATTTTTGCCTACCACCCTCCCGGGACCATCGAGGATATGACCGCCTATTGGCAGCGGATGGTCGATGTGCATTCCGACAGCGGCACCGGGCTGATCAATGTCGAGGCAAGAGCCTTTGCCCCGGGCGACGCACAGGCGATCGCAACTGCGATCTACGAAGAAAGCAGCCTGATGATCAACCGGCTGTCGGCCATCGCGCGCGAGGACGCGACCCGCTATGCGCGGGACGAGTTGGACCAGTCCGTTGAACGTCTGAAACAGGCGCGCGAGGCCCTGACCCGGTTCCGCAACGAAAACCAGATCGTCGATCCGGCCGCCTCGATCCAGAGTCAGATGGGGTTGCTTTCCTCGCTGAACACGCAGCTGGCAGAGACGATGATCGACATCGACATGCTGTCGGAAAGCACCAACCAGAACGATCCCCGACTGGTGCAGGCCCGGCAGCGCGCCGATATCATCCGAGCCCGGATCGAGGAAGAACGGGGCAAACTGGGGCTGGGGTCCGCCGCGCCGCAAGGGGCGGGCGAACAGGTTTTCGCGGATGTTGTCGGGGAATACGAACGGCTTGCGGTCGAACTTCAGTTCGCGGAACAATCCTATACCGCCGCCCTGGCCACCTATGATGGTTCGGTGTCAGAGGCCCGGCGACAGAGCCGCTATCTCGCCGCTCATGTTGCACCGACCCTGCCCGAAAGCCCAAGCCACCCGCAGGTGGTCGAGACAACCCTGATTGTCGCGCTGTTTGCCTTTCTGATCTGGGCGTTTTCCCTTCTGGTCGGGTATTCGCTGCGCGATCGGCGCTAGGGGCATTGGCGTGATCGTCCTGCGCAATCTGACAAAGGTCTTTCGCCACGGGGGGCGGCGCAAGGTCGTCGCCGACAACATCAACCTGACGATCCCCAGCGGTGTCAGCGTCGGCCTGTTGGGTCGGAACGGTGCCGGAAAGTCCACCCTGATCCGGATGATCGCGGGGCTGACCGCACCGACATCGGGCGAGATCCTGACCGACGGCCAGATCTCTTTTCCCGTCGGCATCTCGGGGGCGATCCATCCGGACATGACCGGGGCACAGAACACGCGGTTCGTTGCGCGGATCTATGGGGTAGAGACCGACGCGCTGGTCCGGTTCGTCGAGGATTTCGCTGAACTGGGGGACCACTTTCACATGCCGGTTCGGACCTATTCGTCTGGCATGCGGGGGCGGCTTGGCTTCGGGATCAACCTGGGCATCCAGTTCGACACCTACCTGATTGACGAGGTCACGGCGACGGGGGACGCGGATTTCGTGGAAAAGAGCCGCAAGCTTTTCAGGGCGCGGACCGAAAAGGCCGGCGCGATCTTCGTCAGCCACTCGATCCCGCAGGTCCGACAGATGTGCGACGCGGGCGCGGTGCTTTCCGGGGGCAAGCTCTACTACTACCCAGACGTTGAAGACGCGATTGCCGCCTACGAGACGCGGGCCCATGGATAAGTTTGCGGTTCTGGCTTGATGGTGGTCTCGTTTTCGGCCGCAGCGACGACGCTGTATCTAATATCCGCCCGCCGCTTTTGCTTCCACAATGCTTCCAGTGCTGTTTATCCAACACAAGAAGCCCCGCGTGATGCGAGGCTTAAGGCTTTGTTATTGTTTGGTATCTTTGGTTGCGGGGGTAGGATTTGAACCTACGACCTTCAGGTTATGAGCCTGACGAGCTACCGGGCTGCTCCACCCCGCGGTGCTTGAGGATTTGATCGATTAGAGAGAGATTTATGATGTTCTT
>NZ_SELP01000021.1 GCF_004145845.1 Loktanella sp. IMCC34160 | reverse complement strand
GCGAAGTCGTCCTTCGAACCCACGCCACGCCCGCCCGAGACCACGATCCCGGCCGAGGTCAGTTCCGGACGGTCGCTTGCGGCAACCTTGTCTTCCACCCAGGACGACAGGGCCGGATCGGCGGCGGTGCCGATGGTTTCGACCGTGGCCGACCCGCCGGTTTCCGCGGCCTCGAAGCTCGAGGTCCGGATCGACACGACCTTGGTCGCATCGCCCGATTTCACGGTCTGGATCGCGTTGCCCGCGTAGATCGGC
>NZ_SELP01000020.1 GCF_004145845.1 Loktanella sp. IMCC34160 | reverse complement strand
CGGCGAGTTCGACGATGTGCAGCCCTTTGTGGGTGACGTCGAGGACGCCGAGGTTGGTGATGATCCGGTCCACGACGCCCTTGCCGGTCAGCGGCAGGGTGCATGATTTCAGGACCTTGCTGTCGCCGTGCTTGTTGGTGTGGTCCATCACCACCACGACCCGGCCGACGCCGGCGACAAGATCCATCGCGCCGCCCATCCCCTTGACCAGTTTGCCCGGGATCATCCAATTGGCGAGATCGCCGGTTTCGCTGACTTCCATCGCGCCGAGGATGGCCGCCGCGATCTTGCCCCCGCGGATCATGCCGAAGGAGGTCGCGCTGTCGAAATAGCTGGTCCGGGCCA
>NZ_SELP01000019.1 GCF_004145845.1 Loktanella sp. IMCC34160 | reverse complement strand
TGATAGGCGCTCCAATATTGAGGCGCACCATGCGCAAGCGGGTCACCGCGCTAAAGGCCGCAACTACCGGAGGAATAGTTGCATTTACCATTGCATTATTGAGTATCGTCGTTGGTCGCATTAATGGTTGGAGGCAATCTCTCGACCTGCAAAGTAGTTTTGTAAGAGGCGGCAAACACATAATGGAAGTTGACGGTGTTTTGACCGCCTACGGTTGGCTCATGCTCGCTCAAACAACAGCAGTTTTTGTGACCTTGGGTGTCATCGTTGCAATGTTTGTTTGGTACACCATAGGGGAGCCCGATCCGAACTAACAGGATACGAGGATTCTTCCGGAGCGGCCGTTGGCGCAGATGC
>NZ_SELP01000018.1 GCF_004145845.1 Loktanella sp. IMCC34160 | reverse complement strand
GGGCCGGGCAGACACGCGGCGGCATGCTGCCGCTGCGGCCGGACATGGCCTCTTTGTCGGTGGGGTCGAACAACTTTCCGACCCGTGTCTACGAAAACCCGCCTGATCTGGTCGATTGGCTGGCCGCAGAGATGCTGGCCCATGACGTCAAGCCCGAGATCGAGGCCTTTGACCTGAGCCACATCCTCAAGGCGCGGGACATGGCCGATCGCGGGCAGCTGTCCGGCACGCCCTATATCCAGTTCGTGATGGGGGTGAAGAACGCGATGCCGGTCGATCGGGATGTCTTCGATTACTACATCCACACGGTCCATCGGCTGTTCGGCGCGGACGCGCCCTGGTGCGCCGCGGGCATCGGCGCGCAGCAGATCACCCTGAACGAATGGG
>NZ_SELP01000003.1 GCF_004145845.1 Loktanella sp. IMCC34160 | reverse complement strand
GCCGATCTACGCGGGCAACGCGATCCAGACCGTGAAATCGGGCGATGCGACCAAGGTCGTGTCGATCCGGACCTCGAGCTTCGAGGCCGCGGAAACCGGCGGGTCGGCCACGGTCGAAACCATCGGCGCCGCCGCCGATCCGGCCCTGTCGTCCTGGGTGGAAGACAAGGTTGCCGCAAGCGACCGTCCGGAACTGACCTCGGCCGGGATCGTGGTCTCGGGCGGGCGTGGCGTGGGTTCGAAGGACGACTTCGCGCTGATCGAAAGCCTGGCCGACAAGCTGGGCGCGGCCGTGGGCGCGTCCCGCGCGGCGGTCGACAGCGGCTTCGCCCCGAACGACTGGCAGGTCGGCCAGACCGGCAAGGTCGTGGCCCCCGACCTCTACGTCGCCGTCGGCATCTCGGGCGCGATCCAGCACCTCGCGGGCATGAAGGACAGCAAGATCATCGTCGCGATCAACAAGGACGAAGAAGCCCCGATCTTCCAGGTCGCCGACTACGGCCTCGTCGCAGACCTCTTCACCGCCATCCCAGAACTGGTCGAAAAGCTCTGATCGGCTGATCCGACAAGAATACCGAAAGGCCCGCCGATCCGGCGGGCCTTTTCATTTTCAGGGCCGGTTCAGGGTCAGTGCCGTGTCGGCTTGCCCATCAGCCGCCGCAGCGAGGGGGCGATCCGGGCGGCCGCCTCCTCATGCGCGGCGACGCCCAGCATTTCGGTCGCGGCCTCGTTGTTGAGAAGCGGGAAGACCATGCCTTCGGTCCCGCGCGACAGCGCCTCGGCCGAGGGCTGCGCCTCGATCACGTCGCGCACCAGCGGGCGCAGCTGTTCCACCATCGACCGAGTCACGAACAGCGGATCAGCCCGAAGCGGGTTGGGCCGTTCCATCCAGGGATCGTCGGTCAGGGGGGAATCCGACAACCAGAGAAGGACAACATTGTTGCCGATCCCCGCGATCAAGGACTTCATCCGCGCCAGCCAGGCCTGCTCCAACTCGCTCCGCAAGATCTCGAACCGTTCCGGCGCGCGGGTGTAAAGCGCCCCAAGCATGTGGCGGGTAAAGCTGAAATCGGCAAAATCCACATCCGAAAACAGGGCCTTCATCACGGTCGAGGCCGACAGAAACCGGTCATTCCGGCGCGGATGGACCTTGTAGAACCGGTTCGACAGGTTCTGGGCCCCCATGATCTGCACCACGGTCAGTTCCGCATCATGGGCCGCCGCAAGGATCGTCGGGTCATTGTGGAACACGTCGATCCCGGCATTCACCACGCCAAAGTTCACGCATTTCTCGCCCAGCGCGGTTTCCACCAGTGACGGAAAGGGATGTTCGATGAATTTCCCATAGGTCTCGGTCCCGCCGACAAAGGCAATGTAGCGGCCATTCAGATCGCGGCGCGGACCGCGAAAGGTGACCCTGCTCATTCCATAGCGACAGGGCGCATAGGTCAGGCCGGATTCGCGCATAGGCTCTAGTTTCATGGTTCCCACCACTCGTTGCTGTTTCACTCACCAAGGCCGAGATTCGGACAAATCTCTTGCCAAAAGGCTAAGCTGCAAATTCGCCGCAAGTTTTCGCGGTTCCTTCCGCTTGAAGGTGGGTCGGATTGGGGCCTATGGTGCCGGCAATCAAGGAAAGGGCGAAAGAATGGCGATCGAACGTGTGGGGGTTGTCGGAGCCGGCCAGATGGGCAACGGGATTGCCCATGTGCTGGCCGTCGCGGGATATGAGGTTCTGCTGACCGACGTCAGCGAAGAGGCCATGGCCAACGCGATCAAGCTGATCGACCGCAACATCGACCGGCAGGTCGGCCGGGGGCTGATTTCCGAGGCGGACAAGGCCGAGGCTATGAAGCGGATCGGAACCACGCCAAAGCTGGCCGACCTTGGTCAGACCGACCTTGTGATCGAGGCCGCGACCGAACGCGAGATGATCAAGCAGGCCATTTTCGAAGACCTACTGCCGCATCTGAAGCCCGATACGATCCTGACGTCGAATACATCGTCAATTTCGATCACCCGTCTGGCCAGCCGCACGGACAGGCCGGAAAAGTTCCTGGGTTTCCATTTCATGAACCCGGTGCCGGTGATGCAACTGGTGGAGCTGATCCGCGGCATCGCCACCGACGAACCGACCTTCCGGGCCTGCGAGGAAGTGGTGCAGCGTCTGGGCAAGACAGCCGCCACGGCCGAGGATTTCCCGGCCTTCATCGTCAACCGCATCCTGATGCCGATGATCAACGAGGCGGTCTATGCGCTGTACGAGGGCGTCGGCAACGTGATGTCGATCGACACCTCGCTGAAGCTGGGTGCAAACCATCCAATGGGGCCGCTGGAACTGGCGGATTTCATCGGGCTGGATACCTGCCTTGCCATCATGAACGTGCTGCACGAGGGGCTGGCCGATACGAAATACCGCCCCTGTCCGCTGCTGACCAAATATGTCGAGGCCGGGTGGCTGGGCCGCAAGACCCAGCGCGGCTTCTATGACTATCGCGGCGACGTGCCCGTCCCGACCCGCTAGGCTGGTTGGCCAGAGGTGGGTCAAGACCCACCTTACGAACACGGCGTGACCGGGGGTAAGGTGGGTTTCAACCCACCATCCCTCAGGCTTCTTTCAGATCCAGCACCCGCTGACGCAGCCAGGCCATGAAGCCGCGCTGGTCCCCGGCCCGTTCCGCCCATTCCTCGGGCGGGATCGGTTTGCCGATCACCGGCTTTTGCGGCCTGTCAAAGGCATGCACCACTTCGAACAGCAGCAGGCTTTGCCGCAGGGTCGAAGAGATCTTGTTCGCGATCTGATAGGCGCGGCTGTTGGCGCCGGGGAAATAGCAGGGCACCACCGTCGCGCCCGAGGTCCGGATCATCTTGGCGGTGAAAACGTTCCATTCCGCCTCGATCACCGGGCCGAACAGGGTGCCCGACGTCGCGACCACACCCGAAGGGAAGAGGGCGATCAGCCCGCCGTCGGCAAGATGGGCCATGGCCTTCTTGCGCATTTCGATCATCTTGCGCTGTGCGTCTTCCTCGTGCGGGAAGGGCACGGGGATCATGTAGCTGGCGGCGCTTTCGTCGATCCCGGTCAGGATCGACCGCGTCAAAATCCGGTAGTCATTGCGGCGGCGGCCGATCAGATCCGCAAGGATCATCCCGTCCACCAGCCCGTGCGGATGGTTGGCCACGAAAACCACGGGCCCTTCGGCCGGGATATTGTCCAGCTGGTCCTGCGGGGTCAGAAGGTCGATCCCCATCACTTCCATCGTCGCGGGCCAGAAGGCCTGCCCGACCGGGGTCGGCCTCTGCTCAAACTGGCGGATACGGCGCACGATCCGCACCTTTGCCGTCAGCAGCTCGATGGTCCGGATGATGATCCGCTTGAACGGGCTGTCGAAGGTTTCCGAATAGGTCAGGCTTTTGCGGTCATACTTCACCGGCGCCCCCGCCGATGACACGGCAGGCTTGGCCAGCTCGTCTTGGATGGTGTCGCTCACTCGGGCCTGTCCTTTCGGCACTGGGTTCAGAAGACCGGCCCTATCCTAGTCCCCTTCGCCGAACTTGTCAGCCACCAGCGCCTCGATGGCGTCGGCAAGGGCCTCGGCCTCGGGGCCGCTGGTCTCAACCTCAATAGAGGTTCCCTTGGAAGCTGCCAACATGAGAAGCCCCATAATGCTGTCGCCTGCGGCATCTAGCCCATCCTTCGAGACCGTCGCCGAGGCGTCGAACTGTTCGACAACTTCGGCGAGTTTGGCCGAGGCGCGGGCGTGCAGCCCCTTGATGTTGACGATCTTGAGGGTCCGGTGGGTCGACGACATCGGCTATTTCACGCTCAGGTCAGGGGCCACGCTGTGGCTGTTGATGTATTTCCGGCCCGCGGTCAGGGCCGCTTCGACAGCTTCCGGCACGGACTTGGACCGGGACTTTGCCAGTTTGATCAGCAGGGGCAGGTTCATCCCGTAAAGAATGCGCCGGTTTGACGGGCTACAGGCGCGCAGCGACAGGTTGGACGGCGAGCCGCCAAAAAGATCGGTCACGATCACCACCCCGTCGCCGGTATCCACCGCATCGGCCGCATCGCAGATCTCGTCCTGTTTGCGGGCGCGGTCGTCTTCGGCGTCGATGGCAATGGCAACAACACCTTCCTGCCTGCCGACCACATGTTCGACAGCGGCAAGGTATTCCCGTGCCAACCCACCATGTGCGACGATCACGATCCCGATCATTCGCCAGCTTCCCGTGTCGTTCGGACCAGATCGGCCCTGCGTTCCAGCTCCCGATGGCGTTTAGACACCTGCCACCCTTCGGCGGCAAGTATATTTGCCAGTGTCTCGGCCATTGCGACTGACCGGTGTTGCCCTCCGGTACACCCAAAGGCCAGGGTCAGGTGCGATTTGCCTTCGGCGTGATAGGCCGGAAGCAAGAGGCGGGCAAGGGACAGCACCCTGTCGAGGAAATCGGCATAGAGCGGATCGGCCTCGATATGGGCGGCCACCTCTGGCGCGCGGCCGTCCAGCGGACGCAGCCCCGCCTCCCAATGCGGATTGCGCAGGAACCGGCAATCGAGCACGAGGTCCGCGCCGCGCGGCAGGCCCCGTTTGTAGGAAAAGCTTTGGACCGACACCGACAGGGTCCTGCCGCCGTCCGGGCACAGCAGGTCCTCGATCTCGGCCCGTAGGTCGTGCGGGGTCAGGCCCGTGCTGTCGATCAACAGGTCGGCCCGCGCCCGGATCGGTCCCAGCAAGGACAATTCCCGCTGGATGCCGGTCAGCGGATCGCCTTCGGGCGCCATCGGATGGCGGCGCCGGGTTTCGGAATAGCGGCGCAAAAGGACAGTCTCATCGCAATCAAGGTAAAGCACCTGCACCATCAGCCGGTTTTCATGAAGCAGCCGGTCCAGCGACCCGATAAAGGCGTCGACCGTGAAATCCCGATTACGCACGTCGATGCCCAACGCGATGGGCCGGTCCAAGGGCGGCCCGTCAAGAAGCCGGTCCAGCAGCGACAGGGGCAGGTTGTCGATCACCTCGTAGCCCCGGTCCTCAAGCGTGTTGATCGCGGTCGAGCGGCCAGCCCCCGACGGGCCGGTCACAAGAACCAGCCGCTGCCGCCCGTCGCCGGGGTTTCCGGGATCTGTATCTGGGTTGCTGGCCATCGTTACGCTTTCCGTCCTGACCGTAGGTATTGCAGGATTGCGGCTGGGAAATGGCTCATCTCGGATTTGTGCACGACGGGGAGCGGAAGGTCCATCACCATCGTCTCCCGCCGTGGCGGCAGCCGGTCGGTCTCGACCTGCCCCATATCCACGACCAGCGCGACCGGCACCGGCCCGACGGCCCGCGCCCGCAGCAGGCCGACGCCCCGCGCCTCAATCATGCCGCGGATCGGGTCGGGGCAATCGGCCCAAAGGCCCTCTGGCGTCTGGGTGAGATGGGTCTTGTCGTCTGCCACAAGCTCGGCCCCATAGGCCATGAGCGACAGCGCCAGCCCGGATTTCCCCGACCCGCTTGGCCCGGTGATCAGGACGGCCTTTCCGTCAACGGCGACACAGCTGGCGTGAAGGATATGATCCATGCGCCACGCCCCCGGACCGGTCAGATCGGAAGACCGACGACGAAGCGGGCCCCGAGCGGTTCGGAGGTGATATCCGCCTCGGTCGGGCGGATATTTTCGGCCCAGATGACGCCGTTATGCGCTTCGACGATCTGTTTCGAGATCGCCAGCCCGAGACCCGAGTTGTTCCCGAACTGCTGTTCCGGACGTTCGGAATAGAAGCGTTTGAAGATCTTGGTCAGGGCGCCGTCGGGAATGCCCGGCCCGGTGTCTTCGACAACCACAAGCACCCGATTGTCCCGCCGCCGGGCCCAGACCCGGATGGCGTCGCCTTCCTCGCAAAAGGAAATCGCGTTGGTGATCAGGTTCACGAAGACCTGTGCCAGCCGGCCCTCAAGACCAGAGATGCGGATCGGTTCGGTGGGCAGATCGGTGATGTATTCGATGCCCTTGGCGTTCGCCTCCTTTCCAAGGAATTCGTTCAGGTTCCCCAGCATCTTGAGAAGGTTGAATTCTTCCTCCTCTTCGCGGACCAGTTCACTGTCCAGCCGCGAGGCGTTGGAGATGTCGGACACCAGCCGGTCCAGCCGCTGCACGTCATGTTCAATGACCTCAAGCAGCTTTTCCTTGTGCTCTTCCTTCTTGACCATGCGCAGCGACCCCACAGCCGAGCGGAGCGAGGCCAGGGGGTTCTTGATCTCATGCGCGACATCGGCGGCGAATTGTTCGTTGCCTTCGATCCGTTCGTAGAGCGCCGAAACCATCCCACGCAACGCCCCGGACAGCCGTCCGATTTCATCGGGGCGCGCGGTCAGGTCGGGAATGCGGATGCGCGTCGGGCTCATCTTGCGGGCGTTCTTGTCGCGGCCCAGTTCGGCGGCAGTGGCCAGTTCGGCCAGCGGGTTGGCGATGGTCGAGGCGAGCACGAGGCTTAGCCCGATCGACACGATGATGCCGATCACGAACATCTGCAAAACCTGTTCCCGTTCGCGCCGCACAAGCGCGTCAAGTTCGCCGGCCGCGCTGATCATGGACACGACCCCCACGGGTCGGTCGCCCTGCAGGATCGGGGTGGAGACCAGAAAGATCGTCCGGCCGTTTGAATCGATCTCGGAATCCACGCGGGTTCCCTGCGCCAGCGTTTCGGGCAGGGTCCGGTTCAGTTTCAGCAGCGGGTCAATGGGCGTGAGTTCGTCATTCGTGGGCCTGAAAATTCCGGCGATCGCATCCCAGGCCCGGTTCAACAGCCCGGTCAGGAACGTCCCTTCGTCGTCGAAATCGAGCCCGATCACCTGATTGCTGCCGACCCGCGCGGTGCGGCTGGCCACCAGAACGCCACTGGAATCGAAGACATAGACGTCAACGCCGCCGCGCAGGTCGAGACCGTCAAGCGTGTAGACCGGATCAATCCCGTCGCCCGCCATCAGGTTCACCGGCGCGCCCAGCGGCAGTTGTGCCTCGAACACATCGGCGACCAGTTCCGCCTCGCTCACCAGCCCGTCGGCGCGCTGGAAGGCAAGGTTGTCCCGCGACGGATTGAGGTAGAGCACCCCCGCCACAAGAATGATGATCGCAAGAAGGTTGAAGGTGATGATCTTGCGGGCCAGCGGAGACCGGTTGAGCATGATCAGCCCACGCTTGGCGCGGGCCTTTCGCACATCCGAGGTCACGGTGACATCGGGCGACACCCAGTCATCGCCCAGGACAACATCGCTGTCCTGACGCGCCGAGGCCGCCTTGCGAACCGATTTCAGGTCGCGAACGTCAATCTCGTGGTCAGAGGCGACCGTCATCACCTACTCTTCGTTGTAGCGGTACCCGATGCCATACAGCGTTTCGATGGCGCTGAATTCATCATCGACCTGGCGCATCTTCTTGCGCAACCGCTTGATGTGGCTGTCGATGGTGCGGTCATCGACATAGACCTGATCGTCATAGGCCACATCCATCAGCTGATCGCGCGACTTAACGAAACCGGGCCGCTGGGCAAGGGCCTGAAGCAGCAGGAATTCGGTCACGGTCAGGGACACGTCCCGATCTTTCCACTTCACCGCGTGGCGCAGCGGGTCCATCGTCAGGTGCCCGCGCTGCATGATCTTGGTGTCTTCGCTTTCGTCCGTCACCTCGCCCGAGATCGCGTCCTGCCGGCGCAGCAGCGCCCGGATGCGTTCCACGAGAAGGCGCTGGCTGAACGGTTTCTTGACGTAGTCGTCCGCGCCCATCCGCAGGCCCAGAACCTCGTCGATCTCGTCATCCTTGGAGGTCAGGAAGATGACCGGCATCGACGTCTTCTGCCGCAGCCGCTGGAGCAGGTCCATGCCGTCCATGCGGGGCATCTTGATGTCAAGAACAGCCATGTCGGGAAGGCGTTTGTTGAACGCGTCCAACGCCGCCTGACCATCGTTGTAGGTTTCGACTTCGAAGCCTTCGGCCTCAAGTGTCATAGAAACGGAAGTCAGAATATTCCGGTCGTCATCCACCAATGCAATCTTGTGCATGACCGTTACCCCTTTGTGCTCGAGATTATGTTGCCTGCCATTTTTATTGCTGTGTTTTTCCCTTTTTTGCCGTGCCGAATCAATCCCCAAGTGTGATTCGCCCCCGGCCTGAGTCCAAACGGTCACGTATTTCCGTTAGGAATGGCTAAATTGCAGCACTTGCTGCGCAGCTTTCCGCATGTTGTGCGCTAACACCAAAATGGTTGCGCTAACTGCGACAAAGGCTCCTTTTCTCAAAGAAAATCATGGTGCTATGTGGACCTATCCGGGCCGAACGGCGGCCCCAGATCAGGAGCAAGACAATGGACCACGGACGGGTCAACCCAACCATGAAGCTTGAAAACCAAGGCATCACGGGTCTGGGCCATGTCTATTACAACCTGATGGAGCCGGATCTTGTGCAGGCCGCGATCGAGGCGGGCGAAGGCACGCTGGGTCAGGGCGGCACGCTGCTGGTGACGACCGGAAAACACACCGGCCGCAGCCCCAAGGACAAGTTCGTCGTGCGCACCCCCGAGGTGGAAAACACCATCTGGTGGGAAAACAACGCGCCAATGGACCCCGCCAAATTCGACGTGCTGCACGCCGATATGCTGGCGCATATGAAGGGCGGCACCTACCACGTGCAGGACCTGTTCGGCGGCGCCGATCCGGCGCACCGGCTGGATGTCCGCGTGGTGACCGAACTGGCCTGGCACGGGCTGTTCATCCGCCATCTGCTGCGCCGTCCCGCGCGGGACGAACTGGAAGGGTTCACCCCGGACTGGACCATCATCAACTGCCCGACCTTCAAGGCGGACCCGGAAAAGCACGGCTGCCGCAGCGAGACGGTCATCACGCTGAACTTTGAAAAGAAGGTCATCCTGATCGGTGGCACCGAATACGCGGGCGAGAACAAGAAATCGGTCTTCACCCTGCTGAACTACCTGCTGCCGGAAAAAGGCATCATGCCGATGCACTGTTCCGCCAACCACGCACCGGGCAACCCGGTCGATACCGCCGTGTTCTTCGGACTGTCCGGCACCGGCAAGACGACCCTGTCCGCCGACCCGACCCGGGTGCTGATCGGTGACGACGAACACGGCTGGTCCGATCGCGGCACCTTCAACTTTGAAGGCGGCTGCTATGCCAAGACCATCGGTCTGGATGCCGAGGCCGAGCCGGAGATCTACGCCACCACCCAGAAATTCGCCACGGTCATCGAGAACATGGTGTTCGACGAAGAGACCAAGGCGTTGGATTTCAATGACAGCTCGCTGACCGCGAACATGCGTTGCGCCTACCCGCTGAACTACATCAGCAACGCCAGCGATACCGCCCTTGGTGGCCATCCGAAGAACATCATCATGCTGACCTGCGATGCCTTCGGCGTGCTGCCCCCGATTTCGCGGCTGACCCCGGCGCAGGCCATGTATCACTTCCTGTCGGGCTTCACCTCCAAGGTGGCCGGCACCGAACGCGGCGTGACCGAACCGGAACCGACCTTCTCGACCTGCTTTGGCGCACCCTTCATGCCCCGCCGGCCCGAAACCTATGGCAAGTTGCTGCAGGAAAAGATCGCCAGCCACGGCGCGACCTGTTGGCTGGTCAACACCGGCTGGACCGGCGGCGCCTATGGCACGGGCAAGCGGATGCCGATCAAGGCAACCCGGGCGCTCCTGTCCGCCGCGCTGGATGGCACGCTGATCGAATCTACCTTCCGCAAGGACCCGAACTTTGGCTTCGAGGTGCCGGTCACGGTTGATGGCGTGGATGCGGGCCTTCTGGACCCGCGCAGCACATGGGCCGACAAGTCCGCCTATGACGCACAGGCGAAGAAGCTGGTCGATATGTTCGCCGACAACTTCGCCCAATACGTCCCCTTCATCGACGACGACGTGAAGGCCGCCGCGATCGGCTAGGCCGCGCCGAAGACGATAGAACCGCTTGCTGGGGGCGGGCTGCCGTGGCAGCCTGCCCCCATGCATTTCCGGTCTCTCCTGTTCTCCGCCCTTGTCCTGATCTCCGGTGCCGCCACGGCGCAGGACACCCCCCTGCCCGATGTGATCGGCCCGGCGATTTCACGGTTCGAGGCCGGGATCATCTGCGCGCCCGAGGTGGTCGGCTTTCGCGAGGCGCCCGACACCGTGGCGGGCGTGACCAACATCATCGACAGCGAACCTGATTTCGTGTCGACCGGGCGCTATGTGCCTGCGGTCGAGGGCATGGGGTTTGGGGTCAAGACCCATGGCCGCGGCGTGGACCTGATCGGGGTGACGGTCACAACGACCCACCCGCCAATGGGCGCAGAGGGGATCACCCAGCAGACCTATGTCAGGGATATGTCGGGGTTTGGCCCGGCCATCGTGCTTTACCAGTTCGACTACCCCTATGAACTGGTCCTCGGTCGCTGGACATTCACCGCCGAGCACGAGGGCGAGATCCTGTTCCGGGCCAGTTTCACCGTGGTCCCGCCAGAGGCCGTGCCGTCTTTGGCCGGGGTCTGCGGATACGAGGAACTTCTGGGTTAGAACAGCGCCCGCCGCATCAGGTTCAGCCCCGCAATCACCAGAACCACCAGCGTCACCTTGCGAAAGGTCGCCTGATCGATCCGGTCCTGCACCTGCATCCCGATCGCCATGCCACCCAGTGCGGGCAGGACCATCAGGGCCGAAAATTGCCATGTGTCTTCGTTCAGGACGCCGGACTGCACATGAGCCAGCGCCAGCGCCACCGCCCCCAACCCGTAGACGACCCCCTGCACCCGGACATGTTCCGCCTTGGGCGTGTTGATCGCGGTCAGATAGGCAACCGTGGGCGGACCCCAAACCCCGCTCAGCCCGCCGATGAACCCGGCGACCGCACCGACCGCCGCCTCGGTCCGGCGGGTGGCAGACAGGGCGGGACGCCAGCCAAACAGTTGCATCAGGGCAAAGGTCGTGATGGCCACCCCGATCAGCCCGAACAGAATCTTCGTATCAAAGACAGTGACCAGTTGCGCGCTGCCCAGAAGAACCGCGCCGCCAACCCCGAGGAACAAACCAAACTTGCGGATCGCGTCCCAGGCCGCCCGCCAGCCCTGACGTAGGGCCTGCCAGATATTGGTCACCGCCGTCGGCAGGATCAGCGCAGCCAGCGCCAGTTCGGGCGACAGAAAGGTGGTCAGGCCCGAGATCATCACCATCGGCATCGCGAATCCGGTGACGCCCTTCACGAATCCGGCGAAGATGCCCACACAAAGTGCGGCAACGAACAGCGGAAAGGTGAAGGTTCCGGGCAGAAGGGGGGCGAAAATCTCTATCATTCTGTCCCCTTAGCGCGGTTTTCCCCCTGTCGCAGCAAGATTCTCGCGCGACATTAATACTCAAGTCGCCGCCCCGTATTGAAATAAAGTTGCGCTGCGGTTGCGAAGGCGTTATTTCTGCAACAGCAAAATGAGGAGTCGATCATGCCGCGCGACGCACAGGATACCCAGATGACCCAGACACCGACCATCCCGAACCTTCTGGACCTGACCGGGGCCGTTCAGCCCGCCCTGACGACGCTTCTGGACACGGCGATCTCGACCCTGCGCGCTGCGGTCACAGACGAGGCGGGCAAGGTCTCGGGCGCGGCGCTGGAAACCCTGCAGGCCGAGGCGCATGGCCTGTCGTGGATCGCCACCTATGTCGAAAGCCTGCGCCAGATGCATGGCTGGGCGGATCGGTTGCAGGCCGAGGGCAAGCTGGGCGAGATCGAACAGCTGATCCTTCAGGTCGCCTTTGGCGAATACCTGTCCCAGCTGCGCGGCGGCATCCCGATGAGCCAGGGCGAGATCTGCCGCCTGTCCGACCTTGGGCTGGACGCGGGCATCCTTGCCACCGCCGAGGTCGACGTGCTGTGCGCCGCCGGCAACACGCCCGGCGCCCGCGCCCGCCTGGTCGAGATGATGGAACAGCAAAGCGGTGCGACCATGTTCGGCGCCTCCGGCCTTGAGGAAGAGCTGGAGATGATCCGCGACCAGTTCCGCCGCTACGCCGTGGAAAACGTGGAACCCTTCGCCCATGACTGGCACCTGAAGGACGAATTGATCCCGATGCAGGTGATCGAGGAACTGGCCGAAATGGGCGTCTTCGGCCTGACCATCCCCGAGGAATACGGCGGCTTTGGCCTGTCCAAGGCGTCGATGTGCGTGGTGTCCGAGGAATTGTCGCGCGGCTATATCGGGGTCGGGTCGCTGGGCACCCGGTCCGAGATTGCCGCCGAGCTGATCCTTGCGGGCGGCACGGAAGAGCAGAAGCAGAAATGGCTTCCGGCACTGGCGAGCGGGGAAAAGCTGCCGACCGCCGTCTTCACCGAACCGAACACCGGGTCGGATCTTGGATCGTTGCGGACCCGCGCGGTAAAGGACGACAGTGGCGACTACCGGATCACCGGCAACAAGACCTGGATCACCCACGCGGCCCGGACCCATGTGATGACGCTTCTGGCGCGGACCGATCCGGACACATCCGATTATCGCGGGTTGTCCATGTTCCTTGCCGAGAAGACCCCCGGCGACGATGCCACCCCCTTCCCCACCGAGGGCATGACCGGCGGCGAGATCGAGGTTCTGGGTTATCGCGGCATGAAGGAATACGAACTGGGCTTCGACAACTTCCATGTGAAGGGCGAAAACCTTCTGGGCGGAGAAGAGGGCAAAGGGTTCAAGCAGTTGATGCAGACCTTTGAATCGGCCCGCATCCAGACCGCCGCCCGCGCCATTGGCGTCGCCCAATCGGCGCTGGATGTGGCGATGCAATACGCGATCGACCGCAAGCAATTCGGCAAATCCCTGATCAACTTCCCGCGCGTCGCCAACAAGCTGGCGATGATGGCCGTGGAAATCATGATCGCCCGCCAGCTGACCTATTTCAGCGCCCGCGAGAAGGACGCCGACCGCCGCTGTGATCTTGAGGCGGGGATGGCCAAACTGCTGGGCGCGCGCGTCGCATGGGCCGCCGCGGACAACGGGTTGCAGATCCACGGCGGCAATGGGTTCGCGCTGGAATACAAGATCAGCCGCATCCTGTGCGACGCCCGCATCCTGAACATCTTTGAAGGCGCGGCGGAGATTCAGGCGCAGGTGATCGCGCGGCGTCTGCTGGGCTAAGGGTCAGCGCAGAGGCAACACCAGACAGGGCATGTCTTCAAGGTTGGCCAGATGGTTGATGCGGTATGTCTCGCAATCGGCCAGCGCGGCCGCCTGCGCGGCGGCGGGGCTTTCATAGCCCCAGTTCAGCGAATAGGCCCCGTCATGGCTGAACGCCATGGCAATGTAGGGAGGCCGCTTGCCGGGGTTGAAGAACAGGTCGGCCACTTCGGTGGTCAGCACGATCTCGCCCGGGCCGACCCCCTGATAACCGACCGGGTGAAGCTCTGCGAAGATCAGGCAACTGCTGTTCGCGTTCAGGCATTCGGCCATGGCGATGGCCCGCGCCGCCTCGGCCGAGTTGACGCCGACGGAGTAGCCATAGCCGCCCGACTTCGAGATGGCGAAGGCGCCGAAATAGGGGGCCGAGGCAAAGACCTCCTGAAAATCGGCCAAGGTGCTGTCCGGCACATCCAGCTGAGAGCGCGAGATCAGCTCTGTCTCGGGGCCGAAATACAGGACCCGCGATACGGTGCCCCTGAAATCGACGGACTGCATCAGGCGCTGGGTTTCGGTTTCCGGCAGGCTGTCGGTCGTGACGCCAAGCATCCCTGCGACAAGTCCAAGTGCGAGTGTCAGGTTCATCGGCATCCCCTTTTCCGGCGTCTCCCTTTCGGGAAGTCTGCACGGAAATCAGGATTGGGCCAACGGTTTTGTCCCGTCGCGCGGCACGCCAAGGCGCGGGTGGATGCGCCCGGCCAGTGCCGCCGCCCCCGCCATGCCCAGCGCCGCCGCGCCGAATATCCCCGACAGCGGCAGCACCAGCAGCACGCCCCAGGCGATGGCCGGGGTCAGGATGCCCGAGACATCCCGATAGCTGGCATAGACCGCCGCCATTTCCGTCCGCTCGGAGGGTTTCACCGCCATCAGGAAGGGCAGGCTGCCGCAGACGTCCAGCATGACCAGAAGGACCGAGGCTGCCAGCAATGCCCCGAAGGCGACCCATGGCCAGCCTGCTGCCAGCGCACCAACCATGAACAGAACGCCAGCCCCGAAAAAGCTGCCCTGCACCGACCGCCGCACCCCCAGCCGCCGCACCAGCCGCAGGAACGCGCCCGAGATGAATAGCAACCCGTTGGCGAGTGACAGGGCCACAGCCCCCGCCTGATCGCCAAGGCCGTTTTCGATACAGAAGATCGGCAGGTAGACGATGAAGACCCACCAGCCACAGGACCGGATCACCGCGAACAGCCAGCCGGCCACCAGCCGGGGCTGTTTCACGAAGCGGCCAAGATAGGCAACCGGGTTCGGCGCGGGCGCGCGGGCCCGGGTGATCTGCTTGCCGTCCCCAAGGCGCAACGCCCAGAAGGCCGCCAGAAGGGCGATCCCGAACCCGGCGGCGACCAGAAACGGCAGCGGCGCCCAGAGGTTCATTAGCCAGACCCCCAGCATCGGCCCGGCGGACCAGGGCACCGCGCTATAGACCAGCCGGAGGCTTTCGTTCTGCCCCAGATCGACGCGGGCGATATAGTCGAGCACATAGGCACTCAGGCAGATCTGGAAGGTGACGGTGCCAAGGGTGGTTGAGATCAGCGCCGCCGTCATCCCCGCCGTGGTTCCCGTCAGCCCCAGCATGGCCCCCAGCAGGTATAGCCCCACCGCCGCCGTCGTCATCCAGCGGCGCGGGATCAGTCGCGCCAGCGCTGGCACCAGCCCGCCCCAGCCCAGCGACAGGAACCCCGCCAAAAGGTAGATCAGGCTGACCGCCTCGGCATTTCCCCAGGCCCGGTAGATGACCAACGGCCAGACCGACAGAAGCATCCCCCTGATCCCTGCCTCCAGCGCGGCCAAAAGGGCGAAGTGGCGGATCTTCGGAACCGGGGCATGGGTGATATAGACGGGCGCGCGGGGGGAAAGCATTGACCAACCACTTCAAATCTTTCGCCCACCTTCGGCCCGGCGATATCCCGGCGTCTGAGACTTTTGCGACCGGATCGGGTCGCTGCTGGGCTTTGCCCCCAAAGCATGGCAAGCTGCGGTCATGAGACCCGGACCCCTGCCTCTTGTGCTGCTGCCCGTCCTTCTGGCGGCCTGCATCGCCGACGAAAGCCTGACGGCCTACGGCGCGGCGGACACCGTGTGGCAGCTTGAAACGTTGGACGGGGCCCCGCTTGGTGCGCCCGCAACGGTGGAATTCCCCGAACCGGGCCAGATCGCGGGGCAAGCCCCCTGCAACCGGTTCTTCGGTGAACAACGCGCGCCCTACCCCTGGTTCGAGGTTGGGCCCCTAGCCGCGACCCGCATGGCCTGCCCCGATCTGGATAAGGAACAAAACTTCCTTGCAGCACTGGCAGCGATGACCGAGGCAGAGGTCGCCGGCGACATCCTGATCCTGCGCGGGGACGGCGGTCGGGAAATGCTGTTCCGGGCCGACGCGCCCTAGGAGCGGGCGATCAGGTCCAGCAGGCGGCCCCGCGCGGCGGGCATGGGCCTGTCGCCCAGCCCATGCAGAACCCGGTTTTCAAGGAAATACCCGGTCGTACCCAGCGCCCGCACGATTTCGGGTCCGGTTGCGTCGCCTTCGCCCTTCATCACGGGCGGCAGGGGCAACATCCGGTCGGCCCACTCGCCCGCGCCCTGCGCGCTGACCGCCCGGCCCGATTTGGGCGAGACATAGCACAGGTCCTCGTTCACCCCTGTCGCGGCGCAGGCGGACAGGTCCAGCCCAAAACCCAATTCCTCGAGCAGGTCCATTTCCCAGCGCAGATAGGCCAGTGGCCAAAGGTCGGGCTGGCCAAGCAGGTCGAGTATCCGCACCGTCCGGTCAAAGAGGGCCGGATGCGGTTCCCGTTCCGGCAGGGTCAGGGACAAGAGCGCGCAAACTGTCGTCAGACCGGCCAGCGCCAGACGGTCGTTCATCACCTGCGCCGACCGGCTGCGGATCGGCTCGACCGTGAAAGCGCCCAGATGGTCCTCCAGCCGGGCCTTCCACGTCACGTCGATCTGCGATCCCGGCTGCAGGACCGGGGTCATCTTGCGGCTGACCCCGCCCCGCACCACGCCCGCATGTCGGCCATGGGCAGGCGTCAGCACCTCGACAATCACCGAGGTCTCGCCATGCCCGCGGGCGGCGATCAGGACAGCTTCGTCACGCCATTCGATCATTGGGGTATCAGGCCCCGGCGGGGCTGAATTGGCAAGGGGGCTACTCCAACCCCGGTTCGTCCAGCAGGTGCCGTCCGGCGCGGTCTTCCACCTCGATCAGCCAGAGGTCGGGGTCGAAGGTCTTTTGCCGCGCGGCAGAGGCATCGACGTCGGTCTCTTCCCCCTCGAACAGGACGATCCATGTCCGGTCGCCGGTCATCAGGTCGAACGACCGCTGGAACAGGCGCGCCTTGCCGTCCAGCGTGTTCAGCTTGACCAGAACCGCCCCGGCGGTGCCGTCGCCCCGTTTGACCACGAAGGCCGGGATGTCGGCCAGCCGGAGCCGTGTGAGATAGGCCGATACCCAGATATCGGCGGTCAGCCTCACGCGTTGCCGTCCTTGAAATCCAGTCCCATCTCGGAATAGCGCTCGGCCTCTTCCAGCCAGTTCGGGCGCACCTTGACCTGCAGAAACAGGTGGATGCGGCGACCAAGGAATTCCTCCAACTCCTTGCGGGCGGCCAGCGATACGGCCTTGATCGTCTCGCCCTTCTTGCCCAGCACGATCCCCTTGTGTCCGTCGCGGGCGACATAGACCACCTGATCGACCCGGGCCGATCCGTCCTTGCGCTCTTCCCAGTGCTCGGTCTCGACGGTCAACTGATAGGGCAGTTCCTGATGCAGCCGCAGGGTCAGCTTTTCACGGGTCATCTCGGCGGCGATCATCCGCAGCGGCAGGTCCGCAATCTGGTCTTCGGGATACAGCCAGGGGCTTTCCGGCATCTGCCCGGCCAGCCACTCTTTCAGGTCCTCGCAGCCATAGCCTTTTTCGGCCGAGATCATGAAGCTTTTGGCAAAGGGGTAGGCGTCGTTCAGCTTTTGGGTCAGGGCCAGCAGCTCTTCGGCCTTGACCATGTCGATCTTGTTGATGGCAAGCGCGACCTGCGCCCGCTTGCCGACCTTTTCGTTCAGCCCGTCAAGGATGGCCTGCACCCCCTCGGAAATGCCGCGATGCGCTTCGACCAGAAGCACCACCACGTCGGCGTCGGCCACCCCGCCCCATGCGGCGGCGACCATCGCGCGGTCCAGCCGCCGTTTCGGGCGAAACAGGCCGGGGGTGTCGACGAAAACGATCTGGGTGTCGCCATGCAGGGCGACGCCCCGGATGCGCGCGCGCGTGGTCTGGACCTTATGGGTGACGATGGACACCTTGGCCCCCACCATCCAGTTGGTCAGCGTGGATTTCCCGGCATTGGGTTCGCCGATCAGGGCGACGAACCCGGCGCGGGTCTTGGCGTTGGTCATTTCGATACCTTTTCAAGAAGCGCCTTCGCGGCGCTTTGTTCGGCCTGCCGTTTCGATCCGGCGCGGGCCTGTTCCGTGGCGCCAGACTGCAGGCGCACCTCTATGGTGAATACGGGGGAATGGTCGGGCCCTTCGCGGGCGACCTCGATATAGCGGGGGGGCTGTTCGCCACGCGCCTGCGCCCATTCCTGAAGCGCGGTCTTTGCGTCCTGGGCGACCTCTTCGACCCCGTCGATCCTGTCGCGCCACAGGGCCAGCACGACATCGCGGGCCGCGTCATAGCCCGCGTCCAGATAGACGGCGGCGATCACCGCCTCCATTGCGTCGCCCAGAAGGGCGATCTTGCGCCGTCCGCCGCTTTTCGTCTCGGACCGGCCAAGTTTCAGGACCGCGCCAAGGTCGATCTGCTGGGCCACTTCGGCGCAGGCCTCCTTACGCACAAGCGCGTTGAACCGGGGCGCAAGCACCCCTTCTGTCGCCCCCCGGTCGGCAGTGAACAGCGCCTCGGCCATGACCAGCCCCAGCACCCGGTCCCCAAGGAATTCCAGCCGCTGGTTGTTGTCCCGGTTGGGCGAGGTCATCGACGGGTGGGTCAGCGCCCGCACAAGAAATTCGGGCCGGGAAAACCCGTGCCCAAGCCTGTCCGCGAACGCCTGCATCTCCGCCGAAAGTTTCATCTGATCCCTTTCAGGAAGCGGTCTGGCCGCCAGTTCCAGAATTCAAGATACCCCTGCCCGGCGGTGGAAACCAGCACCCGGGCGGCCCGCCCCCGGATCAGGGTTTCTGGCACAAACCCGTAGCCCCCGGCACTCGGCGCTATCCGGCTGTCCGTTGCATTGTCGCGGTTGTCACCGAGGAAGAACACGTGCCCGGCCGGAACGGTGTATTCGCCGGAGTTGTCGACATGGGTCTGGCCGATGTTCAGAACGCCATGCTGCCGCCCATCAGGCAGGGTTTCGATCCACAACCGTTTCTCGCAGATGGCCCCCGGCCCGACCGCGCCGTTATAGCAGCGGGGCAAGACGCGGGCCGGCCCCTGCGGTTCCATCACCTCGGTGAACAGCCCGGCATCGGTCTGGTTCAACGGCGTCCCGTTCAGCACTACCACGCCATCCACCATCTGCACCCGGTCGCCGGGCAGGCCGATCAGCCGCGCGACATAGTCCTGCCCGTTGACCGGATGGGCAAAGACATAGACGGCACCCCTTTCCGGGGGGCGGCGCAGCAGGGACACGATGACATAGTCCCCAACCAGCAGGGTCGGCTTCATCGAACCGGCGGGAATGGTGTAGGGTGCCCAAAGCGCGCGGCTTGCAATCAGGACCGCCACCACGAAGGAGGCCGCAAAGCCCAGCACCCGGAACCCGGTGGGTTCGTGCCGGTTGCGGCGCCCGCCCGGAAGCAGCAGCAGCGCCAGCACGAAGGCGATATTCAGATAGGGCACAAGCGACAGAAGCCAGAGCCAGCCGGTTTGCCCAAGATCGTTCAGCCGCCGCAGCACATGCCCGAAATAGGGGACCGTCAGCACCGCGACCAGAAACCAACCTGATATCTCGGCCGCGCGGCTGTTGTGCCCACCCCAGAGCGCAAGCCCGGCGGCGGTCGCCCAAAGCGCAAGGATGGACAGGAAGGACAGACGCCCGCTGCGTCCCATCCAGTCATATCCGTCAGCGAAAAGCCTGACCGGGTTGAAGGAATATCCGGTGCGGGCCATGCGTGCGGCCCTAGTTGATCGGCTTGAAGTAGCGGTCAGACCGCCAGGTCCAGAAGAACAGCATCGAATTGCCCCCGGACGAGAACATGATCCGGTCAGCGCGGCCGACGATGTCTTCGTAGTTCACGAAGCCGACGCCACCCTGCGCCTGCGGATAGCGGCTGTCGGTGGAATTGTCGCGGTTGTCACCCATGAAGAAATATTGCCCGTCCGGCACGGTGAACACACCGGTGTTGTCGCTGGACTGGTTGCGAATATTCAGAATGGAATGGCTAACCCCATTGGGCAGGGTTTCGATGAACCGTTCTTTGGAACAGTCATCGCCCAACGACAGGTTGCTTTCCATGCAGCGGGGCCCAGACCGTTCCGGCCCCTGCGGTTCAAAGGTTTCGACGAACAACCCGACAGGTTCCAGACCCACGGGTTCATCGTTGATGATCAGCCGCCCGTCAGTCACCTGAATCCGGTCGCCCGGCAGGCCGATCAGCCGCTTGATGAAATCGCGGCCCGTGACCGGGTGGCGGAAGACAACGACATCGCCCCGTTCCGGTTCGCCGCCAAACAGGCGATTGTTCCCGCCCTTGAACACGCCGCAGAAATCCTCGGCGTCCACGTCCATCCCGATTGCCGGAATGCGGATCGACGGGCAGGAGGCGTAGGAATAGCCGTAGGCCATCTTGTTGACGAACAGGAAATCCCCGATCAGCAGCGTGTCTTTCATCGACCCCGACGGGATCCAGAACGGCTGAAACAGGAAGGTTCTGAACACGCCCGCGATCAACAGCGCGTAGACAACCGTTTTCACGGTTTCCTTGATGGTCTCGAACAGTCCGGACCCCTGCACTTCGTCAGACATGATGCATCCTTCGTTGAATTTCGCGCTACATGCGGGGCGGGCGTGCCGGAGTCAAGCTTTGGCCCCGTTCTGGGTGGCAAGGGGTCGCGCCTCGATCACCACAAAGGCCTGCGCCCAAGGGTGATCGTCGGTCAGGGTGACGTGGATGATCGCCTCGTGCCCCGCCGGGGTCATGCTGTCCAGCCGCTCCTTGGCCCAGCCAGTCACATGCATCACCGGCTGGCCGCTGCGCAAGTTGGTCACCGCCATGTCTTTCCACGAAATCCCCATGCGCAGGCCCGTGCCCAGCGCCTTGGAGCAGGCCTCTTTCGCGGCCCAACGCTTGGCGTAGGTTCCGGCCACATCCTTGCGGCGCTCGGCCTTGCGCTGTTCGACCTCGGTAAAGACGCGGTTGCGAAACCGGTCGCCGAACCGGTCCAGCGTCCCGGCGATCCGCTCGATATTCGCAAGGTCAGTGCCGATACCAAGGATCATGTTGTGTCCCTACCCGACGAAAACCTTGACCGATGCCGCGCCAAACAGCCCGGCAAAGGTGAATTCAAACCAGCGGCGCATGCGCTTGTAGCCCCGCGCGATCGCCGGATTGGAGAACAGGATTGCGTAGCCCAGAAACACGATGGCGGACGTTGAAATCATGGCGGCATAGACTTCCCAGATCACAGCCGGGCTTGCCCCGACAGGAACGGCGATAGCAAAGACGGAACCCCAGGCAAGGATCGCTTTTGGATTGGTCAAATGAATAAGCGCACCTTTGAGATAAAGCCGGTTCTTCCGGGCGGTCGCCTCGAGCGACTTGGGACGCACTGCGGAGCGCAGGGATTTGACCGCGAGGAATAAGAGATATCCGGCCCCGAAATAGCGCAGCACCTCGGCCACCCACGAATTTGCCATCATCACGGCACTAAGCCCCAAGGCGGCTGCAATGCCCCAGATCGCCGATCCGGTCAGGACACCCGACGCGATGGCCAATCCGGCGCGACGGCCATGCGCCATGGATGTTCCAGAAATTGCGAGCGTTGCGGGGCCGGGGCTGCCACCGGCGATGGCCCATCCGACACACAAGAGCAAGAGTGCCGAAAGTGTCATGCCCGCGCCTCGTCCATCAGGGCCCGCATCTCGCGGATTGCCGGGTCAAGACCCCGGAAGATCGCCTCGCCAATCAGGAAGTGACCGATGTTCAGTTCCATCACCTCGGGGAAGGCGGCGACGGGTTTGACGGTGTCATAGGTCAGCCCATGGCCCGCGTGCACCTCCAGCCCCAGCGAATGGGCAAACGCCGCCATGTCGCGGAGCGCCTCAAGCTCTGCATCGCGGGCGGTGAAATCGCCCTCGGCATGGGCGTCACAATAGGCGCCAGTGTGCAGTTCGATCACTTCCGCCCCGATCCGGTGCGCGGCTTCGATCTGCTTGCGGTCGGCGGCGATAAAGATCGACACGCGGCATCCGGCCTCGCGCAGGGGGGCGATGAAATGGGCAAGGCGGTTTTCATCGCGCGCGACTTCCAGCCCGCCTTCGGTCGTGCGTTCCTCGCGCTTTTCGGGGACGATGCAGACCGCGTGGGGGCGGTGACGCAGGGCGATCTTTTGCATCTCTTCGGTCGCGGCCATTTCGAAATTCAGCGGAACCGTCAGCGCCGCCATCAGCGCGTCGATATCGGCGTCAGTGATATGGCGGCGATCCTCGCGCAGGTGGGCGGTGATCCCGTCCGCGCCGGCCGCTTCGGCAATCTGGGCGGCGCGCAGCGGGTCGGGATAGGCGCCCCCGCGTGCGTTCCGCACGGTGGCCACGTGGTCGATGTTCACGCCAAGACGCAGTTTTCCGGTCGCCGTCATCGGTCGCCCTCCCTATTTGATCAAGTTTGAGACTAGCCCGATCCGGGGCCGTCGTCAGCGGGATTCTCCGTCCCACGCACCAGTTGGCCCAATTTGGCCCGAAGCGCCTTTTTCCGGCGGTTCTGGTAGGCGCGGATCAGCGGAACCGACAGGTAATAGGCAATCGAGCCCGCGATGATACCGGGGATGATGCCGCCCACCATGAAGGGAAAGAACACCTCGTCATAGAACAGGCGCAGCCCGTGCCAATCGGCCCGGTCGGGCGTGAAGATGGCCATGACGTTGTGCCACAGGTCCGCCCAGGCGCCTGCGAACTTCTCGCCCAAGGATGTCTCGACCGGCCCGTGCGGCCGCCGCCCCAGCAGAAGGTGCCCGGTTTGTAGGGACACAGCCGCAATCGGCACATAGGTCAGCGGGTTGCCAAAGAAGGTTGCAAGAAGCGCGGCAAGGATATTGCCCCGCATGATCTTGGCAATGATGAAGGCAATAATGAAATGCAGCCCGAAAAAGGGCGTGAAGGTGGTAAACACCCCGGCCCAAATCCCGCGCGCGATCTTTTCGGGCGTGTCGGGCAGTCGCCGGACCCGGTGTTTGACATATTCGAAGGCCCGGACCCATCCCCCACGCGGATAGAGAAATTCGGCCACGACCTTCCACAGTGGCCGCCTATCCCTGCGTTTGAAGACCAACGTCGTTCCTTCCTTGCGCCTCAGGCTCCGGTTTCGGGCCGCTGTGCGGCTATGCAGCGCGCCGGATCCCGCAGGCGACGGATGGACGAAACATTGCTTTCCGCCTCAAGCGCCGTCATCACCCTGTGCAGGTGTTCCGCGTCACGCAGGTCTACATCAAGATACAGCCGGTAGTAGTCCGGCTTGCGGTCGATGAAGACAAGGTCCGAGATATTGGCGCTTTGTTCCCCGATCAATGTGCAAATTCGCCCCAGCACCCCGGCATCGTTCGAGATCGTCAGATCGAGCGTCACATTGTTGTGTGCGGAGTGAGTTCCCTCCTGCCAATGCAGGTCCAGCCAGCGTTCCGGCTGGTCCTCGTATTCGGCAAGGGCCTGACAGTCGATGGCATGCACGACCACGCCCTGCCCCCGGAAGGTGATCCCGATGATCCGTTCCCCGGGCACCGGCTGGCAACAGGGGGCGCGGCGGAACGACTGCCCCTGCGCAAGGCCCACGACGGCGCGGGCGGCCTCCACCTCTTCGCCATTGCGTTCGGCAAGGTCCGGGTAAATCGCGCGGACCACCTCGCGCGAGGTCAACTCGGCCGAGCCAAGCCGGGCGAGGAGTTCCTTTTCGTTGTCCAGCGCCAGCGCCTTGGCGGCGGTTCTCAGGGCCTTTTCGGTCGACTTCTTGCCGATGTTTTCGAAGGCCACCCGCGCCAGTTCAGCGCCGAGTTTGACATAGCGTTCCCGGTCCTCTTCGCGCAGGGCGCGGCGGATGGCGGATTTCGCGCGCCCCGTCACGGCGATGTCGATCCATGTGGCCTGCGGGGTCTGCCCTTCGGCGGTGATCACATCGACGGACTGGCCGTTCTTCAGACGGGTCCACAGCGGCACCCGCAGGCCGTCCACCTTGGCGCCCACACAGGCGTGGCCGATTCGCGTGTGGATCGCATAGGCAAAGTCGATAGGCGTCGCCCCGCGCGGCAGCTTGATCACGTCGCCCTTGGGTGTGAAACAGAACACCTGGTCCTGATACATCTCAAGCTTGACGGCCTCGAGAAACTCGTCGTGGTCGTGTTCATCGTCCAGCCGTTCGGTCAGCGACGAAATCCAGTGCACCGGATCGACGGCAAAGCGGTTTTCGACCCGTTCCCCGTTCTTGTAGGACCAATGGGCCGCAACCCCGGTTTCCGCCACCTCGTGCATTTCGCGGGTGCGGATCTGCACCTCGACCCGCTTGCCGTCGCGCCCCGATACCGTGGTGTGGATCGACCGGTAGCCGTTCGATTTGGGCTGGCTGATGTAGTCCTTGAACCGGCCCGGAACCGCGCGCCAGCGCTGGTGAACCGCGCCCAGAACCCGGTAACAATCTGCCTCGGTCGCGGTGATGATGCGGAACCCGTAGATATCGGACAGGCGGGAAAACCCCTGATCCTTCTCCTGCATCTTGCGCCAGATCGAATAGGGGCGCTTGGCCCGGCCCGTCACCTCGGCGACGATCCCGGCGCGGTCCAGTTCGATCCGCATGTCGCTGGTGATCTTTTCGATCACATCGCCTGATTCCTTTTGCAGGGTCAGGAAGCGGCGCATGATCGAGGTTCGCGCCTCGGGGTTGAGGACGGCAAAGGCCAGATCCTCCAGCTCTTCGCGCATCCACTGCATCCCCATGCGGCCAGCGAGGGGGGCGAAGATTTCCATCGTCTCGCGGGCCTTCTGGGCCTGCTTGTCGGGGCGCATCGACTTGATCGTGCGCATGTTGTGCAACCGGTCGGCCAGCTTGACCAGCATCACGCGAATGTCGCGGGACATGGCCATGAACAGTTTGCGGAAGTTTTCCGCCTGCTTGGTCTGGGTCGACGACAGTTGCAGATTGGTCAGCTTGGTGACGCCATCTACCAGTTCGGCCACTTCCGCACCGAATTTGTCTGCGACAGAGGAATAAGAGGCCTTGGTGTCTTCGATGGTGTCATGCAGCAGCGCCGTGACGATGGTTGCATCGTCCATCTGCTGTTCGGCCAGGATTCGGGCCACGGCGACGGGATGGGTAAAATAGGGTTCCCCCGAATGGCGGAACTGCCCATCATGCATCTGTTCACCAAAGGCATAGGCCTCGGTCAACAGACGCGCGTTTGTTCTGGGGTTATAGGCCCGGACAAGGGCGACAAGATCGCCGACGCTTGTGCTTTGCTCCATCGGCGCCACCGCCCTTGGACGGGCCGGACGCAGTTAGCGCTGGCCCTGTGCTTCCATCAGCGCCCGAAGAAGCTTTTCTTCGGACATGTCGTCGTCGACGGGCTTGTCGGCTTCGGCGCCCATCAGAAGCGCCATCGCGTCGTCTTCCGGTTCGTCCACTTCGATCTGGGTCTGGAGCGACTCGATCATCCGCTCGCGCAGGTCGTCGGCAAGCTGGGTTTCATCGGCGATTTCGCGCAGGGCGACGACCGGGTTCTTGTCGTTGTCGCGCGACACGGTCACCGGCGCACCGGACGAGATTTCGCGGGCGCGGTGCGAGGCAAGCATCACCAGTTCGAACCGGTTCGGAACCTTGTCGACGCAATCTTCTACGGTAACGCGGGCCATCAGCGCTCTCCAATCTTCATTCGGCGGGTCCTAGGAAGCCCTCCACATAAGGGCTGCATCTGGAAATGACAAGCAGATAGTGCCTTGCGCCACGGACACTTGGACGGTCACAGCGCGACCACCTCGGCCCGCTGTTCGGCGGGCAGGGCTGCACACATGTCGGCCGCCGTTTTGCCAAGGACCGGATGGGTCCAGTCAGGCGCGACATCGCATAGGGGCACCAGCACAAAGGCCCGGTCCTGAATCCGCGGATGCGGCAGGATCAGCTGATCGGGTGCCGCGACTTTCTGGTCGTCCAGCGGCAGACCCGCCCAATGGTCCCATGTCGCGCGATCCGGCAACACCGCATCCCCCACCGCGAGCAGATCAAGGTCAAGCGTCCGCTCTCCCCATCGCTGGACCCGCTCCCGGCCGAAAGCCGCTTCGATCTCGTGAAGGCGGGTCAGAATGTCGGCGGGCTCAAGATCGGTGCGCACCCGAATGACTGCATTGGCATAGTCAGGGCCCGCGCCGGCGGGGAAGCACGGCGTCCGGTAAATGGCGCTTTGATCGGTGATGTCACCCACCGTTTCAGCGATCCGATCCATCGCCAGCAACAGGCGTTTTTCAGGCGTAATTTCGTTTGACGTTACGTTCCCACCCAGTGCGATGAGCGAAAACTGGCCTTTTGAACAGGCGCTAATACCTTGCAGCAACGAAATGTTTCCTTAGATTGCCCGGTGGTTCCGCCCAACTTTTTTCACGAACCACACTCACGGACAACGGGCGGATACAGTTTCTGAAGGACAATTTTGATGTTTTATCGGGATGAGCGACTCGCTCTATTTATTGACGGGTCGAACCTCTATGCTGCTGCAAAGGCGCTGGGTTTCGACATCGACTACAAACTGCTTCGGCAGGAATTCATGCGCCGGGGCAAGCTGCTTCGCGCATTCTACTACACCGCCCTTCTAGAAAATGACGAGTATTCGCCGATTCGGCCGCTCGTCGACTGGCTCCATTACAACGGCTTCACCATGGTCACCAAACCGGCCAAGGAATACACCGACAGCATGGGTCGCCGGAAGGTGAAGGGGAACATGGATATCGAACTGACCGTCGACGCGATGGAAATTGCGCCGCATGTCGATCATATCGTCCTGTTCTCCGGTGACGGCGATTTCCGCCCTCTGGTCGAGGCGGTGCAACGGCGCGGTGTGCGGGTGTCGGTCGTGTCGACCGTACGCAGCCAACCGCCGATGATTGCCGATGAACTGCGGCGTCAGGCAGACAATTTCATCGAACTGGATGAACTGCGTGATGTGGTTGGGCGCCCCCCGCGGGAGCCGCGCCCGGAAGGTCAGGACGCCTACGCAGAAAGCTAGGATGACCAACGACCAGACAAAGAAGGCCCGGACCGACAGGACCGGGCCTTTTTGATTGGATAACCGATGGCGTCCTAGCGAACCGCCCGGTTGCTGACCGTGAGGTCCCGCAGTGTTTCCGCCCCCGTCAGCAAGGTCCAGATATGGAACATCGCGAGGGAGTCGCTTGGCCGCCCGTACTCTTCGGCGTGCGTTTCGGAAAGCTTGATCACCTTCACACCATCAATCATCGTTGTTGTCTTCATACTCTCACCCTTTTAGCCTGATTGACCCCCAACACGGGGCAGCCTGATCGGGGGCGCTTGCCAAACTGTTAATCCCGTTGGCCCAATCCAGCTGCATTTCAATCAAGCTCGAATGACTTGACCTTTGCGGTGGCGCTGCCACTCTGTCGGGGCTCTTTGGGGGGGCTTGCCCATGTTCGGGACAGCAGCGGTTGGGGCCGTTCACACATCCTGTCGGTTCCTGCGGATTGCGGCGCGATCCTATGCGGTCGGCGTCGTGCTGCCCGGATTGGTCACGCCTCTGGTCGGGGCCATCCTATGACGGTCCCGCCGTTGCTGATCCTTCAGGGGGTGATCTTTGCGCTTTGGGCGGGGATGGCATTCCGGGTTCTGTTTCATCTGCGGCGCCGGGCGGTGGACCGGACCGGAACCGGCTTTCCCGGCCCGATCACCTTTGTGCGGGTCACGCGCGAATGGCTGGCCGATCCGGACGAGCGACGCTGGCACATGGCCCTGGCAGGCCTGACCGCCGCGCTTGTCGGGGTGTCGGCACTGTTCACCCTTACCCGATAGCCTCTGTTGCCTTGACCGCGCAGTCCTGCGATCAATCGGCCATGTTGTTGTCCATCCAAGACCTGACGAAATCCTTTGACAGCGCCGAAGGGCCCGTGCCCGTGCTGCAGGGGGTCTCATTGACGCTCGCGGCAGGTGAAACCGTGGCGCTGACCGGCGAATCGGGAAGTGGCAAGAGCACGATCCTGCACCTTGTCGGCGGTCTGGATGCGCCCAGCGGCGGAACCATCCGGATCGACGGACAGGATATTTCCGGGCTGGGCGATGCCGGGCGCGCGGCGCTGCGCCGGACCACGGTTGGGATCGTCTTTCAGCAGTTCAACCTGATCCCGTCGATGACCGTCGGCGCGAATATCGGCTTTCAGGCCCGGCTGGCCGGTCGGACCGCCCCCGTCGCGGACCTTGCGGCGCGGATGGGCCTGTCGGCGCAACTGGACAAATACCCCGAAGACCTTTCGGGCGGGCAGCAGCAGCGCGTGGCCATCGCCCGCGCCCTTGCCGCCGCCCCGCGCCTGATCCTCGCCGACGAACCGACCGGCAATCTTGACGAAGCGACGGCCGACAGCGTCATGGACCTGATGCTCGAGGCGATTGCGGACAGCGGCGCGGGCCTGTTGATGGTCACCCATTCCGACAGGCTGGCCGCCCGGTTGTCCCGCCGACTGCACCTATCGGGCGGGCGGATCGCATGACCTTCGCGGTTCTGTCCGCGATCCTGTCGCATTGGCGGCGCGCCCCGCTTCAGTTCATCGCGCTTCTGGCCGGTCTTGCGCTGGCCACGGCGCTTTGGTCCGGGGTTCAGGCCATCAACGCGGAAGCGCGGTCCAGCTATGACGCCGCTGCCCAAACCCTTCTTGACGGACAGGTGGACAGGCTGGTCCCTGCCGATGGCGGGGCCGTGACGCAGGCCGACCACCTTGCCCTGCGCATGGCGGGCTGGCGGGTCAGCCCGGTGGCCGAAGGCCGGTTGAATGGGGTGCGTATTCTGGGGTTGGACCCCAATACCGTGCCCGCGGGCGTTGGTCAGATCGACATTGCCGACCGCGCCGATGCCGATGCATTCCGCACCGGCGACGGTCAGATCTTCGGCCGGGCCGAGGCGCTGGACCGGCTGGGGCCCGTGCCCCCCGAACCGGTCCCGGTCGCCGAGATCGCGCCGGGGACCGTCGTTACCCAGATTGGTGTCGCACAGCGGCTGCTTGACCGGCCCGCGGGACATATCGACTTCCTTCTGCTGGACCCGGATCAACCGGACGGCCTGCCACGCCTGGCAGAAATCGCGCCGGGGCTGTCACGCGTGGCGGCCGGTGGCGGGACAGACCTGTCGCGGCTGACCGACAGTTTCCACCTGAACCTGACCGCCTTTGGCGCCCTGTCCTTTGTGGTGGGGCTGTTCATTGTCCATGGCACCGTGGGCCTTGCCATCGAACAACGCCGCCCGATGGTGCGGACCCTGCGGGCGGTGGGTGTTCCCCTGCGTCTTCTGCTGTGGGGGCTTGGGCTGGAGCTTCTGATCTTTGCCCTTGCGGGCGGCGCGCTTGGCCTGATCCTTGGCCATCTGATTGCCGGGGCACTGTTGCCCGATGTGGCGTCAAGCCTGCGGGGGCTTTACGGCGCGGCCATCAGCGGAGAACTGACCCTTCGCCCCGGCTGGATCGCGGCGGGGCTGGCAATGTCCTTGGCCGGGGTGGCGATTGCGGGAACCGGGGCCTTGGTCAAGGTCGCGCGGCTTCCGATCCTTGCGGCGGCCCGGCCCCGCGCCTGGGCCATGGGACACCGCAAGGGGCAGCGGGTCCTGACCGGGGTCGGGATGGCCGCATTGGCGGGGGCAGGCGGTCTGGCGCTTTGGGGCACCTCGCTCGTGGCCGGTTTCGCGCTTGTGGGGGCGGTCCTTCTGGGGGCGGCGGCAATCCTGCCCGCGATCCTGTCTTCGGTGCTGCGCTTTGGCGAAAGCAGCGCCAATGGCCCGGTTGCGGAATGGTTCTGGGCCGACAGCCGCCAGCAGCTGCCGGGCCTGTCCCTGGCCCTGATGGCGCTGCTTCTGGCGATGGCCGCCAATGCCGGCGTATCAACCATGGTCTCCTCGTTCCGGCTGACTTTCATCGGGTTTCTGGATCAGCGGCTCGCGGCAGAGCTGTATGTCGACACCAAGGAGGAACCGGGGCTGGAGGCTTGGCTGACCGACCGGTCCGACGCCGTTCTGCCGGTGCAATCGGTCGAGGTCGAGGTGCGGGGCCTGCCCACCGATCTTTACGGAACCCGGCCCGACCCGCTGTATCCCGACAACTGGCGGCTGCTGGAAGGCGGGGCGGCGGCGTGGCAGACCATGTTCGACGGCCGGGGCGTCCTGATCAATGAACAACTGGCCCGGCGTGGCGGAATCGGTGTGGGAGATATCCTCCCCCTCGCCGGACAGGATCTGCCCGTGGTTGGCGTCTTTGGCGATTACGGCAATCCTATTGGTCAGGCGATGATTGCAGAACCCCTTTGGACCGACGCCTACCCGAACGAGGTGCCGCGCCGCTTTGCGGTTCGAACCGATCCGGCCGCCGTTCCGGGGATGATCGAGGCGATGCAAGCCGAGTTTGGTATCGCGCCCGACAGCGCCATTGATCAGGCAGGGATCAAAGCGGTGTCGCTTCAGGTGTTCGAACGGACCTTTGCCGTCACCGGCGCGCTGAACCTTTTGACCCTTGGCGTCGCGGGCTTTGCAATTCTGATGAGCCTTCTGACGCTGGGCAGCATGCGGTTGCCGCAACTTGCGCCGGTCTGGGCGATGGGGCTGACCCGGTCCCGGCTAGGTGGTCTGGACCTGCTGCGGGCCGTCTTGCTGGCCGGATTGACGACCGTTCTGGCAATCCCGTTGGGGCTGGCACTGGCCTGGGCGCTTCTGGCCATCGTCAACGTCGCGGCCTTTGGCTGGCGGCTGCCGATGTTCCTGTTCCCGGCGGATTATGCCCTTTTGGGGGTCGAGGCGATCCTTGCCGCTGCGCTGGCGGCGGGGTGGCCCGCGATCCGCCTGTCGCGAATTCCGCCGGACCGATTGTTGCGCGTCTTCGCGGCGGAACGCTGATGCCGGGCCTGTGACCACCCGTCACTGGAACAGGGTCGGTGGTTCTGCTTATCTGCCGCCATGATGATGCAGCTTCCCCTTACCCGTGATCTTGTTCTTGTTGGCGGTGGGCACACCCACGCGCTTGTCCTGCGAATGTGGGGGATGAAACCCTTGGCCGGTGTTCGGCTGACGGTGATCAATCCCGCCCCGACCGCCCCCTATTCCGGCATGTTACCCGGCTTTGTCGCGGGGCATTATGGCAAGGACGATCTGGATATCGACCTTGTGCAATTGGCCCGTTTCGCGGGCGCGCGGGTGATCCTGGGCGAGGTGACCGGGATCGACCCGGACAAGAAGACCATCACGGTGCCGGGCCGTCCGCCGATAGCCTATGACGTGGCCTCGGTCGATGTGGGGATCAACACGCGGATGCCAGACCTGCCCGGGTTCGCGGACAACGGCATTCCCGCCAAACCGCTGGACAGCTTTGCCCGCCGCTGGGCCACGTTTCGGGATGCCCCGGACGCAGGGGATGTCGCGGTGATCGGCGGCGGCGTGGCCGGGGCCGAATTGTCCATGGCAATGGCCTTTGCCCTGACCGAGCGCGGCAAAAGCGCGAAGGTCACACTGATCGATAGCGGGGCGGTGTTGAAGGGGTTCAACAAGACCGCGCGTAGCCATCTGTTGCGGGCGCTGGCGGACAACGGCGTCGCGGTCATCGAGAACGCCCATGTGGCGCGTGTGACCGAGGCAGAGGTCATCCTTGCGGACGGCCAACGCATCCCCTCTGCCTTCACGACCGGGGCAGCGGGGGCGCGGCCCCATGACTGGGTCGCCGAAATCGGGCTGGCCCACGAAGACGGCTATCTGACCATCGACGACACCCTGCGGACCAGCGACCCCGCGATCTTCGCGGCGGGCGATTGCGCCCATATGGGGTTTGCCCCCCGCCCGAAGGCCGGGGTCTTCGCGGTGCGGCAGGCCCCGGTCCTGTTCGACAACCTGCGCGCCGCCCTGTCGGGGGGCGAGATGGACCATTACGCGCCGCAGAAGGACTATCTGAAACTGATCTCGCTTGGCGGCAAAAAGGCGCTGGCCGAGAAACTGGGCACGGCGGCGAAGGGTGGGCTCTTGTGGCGCTGGAAGGACCGGATCGATCGGACTTTCATGGCCCAGTTCAAGGACTTGCCGGACATGCCCGGCCCGGATCTGCCGCTGACCATGGCAGAAGGGGTACGCGAGGCACTGGGCGACAAACCAATGTGCGGCGGCTGCGGCGCCAAGGTGGGCCGGGGGGCCCTGCGCGATGTGTTGGCAGAGTTGCCAACCACCCCGCGCGATGATGTCGAAAGCCTGCCGGGCGACGATGCGGCGGTCCTGATAACAGGCGGGCTGCGCCAGATCATGACCACCGACCACCTGCGCGCCTTCACCAATGACCCGGTCCTCATGGCCCGGATCGCGGCGATACACGCCCTTGGCGATTGCTGGGCGATGGGGGCCGATCCGCAGGCCGTCACCGCCTCGATCATCCTGCCACGCATGTCCGCGGACCTGCAGCGCCGGACCATGTCCGAAATCATGGCCGCCGCGCAAGAGGTGGTCGAAGCCGCCGGGGCGGTGATCGTCGGCGGACATTCTTCGCTGGGGGACGAACTGACCATTGGATTTACCGTCACCGGACTATGCCCGGGGTCGCCAATCACCCTTGCGGGCGCAAAGCCCGGGGATGCGCTGATCCTGACCAAGCCGATCGGGTCGGGCACGATCATGGCCGCCGAAATGCAGCGCAAGGCGCGGGGTCAGGACGTGGCGGCGGCCTTTGCCCTGATGGAACGTCCGCAGGCTGTCGCGTCGCGCGTGTTGCGGGACGTGGCCCATGCAATGACCGACGTGACCGGCTTTGGGTTGGCCGGGCATCTGGCGGGCATCTGCGACGCCTCTGGCACCGGGGCCGAAATCGACCTTGGCGAGGTGCCGGCCATGGAAGGGGCAGAGGCGCTGGCAGAGGCCGGAGTCCGGTCGACGCTATTCGCAGACAACCGGGACGGGGCCGGGCCGGTCTTTGGGGCCAAGGGGCCGCGGGGCGACCTGTTGTTCGATCCGCAGACAGCGGGCGGGCTTTTGGCCGCCGTGGACCCAAGCCGGGTTGACGAGACATTGGGCAAGCTATGGCTGGCGGGCTATCCGGCGGCGCGTATCGGGCGGATCACCGACCAGCCGGGCCAGATCACAGTGATCTGACAATTTCGGCGACGTTGCGGGCCGCCGCGTCCTGGCCGGCGTCGTCCAGACTGGGCACGTCTACAGCCCCGATCACCACGGGGTCATGGGCCGCGCGGGACTTCGTATAGGACGGGTCGTAATGATCCACGATCAGGGACCGCGCCAGTTCCGGCATATTCCCGGCCTGCAACAGCGCCTCCCACCGGTCAACAAGGTCGTGCCCCCGGTGATGGCGGATCGGTTGAAACCGCGCCTTGAGCCAGTCCGTGTCCGCCGCCGCGTCGGCGTAGGCCCGGCAGAGATACTCGACCCGCGACGGGACGGGGGATCGGATCTCGATCCGGGGGGCGGCACACATCGCCTCCCAGACCATGGGCGGAATGATCCGGCGGCCGATCTTGCTGCTTTCAGCCTCAAACACCACGGGACGGTCCGGGTCCAGCTGGGCAAGCGCACAGGCAATCGCCCCCTCGAACGCCTTCTGGCTGGGCTGGCCGCCGTCCAGCGCACCGATCAGCGACCCCCGGTGGTTGGCCAATCCCTCAAGATCGACAACCTGAATCCCAAGGTCGGGCAGGCGGTTGAGGATTTCGGTCTTTGCGGTGCCGGTCAGCCCATCAAGCAGGACGACACGATGCGGAACCCTGTCCTCATAGACAGCGCGATAGACCAGCCGGCGATAGGTCTGATAGCCGCCCTTGATCGTATCGGTCCGCCATCCGATCTGCGCCAGTATGGTCGAGAAGCTGCCGGACCGTTGCCCGCCGCGCCAGCAATAAACCAAGGGACGCCAGCCGCCATCCTTGTCCTGCATCTGCGCCTCGATCGCCGTTGCCGCATTGCGGGCGACCAGAACCGCCCCAGCCTTCTTGGCCTCGAACGGGCTGACCTGCTTGTAGATCGTGCCGATGTGGGCGCGTTCCGCGTTCGACAGGGCGGGCATGGAGACGGCGCCGGGCACATGATCCTCGGCGTATTCGGCGGGCGACCGCACATCGATCACCGTGTCGAAACCGTGGTTCAGCAGATCAGAAAGTGTGTCGAATTGCAGGGGCATAGCGGTGATCTACCTGCTTGTCCCGGCAGAGGAAAGAGTATTGCGCGGGGTCCAAATCGGCGCAAAGCTTTGACCATGAAAGAGATTGCCGAATCCCTTGGCCTGCCCGAAGGCGGGTTCGACATCACCGGAAGCGGCGATTTTCCTTCCGCCTTCGCGGTCACCGATCTTGCGACTGCGGCCTACGGGTATCTTGGTGCGGCCCTTGCCGGGCTGATTGGGCAGGATGGCGCCCGTCCGAAAGTGACGGTCGATCGGCGGCTTGCCTCGCTTTGGTATGCGCAATCCATTCACCCCTTTGGTTGGGAGCTGCCGCCGGTCTGGGACGCCCTTGCCGGGGTCTATGAAACCCGCGACGGATGGGTCCGCCTGCACACCAACCTGCCTCACCACAAGGCGGCGGTGCTGCGGGTGCTGGGCTGCGATGCGGATGTGGATGCCGTGCGCCGCGCCATGAAGGCGTGGGGCGGGGATGAAGTGGAAAGCGCCGTCGTTGCCGAAGGCGGGGTCGCCGCCATGATGCGGTCAGAGGCGGAATGGGCGGCGCATCCGCAGGGGGCCGCTGTCGCGGCTGAGCCCCTGATCCATTGGTCAAACCGCCCTGCCCCCGCGAAAACCTGGGACAGGCGGCCCGACCGGCCTCTGGCCGGGCTTAAGGTGCTGGACCTGACCCGCGTCTTGGCCGGTCCCGTCTCGACACGCACGCTTGCCGGTTATGGGGCCGAGGTGCTGCGCATCGATCCGCCGGGCTGGGACGAACCCAACGTGGTGCCAGACATCACGCTGGGCAAACGCTGCGCCCGGCTGGACCTGCGCCATCTTGCCGACCGCGGCCCGTTCGAGGTGCTATTGGCCGAGGCGGATATTCTGATCCACGGCTACCGCCCCGGCGCATTGGCGGGGCTGGGCTATGACGCGGCGACGCGGCACGACATGAACCCCGGCCTGATCGAGGTGTCGCTGGATGCCTACGGCTGGACCGGCCCCTGGGCGGGGCGGCGCGGCTTTGACAGCCTTGTCCAGATGAGCTGCGGAATTGCCGACACGGGGCGCGACTGCGCGTCCTCGTCCAAGCCCTCGCCGCTGCCGGTTCAGGCGCTGGACCATGCGACGGGCTACCTGATGGCGGTGGCGGCCGTGCGTCTTCTGGACCGGGCCGCACAGGGCGAAGGGATCGGCACGGCGCGTCTGTCACTGGCCCGCACGGCAGAGTTGCTCAAGGGCTATCGGCAGGACCGCATTGGTGCGCTGGACAAACGTCCGGATCAGCGGGACCTGTCGCCCGAGATGGAACATACGCCCTGGGGTGCTGCATTCAGGCTGCGCCCCGCCCTGACGATCGACGGAACGCCGATGACATGGGACCGCCCGGCCTCGGCGCTCGGCTCGGTCGCGGCAAATTGGTAGGGATCAGTGCGCCCCGACCGCAACCGGGTCGATCAGGGTGCGCCCGCCGTCCACGGTAATCACCTGACCCGTCACAAAGGCACTGGCGTCTGATGCCAGATATTGCACGGCATCGCAGACCTCTCCCGGCCCGGCGATGCGGGACAAGGGCGTGTGGTCGATGATCTCGGACCGGAACCCCTCGTGCGCTTTCAACGCCCCTTTAAGGCTCGCACTCATCACCGACCCGAAGGCAACTGCGTTCACCCGGATCCGTTTAGGGGCCAGCGCCACGGCCATGGAGCGGGTCATCTGGTCCAGCGCCGCCGTTGAAATGGAATAGCCAAGAAGTTCCGGATGGGCCCGGCGCGAGGCGATGGACGACAGGTTGACGATCGACCCGACACAGCCTTCGTCCTGCCCCTCGGCCTGCTTGATCATCCGCTTGGCCACGGCCTGCGTCAGCCGCAGCGCGGTCAGCATGTTCTGTTCCAGAAGCGCCATGACGGAATCGTCGTCCGGGTTCAGCGGGTCGGAGGTTTCGACCTGCCGGGACGCATTCACAAGGATATCCACCTTTTCGAAGGCATCGACGGTGGCCGACAGCAGGTTCGCGATGGTCAGCTTCTTACGCAGATCCCCCGCGAATATTCTGACCCGCCCGTCCTCTGTCACCTCGCCCGAAAGTTCCTTCTCCAGACGCGCTTCGTCCATGTCGCAGAAGACGACATTCGCGCCCTCTTCGACGAACTGCCGCCCGATGGCCAGACCGACCCCATTGGCCGCGCCTGTGACGATTGCGGTCTTGCCTGCGATGGAAAAGGACATGGGCAGCCTCCTTCTGACCCGGTGGACCCTAGGCGGTTTCAGCGCAAAGGGCGAGTCGCGTGAAACAGCTTGAAACTGCGGTCGCCGCCGATCTCGTCAACCGTGCGAAACCGTTCCCGCAGGGCGGTTTCATAGGGCAGGTGGCGGTTCGCCACCATCCACAGCTGGCCATTGGGGGACAGTGCCGCCGCCGCCGCCGCGATGAACGCCCGGCCCAGTGCCGGGTCGCCCGCGCGACCGGTGTGAAAGGGTGGGTTCATGACAATGCCGCCATAGGGCTCTTTCGGCTTGTGGCGGGTTGCATCGGCCCACAGGAAACCGGCCCGCGGGTCGGTGACGTTCAGGCGCGCGCAGTCCAGCGACAGCGCCTCGGCCTCGATCAGGTCAAGGCTGGTTACCCCGTCGCGCGTCAGGACCGCTTGCGACAGATATCCCCAGCCAGCCCCGAAATCCGCCATCCGGGCGGGCAGCTTGGCGGTCAGCGCCTCGGCCAGAAGGGCGGATCCCTTGTCCACCGCGCCATCGGAAAACACCCCGGCGGTGGTATGAAACCCGTGATCGCCCAGCGCCGGGGGCGGGGCGGCCCAATCGGCGAAAGCATCGGTCCGGTCAAACCAGAACAGGCGGCCATGGCCCTTGGTCACGCTTGGCAGATCGCCCAGCCGCTTGCGGCATTCCTTGAACAGGCTGTCGACCCCGTCGGTCTTTTGCCCATCCACGAGAACGCGCGCGGCGCTGCTCGCCGCCTGCGCGACCTGCGCCCGGGCAAGGGATTTCGACCGGGGCACAACCACGATCGCCAGATCGCATTCGGGCATGTCGCGGGTGACAGTGGCCCCCCGCGCGGCCCAGGCATCCATATCCGGGCGAAACCCGTGCACGACGGTCAGATCGGCGGGGGTCAGCCCCTCGGCATCCCAATCGGCGGCAGGGCGCAGCAGGGCGATCCCCCCTTCGGGCAGGGACAAAAGCCCCTCGTCAAGGGCGGTGGCAAGTCGGGTCTGGGACATCTGTCTTGCGGAACGGCGCGGGGCCTATTCCTTCTCCATCGTGCATTGCAGGGGATGTTGGTGGCGATGCGCGAAATCCATCACCTGCGCCACTTTTGTTTCGGCAATCTCGTGCGAGAAGACGCCCACAACCGCGACGCCCTTCTTATGGACGGTCAGCATCAGTTCCACCGCCTGCGCGTGCGACATGCCAAAGAACCGCTCCAGCACATGCACGACGAATTCCATCGGCGTATAGTCGTCGTTCAGGATCAGAACCTTGTACATCGGCGGGCGCTTTGTCTTCGGGCGCGTTTCCAGCGCAACGCCGACGCCGGTCTGGTCGTCATCGTCCTTGTCCGCCATCATGTAGATCGTTGAAGCCATGGAGCCCTTCGGGTCAGTGGTCATGCCAGTCCGGCTGGACTTATATAGGCCAGTGACGGGACATGGGAACCCCCCTCGGACGACGGGGTTAAGCGGAACCGACCGTCCCCGCGCCCCGTGACGGCGGTTGTCCGGTGTCGAGGGAATTAGGCGAGGACCCGAGGCCTTCAGCCTCGACTTCCAAAAACGACCGGGCGACATGCTAGTCGAGGAGCTCTATCGGGCATCCACCGGGTCCGGTTTCATACAAGAGTATACGCGGGCTAGTATCCACTTGATCAAAATAGATACTAAGCTGGCCCAATTGCTCACCAACCTGCTCGAACACGACAATTCTTGTGTATCCACTGCAAAGCCCTAACTCGGTGCCACGAGCAAGCTGCAATTCGCGACCGGAAAGAAAACTCCCGTCACGGAGCGACTCTTGTTCAATCAACTCGACGAGCTTCGACTCCAAGTCAGAGTTATTCTGCTCTCCGCCTTCTACGGGCGCGCGGCATCCTGAAACAAGAACGATCAGGACGCATGATTTGAGAAATCGACGTCCAGTGCCCATCCTAAACAAACCCATGAACTGCTCCGTTCCCCCGAACCACCATATTCCGGAGCCAAACACCTAGATCGACTGATAGGCACATCCGGCTCCGGTTTCGCCGGCCAACGTCAGGCTCGAAAGGCCAAAGTCCTTAGTAAAAAAGTCGGTCAAGGTCTACCATCTTCCCTCAGATAGCTCCGGTAACTCGATAGCTTCAGCTCACATCCTAGCCCGGCAGCGAGAATAGCCGCTTGTACTGTCTGTCCGCATCTATTTCATGAATTAATCCTGCAATCTCTTTCCCTTTATTGAAATCCTGATCCGCCAGGTAGAAACTAATTTCAACCAACCGATAGTTTTTATATGCTTGAAGGTAGCGCTTGTTCTCTCCGGCAAGATTTTTCGACCTGTCCAACATGCGACCAACGAGCTCATATTGCTTCCGCGCTGCGTCAACCTCTTGGGACGCCAACAGCACATCGGCGAGAAGCATATTATAAACTATGGACTGGCTCTGACTTCGAAGAAGCGAGATTGCTGCCTTCTTCGCTTGCACGTGTCTGCCCTGCCGTGACAGTCGATCAACTCTGAAAAGTCGGTAATTTCGAATAATTCGCTTCATGCATCCTACCCAGCCAGACGGACCAATCTGGTGATCAAGAAATCGCCGACCGCCACTGACCAGCCGTCCGAGCCGCTCGAGTACGTTAGCATTTCTTGTTCTATCTTATCCACTCACCATCGAAATAGGTCAGCGGAAATTGCCAATGGCGGATCCTATCAGCCCTACGTCGCCAAGTGCGGTGTGTGATACGTTCGATGACAACCAGGTCAGCGTCTCTGGAAGGATGGACCATCGGCTGATCAGCATCTTGAAGGTCACCTTCCGTCACCCCCAAGATATAGATGGACCCCTCTACCAACAGACAAAAACCCATTGAAAATAGGCGGTTTTCTCATCGCTGTCTTTCTGCTAGGCTAGTCGCAAATCAAAAGGCGCCGCCAAAGAAGCGGGCCCTGAGGCAGAAAAGAGGCAGCGACGTGGCAAGTCGTTTGGGACAGGCAGCCCGGGCAGGGCTATTCCTTATCGTATGGGTATTCCTTGCGGTCGTTACCCCGTTTTCCGTGGCGGCGGCGCCCTATGCCGCGCTGGTCATGGATGCGCGCACGGGCGAGGTTCTGCATTCCCGAAACGCCGACACCCGCCTGCATCCCGCCTCTCTGACCAAGATGATGACCCTGTACATCGCCTTTCAGGCGGTGGAACGGGGCGAGATCAGTCTTGATACCCTTGTGACCGTGACCGCCGCCGCCGCCGCCGAACCGCCGTCAAAGCTCGGCCTGCGGGCGGGACAGCAGATCCGCCTGCGCTATCTGATCCGCGCGGCCGCGGTGAAATCGGCCAATGACGCGGCCACGGCCATCGGGATTGCCATCGAAGGGTCCGAAGCCGCCTTTGCCCGCCGGATGAACCGCACCGCCGAGGCGATGGGCATGACCCGCACGACGTTCCGCAATGCGAACGGCCTGACGGAAAACGGGCACCTGTCCACGGCCCGCGACATGACGATCCTTGGGCGGCATGTGATCTATGACTACCCGCAGTATTACAACATCTTCTCGCGCCGGTCGGCGGATGCGGGGATGGCCACGGTGAACAACACCAACCGCCGGTTCCTTGACGCCTATGACGGGGCGGACGGGATCAAGACCGGCTATACCAACGCCGCCGGGTTCAACCTTGTCGCCTCGGCCGAACGCCGGAACGTGCGGATTATCGCGACCATGTTCGGCGGGTCGTCCACTGCCGCCCGGAATGCGCGGGTGGCCGAACTTCTGGACATGGGATTTGCCCGCGCCCCGGCGAACGCGCGGTTTCGTGCGCCCACTATGGGGCCGATGGGCAACCCGACTGCCGAAGTCGTGGTCGGGTCGAACGACGGCGAACAGGGGGTTGCGGGCAAGACGATCCGCGTGACCGGGCAGGTGACCGCGTCGTTGCGCCCCGTTGCCCGCCCCGCCCCCGAGCCCGCCGCCCCGCCGCCGGAACTTCTGGTCGCCGATGCGGACGTGATCGCCGAGGCGCTGGCAGAGGTGGTGCAGACCGCCGCCGCGGCCCCGCCCCCAACCGACCTTGCCCCGACCGAGGTGGGTGTGACCCCCCGCGCCCGGCCCGAGGTTGTCATGGCCGCCAGCCAGGTCGCCGCGCCAGAGGTTCCGCCCCAGCCCGAAGTTGTGACCCGCGTGTCGACATCCGGCGGGCGTCACTGGGGGATCAACGTTGGCCGCTACAACTCTCGCTACGAGGCGGAACGGATCTTGCTGCGGGTTGCCTTGAACGAGATGGCGACGCTGGACGGATCGCTGCGCCGCGTGGTTCAGCGGTCGGGCGGGTTCGACGCTAATTTCATGGGGCTGACCCGGGAAACCGCCGATCTGGCCTGTCGCAGGCTGCAGGCGCGCGGGATGACCTGTTTCATGATTGGCACCGACTAAGGTTCAGGCGACGCGGCCCTCGAAGGCCGCGGCCATCAGCGCCTTGGTGTAGTCCGACTGCGGGTTGTCGAAGACCTGCTGGACCGGACCGGCTTCCACCACATCGCCCGCCCGCATGACCATGACCTTGTGGGACAGGGCCCGGACCACCTTGAGGTCGTGGCTGATGAACAGATAGGCCAGCCGGTGCTTGCGCTGCAATTCGCGCAGCAGTTCCACGATCTGCACTTGCACGGTCATGTCCAGCGCGCTGGTCGGTTCATCCAGAACCAGGAGGCGGGGCCGCAGGATCATCGCGCGGGCAATGGCGATCCGCTGGCGCTGCCCGCCGGAAAACTCGTGCGGGTAGCGGTCGCGCAGCTCTGGATCAAGCCCGACCTCGCGCATCACCTCGACCACCAGATCGTCGTGGCTGCGCGTTCTGTCGACCCCGTGGATGCCCAACCCCTCGGCGATGATTTCGGACACGGTCATGCGCGGCGACAGGCTTCCGAACGGGTCCTGGAACACAATCTGCATGTCACGGCGCAGGGGGCGCATCTGTTTCTGGTTCCGCCCCTCCAGCGATTGGCCAAGAAAGGCGATCCGCCCTTCGGACCGGATCAGCCGCATGATGGCCAGCGCCAGCGTCGTCTTGCCCGACCCGCTTTCGCCCACGATCCCCACCGTTTCGCCCGCCCGAACCGACAGGCTGGCCGCGTTCACCGCCTTGATATAGCCCGCCGTGCGTTTCAGCAGGCCCCGGTGGATCGGGAACCAGATCTTCAGGTTTTCCGTTTCGGCCACAACCTCAGCCCCGTCGGGCACCGGGGCGGGTTCGCCCGCGCTTTCGGCGGCCAGCAGCATCTGGGTATAGGGGTGCTGCGGGTTCGCGAAAATCTCGGCCGTTGGTCCCTGTTCGACAATCTGCCCGTCCTTCATCACGCAGACGCGGTCGGCGATCTTGCGGACGATGGTCAGGTCGTGGGTGATGAACAGAAGGCTCATCCCCGCCTTGGCCTTCAGGTCTGCCAGAAGTTCAAGAATCTGCGCCTGAATGGTGACGTCCAGCGCCGTGGTCGGTTCATCGGCGATCAGCAGCTCGGGCTGGTTCGCCAGCGCCATGGCGATCATCACCCGCTGCCGCTGCCCGCCGGACAATTGATGCGGGTAAGATGTCAGTCGCTTTTCCGGTTCACGGATGCCGACCTGATTCAGCAGATCAATGATCCGGTCGCGCACCGCCGGGCCGCGCAGGCCCTGATGCAGTTCGATGCTTTCGCGCAGCTGCTTTTCGATTGTGTGCAGCGGGTTGAGCGAGGTCATCGGTTCCTGAAATATGAAACTGATGTCATTGCCCCGGACCCGGCGCAGGTCGGCATCCGACGCGCCGATCATCTGGGTGCCCGCATAGGTCACCGATCCCGACACTTCGGCGCTGTCGCCCAAAAGCTGCACGGTGGACAGGGCGGTGACGGATTTCCCGGACCCGCTTTCCCCCACCAGCGCCACAGTTTCGCCCTTGCCCACGGTAAAGGACACATCCCGCACAGCATGGGTCACCTGCCCGTCCTGCCGGAAGGTCACGTTCAGGTTGGACACGTTCAGAACCGCGCTCATTTGAAGGTCTTTCGCGGGTCAAAGGCATCGCGGACGCCTTCGAAGATGAACACCAGAAGCGACAGCAGGATCGCGAAGGTGAAGAAGGCCGTGAACCCGAGCCATGGGGCCTGAAGGTTCTGCTTCGCCTGCCGTGTCAGTTCCCCAAGACTGGGTGACGAGGACGGCAGCCCGTAGCCAAGAAAATCAAGACTGGCGAGCGTGCCGATGGCCCCGGTCACAAGGAAGGGCAGCATTGTTACGGTCGCCACCATGGCGTTGGGCAAGACGTGCCGGAACATGATCGTCCAGTTGCCGACCCCCAGCGCCCGCGCCGCCCGCACATATTCGAAATTCCGCGCTCGCAGGAATTCGGCCCGGACCACGCCGGTCAGGGCCGGCCAGCCGAAGATCACGGTCACAAAGACCAGAAGCCAGAAACTTCGCCCAAGGATCGCGAAGAGGATGATGATGACATAGAGGGACGGAACCCCAGTCCAGATTTCGATGAACCGCTGGAACAACAGGTCGGTCCAGCCACCAAAGAACCCCTGCACCGCCCCCGCGATGATCCCTACGATGGACGACAGGGTGACCACGATCAGCGCAAACAGCACCGACAGGCGGAACCCGTAGATAACGCGCGCGACCACGTCCCGTTTCGTATCGTCGGTGCCAAGCCAATTGGTGTCCGACGGCGGAGAGGGTGCGACGCCGGGGATATCGACGATCGTGTCGTAGGAATATCGGATCGGCGGCCACAGCACCCAACCCCGCTCGAACCCTTCGATCTCGACCGTCCCCGCAGCGGCGGCTTTGACCAGCGCCTCGGGGTCGTCGAAACATTCTTCCAGCCCGCCGGTGACGATCAGGCATTCGACCTCTGGATAACGATAGGTTGCCTCGGTCGCGAAATCGCCGCCGAAATCCCGTTCGGAATAGAAGCTGAAGATCGGCATCCGCATCTCGCCCCGGTAGCTGACGAGGATCGGTTTGTCGTTGGCGAGGAACTCGGCAAAGAGGCTGAGGACGAACAGGAACGAAAAGATGAACAGCGACCAATAGGCCCGCCGGTTCTTGCGGAAATTGCGCCAGCGGCGCTGATTAAGCGGGGACAGGCGCATCCGGTCAGCCCTCCCTGCTTTCGAAATCGATCCGGGGATCGATGAAGATATAGGTGATATCGGTAAGTATCCCCACGACCAGACCCATCAGCGAAAAGGCGAACAGTGTCCCGAACACCACCGGATAATCCCGCGCAACCGCCGCCTCGAACCCAAGACGGCCCAGCCCGTCAAGGCTGAACAGGGTTTCGATAATCAGCGACCCGCCGAAGAACACCCCGATGAACAGTGCCGGAAAGCCCGAGATGACGATCAGCATGGCGTTGCGGAACACATGGCCATACAGCACCCGCCGTTCGTTCAGCCCCTTGGCCCGCGCGGTCATGACGTAGTGCTTCTTGATCTCGTCCAGAAAGCTGTTCTTGGTCAGAAGCGTAAGTGTCGCAAAGGCCGAAATGGTCGAGGCCAGCACCGGCAGGGTGATGTGCCAAAGGTAATCCTTCACCTTGCCCCAAGCGCTGAGGTCTTCCCAGTTCGCGCTGGTCAGCCCGCGCAGCGGAAAGGTCTGGCGGCAGGTCGGGTTCCAGTCGTAAAGCCACGGCAGGTATTGCCGGAAGAAGTCCGACACGCCAAAGCCAAAGCGGTAACAATTTCCCCCGGCGAACAGCACGATCAGCAGGATCGCAAACAGGAAGCCGGGGATCGCGTAGCCCACGATGATTGCCGCGCTGGTCCATGTGTCAAAGGACGACCCGTCGCGCACCGCCTTCCTGATCCCAAGAGGGATCGACACAAGGTAGGCAATCAGCGTGGACCACAGGCCCAGCGTGATCGACACCGGCATCTTTTCAAGAACAAGGTCCACGACGCTGATATTGCGGAAGTAGCTTTCGCCGAAATCGAAGCGGATATAGTTCCACATCATCAGCAGGAACCGCTCCAGCGGCGGTTTGTCGAAACCGAATTCCGCCTCCAGTTCCTTGATGAAATCCTCGGGCAGGCCACGGGCCCCGGCATAGCTTGAATCCGTGTCGGTTTCGGCAATTTCGGCCGAGCTGCCGGAGATGGTTTCAAAGGCGTCCCCGGACCCTTCCATGCGGGCGATGATCTGTTCGATCGGGCCGCCCGGCACGAATTGGGTCAGGGTGAAGTTGATGATCATGATCCCCAACAGCGTGGGGATCACAAGCAGCAGTCTGCGCAGGATGTAGGCGCCCAAGGCGAACCCGTCCTTTCGTTCTTACTGGAAGGCGCCTTCGGACCGGAGCCGTTCGGCGGCCTCGGCGTCGTACCACCAGAAGGACATCTCGCCCAGCGCAAATGGCGGCAGGTTTTCCGGGTGCCGGTACATGTCGTAATAGGCGACGGTGTGAACATCCTTGAACCACTGTGGGACCCAGAACCCTTCGCTGCGCAGCACGCGGTCCAGCGCATGGGTCGCGGTTGTCAGGTCATCGAGGGTTTGGGAGTCGATCACAGTCGTCAGCAGGCGATCCACCGCCGGGTTGCGCAGGCGCATCAGGTTGCGGCTGCTGTCGTCTGCGGTTTCGGAGCCATACCACTGGCGCAGGCCCACACCCGGTTCAAAGCCCATGCTGAAGCTGTGACTGACAAGGTCGAAATCCCCGCTCCGGCGACGTTCGATGTATTGCGGAACGTCGACACGGTCCATCGACGCATCAATGCCCAACGCCCGCAGGTTTTCGATATAGGGGTTGATGATCCGGTCGAAAGCCGGGCTGTAGTTCAGGACGACCAGTTTCAGCGGCACGCCATCCCGCGACCGCATCCCATCGTCCCCGGCGACCCAACCTGCTGCATCCAGCAGCTCCGACGCTGCCCGCAGATTGCCCCGGTCCAGCGACCGGGTGCCCGAGGTCGGGGCCATGACAGCCTCTGCCGTCAGGATCTCGGCGGGCAAAAGGCCCTCGTCCACCAACGGCTGCAGCAGGGCAATTTCTGCATCGGACGGGGTGCCCGTCGCCTCAAGATCGCTGTTTTCCCAGAATGAATTCACGCGTTCGTAAAGGCCGTAGAACAGCGCCTCGTTCGACCATTCAAAGTTGAACATCAGGGCGACCGCCGCGCGCACATCGGGGTCTTGCCAGACTTCCCGGTCAAGGTTGAACACCCAGGATTGTGCTGTTCCGATGTTGCCATCGGGCAATTCGACCTTTTGCACCCAGCCATTTTCAAGCGCCTGGAAGTCATAGCCCGTCGCCCATTGCAGCGAGGAGTTTTCATTGCGGAAGGTATATTCACCGACCTTGAAGGCCTCGAAGGCGGCAGAGCCGTCGGCGAAATACTCGACCCTGATCGTGTCGAAATTGTTCTGACCGACGTTCATCGGATGATCCGCGCCCCAGAAATTGGGGTTGCGACCGTAGACGAGTTGCCGCCCGATATCCACGCTGTCCAGCATATAGGCCCCGGTGCCGAGGAACGGCGCATCGGCCGCCTCGTCCAGCCGGACGCCCTGCTCCTCGAACCAGGATTTGGAGAAGACCGACGTGCCCCCGGCAAAGCTGATCACATCGCGGCGCGGCGCCTCTTCGGTAAAGGTGAACTTGATCTTGTAGTCGCCCAGAACCTCGACCTCGGACACGAAACCGGACACGACATTGCGGTATTCCGCGATGCCCTGCTCCATGAACAGGTTAAAGGTGAATTCCACGTCCGCCGCCGTCATCGGGCGGCCATCCGAGAAGGTCACGTCCTGACGCAGGTTGAAGATCACCCAGTCGCGGCTTTCGGGATATTCAATTGTCTCGCACAGGTAGCAGTAGACGCCATAGGGATCGTCCGCGGTGCCGATCATGATCGATTCCTGCGCAATCGTGGCCATGGTTGCGGCCACGCCTTCGCGGGCGAAGTTGTTGAAGCTGTCGAACGTGCCCTGCGCCCAGATGCTGATCTCGCCGCCCTTCGGTGCGTCCGGATTGACATAGTCCAGATGTGCGAAGTCAGCGGGATACTTCAGTTCGCCAAAGTTGGTGTAGCCGTGGCTGACCGTGACCTCCTCGTGCCCAGCGGCAAATGCCTGACCGGCGATCATCGCCAGACCAAGCAGCGCCCCCGCGCCGAACAGCCACGGCCGGGCGTCCACCCGGAGGGCCTTTGCCTGCGCCTTGGTTCTGGGGCGGTGCGGTTCGGGACGTTTCATTGCGCTCTCCTGATGGGGTCTTTGGGCATTGTTGCCTGCCAAGATAAAGCTAACGGGGGCGGTGTCACGCATTCAAGTTGAGAATGCGTGATCAAGCGGTGAATGGACCGTCACGGTGGGTGCGCGCGCAAAGAAAAAGGGCCGCACAGATGGTGCGGCCCCCAAAATTCTTTGCCTGATGCGCTGATCAGCCGCCGATGGTCGACAGATAGGCGATCAGGTTGGCGCGGTCTTCGATCTTCGGCAGACCGCGGAAGCTCATCTTGGTCCCCGGCGCAGCGCCCTTGGGGTCGGCCAGGAAGGTGTTCAGGTTTTCCGGTGTCCAGGTCTCGCCGACCTCAAGAAGGGCGCCGGAATAGGCGAAACCGTCGATCGCGTCGATCGGACGTCCGACGACGCCGTAAAGCGACGGGCCGGTGCCATTCTGGCCTTCTTCGAGAGCATGACAGGAGCGGCAGTTGCGCCACAGGCCTTCGCCCGCAGCCGCATCGGCCGAGGCAAACACTTCGGCAAAGTCCGGGCCTTCTTCGACAGCGGCTTCTTCGCCGCCGTGGTCAGCGCCTTCAACCTCGATCACATAGGCCTGTGCGTGTTCATCACCGTGGGCACCGCCACCGTGATACAGGGTTTCAGCAGCCCAGTTGCCGAAGAGGAAGACCAGAAGCGCGCCGCAAACGCCGGCCACCGCCTTGGTGAGGGTCATTGTGTCGAACATGTCGCGTTCCATCTCGTTCGCAGTTTCGCGGCTATGTATCCGGTTACGGCGGGGTCTTGCAAGCTATAGTACCGCGACTTATTGCCCTTTTTTCAGAACAACGTTTGGATGACCGTCATGACTGGCAAGATCGCATTTCAGGGGGAACTGGGCGCTTATGGCCATCAGGCCTGTATCGAAACGCGCCCGGGGCACGAACCCCTGCCCTGCCCGACCTTCGACGCCGCCATTGAAGCGGTGCGCAAGGGCGATGCCGAACTGGGCATGATCGCGGTGGAAAATTCGACCTATGGCCGGGTTGCCGACGTGCATCACCTGCTTCCGGAAAGCGGGCTGCATATCGTCGACGAAGCCTTTGTCCGGGTTCATATCAACCTGCTGGGTCTGCACGACGCGCGGGTCGAGGATATCGAAACCGCGCTAGGCCATGTGGTGATCCTGCCGCAATGCGCGGGCTTCCTGCGCGAACACGGCATCAGCCCGAAGGCCAGTTCTGACAACGCCCGCGCCGCGCGCGACGTGTCAGAGGGCGGCGACAAGACCAAGGCGGCGCTGGCGTCGGAACTCGCGGCCGAAATCTATGGGCTGAAGATCCTTGCACGCCATATCGAGGACCACGACCGCAACACCACCCGGTTCCTGATCATGGCCCGCGACCCTGACTATACCCGCCGGGGCAAGGCGGGGATGATGACCAGCTTCATCTTCCGGGTCCGCAATATTCCCGCCGCGCTTTACAAGGCGATGGGGGGCTTTGCGACCAACGGCGTCAACATGACCAAGCTGGAAAGCTATATGGTCGGCGGAAATTTCAACGCCACCCAGTTCTATGCCGAGATCGAAGGTCATCCCGACGACCGGAACGTTCAACTGGCCCTGGAAGAGCTGGATTATTTCACTGACCACATCCGGCTGATGGGGGTCTTCCCGGCATCGGCCCGTCGGCACGAAAAACCGCAGCGCTGATCAACTGCGGGCGGAATAGTCCTCTTCCACGTCTTCCGCGAAATCGGCGACCCGTGTCTTGAACTTGCGGTGCAGGTTGGTCTTGGCCAGCTTCAGCGACTGGATCAACAGACGGGCCGCAAGGGTCTTGGGCGTCATTTCGACCGAAAGGGTCAGACGGGTCCGACCCGGCGACAGGGGCACCAGTTCGACCACGGTCTGGCCCTGCAGCCCCCCGGATTCGAATTTGGCCGCGAACCCATTCGGCGGATCGAAATCCGCGATGACCGCCTCGGCTTTCCGGGGTCGACCACGGAATACGAACTCGACCCGCCAGGATGCGCCCTTGCCGACATCCTGCCCGACATCAAGACGATGAACCTCCACCCCGCGCCGCAGGGCGGACCGTTCGAAGCTCGCGAAATCCGTCGCGCGCCCGAACACATAGTCGATCGGCGCCTCGATATCCTCCCGCGTGCTGAGTTTCATCCTGCTCCCCCCATTTCTTGGTTTCTTAACCTTTCGGGTAGCCCTGGCCCACCTGTCAAGTCAACTGATCCGAGAGCCAGTTCCAAAGAAGGAAATGCGCGATGGAGCCTTTTCGCGCGGGCCGGATCTTGGGATGCTGACCAATGAAGGCCTTCGCGATCTCCTCTCGCGTTGCCCATAGCGCGTCTTCAAGCTCTGCCGGATCAAGGATGATCTCCTCGGTCAGGGCTTCGCCCTTGCAGCCGAACATCAGCGATGTGGGGAAGGCCCAGGGCTGACTGGCAAGGTAGTCGACCTGCCCGACCCTGATCCCGGCCTCTTCCAGGACCTCGCGCCTCACCGCGGCCTCGATCGGTTCGCCCGGTTCGACAAAGCCGGCAAGGCAAGAATACATCCCGTCCGGCCAGCCGGGCGACCGCCCGAGAAGGACAGAGTTGCCGCGGGTGATCAACATGATGACGACTGGGTCGGTCCGCGGGAAATGCTGACCGCCGCAGGTTGGGCAGTTTCGCTGCCATCCGGCCATGGCCATGGCACTCGGGGCGCCGCAGCGGGAACAAAACAAATGGGTTTCGTGCCAGCCAAAGATCGCCTTGGCGGTTGCGGCAAGTTCCGCATCCCGCGCGCCAAGGCTTGTCATGATCGACCGAAGCTCGGCAAAGACGGCGTCCTGCGGCGCATCGGGGTGTCGTTGCAGGGATGGATCAAGAAAGCCCGACGGGTCAGGGGTGCTGTCGGTGTCAGGAACCCAGCCGCTGATATCGGCGGCAAAGACCGCCCGGCCATGATCAAGGCCAAGGAAGATCATCGGGCTGGACGCGGCCCGGCAAAGCGCACTATCCAGACCAACCCGCGCCAGCGCCCCGCCGTCCGGCCCAACGACCAGCGGCTTGCCCCGCCAAAGAACGATCGCACGACTGTCCGGGTCGCGCCGAAGCGGGTCCAGACGCGTATCATCGCCGCGCAGATGTGCCGCACGATCAAGCCCGGACCCACCGAATGTGACTGTTTCCGCCTGTTTCATGGCCGACCTCTGGCACGTCACCGGAAAAAAGACAAACCCGAAAACCGAGGACAGGGCTTTCCAAACTCTCCCTATGGTTGTTAGGCTGGATGTTGGGAACGGGTTGGCAAAAAGGACAAGATCGTGGAACAGGTCCGCCATTTGAAAAGAGACCGAAAACAGAGAACCCGGGCGCAGTTACGCATTCTTGCGACGACGGACCTGCACGCGCATCTGATGCCCTACGACTATTTCGTCGACAAACCCGTGTCCCACTTCGGGCTGGCCATGACCGCCAGCCTTGTCCGGCAGATGCGGCGGGAAAGCCGGAATTGCCTATTGTTCGACAATGGCGATTTCCTTCAGGGCACGCCCTTGTCCGACCTTATCATCGAAACCCGGTCCAATGATCCCGATTGCCTTCACCCGTCCATCGCCGCGATGAACAGCCTTGGCTATGATGCGGCCTGCGTGGGAAACCATGAATTCAACTACGGGCTCGATATCCTTGATTGCGTGGCGCAGTCCGCACGGTTTCCCCTGTTGTCCGCCAACGTCTTGCGAAAGGTCGGCGCAACGCCGCTGGAGGACGAAACGCTTTTGCCGCCCTCTGTCATCCTAGACCGGACGATCGCCACGACAGAGGGGCGCTGGCTGCCGTTGCGGGTTGGGGTGATTGGCCTGACCCCGCCCCAGGTCATCGACTGGGATCGGCAGCGGCTTGCCAATACGCTCCAGACCCGGGACATGATCGAAGCGGCCCGGGCGCATGTCCCGGAACTGCGCCGGCGTGGGGCCGACATTGTCGTGGCGCTGTGCCATTCCGGGATCGGCGCGGAATGCCACAAACCCGGGATGGAGAACGCAATTGTTCCGCTGGCCGCCATTCCCGGCATAGACGCGATCATCGGGGGGCATACCCACCTTGTCTTTCCCGGACCCGCGATCCCGGCCTCTGGTCCGGTCGACCCGGTCCGCGGCACGATCCATGGCACGCCGGTGGTCATCGCCGGGTCGCTCGGGTCGCATCTTGGGGTGATCGACCTGACCCTTGAACGAACCGATTGCGTATGGTCCCCCCGAAAGGACACCTCGACGGCGGCATGGCCCATTGCCCGCCGCAAACAGGACAACAGCTTTGAACCGCTGGTTCCGACCGATCCGGACATCATTGCCTCGGTCAACGAGGCCCATGAAGTGACCCTTGCCCACATCCGGCGACCGATTGGCGAAACAGAGGTTCCGCTTCACAGCTATTTCTCGCGGGTCATGCCGGACCAGACCCTCGCCGTCATCGCCGATTCACAGCGCAGCGTGATGCAGGATCTGCTTGCGGGCAGCGCCTTCGAACACCTGCCGCTTGTCATCGCCGTTGCGCCCTTCAGGGCCGGCGGGTTGACCGGCGTGGACAACTATGTCGACATCGCGCCCGGCCCTCTGACCCTGCGCAATGCTGCCGAACTCTATCCCTATCCCAACACAATCTGCGCGGTCGAGGTATCGGGTGCGGCGCTCTTGGAGTGGCTGCTGCAAACCACGGATTGCTTCCGTCAGGTTGCTACGGGACAAGCCGACGCACTGCTTCTGAACGAAGACCTGCCCAGCTATACCTTCGATACCTTCGACGGGATCGACTACCGGATCGACGTCGCGGCGCCAGTCGGCTCTGCCCAGCGGATTCGCGATCCGAAGATCAATGGGCAGCCCCTTGCGCCCAATGCACGGATCATCGTTGCGGCGTCGAGCTACCGGGCCGGGGGTGGCGGCGATTTCGGGATGCTGGGTCAGGCAAACGTCATCCGCGAAACCCGGACCGCGGCCCGCGACATCCTGATCAACCACATTCGCAGGTCCGGCCCGATCAATCCGGCGCCGCGGGACGGGTGGCGGCTGGCCGCAGTGGCAAAAAGCAGCGGGCTTTTCCTGTCCAACCCGCGGGCCAGAAGGTGCACTGCGACCAACAGCACACATGTTATCGACCGCGTTGGCGCTGGGCCGGAAGGGTTCGACTGGTTTCGATTGAAGCTTTGACGTTTTGGGCGGATAACGGGCAAAGCCCCGCCCCAAGATGGACCTGCCGCCGTGTTTCGTTTTCTTGTCGTTCTTGTCCTTGTCCTGATCGCCGCAGCCGCCCTGACCCGTCCCGGACCGGAAACTGTGGAAACCGCCATTGGCGCGATGATTCGGTCAGAAATCGAAGCGGGCAGCCTTGACGATATTCAGGATCCCGTTGCCGCGCTTTTGTTCGCGGCCTGCAAGGCGGATGCCAACGCCTGCGCCGATCTGGCCCGGCTGGGCCTGTCCGTCGGCTATGTCGACCGAAAGCTGTTCGCGCAGGTCAATGTCGCGGGCTACGGCCGCAGCGCCAACTGCCTTGCCGCCTTTACGCAGGTCTTCTGCCCGTCGGGCCTTCGCCGCTAGCCGGGTTGCGCGGGCCTGCGTCCCGCCTTATATGCAGGATCGAGAGGTTGGCGCGGGCGAGCGCCTCGCCAACCCGGTCAGGTCCGGAAGGAAGCAGCCGCAACGAGCCCCGCTTGGGTCGCTGTCCAGCCTCTCACCTAGAAACGCCAATTGGACGGAGGACGATCATGGAGAATGTGACCTGCCTCCGGGCCGCGCCGTCGAAGTGACCCGCGCCGCCCGATGTGACCATCGCTGTGTCCGCACAGCCAAACCTCACACGTTCAAGGGCTTTCCGAATTGACCCGATTTTCCCTTTCCGACCTTGGATGGTCGGCCCATTTCGCCCGTCAGCTCGACGCTGACGAAACCGCAACCCCCGTGCGACTGACCGCGGTCAACCGGCGCGATGTCGAAGGGCTTGGCCCGGACGGGCCGGTGACCCTGGTGACCCCGATGGAAACCGGCGCCTATGCCGTCGGTGACTGGGTCTTGTCTGAAGGCGGCCGCGCCACGGCCCTTTTGGACCGGTCCACGATGATTCAGCGCCGCGCCGCCGGGCACGAGGTCAAAGGCCAGCTGATCGCCGCAAATGTCGATACGCTGGGGATCGTCACCAGTTGCAACGCCGATTTCAACCCGGCGCGACTGGAACGCTACCTTGCCATGGCCGCTGCCGCGGGCTGTCTGCCGCTGATTGTCATGACCAAGGCCGACGAGGCTGAAGACCCTGCCGACTATGTCCGCCGGGCAGAGGCACTGTCGCCCCTTGTGACCGCCTTGGCCATTGACGCCCGCGACCCGGAGGAGGTGAAGCGCCTCGTGCCGTGGTGCAAGGATGGCCAGACGCTGGCCCTTGTCGGATCGTCCGGGGTCGGCAAGACCACGATTCAGAATTGTCTGACCGGGATAGAGGACGCGACACAGGGCATCCGCGAAGACGATGCCAAGGGGCGCCACACCACGACATCGCGCGCGCTGCGCCCGACCTTGTTCGGCGGGTGGCTGATCGACACGCCCGGGATGCGCGAATTGCGCCTGACCGAGGCCGCCGAGGGGATAGATGCGGTCTTCGCCGATATTGCCGATCTGGCGCTGGAGTGCCGGTTCAGCGACTGCAAGCACGAGACCGAACCGGGATGTGCCATCCGCGCGGCAATCGACGCAGGGAGTTTGGACGAAGCGCGTTACGAGCGCTGGCAGAAACTGTCCCGCGAAGACCAGTACAACACCGAAACCGTCGCCGAATCCCGCGCCCGCTATCGCAAGCTGAACAAGCTTTACAAGACCGGCAAGGCGCGGGGCGACGCCAAGCGGCGCTAGGCCGCGAAGTCGCCCCTAGTATAGCCCTGAACATACAAAAGGGCCGTCAGATCGCCGTGGTTGATCCGCACATCGCATTGGGCCTGCACGCTGGGTTTGGCGTGCAGGGCCACGCCCGTGCCCGCGCGTGTCAGCATCCCCAGATCATTGGCCCCATCCCCCACGGCAAGCACATCGGTGTCGGACAGTCCCAGACGGGCGGTGATCTCTTCCAACGCCTGCACCTTCGCCTCGCGGCCAAGGATCGGCATCCCGACCTTGCCCGTCAGCTTGCCGTTTTCGGTCAGCAGCGTGTTGGCGCGGTTTTCGTCGAACCCAAGATCCGCCGCCACCCTTGCGGTGAAGGATATAAACCCACCAGACACCAGCGCCGCATAGGCGCCATTCGCCTTCATCGTCGCCAAGAGCGCGCGCCCGCCCGGCATATGGGTAATCCGGGTTTTCAGAACATGGTCGATGATCGCCTCATCCAACCCCGCCAAAAGACCGACCCGTTCAATCAGCGCCCCTTCGAAGTCCAACTCACCATTCATGGCCCGGGCCGTGATCTCGGCCACGCGCGGGCCGACGCCCGCCTCGGCGGCCAGTTCATCAATGCATTCCTGCTGGATCATGGTGCTGTCCATATCCGCCAGAAGCATCTTCTTGCGCCGCCCTTCGGCGGGCAGGATCACTAGGTCCACCCGCTGATCCTGAAGACTGGCCCAGATCTCCTCGGCATTGCCGGGAACTTGCGGAATTCCGAATTCCGCCGCCTCATCGACGGAAAGCCAACGGGCCTCTCCCCCGCCCCAGGCATTGCGCAGGGAGTCGACCAACGCGGGATCGAGTGTGGGTTTGGCGGGGTTGGTCAACAGGGTGACGATATGCGAATGGGTCATTGTGTTCTTTCTTCAGCCCAAGTCGGTCAGGCGCGCAAGCATCGGGGCCCGCTGTTGTTCTATGCGAGCGACAAAATCGGCGTTTTCGGCCCGGAATTGCTCGGCGAAACTGCGCCCCTTGCTGCCGGACAGTTTCCGGTGCTTTTCGACGATTTCGACGCCGGGGTCCAGATCAACCCCCAGATGCCCGGCCATTGCCGCAAGGACAGCCATCGGCGGGTGGGCGATACTCTGTTCATAGCTCAGCCGCAGCGGTTGCAGCCCTTCCCGACGAAACAGCGCCTCGGTCCGGGTCTCCATCCAGCGCAGAAACCGGATGATCCGCCGGATCGCACGCGGGTCGTAGACAAATCGTGCCTCCGCATCGGCTTCGATCGCCGCGGTCGCCGCAGTCGCGTGCCCCAACCGGGTCTGCCGCATCCGGCTGATCGACACCGCCTGCGCAACGATATCTTCGCGGTACAGCCATATGACGTGGGTGGGTTCCACCGCGTCGAGGAACCTATGCCCTGTGCGGAACCGCGACAGGATCTGGGAATAGGTAATCTGGCACCCGAATGTCCCATCGTGATTCCGGGCCCGGCACAGAAGGTCAATGTAGTCGCCCATACTCTGCGCGCCATAGTGCACCGCGATCTTGGGAAGGAGGGCGGGGTTGAAAATTTCGCCCGGCCGGCCAAGCACCTTTGTCTGATCCGCAAGTTCCGTCAGACGTGACGATCCACTGCGCGGCGTAAAGAACATGGCATAGCGGCGTTCCGGCGCAGGCATGGCAAGGACCTGGGCGCGGTAGTCGGGCTTTTGCGGAATCTCCCGGAACGGGTCCGACAGCGACTCGGTCAGTTTTTTCAACACCCAGTTCACGCCGTGTCCCGCCTTCCCGAATGCGGATGCAAGTTTCCGATCGTAGTCGCCAAGGGTCGCTTTTCGCGCCTCAACCGGCGGTCTAGCGGCATTTTGCCCGTTGTGAAAGACCTCTGCCCCCCGTATCTCCGGCCTTGGGACACCCCTCCCCAACGAGGGGCGAATATCTGAGAGGGTATCAGATAATGGCTTTGACCAAACCGGCTGCGCGCCCGGAAAATCCGCGCTTTTCTTCTGGCCCCTGTGCCAAACCCCCCACATGGAATCTTGCCGCGCTTGGCGACGCACCGCTGGGCCGGTCGCACCGTGCCGCCGTCGGCAAGGCCAAGCTGAAAGAGGCGATCGACCTGACCGCCGAAATCCTTGGGGTTCCCTCCGACTACCGGATCGGCATCGTTCCTGCCTCTGACACAGGCGCCGTCGAAATGGCGATGTGGTCGCTCTTGGGCGAGCGGCCCGTGGAAATGGTCGCTTGGGAAAGTTTTGGGGCTGGCTGGGTCACCGATGTGGTCAAGCAGCTCAAGATCGAGGCAACCGCCCACACCGCCGACTATGGCGATATCGTCGATATGTCGTCGCTCAACTACGACAACGATGTGGTCTTCACCTGGAACGGCACCACCTCGGGCGTGCGTGTGCCGTCGGGCGAAGTCATCCCGTCGGACCGCAAGGGCCTGACCATCTGCGACGCGACCAGCGCCGCCTTTGCGCAGGATCTGCCCTGGGACAAGCTGGATGTGGTGACCTTCTCCTGGCAGAAGGTCATGGGCGGTGAAGCGGCCCACGGTATGCTGATCCTCAGCCCCCGCGCGGTCGAACGGCTGGAAAGCTATACCCCCGCTTGGCCGATGCCCAAGATTTTCCGCATGACCAAGGGCGGCAAGCTGATCGAAGGCATCTTCCGGGGTGAGACCATCAACACCCCGTCGATGCTGGCAGTCGAGGATTACCTGTTCGCGCTGAAATGGGCCAAGTCCATCGGCGGGCTGGACGCCTTGATCCACCGGGCCGATGCGAACGCCCGCGCCGTCTGGAATTTCTGCGCCAGCCGCGACTGGATCGCCAACCTTGCCAATGACAAGGCCACCCGGTCCAACACCAGCGTCTGCCTGAAGTTCACCGACGACCGGATCACCGATGGTGCGGCCTTTGCCAAGGCGGTTGCCAAGCGGCTGGAGGCGGAAAACATCGCGTTGGATATCGGTGCCTACCGCGACGCCCCCGCCGGACTGCGGATCTGGTGCGGTGCCACCGTGGAAACCGCCGATATCGAGGCGATGCTGCCCTGGCTCGAATGGGCCTTTGCCGCCGAGATCGAAGCGCAGTCCGACGCTGCATGACGCGTAAGGTGGGCCTTGGCCCACCCTACCCCCTCACCCGTGAATCGCAAGGTGGGTTTCAACCCACCCCCGCCCAATGAAAGGACCAGACATGGCCCCCCGCGTACTTATTTCCGACAAGCTGTCCGAAGCCGCCGTCCAGATCTTCCGCGATCGCGGCATCGAGGTGGATTTCCAGCCTGAACTTGGCAAGGACAAGGACAAGCTTCTTGAAGTCATCGGCCAATATGACGGCCTTGCCATCCGTTCGGCCACAAAGGTGACCGAAAAGATCATCGCCGCCGCCGACAACCTCAAGGTCATTGGCCGGGCCGGGATCGGGGTCGACAACGTCGACATTCCCGAGGCTTCGAAGAAGGGGATCATCGTGATGAACACCCCCTTCGGCAACATGATCACCACCGCCGAACATGCCATCGCAATGATGTTCGCCGCCGCCCGCCAGATCCCCGAGGCCAGCGCCTCGACTCATGCGGGCAAATGGGAAAAGTCGAAGTTCATGGGGGTCGAACTGACCGGCAAGACCCTTGGCGTGATCGGCGCAGGTAACATCGGGTCGATCGTCTGCAACCGCGCCCTTGGCCTGAAAATGAAGGTCGTCGCCTACGACCCCTTCCTGTCCGAAGAGCGCGCCACCGAAATCGGCGTGGAGAAGGTGGATCTGGAAGAGCTGCTGAAGCGGGCCGACTTCATCACCCTGCATGTGCCGCTGACCGATCAGACCCGCAACATCCTCAGCCGCGAGAACCTTGAAAAGACCAAGAAGGGCGTTCGCGTCATCAACTGCGCCCGTGGCGGTCTGGTAGACGAAGCCGCCCTTGCCGACCTGCTGAAGTCCGGCCATGTCGCCGCCGCCGCCTTCGACGTCTTTGCCGAGGAACCGGCCAAGCAAAACCCGCTGTTCAACCTGCCCAACGTGGTTTGCACCCCGCACCTTGGCGCGGCCACGACCGAAGCGCAGGAAAACGTCGCCCTTCAGGTCGCCGAGCAGATGGCCGACTACCTGCTGACGGGCGCGGTGCAAAACGCGCTGAACATGCCCTCCGTCACCGCCGAAGAGGCCAAGGTCATGGGCCCCTGGATCAAGCTCTCGGGCCATCTGGGCAACTTCATCGGCCAGATGACGGACGAGCCGATCAAGGCGATCAACATCCTGTTTGACGGTGAAGCTTCCGAGATGAACCTCAAGGCCCTGACCGCCGCGACCATCGCCGGGATCATGAAGAAGACGAACCCGGACACGAACATGGTATCGGCCCCGGTCATGGCCAAGGAACGCGGCGTCCAGATTTCCACGACCAAGCAGGACCAGTCCGGCGCCTTCGAAGGCTATGTGAAGGTCACGGTCGTCACGGCCGAGCGGGAACGCTCCATCGCGGGCACCGTATTCAGCGATGGCAAGCCGCGCTTTATCCAGATCAAGGGCATCAACATTGATGCCGAGGTCGGTGCGAACATGCTTTACACCACCAACGAGGACGTGCCGGGCATCATCGGCACGCTTGGCCAGACCATGGGCGAAAATGGCGTCAACATCGCCAACTTTACCCTTGGCCGCGCCGCCCGGAATGGCGAGGCTATCGCGCTTCTTTATGTCGACGATCCGGTGCCGGCCCCGGTCATTGCCAAGCTGGAGGCAACCGGCATGTTCCGACAGATCAAGCCGCTGACCTTCGACGTGGCCTGATCCATCCCAGACCCTTGACCGAGCCGCCCAGACCGGGCGGCTCGTGTCGTTTTCAGGCGACCCGTTTTCGACCCGCTGATGTCGTGACAGTGTCAGACCGCGCTGCCCGCTCGCGCGACCCTCAGGCATTGACCTGCCGGAGGGCGACATGGCCTATCAACCCCGATTCACCGCCCTTCTGGACGAGCTTGCCGCCGTCTACCGCGCCGAAGGGCGTTCGGAAGGCGCCGCTGCCGCCGACGCGCTGACCCAGACTGCCATCGACATGCCCGTCACCCCGTCAGCCTGTGCCTTTGACCTGGGCATCCGGACCTGTCTGGCCGGGTCGGACCATCCGGCCGCGCGGGCCGCGCTTGCCGCCCATGACCTGATCGACTGGAGCGTGAACCCGGTCGAAGATCGGATGACCGTTACAGCCGCCGCCATCATCGCTGTCGCGACGCTGATGGGGCCAGAGGGCCCGATTCCTTGCCCCGATCACCGGCTCGGCCTCGTCTATATGGCGCCGAACAGCTACTACGGCCTGCACAATCACGACGCGGATGAAACCTATGTCATCCTTGCCGGGTCGGCGATTTGGACGGCGGGCGACGACACGCGGCACCGGCCCGCGGGGGACATGATTCACCATCCATCCCTGATGCCGCACGCGTTCCGCACCGGCCCCGAAGGCTTTGTCGCCCTGTGGCGGTGGAGCGGTGACATCAACACCCATTCCTACCGGTTCCTGCCGGACCCGCAGGTCGAGGCGCAGGCCTGATCTGGCTGCAAGGCTGCCTTGATCCGGGCGCCGTTCCCCCGCTCTCCGCCCCGTGCTATTGCGGCCCGGAAAGGCGGGCCCAATGATCTATGCAATCGGCGACATCCACGGACAGAAGACTCAGATGGACCGGGCGCTTGCGCTGATTGGTGCGGATGGCGGCACCGGGGCAGAGGTGGTCTTTGTCGGCGATTACACCGACCGTGGCCCGGACACGCGCGGCGTGATCGACGCCTTGATCGCCGGCGTTGAGGCGGGCCGGAACTGGACCGTGCTGCGGGGCAACCACGACCGGATGTTCACCCGCTTTGTCCGCGACGGGGTCATCGACGACCCGCAGATCGCGTCGGGCAAGGGCTGGCTCCACCCCGCTCTGGGTGGCCGCGATACACTGCGGTCCTACGGGGTGACCCTGCCCGATACCGACGCCGAAATCCGCGACCCCGGCCTTGTCGAGGAGATCGCGAAAGAGGCTCGCGCCAAGGTCCCCGAAACCCACCTCGATTTTCTGGAAAGCCGCCCGCTGTGGCACCGGGCCGAGGCGGCAATCTTTGTCCATGCGGGCATTCGCCCAGGTATCGAGATGGCCGATCAGGAGGAAGACGACCTGATCTGGATTCGCAACGGATGGCTGGAGGATACGCGCGATCATGGCAGCATGGTCGTGCATGGTCACACGGCGCTGGATCACCCGGCCCACCATGGCAACCGGATCAACATCGACGGCGGGGCGGGCTATGGCCGTCCGTTGGTGCCCGTTCATTTCGACGGCAGCGACTGGCACACGGTTCACGAAGCTGGCCGATCCCTTCTGTGGCCCAGCGCGGAATGAGCTGGACCTACGATCACACTCAGCTTGCCATCCCCAAGGGCGGCGAGGACGACGCGCGCGCCTTCTGGGTCGGTATCCTTGGCATGACAGAGCTTCCGAAACCCGAAGCCTTGGCCGGTCGCGGTGGGCTTTGGCTGCGGGCGGGAGAGGTCGAACTGCACCTTGGCGTGGAAGAACCGTTTAGCCCCGCGCGCAAGGCGCATCCCTGTTTCCGGGTGCCTGACCTTGACGACATCGCCAGAAGGCTTGTCGTGGAGGGGCATGAGGTCAGGTGGGATACGGCCCTGACAGATCGCCGGCGGTTCTTCACCGACGATCCCTTCTGCAACAGGATTGAATTTACCTGATCCCTATTCGGGGTGCGTCGCGACGCATTGCTGGATGGTGGCCTGCGCCGTGCGTTCGGCGGCGGCCCGACGCGCTTGCAGATCGGCCAGCTTTGCCCGTTCCTCGGCCACGTTGATGGCCACGGGTTCCTGCCGGTCAACAACGCGGGTCTTCTGGCAGGGGAAGCTGAAGGTCGATCCATCCTCGTTCGTTCCCCGGCACACTTCGGTGACGACCTGAACATCCTGCACCGTCGCCAGCGCATAGCCGCGGCTGATGTTGCCTTGGGTCACGGCGATCTGTTGATCCAGAAGCACCACGTGGCGGCGCGCATCGTTGATACAGGCCTCGCGCGGGGTGGCGCAGGCGGCAAGGATGCCAAGAACAGGCAGGATCAAAAGGGTCTTACGCATGGGAACTCTCCGTGACAGCAACTGCGACCACCGGGCAGTGGAAGCCTGCCCCAATGAATGCTAGAGGGCGTGGTTATACAATATCAAGGACAGCCGACCATGACCGAGACCGCGATGCAGACCGAAAAGGCGACCGCTTCCAATTGGTTCCGACAGCTTCGGGATGACATCGTGGCGGCCTTCGAGGCACTGGAGGACAGCCAGTCCGAAGGCCCGTTCGCGGACCTGCCCGCAGGCCGGTTCGAGGTGACGGAAACCAAACGGGCCAGCGACGACGGGTCCGATGCCGGCGGCGGGCTGATGAGCGTGATGCGCGGCGGCCGGGTGTTCGAAAAGGTCGGGGTCAATGTGTCCACCGTCTATGGCACCCTTGGCAAGGCCGCGCAGCAGGCAATGGCCGCTCGTGGCGTGCCGGGGATCGAAGCCGACCCGCGGTTCTGGGCCTCTGGCATTTCGCTGGTCGCGCATATGCAGAACCCGCATACCCCTGCGGTGCACATGAACACCCGCATGTTCTGGACCCCCGGCGCGTGGTGGTTCGGGGGCGGGTCCGACCTGAACCCCTGCATCGAATACGCCGAGGACACCGCGCATTTCCATGCGGTCCAGAAACAGCACCTCGACCCGCATGGGGCAGACCTTTACCCTCGCCTGAAGGATTGGGCTGACGAATATTTCTATGTCCCGCACCGGGGCCGCGCCCGTGGTGTTGGCGGCATCTTCATGGATGACCACTGCACCGGCGACTGGGAAAAGGACTTTGCGTTGACGCAGGACATTGGCCGCGCCTTCCTGCCCGCCTTCCTGCCGGCCACCGAGCGGCGGCGGAACACCCCCTGGTCCGAGGCCGACAAGGATACCCAACTGGTGCATCGCGGCCTTTATGCCGAATACAACCTTGTCTACGACCGGGGCACGAAATTCGGGTTGGCGACCGGGCATGACGCGAATGCCGTTCTGATGTCCCTGCCGCCGTTGGCCAAATGGATCTAGCGGGGCTGCCGCTTGTCACGGTTGGGGCTTTCGCCCTGACCTCGGCGCTGATCGAACTCACGCCGGGGCCGAACATGGCCTATCTTGCGCTGGTCGCCGCGACCGAGGGGCGCAGGCCGGGAATGTCGGCCGTCGCGGGCGTGGCGCTTGGGCTTGGTCTGGTGGGGATCGCCGCCGCGCTTGGGCTTGCGGCGGTCATTTCGTCCTCCGATGTGCTCTATCAGACTTTGCGCTGGGGCGGCGTGATTTACCTGCTTTGGCTGGCCTGGGATGGCTGGCGCGGGGCGGGCGAAGATATCGAGCACGCACCCCTTGGGTCGACCCTTGCACGGTATTTCCGGCGCGGGCTGATCACCAACCTGCTGAACCCGAAGGCCGCGGTCTTCTACGTTGCCGTTCTGCCCGGGTTTGTCCTGCCCAGCGGGAATGTTACCGGGCAGACCCTGACCCTGTCCGCGATTTATGTCGGGGTGGCGACCGGCATTCACGCGACGATCGTCCTGCTGGCAGGTACGGCAAGGGTACTACTGGACGATCCATATCGAAGCATGGTCGTCCGAAAGACCCTTGCCGTGGCGCTTGCCCTCGTCGCTGTCTGGTTCGCCTGGAAGACGGCCTGACGCGAGGCGGGCTGCCACACTGCCGACTAGTGGCTTTCCAGAAACGCCCGGTAGGTCGCCATGTTTTCGAACCGGGCGTATCCGAAGTTCGTATCGCCGTAGACCGTGCCGTCGTTCAGCAGCGCATAGGCGAACCGGCCTTCACGCCCGACCCGAACCGGGTCCGGGATCGGGATCGGCAAACTACTGAACGCGCCGGGAAGACGACGTGGATCGACCATCGTGATATTCGGCGAGGGAAGGGGCACAGGTAAAACCATGTAAGGGTCACCAAGGCGTGGCGTCTGCGTGCCGATCTGCCCGGACTGACCAAGGGCATTCGGATTGATTGCCAAGGGCGCATCCGGATCGACATAGGGTATCTCGATCGGCGTCGCGCCGACCGAAGGGGGCAGACGAATTGTATCGGCAAGGGCGGCCCCGCCAACCATCGCGAACGTCGCGGCAAGGCAAATCATGCGTGGAACATACATCGTGATCCTCCTTCTATGGATCAGCAGATGATACGTCCGGAAATGCCATCGCGCCTTGACCCGGGCCAACGCGCGTTTGGCCGGTTCGCGGTATAATTGAGGGTTTGCCTGAACAGGAGAACTGGCGCGAACGGCCCTAGGTGGACCGCACCGTGTCGATCATCAACTGCACGTTTTCGGGGTCCGCGTCCGGGGTGATCCCGTGGCCGAGGTTGAAGATGTGTGGCCCGTTCGACAGGGCATCGACGATCCGGCGGGTTTCCCGGACAAGATCATCGCCCCCGGTCACCATATGCGAGGATTTCAGGTTGCCCTGAACGCATCCGCCGGTCTGCACGTTCGCCGCCGCCCAGGCCGCCGTGACCCCGTCATCCAGCGCGATGCAATCCGCACCGATCGCCTGATGCAGCCCGGCATAGCGTTCGCCCGCCCCGCGCGGGAAGGCGATGACCGGGGTATCGGGGTGCCGTTCTTTCATCGCAGCGGTGATCTTGCGCGCGGGTTCAACGGCGAAATCGTGGAAATCCGCGCCCTTCAGGCTCCCGGCCCAGCTGTCGAAAATCTTCACGACCTCGGCCCCTGCGTCGACCTGCGCCGAAAGGTAATCCACGGTCGCATCGGTCAGCAGATCAATGATGCCCTGAAAGGTCGCACGATCCGCATCCTTGAGCGCGTGGGCCGGGCCCTGATCCGGCGTGCCGCGCCCGGCGATCATATAGGTGGCCACGGTCCAGGGCGCCCCGGCAAAGCCGATCAGCGTGGTTTCCCTAGGCAGTTCCCGAGACAGGATGCGCACGGTTTCATAGACGGGCGACAGGGTGTCATGGATCGCCTCTTTGGGCTTCAGCGCGGCCAGTTCGGCACCGGTGGTCACGGTGGACAGACGCGGCCCTTCGCCGGTCACGAACCACAGATCGGTGCCCAACGCCTGCGGCAACAGAAGAATATCGGCAAACAGGATCGCCGCGTCGAACCCGTAGCGGCGGATCGGCTGCAAGGTCACTTCGGCCGCAAGGTCCGGATTGTAGCACAGGGATAGAAAATCCCCCGCCTGTGCGCGGGTGGCCCGGTATTCCGGCAGGTAGCGACCCGCCTGCCGCATCATCCAGATCGGCGGGGTGGGCAGCGTTTCACCCGCTAGGGCGCGAAGGATGGTTTTCTGGGTCATTGGAGCCTCGTGCAACTTGGCATGGGTGGTCCCAAGTGCCGCAGGTGTTGTCAAGCCATTGTAGGGGGCAATGGGCGCGGCTAGAAAGCGCATATGACATTGGAATTGCCCTCTCCCGCCTCGCCCTTCCGGATCGGAACCCGTGGTTCGCCGCTGGCCCTTGCCCAGGCGCATGAAACCCGTGACCGGCTGGCTGCGGCCTTTTCCCTGCCGCCCGAGGCGTTCGAGATCGTCGTGATCAAGGTGCGTGGCGATGACCGGTCGCTGATCGCCAGCGACACGCCGCTGAAGGCCATCGGCAACAAGGGGCTGTTCACCCGAGAGATCGAGGATGCGCTTCTGGACGGGTCGATCGACATCGCCGTGCATTCGATGAAGGACATGCCGGTGGACCAGCCCGACGGGTTGCTGCTGAACTGCTACCTGCCGCGCGAAGACGTGCGCGACGCCTTTGTCTCGCCGACCGTGGCTGGCCTTGCCGATCTGCCCGAAGGCGCAACAGTTGGCACCTCGTCGCTGCGGCGGCGGGCGCAGCTTCTGGCGCGGCGGCCGGACCTGAACGTGGTTGAATTCAGGGGCAACGTTCAAACCCGGTTGAAGAAACTGGACGATGGTGTGGCGACCGCGACCTTCCTTGCCATGGCCGGGCTGAACCGGTTGGGGATGGCGGATGTACCCGCAACCCCGATCAGCGAGGACGACATGCTTCCGGCCGTGGCGCAGGGGGCAATTGGCATCGAACGGCGCAGAACCGATAGCCGCGCCGCCGGGATGCTGGAGGCGATCCACGACACCCCAACCGGCCTGCGCCTGTCTGCCGAACGGGCGTTCCTTGCCCGGCTCGACGGGTCGTGCCAGACCCCCATCGGCGGGCTGGCAACGCTGGACGGCGGAACCCTGCGCCTGCGGGGCGAAATCCTGCGCGTGGACGGATCCCAGGTGCTGTCGGACGACCAAGACTGTGCTGTCGAGGATGCCGTTCCAATAGCCGAGGAAATGGCCCGCAAGCTTCTGGAACGTGCCGGGCCCGACTTCTTCTAGTTCGGGCGGAACCGGTCCAGCCGGATGATCGCCGCCATGGCAAGGATTGAAATCGCCGCCGCGATCCACGGCACGATGCCATATCCATAGACCCATGTTCCGAAGGCGAAAATCGCCGCCCCCGTGCCTTCGGCCACCGCCCGCTGCAGGGCAATCAGGGACGATCCGGCCCCTGCCCGCGTGCCCAGCAAATCCTGCAAGTAACCGACTGCCAGCGCATAGATCATCGCGCCCCCGGCCCCGGCGGGCAGGATCAGCAGCCAGACCAGCGGCGACCCGGCCAACAGCGGCAGGCCCACAAGGTATATCCCATAAAGGATCACGCCGACCGTGATGATATGCAGGCGCCGCCAGCGGGCGCGCAGGATTCCGATCATCATCATCACCGCGAATTCGATGGCGACAAAGGCCCCGAAGAACAGCGCCACATCGCCCGCCCCCTGTCCGTCCGCGCGGGCAAATATCAGGCCCAGCACGATGCCAGAGGCAGAGGCGCCGACATGGATCAGCCCGATCAGGGCGACCCGGACGATGACCGCGGGGTCGGCGATCTCGGCCAGTGATCCCCGCAGGGTCAAGCCCGATTTCCTGTCTTCCCAAGGGGCGTTCGCATCGTCGGGCCAACCCCGATAGATCACCGCCACCATGATCAGGGCCAGCACACTGCCCGCGCCATAGACCGAAAGAAGGGACGCCCCCGACCCGACCAGCCACCCCCAGATCGGCAAGACAAAGATGAAGGGCACAGCGAAGAAGGCCCGGACGTTGGCCACCGCCGCGTCCCTGTCGGCGGCAGGAAGGTTTCCGGCCGCAAGCCGAGCCAGGGCGAACAACTGTCCAAAAAGCGTCACCATCAGCGGCAACAGGAAGCCGTGAACCGCCAGAAACATCGGGGCAGAGGGGGCCAGCCACATCAGGATGTTGCCAAGCGCCAGACCGCCCGCCACCGCCAGCCCCGCCTTGCGCCGCCACGGGCGCTGGTCGGTGACCACGCCGATCCAAAGCGATGCAATCGTGCCCACGACAAGCCCCAGAAAAAGGATCGCCGCGAATTGCCCATCCGCCACGCCCAGTCGCTCGATGGCGATCAGCGACTGATAGGTGCCAATGGGCGCGGCCATCGCCCCGGACAGGACCGTGGCCCAGAACACCATGCGAAGAACCGGGTTGGCGAAATACTGGCGCAGATGATGGGTCATTCCGGCAGGACCTTGCCGGGGTTCAGGATGCCCTTGGGATCAAGCGCCGCCTTGATCGCCCGCATCACGTCAAGCGCGAGAGGATCCTTGCGGCGGCGCATCGACGACAGTTTGGACAGGCCAATCCCGTGTTCAGCCGAAAAAGACCCGCCAAGCGTTTCAACCACGTCTTCGACGGCCTCCATCAGCCGATCCTGAAGACCTTTGTCATCGTCCCCGGGATACATGGAGTAATGAATGTTCCCATCGCCCAGATGGGCAACCGCCAGATCGGCGCAGCCGGGTTTGATCGCCTCGATCCGGGGGCGGACCATGTCGAAGAACACCGCGACCTTGTCGAGCGGAAGGGCGATGTCGGTGTCGACAAAGGGCATCCAGCCATGGGCGATCTCTGCGGCGGCCTCGCGGCGGGCCCACATCTCGCGCCGCTGCGCCTCGTTCTGGGCGATGATGGCATCCAACAGGGTCCCGTCTTCCATCATCTCGGCAAGAACCGTTTCCAGATGGGCCACGACCGGAATCTGCCCGTCGTCACCTGCGGTCGCATCACGGGGGGCCGTCGCGCCGACCTCGATCAGGATGTTGACGTCATGGCGCTGTTCGAACGGGGGTTTTACCCCTTCGATTACCTCAAGATGCCGGTCGATGTAGCCGCGCGGCATGTATTCAAACGCTTCGACCGCGCCGCCGGTTTCGTCCTGCACCCGGTTGAGCAACCCAAGGGCATCGGCAAGCGAGGGCAGCGCGACCATGGCGGTGGCATAGGCGCGGGGCTTGGGCCGCAGCTTCAGCACGGCGGCGGTGATCACACCCAGCGTCCCTTCGGACCCGATCATCAGGTGGCGCAGGTTGAAACCGCTGTTGTCCTTGTGCAGTTCGCTCATCAGGTTCATCACCCGACCGTCGGCCAGAACCACCTCGAGCCCCAGACACAGGTCGCGGGTATTGCCGTAGCGCAGAACATTGGACCCGCCCGCATTGGTGCCCAGAACCCCGCCGATCATCGCCGACCCGCGCGCGCCGAAGGTCAGGGGAAAGATCAACCCCTCGGCCTCTGCCGCGTCATGCAGGGATGAAAGAATGACACCGGCCTCGACGATGGCGATCCGGCCGTCGGGCCGGATTTCGCGGATCTTGTTCATGCGATCAACAGAAAGAACCAGTGCGCCATCGGCCTTCAGCCCGCCGACAAGGCCGGTTCGGCCCGCGGCGGGGACCACCGGGGTCCCCGTGTCATTGGCGATCCTGAGGATGGCGGAAACTTCGGCCGTGGTCGCTGGACGCAACACCGCGATAGGGTCGCTCGGGTAGGCCATGGTCCAATCCGAAAGCCACGGCCCACGGTCATCGCCCGTCAGGACATTGGCCGGTCCGATCACGTTGCCAAGCTGTTCAAGAAGGTCCATCGCCGCCACCCAAACGCAGTTTGGTCAAGTGCTACCCCCAGCAGGCGGCGGGGAAAAGCGGCATCGGTCGTATGGGCGCAGAAAGCGGCCAGGCAGGTGTGGTTTTTCTCTTGACCTCCCCGGCGGTGCGGCTTACTTGCACCGCGTCTGGCGGAGTAGCTCAGTTGGTTAGAGCAGCGGAATCATAATCCGCGTGTCGGGGGTTCAAGTCCCTCCTCCGCTACCATCCTTCCCTACAGGAGATTGGCCCAAGACCCGCGCCGCGTGCTGCGCCGAGGCGGATCATTGCGTCGCGCTGTTCGATGCCCGACTGCCACTGCAGTCCGGACCACAACGGGACTAGGGCCATTCAAGCCGGGACGAGGGTTCCAGCGGCTCAAGCCGGGCGGACAGGCGGTTTCGATAAAGCGCCTTGCGCCGCGCCATGCGGCGGCGGACCTCCTTGCCGATCGCCTCATCGAGAAATTCGGCGACGGTCATACCATCTTCGGCGGCGGTGTCCCGCAGGGCGGCCTCGACATCGGGGGCGAGGAAAGTGGTGATTCGAATTGCTTTCATGGGGAAAGGATCGCCTTGGCAGGCTTTCATCTTGGTTAACGATGGCGGGCAACTGTGTGCAAAGGCACAGACCGTCAGTTGCCTTGCAACGGATAGTTCCGCACGCCAACCCAGAAATTGGGGACACAGTCGAATCCAAGGAGGACAGAATGGTTGTAACCTTGAACCGAACTCCGAATGCTTGTCACATCAGGGTTCAGTACAATCCCCCCGGCGGTGCGCCGCCGCTTATCCTGAATCTCGACATGAGCCTGCAACGCCATTGTTATCGCAACCTAGAGCAAGCGCAGGCAAAGCCGGCAAACAGTGTCCTGCTGAACTCTGTTTCGGATCAGGACATCGACACGGATCTGCGCGGACTGGGTCAGCAAGTCGAAACCCGAATGGCAGGAGGCGGCCAACCCTTTCGTCCGACGCTCGCCGAACAATTGGCTGGTGTCCGTCGTGGTATGGATGCCGGAACCGGGATCACCGGTTCGGTAAATGCCATGGAGGCCGCGATCCCGACGACAGTCTTCGGCGATTATGTCGTGGCCAGTGGTCGAACCTATCGGGTCGACAATACGGCTATCAATTTTCTGGCACCGGCAAATCACTGTTACCCCATCGCTGGCCCGGGGCTTTGGGGCAATATCGACCTAACCACATTTGCCGGAATCGTGTCTTTTCGCCGCCTTGAATTGGCGCTCGCGGGCAAACGCGGAACGCCATGGGAAAACTGGGAGCGATTGTCGCGTGACCCCGGCGGACGCTACAACCCGCTACACGGGCATTTCACTGGGGCCGCAACAAATTTTGGTCGACTGCCTCAACCGACTCGGCAAAAGATCATCCAAGCGGCAGGAAACAGTCGGTTTCACAACGATATCGGGGACGCCCTTGGCAGGATCGAGGCAGAACGACACTGAACAGCGTCAAAGCCCGGCTTCGGCCTCGATCTCCTTGCGGGATTTGCGGGCGCGTTCGGTCGCCGACTTCAGCTGGCCGCAGGCCGCCATGATGTCCTCTCCGCGCGGGGTGCGGATCGGGCTGGCATATCCGGCCTTGTAGATGATGTCGGCAAAGGCTTCGATCCGGTCCCACGGCGACCGCTGGTAGGGCGCGCCGGGCCATTCGTTGAAGGGGATCAGGTTGATCTTGGCCGGGATGCCCTTGATCAGTTTCACCAACCGCCGGGCATCATCGTCGCTGTCGTTGATCCCGTCCAGCATCACATATTCAAAGGTGATCCGTTCGGAATTCGACGCCTTGGGGTATTCGCGCAGGGCGTTCAGCAATTCTTCGATATTCCAGCGCTTGTTGATCGGGACGAGGATGTTGCGCACCTCGTCGGTCGTGGCATGGAAGGATACAGCCAGCTGGCAGCCGATTTCCTGCGCGGTCTTGGCGATTTCCGGCACGACGCCGGACGTGGACAGGGTGATCCGGCGGCGCGACAGGGCGATCCCTTCGCCGTCCATCGCGATCTTCATCGCATCACGGACATTGTCGAAGTTATAAAGCGGCTCGCCCATGCCCATCAGCACGATGTTCGACAGAAGGCGCGGGCCATTGTCGCCCGTGCCGACACCGGGTTCGGGCCATTCGCCAAGGTCATCGCGGGCCAGCATGACCTGCCCGATGATCTCTCCGGCGGTCAGGTTGCGCACCAGTTTCTGGGTGCCGGTGTGGCAGAACGAACAGGTCAGCGTGCAACCGACCTGAGACGAGATGCACAGCGTGCCGCGATCTTCTTCGGGAATATAGACCACCTCGACCTCGTGCCCGCCCGCGATGCGCACCAGATACTTGCGGGTGCCATCCGCGCTGACCTGACGGGTGACCAGTTCGGGCAGGTCGATCACGAAATTCTCGGCCAGCTTGGTGCGGTAGTCCTTGGCAAGGTTGGTCATCGTGGCGAAATCACGCACGCCCCAATGATAGATCCACTGCCAGATCTGGTTGACCCGCATCTTGGCCTGCTTTTCAGGCGTGCCGATCTCGATCAGCGCCTCGCGCAGCTTGTCGCGGGTCAGTCCGACGATGTTGACTGGCCCCTCCGGCAGCTTGCGCGGAATGGTGACAAGGTCCTGCGTGATGGGAGCGCTGGCGGTCATGGGTCGAATGTCCTGAGTCTGGGCAGATGGGCCACATATAGGAAAAGGCGGCGAAAGCCAAAGGATTCCGCCGCCCGAAATGTCATGCCGGCCTTGCGCCCGCCGATCAGCTGTTGCAGCGACGCCCCGCCTCTTCCACGGCGGCGGTAAAGCCGAGAAGCGAGAATTTGTCAGTCGTGACCGTCCCGCGCCCGGACCGCGCAACCAGGGTCGCGTCGGCACCACGCTTCATCGCATCAACGATGCGCTGGTCATCCTCGGGCGAGGCCGGCCAGGCCCATTCGCCTTCGGTGAACAGCTGGTACTGGGTGCCGCCGATATCGACAGAAACGGTCGACCCGCCCGCGAAGGGGTAGCCACCGGTAAAGGCAAGCTGTCCGTTGACGCTTTCGCCCGGGCGGTAGAAGACCATCAACAGGATCTCGCCCCGCCGCACGGCGACGACATTGCCATCCCGCGTGTTGACGGTTTCCTTCGGGGCCGAGACCGCCCAGCATTCGCGGGGGTCGGCCTCTTCAAATACGCTCCAGTCCGTATTGGCGGCGACCCGGTTGTCGGATTCCTGCGCCAACGCGGCCCCACCGCTGACCAACGCAGCGGACACGCAAATCATGCGCGAAATTCGTGAAAACATGCCTACAGCCTCCAAGCTGTCCTTGCCTCTTGCTCCTGCGCCTGCGGTGCATTCTTGTGGCACCATTTCCTGTGGCGAGCAGCCTTTCAACTCGATAGCACTAGCAATAGCAAGAAATTGCCGGTTTGTGAAAGCCCCAAAGGGGCGGGTGCCCCTTGGATTGCGCGGGAAATCGCGTGTTTGTGTAGACGTAGAGTGGATGGAAGGGTTGATGTCTGGTTCCGAAATGCTGGCCGAGGTTTGGCGCGGCGACATCGTTGAATGTGTTCACCGGGGACATGCGGCGATCTGTGATGCGACCGGCGAATTGATTGAAAGCTGGGGAGATCCTGACGCGGTCGCCTACCCCCGTTCGTCGTCAAAGATGATACAGGCACTGCCCCTTGTCGAAAGCGGCGCGGCGGACAGGTTTGGCCTGACGTCGGACCGTCTGGCCCTCAGTTGCGCCTCGCATATCGGGGCCGCTTACCATACGGATCGGGTCCGCGCATGGATCGCGGAACTGGGTCTGACCGACGCCGCCTTCCGGTGCGGCCCGCAAATGCCCTCTGATCCAGAGGCCAGCACTGCCCTGATCAAGACCGACCAGAGCCCCTGCCAGTATCACAACAACTGTTCGGGCAAGCATTCCGGGTTCCTGACCTTGGCCAAGCATCTGGGTGCGGGGCCGGAGTATGTCGACATCGACCACCCGGTCCAGACCGCCGTCCGATCCGCCTTTGAAGACGTCACGGGGACGGAAAGCCCACTTTGGGCCGTGGACGGTTGTTCCGCCCCGAATTTCGCCACTTCGGTCCGCGCAATGGCCGCGGGCATGGCGACATTTGCCGCGGCGGGTGCGGCGGCAGGACACCGCGACGCGGCCATGGTCCGGCTACGCGAGGCGATGATGACCCATCCGGAACTGGTTTCCGGCAACGACAAGGCCTGCACCGACCTGATGCGCGCCTGCAAGGGACAGGCGGCGATCAAGGGCGGGGCCGAAGGCTATTACGTCGCCATTCTGCCGGGGCTGAAACTTGGCGTCGCGCTGAAGGTCGAGGACGGTGCGAAGCGCGGCAGCGAACTGGCGATCACCGCAATCCTTGCGCGGTTGGGCGTGCTGGACCCCAACCATCCGGCGGCCCGCAAATATCTGAACGCGCCGATCCGTAACTGGCGCGGGATCGAAACCGGGATGGTCCGGCCGGGGCCGGGGCTGCGCTAGCGGCCCCAGCCGCCCCCACCGGGCGTTTCCATCACGAAGGCAGCGCCGGCGGGCAGGTCGATCTCGTCGTTTCCGGCCATGTCCTTGCGGCTTCCATCCGGCATTTCGGCCCAGTTCACACCAACCGCCCCCGGCGCCGCGCCCGCGCCGCCGAACGGCGGGACGATGCGGTGCGACGTTAGCGTTGTGACCGTCACCGGCGTCAGGAACCGCATCCGCCGTGATACGCCGTTGCCCCCCGGCCATTTCCCCGCCCCACCGGAACCGGGCCGGATGCCAAAGGCCTCCAGCCGGACCGGGAACCGCTTTTCAAGGATTTCCGGGTCGGTCATCCGCGTGTTGGTCATATGGCTTTGAACCGCGTCACAGCCGGGAAATCCGGGACCGGCCCCCGTGCCCCCGGCGATGGTTTCATAGTTCTGGAACGCATCATTGCCCCAGATGAAATTGTTCATCGTCCCCTGACTGCCCGCGATGACGCCCAGCGCACCATAAAGCGCGTTGCAGGCTGCCTGGCTCACCTCGGTATTGCCCGCGATAACAGCGGCCGGATAGCGCGGGTTCAGCATCGACCCTTCCGGCACAATGATATCCAGCGGCTTCAGACAGCCCTCGTTCAAGGGGATATCGGCCCCAACCAAGGTCCGGAAGACATAGAGGACGACAGCCCGGCACACCGCAAAGGGCGCATTGTAGTTGCCGCTGTGCTGGGCGCTGGTGCCGGTGAAATCTACCACCGCCGCGCGGCGGGCGCGGTCCACCGTCACCCGAACGTCGATCTGCTGCCCAATGTCCATCGGATAGGTGAACTGCCCATCGGACAGCCGGTCGATGACCCGGCGCACGCTTTCTTCGGCGTTGTCCTGAACATGCCCCATATAGGCGCTGACCACATCCGCCCCATAGGCGGCACAGACCTTCAAAAGCTCGCGCTTGCCGGTTTCGTTCGCGGCCACCTGCGCCTTGAGGTCGGCCATGTTCTGATCGGGATTGCGGCAGGGGTAGCGGCCAGAGGACAGCACCGCCCGCGCTTCCTTCTCCAACAACCGCCCGCCCCGCACAAGCTGCACGTTGTCGATCAGCACGCCTTCCTCGTCGATGTGGCTGCTGTCGGGCGGGGCGCTGCCCGGGGTGCGACCGCCGATATCGGCATGGTGCCCGCGCGACCCCATCCAGAAGGCAGGCCGCCCATTGATAAACACCGGCGTGACCACGGTCACATCCGGCAAATGGGTGCCGCCGTTATAGGGGCTGTTGAGCATGAAGGCATCGCCGTCCCGCACATCGGGGTTCAGGCGCATGACCGTTTTGATGCTGTCCGACATTGACCCAAGGTGCACCGGCACATGGGGCGCGTTGGCCACCAGATCGCCGTTCGCATCGAAGATCGCGCAGGAGAAATCGAACCGCTCCTTGATGTTCACCGACCAGGACGTCAGCGCAAGCGTCGCACCCATCTGGTCTGCGACGGACATGAACAGGTTCGACATGACTTCCAGCAGCACCGGGTCCGCCTCGGTCCCCGCCGCTGGGGCGTGGCGGGCCGCGTCTGTCCGGTCAAGGATCAGGTTGCCCGCCCCGTCGATCCGGGCGGACCAGCCGGGTTCGACCATATTGGTCCCGGTCGGTTCCGCGATGATGGCCGGGCCCTTCGCGGTCCATCCCTCGGGCAGGGTCAGCCGGTCGAACAAAGGCACATCGTCTGCGCCATATACCGGCACATGGGCGATGGGCTGCGCCGCGCCCTGCGGCGTACCCATCGGCGGCAGGCCGTCGGCGGTGCCAATTGCCTCGGCGCTGATCATGTCGAACAGGATCGCCCGTTCCGGCGAGGTGAAGCCAAACCGCGCGTCATGCGCCGCCTCGAAGGCCGCCTGCATCTCGGTGACCGAGCCGAAGGGCACCGGCAGCGGTTGGTGCGATCCGTCATAGCGCAGATGGGCCTGCGCCTCGATCCGGACCTCGGTCACGCCCTGCGATGCGACCTCCTGCCTCGCATCCGCCGAGATACGGTTCAGGGCGTCGGACGCGGTATCCAGGTCGGACAGGGGCGCATCGACCTGCACCTCGCGCAGGGCGCGGATTTCGGCAAGGCCCATGCCAAAGGCAGACAAGACGCCCGCGAAGGGATGGATGAACACCCGGCGCATCCCCAAGGCATCGGCCACAAGGCAGGCATGCTGCCCGCCTGCCCCGCCAAAGCATTGCAGGGTATAGCCGGTCACGTCATGACCGCGCTGCACGCTGATCTTCTTGATCGCGTTGGCCATGTTGTCGACGGCGATCCGCAGGAAGCCTTCGGCCATGTCCTCGGGCGTCCGCTCCGGGTCTCCGGTTTCCTCGGCCACCTGACGGGCAAGCGCGGCAAAGCCCGCGCGCACGGCCTCCAGGTCCAGCTTTTCATCGCCGTTCGGCCCGAAGACCGCCGGGAAATGATCGGGGTTCAGCTTGCCCAGCATGACATTGCAGTCGGTCACGGTCAGCGGACCGCCCCGACGATAGCAGGCCGGGCCGGGATCGGCGCCCGCGCTTTCCGGGCCAACCTGAAACCGGCCTTCCGCGAATTTGCAGATCGACCCGCCCCCGGCGGCGACCGTGTGAATATCCATCATCGGCGCGCGCATCCGCACGCCCGCCACCTCGGTCTCGAAGCTGCGCTCGTAGGTGCCGGCGTAGTGGCTGACATCGGTGCTGGTGCCGCCCATGTCGAACCCGATCAGCCGGTCAAAGCCCGCTGCCTCGGCCGTCTTGACCATGCCCACGATCCCGCCCGCCGGGCCGGACAGAATCGCGTCCTTGCCCTGAAACAGCCGCGCGTCGGTCAGCCCGCCGTTCGACTGCATGAACAAGAGCCGTTCACAGACCGTCCCCACATCCAGCGCCCCGGCGACCTGATCGACATAGCGGCGCAGGATCGGCGACAGGTAGGCATCGACAACGGTTGTGTCGCCCCGGCCCACCAGCTTGGCCAGCCGCGACACCGCGTTCGATGTGGTGATCTGCGTATAGCCAACCTCGGCCGCGATCTGGGCGACCCGGTCTTCGTGCGCGGGGTTAAGGTAGGCGTGCAGAAAGGCAATCGCCACAGCGCGCAGGCCCGCATCATATCCGGCCTGCAGGGCAAGACGGGCGGCACCTTCGTCAAGTGGGGTCAGAACCTGACCTTCGGCATCCAGTCGCTCGCGCACCTCGGCGACATCGGAATACAGAAGATCGGGCCGTTTGATATGCAGATCGAAAAGGCGAGGACGGTTCTGGTAGCCGATTTGCAGAAGGTCGCGGAACCCTTCGGTGATCAACAGAAGGACGGGCTCGCCCTTGCGCTCCAGAAGGGCGTTGGTGGCAACGGTCGTCCCCATCTTCACGGCCCGGATCGACCCCGGCGCGGGCGCATCCGTGCCCATCAGGTCGCGGATGCCCTGAACTGCCGCGTCACGATAGCGTTCCGGGTTTTCCGACAACAGCTTGTGGGTTTCCAATGTCCCATCGGGGCGCTTGGCCACGACATCGGTAAAGGTGCCACCCCGGTCGATCCAGAATTCCCATTGCCGCTTGGTCATGCCGCCTCTCCTTTTCTGCCCGGAGGAAGTGACCCCATCGGTGCCGGGAATGCAATGGCGCCCCCGACACGCCACGGCAGAGTTGCGTCACCTGCCATTTCAAAGGATAACCCGGGCTGCAAAGATGGCCCGGATTGAGAATGTCTGACACCCCAAACAAGACCGGCGACACCAAGGGCCGTGGACCGGGTGACTGGCTGCAAGCCAAGGTCGTCCTGTCGCTTTTGTGGTTTTTGCGCCTCTTGCCCTATCCAAAACGCGTGGCCGTCGGCGGATGGTTGTTCCAGCATGTGTTGGCGCCCGTGGCGGGCCACCGAAAGCGCATTCGGGATAATCTTGCCCTTGTCTGGTCTGACCTGCCGCGCGATCGGGTGGAGGGTCTTGTCCGGCAGGTTCCCAACTTCGTCGGCCGGACCGTAACCGAACTCTTTTCACCGCGCGATTTTTCCGAGGTCGCGCGACAGGCACCCGTGACCGGCCCCGGTCTTGCGGTCCTCGAAGAGTGCAAGACGGCTGGACGGCCCGTCATTCTCGTCTCCGGACATTTCGGAAACTACGACGTGGTGCGCGCAGGGCTGGGCGCGCGCGGGTTTGAGATCGGGGCGCTCTATCGCCCCATGGACAACCGGTATTTCAACGATGCCTATCTTGCCTCGATCCTTCAGATCGGGGCACCGCTGTTCCCCCGTGGCCGGGAAGGCATGGCAGACATGGTGCGTTTTCTGAAACGGGGCGGGGCACTGGCCGTCCTGATCGACCAGCACATGCGGCAGGGAGAGCCGCTGACGTTCTTCAACAAGACGGCCATGACGGCGACCTCGACCGCGAAGCTTGCGATCAAATACGATGCGCCGATTGTCCCCTTTTATTCGATCCGCCAGCCCGATGGACTTTCGTTCGAACTTGTTCTGGAGGCGCCGGTCGAAAAAGGGACCGCCGAAGAAATGACCCAAGCCTTGAATGACAGTCTGGAAGCACGCGTCCGCGCAAATCCGGAACAATGGCTGTGGAGTCACCGTCGCTGGAAGGGCGCGAAGTAAATCCCCCGCTAAATGTTGCCCCTTGGGGCGACCTGTGCCCCATCCGCCAATCCCGCCGAGGGATAGAGGATCACGGGATCGCCCTCGGACAGCCCCGAGGTCACCTCGGTTTCAATGCCGTCGCTATGGCCCAATTCAACCGGGGTCAGCCGCGCGATGCCGTCGACAACCCGGAAGAGGGCCCAGCCGTCGCTTTCCCGGAACAGGGCGCTGGATGGAACCTTCAGAACATCATCCGCCTGCCAGATGATGATCCGCGCCTCCAGCCGGTAGCCGTGACCAAGGCTGGGCCGCGCCTCGGGCGGGCTGAGCATGTCGACCACGACCCCGACGCGCTGCTCTTCCACGCCCAGCGCCGAATATTTCGTGACCCCGAACGGGTCGATCCGGGCCACCCTTCCCTCAAGCGCGACGGGGCCGCCCCAATCTTCAAGGAGGACCGGATCACCAACCGTCACCTGCACCGCATCCGAGGAAATCAGGTCCACGACGACCTCCAGATCATTTTCGATATTGCCGATCTCCATCACTGGCGCACCGGCGGGCAGGATGGTTTCGCTTTCCTGCACGATGCGCAGGATTCGCCCGGTGATCGGGGCGTAGAGCGGGATCTCGTCGCCCGATGTCTCGCCAATCGCATTGGCCAGCGACACATCATCGAATCCGATCAGTTGTGCACGGGCGTTATTCAGTTCCGCCTCGCGGATCGAAATGGCGGCGCGGGCGGTATCAAGGCTGGCCCGGGCGGCGCGCGCCGCGCCTCGGGCCCGGTCCAGCGCCGCCTGACTGACGATTTCGCTATCAAATAGGCTTTGGGTGCGCTGCAAATCGGACTCGGCAAGATCATCAGCGGCAATCGCCGCGTTCAGGTCGGCCTGCGCCACGCGCAGCGCCGCCTCTGCCGCCTGCACGACCGCATGGGCCTGTTCACGGGTCCGAACGTCCAGCGCGGCGGGGTTTGTGGGCCGCATCTGGGCCACGACCGTTTCGCCACCTGTCACCTGATCGCCCGGATGCACCTGCACCCGCAGCAAGCGGCCCGCGACCGGGGTCGACACGACATAGGCCTCGCGCACCTGTGTGCGTCCTTCTTCGTCGATGGTGACCTGAAGACCGCCGCGCACCACCTGCCCCATGTCGACCAGGGTCGGCTGCGGCCAGAAGGCGGCGATCAGCGCGCCGCCGACCGCCAGAACGGCAAGAAGGGTCAGAAGGCTGCGGGACAGTTTGCGGCGACGGGCCATGGCACGTTCACTCCCTTGTCTTGAGGGCTTCGATCATATCGGCCCGGTCAATATCGCGTTTCACAAGCCAGCCGGACAGCAGGGCCGCCGCGACAACCACGGCAATGGCAAGGCCCTGCGCCTGCGGCGCAAAGATCACGGGGATCTGGTAAAGTTCGGTCGAAAACCCGGCGGCGATGCCGGACGACAGAGACCGCCCGATCAGGATGCCCAAGGGCAGCGCGGCCAGAACGACCACGGCCAGTTCCCCCAGCAGGACAAAGGCCGTTTCCCCGGTATGAAAACCGATCACCCGCAGGCTGGCCAGATCGCGGGACCGTTCGGCCTGCGCCACGCGGGCGGCATTGTAGACGATCCCGAATGTGATGATGAAGGCCATGAACCCCATGACATAGCGGATCGACCCGGCACCGCTGTCCATAATGGTCTGGAAGGCGGCCAATGCCTCGGTCCGCAGGCTGACACCGGCGACCACCGGCATATCCTTCAGCGCGGCATGAACCGAGGCCTGACGGTCGGGATCGACGGCAAGATAGGCCCCGCTCACCCGCCCCGGTTCGCCCAGCATTCGGTTCAGCGCCGCCAGATCCATATAGGCGGGCGACCCCATCAGGCTGTCCGCGATCCCGGTGACAGGGACGGTCAGCACCGGCTGGCTTCCCTCGCGCACCTCGACTGTCACCGGGTCACCCGGTTCCAACGCAAGGATCGAGGCCAGCGCGGTCGACAGGACCACCCCCCGTTCTGGCAGGACGATGGGCTGTTCGTTGGCGTCCAGCGCCCGGAACAGATGCGCCCCCGGCGCCAGACCGGTGATCGCGCCCTGATGGTCCAGACGCCCGTTGCGGAACACGACCGGCACTTGCCGCACCGGCTCGGCCAGGGTGATCCCATCCATCCGGGCCAGTTCAAGGATCGTCTTGTCGGACGCCGGATAGGCGAATGTCACGGTCGCGTCGGACCGGTCGATCACGTTGAACGTCCGGTCAAGCGCCACATCGAACCCTTCGTAGATCGTCAGCATCCCAAGGCTCAGCCCCATGCCCGCCGCGATGCCAAAGACCGCCCCGGCCATCCGCCCCGGTTGCCGCGTGATCCGGCGCAGGACCATCCGGCTGGGCTGGTCCAGCCATTGCGACAGCCCGGCCCCGAACCGCCCTGTTCGGCTGTAGTCGGGCGGTGTGGGCGGGCGCATCGCCTCGGCCGGGGCAAGTCGGAAAATCCGCCGCAGCACGAACAACCCCCCGATAGACGCGACAAAGACACTGGTCGCGATTCCGGTCAAAAACGAAGCCGGTTCGAGCCGAAACAGGAGAAATGGAAACTTGTAGTAGGTTGTATAGACCGGGATCATCGCCCGCCCCGCCGCGATCCCCAAAAGGCACCCGAGCAACGCCCCGCCCAACGCGATGGTCAGCACAAGCTGCATATAGTGCCAGCCCACCTCGCCATTGCGATAGCCAAAGGCCTTCATCAGGCCGATCTCTTCGCGCTCTGACTGCACAAGGCGACTGATCACGATGTAAAGAAGGAAGGCCGCGACGGCGAGAAAGATTGGCGGCACCCCGGTCGAGGAGACCTCCAGTCCGGCGATTTCCTCGGACACGAATCGGTTAGAGAACTGATCGGCCAACCCATAGGCGCCCGGCCCGCCAAAGGGCGACAGGATCCGGTCGATCGCATCCAGCACCGCCTCTTCCCGCGCGTTGCGGGTCAAGGACACCAGCGCCTCGTTAAAGGCCCCTTCCAGATCATAGGCCGCCGCAAGGGCAGAGCGGTTCATCCAGATCACCCCGAACCGGGCGTCGTCGGGGACGAATTCGCCGGGCGCGGTCGTGTAAAGGAATTCGGGCGACTGGGCGGTGCCGACCACCAGAAGACTTCGGCGGGCGCCGTTCATCGTGGTTCGGATGCGGTCGCCGGGTCGCAGGCCATTGGCGGCGGCGAATCCGTCCAGCAACAGGATTTCCTCGGGGCGGGTCCGGTCGATCATCCTGCCCGCAGTCAGCAGGATATCGTTGAGGCCCGGCACCCCGTGGTCGGGCAGTGACAAGGCCCGCGCCGACACGGGCAAATCGCGCCCAGAAATGTCCACAAGCGCCATGCCGGTGATCCGGGTTTCCACCTGCGCCACACCGTCGATCCGCGCCAGCGTTTCCGCAACCCGCTCGGGTGCCCGGGCCACCGGGGCAAAGACATCGGCCAGCCGGTAGCGGTCGTAATAGGCGTTTCGTGTTTCTGTGAGGGACAGAACTAGCCCGGTCATCATCACCTGCATCGCCACGCCGATGGCGATGACAAGACCGATGGCAATGGCCTGCCCCTTCATGCGCCACAGGTCGCGGCCCAGTTTGGCGTGCAGCGGCGTCACCACTCGATCTCCTCGGGGGCCTTGCGGGTCTTGTTCTTCACGACCTGACGGATCTCGCCGTCTGCGAAATGAATCACCCGGTCGGCCATGGCCGCTGTCGCGGCGGCGTGGGTCACGATCAGGATCGTGGTGCCCAGCCTGTCGTTCACATCCCGCAACACCCGCAGCACGGCCCGGCCGGTCGTGCTGTCCAAAGCGCCAGTTGGTTCATCGCAAAACAGAACCTCCGGTTCCTTGGCGACGGCGCGGGCGATGGCAACCCGCTGCTGTTCGCCACCCGACAGCTGCGCCGGGAAGTGATCCACCCGTTCCGACAGGCCCACAAGGGTCAGCGCGGCCTCAGGTTCCATCGGGTGGCGGGCGATTTCGGTGACGAGCTCCACATTCTCGCGCGCGGTCAGGCTGGGCATCAGGTTGTAGAACTGGAACACAAACCCCACATGATCGCGCCGATAGGCGGTCAGCGCCCGGTCGGTCATCTCCGTCAGGCACTCGGCCCCGAAATGCGCCTCTCCGGACGTGGCCCGGTCCAACCCGCCAAGGATGTTCAGAAGGGTCGATTTTCCGCTGCCAGACGGCCCCAGAAGCACGACGATCTCACCGGCCATGATCTCAAGATCGACCCCGCGCAGGGCATGCACGGCACTGTGCCCCTCGCCATAGGTCTTGGTCAGACCCTTGGCGCGGAAGGCCGGTTCAGGCTGTCGCTTTGGTTCATCCATACCGCTACCCTAGCAGGATCAGGCAGGCGGAACCTGATCCTCGTCAAACTTCGCGCAATTTCGTCAGAATGTCGGCAACCTGCTCGGCCACCGGCAAGGCCGGATCACTGATTATAGGTGCCTCGGTCCCGTCGGGCGGTTCAAGCGTGGCGAACTGACTGTCCAGAAGGGTGGTCGGCATGAAGTGACCGGCACGGTCTGCCATTCGCGCGGCGGTCAGGTCCGGGGTGGCCTCGATATGGACCAAACGAAGCCCTGCAACACCGGCCCGCAGCCGATCACGATAGGCCCGGCGCAGCGCAGAGCAGGCAAGAACCACATCGCCTGCCTGCGCCATCGCATCCGCGCAGCGGTCCAGCCACGGCCAGCGCATCGCATCCGTCAGGGCACGTCCAGCCGCCATATGGGCCACATTCTCAGCCGGGTGCAGGTCGTCGGCGTCGATGAACGTGGCTCCAAGGGCATGGGCCAAGGCCACGCCCAAGGTGGATTTGCCCGATCCCGACACCCCCATGACAACGATCTTCTGCATCGCTCAGCGTCCCGGAATCGCGCCCCGGCGTTCGCCTTTACCGTCCCAGGTTTCGATCGCGGCCAGCGCCTCTTCGGCGGTCTCGACAAAGCGGAACAGGCCAAGGTCTTCCTCTGAAATCGTGCCCGCATCGGCCAGCGCGTCCCAGTTGACGATCTTCTCCCAAAAGGCACGGCCAAACAGCAGGAACGGCACCCGCTCCATCCGGCCGGTCTGAATCAGGGTCAGGCTTTCGAACAATTCGTCCAATGTCCCGAACCCGCCGGGGAAGACGCAGATCGCCTTGGCCCGCATCAGGAAATGCATCTTGCGGATCGCGAAATAGTGGAAGTTGAAGCACAGCTCCGGGGTCACGTACTCGTTCGGTGCCTGTTCATGCGGTAGCACGATATTCAGCCCGATGGACTTTCCCCCGGCCTCTGCCGCGCCGCGGCTTCCAGCCTCCATCACGCCCGGGCCGCCACCGGTGACGATGACGTTTTCAAGGCCCCCGTTCGCCTGTCCCTTCTCGGTGATAAGACGGGCAAAACGCCTAGCTTCCTCGTAATATTCGGACAGATCGGCAAGGGTCTTGGTCCGGGCCTTGTCCTTCTTCGCGGGCTCTGGAATGCGCGCGCCGCCAAACAGGACGATGGTGGAATTGATCCCCGCCTCATTCATCATCAGTTCGGGTTTGAGCAGTTCGAGTTGAAGCCGAACCGGCCGCAGTTCGTCCCTGCACAGGAAATCATCGTCCGCGAAAGCAAGTCGGTAGGCCGGGGATCGGGTCTGTGCCGTATCCGGAATATGGGTCGCGGCTTCGCGGTCCTGATGGCTGTCGCGGAAGGGGTGGCGGCGGTGGTCGGTCATGGCCCGGTCCTCGTATTTGATTGTTGACTATGCCTACAATCTGCCAATGCCCATGACCAGTGCTTCAACCCGCCCTGACTAGGGTGAACCGGCCGTCGCGGGCCAACAGACGGTGGACCCAGTCCCGCTCTGCATTGAAATCATGCGGCACCTGATCGCTCGTGCGGGCGCCGGACAGGGACAGCGACGCAAAGAAATCAAACCCGTAAAGGTCGATCCGCGCGGCCGGAAGGCGGGACAGAAGGTCGATCACCATCAAGCCGGTCGTAGGCCGTTCGCCAGCCTCGGACGAAAGGCGGCGATGTTCTTCCTGCGGGAAGAGGTAGAAACCATCCGCAGCCGCGAACGCATAGGGCAGCCGCCTGCGTTTGGGTGTCATCCAAAGATGTCTGGACGGCTGTCGGGCCTGCAAGGTCGCCGCACTCACCGGGGTGGAAACAGCCAGCCAGTCGGTCCGACCCCCATGGGATCTCTCGGAAGGGATCGGCGCGGAATTGATCCTGACCACGATATCGGCCGTGTCGATCGCCGCTCCGTGGTCTGCCGCTTCTAGCGACCGGGCATTGCCGACCACAGCGACGGTCTTGCCTTCTGTTTCGTTCGCCAGATCGGAACGCGGAACCGAGAAACGTTGCAACGCGTCCTCGTTCCGGAACACCTTTGCAAGAGTGAAAGCCAACCGCGTCATGCCAGCCTCGCGATGCGGTCAAACAGGTCCTGCGCCTTATCCTGCGCATCTTCCTTGTAGCGTCTGAGATTGCCCAGTTCCGTCTCGTCGAAGGGCGGGGGAAGCGGCAAGTCCGCCAAGGCCTCGACCGGGATGACACGATCGGGGTTCAGCCCTGCGTCGGCGACCAGCACCTGAACCTTGGACGTGACAGACCCGACGGCCAGGAAGGGCAGTTCGGCCAATATGGAATAACAAACGCCATGAAACCTCCCGGTCACATGCCCCATCGCACCGGACAAGATTTCGAGATAGGCGGCTTCGTCACGGGCCATCATGAAGTCCGGAACCTTGCCAGAAAAAACACCGTTGTAGACACGCCAAAGTAGGTGCCGGGCGGGCCAGCGGCTCCATAGGGTCGATGTCAGGGTCTTCGATGGGACGAATGTCGCGTGCTGTCTTTGGGCATAGCGCGCCAGATGCGTTCGAACCGAATGCCGAACACTGTCGCCGACCACCAGCCCCTTTCGCCCGCCGGTCGGCGGTTCGACCCGTTCAGACAAGGACAGGTCCGGGACGTGAACCGCCTGTTCGACGCCCGCTGCCAGAAGGTTGGCATGGCTGGCACTATCCCGTGCCGAAACCAAAGCGCAGCGACGAAGGATGTCAGCCCAGTCCGGCGGGTTGTTCTGCCAGATCGTGTTGACGACCGCGACGGGTTTACCCCGGGCGGCGGGATGGTCGACAACATTCAAAAGAAGCTGCCCCTTTTCCGCGCCCCCATGCAGGGTCCCTTCGCCGTTGATGACCACCAGTTCAGCCGCTTCCAATGCGCTGAGGAATCCGGGCGTTCTCGTCCAATCCGTATGAGCCAAGGCTGAGGCCGTAATCTCGACGCCTCTGGCGGCAAGTCCCGCCTTCAGCAGTCGGGACACGCGGCTACATCCGTGATGATAGCGGGCCGAAGTATCATTGAGGAGAACTGCCCGGGTCATCACTGCGCCTTCTTCTGCAAGGCGACCGTCTGGATCATGTCGATGATCCCGTCAATCGGATTGGGCATGGCCGAAATGACCTGCTGGCCCGCCTGACCAGCGCGCCTTGCCTGTTCATCCTTCAGGAGGGCCAAGACACTTTCCGCCAGCTCCGGCGCGTCGTGGACATAGGCGGCTCCACCCGCGTCGGTCAGCAGGTCGAATGCCTCGGCAAAGTGGCGCACGCCCGGACCGGACAACACGGCCTTGCCTTCCCGCGCGGGTTCATAGGGGTTGTGCCCCCCTTCCGGCCCAAAGCCACCGCCCAGAAAGACAATGTCGGACAGTGCAAAGATCGTCCCCATTTCCCCCGTGGTGTCAGCAAGATAGATATCCGTGGACGCGTCGATGGCCTGGCCCCGGCTCCGCTGCGCCACTGTCAGACCGGCGGCCTCTGCCGCCTCGATGATCTGCGCTGCCCGTTTTGGGTGGCGGGGTGCCCAGACAAGCAAAGGACTCTCGCTGCGCTTAAGGTGGCCTGCCGCCTTAAGCACCACCGGTTCATCGGCCGGATGGGTCGAAGCGGCAATCCAGGTCTTGCGCGCGCCGATCATGCCTTGCAGCGCGGCAACCTCGTCATCTCGCAAAGGCAGGGCTCCACCGAAGGCCTTCAGATCGCCCCCCACAAGCATCTTATCCCGCCCAACACCCAACAGGTCAAACTGACCCGCAACCGCCTCGTTTCGACAGTGGATGGCCGAGAGATGCCCAAGAAGATGCCGGTAGACCCGCGGGTGTCGCAGCATACTGCGAGAGGCCCGCGCGTTCAGGACCATCATGGGAACACCGCGTTTCGCCGCGGTCGACAACATGGTCGGCCAAAGATCGTTTTCGACCACCAGCCCCACATCAGGGCGCCAATAATCAAAGAACAGATCCCAGTACCGGGGTGTATCCATGGGCTGAAATTGGTGGATCGCATCGGGCAGTTGTCCAGCAACCCAGTCTGCCCCGGTTTGGGTCATGGTCGTGATTACAACCGTCGCGCCGAAGTCGCGCTCCAGCGCCGGAACCAGCGTCCGCAGCTGGCTCACTTCGCCAAGGCTGGCGCCGTGAATCCAGATGATACGCCCTTCCGGCCGGGACGCTGTCGGCAGTCCAAAGCGTTCCTTCCGGCGCTCCGGCGCGGCGCCCTGCCGGGCATGAACCAGACAACCCAGAGGTTTGAAGGCGCCCGGCAGACCCCCGCCCAGACCGCGCCACAGCCGCAGCAAGACCGGCGCGGGAAACGCACCCGTCGGGTTGTGGGTGATGGCTCTGTCGCTCGGGCGATGCTGCACAGGCTGACCTTTGCATGGACTGGGGCTGATATCTATGGTGCCGGTCCAATCGTCACAACAGGAAACGTCCTTCGCCGCAGACCGAGTTTGACAGGTCGCATTGTGCCAGACGCGCCCTGCCGCTATAGGGCATCGCAACGTCAGTTTGACCGGAAGGAATGGCCCCATGTCCAATGCCCAGCTCGAAGCAGCCATCGAAGCCGCGTGGGAAACCCGCGACCAGATTACCCCGTCCACCAAGGGCGAGACCCGCGAGGCGATCGAAGATACGCTGGACGCCCTCGACAGCGGGTCGCTGCGTGTTGCCGAACGTCAGGACAGCGGCGACTGGCATGTGAACCAGTGGGCGAAGAAGGCCGTGCTTCTGGGGTTCCGCATCAAGGACATGGAATTCCAGTCCGGCGGCCCGCAGGGTGCCGGCTGGTGGGACAAGGTCGATAGCAAGTTCGCCGGTTGGGACGATGAGGATTTCCAGTCTGCCGGGTTCCGCGCCGTGCCGAACTGCATCGTGCGCAAATCCGCCTATATCGCGCCGGGCGTGGTGCTGATGCCATCCTTCGTGAACCTCGGCGCCTATGTCGACAGCGGCACCATGGTCGACACATGGGCCACCGTCGGGTCCTGCGCCCAGATCGGCAAGAACGTGCACCTGTCCGGTGGCGTGGGCATTGGCGGCGTGCTTGAGCCGATGCAGGCCGGCCCGACCATTATCGAAGACAACTGTTTCATCGGGGCCCGGTCGGAGGTTGTCGAAGGCTGCATCGTGCGCGAAGGCTCGGTCCTTGGCATGGGTGTCTTCATTGGCAAGTCGACCAAGATCGTCGACCGCGAAACCGGCGAAGTCATGTATGGCGAAGTACCCCCCTATTCGGTCGTCGTTGCAGGCTCCATGCCGTCGAAGAACGGGATCAACCTGTATTGCGCGGTGATCGTGAAGCGCGTTGACGAAAGAACTCGGTCCAAGACCGGCATCAACGAGCTGCTGCGTGACTGAGACCCCGAAACCGAAGGCCGCGAAGCGCCAGCAGGTCTATACGCTGCTGGTCGACGTGGGCCGCAAGGATGGCGACGGGCTGCCGGACGGCAGCACCGGCGCCGCCCTGATCTGCTATGCCTCCGGCGTGGACGAGGCAGAGGCGGTGCGTGAGACCGTGGCCATCCTCAAGCAGGCCGACCTCGCCCCGCTGGATGTCACCGGTTATGGCACACTGGACGAACGCCTTGCCGAAGGGCACGAGGTGCCTGACGAGGAGCGCGAGTTGATGCAGCGCGCGCTGGAAGAGAACGCGGTGATCGTCGCCCAGATGACGCCGTTCTACGACGGGGACGACGACGAGGCCTAAAGCATGTCGCGCAAAGGTGGGAACCGGTTTTGCGCCCCTCGGACTTGCGTTTTCCATAGCCTACAGCGGGGCTCTAGCGGGCCAGCGTCAGCGCCTCGTAGTCCCGAAGCACGGCAATTCCCAGCGACGGGCCGCGCGGCAGCAGTTCGCGCGGCATATTCCGAAGGATGGAATGCGGCAGCAACCCGGGGTCGCGGGTCAGGCGGGACGGGTCGAAACTTTCTACCATGGCCCCGCTGACCGGGATGATGGCATGCCGGTCCAGAACAAGCTGATAGTAGGTCTGCACCAACCTGTCGGGCGACCGCAGAATGGCCTTTCCATCCGCCAGATGCCGGACCGCCGTGCAAATCTGTTCCTCGCCGAACAGGTATTCGACCTTGGACCCCTTCAACAGAATCCTCTGATCGGACGAGACCAGAAGGTCGTAGTCGAGGCCAAAATAAGGGTGGCGCATCGTCAGCGGCGCGAACTGACCCCGGGCCGGCAGGGACTGTGAACCGATCCAGCGGGCCTGCGCCTCTCCGCCATCGGCCGTCTTGATGACCTGCCCCAGCCGGACCTTTCCAATCGGCACGGGGCCGTCTGCGGTTTCAACCACCGCACCGGGTCCGATGGTTGCACCGGGTCCGACCGGCTCGACCGTGTCGGCAATCGCGACAAACTTGACCTCGGGTTGAAGCGTGGCCGTCGCCGAACTGCCCGCGATTAGGGCGACATCCCGATAGCACAGCGGGATCGGGTTTGGGATTTCGGCAAGCAGGGTCCGGTCTTCGTCGGGCAGGTCAACCGCCAGAACCCCGACCTTCATCGGCGCATTCCAGGCGAACGTCACATGTACGGTCTCGCCCGGCATCCTGTCCCCGATCTGAAGCGACAGATATTCGGACCGTTCAGCCTGCCCTTGCAGAAGGCTTAGCGTCCCATCCGGATCGAGGCAAAGGATCAAGCTGCTCAGCCACGGGTCGCGGGCCACGTAGCGCAGCAGGTTGCGCCGACCCAGATCGGGATCGAACGAAAACTCGAGCCGCAGGGTCCCACAAGGCAGAAAGCAATCGGGATCACGCGGCGCGACGTTCGCCGACAGCGGTTCACCCAACCCGATGGGGTTGAACGTGCCTGCCTGCCTGTCTCTTAGCGCGATCCAGCTCATCTTTGGTCCGGGTCAGGTGCTCGTGTCTGGGGGACTGTCCGGGCAGATCCCTGCACCGGCGAAGATCGTCGCGCCTACCGGTCGAGACACCTGTGCGCTCTTCGCCGCTGTCCCGCCCCCGCCGCCGGGTGTCTGACTTGCCTGAACCATTGTCCCGCCTCGACATTGCCGAAACAGTGCGCACACGCCGCCGGAGTTCTCCAACCGCTATATCTTGTAGCTGATCCTGCTGGTCACAGCCGATTGTGTGTTTGCCCTGCCTCGGGTCCAATTATTGCCCCAGTGATAGCATTTTCGGGCCAACGGAACATCCCCTTTTGACCCTGGCCGCGCCACCTGTGGCTTTCCCGTCCGACCGCCCCTGTCGGCCTTCGTTGCATCCCGCCGGGTCTCGGGCTACGGGAGGAAACAAGGAGATCGCCATGCCCAACCCGATAGACCCCGTCGACCTGACCGCCCGCCTTGTCCGCTGCCCCTCTGTCACCCCGGTCGAGGGCGGGGCACTGGTTCTGCTTGCCGAGCTGCTGGAGGGGGCCGGTTTCGATTGCACCCGCGTCGATCGCGGCGGGGTCAGCAACCTGTTCGCGCGTTGGGGTCGCAAGGGCGCCAACAGATCATTCGGATTCAACGGGCATACAGACGTGGTGCCCATCGGCAATCCGGACGACTGGACCGTCGATCCCTTCGGCGCGGAAATCCGCGATGGATACCTATGGGGCCGGGGCGCGACCGACATGAAATCGGGCGTCGCGGCCTTTGCCGCCGCAGCGGTGGATTTCGTTCGGCAGACCCCGCCGGATGGCGCGATCATCCTTGCCATCACCGGAGACGAAGAAGGCCCGGCGCTGGACGGAACCACCGCGCTTCTGGACTGGATGGCAGAGGCGGGCGAACGGATGACCCACTGCCTTGTCGGCGAACCGACCAGCCCCAATGAAATGGGTGAGGCAATGAAGATCGGCCGCCGCGGGTCAATGACCGCGCGCTTCACCGTGACCGGCGTTCAGGGTCATTCCGCCTATCCGCACCGCGCGCGCAACCCGCTGCCGCCTCTTGCCCGTCTGATGGACCGGCTGGCCAGCCGCGAGCTTGACTCGGGGTCCGACCACTTCGACCCGTCCACCCTTGCCATTGTCACCATCGACACCGGGAACCCCGCCACGAACGTGATCCCCGCCAAGGGCACCGCCGCCGTCAACATCCGCTTCAACGACCTGCACAGCAGCCAAAGCCTGACCGACTGGATGCAGGCAGGCGCCGATGCGATCGCCACGGAATTCGACGTGAAAATCGCGATGGAGGTGAGCGTGTCCGGGGAAAGTTTCCTGACGCCGCCGGGCGACCTGTCCGATCTGATCGGCAAGGCGGTTCAGGCGGAAACCGGGCGTATGCCGGAATTGTCCACCTCTGGCGGCACATCCGATGCCCGCTTTGTCAAGGATCACTGTCCAGTGGTAGAGTTTGGCCTTGTCGGCAAGACCATGCATCAGGTCGATGAACGGGTCAGCGTCGAGCAGATCCACCAGCTGAAGGCGATCTACGGCCGCATCCTTCGCGACTATTTCGCCGACTAGCTGCGGGGTGGGCGGGCCTTGTAGACCGGCAACCGCCAGCCGAAGGCGAGGCTTCCCGCACGCAACAACAGCGTGACCACCGCGCAGGCGATCAGTGCGACAGGCTGGGTCAGGCCGACCGACAGGGCCAACATCGCCGCACCTGCCCCGGCGAAGGCGCAGGTGACGTAAAGCTCTCCCTGCTTCAGAACCAGCGGCACCTCGTTGCAGACCACATCCCGCAAAAGCCCGCCGAAACACCCAGTCGACACCCCCATGATCAGGACGACCGTGGCCGGTTGCCCAAGGTCCAGTGCGACCCCGACCCCGGCAGGCACGGCCACCGCAAGGGCGCAGGCATCCAGCCACGTCAGGACGCGCAAACGGCTTTCCAGCAGATGCGCGAGGAAGAATACCGCAACCGCCGGCACGACGGCGGCCCACAGGATGGATGGGTCCGCCACCCAGAACACGGCATCACGGTTCAGCAGAAGGTCGCGCAGGGTGCCGCCACCGACGGCTGTCAGGCTGGCCACGAACAGGAACCCGATGATGTCCAGTTGCGCCCGGCTTGCCACAAGGGCACCGGTCAGCGCAAAGATGAAGACCGAGGCGATATCGAGAACGGCGATCATCATTTGCCCTGCGGCTTGTAGGGGGCCATGCCCTCGCGGGCCAATTCATCGGCCCGTTCGTTTTCCGGGTGTCCGGCGTGGCCCTTGACCCACTCCCAGGTCACCCTGTGCCGGGCCTGCGCCGCGTCCAGCCGCTGCCACAGCTCGACATTCTTCAACCCGCCCTTCTTGGTCCAGTTGTTCCGCTTCCAACCGTGGATCCACTTGGTGATCCCATCTTTGACATAGGCGCTGTCGGTGATGACGGTGATGGTTGACGGGCGGGCAAGCGTTTCAAGCGCGGTGATGGCAGCCAGAAGCTCCATCCGGTTATTGGTGGTTTCCGCCTCACCGCCGCACAGGGTGCGTTCCTTGACGATCTGCTCCCCGTCCTTGGCCAGCATCAGCACGCCCCAGCCACCGGGACCAGGGTTCCCGGAACAGGCACCATCCGTGTAGGCGTAAAGATCCGGCATGATCAGCCTTTCCTGGACAGGCAGATGACAAAGGGATCGTCGGTTCCGGCCAGCCCTTTGCCGGTGCCCTCGCGGGTGGTGACCACGGTGAACCCGGCGCTGCGCAGCAGGTCGTGCAGTTCATCGACCGCGACATAGGTATAGGCGCGCCCGATCGGGTCGCGCGCCTCGCCCGCGCCCGTTTTCATCCCGATATGGAACAGTCCGGCGGGTTTGAGGGCGTTATGGATGACCGACAGGTGCCGGGGCAGGTCTGCGCGGGGGGCATGCAGCAGGCTGAAGTTGGCCCAGACCCCGTCGTATTCATCCGTTGCATCGACATCGTCGAAGGTGCCAACCCGTGCGCCAATGGCATGGGTCTCATTCGCCAGCGCCACCATTTCCGGGCTGGCATCCAACGGGTCCGGATCAAACCCCGCCGCCCGTATATGGGCCGAGGCTGTCGCGGGGCCGCAGCCAAGGTCCAGAACCCGCCCGCCCTTGGGCAATTGACCCATGAACGCCAGAAGGTCGGCATCCGGCTCGCTTCCCGAAAACAGCCTTGCATAGTCCGTGGCCTGCCGCGCGTAGACGTCGAGTGTTTGCCGATCCACCATCAGAGGACGGTCACACCAAGGGAAAGAACCACAACCGCGGTCAGTCCGATCCGCAGGGACATCCACCACCGCGGCGCCAGCCCCCAAAGGACAAAGAACCAATCAAGGATCAGCAGCCCCAGGAAACCGAAAATCAGGTTTGTCGCGGCGGCGACCGGGCCACCGCCCACCATGAAGAAGGCCCAAAGTGCCGGGATCACCGACAGGGCATAGCCGGTGGCGGCGCGCCCGCCCGTTGTCTTGGTGGCAAAGCCCCACAACACGCCGGACATGAATGCAAGGATCACCTGCCCGTAGGCCAGCCCGACATAGGGGCCGGTGAACCGCCCGCCCAAGGACGAAAGGCTCCATTGCCCCAAGGCCGGGGACAGCTGCGTCAGCGCGCCCCAGACAAAGGGGATCAGCCCGGCAAGGCCAAGGATCAGCGCCGAAAGCGGGATGCGGGTCATGCCGGTTCCCTCAAGACGCGGGGCACCTTGAACTCGACGTTCTCTTTCGCGGTTTCCACGATCTCCACGGTCACGTCGAACCGGTCGCGGAAGGCGTCGATCACCTCGTTGATCAACACCTCGGGTGCCGAAGCCCCTGCGGTGATGCCAACCGACCTGATACCCTCCAGCGCGCGCCAGTCGATGTTGTCTGCCCGCATGACCAGTTGCGCGTACTGGCAACCCGCCCGGGCGGCGACCTCGACCAGTCGCTTGGAGTTGGAGGAATTCGGCGCACCAACGACCAAAAGCGCGTCACACTTCGGCGCGATGGCCTTGACCGCCTCCTGCCGGTTGGTGGTGGCATAGCAGATGTCTTCCTTATGCGGCCCGACGATGGCCGGAAACCGGGCCTGAAGGGCCGCAACGATATCCGCCGTGTCATCGACCGACAGGGTCGTCTGGGTGACATAGGCCAATTGGGCCGGATCGCGCACCTGCACCCGCGCCACATCCTCGACCGTTTCGACCAGAAGCACCTCGCCGTCCGGCAGTTGCCCCATGGTCCCGATGGTTTCGGGATGGCCGGCGTGGCCGATCATGATCATTTGAAGACCGTTTTCCGCATGTCGGGCGGCCTCGATATGCACCTTACTGACCAAGGGACAGGTCGCATCGACGTAGATCATCTCGCGCCGGGCGGCCTCTGCCGGGATCGCCTTGGGCACGCCGTGGGCGGAAAAGATCACCGGGCGGTCGTCGGGACAGTCGTCCAATTCCTCGACAAAGACCGCGCCCTGATCCCGCAGACTGTCGACCACGAACTTGTTGTGGACAATCTCGTGACGGACATAGACCGGCGCGCTCCACTTGCGGAGCGCCATTTCGACGATCTTGATCGCCCGGTCCACACCCGCGCAAAACCCGCGCGGGGCGGCAAGGAAAAGGGTCAATTCGGGTTTCTGTGTCATGTGCGTTAGGTAATCTGACCGGCCCACCACGTCCAGCCCACCTCAGCCCCGATCCACCGGAATCATCGTGCCCTGAAGCATCGCGACATGCCGCCGCCTGTCAGATGGGTCGTCTGCCCAGACATCCGCCGCGACCACCACCAGCCGCTTGCCGGGGCGGATCACCCGCCCCTCGGCGACCAGGCGGCCCGCGCCCGGCGACAGAAGATTGATCTTCATTTCGACCGTCATCACCTCCGCCTCTTCAGGCATCATAGTCAAAGCGGAATACCCTGCAGCACTATCTCCGATGGAGAAAATCAAACCAGCATGTGAAAAGCCCTGTTGCTGTGTCAACGCAGCAGTCACCTCTGCGCTGATCGTCACAGCGCCCTGCGCCAAGGACTCCAGCCGTGCGCCGAGGGTGGTCATCATCGCCTGTGCCCCGAAACTCGCCCGGACCTTGGCGTCGATGACAGGGTCCAGCGGGGCCGTCATAGCCCCGCCCGACGATTCAGCAGGACCGGGAACCAGTCTTCGCGCAAGCGTTGGCCGGGCTGCATGTCATGGCCCGGGAACGGCGGCGACGTGCGGCCCGGACGTTCGACATAGCGGGCATCGTCCCCGACCAGCCGCAGCGAAAACGCACGGCGCCGGTCCGCACGGTCGTTGCCGCGCGCGCCATGCAGGATCTTGTAGTTGAAGGCCACCGCATCGCCCGGCTCCATCTCCCATTCCAGCACGGTCATCCCTTCGGCGTCCGGGTCAGGCACGGGCATATAGGCCTCGGGATCGGGGTAGAAATCCGTATCGGCCAGCCAGCGTTTGGGCAGCACCGGCTTCTCCCACAGATGCGACCCGGCCACGCAGCGCAGCGATGCCTCTTTCACCGGATCAAGCGGTGACCAGAAACTGACGGTCTGTTCCCCATCGACGAAGTAATAGGGGCCGTCCTGATGCCAGGGGGTCGGCTTTGAGGTGCCCGGCTCCTTCACCAGCACATGGTCATGGAACATCTGGACGCTGTCCGACTGCATCAGATCCGCCGCGACCTCGGCCACGGGCGAGGTCCGGATCACCTGTTCAAACTCGGGGATGCGGGTCCAGTTACAATAGTCGTCAAAGAACCGGCCCGGCTCGCCCGGCTTCAGGTTCTCGGCGGCATAGGGGCCAGGGTCCGCCATATTCCGGTCAATCCCGGCCCGAAGGGTCTCTACATGATCCTTCCAAAGGCCGCGGATCAGGACCACGCCGTCGCGCTGATAGGTTTCGATGTCTGAGAGGGACAAAAGGGGGTGCGCCATGGTCGGACCTTTCTGATTGCCCGGCCACTCTTGCCGAAACCAGACACAGGTTCCAGCCCTAGACGCGGTGGTAGGGGGCCCCGGAAAGGATAGAGGCCGCGCGATACAGCTGTTCGGTCAACATCACCCGAACCAGCATGTGCGGCCAGACCATCTTGCCAAAGGACAATGCCGCATCCGCCTTGGCGCGAAAGGCCGGGTCGATCCCGTCGGCGCCGCCGATGACAAAGGCCACGTCCTGCCGCCCGGTGTCCCGCCAGCCTGCGAGCATGTCGGCGAATTGGGGAGAGCTTTGCACCTTGCCGCGCTCGTCCAGAATGCAGATCAACGCGCCGTTCGGGACCGCCTTTTCCAGAAGCGCCGCTTCGGCCGGCATTCCGCCGCCCTTCTTGTCCTCGACCTCGATCACCTGCGCCGGGCCAAGCCCAAGCGCCCGGCCGGTCCGGTCAAATCGTGTCAGGTAATCATCGACAAGGTCGCGTTCCGGACCCGCCCGAAGGCGGCCCACAACGACAAGATGGACCCGCATGGCCTAGCGGGCCTTGGTGGCGTCCGTTGACGGAAGCCACATCTTCTCCAGCTGATAGAATTCGCGCACTTCGGGGCGGAAGACATGGACGATCACATCGCCCGCGTCGATCAGCACCCAATCGCCGACGTCGCCGCCTTCGGTCTTGCACAGAATGCCAAGGCTGGATTTCAGACGCTCGGCCAGCTTGTCAGCGATGGACGACACCTGACGGCTGGACCGCCCGGATGCGATGACCATGTAGTCCGCGATCGTCGATTTCCCGCGCAGCGGGATTTCCACGATGTCTTCGGCCTTGTCGTCGTCAAGAGAGGCAAGCACGGCAGCGAGAGTCGCTTCGCTGGTGGCCTGAGGTGTGGCGGTCATATCGACCCCGCCCGGCTGGACGGCATTCGCCGCCAATGGTTCAAGAGACAGAACATTGTCCTCCTGCGTGGCGCGCCGTCAGCGGGCCCCGGCGCTGGGCCTGTCAAAAAGGTAGCAACGGACAGGTATCAAATCAATGAACAGCCCGAAGACAGGCCATTTCGCGCAAAACGCGCGTGGCTGCAAGCACACAATTGCAAGGGGGGATTGTCAGGCCCGGCCTGTGGAAGTAGCGTTTCGGCATCTGTCACATCAACCGCAGGAGGGTCGTGGCCATGGCAAAGCGTTTTCACGATCGGACCCGCGGTCCTGTCGCTGCCCTGCAAATCCGTTTGCAGGGCTGACCTTCGGGACACATCCTTCCCCCTCTGGTCGGCCTTTCGGGCCCGGTGCGACTCCGCGCCCATCCCCATGTTATGACAGGACCGATATGACTTTGCTGAACACCCGCGCCCTTTCGCTGACCCTTGGGCAATCCCTATTCACCGGACTGGACCTGACCATCGCCAAGGGCGACCGGGTCGGGCTGGTTGCTGCAAACGGCCGAGGCAAGACCACGCTTCTGCGCTGTCTTGCCGGGTCGGTCGACCCGACCGAAGGCGAAATCACCCGCGCTCGCGGCCTGCGGGTCGGATTGGTGGAACAGAATCCGCCGGCAGACCTGCTGTCACGCAGTTTCTACGATGCGGTGCTGAACGCGCTGCCCGAGGATCAGGCCGACTATGAAAGCTGGCGGGTCGATATCGTCCTTGATGACCTTGCCGTTCCCGCCGACCTGCGTGACCGCCCACTATCGGGGCTTTCGGGCGGTTGGCAGCGCGTCGCCCTTCTGGCGCGGGTCTGGGTGACGGAACCCGACCTTCTGTTAATGGACGAACCGACCAACCACCTGGACCTTGGCCGGGTCGGGTTCCTGCAACGCTGGCTGACAACCGTTGCCCGCGACACGCCTTGCCTGATCGCCAGCCACGACCGCGCCTTTCTGGACGAGGTGACAAACCGCACCCTGTTTTTGCGCGCCGAAGGGTCGCGCCAGTTCGCCCTGTCCTTCACCCCGGCCCGTGCGGCCTTGGACGAGGCGGACGCGGCCGACGACCGCCGGTTCGAAAACGAGATGAAGAAGGCGGACCAGTTGCGACGGCAGGCTGCCAAGCTGAAGAACATCGGGATCAACTCCGGCTCGGACCTTTTGGTCACCAAGACCAAGCAGTTGAAAGACCGCGCCGAAAAGATCGAGGCTGCCGCCCGCCCCGCGCATCAGGACCGATCCGCCGGGGCGATCCGCCTGACGAACTCCGACACGCACGCCAAGGCCCTGCTGGCGTTCGAGGAAACGGTGATCACGGCACCCGATGGGACCGTCCTGTTCCAGACGCCGAAAATCTGGATCAACAAGGGGGACCGCGTGGTTCTTCTGGGCCGGAACGGGGCCGGTAAGACCCAGCTGGTGCGCCGGGTCCATGCTGCATTTGGGTCAGAGGACCCGGACATCCGGGCCGCCGCAACCGCGATCCTTGGCTATTCGGACCAGTCCGTCAGCCAGCTGGACAGCTATGCCTCGCCGATGGAGGCCGTGACCCATGCCTTCGACGTGGGCGACCAGCGGGCGCGGGCCCTTCTGGCCGGGGCCGGGATGAATGTGGATTTGCAGAACGCGAAACTGTCGGCCTTGTCAGGCGGACAGAAATCCCGGCTGGCCATGCTGATCCTGCGCCTGACGAACCCGAACTTCTACCTGTTGGACGAACCGACCAACCACCTTGATATCGAAGGGCAAGAGGCGCTGGAGGCCGAGTTGCAGGCCCATGAGGCAAGCTGCCTTCTGGTCAGCCACGACCGAACCTTCGTGCGCAATGTCGGGACGCGGTTCTGGGAAATTCAGCGCAAGCGGCTGGTCGAGGTGGACAGCCCCGAAGCCTTTTTCGCCGAACAACTGGCCGATAGCGCCTAAAGGTCGAAGGTCGCGAAAACCGGGGCGTGGTCGCTGGGTTGCTCCCACCCCCGGGCATCGCGCAGGACGCGGCTGGAATGGGCCGCATTCACGATATCAGGCGTGGCCCAGACATGATCCAGCCGGCGGCCCTTGTCGGCGGCATCCCAATCCTTGGCCCGGTAGGACCACCAGCTATACAGCAGGCCCTCGGGGATATCCTTGCGGGTCACATCGACCCAGCCGCCCGCATCCTGCGCGGCGGCAAGGTGATCAACCTCGATCGGGGTATGGCTGACGATCTTCAGAAGTTTCTTGTGGTCCCAAACATCATCTTCGCGCGGGGCGATGTTCAGATCGCCGACCAGAATCGCCTTTTCTGGGCGATTGGCGTGAAAATGGTCCCGCATCTCGGTCAGGTAGTCGAGCTTTTGGCCGAATTTCTCGTTCATCTCGCGGTCGGGCACATCGCCACCGGCAGGCACATAGAAATTATGGACGGTCACCCCGTTTTCCAACTGTCCGGCGATATGGCGGGCGTGACCAAGTGCGGCGAAATCCTCGCCCCCCGCCTCGACCATCGGGATCTTCGACAGGATCGCGACACCGTTATAGCCCTTCTGCCCGCGCGCAACCATGTGGTGGTAGCCCAGCGCCTGAAACTGGTCGAGCGGGATCTTCTCGACCGGGCTTTTGCATTCTTGCAGACAAAGAACATCCGGCCCCTCTTCCGCCATCAGCTTGGCAACCAGCCTTTCGCGCAGGCGAACCGAATTGATGTTCCAGGTGGCAAGGGTGAAGGGCATCGGGGACTCCTGTTCGTGATCCGGCGCAGACTAGCGGGATGCCAGCCAGTCCGCCACCCGCGGCAGACCCGAAGTCAGGTTTTCTGTCGCATTGCCAAACCCGATCCGAACCGTGCCTTCCATCCCCATGACAGAGCCGGGCGTGAACATGACCCCGGTGTCGCGGATCAACGCCTCGCACAGGTCATAGGACGGCATGTCCAGATCGAAGGACAGAAGGGTTGTCGTTCCGCCGGCCGGTCGCACGAAATCGACCCCCGGCGTGGTCGCCACCCAATCAGAAAGGATCGTCAGGTTGGTCCGGGTAATCGCGCGGCTACGATCGAGAATTATCTCCGCGTGTTCCAGCGCCATCGTGGCGAAATAGTCGTCGATCACGCCGACGCTGATCGTCGTGTAGTCGCGATGTATTTCCACCGCCTGCATCAGATCGCGCGGCCCCACGATCCAGCCCAGCCGCAACCCTGCCAGCGAAAACGCCTTGGACGTGGACCCGGTGCTGATCCCTTTTTCGTAAAGGTCCGCGATGGAGGGTCCGGCGGCGTCGCTGTCCTGTTCCGTTCCGCGATAGACCTCGTCGCAAAGCACCCAGGCCCCATTGGCGCGGGCGATCTCGGCAATCTGGGTCAGCCCCTCTAGCCCGATCACCGCACCGGTGGGGTTGTTTGGGTTTGTCAGGGAAATCAACGTCGCGCCCTGCGCCAGCTCCGCCAACCGGTCCAGATCAGGAAGATATCCATCCTCGGCCCGCAGGGGCAGGCAGCGCACCTCTGCCCCGATGCTTTCGGGAATCGCCGTGTGTTGCTGATAGGTCGGTGTGATCGACACCACCACATCCCCCGCACTGACAAGGGTTTGGTAGATCAGATGGTTCGCCCCGATTGTCCCATGGGTGATCATCACAGTGTCGGGCGTTTGCCGCGCGTAAAGGCTGGCAACGGCCGCCCGCAGCCGGGGAGACCCGGTAATGTCGCCATAAGTCATTTTCAAAGCCGACAATTCGGAGGGCATCACCTGCGTCCGACCGGACATTTGCATCAGCTCTGCAAGGGTCAAGGAGGCGACACAGGTTTCCGCGAGGTTGATCTCGCACCGCGTCTCCCACTTGTTCATCCACTGTTCGACGCCGAAGGGTTCGATCCGCATCCTGCTCTCCTGCTTTTCAAGGTCGGGCCTTTATTCCAGCACGGAGCAGCACCCTGAATGTCAGAAAGTCTAATAGGGCATCTTGCGGAAAAGAAGCCCCCGGCCCCCAAGAAAAAAGCCCCGGCGGGAAAGCCGGGGCAATAAGTCCAACAGGGAGGTGATGAGCGGACCCACCACCGGGGGACTGCATGGTATTACCCCCGGCGCTGTGTCCTGTATTTGACCCAGATCAAGCGACCAGCCGATAGCCACCACTTTCGGTGACCAGCAGGCGCGCGTTGGAGGGATCGGGTTCGATTTTCTGCCGCAGCCGGTAGATATGCGTTTCAAGCGTATGGGTGGTGACCCCCGCGTTATACCCCCAGACCTCGTGCAGCAGCACGTCACGGGCAACCACGCCATCGGACGCGCGGTAAAGGAACTTGAGGATGTTGGTTTCCTTCTCGGTCAAACGCACCTTCTTGTCGTCTTCCGTCACCAGCATCTTCTGGGCGGGCTTGAACGTGTAGGGCCCAAGCTGGAACACCGCATCCTCGGACTGTTCATGGGTCCGCAACTGCGCCCGAATCCGGGCCAGAAGCACCGGGAACTTGAACGGCTTGGTGATGTAGTCATTCGCGCCGGCATCAAGACCAAGGATCGTGTCGCTATCCGTGTCGTGGCCGGTCAGCATGAGGATCGGACATTTGACCCCCTGCTTGCGCATCAGCTTGCACAGCTCCCTGCCATCGGTATCCGGCAGGCCGACATCAAGGATCACAAGATCATAAAGCGCTTCCTTGGCCTTTTTCATGGCCTCGGACCCTGACCCGGCCTCGAACACGTCGAAATCCTCGGTCATGATCAGCTGTTCGCCCAGCGCCTCGCGCAGGTCTTCGTCGTCGTCGACAAGAAGGATCTTTTTCAACTGTGCCATGTTGGCCTCCGTTCACGTCTGTCCTCACGGATTTGTGGCAGCCCTGCCAACCCGGCAAGGATTATGACACCTCATTCACGCGCTCGTGTCGGATTTGCCGGGAAATGTTTCAATCCGAAACCGAAACCGCTATCTGGAACGGGAAACGACAAGGGCCCGGACGATGGGATTTACCCCGGATATCACCGAACGGCTGGCGCGCGCCCGATCCGACCTGCGGATGGGGGTGCCTGTTGTGCTGGATGCCGATGGGGCGGCGGGGGCGCTGGTTCTGTCTGCCGAAACCGTCGACGCGGCCCGCCTTGCGGACCTGCGCGCCCTGTCGGGAACGGCGACCCTTGCCATCACCAACTGGCGCGCCGAAACCCTCAAGGCGCGGGCCTATGACGGAGATATTGCCCGGCTGACCGTTCCGCGCGACGCGACCCTGTCATGGGTCCGGGCCATTGCCGATCCGGCGGATGATTTGCGCGCGCCGATGAAGGGCCCGCTGCAAACCCAGCGTGATGGCGATGCCGACATGCACCGCGCCGCGATCGCCCTGTGCAAGGCGGCGCGCCTTCTTCCGGCCGCGCTGGTGCTTGACCTGCCTAATCCGGTGGCCTTCGCCCTTGAACATGACCTGACGCGCGTCCCCGCCAAATCCGCCCTGAACCCCGGCCTTGCCGCCCATGACCCCATCATCGCAGCCCGCCTGCCGATGGAAGCGGCCGAGGCCGGCCGCCTGCACATCTTCCGCCCGCAGGACGGGGCCGAAGAGCACTACGCGATAGAAATCGGCCAGCCGGACCGGTCAAAGCCGGTTCTCGCCCGGCTTCATTCGGCTTGTTTCACCGGCGATGTGCTGGGCAGCCTGAAATGCGATTGCGGCCCGCAACTGCGCGGCGCGCTGGCGCAGATGGGGGCAGAAGGCGCGGGTGTTCTTCTTTACCTCAATCAGGAGGGGCGGGGAATCGGGCTGGCCAACAAGATGCGGGCCTATTCGCTTCAGGATCAGGGGTTCGACACGGTCGAGGCCAACCACCGATTGGGGTTCGAGGATGACGAACGCGATTTCCGGATCGGGGCCGAAATCCTGCGCCGAATGGGGTTTGGGGCGGTTCGCCTGCTCACCAACAACCCCCGCAAGGTCGCCCGGATGGAAGAAAGCGGAATCACCGTGACCGAACGGGTGCCGCTGAAGGTCGGCGAAAACCGGTTCAACCACCACTATCTTGCCACTAAGGCCAAAAAGTCCGGCCACCTGCTTTAGGTTGCTGACCCCCTTTAATTTTTCAAGAGCCCTCACGATCTATGGCGCACCACAGGAGCTTGAGCGGCCTGTGGCCTGTGCCAGGCTCTTGGAACACACATCTTGGAAAACCTATTCTTTCTGATCGGCGGGCTGGCCCTTCTCCTTGCCGGTGGCGAAACACTCGTGCGCGGTGCGGTTGGCCTTTCTCGGCGCCTCGGGCTGTCCAAGGCTTTGATCGGGGTCACGATCATGGGCTTCGGCACGTCGATGCCCGAACTGGTAACTTCGATCGAGGCGACGCTTTCCGATGCGCCGGGAATTGCTATCGGAAACGTGCTTGGGTCGAATACCGCCAATATCCTCCTGATCCTTGGGCTGGCGGCCATTGTACGCCCCCTTTCAGCGAGCAGGGCCTTGCGTGGCGATCTGGTGGTCATGTTGGCCGCAACGGTCCTTGGCGGTTTGCTTTTGTTGCGCGGCACTCTCGGTTCGCTCGAGGCCATAATTTTGCTGGCCGGGTTTATGGGCTTTGTGATCTCCGCGGTCTGGCGCGGGCGTGCCCAAGACGAAGTTGATGACGAAGCACCGCCGTCTGGTTCAGTAGCGCCACTGGTCTATTCTCTGATGGGACTGGGAATGGTCCTGCTTGGTGCAAAATTGACAGTGTCGGGGGGCATTGGCGTCGCAAACGGGCTGGGCGTACCGCCGTCGATCATCGGGCTTTCGGTCATCGCCGTCGGGACTTCCTTGCCAGAGCTTGCGGCGTCAGTCGCCGCAGCCCGCAAAGGCCACGGAGATCTTGCACTTGGGAATATCCTTGGATCGAACATTTTCAACTTGCTCGCAATCCTCGGCATTTCTGCTGCGGCGCGGCCTTTGCAGGTGCCCGACCGTTTCCTGTCGCTCGACCTATGGATCACAATAGGGTCGGCTTTTCTGCTTCTCATCCTTCCGGCACTGGGCTGGCGCATGCCGCGGATCGCGGGGCTGATCTTTGTCTTTCTCTATGTCGGATATGTTTCCACCATGGGCGGCTGACGTTGCGTGACGGTTGATCCGGACTCGTCAACTCGGGATTATTCCCTCGACATATGGAGAACCGATCATGATCCCGACACTTCGCGTTCTGATCCACATGGGGTCGCTTCAGCGGCTGTTTCCTTTTTGGCTTGCGGGTATCGTGGCGGCGGCGACGTGGTTTAGCCCCTGGCTCCTGCTCGCCGTCTTATATGGGCTCTTACTGCAGTTTTTCGTCGAGTACGCGATGCACCGGTTCCTGCTGCACCGGGAGCCGCCCACGGATCAGGGCGTGTTCAACCAGCTCTACCGAAGCCATATCGCGCATCATGAATTTCCGGGCGACGCCGAGTTCTTCACCGGGGACGACCATTGGTATCCGGTCCGCTTTGGGCTGATCTCCTTTGCCATCCATACCCTTGCCCTCTGGCCATTTGTCGGGATCGGCGCTGCCGCGTTGTTTTCTTTTGTGGCCCTGTTCGTGGGATCCGTCAGCGCGTTTGCCTTCTACGAGTACTGTCACACGCTGGCGCATCTTAATGTGCGCAAGGGCTGGTTCGGGCAACGGGTGACGCGCAAACACCTTGCGCATCACTTTCAGGATCACGAGGCGACCTTTCATGTCAGCCTTGGGATGGAGTGGATCGACCGGTTGTTTGGCACCGCGCACGACCCGGACACCGCCCGCGCCCGCTATGACCGGGACACGATCCTGTCGATGGGCATGGATCCGGAGGATCTGCGTCTTGTCACCGCCCGCAAAGCCTATGGTATCCGCAAGCTGCCGCGGGGCCGGGCGCAGCGGTCGGAACAGCGGACCACTTGAACCCAGGCCTGGTTGCGGGGACAGTGGGCAGACCTGATGCAGCGATGGTCCGCCATGTCCCCCGACGATCTTGTTGTAACCCCCGTTGGCCTGCGGTTTGGCGGGCGGGTCTATCCCTGCACCCGTGGGCGCGGCGGCGTGACGGACCACAAGGCCGAAGGCGACGGGGCAACGCCGCGCGGTTCCCACCGCATCGTCGGCATGCTGTATCGGCCCGACCGGATCGCGCCGCCTGCCCCTTGGGCCGTGCCGATCCGCACTGGCGATCTTTGGTCAGACGATCCCAGAGCCGCCGACTACAACCTTCAGGTCCGGGCACCCTATCCCCATAGCCATGAAACCTTGCGGCGGGCCGACCCGATGTATGACCTTATTCTGATCACCGATTGGAACTGGCCACGGGCCGAACCCGGTCGGGGATCGGCGATATTTGTTCACCAATGGCGCAGGCCCGGGTATCCGACGGCGGGGTGCATTGGGTTGCGGCGCGATCACCTGCACGCAATCGCAGGGCGGATCGCACCCGGCACCCGGCTGATCGTGCTATAGTCAGGAATAGTCGCGTTCGCCAAAGATGGCAGAGCCGACCCGAACATGGGTCGCGCCGAAACTGATCGCCTTTTCAAAGTCGCCCGACATGCCCATGGACAGGCCGGCCAGCCCATTGCGGTCCGCCATCTTCGCCAGAAGCGCGAAATGCATCGACGGTTCCTCGTCCACGGGCGGGATGCACATCAGCCCAACGACGGGCAGATCAAGGGCGCGGCACTCTGCGACAAAACCATCCACCTCGGCGGGCAGCACCCCGGCCTTCTGCGGTTCTTCCCCGGTATTGACCTGAATAAACAGGTCAGGACAGTGGCCCATGTCCTGCGCCAGCCGGGCAAGGGTATTGGCCAGTTTCGGACGGTCCACCGAATGGATCGCCTGCGCCAGCTCCATGGCCTGCCGGGCCTTGTTGGTTTGCAGCGGGCCGATCAGGTGCAGCTCGATTCCCTCGTAGGATTTGCGGAAATCCGGCCATTTTCCCGCCGCCTCCTGTACCTTGTTCTCTCCGAACACGCGGTGGCCTTCGTCCAACACGGCGGCGACTCGTTCATTTGGCTGAACCTTGGAAACAGCGATCAGCGTCACCGATCCCGGGGCGCGGCCGGCCTCCTTGGTGGCAGATTCAATGCGGGCTTTGATCTCTGACAGGGACACGGGCTGGCTCCGTTCTGGGCAAGGTATTTCCAATGGCCACTGCATTATAAGCCGCGAACCGCGGTGTCACGATCCAAATCCGCCCCGCAGGTGTGTGGCGCAGTTGCATCATATTTCGGCAAGAGGGGCGCAGGCAGGGGCAAATTGCTTGAGTGCGCCGGGGGATAAGAGCAAACACACGATCAATGCTGGTTCAACTGGCATTCTCGGGAATGCAAACACGAGGGAAAAACCATGAAAAGCATCCTTCTCGCTTCTGCTTCGGTCATCGGCCTTGCCGGTGCTGCCGCTGCTGAAGTTGAATTCGGTGGCTCCGCCACTCTCGGCTACAACAGCCACGCCTACAGCTCGGGCGCGACCATCACCACGACCAACACCTACACCTACATCACTTCGGGCGGCAGCACTTCGACGGTCACGACCACGACTACCACTTCTAACGGCGCCGGTTTCTACTGGGATGCCGCTCTGGACGTGACCCTGTCGCAGACCCTGGACAACGGCCTGACCGTTTCGGCTTCGTTCGGCGTCGACATTGCCGACAACAACGGCGGACTGGACCTAGAGGCGGGTGACTATGTCATCTCGCTGACCTCGGACAATGCTGGCCTGTACTTCGGCGACACCGACACCGCTGCTGGCGTCAACTGGGCCCCCGGCTCGGCTCTTGACGGCGCTTATGGCGACGCGTTCGGCAGCACCGACTTCTCGTCCTCCAACGACCACGGTGCGGTTCTGCGTGGCGAAGTCACCATGGCTGGCGTTTCCGCCGCTGTGTCCTACCAGGTTGACGCTGACAGCACCGAGCTGAGCAACCTGCAGTTCTCGGCCGCTGCCGAGTTCGGCATGGCGACCGTCACCATGGCCTACCAGGACATGGATCACACCAACATGGTCGACTACACTCAAATTACTGACGAAGAGATCTTTGGCGAAGCTCTCGGCCTGTCCGTTGCTGCCACTCTCGGCGGTGCTGACGTGAACTTCGGCATGCTGCAAGTGAGCGACAACGTCAGTGGCTTCGAAAACACCGCTGTCGGTGTTGGCGTTTCCTACCCGGCCGGACCGGTCACCCTGGGTGCGTACTACACCACGAACTCCAACGCTGCTGTTGCAGACGCTTGGGGTCTCTCGGCTGACTACGACTCGGGCAACGGCATCACTGCTGGCATGACCTACGACTCCGACGACAGCTGGGAAATCACCGCTGGCTACGCTGCCGGTGCGATCACCGTCGACGCCGCGTTTGACTCGGACGATGACTTCTCGCTGGAAGGCTCCTACGATGTTGGCAACGGCCTCGTAGTCTACGCCGGTCTGGTCGACGCTGGCGACAGCATGTACCTCGGCGGCGAAATGGACCTCGGCGGCGGCGCTGCCCTGCTCGTGTCCTACGCTGACGACAGCGGTGCTGAGTCGGCCTTCGACGACGACATCGGTGCTCGTGACTACCAGGTCGGCACCACTGTTGAGCTGACCTTCGAGTTCTAATCGAACTTGAATTTCGAATAGGGAGAGCGGGCTTCGGCCCGCTCTTTCTTTTTGTCGATCTTCTTATCAAAAAAGGGGCCCGCAAGAACGAACTTGCGGGCCCCTTTGTGATCTCGACCAGATCGGATGTTAGTCGTCAAAGCCGTTTGGATAGAAGGGCTGAAGTTCCTTCTTGAGCGCGTCGAGATGCGCTTCGTATTTCTTCCAGCGTTTGACCGACGACTTATAGATCGGCTGCCTTACCTGCCAAACTGACAGGGTCTTGGCCCGGTTCTCGGTCTCTTGGAAATTGAGACAAGCATCATCCCATTCAAGCCCCAGGAAATCGATGACCTTCCGGGCCATTCCTTCCGTATCCGCCACCATATTTTCATACGGAACTTCCATGATTGGGTTTGGCAGTACCTTCTTCCAGTGCGCCATCAACTCAATGTGCTCTCGGTAGTACTGCCCAAGCGACGTCAGATCATCCGTGTAGCTGTGCCATTTCGAAAGCCGCTGCAAATAGCATGCAACGCAATTGTCCATCGGATCCCGCCGGGCATGAATGATGCGAGCCTCCGGGAACATTCGGGCGAACAGGCCGAGAAGCTCAAAATTGTGAAGGTTCTTGTCGACGACACGCAGTGCGCCGGGCCGCCTATTTGCTGTCTGCTCCAGATAGGCCTGCCGCACCAGCCCAAGCTTTTCTTCCGAAACCGTCTTGATCAGTTTGGACATTTCAGCGCCGTTCGCCTGCGGGACGCCCAAAAAGGGGAGTAGAGACCTAAGCGCGCCACTTTCCCCAACCGCAGCGGTTTGTGGGTGACTGGCAATAACCTGTTCAAGAAGCGTGCTTCCCACTCGGGGCATGCCAACAATCAGGACCGGCCGCTCTTCGTCATAGGTGGCACGTCCGAAGTAGTCGGCAATCGCAACATTCGCCTTGAGTTCCGCGACATATGTCTTTTGCTTTGCCCGATCATGTTGGGATGGCAGCAGCTCCTTGGCTTCCTTGAAAAGCAGGAAAGCTTCTTCGTGCTGGCCCGTATCCAGACGGGACTTGGCCAGACACTTGAGAGCTGTTTGAAGGGCAACGTCGCGCCCTTGATCGCGCAGAGCCGGAATAATGGTGTTTTCCAGATTCTCGACGTGAGGGTCGCCTTCCTTGAATTTGACCGACTCACTGTAGATGCCCATCACCTTCAGACTGTTGGGATGGGTCTCAAGAATATTGCGGCAGATGCTCGCCGATTCATCAAGCCTGCCAAGCGATCGAATGCACTTGGCGTGAAGGATGCGCGACGGAAGATGATCCGGGCGTTTCTTGAGCACCCGATCCAGGCATTCGACCGCTTCGTCAAACTCATCAAGCTTCTCAAAGACTGTCGCAGCGACATAGAGAGTGTCGGGATCGTTGCCACCTCTGACCAAGGAGTCCTTGGCGTACTTCTTGGCGGCAACGAGATCGTCCTTTCGGAAACAAAGCTCCGCCGCTTCTCGCAAGACTTCGTAGTCTGACCGATCCAGCTTCAAAGCATGTGCGATCACCTGATCCGCGTGCTTTGCCCGCTTCATATGGCGCATCAAGAGCCGTGCAAGAGCGGCGTAAAGTTTTACATCCTTGGGCCGTTGACGAATTGCTTCCTGATACAGACGTTCAGCTTCTGCATACCGCCGTTCATCAATTAGCGCCTCGCCCTTCTTCAGAATTTTTGCGCGGTTCAACTGCATTGCACGCTCCTTCTTGAGACATCTACACTCTTGAACACTTCCTTCCGAGTGATGCAAGACCGCGCTATAGACTTGCCGTGTGGGACACTGTTGGCTAGACCTTGGGGGACTTATGAAGGGGGCTCTCTTGCAGCTACGTCTTGGATCGGTTCGGGCAGGTGTCGCATTCGCCTTGATTGCCGCACTTGCGGCTTGCGGTGGAAGCGGCAGCGGCAGCATTGGCAGCAATCCCCTTGGCAGTATCGGCAGCCTTGGCATTTCCGGCGGTGGCGCCCGTGCCAATGAAAGCGCGACCCGGCAGGCGGCCCGCGTTCGTGGCACCGAAAGCGTCGCCGTGAACCGCTATCTCTGGGCGGCTTCGCTGGATGTTCTCAGCTTCCTTCCCATCGAAAGCGTCGATCCCTTCACCGGCGTGATTGTCTTTGGCTATGGCACCCCGCCGGGTGGCGGCCGCGCCTATCGCGCGACGGTTCATATCAGCGACCCGGCGCTGGACGCCCGCGCCCTGAACGTGGCGTTGCAAACCCGGTCCGGCCCTGTCGCCTCGGAAACCCAACTGGCGGTCGAGGATGCAATCCTGGCCCGTGCCCGTCAGCTACGGATTGCTGACGGCCGCCTATAGAAACCGCCCGCAAAACCAAGTAAACGAACGCCGGGCCACAGCGCCCGGCGTTTTCCTGTCCCCCATATGGACCCTGACCGACCCATGTCACGCTATTCCCCCGCCGAGATCGAATCCAAATGGCAAAAGGCCTGGGACGAGGCCGGAATCTTCCGCGCCACCCGGACCGCCGACAAGCCGAAATACTACGTGCTCGAGATGTTCCCCTATCCGTCGGGGCGCATCCACATTGGACACGTCCGCAACTACACGATGGGTGACGTGGTCGCGCGCTACAAGAAGGCGCAGGGGTTCAACGTGCTGCACCCGATGGGCTGGGATGCCTTCGGGATGCCGGCGGAAAACGCGGCGATGGCTTCGGGCGGGCATCCGAAGGACTGGACCTACGCCAACATCGACGTGATGAAATCGCAGATGAAGCCGCTGGGCTGGTCGCTGGACTGGTCCCGCGAACTGGCGACCTGTGACGCGGAATACTATGGCCAGCAACAGGCGCTGTTCCTTGATATGCTGGAAAAAGGGTTGGTCTACCGCAAGAACGCCGTGGTCAACTGGGACCCGGTCGACATGACCGTTCTGGCCAACGAACAGGTGATCGACGGCAAGGGTTGGCGGTCCGGGGCCGAGGTTGAACGGCGTGAGCTGACCCAATGGTTCTTCAAGATCTCGGACTTCTCCGAAGACTTGCTGGACGCTATCGACGGGTTAGACGATTGGCCCGCCAAGGTGAAACTGATGCAGGCCAACTGGATCGGCAAGTCCCGCGGGTTGCAGTTCGCCTTTGAACGCACCGATGGTGGCACCCCGATCGAGGTTTATACCACCCGCCCCGATACGCTGATGGGCGCGTCTTTTGTCGGCATTTCGCCCGATCATCCGCTGGCCAAGGATCTGGCCGCAACCAACCCGAACGTGGCCGAGTTCCGCGCCCAATGCGCCAAGGGTGGCACCACCGAAGAGGCGCTGGAAAAGGCCGAGAAGCTGGGCTTTGACACCGGAATCACCGTGCGCCACCCTCTGAACCCGGAGTGGGAGCTGCCTGTCTGGATCGCCAACTTTATCCTCATGGACTATGGCACCGGCGCGATCTTTGCCTGCCCGGCCCATGACCAGCGCGACCTTGATTTCTGCCGGAAATACGATCTTCCGGTCGTCGATACCTTCTTTGCGCTCGACGACCCGAAACCGGTGGTGGCAGAGGCCTTCGTGCCGCCGAAAACCGACAAGGTGAAATGGGTGAACCATTTCGCCGGGCTTGACGTGGCCACCGGCGAGGAAGCGATCAACGCCACCATCGACTTTGCCGAGGCCGCAGGCTGGGGCAAGGGCGTGACCAAGTTCCGCCTGCGGGATTGGGGCCTGTCGCGGCAACGCTATTGGGGCTGCCCGATCCCGGTTGTGCATTGCGACGCCTGCGGGGTCGTGCCCGAGAAGAAGGAAAACCTGCCGGTCGAGCTGCCCTATGACGAAGGCGGCAAGCCGATTGATTTCTCTATTCCCGGCAACCCGCTGGATCGCCACCCGACCTGGCGCGACTGCGCCTGCCCGTCCTGTGGTGCCCCCGCCCGGCGCGAGACGGACACGATGGATACCTTCGTGGATTCGTCCTGGTACTATGCCCGCTTTACCGCGCCGCGCGCCGATACGCCCACGGTGATGGAGGAAGCCGAGTACTGGATGAACGTCGACCAGTATATCGGCGGCATCGAACACGCGATTCTGCACCTTCTGTATTCCCGGTTCTTCGCCCGCGCGATGAACCTGACCGGCCACCTGCCCGAGAAAAGCCGCGAGCCGTTCAATGCCCTGTTCACCCAAGGCATGGTGACCCACGCGATCTATCAGACCCGCGACGCCGATGGCCGCGCTATCTATCACTTCCCCGAAGATGTGGAGCTGCGCGATGGCAAAGGGTTCCTGAAGGACGGAACCGAGGTGGAGATCATTCCCTCTGCCAAGATGTCCAAGTCCAAGAAGAACGTCGTCGACCCGGTCAACATCGTGCAGCAATACGGGGCGGACACCGCCCGCTGGTTCGTGTTGTCCGACAGCCCGCCGGAACGGGACGTGGAGTGGACCGCCTCGGGCGCAGAAGCGGCAAGCAAACACCTTGCCCGCGTGCATCGGATCGTGTCCGACATCTGCGAGATAGAAGACGGCGAAGGGGCCGAAGACCTCGACCTGCGCCGCGCCATGCACAAATGCATCGATGATGTGACCAAAGGCGTCGAAAGCTTTGGTTTCAACGCGGCCATTGCCAAGCTCTATGCCTTCACCAACACCCTGCAAAAGACCAAGGCCGGCGGCACCGTCCGCAAGGAGGCCGCGAAGGTTCTGGCGCAGTTGATGTCGCCGATGACGCCGCACCTATCCGAGGAACTTTGGCAGATGCTGGGCGGCGAAGGTCTGATCTCGGTCGCTGCCTGGCCGGTGGCCGATGCGGCCATGTTGGTCGAAGACACCGTGACCCTGCCGATCCAGATCAACGGCAAACGGAAGGCGGAAATCGTCCTGCCCAAGGACATGGGCAAGGAAGAGGTTGAAAAGGCCGTTCTGGCCGATGATGCTGTGGCCAAGGCGCTGGCAGGGGCCAGCCCGAAGAAAGTCATCGTTGTCCCCGGCCGGATCGTGAACCTTGTCATCTAGACGCCAGACCAGCCCGCTGACCCGCCGCGCAATCCTTTTCGGGGGGTGCGCGGCACTGGCGGGCTGCGGCTTTGCCCCGGTCTATGGCACAGGTGGACAGGCCGCCGCGCTGCGCAATGCGACCGTGGTCGAGACCGAGGACACTGTTGAAGGCTACCGGATCCGCCAGCATCTGGAGGATCGACTTGGTATCGCAGCGGCGGCGCGGTTCCGGCTTTCGATCACCGTTGATGTGACGCGCCGCGCGGTTGCTGTCGCCTCTGACAACAACACCACGCGGCAACGGTTGGAAGGCACGGCCTCTTACCGCCTGATCAACGACGCAGGTCAGGTTGTCACCCATGGCACTGTCAGCACCTTTACTGCCTATTCGACCACTGGCAGCACGGTTGCCACCGCCGCGGCTGAAGAAGACGCGCAGGACCGGCTGATGATCGCCCTAGGCGACCTGATCGTGACCCGCCTGATCGCCGCCGCGCCGCAATGAAACTGTCGCCCAGAGACGCCGCCGCCTATTTCCGGAAACCGGACCCGGCAAAGACCGGGCTGCTGATTTTTGGACAGGATGCGATGCGCGTGGCGCAGCGGCGGCAAGAGGTGATCGCCGCCCTTGTCGGGCCCGAGGGCGAGGCAGAAATGCGGCTTGCCCGTATTCCGGCGTCGGACCTGCGCAAGGATCCGGCCATGTTGCTGGACGCGGTGAAGGCGCAGGGGTTCTTTCCCGGTCCCCGGGTCGCCTTTGTCGAAGATGCGACTGACGGGCTGGCCAAAACAATCGAGGCCGCGCTTCAGGATTGGAAAGACGGCGACGCGCAGGTGATCGTAACTGCCGGCCAACTAACCGCGAAGTCGGCCCTTCGAAAGCTGTTCGAGGCGCACCCGAATACCTACTCGGTCGGCATCTACGACGAACCGCCAAGCCGCGACGAGGTTGAGGCGGCGCTGTCCCATGCCGGGCTGACACAGGTCGGGCGCGAGGCGATGGACGCGATCCTTGCCCTGTCCCGCACTCTGGACCCCGGCGATTTCCGTCAGACCATCGAAAAGCTGGGGCTCTACAAACGGGGCGACACCACCGACCTGACCATCGACGATATTACCGCCTGCGCGCCCCAATCGACCGAGGCCGATCTGGATGATGTCCTGTCCGTCGTGGCCGAGGCCCGGGTGCAGGAGATCGGGCCGGTCCTGAAACGGATCTACGCACAGGGCGTCAACCCTGTGGGTCTTTGCATCGGCGCAACCCGCCATTTCCGTACCCTGCACCTTGTCGCCTCGGATCCGGGCGGGCCCTCTGCCGGGATCGGACGAATGCGCCCGCCAATCTTCGGGCCGCGCCGCGATGCCATCGTGCGGCAGGCAAGCAATTGGGGCAGGGACAACCTGGAAAAGGCGCTGATGCTTCTGACCGATACGGACCTGCAGCTTCGCTCGTCCTCTCGTGCGCCGCAGCACGCATTGGTCGAACGGGCGCTTATTCGTCTTGCGATGATGGCCCGCCGATCCTGACGCCCCGCAGCGCGCGCCGCCCTAGGAAGGTGGCAAGGATGATCTTTGCGTCCAGTGGCAGGCAACGTTCGTTCAACCAGTCTTCATCAACCCGAGCGAGCCGCTCCGGATCGCGCATGTCGATGCCATTGACCTGTGCCCAACCGGTGATTCCCGGCCGGACATTCAGGACACCACGCACCTGCCGCGCCGCGATCAGGTCGGTCTGAACTGGCAGACAGGGCCGTGGCCCGACGAATGCCATATCGCCGCGAATCAGGTTCAAAACCTGCGGCAGTTCATCCAGCTTTGCCCGCCGCAGGATCCGGCCGATGGGTGTTACGGCGTTTTCTGGGACCTCGTGCGTTCCGGCAACCTTGGTCCCTTCGGCCATGGTCCGAAACTTGTAGCACCTGAAAATCCTGCCACTCCGGCCAACCCGGTCCTGCGCCAAGACGCCCGGCCCCGGCGACCCGAGCCTGACGGCCACCCAAATGCCAAGAAGCAGCCACCAGAACCCACCGATAACAACCGCGGAAAAGAGCAGATCAAAGGCCCGATGCGCAAAGGCATATGTCACCGCTTCATCTTGCTGGTCGGTCAGCACGCGGAATCCCGGCTTACCGGTTTCGATTGCATCGCACAGGCGGTCGATCGAGGTGGTCGGACGAAGCGACATCAGAATTGACAGCGCAATTGGCCGCAAGGCGACCGGCAGGCGCTGCGCCCGGCCGAGCCTGCCCGCCGCCTTGCCCGCAGCGTGAACCGCGCCAAGCCGGTAGATGCTCAGGGTCGGGTCGTCGGCCGCCAGCAGCGCCTGTTCCGCTTCGTGTTTGGTTTGATCGTAGGGGGCGCCGCCCTCGGCCCGCGCCGCATTGATCGAAGATGCAAAGATGAACCGCCGCACGCCCGCCGCCTGCGCGGCCAAGCGGGCCTTTGTCGCAGCCTCGACATTGTCCGCGCGGAACTCTGCAAGTGACCCTGATCGGTTGTTGTTGCGCGCCGCAAGGTGGACAACACAGTCCGCCCCGACTAAGGCCGTGGCCAGATCATCAGTCCCGAACCTTGGCAAGGTCGGCCAGGCCCCGGTGATCGCCTCTGCACGGTCGGTTACCAGACGCAGGTCATGCCCCCGCGCCAAGAGGCGCGGCACCAACATTCGTGCCACGAAGCCGGATGCCCCGGTCAGGACGATCAGCACGTTGCCTCCACCCGTCTTTGCCCCCAGAACGCAAAAAGGGCGAGCCATCGCTGGCCCGCCCGAATGTCATGCTGTGCGACGGATCAGGAGCCCGAAGCAGCGCTTGCCGAGGCCAGCGCGATCACGCCGCCAATCAGAGCCAGCGGCAGAAGCAGACCAAAGCTGCCACGGTCATCGTCCTGGACCAGAACGGTCGGCGGGGTTTCGATGACAACGGGGCTCAGGTTACCAGCTTGGGCAGCCACGCCGGACAGCGACAGGGCAACAGCGGCGATTGCGATCTTGGTTTTCATGCTAACGCTCCAACTAAAACGTAAATGTTGTTGCGACCGTAGCGCCGCGATCCATTCGATACAACTCCAGATATTCTAAAACTGTTTGAATTGGCACTCTGTTGCTAGATGCGCACGATGGCGACATAGCCCAATGCGGGTGACGCCAGTTCAAGCGATTGCAGAACCTGACCACCCCGGCCCCGCCAGTAGCGGTTTGAGAATGTAAACGCGTCGTTGGTGCAGGTTTCCTCGAAAACCGTCGATTCGAACTCTTGGCGCAGCGCGGACAGGACCTCATCACCTTTCCGGGCGGTTTCGCAATCAAACACCCATGTCGTGATCTGGTCCTGCCCATCCAGAACCTCGATAACCCGGCGGTGACGGGCCCCATCACGCAGGATGCTGGACAGAGGCGGCACAGCCCCGCCCATCATGTCATTGCCAAAGCCCCGCGTTCCGACAAGCCCACCGCCCCGCAGGACGACAGCCTGCCCCTCGGGATGCATGAAGGTGTCTTTGCCTGCGTTTTCCGCGACAAGGTAGAACCGGCCCGTCGCGCCTGTCGCCACCACCTGCACGACAACCGAAGGCGCATCCGGAACGCCGCCAGACGCGGCAGCGGCTGTTTCAGCCTCGCTGGACAAAAACCGTCCCGCCACCGCAGCCATCGGGGAATCCGATACGAGCGGCCCGCAGCCCAGAAGAAGTAGGCACGCCAGAAAACTGGCTGAGATCTTTCCTAGCGCCAAAACCGCCCCCAGCTATCATCATATTCAAAGAAATGCCCGTCCCGGACCACATCATAAAGGCGGCCGTCGACGTTCAGACGCGCGCCCCCGTCCCGGGTCAGGGAACTCAGGTTGGTTTCGATCTCGCGGCGGCTTGGCTGCCCGAAGGCCCAGTCAAATGGAACCGTTACCCGGATGCCCTTGTCGAACGACCCCTCGCCGAAATCTTCGTAGGACACGTCGGTCAGGGTGACATAGGCCCCGACCCGCCAGCCATTCGCGAATTCCCGATCAAGCGAGAACGTGGCACCCCAATCCCCTGCAAGGTAGCGGCCCAGATCGACCTGCGCATGGAACCCGTTGTCGAATGCGTAATAGGCGGACAGATGCCCTGTCACGACGTCATAATCCTGGAACCCCAGCATCATGTCATAGTCGCGCTGCATGACGTAGTTCAGCTCGGCCCCCAGCGCGAGGTTGCTGTCCACCGGCTTCCACAGAAGCTCGGTCGAGACACCGCCGAACATCCGTTCCAGATACCCGGCCGTAACCCGCGAATAGATATTGGCGCCCGGATGCCCGTACCAGGCAAGGGTCAGGTACTCGATACCCGGGTCGCCCTCAGCGGCGTAATAGGGTGCGTTTCGGCGAACCGGCGGCAGGGTCGAGGGCGAAATGGACCCGATCTCGTCCCGGTTTCCGATCAGACGCTTGCGAATGGCCCCTTCCATCACAAGGTTGGGACGAATTTCATAGCGGGCGGACAACTCGACACCAAGGTCGCCGCGCACCGGCTGATCACCGTCAAAGATCGTCAGCTCCATGTAGGGGGCGATCCCCCATCCGAAACTGGGCCGGGTGTTTTCCGTCGGCACGAGCCCTTCGGAACCAGATGCCGCGGCGATAACGGCCCGGTCATGAATCGCTTGCGCCGCGCCCGGTTCGTTTTCCAACGCCTCGATATCGCTGCGCCGCAGGGTGATGGAGGCAAGCGGAATGCCCGCCTGAACCGGCTCCAGGACGAAGGTTTCGATCGACCAGGGTGTCGCATGGGTCAGAATTCGGGCGATCCGTCCGGCGGCCTGCGCCTCTGCCCGGTAGCGGGTGTTCTCATAACGTATCCGCAACCGGCGATCCGAGAGTTCCAGGCCAAGAACCTGCACCCCTTCCTGTGCCAGAACCGCAGTCAGGGCATCGCGAATGGCCGTGTCGGGCAGGATGGACCGGTCCCAGCTTTGGGCAGCGAGGGCCCCGCCGGGACGGACGGCCACCGGGATTGGCGCGGATTCCAGACCGCTGGGGGCCGCGCCTGTTGTCGGATCAAGAACGATGGTCGCGCCGATGGCGATTTCCGACCCATACAGGTAGGATGCGGACAGCTGATAGCCGGGCCGCGGTGTATAGGTCACGCCGACGTTAACGGGCGAGCGTTGATCGATGGCCCCGACAGAGGTTTCGTCGACATAGGCATCCGACGAATACTCGAGCTTGACGCCCCAATCTTCGTTCACCTGCCATTCCACCCCACCGAAAAACGCGGCATCCCCCCGGAACAGCACATCGGTCGCCAGCGTCCCGCCAACGCCGAAATCATTCGGGGGCCGGACATCAAGGCCGAAAGGATTGCCAAAGCCGTCCCGTGTGCCCAAACGGCCCCAGCCGATCCCGCCGGTGACCCGCAGGTCCTCGCCGATCCCCTTGGTGGCCACGATGTATTCCGAGGTATAAAGCCCGGTCCCGATGAAATCCCGCAGACCAACCGCGATGGCCGGGACCACATCACCCTCTTCGACTAGCTGGTAGCGCAAGTCAAAGCTGCGGTCATAGATCTCGTCCAGCGTTGGCAGCCAGAAATCATCGATATGCGAATAGCGGAAACTGCCGGACAGGCGTGGCGTCACCTGAAAGGTGAATGTCGTGCGTTGCTGCGATGAAAACCCGCCTATGGTTGCGGCAACTTCGGCGTCCGGCGCCATGTCGGCGGTCGGCATTTCGATCAGACCGACCTCTCCGAACAGGGAATAGGTCGGACGCCAATCTTCCGCCTGCGCAACTGAAACGCCCGCCAGAAGCGCCACAATAGAGGTGTTCAACCTGTTCAACGTCCGCCCCCGGCCAGAGTTTCCTTGCCTCACCATTCTTCTACCGAAGCCCGCCGCGACCGGCAAACCTCCTGCGCGCAATTGTTTGAAATGTGCGGATATCCGGTCACTTTATTGCCGGGGTGCGGCAACAAAGCCTTAACTCCGGCCCGGTAACGATGGGGCATGATCATCTGTCACAGCCGCCGTTTCATCTATTTCTCCAATCCGTTCTGCGGGTCGGACCGGGTGCGCGCCCTGCTGGATCCATGGAATGAAGAACCGGTCGTCGCCTTTGAACAGCGCATTCCCGAACGGCCCTTTTATACCCATATGTCCCCGACAGAGGCGGAATGGACCTTCGACGCGCTCGGGCTGAAATTCAACGATTACGACCGCATCACCAACCTTCGCAGCCCTTTCGACCGGCTGCCCGAGGTCTACGAAGCGGTCGAGCGGTCAGACCCGATCTGGCGCATGCGCAAACGCTCCGGCGTCGGCGTGCCGACATTTGAAAACTGGCTGGCCCGAACCCGTCCGAACGGACGTGGGGCCGGTGGGCGGGCACATCAGCGGTGGCGCAGGTTCGGCACCTGGTCCGCCGAAGACTGGTGCGCGGGCCGGATCACGCGGGTTTTGCGCTGTCACCGCATGAACCAGGATCTGGGCGCCCTGTTTGCCGATCTGGGGATCGCGCCGTCCAAGCCCATCCCGCCCGGATGCGATGCCTGCACCGACAAGGGGCAGGAACTGCTGACGCCGCGCGCGGTCGCGATGATCTCGGAAAGATACGCGACCGAAATAAGCGAATACGGTTATCAGGTGCCCGATCTGAATATCGCGGCCTGATCTAGCCTTCGGTCAAGGTCACCCCGGCGGCAGCCATACCTTGGCGAGCTGCTTCAAGCGATCCGTCAAAATCAATCGCCCGGCACAGGTCCAGCCGGACCGTAACATCAAAGCCAAGGCGCGCCGCATCGACCGCCGAATAATTCACGCAGAAATCGGTCGCGAGCCCAACCATCGTCAGTGTGGTGATCCCGCGGGTCCGAAGGTAGCCTTCCAACCCCGTGGGTGTGGCATGATCATTCTCAAAGAAGGCCGAATAGCTGTCGATCTCCGGGTTGAACCCCTTGCGCATGATCAGGTCACCGTCCGTGCGCAAACCGCGATGGAACGCGGCCCCGTCGGTCCCCTGAATGCAGTGGTCGGGCCAAAGAACCTGCGGCCCATAGGGCATCTGGGTCAACTCCATCGGGGCCTTCCCCGGGTGCGACGACGCGAAGGACGAATGGCCCGCCGGGTGCCAGTCCTGCGTCAGGATCACCGTATCGAAATCCACCATCAGGCCATTGATCCCCGGAACGATCTCGTCCCCGCCCGGGACGGCCAAAGCGCCGCCGGGGCAAAAATCGTTCTGCACGTCGATCACGATCAGCGCCTGTGTCATCTTGGCCTCCCCTTTGGTTGCCCTATCGGTAGGGCGCACAGGTCCGCCGGTCAACCGGACGCACCTTGCCGAACGCGAGACGCGGGCGTATGGAACCGGCATGTTTACCGTCGCTGCGCTCTATCATTTCACCCCTTTCGATAATCCCGCTGACCTGCGCGGGCCACTTCTGGCGCTGTGCGAGGCGCAGGGTGTCACCGGGTCCCTTCTGCTGGCACGCGAGGGGATCAACGGAACGATCGCGGGCAGCCGCGCAGGGATCGACGCGGTTCTGTCCCATGTCCGGAACCTGCCGGGATGCGCCGATCTGGATTGGAAGGAAAGCACCGCCACGGACCAGCCCTTTGGCCGGATGAAGGTGCGGCTGAAGAAAGAAATCGTGACGATGGGTCAGCCCGATGTGGACCCGCGTGCCGCCGTCGGCCACTACGTCGCGCCACAGGACTGGAACGCGCTGATCAGCGCCCCCGATGTCGCGGTGATCGACACCCGCAACGACTACGAAGTGGGGATCGGCACCTTCCGTGGGGCCATCGACCCCAAGACCGAAAGCTTCCGCGACTTCCCCGCTTGGTGGGAGGCGAACAAGGACCGGTTCCACAACAAGCGGATCGCCATGTTCTGCACCGGCGGCATCCGCTGCGAGAAATCCACCAACTACCTCATGTCGCAGGGGGTCGAGGATGTGTTCCACCTCAAGGGTGGCATTCTGAAATATCTGGAAGACGTGCCTGAGGAAGACAGCCTGTGGGACGGCGAGTGTTTCGTATTCGACGGGCGCGTGTCGGTCGGGCACGGGCTAAAGGAAGGTCCGCACGAGCTGTGCCATGCCTGCCGCCGACCGCTGCTGCCCGAAGACAAGACCCGGCCTGAGTTCGAAGAGGGCGTGTCCTGTCACCAATGCGCCGAACAGACCAGTGAGGCCGACAAGGTCCGGTTCCGTGAAAGGCAGAAACAGATCGCATTGGCCAAGGCGCGCGGTGAACGCCACCTTGGCCGCCGGTCTGCATGACGAGCGCCCCAAGGATCGTTCTTGCCCTGATGGTCGGCGCCGCCGCTGGCTGGACCGCGAACCGGCTTGGATTGCCGCTGCCCTGGATGCTGGGGCCGATGATCGCCAATACCCTGCTGTCGATCCTCAAGGCCCCGGTCGCTGCACCCGCCGGTCTGCGGCCCTTCGTGATCCCGGTGATCGGTGTCCTGCTCGGCTCGACGATCAGTGCAGAGATCCTTGGCAGGTTGGGGGAATGGGCGCTGACCGTGGCCGTGATGCTGCCCTTCCTCGCGGTTGCGGCGGCGGGATCTTACTTCGTCTATCGCCGGATCGGGGGATATGACCCGGTCACAGCCTACTTCTCGGCCATGCCGGGTGGGTTGAATGAAATGCTGATCATGGGCGCGGCCTCTGGCGGGGTGGAAAAGCGGATCGCCCTGGCCCATGCCAGCCGCATCCTTGTCGTGATCAGCTTTGTCGGGCTGTTCTACGGTCTGGTGCTGGATGTCCGGTCGTCCAGCGGTGCGGCACGAGGCTGGGTCGCTCTGTCGACATTGTCGCCGCAGGATTGGGCGTGGCTTGGCGGCTGCGCGCTGGTCGGTATTCCCGTCGGTCGGTTTCTTCGACTACCCGCACCCGTCATGTTGGGCCCAATGCTCCTCAGCGGGATCGCGCATCTGTTGCATCTGGTCGAGGTCGCGCCGCCGTCGCTTCTGGTCATCGCCGCGCAGATCGTTCTGGGAACAGTGATCGGATGCCGGTTCCTGGGGGCATCCGCCCGGGAAATCGGTCGCGATATCTGGTTGGGGGTCTGGTCGTCCTCGGCGATGTTGCTGGTCGCGGTCGGCTTCGCGTTTCTCACCGCATCCCTGACCGATACCCCAGTGGCACAGGTCTTTCTGGCCTACAGCCCCGGCGGGCTGACCGAGATGTCGCTTCTCGCGCTCGCGATGGGACAGGACGTCGCCTATGTTTCGATCATGCACCTGTTGCGCATTCTGATCGTGATCGTGGCCGCCCCAGCGGTGTTCCGGCGCAGGTAGGCCCCGCGCCGGACGACACTAGAAATCGAGGTGTTCGACGTTGAGCGCGTTCTGCTGGATGAACTCGCGGCGCGGTTCGACAACATCGCCCATCAGCTTGGTGAACAGATCATCCGCCTCGGCCACATCGTCGATCTTGACCTGCAACAGGGTCCGCGCGTCGGGGTCCAGCGTGGTTTCCCACAACTGTTCCGGGTTCATCTCGCCCAGGCCCTTGTAGCGTTGCAGCGACAGGCCCCGTTCCCCTTCCTCGAGGATCGCCTGAAGCAGGTCGAGCGGGCCATAGATCAGCTGGCTGCGGTCCTTGCGGACAAGGGTCGCGGGCAGGTCATAGACCTCTTGCAGGGATTTGGTGAAGCTTCCGGTGCGACGGGCCTCTCCCGATCGCAGCATCGGACCGTCCAGCGTGCGCACCTCTTCCACGCCGCGCAGGATACGGGCCAGCCGGATACCGTGATCCTGAGTGATCCGGCCGCTCCAGCCCCGTTCATATTCCAGCGCGATCAGGTCAAGCCGCCGGGCCACCTTGTCGGCCACGCCCTGAAGGTCGGCATCGACTGCGCCCGGCACGAAGGCCCCGGCAATCGCCGCCTGCTCAAGGATGTGTCGGGGATAGTGGGTCGGGAAGGCATCCAGCATCCGTTTCAGGCTGCGTGCCTCGTCCACGACGCGACGCAGGTCCGCGCCCGCCATTTCGGACCCGGAACCAAGGCGCAACACCGCACCATCGATGCCCTGATCAATCAGGTAATCCTCAAGCGCGATCTGGTCCTTCAGGTAGACCTCGGACTTGCCGCGGCTGACCTTATACAGCGGCGGTTGCGCGATATAGAGGTAGCCCCCTTCGATCAGCTCCGGCATCTGCCGGAAGAAGAACGTCAGCAGAAGGGTGCGAATGTGCGCCCCGTCCACGTCAGCGTCGGTCATGATGACGATCTTGTGGTAGCGCAGCTTTTCGATGTTGAATTCGTCGCGTCCAATCCCGGTGCCCAGCGCCATGACAAGATTGCCGATTTCCTGGCTGGACAGCATCTTGTCGAACCGGGCGCGTTCCACGTTCAGGATCTTGCCGCGCAGGGGCAGGACCGCCTGCGTCCGCCGATCCCGCCCGGTCTGGGCGGACCCACCGGCGCTGTCGCCCTCGACAAGGAAGACTTCGGTCTTGGAGGGGTCTTTTTCCGAACAATCCTTCAGCTTGCCGGCAAGGAAATTCACGTCCATCGCCGTCTTGCGGCGGGTCAGTTCGCGGGCCTTCCGGGCGGCTTCGCGGGCCAGTGCGGCCTCGATGATCTTGCCGACGATCTGCTTGGCCTCGTTCGGGTTCTCCTCGAACCACTCCGACAGCTTCTCGCCCACCAGGTTTTCCACCGCCGGGCGCACCTCGGACGACACAAGCTTGTCCTTGGTCTGGCTGGAGAACTTCGGGTCAGGCACCTTGACCGACAGTACGCAGGTCAGGCCTTCGCGCGCGTCATCGCCGGTAAAGTTGATCTTTTCCTTCTTCGCAATGCCCGTGTCCTGCGCGTATTTCGAAATCGTGCGGGTCAGGGCCGCGCGGAAGCCCGCCATGTGGGTGCCCCCATCGCGCTGCGGGATGTTGTTCGTGAACGGCAGAACCGTTTCGTGGTAGGTATCGTTCCACCACATCGCGACCTCGACCCCGATGTCGTCGCGTTCACCGTTCATGTGGATCGGCTCTGACATGATCGAGGTCTTGGACCGGTCCAGATACTTGACGAATTCCTTGACGCCACCCTCGTAGAACAGTTCCGACTTCAACGCCTCTGCCGGGCGTTCGTCTTCAAGGATGATCCGCACGCCGGAATTCAGGAAGGCCAGTTCACGCAGGCGCTTTTCCAACGTCTCGAACGAGTATTCGAGGTTCGAAAACGTGCCGGTCGAAGCAAGGAACCGCACCTCGGTCCCGGTTTCGCCATTCGCATCACCGACAACGCGCAGATGTTCCGTCGTGTCGCCATGTTCAAACTTGGCGTAATGTTCCTTGCCGTTGCGCCAGACACGCAGTTCCAGCCAGACAGACAGCGCGTTCACCACCGACACGCCCACACCGTGAAGACCGCCCGAAACCTTGTAGGAGTTGCTGTCGAATTTCCCGCCAGCGTGCAACTGGGTCATGATGACCTCTGCCGCCGAGACGCCCTCTTCCTTGTGCATGTCGACAGGGATCCCGCGCCCGTTGTCGCGCACGGAAACGCTGGAATCCGCGTGGATTTTCACATGGACATAGTCGGCATGACCGGCAAGCGCCTCGTCAATTCCGTTGTCCACGACTTCATAGACCATGTGGTGCAGACCCGACCCATCGTCGGTGTCGCCGATATACATGCCCGGACGCTTGCGGACAGCTTCCAACCCCTTGAGAACCTTAATGGAATCGGCGCCGTATTCAGGCTGTTGCTGCTCGTTGTCGGACATGTTGCCTCACCTTGGTATTTGTCGCCAAAATATAGGGAATTGTGTGGGGGATGTCACGGCGAAACCCCCATATTTTGTGTCAGATCAGCGGGATGATCAGACCCACGCCGATCAGCAAAACCCCCGCCGTCATATTCATCCGATACAGCGCGGTCGGCGATTTCAAAAGCCGCCGTCCACGATCCACGAACAGGGCCAGCGACAGGTTTCCGACCAGCGGCACAACGCAGGACACCGCGCAGATCGCGGCGATGTCCCAGCCCGTCAGGCGGGTCAGATCGAAGAAGCCGGGTAGCATCCCCATATAGAACAGGATCGCTTTTGGATTGCCCGCGATCACCGCAAGGCCCGCAGCGAAACCGGCCCATCGTCCCGGACGGGTCAGGCGCCCGTTCTTGCCCAATGGTTCCCCGGCCGAGCGGATCACCAGCCAGCCCATGACGATGAAGGTGACACAGGCGACCCATTTCATCAGCGACAGGAAGTCGCCGTAGATTGACAGGATCCAGCTGACCCCAAGGATGGCGCAGAACGGCCAGATGACATCGCCGACAACAACACCCAGCGCCAGCGGCCAGGCCGCACCAAATCCGCCCGACAGGGCGCGCGCGACAAGGGCCACCCAGACCGGACCGGGCGTTATGAACAGCAGGAATATTCCGAACGCATAAAGCGCCAGATCGGCAGGGGCGATTGTCATTCCGACGCCTTAGAACTTTGTCCCAAGCATGTCGATATGGGCAGTTTCATCCCATGGGACATCCGACAGCGGCAGGACCATCATATCGTCATCTGCCCCTTGCCCGTCCCTGCGTGTCACCGCGCCCGTTCGGGCCCCGTACAGCGTGACATAAGTGTAGGGGTTCGCGACCCGCCGAAACCCGTGCCCTGCGTAGATCAAGCGATTTCCGAACAGGACAAAGAACTGCGCCCCGCTGCCTCTCGCCTCGTCGATCGCGGCGGTCAGGAGGCGTGTCGCAATCCCCTCGCCCCGGCGATCGGGGTCGGTTGCGACCTCTGCCAGCCCCACGATATCGACAAGCGCATCGCCCAACCGAATTGCGCGATAGATCAGGGCCATGTGCCCGATGATCTGCGGATCACGCAGGACAAGCCGCAGGTGATGGCGCTGCTGGTGAAAACTGCGCCCCCCAAAATCGGAGTCACCAAAGGCCCTTGCCAACAGTGCGGCAATCTCCGCATCGTCCGCCGCCGACAGCCGCAGTTCCTCGATCCGGTCGATCGGCGCGCCGGTCATGACAGTTGCTCCACCACGCTACGCCCCGCTTCGTCCCGAACCTCGACTTGCTGCGCCCGGGTTCCAAGCTCTTCGAACAGTTCCGCCCCGGTGCCGGTCATGAAGGCCTGCGCACCAAGCGCGCAAATCTCGTCATAGAGCGACGCGCGCCGGGCCGCATCCAGATGCGCCGCGACCTCGTCCAGAAGCAGGATCGGCGGGGCGCCAAAATCGCGGGCCAGCGCCCGCGCATTGGCAAGGATCAATGATATCAGCAGGGCCTTTTGTTCCCCGGTCGAACAGTCCCGCGCCGGAACCCCCTTGGCCCGAAACGCGGCGTCAAGGTCGGACCGGTGTGGTCCGATCAACGTGCGCCCGGCGGCCAGATCGCGTGGGCGACTGTCGGCCAGCGCCTGCCTCAGGTCATCCGCTGTCTCGGGCATTACCCCGTCATCGGACTGCGCAATACCCAAATCCGCAATCGGAAAGCTGGTTTCCGCGTCCTCTTGCCCCTCCATCAATTGCGCAATCGCCTGCACGCGCCCTGCATGGATCGCCGCACCGGCCTCGGCCATCTGGGTCTCAAGCGCCGTGTACCAATGCGGATCGCGCACCATGTCCTTGAGCAGGCGGTTCCGTTCGCGCATCGCCTTTTCATAGGTCAGAACCGCATCGGCATGGCCGGGGTCAAAGCTCATGGTGGCGCGGTCAAGGAACCGCCGACGGCCCTCCGCGCCCTCGATCCAGAGACGGTCCATCGACGGCACGAGCCACAGCAGCCGCCCAATCCGCCCCAGGGCCACCTGCGGTGCGGCCTTACCGTCGATCCGGACCTGCCGCGACGTGCCCGGTTCGGCCCAGGTTTCGACCTCGTGCAGCTGGTGCAGGGACCGCAGGTGCCCGGTGACCTTCCAGCCCAGCGCCTCTTGCTTGCGGATCAGATCCTCGGACTGGGCGCGGCGCACACCGCGGCCGGGCGACAGCATGGAGACCGCTTCGATCAGGTTTGTCTTGCCCGCCCCATTCGGCCCGTAAATCGCCACCGGCCGCCCGTCCAGATCAAGCGCCGCCCGCTTGTGCGACCGGAAATGCGATAGGGTAAGTCGGACAAGGAAAAGGCCGCTCATGATGGGCGGCCCTTGCCAGATTTCATCGATGTGACCAAACCGACCACAGGTCAGACGCGCATCGGCATCACGACATAGACCGCGCTGGTGTCGTTGCCTTCGCGCATCAGGGTCGGATCGCCCGAAGAGTTGAACAGGAACACCGCATTCTCGCGGTCCACCTGGCTGGCGATTTCCAGCAGATATTTTGCGTTGAACCCGATCTCCAGCCGCTCGTCGCCATAGGCGACAGCCAATTCTTCTTCTGCCGCGCCGCTGTCGGGGGCATTGACCGACAGGATCAGGCGATCTTCGTCAAGGCTGAGCTTCACCGCGCGGGACCGTTCGGACGACACGGTCGCCACGCGGTCAACGGCCTTGGCGAACTCTGCGGCGTCGACCTCCAACCGGCGGGTGTTGCCGGTGGGGATGACGCGCGAATAGTCGGGGAAGGTCCCGTCGATCACCTTGGAGATCAGGGTGATGTCGGGCGTGGCAAAGCGCACCTTGGTTTCCGACACGGACACGGCGATCTGGGCTTCGTCGTCATCCAGCAGCTTGCGCAGCTCGCCCACTGTCTTGCGCGGTACGATCACGCCGGGCATCCCGTCCGCCCCTTCGGGCAGGTCCGCGTCGATCCGGGCCAACCGGTGACCATCGGTCGCAACACAGCGCAGCACCTTGCCCCCGTCGGCCTCTGACACATGCATGTAGACGCCGTTCAGGTAATAGCGGGTTTCCTCGGTCGAGATCGCGAATTTCGACTTGTCGAACAGGCGGCGCAGCATCGGCGCCGGGGCCGAGAAGTTGGTCTGGTAGTCCGAGGACGCCATGACCGGAAAATCTTCCTTGGGCAGGGTAGCAAGCGAGAAGTTGGACCGCCCCGCCTCGATCGTCAGGCGGCCGCTGGCGCCGTCTTCGGCGAGGGTGACAAGGGCGCCATCGGGCAGCTTGCGCACGATCTCGTTCAGGGTCACCGCCGCAACAGTGGTTGCACCGGCCCGTTCCACCTTGGCCGGGGCACGATCAACGACCTCGATATCAAGGTCGGTGGCGCGGAACTGGACACTGTCACCTTCCGCTTCGATCAGGACGTTGGCGAGGATCGGAATCGTGTTCCGGCGTTCCACGACCGATTGGGCCTGTGCGACGGCCTTGAGAAGCACCGCGCGTTCGATACTGAATTTCATTTCCCTCGCTCCGCTGTCGTCGGGGTCACCTGACCGGGACGGAAAACCTATCTGTTTTCCGCCCGGGCTCAAGTGCTTTTGTCTGACTGTCTTTTACTGTCGCGGCAGCGTCAAGCTTCGAGCGCGCGGCGCAGCAGTTCCAGATCGTCCGCGATCTGGCTGTCTTTCATCGAAAGCTCTTCGATCCGTTTGACCCCATGCATGACCGTGGTGTGGTCACGCCCACCGAACCGGCGGCCGATTTCGGGAAGCGACCGGCTGGTCAGTTGCTTGGCCAGGTACATGGCAATCTGGCGCGGGCGCGCGTAGGTCCGCAGCCGCTTTGGCCCGATCATGTCGGACAGACGGATGTTGAAGTGTTCCGACACCTTGCGCTGGATTTCTTCGACGGTGACCTTCCGGTCCGATGCCTTGAGGATGTCGGCAAGGCAGTCCTGCGTTAGTTCCAGCGTGATCTCGCGCCCGACCAGAGAGGCAAAGGCGAACAGGCGGGTCAACGCCCCTTCCAGAACGCGGACGTTGGTCGAAATCCGGTGGGCGAGGAATTCCAGAACCCCATCCGCCATTTCCAGCCCCGGATACTGCGACCGGTACAGCTCTGCCTTGGTCTGCAGAACGCCAAGCCGAAGCTCATAGTCGGTCGGGTGCAGATCGACGACCAGACCACATTGAAGACGCGACCGAATCCGGTCTTCCAAGTCCTTGATCTCGCCCGGCGCACGGTCGGCGGAGATGATGATCTGCTTTTGCCCGTCCACCAGCGCGTTGAAGGTGTGAAAGAATTCTTCCTGCGTCGAATCCTTGCCGGCAATGAACTGCACGTCATCGACCATCAGCACATCGACCGACCGGAATATCTGTTTGAAGTCCATCATCTTGCGTTCGCGCAGCGCGGTGATGAAGCGGTACATGAACTGCTCGGCGGACAGGTAGAGAACGTTCAGGTGCGGCTGGCGCGACTGAAGCTCGTGGGCGATGGCATGCATCAGGTGCGTCTTACCAAGGCCGACGCCACCATAAAGGAACAGCGGGTTGAAGGTGACCGGACCGCCTTCTGCCACACGGCGCGCCGCCGCATGGGCCAGTTCGTTCGGCTTGCCGACCACGAACGTATCAAAGGTGAACCGGGAATCCAGCGGGGAACCGGGCAACCTGTCGGACTCGACCGGCTCTGTCGAGTTGGCGGCGGTGCGGGCGGGCAGCACCCGCGGCGTGGCCCCGTCGACCGAAAACCGCAGCCGTTTGACCTGCGACCCTGCCTGATTCATCTGGTAGACAATCTGATCGCCAAAATGCTGCGAGACATAGTTGCCGATAAAGCTGGTGGGCACGGCGAAGGTGACGATTCCATCGTCGAAGTCGGAAAAGACCAGCGGTTCAATCCAGTTGGAAAAATTGCTGGTCCCAATGGCCCCGCGCAGCGTTTCGCGAACCCGTCCCCACTTCTCGTTCGTCATAATATTCCTGTCCCGTATCGCACTGTCACCGGCCTGTAACGGCAGCCCTTCCCGACGCGCACATCGAACCGACACAAAACAACACTGACGCCACCGAAAATATCGATGGCCAGCACTGCGGACCTGTATCAAATGTCCTTTCGGACTCCGTATCGGCAAACCGACACGGTCATCGGTCAAGGGGATCGGCGCAGCCCGCACACCGCAGGCGCGAAAGGTCGTAGAATGCCGTGACGTACACGACAGGATCATGTCCGCTTTGAAACCTTCCCCCCTGGTCCCCACCAGTGGCTTCATGCGTTGATCCGACCCGCGTTCCCCCAGGAACAATGTGAATCGCACCGGCAAGCTAGCAACTCGGCAAAGCTCCGTTCAACACAACAACGCGCTTGACTCGGAGGATTGCGAAAAAGAATCTCTGGCCCCTTTGTGACCATTGAAGAAATGGTCGACCACTGTTGCAGGAAGAACAAAAAACGCGCCCCGAAGGGCGCGTTTGATCTGGTCATCTTGACGTGTCAGCTTCTGACAAGTCTCAGGCTGGAATCAGCCAAGCGCCTTAACGCGGGCCGCGAGGCGCGACATCTTGCGGGAGGCGGTGTTCTTGTGGACGACACCCTTGGTGACGCCGCGCATCAGTTCCGGCTGGGCAGCGCGCAGGGCAGCGGCGGCGGCGGACTGATCGCCCGAAGCGATCGCTTCTTCGACTTTGCGCAGGTAGGTGCGGATACGCGAACGGCGGGCTTTGTTAACTGCAAAGCGGCGTTCGTTCTGGCGGGCGCGCTTTTTCGCCTGAGGAGAGTTAGCCATGTTTCTTTCCCTTCGTCGGGTCAATTGATGTTCAATAGCGCAAGTGGCCCGACCGGGTTCACTACCGGCTGATTCCGGCCAAGGCGGGCCTCACACGCATGTATGGCGGCGCTCTTACGCAGAAAATGTCGGAAAGGGAAGCCCTTTCCCTTGTTTTCCCGCCTAGCCTTGAATCTGAAGAAGGAAAAGGAACACGCCAATGCAACATCTCTCCAATTCAATGCGTGGCGTTGGCCTGTCCGAACCGGTTGGTGCTCCGGCTCCGTCCACTGATGCAGCGGCGCCCGCGGCGCTTCTGCGCCGATGTCCGGCCCATGCGGAAACGCTGCTTGTGGCCGCGCCTTCAGTTGCCACGGTGCTTGGCGCCGATGCCGCATGGGTCAAGGACGAACGCGGCCGCATGGGGTTGGGCAGTTTCAAGGCCTTGGGTGCGGCCTATGTTATCGCCTGCGACGCGGTTGAAACCGGGGCGACAGACCTGACAACCGCCCTGACCGGTCGCACCTATATCACCGCAAGTGCCGGAAATCATGGGATGTCTGTTGCCGCCGGGGCGCGGGTCTTCGGGGCAAAGGCCATCGTACATATCGCCGAAACGGTCCCCGAAAGCTTTGCGGAACGGCTTCGCGACAAGGGCGCCGAGGTCGTGCGCGCCGGGGTCGATTACGAAGAAAGCATGGCGTTGGCCAAGGCATCCGCCGAGGCAAACGGCCATATCCTTTTATCCGACAGTTCATGGCCGGGTTACATGGATCGCCCTCATCGGCTCATGGAGGGATATCTTCAGATGGCGGCAGAGGCGTTCGACCAGATCCCCACGCCGCCGACCCACATCTTCCTTCAGGCCGGCGTTGGCGGCCTTGCCGGGGCGGTTGCCGCGCTGGCCCGCGCCCGTTTCGGAAAGACCCCTCGGATCGTGGTTGTCGAGCCGGGGGCAGCCCCGGCGCTGTACGAATCGATCAAGGCCGGGACGTTCGTCTCCACCTCGGGCCCTGTGTCCGCGATGGGTCGGCTTGATTGCAAGGAGGCGTCGCTGATCGCATTGACCGGGCTAGCCCGTGATGCGGATGATTTCGTGACCATCACCGAGGAGGAAGCGGCGGCCGCCATGCCGCTCATGGCCGACGCTGGCCTTGCCGGTTCTGAATCCGGGATCGCCGGGGTCGCCGGGGCCATCGTTGCAGCGCGGGCGGTTGGCTTAGACGCCGGATCAAACGTGCTGTTCTTTCTGTCCGAAGGGGTCGCCTGATTATGCGTGGCTTTGGTCCGGAAGAATACAGATCGCGGGTGCTCCGCGCGCAGACGCTGATGGTCGAAAATGGGCTGGCCGCTCTTCTGCTGACCACGGAGCCCGAGGTTCGATATTTCACAGGATTCCTGACACGGTTCTGGGAAAGCCCGACGCGACCCTGGTTTGTTGTGGTCCCTGCCGCGGGCGACCCCATCGCCGTGATTCCCAGTATCGGGGGGCCGGTGATGGCCCGGACCTGGATCACGGACATTCGGACCTGGCGATCGCCGGATCTGACGGACGATGGGATCAGCCTGTTGTCCGAGACGCTGGTGGCCGTCGCAGGCGACGCCCCTGTCGGGACGCCGATGGGACACGAAACGCACCTGCGGATGCCACTCGCCGACTACACCCGGCTGTCAAAGGCCGTTCGCCTTCTGTCGGACGAGGGGATCATGCGGTCGCTTCGGATGGTCAAATCGGATGCAGAGATCGCCAAGATCAGAACCGCCTGCGACATCGCCGGGCGGGCCTTTGCGCGGGTTCACGAATTCGCCCGCCCCGGCGCCCCCCTGTCCGAGGTCTTCCGGCGGTTCCAGATGACCTGTCTGGAGGAAGGTGCGGATTGGGTGCCCTATCTGGCCGGGGGGGCCGGGCCGATGGGCTATGACGATGTGATTTCCCCGGCCCGCGATACGCCACTGGCTGCGGGGGACGTCCTGATGCTCGACACCGGGTTGGTGCACGACGGGTATTCTTGCGACTACGACCGCAATTTCGGCATCGGGGCGACCGACCAACGGGTCCGCGACACCCACGCGCGGCTGATCGAGGCAACACAGGCCGCGTATGAGGCGGCCCGGCCCGGCGCGACCGCCGCCGACCTGTTTCATGCGATGGACAAGATCCTGACCGGTGGCGCGGGCGGGTCCGATGCGGGGCGTTACGGCCACGGGTTGGGGATGCAATTGACCGAATGGCCGTCATTGATCCCCAATGACCATACCGTCCTGCAACCGGGCATGGTCCTGACGCTGGAACCGGGAATGACGATCCCGGGTGGCCAGTATCTGGTTCACGAAGAAAACATCGTGGTGCGCGATGGCGCCGCCGAACGGCTTTCCCGGTTTTCCGGTCCAGCGCTGACGGAGATCTGAGATGCATTTCGACTATGAACTGACCGACAAGCTGGGAACACGAGCCACCATTGGCCTTGTCACGCTGCAATCCGACGAAACCATTGAACACGACATGCGCAGGATGCTGCCACTGGACGGCGTCGCCTTCTACGTCAGCCGGGTGGAAAGCGCGCCGGAAGTGACCGAGGAAACGCTGGCGCGCATGGAAAGCCACCTGACCGGATCGGCCCGCCTGTTCCCCCTGCCCGCCGAATTTGACGCGGTGGGCTACGGCTGCACCTCGGGCACCTCGGTGATCGGGGCCGCACGGGTGGCGGAAATGATCGTCGCGGGGTGCCGGACCGCCGCCGTGACCGAGCCGTTGTCGGCGCTGATCGCCGCCTGCGAACATCTGGGGGTCAAACGGCTTGCCTTTCTGTCCCCCTACGTCGAGGAAGTCAGCGCGACGCTGCGCGCGGCGGTCAACAGGGCCGGGATAGAGACCCCGGTTTTCGGCAGCTTCAACGAAGAAAACGAGGACGCGGTTGCACGCATCGCGCCGCAGTCCATTATTGCCGCCGCAGAGGCATTGGCGGCCAAGGGCGGCTTTGACGCGCTGTTCATGTCCTGCACAAACCTACGAACGCTGGACGTGATCGAGGAGATCGAAGACCGGATCGGCGTGCCGGTTCTGTCCAGCAATCAGGTGCTGGGATGGCACCTGTGCCGGTTGTCGGGGATTTCGATGGCGGGCCGGTTTGGCAGGCTGACGGCCTAGCGGTCGCGGAACTGCGCCTCGCGCTTTTCGAGGAAGGCAGCCATGCCTTCCTTCTGATCCTCGGTCGCGAACAGCGCATAGAACTGCGCCCGTTCGTAGGCCAGCCCCTCGCTCAGCGGCATTTCGTAGGACCGGTTGACCGCATCTTTCGCCGCGGCCAGCGCGACCAGCGACTTTTCGGTGATCTTTTCGGCGGCGGCCAGCGCCTCTTCCTTCAGCTTCTTGACCGGCACGACGCGGCTGACAAGGCCGCTGCGTTCGGCCTCGGCTGCCTCCATGAAGCGCCCGGTCAGATGCATGTCCATCGCCTTGGCCTTGCCCACGTAGCGCGGCAGGCGCTGGGTGCCGCCGATCCCGGCGATGACACCTAGGTTGATCTCGGGCTGGCCGAATTTGGCGTTCTCCGCAGCAATGATGAAATCGCACATCATCGCCAATTCGCATCCCCCGCCCAGCGCATAGCCGGACACGGCGGCGATGATCGGCTTGCGTGTATTGTTGAACCGGTCCGCTTCTGCCGCAAAAAACTTGTTCACATACATCTCGACAAAGGTCTTGTCGGACATCTCGGAAATATCAGCCCCGGCGGCAAAGGCCTTTTCCGAACCGGTGATCACGATACAGCGGACCTTGTCGCTGCGGTCGGCCTCTTCCAGCGCATCACAAAGTTCGGTCAGCAGCTGGGAATTGAGCGCATTCAACGCGTCAGGACGGTTCAGGGTGATGGTCGAAATATAGTCCTGAACTTCGACGATGATGGTCTCATATGCCATTCGCGGGCCTCTGTTGACGTTCTACAGACCCCGATGCCTAGCAAATCCGGCGGGCCGATCAAGCTATCTTTGACATTGCGGGCAGGCGAAAGTTGAGCGTCCGGATTGCACGAATCGGCGGATGGTCCCGGTGCAGTCCGGGGTCATGCAGGGCTGGCCTTCGCGGTCGTAGACTTTGAAAACATGTTGGAAATAGCCCAACTCGCCATCGGCCTGTCGATAATCGCGCAGCGACGATCCCCCTGCCTCGATCGCCTCGGACAGAACCTCGCGGATAAGCGGGACGAGCGTGGCGACGCGGGTCGCCGATATCTGTCCGGCCTTCCGTTTCGGGTTGATTCCCGCGCGAAACAGCACCTCGCAGACATAGATATTGCCAAGGCCCGATACGATTCTCTGGTCCAGAAGAGCGGTCTTGATCGGCGTGTTTCGCCCCTTCAGCCGCCCGATCAGGTATGCCTCGTTGAAGGAATTCCCCAAAGGTTCCGGCCCAAGATCCCGCAAAAGCCAATGACCCTCGGACTGCGTCGTCGGCATCAGATCCATCGCGCCAAAGCGGCGGGCATCGTTGAACGTCACCCGCACGCCGCCGTCCATGTCAAAGACGACGTGGTCGTGCTTCTGCGGCTCTGGATGGTCGATCACGCCCACATCGTGGTGAAAGGCGCCCAGCACTTGCCCGGAAATCAACATCCGGCCGGACATGCCCAAGTGGATCAAAAGGGTCTCGCCACTGTCGAGATCGGCAAGAATATATTTGGACCGGCGGCGCAACGACAGGACCCTACGACCTGTCAAGCGCTCTGACATCCGGTCGGGGAAAGGCCAGCGCAGATCAGGGCGATTCACCATGGCGGAAGTGATCTCCCGACCCTCCATCGCGGGGACCAGTCCGCGACGGACCGTCTCAACCTCGGGCAATTCGGGCATGCTGCACTTCCTTAGGGGCGGGGACCGGTGTATGCCCCTTTTCGGTGCCTATACTTGGGGCATGCGTGAAGGACCGCAAGTGCGATGACCCAGACCGACAAGACAACGACCCATTTCGGTTTTCAGACCGTGCCAGAGGGTGAAAAGGCGGGCCGCGTGCAGGGCGTCTTTACCTCGGTCGCGTCGAAATACGATGTGATGAACGATGTCATGTCGATGGGCATTCACCGGGTCTGGAAAGACGCGATGATGGATTGGCTGGCTCCGCGGCCGGGGCAACGGCTTCTCGACGTTGCGGGCGGCACCGGGGATATCTCGTTCAAGTTTCTCGGGCGGGCCGGGCACGGTCATGCCACCGTCCTCGACCTGACGGAATCGATGCTGGTCGAGGGGCGTAAACGGGCCGAAGCCGCGCAGATGGCCGACAGCCTTGATTGGGTGGTGGGCGATGCAATGGCCCTGCCCTTTCCCGACAACACCTTCGATGTCTACACGATCAGTTTCGGGATCCGGAACGTCACCCGCCCGCAAGAGGCCCTGAACGAAGCGTTTCGCGTCCTCCGCCCTGGCGGTCGCCTGATGGTTCTGGAGTTCAGCCAGATCCCGAACGACCTGATGCAAAAGGCCTACGACCTCTATTCCTTCAATGTCATCCCACGCATGGGGCAGGCCATCGCCAATGACCGCGACAGCTACCAATACCTTGTGGAATCGATCCGCAAGTTCCCCGATCAGGACACCTTTCTGAACATGGTCCGGTCCGCCGGGTTCGAAAACGCAAAGTATCGCAACCTGTCGATGGGGATTGCCTGCCTGCATTCGGGCTGGAAAATCTGACATGCGCGGACCTCACAATATCTGGCGGCTGATCCGAACCGGCGCGACACTTGAGCGGGCCGGGGCGATGAAGATCGTCCTTGATGCGTTCGAGGCGGGCCCCTTGCTGCGCTTCACCGCCCGGACACTTGCCCTGCCCTTCCGCTGGCTCGGGTATCGGGGCGATCCGTCACTGCCGCCCGCGACCCGCGCGTTGACCGCGCTTGGCCCTGCCTACATCAAATTCGGCCAAATCCTGTCGACCCGGCCCGATGTGGTCGGCGACGACATGGCCGCCGAACTGCGTCTCTTGCAGGACAAGCTTCCCTCTTTCCCGACCGCCATTGCCAAGGCCGAGGTCGCAAAGGAGTTGGGCATCGAAATCGACACGGTCTTTTCCGAATTCTCGGAACCGGTCGCCGCTGCCTCGATCGCGCAGGTGCATAAGGCAGTCCTGCGGGACACCGGGGCCGAGGTCGCGGTGAAGGTGCTGCGCCCCGGCATCGAAAAAGCATTCTACAAGGACATCGATGCCTTCTATTTCGCGGCAGGGATGGTCGAGCGGCTTTCCCCCTCGTCGCGCCGCCTGCGCCCGATGGATGTGATCGAACATTTCGACGGTGTCGTTCGCGGAGAGCTGGACCTGCGGCTGGAAAGCTCTGGCGCATCCGAATTCGCCGCGAACACGGAAAAGGACGAAGGCTTTGCCGTGCCCCGCGTGAACTGGGATTTGTCGTCGCGCCGGGTGATGACGCTGGACTGGGTCGAAGGGGCCAATTCCGGGGACAATGCCGCGCTGGACGCCGCCGGCCACGACCGGACCAAGCTGGGCGCGCGGGTGCTGGAGCTGTTCCTGTCCCACGCTCTGCGCGACGGGTTCTTTCATGCCGACATGCATCAGGGAAATCTGAAGGTCGCCGCGAATGGTGACATCGTTGCCTATGATTTCGGGATCATGGGACGGATCGACGAATACACCCGCCGCGTCTATGCCGAGATCCTGTTCGGGTTCATCAAACGTGATTACCACCGTGTGGCCGAAGTGCATTTCGAAGCAGGCTATGTTCCCGCCGATCAGGACGTGGACGAATTTGCCCGGGCCCTGCGTGCCGTGGGTGAACCCATTTTCGGCATGGATGCCAGCCGGATCTCCATGGCCCGCCTGCTGGCCTATCTGTTCGAAGTGACCGAACGCTTCGGGATGCAGACCCGGACAGAGCTGATCCTGCTGCAACGCACCATGGTCGTCGTTGAAGGTGTCGCCCGGTCCATGGACCCGCATATCAACATCTGGCAGGTCGCCCGGCCGATCGTGGAACGCTATATCGCCGAAAGCATCGGGCCGCGCGCAGTGCTGCGAGACCTTGGAAGGACGCTTGTCGTTCTGTCCCGGTTCGGGCCGAAGCTACCGCACCTGGCCGAGGCGGCCCTGGTCCGGCAATTGAACCCTGACCCCACCCAACCTGCGAGAGCGGATTGGTGCGGGCGCATCGGATGGGCCGCCACCGGCGCGGCGCTGGCCCTGTCCATTACGGCCGTTGCCATTCTGGTCGGCGGCTAGAAGAACGCCGGGTCACGCAGGGCCGAGACCGACAGGGCCGATACGGCAACCCCGCCAGCCAGCATCAATATCGTTTCGCCGGCTTCGGCGCGGACTTCCTGCACCGTAGAGTAGACCTCTGCCTGTTCCTGCATGAGGACGTCGCCCCCGGCTATGCTGCGCACCTCGAAGGTATAGAGCCCTTGCGGGAACGGCGTGCCATCCGACGAAACGCCAGCCCATTGGACCGGTTCGGCAGAAACCGGGATGGACAGCGTTTGCACTTCCTGCCCGGCAGAGTTCCGGACGACCAATTCGACCTTGTCTGCAATCGAGGCCGGGTTGGGCGCGACTGTCACCGGCGCCCCGTCGAAATGGGCGGGTGCGACCGCACGGGCTTCTTTCCCAACCCATGCAGCCATCTCGGCCATTCCAGAGCTTCCCAACTGCAGGGCCATCGCCTGCAACAGATCATTGGTCAGCACCTGCTGTTCGACGCTGGAGAAGGTCGCCAGTTGCACCGCGTAATCCGCAGAATCCATCGGGTTCAGCGGGTCCTGATTCTCCATCTGCGCCGTCAGCATCTTCAAGAAGGTTTCAAAGTCGGACGAGATGACCGAGGCCGATCCGGCCTGAGCGGGCGTCTTCGCCGCCTGTGGGGCCGTCGTTTGTGCGATTTCCATGGCCAGTCTCCTATAATCTCAGGTCAAGGCCGCCAGCCCCGGCGATCGGTCGGGATTGGCGCTGCGGCTGCGGTGCGGCCTCGGCCATGGGTTCTTCGCGGATCGAGGTCGGCGCGTCGGATTGATCGGCCTCTCGTTTGTGTTCCCCACCGCTTTCAAACTGGAATTGAAGGTCGGAATAGCCAAGGTCGCGGAATTCCTGCGCCAGCATTTCGACATGTCGACGCATCAGGTCCGCCGTTTCCGGCCGTTCGGCAATGATCAGGACGGACATCCCGTGTTCGCTCCCGGTCAGTCGCAGTTTCACTTTGCCCAATTCCACCGGGTCCAGCGCGATCTCGGTGCTGCCATCGGATTGTGCGGCGACGGCGATCTGGCTGGCCACTTGGCGGGCGACCTCCGCGCCAGCTGCCGCCGGTGGCGATGCAAACACCACCGGGGTTGTGCGGCCGACCGACTGCCCCATCACCTCTGAAAGGCTCGGAAAGGCCTGCAACTCCTCGAACTCGCCGCCGATCAGGGCCTCTTCTGACAACCTGTTGAAGGGCAGGGCAACCGTCGGGTTCACCGCTTTTTCATCGGCGCGCGCCTGTTGGGGCAAAATGACCGAGGGACCGTCCTGGCGCGGATGGTTCGGCTGGCTCTCCGGCAGTGATTCATCAGGCTCGGTGCCAGCCCCAGCCGCATTTTCCGACGCATCAACCGAGGGGTCTGCTTGCATCAGGTTGGGACGCCCCGCGCCATTCTGGGGTGTGGGCTGGGGCAACATGAATCCGTGCCGTTCGGCGGGTTGGGTAGGATCACCGGCCAACTGCACCGTGGCCTGACCGTCCAAGTCGTTTGGCCAGGGGGTATCCGATAGGAGCGCCGGTCCGACCCCGGAATTCCGGCCGTCCGCCTGCGCGTAGGCACCGGCTGACTGACCCAGAACCTGATCGCCGCGTCCCGGTTGGATCAAAGCTGTAACCGGGGCTTTGGAGGTCTCTCTGAATGATTGACCTTCACCCTCTGCTAGCTGCTCGGTCACATCCGTCCGATCCGGCACGGACGCATTATACGGCGCGGCCCCCCTGAACGATGTTCTGTGCGGCCAATCAGATTGCCCCTCAGTCACGACCGAAGGTTCCATGCCGGGACCGGGCGTTTGATGGAGCCACACCCCCGCAGCATCCTTAGGTCGTTCACTGCCCGAATCCGTGTCATCAGATTGTTCCCCGTAGGGCATTGCGCCGTCCGCAGAACCAGAGGTTGGCTTACAATCGACCCTGACCGACACTGTCGGGACGGGCTCTCCACAAGATCGAACTTGCCCCTCCAGTGCCAAAGTCTCGTCGGACGATACATCTGTCCAACACTGCTTTTGGCATTCACGCGGCAGCACCCGATCCGGACGATCTGTCCCAACAAGTGAACCATGCCAGGACTGGGGATCAGACCACCTCGCCCGCGACGCGGCCTCCGGTCCGGCGGTAACTTCTTCCTCTGGACCGGACCCGCCCGATGCAACTTCGTTAGATGCAGCTTGCCCGCCGGCATTGCCCCACCGACCCCTATGATCGGCTTTCTCTGCCTCAAAACTTTGCGCAAAGGGGCTATGCGAGGTCTGCACAGCCGAACGGTTTGCAGCGTCGTGCTGTTTCCAACTCTCCGACCGAGGCGAAAGGGCGGTCACATCATGGGTGTTCATCGGGTTCTCCGATCCTGATCATCGACCTCTATCTAGCTGTCGAAGGGTTACCGGTTCTTTACCGTTCGCTGCCATCGTCATCGAAACTCTCTCGAATTGGAGCGAATGATGACGATTGACTCGATCACCACGGTTGCCAGTCCGGTTCTGGATGGGCGGGATGCAAAACTCCGGCAGGCGGCGCGCGATCTTGAGGCAAGTTTCCTTGCCGAGATGTTGAAATCCGCCGGGGTTGGCGCGGCGCCGGGCGACTTTGGCGGCGGGGCCGGAGAAGAACATTTCAGTTCGTTCCTGCGAGAGGCACAAGCACGGGAGATGGCGCAGGCCGGTGGCGTCGGACTTGCCGAGTCCCTGTTCGAAGCGCTCAAGGCCCGGGCCAATGACTGATCCGGTTGTACATCGTTTGCTGCGCATCCTCGAAGTGGAGCGTGCCGCACTTCTATCCGGTGACTTTGACCGGCTTCGGGGCTTTGACGCCGAAAAGACGGAGTTGATCGATTCGCTCGAAACCGCCCGGCCGGATGCCGAAACGCTTGCCCTTTTGTCCAACCTCGTCCAGCGCAACCTTGCGCTTGCCGATGCTGCCCGCCGCGGCATCCGCGACGTCGCCGAGCGGCTCAAGGCCGTTGGCCGTGTCCAGAAATCCTTTGAAACCTACAGTCGCGACGGGTCGCGCGTGTCGGTTCCCAGCGGTCAGCATGACCTGGAGAAACGGGCCTGACTCGGCCCCGAATCAACGCAATTCAATCAAACTGAAACGATTTTGGCAGCCGCGGTTAGCACTCTGTTAGGCCTCTGACCGCCAGGGTTTCCGGGCACTTCGCACGAAGTGGCGCCAGTCGGAAAACCCGTCTGAAAGCACCCGTCAGAACGACGTCATACCGCCGAATTGGCGGCTCACGAAATCTTGGCGCAAAACGCGCCACATCAAAAAGGACTCTGACACATGTCGAGCATTCTGACGAACAACAGCGCAATGGTGGCGCTGCAAACCCTGAAATCCATCAACGGCAACCTGGCCAAAACCCAGGACATGATCTCCACCGGCAAGGAAATCGCCACGGCGAAGGACAACTCTGCGATCTGGGCCATTTCGAAAGTCATGGAATCCGACGTGAAGGGGTTCTCGGCCGTTTCGGAATCTCTTTCGCTTGGTGAATCGACCGTCGCAATCGCGAATGCCGGCGCCGAACAGATCACGAACCTTCTCAACGAAATGAAAGAGAAGGTCGTCGCCGCGACCGGCGAGAACGTCGATCACGCGAAGATCACCGCGGATGTAGATGAGCTGAAAAATCAGATCACCTCGATCATCTCGGCGTCGCAGTTCAACGGTGCCAACCTGCTCAATACCGCAGGTGGCGACGTGACGGTTCTGTCGTCCCTCGACCGGGATGCGGCGGGTGCCGTCACTGCCCAGAACATCACGGTCGCATCGGTGGATTTCGAAGCCGGACTCGACCTGACCACGATTGACGTTTCTTCCTCGACCGCCGCCGATACTTCGCTCGCGGCGATGGAGACCCTGATCCAGACCGCTATTGACGGCGCTGCCACGCTTGGCGCGTCCGCCAAACGGATCTCGGATCAGAACGAATTCGTGGGCAAGGTCACCGACGCCATGAAATCCGGTATCGGCGCACTTGTCGATGCCGACATGGAAGAAGCGTCGGCCCGGCTGCAGGCTCTGCAGGTGCAGCAGCAGCTTGGGGTGCAGTCTCTGTCGATCGCCAACCAGGCGCCGCAGTCGATCCTGTCGCTGTTCCGTTAAGTCCAGCCGGGGGCGCGGTGAACATCGCGCCCCCAACCCCTTCGCCGCGGTAAAACCGCGTTTCGTTCTCCTCCGTCCCGAAAGGACATCTCGTGAACGTCATTGAACAAGCCCGCCAGGCCTATTCCCCGGCTCAGACACATCTGCGAACCGATCGATCCACCGAAGCCCAGCTGTTTGCGCAGATAAACGCACGGCTTCGATCCGCCGCGTCCGACCTGCCCCGCACCCACAGCGCGCTCGTTGGGGCTCTGCATGACAACCGCCAGTTCTGGACCCTTCTTGCCGTAGATGTTGCCGACAAGGGCAACACACTGCCGCCAGAACTGCGCGCCCAGATCTTCTATCTCGCCGAATTCACCTTCGCCCACACCTCGCGCGTTCTGCAGGGCCAGGCGACGCCGGATGCGCTTATCGAGATCAACCGCGCGATGATCGCCGGCCTCAATGGAGAGGGGACTGCGTCATGAGCGGCCTTGTCCTGAAACTCAACCCCAAGGAACGGGTGCTTGTGAATGGCGCGGTGATCGAAAACGGCGACCGCCGGTCGCGCCTGTCGATCCTGACCCCGAATGCCAACATCCTGCGACTGCGAGACGCAATCCGCCCGGACGAGGTGAACACGCCGGTGCGCCGTGTCTGCTATATCGCGCAGCTGGTTCTGTCCGGCGATGCCGATCCTGTCGAGGCACACCACCAGCTGATGCGCGGAATCGAGCAATTGTCACAGGCGCTGCGGGATGGAGACAGCCGTTCAATCCTCGACGCGGCCTCTGCCGCCGTCATCGACAAGGATTTTTACAGGGCTCTCAAATCTCTTCGCTCGCTTTTGCCAAGAGAAGAGCGCCTGCTGTCCAGCGGTCCGAGGCTGCAATGACCTTTCAACCGATCCTCCCCATCTCTGGCTATGCGGGTTGGCGGTTTTTGCAGCGGACATTGCCCACCCAGCAGGAAAGCTTTGTCAAGTCGCCCGCGATCCAGCGGGCGACGGACTATTTCAAAGAGAACATCGGCAAGATCACCAACGCCGACGCGCTCGTCGCCGACCGGCGCCTGATGGAGGTCGCGCTGGGTGCCTTCGGCCTTGGAGAAGACATCAACGCAAAGGCCTTTGTCGCCCGGGTTCTGAGCGATGGAACGCAGAGCGATGAAGCCCTTGCCAACCGACTTTCCGACAAACGCTATGCGGAATTCTCGGAAGCGTTCGGTTTCGGAAACGGCTTTCCCAAAACCGGCCTCTCTGGGTTTACCGACAGGATCATCGCGAAATACGAAGCGCGGGAATTCGAAGTTGCCGTCGGCGCCCAGGATGAGGACATGCGGCTCGCGCTTGGATTGTCGGAAGGTTTGGCGACGGTTCTGGACCGCCAGACCGGCCCCGATGCGCGCTGGTTCGCCGTCATGGGCAACCCGCCGCTGCGAAAACTGGTCGAGGGCGCGCTTGGTCTGCCAACGGCGATCGCCCAGATCGACATCGAGCAACAACTGGACCAGTTCAAATCCCGGGCCGAGGCGATTTTTGGAACCTCTGATCTGAGCGAGCTTGCGGCGCCTGAGAACCAGGACAAGATGATCCGGCTCTATATGGCCAAGGCACAGCTTGCGTCGGGCGGGTCCACCACCGGTGGAACGATCGCGCTGTCCCTTCTGCAGTCCATGCCGCGACCCTACGGCGCCCAGCCGTAAGCGGCCAAAGCGAAATATCCGGGACGGCACGCAACGGTTAGGACATTCGGGTCGAGGTCTTTTCCCCCAGAATCGCCTGCAGTGCCTTGAAGCTTGAGGTGATGTCCCGAATCTCCCGCATCGCGAGAAACCGTTCCAGCGACGGATGCACCTCTATCGCGCGGTCGACGCGCCGATCAGATCCGGCGGCATAGAGCCCTGACTGAATCATCAGTTCTGCCCGATCATAGGCCCCCAACAGCATTCGCGTTTCCGCAATCGCCGCATTCTCCGACGCCGTCGCCACCGCCGGAAGCGACCGTGACACGGACCGCAGCAGATCCACCGCCGGAAACCGGCCCCGTTCGGCAATCTGGCGATCCAGAACGATGTGACCGTCCAGAACCCCCCGCAACATATCCGCCACCGGTTCTTCCATATCCGAACCAGCCACCAGGACAGAATAGATGGCCGTGATATCCCCGTCTGTCCCGGCGCCGGGTCCGGCCCGTTCGCAAAGGGCCGCAATCGCCGGACCGGTCGAGGCGGGATACCCGCGCAAAGCAACCGGCTCTCCGGCCGCGACGGCCAGCTGCCTTTGCGCCTCTGCGAAGCGGGTAATCGAATCCACAAGGAGCAGCACCTGTTTTCCCTCTCCCCGGAAATGCTCGGCCACGGCGGTCGCGGCCAGTGCACAGCGGAACCGCACCTGCGGCGCACGATCAGAGGTCGCCGCGACAACGACACTGCGCGCCATCCCTTCCGGCCCAAGAACCTCGTCCACGAATTCGCGCACCTCGCGCCCGCGCTCCCCCACCAGTGCGATCACGGCGACGTCGGCCCCGACCCCGCGGGCGAAGTCGGCAAGCAGCGTCGATTTGCCAACACCGGACCCGGCGAAAAGACCAAGCCGCTGGCCCCGGGCAAGAGGAAGAAGCGTATTGAAGACAGCCAGCCCGGTTTCCATCCGCGCACCAAGGCGGCGCCGGTCATAGGATGGCGGCGGCGCAGCGCGGACGTGTCGCGGCTCCACCCCGGGCAACAATGGCCGCCCGTCAAGCGGTTTGCCATCCGGGTCGATCACCCGGCCAATCCAGCTTTGGTCCGGGGCGAAACGGGCACCCCGCTCAAGCCGAAACCTGTCGCCGATGGATACCCCTTCTGGTGCGCCCTCCGTCAAGAGGATGGCATGCCCGTCTTGCAAACGCACAACTTCGGCCGCGTGGTCCCCATCCTTGGCGACGACATAGCCACGGTCGCCCAACCGGACATCGGCGGGCAACCCCGCAACCTGAACCGTCCCGGCAAAGACGCCGACGACCCGGCCAACGGGCCAAGCCGTTGGAACTGCGGACATGGCGGCCCGCGCCCTTTCAAGAATGTCTGTCTTCACCTGCTGATCCTTCCACTTCGGATGCCGACAACACGTTCTTAAGGAATCACGGTTAAGCCTTCATTGAAGCTAATCGCGGGAGAAGCCCCGATGTATTCATCGCTCAACCTGTTCCGGGTCGCCGGATCCATGGCCCAGCATGCCAGCCAAAGGCAGGCCCTGACGGCCCAGAATATCGCCAATGCCGATACGCCCGGCTATCGGGCGCGGAGCATTGCGCCGTTTTCGGAAACCTTTCGGGACGATCCGACCCCAGTCGCCCTGCGCCAGACCCGCGCCGGCCATTTGGCGGGTGGGCAACTGTCCGCGCAGGCCCGTGTCGAATTCGCCGACACCGAAGCCTCGCCAAATGGCAACACCGTTTCGCTAGAGGAAGAGATGGTCAACGCCGTCAATATCCAGCGCGAGCATGGCCGCGCACTGGCGATCTACCAACATGGCATGAAGGTGCTGCGCACCACGTTGGGTCGATAGGGGGCGGGTATGACAGATTTCTCCAACGCCCTTTCCGTCGCCGCCTCGGGCATGCGGGCCCAGTCCGGCCGCATTCGCCACCTGTCCGAAAACATCGCCAACGCGGATACGCCGGGATACCACCGCAAGACCATCAACTTTGCCGAGGAAGTCGCCCGTGGCGAACGGACGGGCCGTGTAGATCTCGGACCGGTGCGGCTCGACCAAAGTCCGCTCGCGCAGGTCTATGACCCGGCCCACCCGCTCGCCGATCCGACCGGACATTACGAAGGATCGAACGTGAACCTTCTGGTGGAGATCGCCGACGCGCGGGAGGCCCAGCGCAGCTACGAAGCCAACCTCAAGATGTTCGATCAGCTGCGGCAAATGTCGTCATCGCTGATGGACCTGATCCGCAAATAAGGAGGCCGCGCTATGGATATTCGCCCAAATCTCGCCGCCAATGCCTATGCCGCGTCGCGGCAGGCGACAGCCCCGCAGCCCGGTGACGGAGAAGGCGCGGGCGCGGCCTTTGCCCGCGCCGCCGGTGATTTCGCCCAAACCCTGCAACAGGGCGAAGAGATGGCGATGCAATCAATGACCAGCGGTCTTGACCCCCATGCCCTTGTTCAGGCTCTGGCACAGACGGAACTGGCCGTCGAAACCGCCGTGACCGTGCGCGACAAGGTGGTCGAGGCCTATCAGGAAATCCTGAGGATGCCGGTATGATGACCGACACGATGTTCTACGACACGTTGCGGCAGGGGCTGTGGGTCGCGGTGCTGACCTCGATCCCGATCCTGACGGCGGCGCTGGCCTCTGGCCTTCTGGTCGGTCTGTTTCAGGCGCTGACCTCGATCCAGGAAATGACCCTGACCTTTGTCCCCAAGCTGATCGCCATCGTTGCGGTCTTCTGGCTGACAATGGGGTTCATGACGGAAACGCTGGTGTCGTTCTTTCAGAACACGCTCGTCCCGATCATCGCGGGGCGCTGAGAAATGGACAACGCATTCTACACCGCGCTGACCCGGCAATCCGGCCTGATGGCCGAAATGCAGGCCGTCGCCAACAATATCGCCAACGCGAACACGACCGGATTCCGGGCCGAAGGTGTCACCTTTGCGGAACACATCAAGGCGCTGGGACCAAACGATCCGTCGCTTTCCATGGCCACGGCCGCCGTCCGGCAGACATCAACCGTCCAAGGCGCCCTTGCCCAGACCGGCGGCACGTTCGACCTTGCCATCGAAGGCGAGGGCTTTTTCCTGATCCAGACCCCGCAGGGCGAACGTCTGACCCGCGCGGGCGCCTTCACCCCGAATGAAAACGGGGATCTTGTTACGATGGACGGCTATCCGGTTCTGGATGCCGGTGGCGCACCGGTCTTTGTTCCGCAAGGGGTCGGCACCATCGGGATCGCGCCGGACGGGACGATTTCGGCGGACGGTCAACCGGTCGGCCAGATCGGCATCGTTATGCCGAGCGACCCACTGTCGATGACCCGGGAGAACGGGGTGCGCTTCGCCGCGCCGGGCGGGTTCGAACCCGCGATCGACGGTCGCGTTCTTCAGGGGTTCCTAGAAGATTCGAATGTCAATCCGATCGAACAGATCACCCGGATGATCGAGGTGCAGCGCGCCTACGAACTGGGACAAAGCTTCATGGACAAGGAAGACGAACGCATTCGCGGCGTCATCCGGACCCTTGGACGATAGGAGGATCAGACCATGCGCGCCCTGAAAATCGCCGCCGCCGGGATGACTGCGCAGCAGATGCGGGTCGAGGTCATCTCGAACAACCTCGCCAATATGAACACCACCGGCTACAACCCCCGGCGCGCCGAATTCGCCGACCTGCATTATCAGCAGATGGCCCGGCCCGGCACGATCAACGCGGCCGATGGCACCGTCCTGCCAACCGGCGTGCAGCTTGGCCTTGGCGTCCGGCCAACCTCTGTTTCGGTGATGTTGTCACAAGGGGCGCTGGCCGCCACGGGGGGCGATCTTGATGTCGCGATCGAAGGCAACGGATACCTCGAGGTAACTCTGCCCAGCGGCAATTCGGCCTATACCCGCGACGGGGGGCTGAAGCGCACCGGCGACGGGCTGATCGTCACCTCGGACGGCTATCCCGTTGTTCCCGACATCACCATCCCGCGCGATGCCCGATCGATCAGCATCAATGGCGAGGGCGAGGTCTATGCCTATTTCACCGACAGGGTCGAACCCGAACTTCTTGGTCAGTTTTCCCTGACCGGCTTCACCAACCCCAAAGGGCTGGAAGCGATCGGGTCAAACCTCTTTCTTGAAACGCCCGCCTCTGGCCCGCCGACCGTTTCGTCGCCGGGACAGGACGGGGTCGGCTATCTGCGGCAGGGTTATCTCGAAGACAGCTCGGTCGACGCCGTGAAAGAGGTGACTGACCTGATCGAGGCGCAGCGCGGATACGAGCTGAACTCCAAGGTGATCAGCGCAGCCGACCAGATGCTTGGCTCAATGGTGCAGATCCGATGATCCGCGCGCTCGTCCTATCCATCCTTTTGATGCCCGGCGCGGCCCTGGCCGAAATCGTGGTCGCGGCGCGGACAATCCCGGCGCAGACGGTGATTGGGCCAGACGACCTTTTGTTGCGGGATCTCGATGTGCCGGGCGGCGTTGCGGACCCCGCCCTTTTGGTCGGGATGGAGGCGCGTGTTGCCCTCTATGCCGGGCGCCCGATCCGGCCCGGAGACGTCGGAATGCCGGCCGTTGTAGAACGCAACCAGATCATCCCGCTGATTTACGACCGGGGCGGGCTCTACATTGCCACCGAAGGGCGGGCACTGGACCGGGCCGGGCCCGGCGACCTGATCCGGGTCATGAACCTTGCCTCCCGCTCAACCGTCAGCGCCCGGATCGGGGCCGACGGGGCCGCCTATGTTGCCTATTGAAGGAAAAACCATGCGCCTTTCGATGCTGTCCCTTTGCGCCGTCCTTGCCGCCTGTAGCCCGCTGTCGCAGGTCGGACGCGCCCCCGAGTTCACCCCGCCGCAGGCCGGCATCGAACGCACCGCCATGATGTCCACCGGCCTGCCGCAAGAAACACCGAACCCGCAGTACCGGCCCGCCGAACCCGCCTCGCTCTGGACCGGGGCACGCGGATCGCTTTGGGACGACCGGCGCGCCATGCAGCAGGGCGATATCCTGACCGTCGTGATCGAGATCAACGATTCCGCGTCGATCTCCAACTCCTCGGACAGATCGCGGTCGGACGGGCAATCCATGTCGGTGCCGTCCTTGTTCGGAATCCCCCAGCGAATTGACGAAGCCTTGCCCGAAGGCGCGTCGATGGACGCGGCCGTCGGGCTGAATTCAAGCAGCACATTTGCGGGCGACGGCTCGGTCAGCCGGAACGAGAAGCTGACCCTGCGGGTCGCGGCGACCATCGTGAATATCATGCCCAACGGCGTCCTGGAAATTCAGGGCACGCAAGAGGTGCGGGTGAATTTTGAACTTCGAGAGCTGACCATCACCGGATTTGTCCGGCCCGAAGACATCAGCCGCCAGAACGAGATCACCTATGACAAGATCGCATCGGCCCGAATTTCCTATGGCGGGCGCGGGCAGATTTCCGATTTCCAGCAGCCCCGCTACGGCCAGCAGATTATGGACACGGTTCTGCCCTTCTAGGGCATGGAGAGCGCAATGAAGAAGATTCTACTGCCCCTCATCCTGCTTCTGGTCGGCGTCGGCGGCGGCGTCGGTGCCGGGCTTTTCCTGTTCCCGCCGACGCACGAAGACCCCGCTCTGGCGGAATGTGCCCCGGCGACCGATGTGCATGGCGACGAGGAACACCCGTTTGCTGAAACCCCTCCGCCGGGTGGCTCCGAAGACCAACCGGCGCGGGAGTATGCCCGGCTGAATAACCAGTTTGTCGTACCTGTCGTGGACGACGGCAAGGTTTCGGCCCTTGTGGTGCTGTCACTTTCGATCGAGGTCGTAGCCGGAGCGCGCGAGCCGGTCTTCCAGACCGAGCCGAAGTTGCGCGACGAATTCCTGCAGGTTCTGTTCGATCACGCGAATCTGGGTGGCTTCGACGGCGCCTTTACCAGTTCGCAGAACATGCGGTCCCTGCGGGAAGCCCTGCGGGAAGCCGCACAATCGACACTCGGCTCGCAGGTCACAGATGTTCTGATTATCGATATTGTCCGGCAGGACGTCTGATCAGTCCCAATTTGCACGGCGGGCCCGGATCTGGGCCCGCGCCTTTTCTTCCTGTTCCAGCAGCGCCTTTGTGGCCTGGTCGCGCCCAAAGGCCCGACGCAGCGCCTCGCGCATGGTGTCCTGAGCGGCAAGCAGCTGCGCCAGCTCTGAGTTCAGGGCAGAGCGACGCTGATCGACCCAGCGTAGCCACCGAACATCCGCTCCGGCAGCGAAGGCCAGATCCGGCGCCTGCCCAACCGCGGCCATACGTCCTGCGCGCTCGCTCTTGAGGTCAGCCAGAAGCCGGCGAATCTCGGCCTCTCTTAACTTTAGCTCGGCGAACTTTGCTTCCTCTGCCCGCAACTGAAGCTCCGTCAGGTGTTGCAAGCCGCGAATTTGCGCGATCCGCACGTTCACTTGCGGGCCGCTTTCTGACGCACCGCCTCGGCAAACCTGATCGCGGCGGCAACGGCGCGATAGTGATCGGGCGGGATTTCCTCACCAAGGTTGACGGTGGCATGAAGTGCCCGCGCAGTCGGCGGGTCGGACCGGATCGGCACCGCATGTTCTGCCGCCACTTCGCGAATGCGGGCGGCGATTTCGTCAACCCCTTTGGCAACGCAAACAGGCGCCTGCGGACTGGACCGGTCCCATCTCAGCGCAACGGCATAATGGGTCGGGTTGACGATCACGACATTGGCGGTCTCCACCTCGACCAGCATCTTGTTCATGGCGATCGACATGCCCTTCTGCCGTCTCATTTGCTTCATATGCGGATCGCCCTCGGCCTCTTTGGCCTCGTCCGTCATTTCCTTTCTGCTCATCCTGTTCTTGCGGATATGCTCCGCCTTTTGCCAGGTGAAATCGAGACCCCCAAGCACGAGTGCGATCAGCAGAACGATGAACATCAGGCCAAGTGCGAGGCCGGCCAATTCCGCCGCAATCTGTCCGGGATCAAGCGTGAGCGTGCCGATGATCCGTTCCATTTGGGCGGCAAGATAGAAACCGAGGACAACGGAATAGAGCATCAACTTGGCAAAGCTCTTGGCGAACTCGAACAATCCGTTGCGCCCGAATTTGTTCTTGAAGGACTGGATTGGAGAAATCTTGCTTAGCTTCGGCTCCAGCTTTGAGGGCGCAAAGACAAGCCCGCGTTGCGCGACGACGGACAATAGCGCCAATGCCGCCGGAATGCCGAACCACGGAAGCATGGCCGCCCCGACCCCCACGAGAAGCGCGCCGGTCAGCGGTGCCCCACTGGCGGCAAAGACATCCGCCGACAACGGCGAGGCCTGGGACAAGAGGTTTGCAAGCAGTGTTCCCAAACTCACGATGGTCACCGGACCAAACGCCATCGCCGCGAGGAGAAATCCGCCATAGCCGGCGGCCGTTGTCAGATCAGCCGACCGTGGCACCTCACCCTTCTTACGGGCATCGTCCAGACGTTTCTGGGTCGGCTCATATTGCTTGTCGCTGTCATCTCCGGGCTGGCTCATCCTCCACCTCCGAACGGGTCCGCCAAGACCGCGTCAAACGCGCCCGACCAAATCGACAGGATGATCGGGGCCGAGATCGTCAGGAGAAGCAGCCCCCCCGCGGTTATGGCGGGGGCCCCAACAAAGGCGACCATCAGTTGTGGCATCGCGCGATTGATGACGCCCAGGGTGACGTTGTAGATCAGCGAGGCGATCACAAACGGCGCCGCGAGCGTGAACCCGAGCGCAAAGCACGACGTTATCCGCGCAAGACCGGCTTCGGCGACGACCTGCGGTGAAATTACCTGACCGATCGGAATCAACTGGTAGGACCCGATCATGAAGGCCGCGACCTTCACGTGCAGCCCCAAGATTGCAGCAAGGGCAAGGCCGCCGATGACAAGCAAATGTCCCATCGCCGGTTGCGGATCGGTGCCAGCACTTCCCCCGAACAGCTGCGAAAGGGACGTGGATTGCGCAGCGATGGTGCCGGCGATCTGCAAGGCGACGATCATGAGCCGGAGGACAATGCCCAGAAACAACCCCGCAACGGTCTCTGCACCGCCGGACCCGATCATCTGAAGAAACCCAATGGGCGCGGGCGCGCTGGATAGAACCGCAGGAGCAACCACCAGCGAGAAGGCGAGGGCCAGCCCCAACTTGACCCGCACCGGAACCGATTGCTCTCCGAATGCAGGCAGCAGCGCCATCATCGCACCGATCCGAATGAAAACGAGAAACCATCCGCTCAGGATGGCCTGACCATAGGGAAGCAGCGCCGCCAGTTCCTCCATCACGCGGCGACCATTCCGACGAGCGCGGGTTTGGCATCCAGCCCGATTTCTTCGAAACTCAGCACCGGGTTGGACAGACCCCGCGCCGCCATGACCGTGCGAATGAACCTGCGACGACGCATAGTGGTAACGAGGGCGGCGTAGGTTCCCTTGTCTGCCGCCGCGTTCAGTTTCTCTGCAATGGCGTTGGACAGTTTGTTGAACTCTTCCGGCGGCAGGGCGACATCGCCAGCGCCCCGGTCGGAATTGATCTGGTAGGTGCTGAAGGTATCTTCCCACTCCGGCGCAAGTTGGACCAGCGGGAGGGTACCGTCATCGCGTCGCAGATCGGCGATTAGTTGAAAGCCAAGTTTCTGCCGGACATGTTCGGCCACCCCTTCGGACGTTTGATACAACGGTCGCGCCTCGGCAATCGCTTCGAGGATCAGGGGTAGATTCCGGATCGACACCCGCTCTTCCAACAACAGTCGGAGAACCGAAAGAAGAAGGTCGATCTGGACCTTTTCCGGGATGAGTTCATCCAGCATCCGACGGTTCGCCTCTGCCCTGTCGCGATCAGACAGGTTGGTCAATTCGTCCAGCAATCGGCGCAGGGCCCGGAGCGAGAGCAACCGTGGGAAGTTCCGTTTGATCACTTCAAGCAGATGGGTCGCAAGCACCTCGGTCGGCTGCACGGTTGTCAGGCCCATAATCTCCGCCGTTTCCGCCTCGGACGGTTTGATCCAGCGGGCGGGCGCCCCGTAGACAGGTTCCTTCACGTCCTCCCCCGGCAAAAGGTCCGGCTCTTGCCCGGAAAGCAGCGCAAGAAGTCGCCCGGGCCGGAGGGTATCCCGCACCTGCTCAACGCCTTGGATACGGACCCTGTACTGACCGGCCACGAGAGCCGGATTGTCCGTGAGGCGGATTTCCGGCAGGAGCAGTCCAAAGGTTGTCGCCACATGCTTTCGCATATTCGCGATCCGCGCATCGAGGCCGGTTCCCGGATCCAGAACCATGTCGACGAGGTCCGGCGCAAATTCGACATGAATATCGTCGAGGTCGAGCACATCCCCGAGGGATGTCGGTTTGGTTTCCTCGTCCTTTTGTTTGATCTGTGCGTCTGCCGTTCTTGCCCGCTCCGCCTGCCGCCGGGCGACGATAAAGGCGCAACCGCCAAGCGTGCCGCCGCCCAGGATGAAAGGAACGAACGGCAGGCCCGGCACAAGGGCGAACAACACCATCAAGAGCGCCACCGTTCCGAGCGCGGCCGGGTGCCGCCCCAACTGACTGACAAGCGCGAGGTCCGTCGCGCCGGTCGCCCCCCCGCGCGCCAGCAGGAGGGCGGATGCAATCGAGATGATCACTGCCGGAATCTGGCTGACAAGCCCATCACCGACGGTCAGGATGGCATAGGTTTCAAAGGCCTGTCCGATGGGCATATCGTGCAAGACGACCCCCATGATCAAACCCATGATCAGATTGAGCGCCGTAATCAACAGACCGGCCACCGCGTCGCCCTTGACGAATTTCGACGCACCGTCGAGCGATCCGAAAAAGGTTGTCTCCGCCTGCTCCAGTTCTCTGCGCCGCTTCGCCTCGGTGTGGTCGATGGCACCGGCGCTCATGTCACTGTCAATCGCGAGTTGCTTGCCCGGCATCCCGTCGAGGGCAAATCGCGCGCCAACCTCTGCCATCCGGGTCGCGCCCTTGTTGATGACGACGAAGTTCACGATCAAGAGCACGCCGAAGATAACAAGGCCCAGCATCACGGAGCCACCCATGATGAAATTGGCGAACCCCTGAATCACGTCGCCCGCTGCCGCGGTTCCGGTATGGCCTTCACCAATGATCAGCTTTGTCGATGACACATTCAACGACAGCCGCAGCATCAGCGAAGCGAGGAGCACCGTCGGGAATGCCGAGAAATCGAGCGGGCGTTCGATGAAGAGCGTAATCGTGAAAATCAGGATCGCTAGGGCAAAGGAAGTTGCCAGACCGATATCGAGGATGATCGGTGGCATCGGCAGGATCATCATCACGATGATCGACATCAGCGCGAGGGCAAGCAGGACGGTCGGTTGGAAGATTGATCGGATCGACATCACCTAGCCCCTCGGATCCAGTGGCACGAGCGAGCCAAGACTCAAGGTTCCCTCGGTCCGCTGAAGAAGCGGATAGGTATTCACACGCAGAGCGGTCAGCGCGGGATTTTGCTGTTCAATGGCCTCTTGCGCAGATGCGAGGACAGGGCCACCGGTCTCCAAGGCTGAGAAATGCGCATCGAAGGTTTCCCGGTAGCGCGCGGCATATTCCGGCGTCCTGGAATGATACGCGCCCGCCGCTTCAGACCAACTGCGCCCTTCAGATTGAAGGCGGTTCAGGAACCGCGCGGCGTATAGGGCATTTAAGTCCGGGTCGAACATGTCTTCAAGCGATGCGAAATGCATCCCGTGCCAACGATAGTTGATCTGAAAACAGCCCACGTCGAAACTCGTTCGACCTTGAGCAAGCCCTGCCTTGGCGAAGTCCAACGCGCCGGATGCATCATCGAACCACCTGCCCGCGCCTTCCATGTTCACGGTCCATGGCCAGATCTCTGTCCGTCCTCCGCGCCGTCGCCCCGTCTCTGTCATGCTGATGGCAATCAAGACTTGCAGGGGAACACCGGTTTCCGCCGACGCCCGGGCCGCCGCCGAATGGCAAAGTTCGGACTGGGCGATTGCGGGGCCGCCAGACAGGCCCGGAAGATTGGACAGAAGGGAGACCGCAACAACCAGAATCCACCGGGCCACCGGCCCGGGCCGATTGTCTGGCCGAATCCTTGACGGGGTTCTCCGCTGCGATGTCATGTCCGGGCGCTTTCTGCTGCTGACCTCGGCAGGCTATCGGCGGATGCTTTACAAATGGTAATCGTCGACGGGCAGACCCCCGATCAGGGATTGGGCTCTGTCGGGAACCGCTGAAGGAGGCGGTCGATTATTTCGCGCGATCCCTCCGAGGCGGTCAACGCGTCGCGGCCGGCAGAAAGGGACGGCAGAACGGCTGTGTCCGCGTCTGGCCGATTAGCCATTGCGCCGGCCGCATCCCGCAGGACCGCTTCGTCGCTGCCTTCCAATTGTGCCCAAGCGCCCGCGCGCCATGCTGTCTCTGTCAGATCTTCGGACTTTGGCAGAGCGGCTCCGGCGGATAGGGCCGCCCCGTAATCCCCCAAAGCCGCCAAGGCATGTGTCCGGAGCCGCGCGGCGGTCTCCCCTGACATGCCGGAAAGCTCCTCTATCGCGTCTTCGGGTCGGCCAAGCGCAATTGCGGATTCGGCGCGCAGATATCTGCGCTCTTCCGCGAATTCCCTGTCTGTACCGGACAAGATCAGGCTACGCGCCCGATCCGGAAACCCGAGGTCCAGAAGCCGCCGCGCAAGCGCATGTTCTGCGTCGGGCAACAGACCGGCGGACAGCCGGGACAGGCTCAGCCGCAGAAAATCCAGATCAGACGCGTCCCTTGCCAGCGCCAATGCGGCTTCGCTCGTCAGGTCGCGCAATTCGGCAGTGGGGATGTCATGGGCCACGGTATCAAGAAGCCCGGCCGCGACGTCGAACTGCCCCAGATCAAGACGCGCGCGCATTTCCGCGACTGCCAGATCCACCGCCAGACGTGTGCCGCGGTTTTCAAATCTGTAGGCCTCTGACAGCAGGAAGACAGACTCCTCCACCGGCGCGCGGTCGGCATGGGACAGCTCGAACAGGCGCAGGATCGCTTCGGGTGGCATTCGGATGTCGGACTGAACCGCCTCATCGAGGGCGGTCCGGGCGCCAGCGTGATCCTGATCGGCAACTGCGATCTCGGCGCGGGCCATTTCCGCTTCGGGTGTGGCCCCTGTCACGGCTGGTTCCGATCGTTCGAGAATTAGCCGGGCCACCTCTGTCTCTCCGGCCGCGACAAGCGCCTCGGACAACCGGTTTCCAATATGACCCTGCAACGCCACGGGCAGATCGCGAAACGCGCGGCGGATGGAATTGGTGTCAATCGGGCTGCCCTTTGTTCGCCCGTCCACCGACAAAAGCGCCCACAATACGCCGGGGCCAGCGCATTCAAGCTGTGAATCAAGGATTGGAAAGGGTGCCTGTTCCCCATCCACAAGGGCGGCGAGTGCAAGAAGCACGCTCCTTTCCTGTGACCCGACACCATCCATCTGGAGCGCGCGTTTTGCCTCGCGCCCGAAGCCGAAGAAGATGTAGGTCCGGGCCAGGGCGAGCGGAGCGCCTTCGGGCACGAGGTCGAACTCTGCCGTCAGCGCGGCACGGCGTTCGGCAATCTGCGTCGGAAAGTCCCGGTCATCCCCCCAATCCCCGACCGCGAAATAGGACTCTGGCAAGCAGGCGCCGGTGTCTTCAAGGGTTCCCGGCGCACCCTGAGCCGCGGGTCTTTCCCGGTCGATACTCGTCTCTGCGGTGATGCCGGGCCAGAGGTGGGCGGCCTGTTCGTCGGGCATTCCGTCGGTCTGATCCGATACGATTGGAGGCGCGGCAACTGTTTCCGCTGGTGCGATATCTTCACGGTGCGGTTCCGGTTGTTCCGGCGCAGTAGATGAATGCGGTTGCCCGTCCGAAGGCGACAACAAACCCTGTGAGACGGCCCGTGCGATCGTCTCGGCGAGAGCCGCCTCTGATTCCTCCGAAGCCACATCCAGCCCCGGCGCGACATCGAATGGATCCGGAACATGCGGTTTGGCCGATGGATCAGCGCGGTGGTCCTCCGGTGGCAAATCCGACTGCGGTTGCGCACTCGGGCTGGGAACCGCCGAGGCTGTCCGCATCTCCGACCCCTGCCCGACGGCAGGGTGGTCGAAGATCAAGGGCAGACGCATCGCCGGCGCCGGTCGGGTCGGAACGGTTTCGTTCGACGCGACTTCGGTTTCCACGAAGGGATCTTCAAACGGGGAATCAGGTGCGGCCGGCCCGTCTCGGACATCCAGGACGAGCCACTGGTCGCGGAATCGGTATGCGATAAGATGGCAGTCGCAACCCAGATCGATCCGAAGGGTCCCATCCTCCGCTGACCGCAGGCCCGCGATCCGGTTGCGGCCGATCCGGGCGAAGACGGAAGCCAGGTCGAATTCGGTGTCCGCATCATCCAGTCGGACGCCATATCCCGTGTCTGTCCTGCCGACAGTCCACGTCACATCCGCGGGCAGGGGCATCGCAAGCCGCGTAAACGCGCCATGTTCGCCACTACGCACAGGAACATCGAGCGCCCAGACAGGGGCGGCCCAAACCAAAAAGGCAATAGAGGGCCAGAGCCGTCTCATGCCGCCTCCTGCTTGAGAGACTTCAACGCCTCTTCAAGGTCATTGAACGAGGGGCGGCAATGCCCGGGTGTGTTCTGGCGCCCGACCTCGATGCAGATATTGGGTGGATGGTTGTGAAGATTGGCCACCAGCACTTCACGAATGAGGTGATAGAAATGCGTGTCCTCTTCCAGCACCGTGGTCAACTTGGCCGCGAAGGGGCCGACCAATCCATAGGCAAGGAACACGCCCAGGAATGTACCGACAAGCGCGCCCCCGATCATCTTGCCAAGGATTTCCGGCGGCTGGTCGATCGACCCCATCGTCTTGATCACCCCCAGAACCGCCGCGACGATTCCAAGCGCCGGAAGACCATCCGCGATGGATTGCAGGGCATGAGTGGAATGCATCGAATGTTTCGCCGCCGATTCCATCCGCTTGTCGAGGACCTCTTCGACCTGGTGCGGGTCGTCGTAATTCATCGAGGCCGACCGGAGCGTATCGCAAATCAGCGCGACCGCCTCGCCATCCCCCTGAATCTTCGAATACTTCCCGAAAATCGCGGACTCGGCAGGGTTTTCGATATGCTCTTCCAGCGCAACCGGGTTGGACCGGGCCACGCGGATCAGCTCGAACAGCAGGCATAGAAGATCCTTGTAATCCTCGTGCTTCCATTTCGGCCCCTTGAAGACCTTTCCGACGTCCTTGAGCGTGTGTTTGATCGCAGAGCCGTCATTGGAAATCACAAAGGCCCCAACAGCCGCACCACCGATCATGATCATCTCGAACGGCAGGGATTTCAGGATGATACCCAGCTTGCCCCCGGCAAGCATGTAGCCGCCGAACACCATCACAAAGATGATGACGATACCGATGATCCCTACCATTCGAACTGCTCCTGAACACAATTGGACCGGGCCGAGCGGCCCGGTCCGACACTGGCACGATTGAGGTTAAGGCTTTCTGATCGTTGCCCGTTTTTTGTTAGTCGCTGGGCACGTTCGCGTTGCGACCCGCAAGGACGACGCTGATCGAATAGGCGGTCCCCGGTTCCAGCCCCGCCATGACCGCCGCGGCGGCGTCCGGCCGCATGCGGCCAAGGAACCCGGCCGCGAAATCCGGACTCATTTCCTCGAACAATGCGGCGGCATCGCGCGGTTTCATGTTCTGATAGACCTGCGTCAGCTGTTCGAGGTCCGTTTCCGCCGCAGTGTCGGCAAGGCTTAGCGTCGCGGCAAGCGCTTCTTCGGCGGCACGGAGTTCCTGAAGGCGCTGCTCGATCTGCGCCTCTGCGACGCGTAATGCCTGAAGCCGGTCTTCGACTCGGTTCTCCCTCTCGGCAACCTGGGCTTCTCTGTCTCGGAACGCCTCAAGAAGCGCCGAGGCGTCCCGCTCAGTCAGGCATTCCGACGGGCCTTCCGCCACCGGTTCCGACCGTTCGGACTGCTGGCTGCCGCCGGCAATCGCCTGACCGGCGCTGTCCCCAATGCGCAAAACACCCGACCCGACCAGCAAGGCCGCGAGGATCAGGAGAACCCCTTTGGGTCGCCGTTTCACCTGGGTCGCGCGGGTCATTGCCGAACCCCGGCAGAGTCGCGCACGAAGAAGGGGCTGATCGGTTCCGGCTGGGGTGCGACGGGTTCGGGCAAGTCGTGAAGCGAGGCAACCAGCAGCTCAAGCCGCCGCGCTGCCGACTCGGCCCGGTTGCTGACCTCGGCCAGTCGCGAGACCGAGACCGTCGCCGATCCCTGTGCCTTCTCCAGCGCATTCGCGAGATCGTCCACCTGCATCGACAAGACCGCAACAGCGCCGCCAACGCCTTTTTCCAGGTCGGTGAACCTCCGCAGCCGACGGGACAGGACGTAGCAATATAGCCCGGCGCCCAGCGCCCCCGCCATGAGAAGAATGTCAGATATCATGTCCATTCTGGACTCCTGTCAGTTCAGTACGAATTCCATGATCAAAAGGTCCCGCACCCGCCCTTCACCCGCGACCACCTGAATCCGGCGCAACATTTGCGCGCGAAGACGGATCAGGGCGCCCGGGTCTTCCAGATCGGCGGTTTCGACCGCCCGCAGGTAGCCATTCAGCACATCGACAATGCGCGGCTTGATCGCCTCAACCTCGGCCACAAAATCGGGCGGCACCTCCAGCTGTGCGGCAAATCTCAGGTGCCTGCTGGAACCCTGCCCCGAGAGCGAGATGATCAGCGGGTCAAGCGGCACAAAAGCAATCGGGGGCAGCGGCGAGACCTCGATATGGTCTTCGGCATGCGCCTCCTCTTCGGCCGGACCGCCGATCAGGCCCATCTGGACCGCTGCAAAGCCGCCGCCGGCCCCCAGAAGGGCAAGAACAAGGCCAACGAGCAGCCCCTTCTTCGATTTCTTCTTCGGCGGCTCTTCCGCCTCTGTTTCCGGTTCCTCGGACATCTGACTGATCCTTTTGAGGTTCGGACGTTCATACCCCGGGATTGGCTAACCGATTGTTAAGGCTGATCGCGCATTGATGGGCAAAGCAGGCAGAAAGCCCGCCGGACAAGGAGAAGCCCCTTGAACAACCTGATGAGCGTCTGGACGTCGCTGGATATGCGCAAGAAGATCATCGCCCTGACGGCCGCCGTGGTCGTTTTTGCGGCGGTCCTTGCCATTGCGAACACCAGCAGCAGCCGCAACATGGCCCTTCTTTATTCAGGTCTGGAGCCGGGCGCATCGGGCGATGTGGTCGCCGCGCTTGAACAACGTGGCGTCCAGTACGAGGTACGCGGCGCGGCGATCTACGTTGATCAGTCCCAGCGCGATGTCTTGCGCATGACGCTGGCGGCCGAGGGGCTTCCGGCAAATGGGGCACAGGGCTACGAACTTCTTGATTCCCTCTCCGGGTTCGGAACCACATCGCAGATGTTCGACGCGGCCTATTGGCGGGCCAAGGAGGGGGAACTGGCGCGGACCATCCTATCCAGCCCCGACATACGCTCGGCCCGCGTCCACATTTCTTCCCCAACGAACCGGCCCTTTGCGCGAGAGCAGATGGCGACAGCAGCCGTGACCGTCGGCACCGTCGGCGGCACGATCAGCCCGGCGCAGGCCAAGGCATTGCGCTACCTCGTTGCCTCGGCGGTCTCGGGCCTGTCGCCAGACAACGTCGCGGTGATCGATTCGGCCGGCGGATTGATCGCCGGCAATGAAGAGACCGCGCAGACCGGCGCGGACGCGCGTGCCACAGAATTGCGCAACAGGGCCCAACGCCTTCTTGAGGCCCGGGTCGGCCTTGGCAACGCGGTGGTCGAGGTGAGCGTCGATACCGTAACGGAAACCGAAACCATTGTGGAACGGTCCATCGACCCGGACAGCCGAGTCGCGATTTCAACCGAGGTTGAGGAGCGCACGAATTCTGCCTCCGACAGCCGCAGCGGGGATGTCACTGTCGCCTCGAACCTTCCGGACGGCGACGCCGCCGGTGGAAATGGCGCGTCGACCAACGAAAACAACGAAAGCCGGACGTTGACCAATTTTGACGTCAGCGAGGTGCAGCGGGAAATCCTGAGAGCCCCCGGTGCCATACGCCGTATCAGTGTTGCTGTCCTGGTCAATGAAGTCGCCGCCGTCGGCGAAGATGGGCAACCGGTCCGGGAACCCCGTTCCGAGGAAGAGCTTGCCGCGCTGCGGGATCTCGTCGCCTCGGCCATCGGCATCGACGAAAGCCGCGGCGATGTCATCACGCTGAAGTCGATGCCCTTTGAACAGATTGAACTGCCCGGCACCGAAGCCGCCGAAGCCGCAGGGTTGCCAATCGACATCATGTCGCTGGTTCAGCTTGCCGTTCTTGCGATCGTGTCTATCGTCCTTGGCCTGTTCGTTGTCCGGCCGATACTGACCTCTGGCCGGGCCGCTTTGCCCGCGCCCGATAGCCCTGAATTGCTGGCCCTGACCGGCGAGGTCGCGACGCCGAACGCCGCCGCACCCATTGCACTCGCCCCGCCCGAAGATCAGCCCGGAGAAGAGCCAGTGTCGCCGGTGGAGCGGCTGCGCTCTCTCATCGAAGAGCGGCAAAGTGAAACGCTCAAGGTCCTGCAAAGCTGGATCGAGGACGGCGAACAGGTGGAACAGTCCTGATGGGGCGCCCCGTGTTCCTGCAACCGTTTGATCTCGAGGGCAACTCCGCCCGCGAACCCGCCGATGCGAAAGTCCATCCGGAGTATGAGGCGGGCTTCGCTGCCGGTCACGCCCATGCCATGGCCGAGGTTGAAGCCGCCCAAGAAAGAATTGACGCCGCATTGGTCCAGGCATTGACCGACATGGAATTCGGGCATTCGGAAGCGCGGAGCTTGATACTCGAACAGCTGGCCCCGCTGATTGCAGCACTGTCGGAAAAGCTTTTGCCTGCCCTTTCCGAAATATCTCTCGCCCAACATCTGGCCGCGGAAATCCTTGACGCCGTGCAAGCGGACCTCGCCGGTCAAATCATTGTCGAGCTTCCCGACCTCGCTCAATCTCAACTGATCACGGGACTGCTGCACGCGGTCGGGCGGGATCTTCCCATTCGCTTCCGCCAGAACGCGGCGCTCGAACCAGGCGAAGCCACAATTCGAAGTGATCGCCGCGAGACCACGTTCGATGTCGAAAGAACCATAAGCTCACTCCAGAACATACTCGAGGCAATCATTTCCGAGACCGCGAAGGAGACCAAGGATGACTGACCCCACACCGCATTCAAGCAGCGACCACCCGCTGCACAGCGTTCCCATCGAAATCACTGTATCCGTCGGACACGCGCGCCCTTCAGTAAGGGACCTCTTGGCGCTTGGGGAAAACGCGGTCCTTCCGCTTGACAAACGAATTGACGATCCGGTCGAGGTGCTGATCGGTGACCGGCTCATTGCGCGTGGCGTTCTAGAAGAACTGGAAGGCGGAGAGCCCGGTCGTCTTGCCGTTCGGCTGACCGAAGTTGCCTCACTCCCCGGCGACCTTGGGTAGCGGTGGGATGTCACGGTTCTGGCTCCTGCTCCCGGCGCTTGTTCTTGCGGCAACCCTGCCAAACGCCGGAATCGCCCAAGAGGTAACGATTACATTTGGCGACGACGGGTCACTGGCGGCCCGGTCGATCCAGCTTTTTGTCCTGATCACGGTTCTAAGCCTCGTTCCCGGGCTCGCAATCATGATCACCTGCTTTCCTTTTCTCGTGACCGTTCTGTCGATCCTTCGGCAGGGGATCGGCCTGCAGCAATCGCCACCCAACATGCTCATCGTAAGCCTGGCCCTGTTCCTGACCTACTTCGTGATGGAGCCTGTCTTTGTCGCGGCCTGGCAGAGCGGCATCGAACCCCTGATCGAGGGGGCGATCAGCATGGAAGACGGTCTTGTCCTCGCGCTGGATCCTTTCCGGATCTTCATGTCCGGCCGGATCGCACCCGACACCTTCGAGACCCTTGCAAGCCTGCGCCCGGGAATTGCGGTTGATCAACCCGTGGTCGAGGCGCCGCTTTCGGTACTGGTGCCATCATTCCTTCTCAGCGAGATCGAGCGCGCGTTCCAGATCGGGTTTCTCGTCTTCCTGCCCTTCCTGATCATCGACCTTGTCGTTGCGGCCGTACTCATGTCGATGGGGATGATGATGGTTCCACCCGCGATCGTGTCCTTGCCATTCAAGCTGGCCTTCTTCGTTGTCGCTGACGGCTGGAGCCTGATCGCCAGCAGCCTTGTGAGAAGCTATTTCTAGCCGTTCTGGATCGCATCCGGTCGGGTACCAATTGCAGCCGCTAAAAGTCCGCGCCGCTCTCCCATCCTCTTTCTACTCCACTGCCCTGCACATCCACCTTCAGGGGTCTTGGGCGTAGACCCAGACGCCCAAACCTGAAGGCCCAGACAACCGACAGCCGCCCCGGTCATGGGGCGGCTGAGGTTTTCGGAAGGGTTGTTCGGCTAGCGAACGATGAATTCGGCGTGCAGAGCGCCCGCCGCCTTGATGCTTTTGAGGATGTCGATCATGTCGCGCGGGGCCACGCCCAGCGCATTCAACCCGGCCACAACCTCGGACAGGCTCGTCCCCTCACTGATCTCGGCAAGGCCGATGCCGGGTTCCTCCTCCAGAGTCGCGTCGGTGCGTGGAACGATCATTGTATCGCCGGGAGAGAACGGGTTCGGCTGGATCACCAACGGTTGTTCCTGAATGCGCAGGGTCAGGTTGCCTTGACTGACGGCAACCCGGCTGATCCGCACGTCATCCCCCATCACGATGGTGCCGGACCGCTGGTCCACGACAACCCTGGCACGTCGTTCGGGCTCGACTAGGATGTTTTCGATCCGGCCCATCGCATGTGCCGGCGACGGCATGCCTGTGGCCGCGATGTCGATATAGACGGTTCCGGGATCGAGCATCAGGGCAACGCCGCGCCCAAAGTCATTGTTGATCGCGGTTTCAATCCGCCCAGCCGTCGTGAAATCCGGTGTCCGCAGGGCCAGCCGAACGGAACTGAGATCCGAGAATTCAAATGCCACTTCACGTTCGACGGTTCCGCCAGAGGGGATAGTCCCCGAGGTCGGAACGCCTTGGACAACGCTCGCGCCGTCACCTTCGGCCGATGCGCCACCCGCGATGATCGTCCCCTGCGCCACGGCGTAGATCTCACCGTCAGCGGCATTCAGGGGGGTCATGATCAACGTGCCGCCCAGAAGGCTCTTGGCGTCGCCGATTGCGGACACCGTTACGTCGATCGGGCTTCCCGCCCGGGAAAACGGGGGCAGGCTGGCCGTGACGATCACAGCTGCGACGTTGCGCGGACGAAACTGTTCCCCAGTGACGTTGACACCAAGCCGTTCGAGGATGTTCGACATGATCTCCTCGGTGAAGGGCGAGTTGCGCAGCCCGTCGCCCGTGCCGTTCAACCCGACGACAAGACCATAGCCCACCAGATCGTTCGACCGGACCCCGTCGAATTCGACAAGATCCTTGAGCCGGATCGGAGACGCGCTGACCGGAGAGGCGAAGGCCAGCGCGGCGGTCAGAAGGGTCAGAATGAACTGTTTCAACGCAGGTACTCCGTTAGGCTTAGCCGCGACAACCGGGCCGTCAGAGTGTAGTGGGTTTCAAGCTGCAACTCGACCTCTTGCAGGGCAGTCGCTGTCTCATATGGGTCAGCGGCAACCATGCCCTGCCGCGCCATTTCCCATGCGGTCCGTTGCGCCGAATGTCCCGCGCGGATCTCTTCCACGAGAGCCTCTTCAGACCCGATGCGGGCCTGCACGGCGACCAGACCATGGCCCGCACCGAGCAATGCATCACCCGCAGAGCGGACAAGTGCGGCCCGCTCTTCATTCGGAAGGACCGGGCCGTCTGGACCGGCCATGGCAGCGAGGGCAGACGCTTTCAGAATCTCGACCAGTTCCGAGCTGTCAGCACGCACATCGATGGAAACATCCTGCCCCTGATCGATGCGGCGGACCATGTTGGGTCCGGTGCTGCCCAGATAACCGAGGGTCGCAAATCCGCCCGCCGGACTGTTGAACCATGCGTCGACAGCGGCCTCCACGCTGGCGGCATCCGTCGCACCGGCAACCGCCACGGACAGATCGGCCAGCATCTCCTCGGGATCGGCCAGGGCCGCCCCATCCGTCGCCGCCCCGGCGAACAAACCCCGGCTTGCAAATCGCGCGTTCAAGGCGTGGGCAACATCGGCAAACCCCTCGCGGCCGCTTTGCGCAGCCGCATCGACAAGATCGGCAGGGCTTGTCGGTGTAATATGCAGCATTGTGTTGGACATCGACTGGCGCCGGTCCTCGACCCGTCCAAGGGTGATTTGCATCAGCGCCAGCATGTCGGCGGTTTCGCTTGCCGACCGCTCAAACCCCTCGGCAACAGAGAGGCCACGGTCAATCGCCGCAAGGCGGCTTCCATCACCACCAAGGTGTTTCGCAATATCGGCAACTTGTCCGGTGCTAAGCTCCTGCGACAGGGTAGCCAACCGAGACTTGAGCATGAAGTTCTGACGTCGGGCCACGAAGTGGCTCGACAGGTCACCGATGGACATTAACACCATCTCAAATCTCCAACAATTGTTGCATCAAGGTGTCCACGGTCTGGATCAGTCGCGCATTCGCAGCGAAGGCCTGTTCGATCAGCAGGAGGTTCTGAAGTTCGGTGTCGCTGTCGACACCCCCGGCGAGTTCCGCCTGCTTGATCGTCTCCTGCCGGGCCTGCGCAAAGGCCAACTGGTCCTCGGCCGTGACGCGGGTAATACCGAGCCCGGCAACTAGGCGGCCCGCATGACCGGCGGCACCATCGGGCGACCCACCGAGATGGGTCGGCCGCATATCGGACAGCGCGTCGATCAGGCGGTTGATCTGGGCGGAATCGCCTGCCAGGCCGGGCGTGGCCGCGCCCAATCCGTCCCTGATCCGGGACAGCTCTCCGCCGGACGCTGGATCAATGGCCGCGTTCACCGCGATCCGACCCGCCAGCCCAGGGGTGTCCAGCGGATCAAAACCAGCCCCGGCATCGGTGAACAGCCCCGCCCCGCCGGGCGCAAGCGTCGGGTCGACGCCGCTATCCTGGAACCGTTCGACAAGGTCGCGAGCGACGGCATCAAGGTTGGTCTGAACCTCGACCAGGGTGCGGTCGCGCATGGCAAAGGCGGCCCCAAGGCTTCCGCCGTCAAACTTGCCGATGCCGTTCACCGGGTCGACCGGATCACCCCGCAGCGTCAGCCCGAATACCCCTCCGCTGGCCATCGACATATCGGCCGTGATGGTATTCACCGGCTGGAACCCGAATTCGGGCGCTGGCCCGTCGATCAGGGTGCCGCCTGTCGGGGTGAACAGCGCGATCTGGCCATTGGGCCGCGCCATTTCGCGGGTCGGCACGATTTCGGCGATCCGGTCTACGACACGCTGCCGTTGATCCATCAGGGCGGATGAATCGTCCCCGGCAATTACAGCGCGCGAGATATCCGCATTCAGTTGCTGGACCTGCGCCAGCGAGGTGTTCAGCGTTTCAACCTGTGCGGCGATGCTGGCGTCGGCCTCTTGCCGCAGGGCCTGAACACCATCGGCGGAATCGTTCAGCGCGCTGGCCACGTCTGTCAACCGGCGGTGCACCTCTCCCAACCGAATGTCCGAGGCCGGATCGGATGACGCCGAAACAAGCGCCTGTTCCAGACCCGCGATCCGGTCGGCAAGGCTGGTGCCCGACCCGCTCGTCCCAATGATTGCCTCCAACCTGCCAAGCATTCGGGTCATGTCGCGGTGTCCAGCGAGTCCCGCATCGGCAAGCCGCCGATCGGCGAGAATGCCTCTGTCGACGATACGCTGGACACCGTCGATCCGGACCCCTGCGCCTGTGCCGCCAAGCTGATGCGCGGATAACTCCAGCGTGCGCCGACCGTATCCTTCGGTCATGACGTTTGCGAGATTCGAAGACACGACCTCGGCCCTGCGAGAGGCTGCGGTCAGCCCCGTCAGCGCGTTGGAAAGGGCGTGAGATATGCTCATGTCGTGTCTCCGTTGTCATAGATTAGCGTTTGATGTTGGTGGTCTCCTGCAACATCTCGTCTACGGTCTGGATGACCTTTGCATTCGAGGAGTAGGCCCGCTGGGTCTGGATCAGGTCGGTCAGTTCGCCTGCAACATCCGTTGCCGATTCCTCGCGCGCGAAACTGACGATGTCACCGGTCGGTCCGTCCCCCGCGTCCCAGAGAAAGAACGTGCCGCTGTCGGGGGTGGCGCGATAGGTCTGGTAGTCCAGCGCCTCCAGCCCGTTCACGTTTGGCACATCGACCAAAGGGATCTGGTAAAGGACCCGATTGATACCGATGTCGAAAGAAGCCCGGACGAAACCGTTCGCGTCAACTTCGACCGAGGTAAGATTGCCGACCGGCGTGCCGTTCTTCGAGATGGTGACCGGCTGGAATGCGTCCGACAGCTGAGTCAGCCCGGTCGAACTTCCAAGCGGGCCAATCCCGACGTCCATCGGACCACCCGCCACGTTGATCGACAACTGACCGGTCACCGCGTCGTAGGTGCCCCCGGAAATTGGCGTGACCGACAGAAGCGTCCCGCCCGCGCCGCGGGTGTCATCGAACTCCAGCGCGAATTCACCGACAACGGCCCCGCCCGAGGCGCTGTCCCGCAAGACCATGGTCCATTGGTTGGAAGAGCCGGCACCGGGGACGGTCGGAATGAACTCGATCGAGAGATTCTCCGATTTGCCAAGGTTGTCGAAGTATTCAACCGACAGTTCCTCGGTTTCGCCCGTCGACGTGGAATCGGTCGAGGTGGCAGGAAGGTTTACCGAAAGTTCGATGAAGGTCGTTGCTTCGCCTGCGAACTGGTTGGAGTTGATCCGGATCGGTTCCAGCCCATCCGAGGTATCGCGGGGAAACGTCGGAATCGTCCCGTCGGGCAAGGCGGGCCAGCCCATGAGGATCAGCCCGCTGGACGTTCTAAGGTAGCCGAGGTCGTCCGTCCGGAACGATCCTGTCGTAGTCAGAAACATGGGGTTCTCACCATTGTCCACGCTGACCGATGCCTCTGACGTCACAGGCAGCATACCCCGCCCGCGCACTGCCAGATCGGTTGCGTTGGCCGTGGAAACAAGCGAACCGCGTTGGTCGATCAGGCGCATGTTCGTGGTCCGAACCCCGCCGGCGGCGTAGGTTCCCGCCCCGTTTTCGATGACCATGGAATGGAAATCGGTCACGGCCCGTTTGTAGCCAAAGGTCGACGAGTTCGCGATATTGTCGGAAATCGCGGCAAGACGCGTGGCGTTGGCGGCGAGACCCGCAACGCTGGCGTTCAGGGAAGAGGAAATCGTCATGGTTGAGCCTTTCTGCGTCAATGGACGATGAATGATCTTCCCATCCCTAGCGCGCAGGAGCTTAACAGCGGCCTAACCTCTAAAATTCGATCCAGTTCCTTGCTACTGATCCGATCGAAGCAAGGTCACTTCGATCCTGTTGTTGCGGACGGACATGGGGTTGGCGCTGGCCAGATCGCGGTCGGCATGGCCCGTCACCCGGGCGATCCGCGATGGTGCCACCCCGGCGCCTTGGATCAACTTCCGGACCACCATGGCCCTGTCAGTGGACAGATCCCAAACCGGGCTATCCAGAACAACAATCGGACGGGCAGCGGTGTGACCCTCGAACGCGACCGGGTTCTCGACCATCGCAAAGACCCGGCCCAGAACGACAGCGACTTCGGTCATGACGGTCGAGGGGACCGCCGTGTCACCCTCAAACAGGCTGACCCCATCGACATCGAAAATCTCGATGACCAAACCTTCGTCCGTCAGTCGCGTAACGATATGGCGCAGGGCCTCCTCGGGCAGCGCACTTTCACCACCCCGGCCAAGTAGAACCGTCTCGACCTCCTCCAGAACCGCAACCATGGCGGCCGCGGCCGCGGCGGACGCCTCGGCTTCGGCGGACTGGTTGGTCACCGCCTCATCCCCGGCCACCAGATGGCTGGCCCCGGTTCCATTCTGGGCGAGCGTCTGTTCGGACAAGATATTGTCGCCGCCGAACATCCCATCGCCGCCCCCGGATATCCGGTTCACGGGCAAGGTCGGGGAAAAATAGTCGGCGATCCCCTTGCGCTGCTGTTCCGTCGTCGCGTTCAGAAGCCACATCAACATGAAGAACGCCATCATTGCGGTCACGAAATCCGCATAGGCCACTTTCCACGCGCCGCCATGGTGACCGCCACCGGCGATGACCTTTTTGCGCTTAATGATTATCGGGGCATTTGCACCTGCTGCGCCCATATCACCACCACCATTCAATTCTCACCCGGGGTCGATGGTTAGAGGAGACGCCTTAACCATGGCCTAACAGGTTCAATTGTCTGGAAATGCGGTCGCGTTAGGATCGCCGCAGGTAGATTTCATCGGGGCCGCAGAATTCAACAAGGTCGTAGCCATTCGCCTTCATCAATTGGGCTATCTCGGGAGTGCCCGTGTTGTTCTCAATCGCCCAAGCGCGGACAGCATGCCTGTCGAATGGAAACACCCGCAACGCGGCCAGCTCGCCCCCTTCGATATCGAGAGAGATGAAATCCGGTTCCGTCAGCGCAGCCTCTTTCAGGATAGAGGAGATCATCCGGGTCTGGACGGTTATCGCGGATTCCGCGTGGCGGGGATCGTTCCGGACGCGGGTCAGCATGGACGGGTCATAGGTCGCTTCCAGCCCGCTCATCTGGGTAAAGCCCTCGGTCACCGCGATGAAGGTCGCCTCGCCGTCCCGGTCAGCGGCCGCATATCCAAGACAGGGACACTTGCGCGCCGCACCGGCCTTGGCCAGCTGATCCGGCATCGGCTCGACCAGAACCCCGGTCCAGCCGCGGTTCTGTTCAAAGAAAAGCGTGTTCGATCCGGTCACGCCGTCATAGCCGCCGATGTCCACAAAGGTGCCGCCGGTCTTTTTTTGAAACAACCCGTCCAGAACCATGTCTTGCCCGGCCTGCGACGCATAAGGAAGGCTGGGGTCCAACATCCGCCGCACGTCATATAGCTGCCGCACGATGGGTCCGCGCCGCCGCGACTTCTCGGTCGCCAATGCCTTGGACAAGAGCGACTGGGCGGTCTTCAACTCTGCCTGCGCAGCGCGGATGTGGTCAGAAACCGACATCAACCGGCCCCATGGTCGACGTAGGATTTTTCCTCGACAATGGCCGAGCCCAAAAGCAGGTTGATCCGCTTCTTCACATCGGCACGCCGGTCGTTGGTGACATAGACGGCGCGGGCGAGCCGGATGAACTCTGGCCCGAAATCTCCCGCCGCCTCGCAGTGGCGAATATCGTCCTCGATCACCCAAAGATCCGCGTTGATCTGGTAAAGCTCCTCCCAAAGGGCCGAAAGCTCGGGCCCTTTCTCCATCGCCTTGTCCGCGACGCGGGTCAGAACCTCCTGTTCGTGGCGGACGTTCTTCAGCTTCGCAGGATCGTCGATCCGTTCCGACTTCAGCCGCAGGATGGTCAGTTTGTCGATCAACTCGCCCGGGGCGATGGGTACAAGAATATCGTTCATCGGATCACTTCGCTTTCCGGGCCGCCACAAGGGCCCGCAGATCGGTTTCAACTTTGGCCATGGCGCTGTCCCAATCAAGCGGCGCGTCCTGACGGTAAAGGCGCATGGAGGGATACCACGGTGTGGTGTCGCCCGCGTGCCGGTAGACCCAGAACGCATCCCAGTGCAGCAGCACCCAGGTCGGCAGGCCCAAAGACCCGGCAATATGCGCCGTCGCCGTATCCGAGGTGATGATCAGGTCCATCTCCTGCATCGTGGCGGCGCAATCGGCAAAATCGCGGTCGGTGCTGGCCGTATCCACGACAAGGGCCGAGGTGCCATCGGCATGAAACGCATCCAGATACGGCCCCTTGTAGAGCGAGAATAGCTGCACACCGGGCACGTCGATGAGCGGATGGAAGTCACGGTGGCTGAATGACCGAAAGGCATTGCCCTTGTAGGTCGCCGATCCGGTCCAGACCACGCCAACGCGAAACCGATCACGGTGCGGAGCCGTTATGGCCTTGGCCCGGTCAATCGAATCCGCCGGAACGTTCAACCGGGTCGGGGCGGGGATATCGGCCTCTGTTTCCAGACCGATCAGCGGCAGGTCCATCATATTGACCCAAAAATCGACCTGTTCGCCTTCCGGCATGGACTTGCCGACCCAATCGGCGCCGTCCAACCCGTCAAACAGGCGCAGCATGGGGCGTTCAGACAGGAAAAGAACCCGCGCACCACGCGCCTTGAGCCAAGGCAGGAAGCGAGTGAACAGGACCGCGTCACCAAACCCCTGTTCGGTCAGGACCAGCACGGTTTTGCCATCCACATCCTCGCCCCGCCACTCGGGCCAGGGAAGGTTGCGGGGGGTCAGTTCTTCACCCCGCCAGCGGGCGCGGTAGGTTTCAAAGGCATTGGCGTAGTCGCCCGCGCCAAGCTGCGCAAAGGCAAGCTGGATGCGCAGTTCTGCGTGATCGGGGTGGTCGGCAACCGCCATGGTCAGCCAGTCGATTGCGGTATGATAGTCACCCTTGCCACGGTAACACCGGCCAATCATTGCCTTTTGATCGGCGTCATCCGGGAATTTGGCAAGAAGCGACCGCCGGATCGCAAGGGAGTCGTCATATCGGCCGAGGTCGCTCAGAATATTGGCATAGTTGTTACGAATGCCCTTGTCAGTCACGCCCGAGGCATTGGCCCGCTCGTGTGCACGAAGCGACAGCTCATGCCGCCCGGCGCGCCGCAGAAGCGCACCAAGATTGGACCAGATACCGGGGTCATCCGGGTAACGGGACAGATAGGCCGCGTAGTCGCGCTGCGCCTCTTCCGTCTTGCCCGACTGGTGAAGGCGAACGGCGCGCAGACGCCAGTCCGCCTGCGAGATCGGATTGGACGGCATGGATCAGTCCTTGGTCGGCCGGCGCTTCACCGGGCGGATCAGGGTTTCCGGGCGGCGCTCTTCCGCGGCTTCGAACAGGCTGAAGGTCTGGTTGACATAGTTCACCGCGCCCGAAATCAGCTCCATGTAATCGGTCAGTTCCGGGGTCACCTCGGTCTCGACAACGACGACGGACCGATCCTGCGGAACCGTTTCGAACGTCAGATAGAACAACGGATCGCCGCGGTTGATCTTCAGCGGCTTGTCGGTCTCGTGCCATTCAAAGGCCCACATGAGCGGGCGCGGCCAGACGTTGATCGGGAACCGCCCACCAAAGATCGTGCCCGGCATCGGGGTCTTTTGGTAATGCATGAAGGGCGCGACCTGGCTCGCATAGACCGGTTCATCGGCGATGAAGACGTAAGGCAGCACAAGCTGGATCGTCGGAATCCCGGCGTAACGCCACTCTTTCTCGGGGGTCATGTGGATCTTTTCGGCCAGTTTGCTGGCGCGGATACCCGACATGTCACCGTTCAGGTTTCGGATATGCGGTTTGCCCTTGTCGTCGCGGGTGAACCCAAGGTGCAGGTCGAAGGGACAGCGGATAACGAAATACCGGCTTTCCAGGTTGATCACCGCCGGACAGCGCGACGCGCTTTTCGCATGTGTCTTGTTCTTCTCCGCCCCGCGAACGCGCTCGGGTGGGAAATAGACGATGCCGCCCTTTTGCTGGTTCAAGAACCAGCCAACGGTCACCGGGCCGGACCCGGCTTCGGTTCCTTGGGTGTTTTCGAAGTGAACGGATAACTGCATATGCTCTTACCTCAACCAAAGGGTCTTCCGCCCTTGTCGCGCGGAAAGGTTAACCGAAATTGTAGTCAAAAGCAGGCCCAATCAGGGCGAGGTTGAGGAAATGTTCACAAATCCGAACTTTGCGAGGAAGACAATCGCGCTTTCGGTCACCAACCCGTCAGCCTTCACCGCCTGCGCAAGGTCCGACACCGGCATCGGTCCCCGGCCTTCCAGACAGGCGCAGAGCCTCTCCAAAAGGGATTCCGCGACGATCTTTCGGCTGTAGGCATTGCGCCCGTTGACCGTATCCAACGCGGCAAGCGTCTCTTTCGAATAGGGACGGGCCAAAGTGACGATGTCTTTTGGTCCGATCATGACGGACGGGTAGTGACGGTAAAGGTCGAACGGGTCCACCTCGAGCGGATTGACCGGCCCGGACCGAAGCGGCGGCGTTGTCGCCACGGCGTCGGCCCGCAGCTGTTCCAGTTCTTCGGCGAGGTCGGTGTATTGCGGAACCACTGTCGCCAGATCGAACCGCGCCTTGGCATGGGTCGCACCGGCAGACCCCATTCGCTCCCGCAAGTCCGGGTCGCGGGCCAGCCGAAGCAGGGCCTCGGTATAGGCAGGCAGGTCAATTTGGGTCTGCTGAGCGACCATCGACAAGTAGCGGACATAGTCATCGGTCCCATCGGCAAAGCGCTCGGCAATCTTGCGGCCCAGACCGGGCCGCACCGTCCGGGTGGGGACAAGAAACCCGGTTTCGCCCTCAATCACCGTGTCCCGAAACCCGTTCCAGTCAGGCATCACGACCGGAAGGCTGGCCGCCATCGCCTCGACCGGGACAAGGCCAAAGGTTTCCTGAATATTGTCGACCGGCAGGGTAAAGACATCCGCCCCCGACCAGATCGCCCGCCGGACCCAAGGGTCGCGCCCGTCGATCATCCGCGTTGTGACGGTCGGGGCGCAGAGTGCGGCCCCGTCGCGATGCATTTTCTCTTCCTCGTCCCGCGAACTCCAACCCACCATCCAAAGGTGCACGGGCTTGCCAAGTGACTTGGCCACGTCCTCCAATGCCAGAAACAGCGGCACGGGGTTCGCTTTTTCAATGACGGTCCAGCGCCCGACCGTCAGGAAGACCACAGCCTCCTCGGGCACATCGAATTTCGCCCGCGCCTCGGCCCTCAGGTCATCGTTGCGCAAGAAATCGGCGGTTTCGATCCCCAAGGGGATGATCGGCAATCGGGGTTGCGGCACCCGCGTCGCGCCGTAGCGGCTGCGCATATATTCCGCTTCCAGTTCCAACTGTCGGGCGACCACCGAATGCACCGCGCGCGACGTGCAAATGATTGCGTCCCACGGCTCGACCGGTTCATTCAGGGTGGAATGGATGCCCTCGATCACACGGCGGGTCGATACGGTGTGCGTGATCCCGACCAGCGAACATTTCTGCGGCCCGAACCGTTGCCGCCGCCATGCCGCCGAAAGGTATCCCGGCCCCGGAAAGAAAATGCAGCCTGCGCGCGTGAAATCGGATGGGCCGCGCAGGGTGTCGACCTTGATCGGTCGGGTTTCGCCAAGCTCCCGCGCACGGACTTCAAACGCTTTCGCCGAGGCGGGCGTCTCGGTCACGGCATTGACGTGGTCCCCCGGCGTATGCCGCAAGAACCCCTTCAGGAAGGATTCCCCCGCCGATCTGCGGCCCACAAGATCCTTGCCCTTGGTCTCCACCGCATCGGGGTGAAAGAAGATCGCCGGTGGTTCCTTGATCGCCATACTTGCCTGCCTGTGTTGTCGACCCGACCTTGGCCGGGTCAACGTAAAGGCGCAAGTCAGACCTTCAGATCGGCGCAACCCTGGCTGTCGGAATCGACCGCAAGGTCCAGAACCTTCTGCAGGGCGGCCCCACGGGCGAAATCGGGATCAACCTGCTTGCCCTCGCGGATGGCCGCGACAAAGCGAGCGTAGTTCAGATCCACCTGCGGGCAGTCCACATCGCGCCAGGTCGCGGTCAGCATGTCGTCGCCAACCGAGGCGCGCAGAAGGCTCACCTCTTTCTCGAACCGGACCTCAAGCCCGCCCTTGGTGCCGAACAGGCGCAGGGTCAGGTCATTGAAATGACCGCTTGCCATACGGGTCGCATGGATCACCCCGACCGCGCCGTTCTCCAGCGACAGATGCATGTTGAAGCTGTCGTTCGCATCAAGGACATAGTCCCCGATCCGCCCGCCTTCGGCCTTGTCAAAGGTCGTCAAACGGCAAGAGACCGACTTGGGCGCGGCACCTGCCGCAAAACTCGCGTAGTCGATGATGTGGACGCCGACATCGCCCAGCACGCCCATGGATCCATGCGCGGTGGACAGACGCCAAAGCCACTGTTCTTCGGTCTTCCAGTCGCCCCATGCAGGCTGGGTCAGCCAGCTTTGCAAATAGGCGGCCTCGAAATGGCGCACCTCGCCAATTTCACCGGCCGCGACCATACGCGCCGCTTCCATCAAGGCCGGGACGTTGCGGTAGGACAGGTTGACCATGTTGACGACGCCGGCCCTTGCCGCGGCCTTTGCCATCTCGATGGCATCGGCATAATTCGCCGCCAGCGGTTTCTCGCAGAGGACATGCTTGCCCGCCGCAAGGAACGGAAGCGTGGTGCGGTGGTGCACGGCATCCGGGGTGACGTTGGACACAGCATCGAACTCGCCCCAGGCCAGCGCCTCGTCGATCGACGCGAACCCGTTCGGGATGCCGAATTTCTCGTTGAACGCGGCAAGCCGATCAGCGTTGGTGTCGATCCCGGCAACGATCTCGACCCCGTCGATCGCCTGATAGGCCTCGGCGTGGGCACGGGCCATTCCGCCCGTGCCTAGAATGATGACGCGAACCGGCTTCATTTGTAGCCTTCCTCGCCATCTTTATGCAGGCGGGGGCCGCGCTCTTCGATCTTCTCGGGGGCCTCGTCCACCGGAACGTTGGGGGCGTCGGTCGGATTCGCGACTCGCGCGGCGGGGTTGTGGGCCCACTTCACCGCGTTGCGCAGCACCTGCTGGACGTTTGCATCGTGATAGGTCGGGTAGGTTTCGTGGCCGGGCCGGAAGTAGAACACATTGCCCGCGCCCCGCTTGTAGGTCACGCCGGAACGGAACACTTCACCGCCCTGGAACCAGCTGACGAACACGGTTTCCATCGGCTCGGGAATGCCGAAGGGTTCGCCGTACATCTCTTCGTTTTCCAGCTCAAAGTGGTCCGGCAGGCCCGCTGCGATGGGGTGATTGCGCGAGGTCAGCCAAAGCCGTTCCCGCTCGCCCGCTTCGCGCCAGGTCAGGTTGCAGGGGGTGCCCATCAATCGCTTGAAAATTTTCGCGAAATGGCCCGAATGCAGGACGATCAGCCCCATCCCCGACCACACATGTTCGGCAACACGTTCAACAACCTCGTCCGAGACGTCGCCGTGGGCGGCATGGCCCCACCAAAGCAAGACATCGGTTTCGGCCAGACGCGAATCGGGCAGGCCATGTTCGGCATCCTGCAAAACCGCCGTAGTGGCGGTGATCTGCGGGTCGCTGTTCAGCGCTGCCGCAATGCACCCATGCATCCCATCGGGGTAAAGATCGGCAACGATTTTATTGGTCTGTTCGTGAACGTTTTCACCCCAGACGACGGTACGGATAGTCATTTTCGGTCTCCATATTGGCTTGTCAAAGCGCTTTGGCTTGAGTCAGCGTTAGCGGAAACAGGTGCACCGGTCCAGTGGCAATTTGGATCAGTTCGACGCGATGCGCGGGCGACCTTGGGCAATCACCCGCAGATGCGCCTCGATAAACATCAACTGCCCTTCGATTTCGACTTCCTTGACGTCCTGTTCAACGGACAGACGCACCTCCTCGACACCAGAGGCAGTCGCACGATTCCGTGCTTCATGGCTCAGCGCCTCGCGCAAGGCAGCAATGGCGCTGGCCTGATCCGGGTATTGTTTCGGACCGTCGGAAAGATGAACCACGAACATGCCCGGCCCCGGAGAGGAAACCGACCCGCTTACCTGCATAGAGACCTGCCCGACGACCGCGCCGATTGCATTCGCCACATCTGCGTGCTCGGGCAACAGCATACGGGTGCCCAACCTCTCGCCAACCGGGCCATAGTAGGACCCGGCCGATGCCCCAAGCCCGATCACCGGAACGCCCAATGACATGGACAGGTTCAGAACCCCCCGGTGCCCGTCCAACCCCGCGCGGGTCAGAGGATGCACCGCGAGCCGGGAAGGATCTTCCCACTCGCCCCCGTCTTCGGCGAATGCCGCCTCTAGAAGGCACTCAGCGGTCTGGGCGCGCAACTGCGCCACGATCCGTTTTGCAACGGTTTCGGCATCCGGCGCGATCCGGTCTCCGTTGCCCATGCGCCGACGGGCAAATAGGGTCAGTGCCTTTTCGGCGGCTTCGCCGTCCCAGTCACTAACCATGCCCAAAACATGGCTGGCGTCCGATGGGGTCACGCCGGAAATCATCACCTGTCCGCGCGACACCATCCGGCCCAGCGCCGGACCTTCCAGCCGGGATTGTACCGCCTCGCCCATCCGCAGGGGACCGTACTGCAGCCGTTGGGCCACGGCGGTTTCGCGGGCGTCCAGCCCCTCGGGCATATCCGCCCACAGGGGCACGACAAACCGCGCCCCGTCATCGGCGGGCAGGTCGCTGGACAAGGCCCGATCCAGCGCCTTGTGAACAAGGTCCGGATAATCCCGGCCCAAGAGGGAGACCGGCATCAACCGGCGCGGACCCAGCCGTAGGCCACCGGAAAGCCCTTCGTTCAGATGTACCTCTGAATCGCCGCCAAGGCCCCATGTGCGCATCGCCACGGCCTCGACCATGGTGCGGAACTGACCGACGCGGGCACCCTGCGGGTCGATCTTGGGGCGACCATCACGCAATAGGCAGACATCGGTCGTGGTCCCGCCGATGTCACTGACCAGCGCATCGGTCTCCCCGGTCAGCCAACTGGCGCCCGCGATGCTGGCCGCCGGGCCCGACAGAATGGTTTCAATGGGTTTTTCCCGCGCCAGATCGGCACTGACCAGGGCACCGTCACCGCGCACCACCATCAGCCGGGCATCGACCCCGATCTTGGCCAGATGCGCCTCGCACGCTTCGATCAGCCGGGCGATCAGGCCGATCAGCCGCGCGTTCAGGACCGCCGTCAAAGCCCGCTTTGGACCACCCAGCGCCGATGAAAGCTCGTGCGAACAGGTGACCGGTCGGCCGGTCATGTCCCGAATGATGTCGCGCGCGGCAACCTCGTGGGCCGGGTTCCGGGTGGCAAAGCTAGATGCGACGGCAAAGCCGGTGATCCCCGCCGGAAGATGGCTCAGGGCACGGCGCAGCGCATCGGCATCGAACGCCTTTGCCTCAGCCCCGGAATGGCTGTGCCCACCGGAAACCAGAATTACGGGATCACCGGCAAGTGCATCCGACAACCCGGCGCGACCCAATTCGGCCTCGTCAAAGCCGATGAAGATCAGTGCGACCCGGCCACCCTGCCCTTCGACCAGCGCGTTAGTGGCAAGCGTTGTCGACAAGGACACCATGGCGACGTCGGCGACAGAGACCCCGGACCTTTCGATCGCGGCATCGATCGCGCGGCCAACCCCCAACGACAGATCCGGTCGGGTCGTCAGCGATTTGGCGCTGGCGACAACCCGGTCGTTCTGGTCGTCCAGAACAACAGCGTCCGTATAGGTTCCGCCCGTGTCGACACCCAGCAAATAGGCCATGTTCCTGATCCAGTTCGTTGCAGCTTGCCTCACTTAGCGGATGATCGACCCCGGGCAACGGCAAAAAACGGCGAAGCGGGACGGAATCGGGATAATCCCATGGAAAAAGGGCGCCCCGTTGGAAACGGAGCGCCCAGTCTCAGGTCAGATTTGACCGGCCTATTGCAGCGCCGCGTCGCTGATGACGTGCGTCCAAGCACCTTCCGGCTCTGCCGTAATGACCGGGTCGGACCCACCGGCCAGCAGCGTCGCAACTGTCCGTTCATAGTCGGCCGGATCAAGCGCCCCGTTGGACCCGGCAGTCAGCTTGGCAACCTCGCCCATCATCCGGATCTGGTGGCCCTCGGTCTGTGCGCCGGTCTCGTCATAGTCGAGAACGATCATCGCGGCCTCTTCGGGGTTTTCCTCGGCCCATTTCCAGCCCCGCATGGAGGCGCGGACAAAACGGGTCATCCGGTCGACAAAGGCCGGATCGTCAAGGTTCTCCTCCAAGACATACAGCCCGTCTTCCAGTGTTGCGACGCCCTGATCCTCATACTTGAAGGTGATCAGTTCCTCGGGCGCAACGCCCGCGTCAATGACCTGCCAATATTCGTTGTAGGTCATGGTCGAGATACAGTCGGCCTGCCGTTGAAGCAGCGGATCGACGTTGAACCCCTGCTTGAGCACTTCGACACCGTTTTCGTCCGCGCCATCGGTTTCGATACCCAATTGCGCCATCCAGCTCATGAAGGGGAATTCGTTCCCGAAGAACCAGACACCCAGCGTCCGGTTGACAAGGCTGTCCGGCCCGTCAATCCCGACATCCCCCCAGCAGGTCAGCATCATGCCGGAGGACTTGAACGGTTGGGCGATATTGACCAGCGGCAGGCCCTTTTCGCGCGCGGCCAAAGCGGCGGGCATCCATTCGACGGTCACATCTGCCCCGCCCCCGGCAATCACCTGCGTCGGCGCGATGTCGGGGCCGCCAGGAAGGATCGTCACATTCAGGTCTTCCTCGTCGTAGAAGCCCTGATCAAGGGCAACGTAGTAGCCCGCGAACTGGGCCTGCGTGACCCATTTCAGTTGCAGCGTCACATCGTCCGCCGCAAATGCGGGGGCGGCAAAGCCCATCGCTGCGGTTGCTGCGATCATCGTCTTCTTCATTGTCTGACCTCCTTGTCAGGTTGGATTTGTTGCCCGGCCTCGAGGGTCGGTTGTTGTTATTTTCTTTGACTGGGGTGCCAGAAGGTCACCCCCTTTTCGATCAGGGCCACAGTGCCATAGAACAGGCTTCCCGCCAGCGCCGCGACAACGATTTCCGCCCAGACCATATCAAGCGCAAGTTGGCCGACTGACGTGGAAATGCGAAAACCCATCCCCCGGGTCGGCGACCCGAAGAATTCGGCCACGATTGCGCCGATCAGGGCCAAGGTTGTCGCAATTTTCAGCCCGTTGAAGATGAACGGCATCGCGGCAGGCAGCCGCAACTTGATCAGGGTTTGCAGGTAACTTGCCCCATAGGTCCGCATCAGATCCCGCTGCATGGTGGTTGTGTCGCGCAAGCCCGATACGGTGTTCACCAACATCGGGAAGAATACCATCACGACCACGACCGCCGCTTTCGACTGCCAATCGAACCCGAACCACATCACAAGGATGGGGGCGGTTCCGACAATCGGCAGCGCGGCCATGAAGTTCCCGACCGGAAGCAGGCCCTGCCGCAGAAAATCGTATCGATCGACGACGATTGCCGTCAGGAAGGCCGCCCCGCAGCCGACGATATAGCCCGCCAGCGCCCCTTTCAGAAAAGTCTGTGCAAAATCTTCCCACAGGATCGGCAGGCTGGTCCCAAACGTGGCAAGAATCGCGCTTGGCGGGGGCAGGATCACCGCCGGCACCGCAAGGCCGCGCACGACCAGTTCCCAGACCGCCAGAACCGTCAGACCAAAGACAACCGGCACGACCAATCCGGTCCAGCGAGCATTAGCCAGCGGCCCGTTCGACAGCCAGCTGTTGAAGGCCCAAGCGGCAATCCAGACGACCACTGCAACAACGACAAGCGTCATGGCTGCACCCCCATCCGGCGCAGGGTCCGGGCCTCGATCCAGCCGATCAGCCAGACCATCGTCGCCGCCAGGCCCGCCGCCACGAAGAGTGCCGCCCAGATCTGTTCAGTCTGGCCATAGTAGGACCCGCCCAGCATCCGCGCGCCCAGCCCGCCCCGCTGCACCGGCAATTCGCCCACGATGGCGCCGACCAGACTGGCCGCGATCCCGATCTTGAGGGACGTGAAAAGATAGGGCACCGACGACGGGAGGCGCAGCTTCCAGAAGGTCTGGGACTTGCTGGCATGATAGGTGTGCAGAAGGTCAAGCTGCATCGCATCGGGACTGCGCAGCCCTTTCACCATCCCCACAACCACGGGAAAGAAGCTGAGGTAGGCGCTGATGATCGCCTTGGGCAAGAGCCCGTTGATCCCGATAGAGTAGAGAACAACGATAATCATTGGCGCCAGCGCGACAATGGGCACCGTCTGGCTGACAATGGCCCAAGGCATTACGCTGCGATCCATGGTGCGACTGTGCACGATGCCCACCGCCAGCAAGACGCCCAGCGCCGACCCGATCAGAAAGCCGACGAAGGTCGCGCCCAGAGTGACACCGCCATGGTAGATCAGCGACCGGTTCGAAAAACTGCCAGAGTTTACAATCCCGCGACGGCCATAGACCTCTTCCTGCCAAGTGCTGGCCCAAAGCTCTGCCGCGATCTGGTGCGGGGATGGAAGTCGCGCCCGCTCGGTCGACCAGCTTGCACCCAGATGTTCGGTGTTGGAGAAGACTAGCCCGATCCGGTTCAGATCCCGCCGGTTCGCAGCCCCCTCCGGTTCGACCACCGCGCCCGCGCGTTCGGCATTCGTCAGAACCTCCTGAACGTTCATGGGAATGCAGGCGACATACCAGACCGCAAGGATCGCCGCGACAACCGTCAGGACAGGCAGGAAGCGGTTCATCGTTTCCACCTCGCTTGGCCTACATAGAGACTGTTTTCAGTCATCCACATGCCCCGCACGCAGCCCTTCCCGTACCCGGTGGGCGATGTCGATAAACTCCTTGCTGTCGCGGATATCCAGCGGCCGGTCCTTTGGCAGGGTACTTTCGATGACATCCGTGATCCGCCCGGGGCGCGGCGACATGACGACAATCTTGGTCGACAGGTAAACCGCCTCGGGGATCGAATGGGTCACGAAGCCGATGGTCTTTTCGGTCCGCGCCCAAAGCTTCAGAAGTTCTTCGTTCAGCTTGTCGCGCACGATTTCGTCCAACGCGCCAAAGGGTTCGTCCATCAGCAGGATATCGGCGTCAAACGCCAGCGCCCGCGCGATCGACGCGCGTTGCTGCATCCCGCCGGACAGTTGCCAAGGAAATTTCTTCTCGAACCCGGCCAGATCGACGAGTTCGAGCGTCTTTTGCACGCGCTCGGCCTGATCCGCCCTGGAAAACCCCATGATCTCGAGCGGCAGGCGGATGTTGCCGCCAATCGTCCGCCACGGATAAAGGCCCGCCGCCTGAAAGACATAGCCGTAGGCGCGTGCCCGGCGCGCCTCGTCCGGGGTCATCCCGTTGACCGCTAGCGAGCCGCCGGTCGGCGTTTCCAGCCCGGCGATACAGCGCAGGAACGTCGTCTTCCCGCAGCCCGACGGCCCGATGAAAGAGACGAAATCGCCTTGTTCGACACTGAGGTTCACATCCCGAAGGGCATGAACCGGGCCGTCGTTCGTCTGAAAGGTCAGATCCAGCCCAGAGGCTTCGATGACTGCCAAGTTACACCCCCGTCGCCGGAATGCCGGACCGCTGGACCGGGCGCGGGCTGGTCAGTTCCTTCCACTGGGACAGGGCCTTGTTCACCGCCGTGTTCGGTTCCCGCTTCACGAACTCGCCATGGCCCTCTTTGGTCCGGATCTCTCCGTCATGAACGGCGACATGGCCCCGCGTCAGGGTAAAGCGCGGCAGCCCCTTCACATGCTGACCCTCGAAGACATTATAGTCGATCGCGGATTGCTGGGTCTTCGCGGTGATGGTCTTTTCCTTCTCGGGATCCCAGACCACAAGGTCGGCATCCGCCCCGACAAGAACCGCCCCCTTGCGCGGATAGCAGTTCAGGATCTTGGCGATATTGGTCGATGTGACGGCAACGAATTCATTCGGCGTCAGGCGGCCCGTGTTCACCCCATGGGTCCACAGCATCGGCATCCGGTCTTCCAGCCCGCCGGTGCCATTCGGGATCTTGGTGAAATCGCCGACGCCAAAGCGTTTCTGATCCGTGGTAAAGGCGCAATGGTCGGTCGCGACGACCGACAGACTGCCCGATTGCAGACCGGCCCACAGGCTGTCCTGATGTTTCTTGTTGCGGAACGGCGGCGACATGACCCGGCGCGCGGCATGGTCCCAATCGGGATTGAAGTATTCGCTTTCATCCAGCGTCAGGTGCTGGATCAACGGTTCCCCCCAAACCCGTTTGCCGTTCTGCTTGGCCCGGCGGATGGCCTCATGCGCCTCTTCACAAGAGGTGTGAACAACATAAAGCGGCACACCCGCCATATCGGCGATCATGATCGCGCGGTTGGTGGCCTCGCCCTCGACCTGGCTGGGGCGGGAATAAGCATGGGCCTCGGGCCCGGTATTGCCCTCGGCCAGCAGCTTGGCGGACAGTTCCGCGACCACATCACCATTCTCGGCGTGAACCATGGCAATGGCCCCAAGTTCGGCCAGCCGTTTGAACGACGAATACATCTCGTCGTCGTTCACCATCAGCGCGCCCTTGTAGGCCATAAAATGCTTGAAGGTGTTGATCCCCTTGTCACGGACCACGGTTTCCATCTCGTTGAAAACCTGTTCGCCCCACCATGTGACGGCCATGTGGAACGAGTAGTCGCAATTGGCGCGGGTCGATTTGTTGTCCCACATCTGGATCGCGTCGAGCAGGCCCTGACCGGGCGACGGCAGCGCGAAATCGACAACCATCGTGGTGCCGCCAGACAGCGCCGCCCGGGTGCCACTTTCGAAATCATCGCTGGAATAGGTGCCCATGAACGGCATTTCCAGATGGGTATGCGGGTCGATCCCACCGGGCATGACATAGCAGCCGGTGGCGTCCAGAACCTCGTCCCCTTTCAGGCCCTGACCGATTTCAACGATCTTGCCGCCGTCGATCGACACATCCGCCTTATAGGTCAGATCAGCGGTAACAACGGTTCCGTTCTTGATGACTGTGGTCATGTGACTCTCCCTGTCATGCGTCTCTAATAAGGCTGAATTGCTGCATTCAGCTTACAATTCCGGCGGTTTCCACAACCGCATGGAACAGCACATCCGCGCCGGCGGCCGCCCACTCCCTGGAAATCTCCTCGGCCTCGTTGTGCGACAGTCCGTCCACACAGGGGCACATCACCATCGCGGTCGGGGCAACATCGTTGATCCAGCAGGCATCATGGCCCGCGCCCGAGACGATATCCATATGGGAATAGCCCAGCCGTTCCGCCGCATCGCGCACGGCCTTTACACAGCCTTCGTCGAAGGCGGGCGGATCGAACTGGCCGACAATCTCGCTTGAGAATTCTACGCCGATCTCCTCGCACAGCTTCGGCGCCCGCTCCATGAACTCCGCGACCATCGCGTTCAGCTTGTCCAGCAGATGGGTGCGCATATCCACGGTAAAGACAACCTTGCCGGGGATGATATTGCGGCTGTTGGGATAGACATCGATATGGCCAATCGCGCCCACCGCGTTCGGCTGGTTCTTCATCGCAATCTCATGAACCAGTTCGGTGACCAATGCCAAACCCCGGCCCGCGTTCTTGCGCATGTGCATGGGGGTGGAACCGGTATGGCTTTCCTTACCGGTCACCGTGCATTCGATCCAGCGGAGCCCCTGCCCGTGGGTCACAACGCCAATATCCTTACCCTCAGCCTCGAGGATCGGGCCCTGTTCGATGTGCAATTCAAAGAAGGCGTGCATCTTGCGGGCGCCGACGGGTTCGTCGCCCTTCCAACCGATCCGCTCCAGCTCCTCGCCGAATTTCTTGCCCTTGGCGTCGGTCCGGTCATAGGCCCAGTCTTGGGCATGCTTCCCGGCAAAAACCCCACTGGCCAGCATCGCAGGCGCAAAGCGGGTGCCTTCCTCGTTCGTCCAGTTGGTAACGACGATCGGGTGTTTCGTCTTGATCCCAAGGTCGTTGAGGCTGCGGATAACTTCCAATCCGCCCAGAACCCCGAGGACGCCATCGTATTTGCCGCCCGTCGGTTGGGTATCCAGATGCGACCCGACATAGACCGGCAGCGCGTCCGGGTCCGTCCCTTCGCGCCGTGCAAACATGTTGCCCATGGTATCGACACCCATGGTGCACCCCGCCTCGTCGCACCATTTCTTGAACAGATGGCGGCCCTCGCCGTCCTCGTCGGTCAGGGTCTGACGGTTGTTTCCGCCTGCGATTCCCGGCCCGATTTTGGCCATTTCCATAAGGCTGTCCCACAGCCGGTCGCCATTGATGCGCAGGTTTTCACCCGGTGCTGCCATTCGTCGTCTCCCTTGTCAGTTGGGCCCCGCCGTCATCGGTCTCTTGATCGGCCCAGATCCTGACCATATGGTCGAGATCATGGCACCACAACCTGACCAACCGGTCAAGAAAATTGTCGAAAGGCGCTGCACATGGCATCCCAGGCCCGCCCGCTGACCAAGAAAGAGATCCGCGAGGAGAACGAGAAGCTCATTTTAGAGGCAGCGGAAAAAGTCTTTGCCGAGGCGGGGTTCGGTGGCGCGACGGTGCAGCTCATCGCGGATATGGCGGGTCTGCCAAAGGCCAATTTGCATTACTACTTCCCGACGAAAGAGGCGCTCTATCGTCAGGTCGTTCAGAATATCTTTCACGACTGGCTGAAGGCTGCGGATATCTTCGACGAAGCGCCCGGCCCGATCGAGGGGCTTGGCGCCTATATCGACGCCAAGCTGGAGATCAGCCGACGACATCCTGCGGGGTCCAAGGTATGGGCGTCCGAGGTGATGCACCGCGCGCCCGTGATTCAGGACTATCTTGAAACCACGCTTGTGGAATGGACCGATGGGCGGATGGCCGTCATCCAGCGATGGATTGATGCCGGGCTGATGGACCCGATCGACCCGCGTCACCTTCTCTACATGCTGTGGGCGACAACCCAGCACTATGCGGATTTTGGTCACCAGATCGAAACCCTGAACAACGGCCGACCACTCAGCGACCGACAATGGCGGGACGTGAAAGAGTCGGTCAAGACGATCATCCTGAAGGGCATCGGCGCCCGGCCCGCGCAATAGGTCAAGTTTGCTCGCACTGCGGGGAAACGGATGCTATGACGGTTTTCAAGAACCGCAAAGCAGGTGCCAATGGCGCAGAGTCAACCGAAACCCAAGTTCACCCGGATCCAGCAACGCAACAGGGGCAAAATCCTCGAAGCGGCGCTGCGGGTCTTTTCCCAGTTCGGGTATCGGGGATCGACGCTGGATCAAATTGCGACCGAGGCGGGCCTGTCGAAACCGAACATCCTGTATTACTTCGACGGCAAGGAAGCGATCCACCGGACCCTTCTTGAAAACCTGCTCGATACCTGGCTCGACCCGCTTCGAACGATGAACCCGGACGGCGACCCGATCAAAGAGATTCTGGGCTATGTCCACCGCAAGCTGGACCTGAGCCGGGACTACCCGCACGAAAGCCGCCTTTTCGCGAACGAGGTTTTGCAAGGCGCGCCACGGATCATCGACGACCTGAAGGGCGATTTGAAACAGCTGGTCGATGAGAAAGCAGCGGTCATCAGGGGATGGAGCGAGGCCGGAAAGATCGCCGAGGTTGACCCCTATCATCTGATCTTTTCGATCTGGGCGATGACGCAGCATTACGCGGACTTTGACGTTCAGGTCCATGCCGTGATCGGCGAAACCGACCCCTATGAAGGGGCTTCCGCCTATATGGACAGGCTGTTTACCCGCCTGCTTTCGCCTGAATAGAGCCTGATCTGACAAAGATCGGCCGGACCCGAAGGCCCGGCCAGTCGGGGAGAAAGCCTCTCTACTCTGCCGCTTTGGCAGAGGGATTGTTGGGATGGGTGGTCCAGTTCGCGTAATCCGCCTCGACCGTCTTGCCGGTGCGTGGGTCGATAGCACCCGGCGCCATCTGTTCCATTGTGATGCACCCCTCGACCGGGCAGACGTTGACGCACAGGTTGCAGGCGACACATTCGTCGTCCATCACCTCGAACACGCGATCGGCCGACATGGAAATCGCCTGATGCGAAGTATCTTCGCAGGCGGCATAGCACCGACCGCACTTGATACAGGCATCCTGATCAATCTTGGCCTTGGTGACATAGTTCAGGTCCAGATACTGCCAGTCGGTGACATTCGGGACCGCGCTGCCGACGAACTGATCGATAGAGGTATAGCCCCTTTCGTCCATCCACTGGGACAGGCCTGAAATCATTTCCTGAACGATCTTGAAGCCATAGGTCATGGCCGCGGTGCAGACCTGCACGTTGCCCGCGCCCAGCGCCATGAATTCCGCGGCGTCGCGCCAAGTTGTGACACCGCCGATACCGCTTATGGGCAGGCCGCGGGTTTCCCCGTCGCGGGCGATCTCGGCCACCATGTTCATCGCGATGGGTTTGACCGCCGGGCCGCAATATCCGCCGTGTGTCCCCTTACCGCCGATGGTCGGTTCGGGCGCCATGTTGTCAAGATCGACCGAGGTGATGGAGTTGATCGTATTGATCAGGCTGACCGCGTCCGCGCCACCGGCTTTGGCCGCGCGGGCGGGAAAGCGGATATCGGTGATGTTCGGCGTCAGCTTCACGATCACGGGCTTGGAGTAGTACATCTTGCACCACTCGGTCACCATCTGGATGTATTGCGGCACCTGCCCAACGGCGGACCCCATCCCGCGTTCGGCCATGCCGTGTGGACAGCCAAAGTTCAATTCGATCCCGTCGGCACCGGTGTCTTCGACGCGCGGCAGGATGTCCTTCCACGACTGTTCATCACAAGGCACCATAATCGAGGCGATCAGCGCACGGTCGGGGTAGTCCTTCTTGACCCGGGTCATTTCGTCCAGGTTCACCTGAAGCGGACGGTCGGTGATCAGTTCGATGTTGTTCAGACCCAGAAGGCGACGGTCAGCGCCCCAGATTGCCCCGTAGCGCGGGCCATTCACGTTGACGACCGGCGGCCCTTCGGCGCCCAGCGTCTTCCAGACGACACCGCCCCAACCGGCATCGAACGCGCGGCGGACGTTGTATTCCTTGTCAGTCGGCGGGGCCGAGGCCAGCCAGAACGGATTGGGCGAAGAAATCCCAAGGAAATTGCTTTTCAGGTCAGCCATGGGTCAGCCCTTTCCCATCAGAGTTGCATGAATGTCTTCCGCCGCATCCCGGCCTTCGGCCACGGCGGTCACCGTCAGATCGTCGCCACCACTGGCGCAGTCGCCGCCCGCCCAAACGCCAGCCTTGCTGGTGCGGCCCGCGCCGGTCACGGCGATCTTTCCGGCATCGATGGTTAGCCCCGCATCGGTGGTCAGGGTCTGGCCGATCGCCTTGAACACCTGATCGGCATTGAGCCGGAACGTCTCTCCGGTTCCTTTGAGGCCGGACCCCGTGTCCTCGGTGTATTCCAGCTCGATCTCGGTGGCGGCGCCGTTTCCATGGACGGCAACCGGCATGGCGTTGAACAGGATTTTCACGCCTTTGGAAGCCGCAAGATCCTGTTCGAACTTGCTCGCCCCCATGCGATCGGGTCCGCGGCGGTAGGCGATTGTCACGTTCTCCGCACCAAGCAGCTTGGACTGCACGGCAGCGTCGACGGCGGTCATCCCGCCGCCGATCACCACCACGTTGCGCCCGACGGGGAGGGTCGTCAGGTCGCTGGATTGGCGCAGGTCAGAAATGAAATCCACGGCATCGGTGACGCCGGCCTTGTCTTCACCGGCGGCCCGCAGCGCGTTCACGCCCCCTAGTCCAACCGCGAGGAACACCGCATCAAACTCTGCCTGAAGCGTATCAAGGTCGAGCCCATTGCCAAGCGCCCTGCCCGTTTCGATGGTGATCCCCCCGATCTGAAGAAGCCAACCAATCTCTCGCGCCGCGAAGTCATCCGTGGACTTGTAGGATGCGATCCCGAATTCGTTCAGGCCCCCGGCCTTGCCCCGCGCTTCAAAAATCGTGACGTCATGCCCATGCATGGCCAGCCGGTGGGCACAGGACAGGCCCGCGGGCCCGGCCCCGACAACCGCCACCGTTTTGCCCGTTACGCCGGCGCGGGCAAAGGGATGCACACCGCTGTTCATCAGCGTATCGGTCGCGAACCGTTGCAGGCGGCCGATCTCCACCGGCTTGCCTTCTGCGGTTTCTCGGACGCAGACCTCTTCGCACAGGGTCTCGGTCGGACATACGCGGGCGCACATCCCGCCCAGAATATTCTGGCTCAGAATGGTTCTGGCCGCCGCTTCGGGTGTTCCGGTCATGATCTGGCGAATGAACAGCGGAATGTCGATCGACGTCGGACAAGCCGTCATACACGGCGCGTCATGGCAGAAATAGCAGCGATCCGCGGCAACGACGGCCTCGTGCCGATCCAATGGCGGGTGCAGATCGTCAAAGTTGTTGGCAAGCTCCGCTGCGGACAAGCGTCCCGCGGCAATGCCCGGTGTTGTCGGACTGGTCATCGGGTTTCCCTGTTGGCTTCTTATTTGACCCCATGATGCCACAGTCCGAAATTTTATCAATTGGTAAATTTTAGCAATTCAAGATGCCCTGAATACAACGCGACCGACCGCCCCAAGGACGGTCGGCCCAGTAACGTGTTTGGTGGTTTCCCGGCCCGGCCAGGGTAACAGGCGGTCAGGCCCCAGCTGCGAGCACCTGAACCATGGCCCAAAGTGCATCGGGAACGTCCACCGGATCGAACGTCCTGCGGCTACTTCCGGGAAGCCGCACGCCCGGGTCATTCGCGATCTCGTCCGCGAGGCGCTGAACCCGCTCCGCAAGGGTCGACGCATGGGCAGACGGGTCGATCAGAATATAGAATTGGCCAAGATCATGCGGCGGCCCGTTTTCGGCCTTCAGCCCCTTCACATCCAGCGAGTTGACAGACCCGGTCAGGCCCGCCGCCAGAAACTCGACCAAAAGGCCCAGCGCCCACCCCTTGTAACTCGCCGAACTGACAAGCGACCCGCCAAGCGCCGCTGCAGGGTCGGTTGTGGGGTTGCCATCCTTGTCAACGGCCCAACCCAATGGGATGTCTTCCCCTGCGGCCTGCGCCATGGTGATCTTGCCCAACGCCACCGCAGAGGTCGAAAAATCCGCATGCATCACTGGCCCGTCTGCGCCGGGAATCGTGAAGGCAATCGGGTTGGTCCCGATCAGGGGCTTTTTGCCGCCCGGCCCGGACACAATGGCCGAGGCATTGGTAAACCCGATGCCGATTAACCCGGATGCCGCGATCTGTTCGGTAAAGAACCCCAGCGATGTGCATGTGTGCGAGTGGCAAATAGCCAAGCTGGCGATCCCGTTCTTGCGGGCAGCGTCAATCGCCAACGGCAAGGCCCGCGAAAAGGCAGGCTGCGCAAAGCCAAGCCGCGCGTCGGCGGTTATCGCCCCCGGACGGGATTCCGTGATGACGGGATCGACCTTGCCGTCGACCCGGCCCGAAACCAGCTGCCGACAGTAGCTTTCCAGATAGTAGAGACCGCAGATCACATTGCCGACCTCTTCGGCGCGGGCGACCGCACGCGCCACTTCCGCGGCCTGCCAGTCAGACGCACCGTGGGCGGTCAGGGCCTTGCGGCTGACCTCTTCAATCTCGGATACGGCGATCTGCATGGCGGTTCCTTTCGCAAATTTCGCTCTGTTAGAGCCTAATCGTTGTCGCTCTCACCGGCGCCCGCATCCGCACGGGATTTTTCTGACGGCGGAACGGTTGTCTTCATGGCGAAGCCATTCAAGGCCTCGATAACCCTACGATCCAAGCGACAAACCGTCTGCGGTAAATGCGCAATATTCGTGTCTGACAAGGCTTGAACACCAATTTCGGCGTGTTGCATCCCAAGCAGTTCCGACACACCGTCCGGCGCGACCTCTCCGGGTCCTACCTTTGCCGTGCCGCCCTCCCAATCCAGGCAAACGGACTGGCCAGTCCGACGCGCCGCGCCAGCCAGGAACGGCAGAAGCAGGATGGGCGCGGCAGTCGACCCAAGCGAAACTCGCGACGGGCCTATAGGTCCAAGGTCAGTCCCGGCAAAGTCAGATATGGCCGCGCCAAGGGCAATCGGGCAGAGCAATCCGGCCTCCAAACGTGACCAGCCGTCAGACATGATAACCAGACGATCACGACAGTCTACGACCCCGGTTTGCAGGTACGTCAAAAGCGCGGCGGGTCCGTCAATCCCTCGTGCGGCCAACCACCCAGCGGCGACCCCGGCCTCCTCGGCAAGCCCCCAGGACATTCCGGCACCGCGCGCAGCCTTGCTGCACAGTGTCTCGACCTCGTTCCGCGACAGGGTCACTTTCCCCTCGCCCGAATCGGTCCAATCCGTTCCGGCGCGGGTCGGGTCGTTTGGTTCGGCAGTCATCGCACCACGCCTTCGCTGAGGTCCAGAGGATAGGGCGCGCCCTGAAACAGGCTGATCCGCACCCATTTGTCGGATCGGGGGTCGAAATGGGTCGCGCCAAAGAACGCCAGTTTGCACCGCATCAGGTCAATCGGCAGCATCCGGTCTGAAATCAGGTTGTCCTGCACCTCTGCATAGGGAAAGCGGTCCGCGATCTGCGCCCGCCGGACCATGAAACGATGTTCGGGGTGGCGCAGAAGGAACGCGGCAACCAGATCACCGTCGGACCAACCATTGAGCGACTGTTCAAGTTCCCAAGCCAAACGGCCGGTGCACAGCGGTTGCTCTAGCGATGCCCCGTCATCCGTTGCCCGATCCCCGAGCCGCGGCTCAAGTTTTTCTTCGGACACATACCAGAACCGCGCCTGCTCCTCGGGCACGGAATAGTCGATCTTCAGCGCCCAGTCATACCGGTCCCTCAGGACGGACCGAAGGCCGCCAATCGTCATGGACCCGTCGATCGTGAAACCTGCGCTTTCATCCGCACTCATGCAGTCGGACAGGCCATCAACCAGATCGCCGTGCGGTTCCAGAACAAGCGCCAGCAGGGCCTCTTGCCCTTCTTCGGACAGGGTTTCCTCACCCCAAATCCAAAGCGCGTTCCAAGGGTATGTGTCCGAGCTTGGAAAATCGTCGAGTTTTGCGGCAATCCTTTCCAGATCACCGCGCAAATCGGCCAATTTAGACACTTGGATCGGGTGTTCGGACCGCCAGTCCGCCGCATTCACGATCGCGGCTTGGGCCGCCTCCTTCAGGGCGGCAACCTGTGCCTCAGTCGCAGTGGTCAGGGACCGAACCCGCGCCAGCGCCTCTTCCCGCGTCATCATCCAGTTGTTGAGCAGGATAGGATGGCGCACAAGAAACGGCGCCATGCCAAGTCCGGTCGAATTCCCAACGCCGAGGCCGCGCTTCAACCCAACATCAAGGCGCACCGCCGCAGCCCCGCCTTTCGCGGCAGCAAGATGTTCGACGATATCGACAGTGAACTGACGGGTGAGCCAGACAGACAGCATTTCCGCCTGAAACGGCGCCGCAAGCTCTTCGCGCCCTGCGATTTCCCGTCGGTCCGCCGCGCCGAACTTGCCGGATCCGTAAACGGCGGTGGTCCGCATCAGATAACCAACCCCGGCCATTTCTTCGGCATCGGGCTGCTGACCCTTCGCCAGCCGATCAACCACATGGGAAAACAGCCGGACAGACCGGTTTGCCCGGCTCAATGACAATTCGCGCCCGCTGATCCGACCGGCCTCTTGATAGGGGACGTTTTGTTCAAGCCGATCAAGGTCCTCGACCGTCGGATCACCATCGAACAGGGCAAAGGTTGCATCCCACGCGGTCGCGATCACACGGTCCGACCGCATGTCGTCCGGCAGATCATGGGAAAACGCCACAAGGCAGTAGGTTCGGTCGGGTCCAACCGCCCGGTAGACCGCGCGCCCGACGCCCTTGTTGTCCACATCCCACACCGGGCGGTCAAAGGTCCACGCCCCCGATTGCATCCGCCGCAAGAGAACGCGCAGGAAGGACAGTCGCATGGGATGAGCCGACCCCATCCGGGCAAGCCGCATAACCACCGAGGGCGGCCGACGGAGCACGACAGTGGCCTGCGCCAGATCCGGATTTCCCATCTTGTCCCTCCCCTATTCTGTCAACAGTCCAGAAACAGACTCTATTCAGGCCCAAAGCCGTCCTTGAAGAAACGTAGCCAATTGCCGCCCATCACGGCAGATACGTCCTGCGCAGACAGACCCGCAGCACGCAGCCCGTCGGCAATCTGGCCAAAGTCGCGGTTGTCGCCGAACCAACCCGGCATCGGCGGAAACCCCGGAGCGTCCGCGCTCCCCTCGCCGTAGTCGATGGACTTGGTCCAACGACCGACCCGCATCCATTCAACGATGCTGTCCGGCTGATCCTGGCAAAGGTCCGTCCCGATCCCGATCCTGTCGATCCCCATCAGATCTGCAGTCCGGGCAATCATGTCGCAAAAATCCTGAAGGGTGCAATTGCTGCCACCTTTCAGATGGTGGGGATACACAGAGAACCCAAGCATCCCGCCCGATTCCGATAGCGCCTTCAGGACAGTATCGGATTTGTTGCGCAGCGCCGGGTGCCAGTTGTGCGGATTGGCGTGGGTGATTGCGATGGGGCGACTGGAGTGTTCGATCGCCTCTAGTGTGGAACGCTCACCGGAATGGCTCATGTCCACGACCATACCGACGCGGTTCATCTCGGCCACAACCGCACGCCCCATGCGGGTCAGGCCGGTATCGTCATCCTCGTAACAGCCAGAGGCCAGAAGCGACTGGTTGTTGTAGGTCAATTGCATGAAGCGCAGGCCAAGGGTGTGCAGCACCTCGACCAACCCGATGTCATCCTCCATGCAGGACGGGTTCTGCGATCCAAAGAAGATCGCCGTGCGCCCGGTCTCTCGCGCCCGCGCCACGTCATCGGCGGTGCGACCCTGAAAGATCAGCTCCGGAAACCGTTCAAACCAGCGGTTCCACTTCTCGATGTTCAGGACGGTTTCGCGGAATGTCTCATGGTAGGTGATCGTGACGTGCACCGCATCGACGCCACCGTCACGCATCTGGCGAAAGATCTTTTCCGACCAGTTTGCATATTGCAGCCCGTCGATCAGCGGCGTCATTCCGGCGACCCCGCCCCGACATAGGCCGTCTTGACCGTGGTGTAGAATTCCGCGGCATAGCGGCCCTGCTCGCGCGGCCCGTAGGACGACGCGCCCCGGCCCCCGAAGGGAACGTGATAATCCGTCCCCGCCGTCGGCAAGTTCACCATCACGCAGCCTGCGCGCATGTTGGCCCGGAAATGGCTCGCCCGTGCCAGCGATTTCGTCATGATCCCGGCGGTCAGGCCAAATTCGCTATCGTTGGCGATGGCAAGCGCCTCGTCATAGCTGCCCGCCTTCATGACACAGGTAATTGGGGCGAACATCTCTTCGCGGTTCATCCGCATGTCGTTACGGGTTCCGGCGAAAACTGTCGGCGCCATGTAGTAGCCTTCGGTCGGTCGGTTCAGCCGGTCACCACCGCACAGCAGCTCTGCGCCCTCCCCTTTGCCCACGTCGACGTAGTCAAGGTTCTGCTTCAACTGCCCTTCGGACACCACGGGGCCGATCTGGGTTCCGGCCTCAAGCGCGTGACCGACTGTCAGGGCCTGTGCAGCCTGAACCAGCTTTTCGACAAAAGCATCATGGATCGCTTCGTGCACAATCAGACGGGACGCCGCCGTGCATTTCTGCCCGGTGCCCCCAAAGGCCGCGCCAGAGGCATGAGCCACGGCAAGGTCGAGGTCCGCGTCGTCCATGATGATCATCGGGTTCTTGGACCCCATCTCCATCTGCACCTTGGTCATGTTCTGGATGGCAGCGGCGGCGATCCCGCGCCCGACCGGAACCGATCCGGTAAAGCTGATCGCATCCACGTCGCGGCTTTCGACCAGCCGCTGCCCCACGTCGCGACCGGGGCCAGATACAAGGTTGAACAGACCGGCAGGAATGTCCTGCTTGGCGATGATTTCGGTCAGGGCAACTGCACTGGCCGGCGTCAGGTTGGCCGGTTTCCAGACGACCGCATTGCCAAAGGCCAAGGCCGGAGCAATCTTCCAGGCAGGCGTCGCAACCGGAAAGTTCCACGGCGACACGATGGCGACCACGCCGACAGGCTCCCGCCGCACGTCAATCTCGATCCCCGGGCGCACACTCTCGGCCAGATCGCCTTGGTTACGCAGGACCTCGGCCGCGAAGTAGGTAAAGAACTGACCGGCGCGGTACACCTCGCCCTTGCCCTCGGCGAGCGGCTTGCCTTCTTCGCGGGACACGATGGTGCCGATTTCCTCTGCGCGGGTCATCAGTTCGGTGCCAATGGCCATCAGGACATCGTGCCGTTTCTGAATGCCAGCGGCCCACCAAAGGGGTTGCGCCTTGCGCGCGGCGTGCAGGGCCTCGTCCAGTTGGGCGGCGTTGGCCTGCCCATAGGTTCCGATCACGTCTGAAAGGTCCGATGGGTTGCGGTTTTCGATCAGTCCCGCCCCGTCTTCCCAACGGCCCGCGATATAGATCCCTTTCGTCTGCGACATGGTCTTCTCCTTCTTGGTCCCGCATAGCTAGACACAAGTGGCTGGTTCAGGCAATCTGGAACAATTGAAGTTTCTTTCAGGAATTTTGAATGTCTATCAAGCTTGAGATGCTTCGGGTCTTTCGCATCGTCGCAGATCAGGGATCATTGGCAGGCGCCGCGGCACGGCTGGGGCGCACGCCCTCTGCAATCTCCATGACCCTGTCCCAGCTTGAGGCGGAGGTGGGTGCCCCCCTTTTCGAAACCGACCGCAAGAACCGGCTGACCAAGGTCGGCGCACTTGTCCTGGAGGAGGCTGTTCGGACGACAGATGTTTTCGAATCCTGCCGTATGACGATTCAACGCCTGACAGCTTCGATCGCAGGCACGGTGCGGATTGCCGCAGTCCCCTCGGCAATCGCGACAATCCTGCCGAATGCCATTGCCCACTTCCAAAAGACCCGGCCAGATGTCCGGCTGGAAATCAGCGATCTGGACAGCGCATCAGTCCGACGGCGTGTCCGGCTGGACGAAGCCGACATCGGCATCCTGACAGCGTCCGAGGAGGCGCAAGACAACGGGCTTGAGATCGAAACCGACCCGCTCGGCATCCTCTACCGCGCGGACGGCCCGATTGACCGTGCAATCAGGTCAGGCAAGGGCCGGATCAGTTGGGCAGTTCTGCGACACGAGCCGCTCATCGCAAACCCCTTGTGTGCTTGGGTCAGCCATCCGACCGTCGAAGAACTACGGGAAGCCTGCAATCTAGAGGCCCGGAACACGACCGCGCTGATCTCTTTCGTCCGAGAGGGGTTGGGTGCGACGATCCTGCCGCAAAGCGTTCGCGCGATCCTGCCAACGGGTCTTCTGCTGAACTGCCCGGATGATCCGGTCGCGCTCCGGACCCTTCGGATGATTTCGAACCCCGACCGGCGGCTTGCCCCGGCGGCTCAGGAATTCTGGTCTGTCATTCGCAGCTCGGCCCGGTCACCCGACAGTTCAATCACCTGACCGTTCGCCGCGGCCGCGTCTTCCCGGTCGTGGGTAACAAGAACCACCGGCAGCCCGCGTTTGTTGGCAAGACCAAAGACCATGGACCTTGTCCTCTCGCGCAGGGTGGAATCGAGCCGCGAGAAGGGTTCATCCAGAACAAGCGCCGAAGGCTCGGCCAGCAACATGCGCATCAGGGACACCCGGGCGCGCTGACCACCTGAGAGGGACGCCGGATCCCGGTCTTCCATTCCTTCAAGGCCAACCTCTGCAAGAGCGGAGCTGACAAGGGCCAATCGCTCAGCCCGGGACCCGCCGGGCCGAAGGCCGAAGGCAAGGTTGGCGCCAACCGACATATGCGGAAACAGAAGGTCGTCCTGAAACAGGATCCCGATGCCCCGCCGGTTTGTCGGGCGGCGAGAGATGTCAGCGCCATTCAATTGGATGAGCCCGGAGCAGGAAAACGGCGCTTGAAGCGTCCCGGTCAGACCGGCAAGCAGGGTCGACTTTCCACTTCCCGACGGCCCCATGATTGTTAGCACCTGACCACAGGGCACATCGGCGGAGATTTCCAATAACAGACTCTGTTCAAGCCAGATTTGGAAATCTCTCAGAACCAATCCGCTATCCATGCAAGACCCCCTTCCTGTGCCTCCAAAGAATACGCGGCACGGCAATTGCCAGCGCAAAGGGCAACAGCGCCGCCGCGGTCTGCCCCAACCCGAAGACCCCGATTGCACGCCGATCCCCGCCCGAGGCAAGGGCCAGCGCCTCGGTTGTCAGGGTCTCGACCCGGCCTCCGCCAATCAGCAGGGTCGGAAGATACTGGCCGACCGACACTGCCATGCCGACCGCCGCTGCCGTCAGAATCGGACCCAGAAGCATTGGCATCCTGATCCGCCAAAGGACGCGGCCCGCACCCGCGCCCAACGCGGCACCGACCGTGGCGAACCTGCTGTCCCATGCACGCCACGGGTCAGACAAGGACAGGAAGACATATGGCAGGACGAAAACGATATGGGCGGCCACGACCGCAACCCGCCCCATGTCAGCTCCAAGCCCGATCATGAAGGTTTGCAGGCCCGGCAGAAATGCGATCTGCGGAACAAGAAGAGGCACATAGAGTATCCAGGTCGCCGCTGGCCCGATCCGAAGCCTTTGTCGGTATTCCGTTTCAAGACACCCAATGGTCAGGAACAGCGCAATCAGTGTCGAAACAAGCGCGATCAAGGCGGTATCAGACGCGGCGACGGCAAGATCGCCGCTGAACCTGCGCCAGGTTTTGAATGAAACCTCGTCAGGCAAGGCATCGGGAAAGGCCCAGTATCCGGCAACGGACCAGATCGCCAGAACACCCAACCCAAGCACAACGATCACCGCAACGCTGCCGCCCAGCCATTGGCCCAGACCACCGACGATCCCCAACCCTTGGCCCCGCCCACCCTGAAAGGCCCAGCGCGACCCAAGGGCCGAGACACCCCTTTCGGCAGCCCACCAAAGCCCGAGCGCACCAACGACCAGCGAAAGCTGCAAGAGCGCCGCCGCAGCAGCAACGGTGCGCATCACAAGGTCGGGGCTCGACATCAGCCGGACGATCTGAACCGCCAGCGTGGGCGGCGTCGTCGGCCCGAGGATTAGCGCGACGTCAACCGCCGTCATCGAATAGGCAAGCACCACAAGAACCGGCAGGCGGATCTGTCGGTAAACGCGTGGAAAGACCGATTTGAGCCACCCTATCGCGCTGTCATATCCCAAAGAGAGCAGAACCATCCGGCTCTGACGTTCATTGACCTGCCCCAAGGCGGCAATTGACATCAGCAAGAGGAACGGGACCTCTTTCACCACCAGCGCCAGCACTATGCTCAGGCCCGCTGGGTCATTCAGGATCAACAGATCCGGCGGCCTGTCCCATCCCGTCAAACCCGGCGATATCAACCGTGCGATCCACCCCGACGGGGCGATAAGGAAGGCAAGCCCGAATGCCACCGCCGCGTGGGGAACCGACAAAAGCGGCGACAGCAGGAAACGGACAAGAGAAAAGAACCGGGTGCCAGCCCCGCCTGCCAGCAGCAGCGCGGTCACGCCGAGGGAAAGGCCGGTCGCAAGAATACCTGTGCTGATCGACAGCCAGATCGAGTGGCCGATCCCGGGCAGGGCCAGAAGCTCCTTGATCGGGTCAAGGGTCGGACCAGACAAGCCGGCCGCCGGAAAATGGCCAAAAGCCGGAAGAACGGCGCCGACCAACCCGGCAACGACCGGACCCAAAAGGGCAAGGATCGTGACCGCCGGAAACAGGGGCACGGACCGCCAGCGTCGCCGCATCACGGCCCCTTCCCGACGGTCCGCCGGATCACGGGGCAACGCCGAAGCGCGATTGCCAATCGGCCGCAACCCGCGTCATCCAGCTTGGGTGCGGTTCGGCAAGCACAGTGCCCAGTTCAGCCGGAGACAAGGTGGCGACCCCAAGATCCAAGGCGTCAAATGCAGCCCGATCGGCGGGGGATAGTGCATCCATGTCAAGTACCGTGCCATAGCCAAGGATTTCGGGATTCTGTGCCCGCACTTGCGCCTCTGGCGAGAGAAGGAAGTTCGCGACCACCATCGCCCCCGCCGACGAGCCCGAGTTGTAGGGGATCGCGACAAAACTTGCGTTGCCGATCGTTCCCTTGTCGAGGACGAAGGTTCGGACGGTCGGTGGCAGCTGATTGTTGGCAATCGCCGCCGTCGCCTCGCCGGGGCTGAAGGAAATCGCCAAATCAACCTCGCCATCCGCGATCAGCTGAAGCTGCGCCGGGCCGGTTGCCGGATAGGCACGACCCTGCCGCCAAAGGGTTGGTGTAAGCTCGTCAAGAAATGCCCAAAGCGGCGCGGTCACGTCGTCATAGTTCGCTTCGTCCACCGGCTGAGCAAGGACGGCCGGATCGTCGATCAGATCGACAAGCGCCTGTTTCAGGAATGTCGTTCCAAGGAAATCCGGCGGCTGGGGATAGGTGAACCGCCCCGGATTCGCGCGCGACCACTCAAGTATCTCGGCCATAGATCCAAGCGGCGCGCCAATGTCAGCCGTATCGTACATGAACACCACCTGCGCCATCGCCCAGGGGCTTTCATAGCCTTCGACAGGCACGGTGAAATCAGTCTGAACAGTCTTGCCATCAGTGTCTACAAAGGCCCAATTCGGCAAATTTTCGGCGAAGGGTCCAAAAAGAAGGCCCGCGTCTTTCATGGCCGCGAAATTCGCACCGTTGATCCAGATCATGTCGATCGCGCCGTCGGTGTCCTGTCCCGCTTGCTGTTCCGACAGCACCCGCGTGACGGCGTCTGCGGTATCGGTCAGCTTCACATGTTCCAGCGTGACGCCGTAATCTTCCAAGACACGGTCGCCGACCCAGCTGATGAAGTCGTTCGTGGTCGTGGACCCGCCCCATGCATTCCAAAATACGGTTTGCCCGCGCGCCTCATTCAGGACCGCATCCCAATTCGCGGGATCAGGGTCTGCATTGGCCAAAGTGGGCAGCAACAGGGCCGCTGCGACGGCAAGTTTCTTCATGGGACTACCTTTCAGTTGGAAAACACCTGTCGCGCGGCCCAAAGGCGCAAGACGGTCGTGACAAGACACAGGCCGGCGAAAAGGATCGCCAGAACCGGAAATTGTGCGGGAAACAAGCAGAAGGCGACGAAGAACAGGATCGTCTCGGTCCCTTCGAGGAGCCCGTTGGAATAATACAGCGACTTCACCCCCTGTGCGGTGGTTTCCATCGACCGTTTTGCCGCAAAAACCGCAAAGCCAAGAAAACTCGCCCCATTGATGTAAAACGCCGCCAACAGCATCGCCCCGGCAATCCCGTTCGTTGCCGGATTGACCAGGATGAACGCCATGGGAATGGCCGCGTAGAAGGCAAAATCGCTGGTGATGTCGAGGTAACCGCCGAAGTCGGTCCCACCGCCCGAGGCCCGCGCCACCGCCCCATCCATCCCGTCGGCGATCCGCCCGAGCGCCAAGGGAAGAAGTGCCAAACCGAACCAGCCGACTGCGATCAGAATTGCCGCGACCAGCCCAAACCCCAGCCCGATCAATGTGACGGCATCGGCATGCAACCCGATCCGAACCAAGGCCGCGCCGGCCCGGTCGAGCGGCGGATCGATCCATTTTCTCAGCGTGGCATCCAGCATCGCACAATCCTTGTGTTGCGGCTTTGTGACCGAGGGACTGCATTTCGGCAATCCGGGGTGACGGGATTGTGAGAGACTGAAGGTTTTCGTGCACCCATGCCATCGGGGCACAGAATGGACACGCCCACCCCAAGAATTTGGTTTTTGCCAAAACGGCCTATCATGCGCTACGCTGAGTCCATTGTTCATTCATTTTTCTAGAGTTTCACCATGAGCGCTGACTTTGGACAGGACACCCGTTTGGCCCGCTTGCACACCGCCCTTGGCGGTGATGAGCTGGTATTGCGCCGATTTGGCGGGGTGGAACGCCTAAACGGGCTTTTCGAATTTCGGGTCGAGGCGCTGTCGGATGACCCCGAGATCGATTTCGACGAACTGCTCGGGACCCACGCCACCGTAGAGATCATCACGATCGGGGGAGACCCCCGGTTCTTTGACGGGATCATTACGACCGCGCGCTGGGCTGGCACCGGGGAACAGGGCGTGAAGTATGAATTCATGCTGCGCCCGTGGTTCTGGATCGCGTCGAAGCGACGCCAACAACGGATTTTTCACGAAAAGACCGCCCCCGAGATCATCGAGGAGGTGTTAGGTGCTTATTCTGGGTCAGGGACTGTTCAGAACAACCTGAAGAACTCTTACGACGCGCTGGAATACACGGTCCAATACGGCGAAAGCGATTTCGACTTTGTTTGCCGGATGATGGAACGGTTCGGCATCAACTATCACTTCGAACACGACCAGATGGACCACAAGATGGTCCTGACCGACAACGTCGATGACCTGCCCGAGATCCCGGGCGGCAGCCGGGAATTCATCCCGAATGACACAAAGGTGCACGGCGAAGGCGAGCATTTCTGGAGCTGGCAGCCGGAACGGAATTTCGTGACCGGGTCGATGCGCCTGACTGACTACAACTTCAAGACGCCCGATGCGATGATGGAGGTCGATCGCACCAGCGAGGCCGCCTACGAGTCGGGCCAACTGGAAGGTTACGATTTCCCCGGCAAGTATCTTGATAGCGGCGGCGGCAAGGGCGTTGTCGCCCTGCGGCTGGATCAGGAACAGGGCGCCGACCAACGCCACCGGGCCATCGGTGACTGTGTTTCCCTGTCAGCAGGATCGCGGGTGGCGATCAAGGCGCAGTACCTGGATGCCATCGATGGCATGACCTTTGTTTGCCTCAAGGCGGAACACTATTACGAAGCAGACGCCTACGGATCGGGCGGCGGGTCTGGGTCTGGCACCTCCTACACCGGCAATTATGTGCTGGTTCAGGATGACAGCCCGGTGGTCCCGCCGCGGCGCACGCCAACCCCGGTCATCGTCGGCCCCCAAACAGCCGTTGTCGTGGGCGACGGAGAGATCGACTGCGACGAATTCGGACGCGTGCTGGTCCTGTTCCATTGGGACCTTGCCAAGGCCAATTCAATGCGGGTCAGGTCGAGCCAAAGCTGGGCCCACAAGGGTTGGGGCGGGATCACCATCCCGCGCATCGGCATGGAGGTGATCGTCGAATTCCTGAACGGCGACCCGGACATGCCGATCATCACAGGCCATGTCTACAACGGCAAGAACATGCCTCCCTATGAACTGCCCGCAAACAAGACCCGGACCAGCTTCAAGACCAAGAGCCATCAGGCTGACGGGTTCAACGAGATTCGGTTCGAAGATGAGGGCGGCAAGGAAGAGATCTTTATCCACGCCCAGAAGGATCGGAACGAAAAGACGCTCAACAACTGGTCTGAACGGACCGACAACAACTTTGTTCAGTCTGTCGGCAACAACAAATCGGTCGAGGTCAAGAACAACCACGCGGAAAGCATAGGCGGCAATATGACCCTATCGGTCGGGCCGTCGGGCATCGGGTCTATCATCTCCTCCGCTCAGGCCGGGATGGCCGAAGGCATCGGGTCCATCGCGGAAGCCTTGGGCATGCCGGGATCGCCGGGGGAAGGAAACCTGATCGTAACCGTGGAAAAGGCCCGCTCTGAAACGATCGGAACCAATTCCTCCACCACGGTGGGGATTAATTCGAGCCTGACAGTGGGCAAGGCGATTTCGGAGACTGCCGGGATCTCGATGGATATTTCGGTCGGCAAGGCGATGTCGACAACGGTCGGCAAGACCTTGAGCCTTGATGTCGGGGAAGAAGCCTCTGAATCCGTTGGCAAGAAGAAGACAATCACGGTCGGTGATGAGTTGGCGATTGTCGTGGGAAAGGCCTCGATCCTTATGAAGAAGGACGGGACGATCCAGATCAAGGGCAAGGACATAACCGTCGACGGCAGCGGCAACGTCGAAATCAAGTCCGCGAAGGACATGAACGTCGACGGTGGAAAGAATACATCGGTCGAGGCCGGGTCCGCGATGACGGTCAAGGCCGGCGGGGCGGTCACGATCAAAGGGTCGAAAATCAATCAAAACTGATCCAAGATTCCGCGGGTGGCGAGCCATTTGTGCCCGCTTTGCACCAACAGGTTGAATCAGACCCCTTTTTGTTAAGGTTTGTGTTGCCTGCACGGTGGCTTTCCGTGCAAGTTTGCCAAGAATTTTATGAATTTTTTGAGGGAAGGGGTGCTCCGATGCACGACTTGCAAGTGAAGCGCATGAAATCCGCGGGGGTCGGAGTGCTTCTTCGGGGAACTTGTCTGGGATCGCTGATCGCCATGGGGCTGGTCGGAACTCAGGCTGCTGTTGCGGCCGATCTTATCTGGGATCCGGGAAATACGGATGCCAGTGCGGATATCAATCCGGGCGATGGCAACTGGGACATTGGGACCACCGCCGTCTGGAACGACGGATCGACAGGTGGGCTGACATTCTCGAGCGGGGACAACGTCACCTTCGAAGAAGAGGCCATGCCCAACCCCGACATTGCCACCGTTACCATCACCGAGGACGTCGATCCCGGGCAGATCACCTTTCTCGCGGATACGACTGCTCCGTTTCACACGGTTGATTTCATCATCGCGGGCGGCGGCGGTGAGATTCTGTCGGCCTCCGGAACTTTTGCGCCTGGCGTGCTTCAGATCGTCATGGGGGATGCTGCCGAAATCAGTGCAGGCCTGAACGGCGATTTCCTGATCACCGGCAGCGAACAGCTGACCCTGAGCGGCGCCAGCCCGAACCTGAACCAGCTTACCGTGAACGCCGATGCGAACGTGTTTGTGTCCACGACTGGTGATCTGGCCGGGTCCATCAGCAGCGACGGAACCTTTGCGAGCGAAGGTAACATCGGAACCCTGGATGTCTGGAATGGCTCCGCCACGCTCGAAGGGACGGCAACCTATGTAAACATCCACACCGGCGCCACGGTCGACATTTCGGCCAACAACTCCGCCGGGCTGGACGTCGGCACGTTTATCCTTGGCAGCACGGTCGACCTGACGCTGAGCGACACGACTGGCACGCTGACCGCCGATACCTTCACCAACAACGGCGACGTGACAATCGAGGACGGCGGCACACTGACCATGGACGGGGGCAACCCGTTCAACAACCTGAACGGAACACTTGACGTTCAGGCCGGTGGTGTCCTTGACGGGGATGTTGAACACAATAGCACCAGCATGACAGTCCACGGGACCGTCACCGGGGATGTTGTGGCCAACTCGAACGGTCTGGTCATCGAAGGTGACGACCCGGGGGAGGACAATGCCGGTGTCATTCAGGGAACCCTGACCGTGGCAAACGGGGCGACTGCCGAAGCGGAAGACGGTGTCGAAATCGGAAGCATTTCCATCGAAACCGGGGGGAATCTTAGTCTCACGGAGTCGGGTACGGTCACGGTGACCGATGCCGGCGTTACGTCCGTGACCATCGCCAATGGCGGGACGTTGGAACATGCTACCAACGGCTCGGGAACACTTGCCCTGGCGCCTGACGCCACAATGGACGTGGCGGGGACGATTTTCGACGATGACACCGGCCCCGGTAACTCTGGCGACATCTTCACCATCGAAGCGGGCACCGTGAACCTGCTTGGGACGGCCGTTCTGGACGGTGACATCCGGTTGGATGCCGACGTGAACAGCAACATCGCAATCACCGCCTCTGGCTATGGCTTTGACCTGGATGGCGACTGGACGAACCTGGCGGGTGGCTCCTTCACCGTTGACCAGGCGCTGGACACCAATGGGAACGCGCTGATCAACAATGCGGATGATGCGTTGATTACGATCAACAGCAACATTGCCCTGACTGGTGACGTCACAAACACGAATGGCACGGTCAACATGCTGTCCAACAGCGAAGTGACCGGTGAAGTCAACAACAGCGACGCGCTCAACATCACCACGGCCACCGTGGGGTCGATCGTGAACACCGCGACCGGCACCGTGGAAGTCACCAGCGGCGGGTGGGTCGATACCACCATCGACAACGCCGGTATCTTCAACCTCAACTCCGGCACGCTGACGGTTGATGGGCTGACGACAAACCAGAACGGCGGGACGCTGACCATTGACTCCGGTGCTTTCTTTGCGGGTGATGTCACCAACGAAGCTGGCGGCACGCTGGATGTGGATGGCCAGATCAATGGAGCGGCTCAACCGTTCACCGTGAACAACTCCGGCACCATGACACTTGCCGGAACAGTCGTCGGCGCCTTGACCAACAGCGACACTGTCGATGGCACCTATGGCCTGACGGTCGACGGCGCCGCCAACATCACCGGGACCCTCACCAACTCGGGCGAGGCGCTGGTTTCCAGCACCCTGCAAGTGACCGGTGGCGTCACCAACGAAAGCGGCGGCGTCCTGACGCTGAACAGCACGCTGACCGGCAACGTGACCAACGAGTCCGGCGGCGAGGTCAACACCGATGGCACAGGCCAGATCACCGGTTCGCTGGAATCCGCTGGCGTGGTCGAGGTCGAGGCCGGTGAACAGCTGACCGTTACGGTCAATCCGCTGACCATCCAGAATGGCGGCGAATTGCTGCTGGGCGGCACGATTGGCAACCCGATCGGCCTTATCAACACGAACGTAGACATCGAAGAAGGCGGGGTGCTGAACACCACCAGCAACTCTGCCTTGATCTATGGAACACTCGCTCTGGATGGAACTGCCACCATCGAGGACACCGAGCGACTGGACGTGACTGGACTGACCACCATCGAAGATGGCGGCATCATGAACCTCGCCGGTTTCTTCAATGGCACGATGACGATCGACTCCGGCGGTGTGCTCAACTTCTCGGGTGGCGGTGCCGGGGCCGCGGTGACGAACGGCGGCACGATCAACGTTGACGGCACCGGCCTTTTGAACGGTGGCCTGAACGGATCTGGCACAATCGACATGCAGGACGGCGCAACCGACGATGTCCTGACCATTTCGAATGGCACGGCGAACCTGAACGGTGCGACGATCAATCTCGACCTGAACCTCAGCGGCACGCCGGGTTCGGACCAGATTGTTTTCACTACGATTTCGCCGACCGGGACCGTTGACCTCAACTTTAGCCTTACAACAGCCGATACCGCGCCGATTGCTGGTGGACTTGTCGTCATTGATGCCAGCGCCGCGGACGCATCCTTGGCTGGTATCACCTTTACCACCGATGATCTGGCCGCGATTCCCAGTGCGAACGTCTACTACCTCGCGCAGAACGACTCGATTGTCGCTGTACGCTCTTCGGGCAACCCGAACATCGGTGGCCTTGCGGGCGCTGTCGTCCTGACCCAATCGCTGATCGGCTCGGTCGTGAACCGGCCATCAAGCCCGTTTGTGGCAGGGCTGGCGCTTCCCGGCGACGACCCTTGCGGTGCCGGGGCTTGGGGCCGCGCGACGGGCGGCATTGCAGAAGTTGGTGGGACAACCACGGTTACCAACGACGACGGGACCCTCACGGTTGACAGCAACCTGACGGCGGAATTTGGCGGCATCCAGCTTGGTGGCGACTTCTCTTGCTTTGGTGGCTACTACAACGGTTGGGACCTAAGCTTTGGCGGCATTCTTGGTGTGAACTTCGGCTCGACCGCACAGCCGCTCTATGCCATCGACTCGCTTGGGAATGCGGACACAACTCTTGTCCTGTCGAACAACAACACCGACTTCCTTCAGACCTACGCGGGCGCTTATGTTTCCGCGTTCAAGGGTCGGTCGCTTCTGGACCTTCAGTATCGCTTCGAACAGACGACCTTTGATCTGACAAACGACCGCGCTGGCGATCCGGAATCCGCTGGTATCCTGAACCAGGAATTCGACAGCAAGGCGCAGACCCTGTCGGGATCGTACAGCTATGTCTTCCCGATCAACCAAGACCTTGGGATCAACGCGGTGCCGACGGCAGGCTTTGCCTATTCGCAAACCACGACGAACACGATTGATCTGAGCGATGATCGCACGCTCGAAATCGAGGACTTCGACAGTCAGATCGGATTTGTCGGCGGCACGATTTCCATGACCCAAATCCGTCCGAGCGGCAATTCGGCGTTCACCTATTTCGGAACCGCGACCTACTACAAGGACTTTGCCGGGGAAATCACGTCTGTCATCTACGATGGCTCCAACACCGAAACGGACGTCATCAGCTCTCCGAATCTCGGGCAATACGGCGAACTTAGCCTTGGCGTTAACTACACTCAGATCCTCGATGGGACGGGAAGCCTTCCCAATGCCCGTCAGTTGAACGCTTCGGTTCGTGTTGATGGGCGGTTCAGCGAGTCGCTGGAAAGCTGGGGTGTGACGGGTCAGCTGCGGCTTCAGTTCTGACGACGGGTTCGGGCGGCGCTTGACGTGCCGCCCCTTACCGGCCCAAGATTGACCAAAGCATATGTGGCGGTCAAAGCGATTTTCGGCCTCCGAACAATAGATTGAAGGCGTTCTATCCCCATGTCCTGGTTCAGCAAAGTTGCCTGGAAGGAAGGGTTGTTCCTGCAACCGCAGCATCTTCAGCAAGCAGATCGCTATGTTGAAAAGCTGGTTCAGGCGCGCACTTCTGTTCTGTCCCCCTATCCGTGGGGGATGATCGAGATGAAAATCGACCGCGACCTGACCCAACAGGGCCGCTTCGGACTGCGGTCGGCGGTCGGGCTTATGCCGGACGGGACGCCCTTTGACGCCCCCAACGCGGATGTCCTGCCGACGCCGGTTTCGGTGCCTGACGACGCGGCCGGGCTGACGATCTGGCTGACCCTCCCGGATGCGGCGCAGAACGGGCAGGACGTAGGCGGGCCGGGCGGATCATCGGCCGGAACCCGATACCGTATCGAAACCGAAACCGTCGCCGACAACGCCTCGGCAACCCGCGTTGAACAAACCATCGAAATCGCCGTCCCGCGTCTGGAACTGGCGCTGCGCAAGTCCCCGCGCGAAGGATATCAGTCGATCCCGCTTGGCCGGATCACCGAGGTGCGCGACGGGGTCGTTTCAATCGATGACACGGTGCCGCCCACAGGCCTGATCCTGACGGTCCATCCCGCCTATGAAGGCTACCTGACCCGGGTCATCGGATGGATGGAAGCCAAGCTTGAAAACCTTGCGCGCTTTGCCTCGGACCCGTCGTCGGGCGGCGGCATGCAGGCCTCGGACTACCTGATGCTGATGGTTCTGAACCGCGAATTGCCGATCCTTCGGCACCTCAACCAATGCGGCAAAGTCCATCCAGAGCGCCTGTATGAGAAATTGATCGGGCTGGCCGGGGAACTGGCGACCTTCGACCAGAACGAACGCCACGTGGCGGACTATGGCCCTTACGACCATGACAACGCGCGCGACGTCTTTACCCCGGTCGTTCAGGACATCCAGCGGCTTCTGTCCCGCGATGTGGGCCGCGCGGTGCGCCTGCCCCTGAAAGAGGTCCGTCCGGGCAGCTTTGCCGCGCTTGTCAACGATCGCAGCCTGTTCAGTCAGGCAACCTTCGTGGTCGAGGTCTCCTCTGGCCTTCCGCTGACCCAGGTCCAGCAGCAGTTCCCGCAGCTGTGCAAGGTCGGCCCATCGACCCGGATGAAAGAGATCATCAACAACAACCTACCGGGGGTGCCCTTGATGCACCTTCCAAACCCGCCCCGCCAGATCAGGGTCGTTGCGAAGAACGTCTATTTCCTTGTCGACAAATCCAGCGACCTTTGGCGCGAGTTTAGCGTGGCACCGGCCATCGGGATGCATTTCGCGGGGAATTGGCCAGACCTGAAGCTGGAGCTTTGGGCAATACCGGAGCAATAGAACGGGATGCATGGCGACGACGACGGCGACAAAACGGTCTTTGGACAAAAACTGCCCATGCCCAAACCGCGCGGGCAAGCCAGCGAACCTGCCCCACCGCCGCAGCAGCCAGCCGCGCCACAACAGCCCCCCCGACAGGGCGGCCAAGGCGACGCAGATCGGACAGTGTTCGGGGCACCCTTGCCGCCGCAACAGCCGCCGCAGGCCGCTCCTCCGCCGCCCCCACCACCGCAGCAGCCTCCTGCCTATCCCCCGCAGCAACCGCAGTATCAGCCGCCACAGCAACCCGGATCGGGCCGCGCTGCACCGGTGAATGAACCGCCGCAAGGCTACGAGGACACCTGGCTTGGCGGGGCGCTCAATCCATTCCCAAATCAGGCGCCGCCGCAGCAGCCGCAATACCAGCCGGCCCCCCCGCCCCCGCCGCAGCCTGCCTATGGCCAGCAGCCGCTATATCAGCCGCAGCACGTGCAATCGGGAACGAACATGTTCCCCGAAGTGCCCCGCGATCCGCAGCCGCAGCAGGCGTCGGTCAAGCCGCGCATCGCATTGTCCGACGCGCTCAAGGGCACTGGTCTTGGCGCCGGCGGGTCCAGCAATCCACTGGTCGCGGCCGCGGCAAACCTTCTGATCCTGCTTGGGCGGCTTCGGACCGGGCTGGTCGAGATGCAGTCCGGCCCGCTGATCGACCACGTCACCCGGGAAATCGACCTATACGAACGCAACGTCCTTCAGGCCGGTGTTTCCCCGCAGGATGCCAGCGACGCCAAATATGCCCTGGCCGCGGCGGCGGATGACATCGTCCAGAACCTTCCGGGGGCCGACCGCGGCACCTGGCTTCAATATTCGATGGTTGCGCGGTTCTTTGGCGAACGGGACTCCGGCGTTGGCTTCTTCCGCAAGATGGATGCGGCGATGCAAGCACCGGGGCAGAAATTCCAGCTGCTCGAACTGATGCTGACCTGTCTTTCGCTCGGGTTCGAAGGGCAATACCGGACCAGTCAGAACGGCGCGGTCGAACTTTCCCGCGTTCGGGCCGCGATCTACGAAACCCTGCGCCGGGTCCAGCCGCGCCCGGATGATGATGTTTCCGTCAACTGGACGCCCGTCCCCCTTGGGCAGAAACGCCGCTATGGCGGAACGCCGGTCTGGGCGGTCGCCGCGATCGCGGGCCTGATGGTCGTCGCCCTTTTCGCAACCTTGTCGACACTGATCGCCCGGCAGGGGGCGCAGGTTCAGTCGGAAATTCTGGCGCTCCACGCCGGTCTTCCCGTGATCACAATCGAACGGACATCGCCGGTGGTCGAGGCCTATGTCGCCCAGTTCGATTCGACCCAGCTGGACCGCATCCGCGACGGGCTTGCCGATCAGATCGAGAACGGCCAGGTCGTCGTCGATCAGACCAACCAATATATCTTTGTCCGGGTTGGCGACGCGCTTCGGTTCCGGTCCGGTCGGGCCGAGCTTGAAAACGACTTTGCCGAACTGGCGGGACACATCGCCACCACACTTGACCCGGAAATCGGGCCGATCCGGGTCGTCGGCTATACCGACAGCATTCCGCCATCGGGCCGGGGCCGGTACAAGACCAACGAAGACCTTTCGCTGGCCCGGGCACAGACGGTCAGCGACATCCTGTCCCCCAACATCAGTGATCCATCCCGCATCCAGACCGAAGGCCTTGGACCCGTGAACCCGATTGCCACCAACGACACGCCCGAAGGCCGCGCGCTCAACCGCAGGGTCGAAATCATGATCGAGCGGGAGGGTGCCCAGTGAAGCTGTTTGGATTTATCCCGCTTCCCAGTCCGAGGAAGATGTTCAAGAAGGGTTGGTTCAAGAAGATCATGATCTTCATCGGCCTGATCGCGATCATCGCCGGGATTTGGATCGGATTCCCGATGACCGGGATCGAGATCATGGCCGAGGTCTGGCTGCGCGCCAGCATCATCGGTGCAATCCTGTTCCTGATTTTCTTGTCGTGGTTCATCAAATGGCGCCGCCGTCGCAAGGCCGCGAAGGCACTTGAAGCAGAGCTGATTCAGGAACCTGTCGGCGATGGAAAGGTTCTGGCCGAGCGCATGACCGAAGCGCTGGCCAAGCTGAAGAAGTCCGGCGGCAAGACCTATCTGTATGACCTCCCGTGGTACATCATCGTTGGCCCGCCGGGCGCAGGGAAGACGACGGCGCTCAAGAACTCGGGCATCGAATTTCCGGGGTCCGAGGGGCTGGGCGACGCAGTCGAAGGATTCGGCGGAACCCGCAACTGCGACTGGTGGTTCGCCGAAGAGGCCGTTCTGATCGACACCGCCGGGCGCTACACCACGCAGGATAGCGACGCCGAGGCCGACAAGGCCAGCTGGGACAGCTTCCTGTCCTTGTTGAAACGCGGCCGCCCGAACCAGCCGATCAACGGCGTGATCCTTGCCTTTTCGGTCGAAGACATGATGACCGGCGATGCCGAAACCGTCGCCCAACACGCCGAAACGGTTCGCAAGCGCCTTGGCGAAATCCACGACGTGCTCAAGATCGATTTCCCGGTCTACGTCCTGTTCACCAAGGCCGACCTGATCGCGGGTTTCCGCGAATATTTCAGTTCGTTCAGCATGTCCCGGCGCAAGGCTGTCTGGGGCGCGACCTTCCAGACAAAGGATCGGGATGCCCAGACTTGGCAACAGGTGGAATCCGAATTCGACAAGCTGGTCAGCCGCCTGTCGGACGAGGTCATCGACCGCATGAGCGAGGAACCGGACGGCGTCAGCCGGATTTCGGTGTTCGGCCTTCCCGGTCAGATGGCCCTGCTGCGCGGCAATATCACTGACTTCATGCGCCGGGTGTTTGAGCCGACCCGCTACAAGACCAACGCGATCCTGCGGGGGTTCTACTTTACCTCCGGCACGCAGGAAGGCACGCCGATCGACCAGGTCCTCGGCGCGATGGCCCGCAATCAGGACGATGGCGCTGGCTTCCAGCCGGCCTTCATGTCCGGGAAAGGGAAAAGCTACTTCCTGCATGACCTTCTGAAGAAGGTGATCTTCGAGGAAAGTGATTGGGTCAGCCATGATGCCGGGGCGGTCCGCCGCACGGCACTTTTGCGCACGATTGCCGTGGTCCTGATTACCATCGCGACACTTGGAGCGATGGCGGCCTTCGGCTGGAGCTTCTGGCAGAATGCCAACCTTGTCCGCACAGCACAGGCACAAGCGCAATCCTACTACGGTGATGCCCAGAACGAGATCCGGCGCGAGGTGATCGACGATACGGATCCTTCGCTGGTCATGCCCTACCTGCAGGACATTCGGCTGATGACGGCGGGCTACGGCGACGAGGTCAAGCCGGGTCTGCTTGAAGGCCTCGGGCTCGGCCAGCACCGGCGAATCAACAACGCCGCCGAACACGCCTATTCCGATGCGCTTGAACGGATGCTGCGCCCGCGCCTGATCCTGCACATGGAAAACGAAATTCCGCAGTTGATCGCGGATGCAAATACCGCAGCGATTTACCGCGCTCTCAAGGTCTATATCCTTCTCGGCGGACAGCAAAGCGGGGCCCCCGACGACGCGGCAATTCAGGCCTATTTCGCCGATGTCTGGCGAGAGCAATTTCCCAGCGCCGGACAATTCGACGAACGCGACCAGCTCGAGGCGCATCTTGCCGCGATGCTGGAACTGGACGACGACCTGACCACCACGATCACCATCGACCCGGAAATCGTCCGCTCCGCGCAAGAGGCCATCGTCAACCTGCCGCTGGCCGAACAGGCCTATGCCTCGATCAAGGATCGTGCCGTGACCTCCGGGATCGGCGATTTCAACCTTGTTGAACGGGTTTCCGGCCAGATCGACAGGGTCTTCGTGTCCGTTGACGGCACCCCGCTTGATCAGATCGGTGTGCCGGGGATGTATACCTTCCAAGGGTACTGGGGGTTCTTCCTGGAAGAACTGACCGCCGCGCGCCAGCGTCTGGAAGACGATCAATGGGTGCTTGGCGACGCGGCAACCCGGGTCGGTTACGAGACCCAGCTTGCCAGCCTCGAACGCGAGCTTCACCGGCTCTACCAGCGGGATTTCGAGGCCGAATGGACGGCAATGCTCGACAATATCACCATTGCGCCCTTGGCAAACGACTCGCCCCGCTATGACGGGCTCGCTGCCTTGGCATCTCCGGTTGGCTCGCCGCTTCTCGACCTTGTCGAAGCGGTGGACGAGGAAACCCGCCTGACCCGCCTTTACGACGCCGTCGAAGGGATGACCCCGGCGGAACTGGCATCTGGCGGGTTGGGTGACAAGCTGGGCGATGCAGCATTCAACCGGATGTATTCGTCATCCGGCACCTTCCAGCGCGTGCTTCTGGGCTGGCTGCAGGATGGCGCGAAATCGCAGAACCGGGCCGGCGGCGCCAGCGAGGATACGCAGCGGCGTCAGGTTGAACGGATCTCGGACAGCTTTGAAGGCTGGCACGTCCTGCTGCGCGGCGACCCCGGCGCGCGCCCGATCGACGCGCTGCTACGGGCCATCGGCGATCTGCGCGAAAACCGGCATCTGGCGGCAACCTCGCCAACGCCCATGGATGACACCATGCTGCAACAGCTGCTGTCGGCCCTGACCGTGAACAACACCTCTCTGCCGGAGCCTGCGGCGCGGCTGATGTCCGAGATCGAAGGCGAATTCCGCACGGTCGCACAGGACGCGACCATGGCGCAGCTGAACCGCGCCCTGAACGAAGACATCACCCAATATTGCCAGCAGTTCATCGAACCGCTGTTCCCCTTCGGAAACGGGCGGCACGTGGCATCGAACGTCTTTGGGGAATTCTTTGGGCCGGGCGGCCGGATGGACCGGTTCTATTCGACGAACCTGCAACCCCATGTCACCCGGACCCCCGACGGCCTGCGCCCTGTCCCCGGCAGCCCAATCGGCGAACGTCTGTCGACCAGCGCTCTGGCACAGTTTGACCGGGCCGAGGCGATCCGCGCCGCCTTCTTCTCGGGCACGCCGGAACCGGTGGTGTCGATGTTCGTGACCCACGTATCGTCCAGCCCCACGGTCGATCTGGCCCACCTCACGGTGAACGGTGGACAGGTTCAGACCCGTCCGGCAGACGCCCCCGCAGGCCTGATCTGGCCGGGCGAAGGCAGCGGTGTCAGTGTCGAGCTGTTCCCGGCCCAGCGTGGCCGCCCGTCGCGGCTTGATTTCAATGCCGGGCGCTGGTCCATCGTCGACTTCCTGCGTCAGGGTCGGGCCCGCCGGGATGGGAATGTCGTTCAGGTCACCCATGAAATCGGCGGCCGGACGATCACCTACCGGATCGAGTTCGACAGCACGACAGTTCCGTTCCTGATGCCCGAGTTGTTCGATTTCTCCTGCCCTGTCTCGCTGGACTAGGGGGGACAGGAAATGACATCGGTTTCGGTCGGGATCATGGGAAAACATCCGGGGTTCGGGGACTTCCTGCGCCACGGAATTTCCGATCCGGTGGCCGAAGGGCTGTCCAAATGGCTTGACGGGTCATTGCACAGGCTGCGCACCGAACTTGGCGACAACTGGCATGACTTTTGGGATCGGTCGATCACGCTTCGGTTCTGGATCGGTCGGTCCTTGTCCGGCGCAACACTTGCCGGGATACTCGTCCCGTCACGCGACAAGGTCGGTCGCCGGTTTCCCTTCATCCTACTGGCCGAAGGTATCGACCAACGCGCCCCTGTCGCAGACCCCGATCAGGGGCTTTACGACGCGTTTGAAGCGCATCATGCATCCATGCAACCCGGCACCACCGGCGCGGCGAGCCTGCTGGACGGGTTTGACCCTGTCGCCTTGGGCATCAAACCTGAATCCGAAGACCAACGCGCCGAAGGGCCCCTGATCTGGGCGCACCACCCCGACGGCGACCTGGACGCATTGTTGCGGGCCGCCGGTCCGGTGGACGCGACCCGCGGCGCCACGACAAGAAGCTACTGGTGGGCGCCCGCCCGGACCGAAGCCGCGCCCGCGATCTGGCTCGGTCAGGCGGGGCTACCGGACGCCGCTGGGCTAGGCTGGCTTCTGTCCGGCGGCGCCTATCACACCCCCATGCCACGCCAAGAGGACCAACCGCATGCATAGCACGGACTTCTTTGCCTTCCGGACAGGTCAGGCCACCGATGTGGGCCGCGTCCGAACGGTCAACGAAGACAGCTTTCTGTCGCGGCCCGAAGCCGGGCTTTGGGTCGTCGCCGACGGAATGGGCGGGCATGCCGCAGGCGATTTCGCCAGCCAAACCATCGTCCGAGAGCTGTTCTCCATCGGGGTTCCCGGTTCAGCCGAGGACATGCAGGCCCGTTTCATGGAACGATTGGGCCGCGCCAACGAACTGATCCTCGACCACGCTGCCGAACTGAATCAGGGAACCATCGGCGCGACGGTGGTTGCGCTTTTGGTAGATGGTCAGGACTATGCCTGCATCTGGTCCGGCGACAGTCGCATTTACCGGTTGCGCGACGGGGTTCTGGAACAGCAAACTCGGGACCACACCGAGGTTCAGGCCCTTCTGGACGCTGGTAGCATCACCCCGGAAGAGGCCGCCGTCTGGCCCCGAAAGAACGTGATCACGCGGGCCATTGGTGTGGCCGACGTGCCGGAATGTGACGTGATGGGGGACCAGCTTCGACTTGGGGATAAATTCGTCCTGTGCTCAGATGGCCTGACGGAACATCTGGACAATGACGACATCGCCCGCATCGTTGCATCGCGCGACCCGCAGGATGCCTGCGACCGGATGATTGAACTGACCCTTGAACGTGGCGCAAAGGACAACGTAACCGTCATCGTGATGCAGTGCCTGCCCCCGGTCGTCGATGCGGATGGGACCGATATTGAAGTGGACGTGACCGAATGACCGCCGGACCGGAAGACGAAGACAAGCCCGTCGCGCCGCAGCATCCCCCGGCCGCGCCCGAGGACGATGACCGAACCCGGATCGGGGGCGTTCCGCTTGCCGGTGGGCCGCAAGCGGTGGAACCGCCAGCCGATACCACAGTCCCCCCGGCAGATCATGGTCGCACCGCTCCGCCCGTCGCCACCCCGGAGGAGGATGACGACAGGACCCAGTTCGCCGCACCTCCAGCGGCCCAGCCGCCGGCGCCACCCGAAGACGATGACCGGACGCAGTTCGCGGGCCAGCCCCCGGCGACATCCGCGCCAAGCCAGCCACCGGCGCTGGAAGATGCCTCTGGCGATGATGAAAGCACCAGATTTGCGGGCGCTGAACCGGCACCCGTCGCCCCGTCTGCCCCACCCGCGGCCCCTCCCGTGCGCCGGGACGGCGGCGGCCCCACGGTCGCGGTCGGCACGCTGATCAACAACAACTACGAGGTCAAGGAAGTCCTCAAAGCCGGGGGGATGGGCGAAGTCTATCGCGGGGAAAACGTTTTCACCGGCGACCCGGTGGCGATCAAGGTCGTGCTTCCTGAATTGGCCGAGGATGAAAAGGTCGGGCTGATGTTCATGCGCGAGGCCCGGACACTCAGTCAATTGTCGGACGAGGCGATCGTTCGCTACTACAACTTTGTCAAAGACCCGGAAATCGACCGCTACTGCCTTGTGATGGAATTCATCAAGGGCGTGCCCCTGTCGGACTACACCGCGCAGAACGGGCCGATTTCGACCGATGCGGCCTGGACCCTGCTGCGGCGTCTGGCCAAGGGGCTGGAAAAGGCGCACGGGCGTGAAGTGATCCACCGCGACCTGTCGCCCGACAACGTCATGCTTCCCGACGGTATCGTGGCCGAGGCATTGCTGATCGACTTTGGCATCGCGAAATCCAACGTGGTCAAGGAAGGGACCATGGCCGGTCAGTTCGCGGGAAAATTCAAGTACGTCTCGCCCGAACAACTTGGTCACTACGGCGGTGACATTGGCCCCCGAACAGACATCTACGGCCTTGCCCTGCTCATGGCCGCTGCGCTTTTGGGCAAACCGCTGGATATGGGCGGGTCGATCGTCGAAGCGGTGCAGGCGCGTCAGGCGATACCTGATCTCTCGGCCCTGCCTGAAGAGTTCCGCCCGATCCTTGCCTATATGCTGGAACCAGATCCGGCGAACCGTCTTCCGTCGATGGCCGACGTCGTGCGGATGGTCGATTACCCCGAAGAAATCCCGCAGCAGTACTTCGGCGACCTTCCGGTTCCACCCGGCCGCGGATCCACGACATCGCGGGGCGGTCGTCTGACAACAGGGATGCGGCAAAGCATTGCGCCCGCGTCCATCACGGTCAGCGGCCTGCAACAGCCGCCGACGACAAACACCGTCAACCCAAGCGTCACCGGCAGCGCCAGCCTGCCGCCCGCCCCCCTTCCGAAAAAAGGTGGCGGCGGCGCGCTTGGTCTTCTTGGCATTGTCTTTCTCGCCATTATCGGCGGCGCGGGGTATTACGCTTGGTCCGAGGGGCTGATTGGCGGCATCGCGCCTTCGACAGAGACCGCGACGGCCACCGAAGAGGCACAGGCATCCGCCGGGCTACCCCCGCTGGAAGAGAATACACGCGAAGGATTTCTGGCCGCGCTGGATACCGGGCCCTGCACCTATGCGGCGCGGGTTTCGGCGGGGCCCAACCTTGGGATGGTGCAAGGGTTCGCAACGGACACATCGGCCTTTGCCGGTCTCCCCACCGCATATGAAGAGAAGTTCGGCGCCCGGCCTGCGATCCTCGAAAGCCAGATCACGCCCGAACAATGTGCCGCCCTGGCTTTGGCCAAGGGGCTTCAGGGACGCGGCCTTGACCAGATTGCAATGGTTCTGGATGGGGCCGAGGTGGAAAGCGGCCAACCGATCAACGGCCAGATCACCGACCGGCTTGGGCGGAACATCTGGCTCGTTCTGATTACGCCAAAGGGTGGGGTCTATAACCTCACCGGGCGTCTTTCCGCAGCGCAGGGGGAACGACGCAGTTTCCGGTTTGGTCTGTCGCTGGCCGAAGGGGCAGAGGCCGCTCCGCAGCTCTTGCTTGCCATCGCCACACCAGACCCCTTGGTCAATGCGGCGGCGGCGCGGGATGGCGCAGATGCATCGGCCCTGTTGCCGCTGATCTTTGACGAGATCGCCAATGGGGATGGGCAGGGGGTCGCGGCACTGTCGCATATCCTGCTAACGCCACCTGCCCCCGAACCCGCCCCGGAAGAAGACGCAACGGAAGAGACCCCCGCCGAGGCCGACCCACAATAGGGTTATCTAACGTCGAAGGTCGAAATCGCGATATAGGCGCCATCCGCCAGATCGCCGGAAAGGCCGGAAAACACGTCCTCGGCCAATTGCCCGTTGCGTTCGCGGATATCGGTCGGGGGCCGCAGCGTGCCCAGGGCGAGAAGGATCTGGCTGGTATCGCGCGGTGGGCCGTTGCGGGTCACCGGCACGTCGAACCGCGCAAGGTTACCCGAGAATGACATAAACCGTTGCAGGTCCTGCACAACCCCGTTGTCGTCCACCAGCAAGAGCGTGATGTAGCGGCCCGATCCCCCCCGCAGAACGCCCGTCAACCGTCCGCCCGATGCGATTTCAAGGTTGTCGATCCGCAGACCCATGCGCGTCGCCGGGTAATCCACATTTTGCCGGATATAGGTCAGTGCAGCGCATTGGCGCGGATCAACCAGCGTCCGGGTCTGGCGAATGTCGGCATCCTCGGCGGTCAGAACACCTTGGGCGAACTCCTCCATCGCCCCATCCCGGGCGGAAATCATTGCAAGCCCGACGCCGTCCGTCCCATCCCGACGCGGCAGGGCGATCAGGCAGGGATCGGAAAGGGCAGAGCGAATCCGCTGAATCAACTCGCCGATTGCCAGGTCCTGTTCAGATGGTGGCGCGGCTGTTCGTGTCGGACGCTGCTGGTCCTCTGCCGGGCGCGGCGGCGGCGCAGTTGAAACCGCTGTCACGGTCTCGGTCGTGGCAGGCGGGGCGGCGGCGATCACCTCAGGCTCTGGTCCCGGTGTCGGTGCGATTGGGGCCGCAACAGGTGCTGTGGCGGAAATGGTTTCCCGTTCGGCGATGATAGGAGACGCCGCAACGGTTTCCGGCAGGATCGGGCTTAGGTCGGGATCGTCCAGCGGGACCGGCTCTGCGATCACCGGCTCGGGGGCGACCGGTTCTGGCGCAAGAACCTCTGGTTCCAACGGCGCAGGCGCTTCTGGTTCTTCGACAGGGGCGGCCGCGATGGTTTCAGGTTCAAGCGCATCTGGCGTCTCGGGAACCAACTCTTCCGGCGCCTCTGCCGTCAACTCTTCGGCGGGCGGTTCCTCAGGAACTTCCGGCTCGGGCTCCTCGGCGGGCGCTGCGGCAACCTCCTCTGGCTCAAGGCTCTCGGGGTTGGTCCCGTCGTCAACCTCCCCGTCGGCCCCTGCAAGGCCCTCTTGTTCCAGAATCCCAGCCAGCGTATCGGCGTCCAGCCGTTCAAGGGTCACGACAAAGGACACATCCTGTGCCTGTTCTTCCTTGGTAAAGGCATCGGCAAAAGCCCCCATGAACCCGGCCACGGCCGCGGCGTGGACAGCGCCCGACGCGACATAGGCCAGGGTCCAGCCACTGAACGATCCGCGCCCATAGGGAAGAAAGCTCATTCCGCCTCTCCCCGGTAGTGGATCGTGACCAGCTTGACCTCGACCGTCGACAATTCCGGCCGCGCGAGCAGGTCAATCAGCTGCGTGGCGGGGGAATCCTTGGGGATCAGCAGGTGAACACGGGATTGATTGGCCAATGCCGGGCCCAGAAGCTCCGGCGCAATCGGTTCGCCGTCCAGTGACAACGACCCATCCGCATTCACGATCAAAAGCGGCGACGGCAGGATTTCGACCGGCAGCTCCTCGGTCTCGGACAGTTCGACGCCAAAGCTGGGCGAATTCAAAAGCTGCCCCGTTGCGAGAAAGAACAGGATCAGAAGAAGCACGATATTGACGATGAAGAAGGAGTTATCGACCTTCAGCCGGTTCGCGTCCGGGGGGAGAACCTTGCGCAGCGCCATGTCAGATCGCCCCTGTCGAGACCTGGACGGACGCCACATTGGCGGCCTGAAGTGCCTCCAGCACGGTCGCAACGTCCTGAACCTGCGCCGTGGTGCGAACGACAAGGATGACATCGGCCGGGGCCGACGGTGTGCCCAGCGCCCCGGCCAGAGCGGACAGGGCATCAAATCCGAAAGACTGGCCGCCGACCAGAACCGAACCGGCCTCGATCGTCCAAAGCGCGACATCGCCCGGCTCTGCGGCCTCCTCTGGCAAGTCCGAGGCGGTCGTTTCCTCGCCCGGGGCGGCCTGTTCGTCCGACACCTGAGTCGCGGTTTGCAGGGTCAGCAGGGAATAGGGGGTCAGACTGGACGACAGCATGAAGAAGATCAGCAGCTGAAACATCGCATCCGCAAGCGGCGTCAGGGCAAAGCGGTAGCTCCGCTTGCGCACCGGCAGATTGAGGCGCGAGTTCCCCGACATGTGCGCGCCCTAGCCCAGACGGGCGTTCGGATCGACCCGCCCGTGGATCGCGGCAGAGATCACCGCTTCGATCAGGTTGCGTTCCCGATCAATCTGACCTTCGAACCATGTTGCGATGAAGAAGGAAAACAGCGCGATGCCCAGCCCGACGGCAGTGGTTGTCAGCGCCGACCAGATGCCACCTGCAAGACCGGCGGGGTCAACCGCCCCTTCGGACAGGGACAGGACGCTGAAGGCGTCGATCATCCCAATGACAGTCCCAAGAAGGCCCAGCATCGGCGCCGCCTGCACCACCATGTCCAGAAGGCGCATACGCTCGGACATCCGGGCCAGTTCGATGATTGCAGACTGGCGACCCAGTTCTTCGGCATAGGCGGCATCGCCGGGCCGGGATTGCAGGCCCGAGAACACCGACTGCAGCACACGCGCCAGAACCGACCGTCGCCCCGCCGCTTCGCGGATCGCATCATCGGGCCGTCCCGACAGCCAGCTTTCAAGGATTTGATCCGCCGCCTTCCGCCGACCGACACCGAGGCGCGCAAACTGAACGGTCTTATAAAGACCGACCGCAACCGCAATGAAGGACAGGCCGGCAAGAGTGACGAAGATGGCCACGGTCGCCGGGTTGAACAGGTCCAGAGGTAAGGATTCGAACAGGGATGACATCGGTCAGGCTCCGATCACGGGGCCAAAAGCCCCAACTTGAGGGCTTGGATCAAATACCGAACTGAATCGCAGTTCGGGAACTGGCAATGAGATTTGACAGGCAAAAGTCCGACTCGGTGCCATCCGCGAGCGTACAGGCCGCCACGTCGTTCACCACGATCCGCGAGATCGACGCACAGCTGCTTTCGGCCAGATCGAACTGGAGAATCTTGGTCTTCCCAGCGACAAGAGACCCGAATTCCAGAACCAGAAGGCGGGTCACCGCACCCTCGGCATTGAAGATGCCCACCTCATAGGCCGTCCGGTCGAAGGCCTGGTCTGACTGGTTGGTCGCGACGTAAGTCAGGCGGCAGCTGCCCGCGGTGGTATCCGCCGCCGCGTTCAGTTGCAGATCAAAGCTGGAATCGTCTTGTGCGATGGCTGCGGTCGTGCTTGCGGCAAGGATGCCAGCAAAAGCCAGCGCCCGCGTCAAACCATGGGAATATTTCGACATTTGGCCCCCCAATGAATTTAGTCTGGCAATAATTACAATGCCATTTGGGGGGGAACGGGACGTTCAAGTCAACTGGTAGTTAGCGAAAAACACCAAGAAGCCAGAGCGACTGCAACGCCTGCTCGCCATTCGGGCCAAGCGGGTACGGTGGCGAGGGATAGGTTGCCGAACCTGACGCTGGTGCATTCTGCGTCACCTGAACGGGCTGGTCATCAACAGCGCCATCCTGCGGGATCACTTCCTCGCCGTGAAGCCCAAGAACCGCAACCGAAGCAGGCACAAGCACCTCGTCAATCGACAGCGGCACCGTCAGCTCACTCTTGTTCTCTGTGACCGATGCGGTAACGCGGCGCAAAGCAACGCCCTCGCGGGTGGTCTGCGCATCCACGGAAATCGGGCTTTGGCCAAGGGGCTCGAACATCGATGCATGCGCAACAGAAAGTCCAAACGAACCCGCGACGGAAAGGCCGATACCGGCGACTGAGAGAAGCAAAATGCGTTTCATGGCCTTAATATAGCAGGACTCAACCAACTTTTTTAGAGGGAGCAGTGTCACAGTTATACGTATCGGCGGATTTATGTGACCGATTTCCCACTTCGCAAGGGCCCAATCTGCGCATAGTCTGACAAAGCCAGAGTGAAAATGACCTATGCCGAAAACCAACTTAGCCTATGTAATATCTTGCATAATTGTGCTTTTCGGCACCTGTGTCAGGGCTGAATTCGCCGTGTGCAACCAGACATTTGACGTGGTCAACGTGGCAATCGGAAAATTTGATGAAAATGTGTTGGAAACCTCGGGTTGGTGGACGATTGGCCCGAACCAATGTGCAAACGTGATCGATGAGGAGCTTTCTGTTCGTTACGTCTATGTTTTTGCACAGGACGTCTTTGGCAAGATTGTTCTTTCTGGCGCGACTCGGATGTGTGTTGCGCCCGACAAGTTCGAAATCCGGGGCGAGGGCGATTGCATCGTGCGCGGCTTCATCGAAGCGCCCTTTCACGAGGTCGACACCCTGCGCACCGAGCGATGGACATTGTTCCTGACACCACCGCCATCAGGATAGGGAGCTGTAGGGGCGCGGACTACTCTAACCTTGTGGCGAATGGCTTCCGGCCCGCCAGACCCTATGACCCCGACGCGCTTTCGGTGCTGTATGACGATCCCCGCCTGATCCGGGCAGGGCAACCCGGAACGCTACGCCATAATCAGCTTTGACAGTGAGCGCGAAAACGTTGGCGCGGCCGGTTGGAACGACACCTCGGGGACCACCCACTCCTTCATAATAGAAATCAACTAACGATTGAGAGTCCGTGGTGGACAAGACAGGCCCCTTTGCCGTGTGATACCCTTGAGACGATTCATCGATTGGACATCTGCGCGTGCGTTTTTTCAGATCAGCTTTTCTAGGTGCCGTCCTTCTGTCCAGTGCCCTGCCCGCACTGGCACAGGATTGGTCGGTTCTGGTGATCGGAAATCCGTCGCGCAGCGCCCCCTCGGCCTTTGCAGACAGTTTTCATGCCTCTGAAGCACTCGGCGCCGCGGGTCTTGGACCGGTATCGCTGCGCCGCGAACTCGGCGCCGATGCCATGGCAGGCGCCATTTCGGACATGGCCGGTACGCCCCGTGTCATGATCTACTTCGCAGGGCCGATCGCCGTGCAAACCGCCGGTCCGATCCTGATGGGGCAAGGTGGCGGCGACGCGCGGTCGGCGGTTGGCGGATTGCTGTCCTCCTACGCGGCGGCGGGAACAACGGACGTTGTTTTGCTGATCGAAGATTGCGCGGGCAGCCCCGGCATGGCGGGACGGATACAGTTTCCTGACCTGCCAGCGGGCCTGTCGCTTTACATGGCGGCCACAGCGGGGCCCGACGGCACCTGCGAAGCGGCGAATGGACGCCTGACAGATCGGCTGACCAACGGTGCCGAGGCGACATTGCAGGAAAGACTGGCGGGCCTTTGGGTCGGGGTGGACGCGCTTGCGCCGGTCCCGATGACAGCCGAGAGCGCCCCTGCCGAAACCACAATCACATCTTCTGACACGGTTTCGATTGCGGCCACCGGGGACGACACCAGCCTTCTCGTCACGGTCGATACAGGGCCGGTCGTCGACACGGACTCTCCAATTGTCAGTATCGTCGGCGACGACGTTGTCTCGCTCTCGCCAGTAATCGAACCTGTTTCGTCGTCCGAGGTCGTCAGCGCGGCACCGACAGCGCGGGATCTGACCGTGGTTGACGACAACACCGTGATCTTCGTCGCCCCGCCCGCCGCGCAGATTGCCGCCCTGCCCGTGGCTGCCGGGCTGCCGACACCCTCGATCATCATCGGCATCATCGAGGGGCAGGAGGCCAGCTTTGAGGTGATCGACGACGCGGCCGCTGGCGACGTGAATTCCAACGAGGTCACCTTCGACAATCTCGAAGCGCGGCGCGCCCTGCGCGATTCCGACCCCGACTTGTTCCAGACGCTCGTCGCAGGTGGCGCCTTTGACCCGCCCGACGTCGAACTGGCACGCGTGCTGCAAACGGAACTGGCCCGGATGGGGTGCTATACCTCGTCCATCGATGGCGTCTGGGGCAATGGAAGCCGCGCGTCGGTCGACCGCTACTTTGCCGAAATTGACGGGCTGGACCCGGTCAATCGCGAACCGACGGTCGACCTGTTCCGGCAGATCATCCTTCAGGACGAAATTGAATGTCCGGCGCCGGTCGCGGCGGCCCCTGCCCCGCGGGCAACCAGTTCCGGCAGTACCCGCACGGCACAGCCCGCCCCGCGCCCGGCACCTGCCCCCGCACCGGCACCGGCGCCCGCGCCTGCCCCCTCGGGTGGCCTCAGCAATTCGAACCTTGGCGGGGTCTTCCGTTGATATGATCCGGAACCGGGGCCCTCAGCGATGAGTTTCGACGTCGATCCAAGCTTCAGGAACTCCGGCAAACGGTCCCGCAAACGCAAGACCCGGCGGAAGGCGCGGCGCGCGCTGTTTGTCGTTGTCGGAATTGTCGGGATTGCTGCGGTCGGATTTCTGGGATGGCTCGGCGTGCAGACGTTTGGCAATCGCACCGCGATCGGCCCGGCGGTCACCGCCAGCGAGGATGGATCGCTGCAGATCGCCGACGACGGGTTCGCGATGGTCCAAACGGCAGGAAGCGCCGAGGCGGGCGTTCTTGCTGCCCGCGCCGTGTTTATTGACATCGCAAAAGACCCGATGATCCTTCGGTTTGAAAGCTCTGGCTTTGAAGAGGGGTCCAAACTCGAAGGGCCAACCGCCCTGCCCGCCGCGCGCGTCGGGTTTCCCCGCCCCGATCGGCTGGCCCTGTTGCGCGACGACCTTGTGTTGCAGGAAACCCGGCTGGTCACGACGATCCCATCGTCACGCGAAGACCTTGCGTATTTTCAGGCCCAGCGCAGTCAGGGCATCGCGGCCCTGTCGGACACCGGCCCGCAAACCAACGCCGCCCCACAGGTCGAGGCAGAGGCCGGCGATGTTGTGTCGATCGACGGGTCGGACGGCAGCTGGGGCGAGTTGATCGGTGGATCGGACGGGGAAACCGAAGAAGACACCGCCACCTATGTCGAGACCCAGATCGAAAACACCACAAGCGTGGCGTTCCTGTTGCGGGAAAGCGAACGGCTTCCCCTCTATGAAGACAATATCGTGGTGAACCAGACTGCCCGCGACCTGTCCGAGATCATCGCCTCTGCCGGGATTGACGAAACCGGCGCAGGGCTGGCCGCCACGGCCGCCGCCCGGCTTATCGGGATCGAAGGGCAAGTGCCTGCCGGGGCGATCGTGGCCATGCGGATCCGGCCCGATGTCCGTGGTTCGCAACTGGTGCAGATGTCCTACTACCTGGGCGAGGAATATGTCGGCACGCTTGCGCAGGTCGGCGCGGGGCGGTTCGATACCGGGGCCGACCCTTGGATCGACACCGATCTGCTGACCCTGTCCGACGACGTGCGGCCCGCTGCGACCCAGCAACGCGATATCCGCCTGTTGGACGCGCTCTATTCCGCCGCGATCCGCAACGGACTTTCAACGACCCTTGTGGGTGAATTGGTGGTGATGATGAGCCAGCGGCACGATCTGGACCGCTTCGCGGCGGTCGGGGACCGGGTCACCATCCTTTATGCGACGGAACCGGGCAGCGAAGGAACCGGCGCAGGCCAGATCCTCTATGCCGGGGTGCGCGGCCCGTCGGGGACCATTGACTGCTATGTTGTGCCCGACCCCGTGACCGAAGGCTACGGGTGTTTCGCGCCGGGTGGCGGCGGGGCCGTTGGGGGAATGGGCGGCGGGCTGATCGTCCCGGTCAGCGGCACCAAGACATCGGATTTCGGGCCGCGGATGCACCCCGTTCTACGCCAGCTGCGCAATCATAACGGCGTCGACTGGGCCGCGCCGACAGGCACGCCGATCCACGCTGCCGATGATGGTGTGATCTCCTCCAAGCGGGTCAGCGACAGCTATGGCAACGTGATCTACATTGATCACCCCGGAAACCGGCAGACGCGATATGCGCACATGGATCGCTTCGCCGACGGGATCAGTCAGGGAAGCCAGGTTCGGGCGGGCGATCTGATCGGCTATGTCGGCACGACCGGACGGTCCACCGGGCCGCACCTGCATTTCGAATTCTGGCTGAACGGGACCCCCGTCGACCCGCTGACGGCCCCCGGAACGGGCGGGCGGCCCGGCGGCGGGTCTTCTTCGGACGCGGTCGAGGCACTGGTCAACCAGATCATCGCAGTCGAAAGTGGGGGCAGAGCGGATGCCGCAAACCCGAACTCCACCGCGGTCGGGCTTGGCCAGTTCATCGAAAGCACATGGATCAGGATGATGAACAATTACCGGCCCGATCTTGCGCAATCCATGTCGCGGGCCGATCTTCTGGCGCTGCGCACCAACCCGGAACTTTCCCGCGAAATGGTCACCAACCTTGCCCGCGAGAACGAGGCCTACCTCCGGTCGCGCGGCCATACGATCACGCCCGGCAGGCTGTACTTGTCGCACTTCCTTGGTCCGGCGGGGGCGAACACGGCGCTAAGCGCCCCGCCCGACGCAATGGTCGTCGATATCATGGGGGAAAGCGTGGTTCGGGCGAATGGCTTCTTGCGGGGGAAAACCATTGCCGACCTTTGGGCATGGGCCGACCGAAAGATGGGGAACGCACCGACCGTCGCGATCGCCCGCGCACGCCCCGTCCCGCCCGAGGTGCGGGCCTATATGGACCTGATCGAACCGATCATCGAAGAGGGCTAAGGCTGGGCGGTTATTTGTAGTTCGCCTTGGCGACCAGAAACAGCTTGTGCATCCAGGCCCAAACGGCGTCGCGACCTTCCAGCTCCTGTTTCATCTTGACCTTGGTCTTGTCGATCTTGTGCAGGGCGTAGAGGCCAAGCACTCCACCCGCCGCAAAGGTCGCGGCCTTGGTCTTGAACCCGGCGCCAACCTCTTCGATGTACCCATCCTCACCAGCCTCTTTCCACGGACATCCGCCCATTGCCCCGTGGGTGCAGTGAAAGGACCGTTCAAGGTAAAACACCTTGCCCGCCGCCTTGCGTCCGCAATTGCCGAAGATTTCGCGGCTTTCGGCACTGTCCGCCCGAACCGCGTGAAAACAGTATTTCACGTTGTCAGGAATTGTATTTACCCGGTCGTCCACGATGGACCGGTCCACCGCGTCAAACAGCATCATCCCATGGACGGGTATCTTCGCCTCTTTCAGCTTGTAGGCCGCTTCGATCACTGCGGCCCCGCCCCGGCTGTATCCGGTCAGGAAGATGCGGGGCGGTTTCGGGAATAGCTTCGGCTTTTCCGCATGAAGCTTGGAGAAGATCGTGTAGGTGCCCTTGGCGAAATCATAGGCGTGCCGGGCTTTGCCCACGGTTTCCAGCCCGTGGGTCGTGGGCCCACGATGGTAATCGTGGACCCGAAACCCGGGCGTGTTGCGGCAGAGTTTCTGAACAAAGCTGTCCTTGAAATCCTTCGCATAGGTATCGTCGCTGGACGGGCCGGTTCCGTCCACGCCGACGATGATGTCACTACTCATCGGCCATCATCCCTTACTCGAAACCGTAGTCGAACGTTCCGTCCTTCACGCTGACTGTTACCTTCTTGATCGGCTCACCGGACACCATGCGTCCAAGCACCTGCCGCGACAGGTCCGGCAGGATGGAATTGGTGATGATGTTGTCGATCATGCGGCCGCCGCTGTCGGGGTCGCGGCATTGATCGACGATATGGTCCGTCACGTCATCGCCATAGACCAGCTCTGCGCCATGTGCGCCCTTCATCCGCTTCTGGACCGACTTCAGCTTCAGCTTCGTAATTCCGGTCAGCACCTCCTTGCCCAGCGGGAAGTAGGGGATCGACACGATCCGGCCCAAAAGGGCGGGCGGGAAAACCTCAAGCTGCGCGGGCTTCATCGCCGCCTCCAGCACCTCCAGATCGGGGATATCTTCACCGTTCTTGGACAGGTCCATGATCACATCCGTCGCGACATTGGATGTCAGAAGGATCAGCGTGTTCCTGAAGTTGATCGGGCGACCGTTGCCGTCCTCCATGATGCCCTTGTCGAAGACCTGGAAGAACAGTTCGTGCACGTCGGGGTGGGCCTTTTCCACTTCGTCCAGCAGGACAACGGAATAGGGCTTGCGCCGGACCGCTTCGGTCAGTCGCCCTCCCTCGCCATAGCCGACATAGCCCGGAGGCGCCCCCTTCAGAAGCGACACTGTATGCGCTTCCTGGAATTCGGACATGTTGATCGTGATGATGTTCTGCTCGCCGCCATAAAGCGACTCTGCCAGTGCCAGCGCGGTTTCGGTCTTACCCACGCCCGACGGGCCACACAGCATGAAGACGCCAATCGGCTTGTCCGGGTTGGACAGCCCCGCGCGACTGGTTTCGATCCGCTTGGCAATGGCGGTCAGGCCGTGGTCCTGCCCGATCACCCGTTCCTTCAGGTGGTCCGCAAGGTTCAGGATGCTTTCCAACTCGTCCTGCATCATCCGACCGGCGGGAATACCCGTCCAATCGGCGATGATGGTCGCAACGGATTGCGCATCAACGTGGGCATAGACCATCCGGTCGTCAGGGCTGCCCTTCTCCAGCTCGGCCATCGTGGCCTGCATGTCGGCGCGGGCTTTGGCCGGGTCCAGCTTCTCGGCAAGTTCTTCCGCGGCCTCGTCGCTTGCGGCATCTTCTTCCTCGGGCCGGGCATCGGGCACCTCGTCCACGTTGCCGCCTTCGGCGACCGCGATGGATTTGCGAAGTTCCAGAACCTTGTCGACCAGAGCCTTCTCAGCCTCGTACTTGGCCTCGAATTCGGCCAGCTGAGCCTCCGCCTCTGCCTTCTCGGCCTCGGCCTCGGGGATGCGGTCTTCGTTCGTTTCGCCCAGATCACGTTCGGCGATCTTGCCCGCGATCTCGGTCTCGATCGCCGCGATCTTCTGGCGCAGGTCTTCGATCCGGGCCGGGGTGGACGACTGGCTGACCGCCACCCGTGCACAGGCCGTATCCAGCAGCGAAACCGCCTTGTCCGGCAATTGCCGCGCTGGAATATAGCGCGACGACAGGGTCACGGCGGCCACGATCGCCTCGTCCGAGATGCGGACGTTGTGGTGTTCTTCCATCGGCGCCAGAATACCGCGCAGCATGTAGCAGCACTTTTCGATATCCGGCTCGTCCACCTGCACCGGCTGGAACCGCCGGGTCAGTGCCGGGTCTTTTTCGAAGTATTTGGCGTATTCCGACCAGGTCGTCGCTGCGATGGTCCGAAGCGTGCCACGCGCAAGCGCAGGCTTCAGCAGGTTGGCCGCATCCCCAGTGCCCTGCGCGCCCCCTGCCCCAATCAGCGTGTGGGCTTCGTCGATGAACAGGATGATCGGTGTGGGCGAGGATTGAACCTCGTCGATCACCGATTTCAGGCGCTGTTCAAACTCGCCCTTCATCGACGCGCCCGCCTGCATCGACTGGATGTCGAGTTCAAAGAGCTTCGTTCCTTTCAGCTTGGGCGGCACTTCTCCCTTGGCGAGCCGTTGGGCGAACCCTTCGACCACGGCTGTTTTACCGACCCCGGCCTCGCCCGTCAGAATCGGGTTGTTCTGGCGACGCCGCAAAAGCACGTCGATGATCTGGCGGATCTCGTCATCGCGTCCCTTGATCGGGTCCATGCTTGCCGCGTTTGCGGTCATGTCCTTGGCAAACCGGCCCAGCGCGGTCGAGGCCCCGGCACGGGCATCCCCATCCGCGGCAGCCCCGCCGCCCGAAGACAGGCCCGACCCATCCATCGGCCGCATGTCATCTTCTTCACTGTCGGCCCAAAGGGTCCGCGCCTCTGCCGACAATTGATCGACCGAGATCTTGTCAAACTCCTTGGAACAGCGCAGCACCGCCCGCTTGAGGTTCTGATCGTTCAGAAGGGCCACGAGGATATGGCCGGTCCTGATCTGTGCCTCGCCAAACAGAAGGGTGGCATAGGTCCAGGCGTGATTCAGCGCATCCGCCAGCGTTTCCGAGATGCCCGGCGTTTCCGTCACGTTCTTGTCGAGCGCGGCCATCGCCTGATCGATGTCCTTCAGCACCCGCCCACGGTCGAGCCCAAGACCGTTCAGTGTTGCGGAAATATCCGCATTCTGGTTGGACACCGCGTTGAACAGGAAATGCGGGATATCCACGTAGCGGTTTCGTTCGGTCCGCGCGTGACGCATCCCCTGAATGAACGCGTCATAACCGGCACGGTTCATCTTTCCGGCATATTTCTCGATGCTGATATCAGTCATGTCCCTGTGTCCCCCTGAATTCGATTGCTGTTAATATCTTGTGCGTCATGCCGCCTGCGCCTCTTCCCCCGCGTCGGCATGGTGTTCGAGGTCCAGACGATAGTTTGTCCCCTGAACCAGCGCGTCGCTTCCCCCCGGCGGCGCGACACAGGCCATCCAGCCCAGTTGGACCGAGGTTCCAAGTTTGGCCGGTTCGACCTGTGACTGCGGCAACCAAACCGCCACGTCCACCTCGAAGGCAACACCCAGATAGCTCAGGACCATCATCTCTAGATGGGCGTGATCCGGTCCGCCCGGCAGGAACCGGCGATAGGCGTCCAGCGTGCGGGTGCGAATATGCAGCCGGATCTTTTCGCCGATCGATTGTATGCGGCTGCCTAGGTGGATGTCCTGCCCCAGCGTCGATCCCTGCATCCCCAGCCGGGCCAACCCGTCCGGCTCGAACTCCATCCAGCCGGGCACCATTTCCTCGACCCGGATATCGGTCTTCAGCAGCTTCTCCAGCATCTGTCGAAGCCGGGTCGGGCTTTTCACCCGTCCGGTGGACAGGCCACTATAGCCAAGTCGCAAGGTATCAGGGAACGGAGATTGATTTCGGTACGCTGGTGTTCCAAGCCCGGCAAAGGTCAGAAGGTATTTCTGGAACCGGTCATCATCGGCGTGATCGAATTGGGTGATGCTGCGGGTATCCGCCCAGGCCCGGTAGAACAGCTGCAGGAAGCGGGTTGCGAAGATATCCGTGAATTCGACAAACGCGCGGTCGCCTGTTTCGGTCCAGCGGAACACCTCTTCGGTCGTGTTCAGGGGCAGCGCCCCAAACGGCCCGAAGAACCCCAGAAAACGTGGGCGCACAACCGGCGGAGATTTGGAGACATCGACGGCGCTCAGGTCACTGTCCGGGAAGGCAAGGAATGGATCCTGGCCCATGCGGGCAATCTCGTCCCGGGTGCGGCGACTGCGGCCGATCCGGGGCTTGCCCTGTGCACGGCGTTCCAGAACCCGCAGCAGCGATAGATAACCAAATGCAGAGACATCGTCGGGGATCTCTTCCCGCGCAGAGGGGGCGGCGGGCGGCGGGCCTTCCGACGGTGAGGCGCCCGGATCAGGCTGCCCGTCGTCCGATTTTCCTTCAAAAGGAGAGGCGGGCGCGACGTCTTCGACAATATCCGGATCTGCGATGGTTTCCGGCTCTTCTTCGGGGGCCGGAACCTCGTCGATCACGGGTTCAGGCGCGCCCTTGTCTGTCGTTTCCTGAAGGCTTTCAAGGTCCCCCCAGGGGTCGTCGTCTTCGTCGTCCGTGTCCGCGCTGGCCTCAATCGGCGGGACGATGGCCCCGTCCTGCTCGTCAACCTCAGGCAAGTCCAGCGCCGGAAGTGGGTCTTCGACAGGGGGCGCGTCCGGCTCTGCCGCGACTTCGGCAGGCGCTTGAGGTTTGGCGGCAGGGACCACCGGCAGCGGCATCATCACCGTCCGGTCGTTGTCATCCTCCGGCGGAGGTGGGGTGTCGTCCTCGTCGATCATAGCAGCGGCCCCGTTCCGGACCGTGGCGGCCATGTCTTGATCACCCCGCGCTGTATCGACGCGACAACACATTGGGTAAAGGAATTCACCGCCGCATATTCGGCAAGAAACCGGTCAAGGATGGCACCCATCAGGATCACGCCTGATCCTTCGAACTCGTCCTCGTCGAAGGTCAGCTTGATCTCCAACCCGCGCGCCGGATGAAACCCGTCCTCGCGCCGGATCGTGCGCACGACGGGCCGGGTATCCACCGTCTTCAGCCCTTCGATCTGGGTCTCGGTGATGCTGTCTGACAGGTTCGCGAACAGCGAAAGCATCTCGCGCATCGGGGCCGCGCCCGCACCGCGCCGGTCGTTCAGGATGCCATGGAAACTGAGCGATAGAAAACTGATGAGCCGCCAGTGACTGTCGCCATCTGCTGCCCGATGCCCGCTGCGGTGGTCCACGTCCAACAGGGATTCACGCGGCGGAGTCGGCCCTGCAACACAGGACAGGGTCACGGTCTGATCCTCGCACAGATAAAATTCATCCTTGGCCTGCGCGATGGGCAGATATTCTGTCAGGTGCCGGTTGGTGCAAAGTGTCTTGATCTGAAGCCGTTGCGCCGGTTCCGCCTCGGGTGGTTCGTAGACCGAAATGAAGGTTTCGGTCCCACGGTAGCGGTAGCGCGAGGCGCCGAACCGGCGCTCCTTGGCCGTCAACCGACGGCCCTTTTGGCGTGATGTATAGTACAACGTCTGTCGCGGGTCGCGACCATCGGGTGGCAGACCGTACAGCGGATAGACCTTTTCCTTGTTCTGATGGCCTGCGTAATGGGCCACCACATCGGTAATCTGATAGACCTCGTAATGGGTGACCGGGCTGCTGTCTGGCGTGACGACGTACTCGGTGTGCTTCTTGTCCAGACGAACCGAGTTCGAACTTTCGGCAAAGAGATTGACCGCCGGCACGCAATACAGACCAAGGTGCTCCGCCTCCAGCCGAGCGGCGAGGTTCGGATTGGACGAGTCGAATTCGAGGATCAGTTGCATCTTTCCGGACTTGATCCGGCGCAGGGCCTGCTTCAGCCCCGTCAAACGCAGGCCAAGGAACTTGCGTGGAAAGACAAATGCGTCCCGCAAGAGCGAGAAGCCTTCGAACAGAACGCCATTGTGCGGCAACAGCGGCCCCTGTTCGTCAAACCCGACCTGTTCGATGGCCTTGGGTGACAGGCGCAAGAAGACCGGGTCGCCGTTCTTGTCTTCATACCGCAGCGAGGCGCGGGTCAGACCTGCATGGACCTGTTCATAAAGCGGCACAGCTTCAGCCAGGGGACCAATGAAATGGATTGGCAGGTCGTCGACATCTACCTCGGACAGCGGCTGATCCGGCGCGGGCTTGCCAGAGGTGCCGATGCGGGACAGTTCAATCTCAAGCCCCGCTTTGGTGCCGGGGGCAACATCCTGTCCCAGCGCGCCGATGGTGCCTGCGCCCTGGTGGTACTTCAGCCGGGTGATGGCCAAGGGCCACATCACCAGATTTCCCGCAAGACGGAACCGGCAAGATACACGCTTGTCCGCGTCGGTGAACCGCGCGTCCATATATTCGCCTTCGGCGAACCGAACCCCGCTCACGATGTCGCTGTCACCGAACGGCGGGTTGGCCTGAACCAGCATCGCGCTGGGTGTGGGGCGCAAAGCATCGGGAAAAATCTGGTCCAGAAGTTCATGGGTGAAGGTCCGGAATTCTTCATCCATCTTCAGCTGGACACGGGCGGCAAGGAAGGCAGACCCCTCCAGCAGGCCCGCGATGGCCGGATCGAGGTTTTCCTCCATCAGCCCGCCCAGCCGGTCGGCAAGGCCCGGATAGTCGGCGGCGAACTCGGTCGACCGTTCTTTCAGGATCGCAAGTTCGCGGTTGTATGCGTCGCGGAATGCCTTCTTCACGACTGCACCCTCAGCGCTGACATGTGCAGCTTGCCAGCCCCAAGATCGACCTCGGCGTCAAAGTCGATCGGAACATCGACAGGATCGCCCATCAACTCGGCCGTGACGCTGATCGACAGCCGATGCCGGTTCCCGCCTGCGCGTTCGGAAACCTTGACCTCAAGACTATCGGGAATGATCCGGGGTTCATGATCCAGAAGGGATTCGCGGATCGATTTGACGACCGAACTGCTGTTGAGGTCTTGCGCGGTCACATCCGACAGGTCGCGAAACCCGTAGTTCAGGACCGAATGCATGACATGCGGGGCATCTTCCAGCGATACTGCGGAATCAAGCCGGATCGTGTTCATCAGCGCGTTCAGATCGGCCTGAAGGTGCCGCTTGAGCGAATCCTCGTCCATGCCTTCGCGGCGTTGCTTGCTGCGTTGCGTGATTTCTGTCTCGCCGTCGTCGGAACGGCCGCGGGCAACCCGCGCGTCATGTTCGTAATGCGCGGAACGGAAGATGTGCATCACCGACACCTTCGACCGTTCGCCGCGCTGCCAGCCACGTTTGTTGCCTTGGTCCGAACTGCCGCTTCTGGCTGCCATCTGGGTGTCGCCGTCCCTATTCAGGAGAAAGTCTGGCCGACACCGCTTTGCCGGTGTTCGAGCCTGGTCGCACCCGGTTCAAAGGGAAAGGGCAAAGGCCGGACAAACCCGCCGTGAAACTTGGATTGTCTGGCAGGGCGCCGCGAATGGACGCCCCGCCAAGGTGTACCGGTCGTCGGATTAGACCGCGACGTTCTTCTGGATATCCCAGCCAGCAGTGCTTTCCGGACCAGCCGATCCATCCATTTCCTGCTTGGTGTAGGTCACTTCGAACTTGGCGAAGTTGATCGAGATGGATTCGGAGATCCGGTCCAGCCCGTCCTGCGACCCCTGCGTCTGGTAGGAGGTGATGATCAGGTCGGTCAGCACCATCTTCCAATAGACAACGGGGGCGTCGCCACCGGCCTTCATCACGATCAGTTCCGCGGTCGGGATATGCTTGCCGTTGCAGACATGCTTGATCAGGTCGTGGGTCGAGGCATCGACGAACTTGGTCACGTTCAGATCCTGAACGGAAACCTTGCCGCCGCCGCCGCCCATGCCTTCGTGGGTGGTGCCGGACTGCGTTGCGCCCCAGCTCCAGGCGTGGATCTGGATCCAGTCCTCATATCCGTCGATGGGCGATTCACCTTTGATCTCGTCACCCAGCTTCAGAACAATATTGTCGGCCATTGTAATACTCCTTTCAAAACCGCCTGAACAACTATGGCGGGAATTTGTGTTGGCTCAAATGGTTATTTGCCTTGCGGTAGTTTGGACACCAGGCTCATCCCGATATCCATGCCTTCCAGCTGGAAGTGCGGCTTGAGGAAGAACTTGCCCATGTAGTAGCCCGGGTTCAGTTCGTCCTCGATCACCTCGACCTTGGCCGCCGCAAGCGGCTTCTTGGCCTTTTCCAGCTCAGTCGCCGACTCCGGGTTGCCGGTAACATACTTGTTGATCCACGCCTGCAACTGCTTCTGCAGCTGTGCCTTGTCCGGCGTTTCACCAATCTTGTCGCGCACCATGACCTTCAGATAGTGGCTGAAGCGGGACACGGCGAACATGTAGGGAATGCGCGACGACATGTTGTCGGACGCGGTTGCGGCATCATCGACATATTTCTTCGGACGATACAGCGATTGCGCGCCGATAAAGGCCGCCTTGTCGGTGTGCTGCCGGTGGATCAGGCCGATCAGGCCCGCCTTGGACAGTTCGCCTTCGCGGCGGTCAGTGATCGACACTTCGGTCGGGCACTTGAGGTCCTTCGAACCGTCGCCGGTATCAAACACGTGGGTCGGCAGGTTCTGAACCTCGCCCCCGGACTTCACGCCACGAATACGAACGGTCCAACCGTGCTCTTTGAAGGCACGGTTGATGTTGACCGCCATCGCGTGGGCGGAGTTCATCCAAGCGTATTTCGCGCCACCGTGGCCGTCGGTCTCTTCAACAAAGTTGAATTCTTCCACGACAGAGTTGGAATTCGGGCCATATGGCTCGCGGGCCAGAACGCGCGGAAGGGTCAGCGCCAGAAAGCGGGCGTTTTCACTGTCGCGCAGGCTGTTCCACTGGGCGTATTCCGGCGTCTCGAAGATCTCGGACAGGTCCGGCGGGGTCGCGATTTCGTTCCAGCTGTCCAGACCGATCAGCTGCGGCGCAGCGGCCGAGATGAACGGGCACAGAGCCGATTCCGCGATCTTTCCGATGGAGTTGAGCAGGTTCACATCGGCGCTGGAATGATCGAACTGGTAGTCGCCGATCAGGCAGCCGAAGGGCTTGCCGCCCAGCGTCCCGAGGTTCTGTTCATAGACCATGTCGTGCAGCGGGGACTTGTCCCACTTGGCGCCCGGATAGCGACGCATCATCGCCTGCATTTCCGATTTCGAAGCGTTCAGAACCTTCACACGCAGCGACGCATCCGTTTCGGAATTGTTCAGCGTATAGGCCAACCCACGCCAAGACGATTCGATCTTCTGGAATTCCTCGTGGTGGAGGATTTCGTTCATCTGCGCGGTCAGCTTTTCGTCAAGCTTGGCCAGCATCGCGTCGATGGTGTCGATCACGTCATCCGCAACGACCGACTGGTCACCCAGCGCCTCGCGGACAAGCGCGACGACCGCGTTGTCGACTTCCTTTGCCGCGACTTCGGTGCGCGGCTTGATCGTCTGTTTCAGGATGTCAGAGAATTCGGAAAGTTCATCGAGAGCTTCGCCCGCGACTGCGCCATCCTGTTGTGCTTCAGTTGCCATATTTCAAATCCCTTCTTGCGAAAACCAACCGAGGCCTAGTCTTCGCCATCCCCATCATCTTCGTCCTTCACCCGGTCGGCCAGCGCGGCCATCAGCTCGGGATCGGCAAGCAGTTTCTTGATATGTTCCTGCGCCTTCGGTTTTGCCGCCATATAGCGCTGCAGGTTGGCGAGGTGCTTGCGGGCCTCCAGCAGCTTGTTGAGCGCCGGAACCTGTTCGGCGATCTTCGCCGGTTCGAAATCGTCCATCGAGTTGAACTGAAGGTTCACCCCGAGCTTGTCCTCGGAATTCGGGTCAAGCTTGTTCTGGGTCATGAAGGTCACGCCCGGCTTGATCGATTCCATGTATTCGTCGAGCGTATCCTTGGTCACGTCGGCAAAGGTACGATCCTCGACCGCCGGTTTTTCGACACCGGGGTTGTTGCCCGACAGGTCGGACAGAACGCCCATCACCATCGGCAGTTCGACCATCTTCTCACTGTCGTAGGGGTCCTGATAGGAAATCTGAACCCGCGGAGGTCTGTTTCGCTTAATGAAGCCGGAACCAGTATCTGAAGCCATTTTTCTCTCCGAAATTTTTCTTTGATTGAACGCCCTGTCAGGGGTGCGAGTCAACGGCTTTGCCGGTCCTGTCCCCTAGGCGGTTTAAACACTTATCCCTCTGGTCGCGGAATCAACTCGTCAACCAGGGCCTGGAAATCCTTGTCGAGATAGCTCCGCGCCCGCTGGAGCAGAATTGGAACCGGGCTGCTTTTCTCTCGACTACGGAAGAAATCTTCGACCCCTCGCATGACTGTGGCCACATCGGCGCTGGATTGTATGTGCGGTGGATCACCAACTTCGGCGTCATCCACCCCGGCTTCGGGAACAGGCAGATTGTCGTCGCTCAGCGACTTCAACCGATGCGCCGGGATCGCGAAGCCGGTTTGCGGACCAAAGGCGACGATGGCCCGGCCACAGATTTCAGGCAGGAGCGTCTCAAGCGCCGCGACCAGCGGCATACCAATCAACTGGCGGGCCTGACGGACCAGCAACAGGGCCGCCGACGATGGCTCTTTCGTCTGGAAATAGGTTTCGCAGGCGACAAGGGCCTGCCGCGCCTCGGCATGGGATTTGACGGCGGTTGGCGGCAGGGCCGGCGCTGCCTGACCCATCGGCGCTATCGCGGGGGCCGCCCCATCTGCGGCAACCTCTGCCGGTGCATCGGCACCGTCGTCGGTGTCTGCGTCCGCCATGTCCGCCTCTGCCCCTCGCAGGTCAGGCCGGGCGGCGGTGATCGCCTCGCGCATTTCGGAAAGGACCGTCAGAGTCTGGCTGAAATTCGGGGAAAAGGGCGCGGATTCGCTCAGCTTGCTGGCGCTGGAAATCCGGTTCAACGCGTCGGTCATGCGCATCAGGGCGGCATGTGCCGCGTCAACCTTCGTCCGGTTGCCGGGCGACCCCAGCGAGTCGCGCAGCAACTGGGCGTTCAGGTCTTCCTCGCCGGTATTGGGCGAATATTTCCCCTCTGCCACCTGCAACTTGCGCAGGGTGACGTCGGTCGTCCCGGTCAAACCCATATAACGAAGGGCCGTCACGATAGAGATCGGCTGCGCCAGTTCCGACAGCGCATCCCTGCGTTCACCGGCGTCCCCCTCAATGGCGGGATGAACCGCATCGCCGAACGCCTTGATCAGATCCGCAATGGTTTCGATGGCATCGGCCATGGGTTCGATGCGCCCCGCAAGGCATTCGAACTGGGCCAACAGGGTCAGAAGGCGGACATCCCGGCTGCGTTGCAGCAAGGCGTTGATCTGTTTCGCTTCGGTCTTGATATCGATGGACTTGGGGTCAAAGATCCGGTCTTCGGTCCGGCGGCCCTTTTCGGTCTCCATGCCGGGCGTGACATAGCGGTCCGGGATGCGGCCTAAAGCGTCGAAATAGTATTCGACAAATTCTTCGTCATCGGACGTGTCAAGGTTGGGGCCGCACGGTTCGTCGTCCGAAACCGGCTCAAGCGCCCAATCAAAACTCATGTCATAGCCCCCCATCGGCCAGCCGGGCGTCTTACGCTCCGAATGCTTTGTGGCCCATGGTTAAGCGGAATGACCTATCGGTCAAGCTATTGATGCAAAAGGTAAGGAATGCCTCACCCCGACGATCAGTCGCCAGCCTTGCCCGCCGCAGCGGCATAGGATTTCGCGAAGGCGGTCAGGAAAGCGTCCAGCAGACCGTTCTCTCCGGCCTCGGCCTTGGCGTCCCAGCGTTCCACGAAAGTTTCCCAGAACTTGCCCTTGCTGGCCCCCCCAAGGATCCCCGACCCGGCGCTGTCTTCAATCTCGTCCGGAGATAGCCCCGACAAGAGCGACGCAAGGGCCGGCTGCAGCGCGGCAAAGACAGCCGACTGGTGTCGGCGCACATCGCGCAGCGCGTTCGAAAACCCGTCCGGGCCCTTCATGAACCCATCCCGATGCTTCAGGAACATGGTTTCCAGAGCCTGCTGCGAATCGGGCAGGAACTTCATCGGGTTGTTGCCGGTCGCGCTGCGCATGGTCCGTTCGCCGCCCTTGGTGAACTGCTTCACGGCAGCCCTGTCCTTGAGCATCGTCATGATTTCGTCCGCAGAACCGCGCACGACCGCACCCAGATCCCGCGCCAGGCTTTCGACATCCACACCCGGATAGTCGGCCGCGTTCAGGCCCGCCCCTTCGCAAAAAGCGCGCAGGATGGCATCGCCGCCAGCAACAGGGGCCGGGGCCGGGCGCGGCGGTTGTTGGAACGGCGAGGGCTGAAACCCATGCGGCGGAACCGACGCGGATTCCGGGTTGGGCATCGGCACGGAGGGCACGAAATCCTGCGCCACGTCATCAAGGTGATGCGGGTTGGATCGCTGCGGCAACGGGTTGACCGGTTCGGCCGGCCCACCAAAATCCCAGGGGTCGTTGTCATCTACAACAGGGGCCGCCGCCGGAGGCTGTTGCATGCCCGGAGGGGTCTGCAACATCGACGGGGAATGCGTTGGTGTCGTCGGCTGCATCACCGGCGCGGCGGTGCGGACATCGGCAACGATCACATAGTGGCCCACCGTAAACCGGTCGCCCGTCCGGATCTGATGTTCGCCCTGAATCCGGTGGCTGCTGCCTTGTACAAAGGTTCCATTCGTCGAGGTATCCGTCAGGAAATAGGAACCGTCCCGAAAGGCCACTGTGAAATGCCGGCTGGAAATATGCCGTCCCGGATCGGGCAGAACCCAGTCCATGCCCTTTCCACGCCCGATGTCGCCGCCCTTGCGATCAAGAACGATACTGGTCGGGCCTCCATGGTCGAGGACGTCGAAATTCTCGATTCGCAGGGTCAGGGTCATTGCGGCATTTCAATAGTTTTGTTGCAGAACCCTGACTTAGTAGGCCCTGAACAATGATTCCGCCAGAGTAAGAAGTTTCGCAAGGTGATGCGGGCGGTTGGCAAGGTTGCACTGCGCCAGCGCTGACAGCACCGCGGAGTTAACTGCACGAGGGGTGCGCTGCGCCGGAACCGGCGTCGGATCGTTCGGCGCGATCTGGGGTCCGGCCCATCCTGCCGCAAGTCCAAGGACCACAGCAGCGGTGCGTTTTTCGGCGAACAAGGCCGTGCGCATGATGTCATAGCGAATATCAGTATCACCGCTGGTTGCCCAGCGCGCGATCTTTTCCAGCAGTTCGCGATCATGGCCGCTGAAATCGGCACGCAGGTTGCGCAGGCATTCGTAGCCCCACCAGACGGACATCTTCGGCCGGGCCGCAAAGGCGGTAAAGGTCACCGCCTCTTCCGGCGTTTGCGACTCGTTGAGGCGATGCAGGAACTCCATCCCGGTTTCGTCCTCGCGCGGACGAAGCTGGGTCATTTCCCGCAGCTGGGGGAAATTGGCATACAACTCGGACGGCGTTGCATAGCGCAGCGCTGTCACGGGTGGCCGTGTCTTTTCGCTTTCGTCGATGGTGGTGTCCCCTTCCATGCCTTACCATCCCCGGCGATTGCCCCACGGTCAACGAAATTTGCACATGGCCGCCAAAATGACGAAGGGCGGACCGGCAAAACCGATCCGCCCCCAAGGACTTGGCCTGATCTGACCCTAGTTCAGATCGAAACGGTCCGCGTTCATGACTTTGGTCCAGGCGGCGACAAAGTCGTTTACGAACTTCCCGGCATTGTCGTCCTGCGCGTAGACTTCGGCATAGGCCCGCAGGATCGAGTTGGAGCCGAACACAAGGTCAACACGCGAGGCGGTGAATTTCACCGCATCGGATTTCCGGTCGCGGATCTCGTAGACCCCGTCCCCAACCGGAACCCAGCGATAGCTCATATCGGTCAGGTTCAGGAAGAAGTCGGTGGTCAACGCACCTTCGCGGTCGGTAAAGACCCCGTGCTTGCTGCCGCCGTGGTTCGTACCCATGGCCCGCATCCCACCGATCAGAACGGTCATTTCCGATGCGGTCAGACCCAACAGCTGCGCCCGGTCAAGCAACAGCTCTTCCGCAGTCACGGCATAATCGGCCTTGAGCCAATTGCGGAACCCGTCCGCCTTGGGCTCCAGAACGTCGAAGGACGCGGCGTCGGTCATCTCGTCCGTCGCGTCGCCCCGGCCCGGCGCAAATGGCACCGACACGTCGAACCCGGCTGCCTTCGCGGCCTGTTCAACACCCACGTTCCCGGCCAGAACGATCACGTCCGCGACAGAGGCACCGGTTTCCGCAGCAATCGGTTCCAGAACCGAAAGGACACGGGCAAGGCGGTCAGGTTCGTTGCCTTCCCAATCCTTCTGCGGGGCAAGCCGGATACGGGCGCCGTTGGCGCCACCGCGCAGGTCGGACTGGCGGAAGGTCCGGGCGCTGTCCCATGCGGTCGACACCATATCGGCGACGGACAGGCCAGCGGCCGCGATCTTTGCTTTCACCGCATCGACATCATAGGACGCATTGCCCGCCGGGACCGGATCCTGCCAGATCAGGTCTTCTGCCGGAACGTCCGGCCCGATGTAGCGGGTCTTTGGCCCCAGATCGCGGTGGGTCAGCTTGAACCAAGCGCGGGCGAAGGTATCGGCGAAATAGGCCGGATCGGCCATGAACTTTTCGCAGATCGCGCGGTAGGCCGGGTCCATCTTCATCGCCATGTCCGCATCGGTCATGACCAACATGGCCTTCTTCGACGGGTCCGACGGGTCGGCGGGCAGATGCTCTTCCTTGATGTCGACCGGCTTCCACTGGTTGGCGCCAGCGGGCGACTTGGTCAGCTCCCACTCATAGCCGAACAGCAGTTCCAGATAGCCCATGTCCCATTTGGTCGGGTTGGTGGTCCAGGCCCCTTCGATGCCCGAGGTCACCGCGTTCGATGCCTTGCCGCCCATGTTCGGGTTGATCCAGCCAAAGCCCTGGTTCTCAATCTCGGCGCCTTCCGGTTCGGCACCCAGCGCCCCAGCGTCGCCGTTGCCATGCGCCTTGCCGACGGTGTGGCCGCCACAGGTCAGGGCGGCGGTTTCTTCGTCGTTCATCGCCATGCGGGCAAAGGTTTCGCGCACTTGCGCGGCGGTCTTCAGCGGATCGGGTTTGCCGTTCACGCCTTCGGGGTTCACATAGATCAGGCCCATGTGGACCGCGGCCAGCGGGTTTTCCAGCGTCGACGGATCGTCAAGGTTGTCGTAGCGGTTCTCGCTCGGGGCAAGCCATTCGCGTTCCGCACCCCAGTAGGTGTCTTTCTCGGGATGCCAGATGTCTTCGCGTCCAAAGGAGAAGCCGAAGGTCTTCAGGCCCATCGATTCATAGGCAATGGTCCCAGCCAGCAGGATCAGGTCGGCCCAGCTGATCTGATTGCCGTATTTCTTTTTCAGCGGCCAAAGCAGGCGGCGGGCCTTGTCGAGGTTCCCGTTGTCCGGCCAGCTGTTCAGCGGCGCAAAGCGGATATTGCCCGCACCACCGCCGCCGCGCCCATCGGCAAGGCGGTAAGACCCCGCCGAATGCCACGCAAGACGGATCATCAGACCGCCGTAGTGGCCCCAATCCGCCGGCCACCAGTCCTGGCTGTCGGTCAGAAGGGCCTTCATGTCCTTCTTGAGCGCCTCGACATCAAGCGATTTGACGGCTTCGCGGTAGTTGAAGTCCGGCCCCATCGGATCGGTCTTGGCGTCGTGCTGATGCAGGATGTCCAGGTTCAGCGTCTTGGGCCACCAATCGGTGACCGAGCTTTCGCCCGTGGTGATCGCGCCATGCATCACCGGGCATTTTCCAGCGTTGTTTCCGTCCATGATTTCCTCCGATCGTGATTCCGGGATTCGGGCCGTGGCAAAGGATGTCAGAAACAGATCGTCCTGACACGGGCCCTTCTCTTCATGCGGCCATGGCTACCAACCCAATTCGATATGATTAAGTTGCATTTTCTGAATGCTTCGATAATTTTTGATTATGGCAAATATCACCCTCAGGCAATTGCGCTATTTCGAAGCGGTGGCGCGGCACGGCCACTTTGGCCATGCGGCCTCGGCTGTCTCGGTCTCGCAACCGGCTCTGTCGGTCCAGATCAGGGAACTGGAAACGGAACTTGGCAGCCCCCTGTTCGAACGCCGGCCAAGACGTGTCTCGCTCACCCCATTGGGCGAGGAGGTTCTGGGCCGGGTCCGCGATATCCTGCGCGCTGTCGACGAATTGGGCGATGTGGCCCGTGCCGCCCAAGAGGGTCTGACCGGTCGGCTCAATATCGGGATCATCCCCACCATCGCGCCCTACATGCTGCCCACGCTGATCGGAAAGCTGAACCAAGCCTACCCATCAATCGACCTGCATGTGCGCGAGACGCTGACGCCGCGACTGGTTCAGGAATTGGAAAGCGGGAGCCTCGACGCCGCCATCCTAGCCCTTCCGGTTGGTGAAACGGCCTTTGAAGAGGTCGCTTTGTTCGAGGAAAGCTTCGTGCTCGTCCGGCCGGAACGGGACCGGGACAACCCGGTTCCGGACGGCGAAACCCTTCGTCGGATGCGCCTTCTGTTGCTGGAGGAAGGCCACTGCTTCCGCGATCAGGCGCTGGCCTTCTGCAATGTGCAATCGGCCCTTCCCCGCGACGGGCTGGACGGCAGTTCCCTTTCTACGCTTGTTCAGATGGTCGGTGCCGGGATCGGTGTGACCCTGATCCCGGAAATGGCCGTTCCGGTTGAGACCCGGTCTGCAGCGGTTTCTGTCGCGCAGTTCGCCGACCCGCGACCCAGCCGGACAGTCGGGATGATCTGGCGAAAGTCCAATCCGATGGCAGAGCAGCTACAGGCCATCGCCGATGTGGTCCGGGCCTCGGCCTTGGATATGCGGGTGACCGCGCACCCCGCCAAGGTGAGTTGAGTTCAACCGGGATAGCCCGTATCACCGACCCGACCGCAGACCGGCCAAAGGACTAGGCATGGCGAACCACCTTTATCAGAACGATCTCCCCGACGGACTGGACCTTGGTCCGGTGGTCGCGATCGATTGCGAAACCATGGGGCTGAACCCGCACCGGGACCGACTGTGCCTGATCCAGATGTCGGGCGGCGACGGCGACTGCCACCTTGTTCAGGTGTCCATCGGGCAGACCGAGGCGCCCAATCTTGTCCGAATGCTGGAAGACCCGAATGTGCTGAAGCTGTTCCATTTTGGACGCTTCGACATCGCCGCACTTTATCACGCTTTTGGGGCCACGACGGCGCCGGTCTACTGCACCAAGATCGCATCCAAACTGGTGCGCACCTTCACCGACCGGCATGGGCTGAAATATCTGCTTCAGGATCTCGTCGGGATCGACATTTCCAAACAGCAGCAGCAAAGCGACTGGGGCGCCGCCACCCTGACCGACGCACAGTTGGAATATGCGGCCTCTGATGTGTTGTACCTGCACCGGCTCAAGGCCGAACTGGACAAACGACTTGCCCGAGAAAACCGGTCCGATCTCGCGCAGGCCTGCTTCGATTTCCTTCCCGCCCGCGCCAAGCTGGATATCGCCGGCTGGCCCGAAATCGACATTTTCGCCCATTAGATGCCCATGCTGGACCACAACAAACTCCTCGAGACGGCCAAGCGGGTGATCGGCGAAGAGGCCCGCGCGCTTGACACCATGGCCGGTTCGCTGGGATCGGGATTTGTCGAGGCACTTGAAACTATCATTGCTGCGCAAGGACGGGTGATCGTCTCGGGCATTGGGAAGTCAGGCCATATCGGGCGCAAGATCGCCGCGACACTTGCCAGCACCGGGACGCCTGCCCAGTTTGTTCATCCGTCCGAGGCCAGCCACGGTGACCTTGGCATGGTGACAAAGGCCGATGTGGTCTTGGCGATCTCCAATTCCGGGGAAGCGCCGGAACTGGCCAACCTGATCGCCTATGCTCGCCGTTTCGCCATCCCTCTGATCGGTCTGTCCAGCCGTCCGGAAAGCACGCTGATGACCCATTCGGACGTGAAACTTCTTATCCCCGCACTTGGCGAAGCCTGCGGGGAAGGTGTCGTGCCGACGATTTCCACCACCTTGACGCTGGCAATGGGAGATGCGCTGGCCGTTGCGCTGATGCAGCACCGGGAATTCACCGCCGACCATTTCCGCGACTTCCACCCCGGTGGCAAACTCGGCGCCCAGCTGTCGCGGGTCAGGGATTTGATGCACTCTGGCGAGGCCCTCCCGCTGGTCGGTCTACATACCCCCATGAGCGACACCCTGCTGACAATCAGCCAAAAGGGGTTCGGTGTCGTTGGCGTATTGGACGACGATGGCTATCTTGCGGGTATCGTAACCGACGGCGACCTGCGCCGTCATATGTCGGGACTGCTGGATCATACCGCCGGAGAAGTGATGACCGCATCTCCGCAGACCATCGGGCCGGACTCTCTGGCACAGGATGCCGTGGCAATCATGAACGATCGCAAGATAACCTGCCTTTTCGTTGTCGATCCGAAAGGATCGCGCCGCGTCGTCGGGATATTGCACATCCACGACTGTCTTCGGGTCGGAGTGGTGTAGAGCCGTGCGGGCAGAGATCAATCGCTACAGTCAGTTTGTCGGCTGGCTGAAGATCATTCTGCCACTGGCCGCGATTGCCTTGTTCTCGACCCTGTTTCTTTTTGCGCAGGGACGCGGCGGAAGTGGATCGATCCCTTTCGCAGAAGTCGAAGAGATCGCCCGGGAAAACCGGCTGTCCAGCCCGGATTTTGCCGGGGTGGCGGATGATGGCACATTGTTCAGCCTGTCGGCGGCGTCCGCCAGGCCCCTGCCCGATCAACCGCACATCGTCTCGATCGAGAACATCGTCCTGCGCGTGGAAACTGCGACATCGGTCGGCGTCGAAGTAACTGCTGGCATCGCCAGTTTCGACAGCCGCGAACGGCTCGCTTTGATCGAGGGGCTTGCCCGTGTCACGTCTACCGATGGGTATATGATGGAAACGCGCGGCCTTCGGGCCGAGATCGACGCTGGCACACTTGAAAGTCTCGGCCCGCTTGAAATCCGGGCCCCCTACGGGGAAATGACGGCTGGCCACCTCTCTGTTCGGCGCAGCGAAGATGGTGAAGGTCTTCAAATGCTTTTCAACCAAGGCGTCCGGCTGGTATACCAGCCCGAGAATTAGGGGGTTTAGGAAATGTCGGTTCATCGGTTGGCGGCTGTGGCGGTTGCACTCTTTATGTCTGCACAAGCCTGGGCACAGGGAACGAATGTTACCTTGGGTGGCCTGAACGCGGACCCGACAGCGCCGGTTGAGGTCACCGCCGACAGTCTGAGCGTCGATCAGGAGAACGGGACGGCTGTCTTTTCCGGCAATGTCGTCATCGGTCAGGGGGATGTGCGCATTTCCGCGGCCGAGGTGCGGGTGGTCTATGGAGAAGACACAGGCGAAATCGCGCGGCTTGTGGCCACCGGCGGCGTGACCTTCGTCACCGCGACCGAGGCCGCCGAGGCCGCCAATGCGGACTACGACATCGCGAACGGGCAACTGACCCTGACCGGCAATGTCCTTTTGACACAGGGCGCCAGCGCGCTGGCTGCCGAACGGATGGTGGTGGACCTGACCAACGGCACCGCCCGGATGGACGGGCGCGTCCGCACGGTGTTCCAACAGCAAAACGGCGGCAACTGACCGATGACAGATGCGCCCGACCTTACCGTGACAGAAGGGGCCGCCGGCCTTCGCGTGGAAAACCTGCGCAAGAGCTATCGCAAGCGGCTGGTGATTCGAAATGTGAGCCTCGAGCTGGCGCGGGGCGAGGTCGTGGCGCTGCTTGGCCCGAACGGGTCGGGAAAAACCACCTGCTTCTATTCGATTGCCGGGCTGGTCACGCCAGAAGGCGGGCGCGTGATTGTGGACGGTCAGGATGTGACCACCCTCCCGATGTATCGGCGCGCCAAACTTGGAATCGGCTATCTTCCTCAGGAAATGTCTATTTTCCGGGGCCTTAGCGTCGAAGATAATATCCTCTCGATTCTCGAGATTTCCGAATCCGATCACACGGCGCGCCGTGAACGGCTTGAGGAATTGCTATCCGAGTTCTCGATCGAACACCTACGCCGTGCCCCCGCGCTGGCCCTTTCGGGCGGCGAACGGCGACGGGCCGAGATTGCCCGCTGCCTTGCCGCAGGTCCGAAATACGTGCTTTTGGATGAGCCTTTCGCCGGGGTTGACCCGATCGCGGTCGGCGAAATTCGCCATCTGGTGTCCGACCTGAAGACTCGCGGAATTGGTGTCCTGATCACCGACCACAACGTGCAGGAAACCCTGCAGATCGTGGACCGTGCCTACATCCTGCACGATGGACAAGTGCTGATGAGCGGGACGACCGAAGAGGTTATCAAGGACGACAACGTGCGCCGCGTCTATCTTGGAAATAGCTTCCGGGTCGGCTGAAATCCTCCTTGTTTTCAGCAGAGACTCATTGACAACCGCTGACCTCCTATCGCCAAATAGGGGGGATGACAGTCCAGGTTTCCCATTGCCTTTCCGGTCGGGCGCTTTTGCCCGGGGAATGCATTAAAACCCAAGGAAACCAGATTGTTATCATTATCCCCCTGCGCCTGACGTAACCCCGAGATTGGGGGTATCCCCGTGTTGGGCGCATCAAGAAAGAAGAGGAGTAGCGATGCGGTACCAGATCAGCGGCAAGCAGATTGACATCGGTGAGGCCCTGCAAACCCACGTGCAAGAGGAACTCGGCATGACGGTGGAGAAGTACTCCGGCCGGCCGACCGAAGCGACCGTGGTCTTCTCCAAATCCGGAAGCGAGCTGAATTGCGAAGCCATTGTTCACCTGTCCACCGGCCTGACCTGTCAGGCAAAGGGCAGTGCCCATGAGATCTATGCCGCTTTCGACTCGGCCCTCGAGAAGATGGACAAGCAACTGCGCCGCTACAAGCGGAGGTTGAAAGATCATCACAAGGAGCGTTCACAACCGGTTGAACTTTCCGGTGGCGCCTCCTATATCCTCGCCGCATCGGAAGACAGCGACGAGGCCGAGCCGGACAGCGTCAATGCCATGATCATCGCCGAGACCGAAACGCGCATCCCGTCGCTGTCGGTCGGCGAGGCAGTGATGCAGATGGAACTGGCCCATAGCCCCGTCCAAGTTTTCCGCAATGAAAAATCCGGTGGGATCAACGTGGTCTATCGCCGGGACGACGGAAACATCGGCTGGATAGATCCGGCGACCTAGGTCGTCGCCTTCTGGCCCAGAAGGCAGGTTCTATGCAACTTTCCGAGATTCTTTCGGCCGAGGGCGTCCGCCTTGTAGGTGCGGCGTCAAGCAAGAAGCGGTTGTTTCACGACCTCGGGGAACTTGCCGAGACCTGCTATGGGCTGGACGCGACCCGCGTGGTCGAAGCCCTTTTGGAGCGCGAAGCCCTTGGCCCGACCGGCGTCGGGCAGGGTATCGCGCTTCCTCATGCGCGCCTTGAGGGGTTGAAGAAGGTCTCTGGCCTGTTCCTGCGTGTGGAAAAGCCGCTCGACTTCGATTCCGTCGACCGGCAGCCGGTTGATCTTGTCTTTGCTCTCTTCGCGCCCGCTTCGGCCGGCGTGGAGCACCTCAAGGCACTTGCCCTCGTCTCCAGAACCATGCGCGATGCGTCGATCTGCGCGAAGCTGCGGGCGAATTCGGACCCGTCGACCCTTCACGCGATCCTGACGGAATCGGAGACCACCCAGGCCGCCTAGGGCGCCCAGGGTCCGAAACCGAACACCATGTAATCTCGTTGGTAGACATCGGCGGCGAGGGATTCGATCTCTTCGTCGTAGATCTCGGACAGCCGCGGGGCGTGCGGATCAGACCGCCCGGTCATATCCGGCGCATCGTCCCGCCCAACGGTCAGGGCAAGATAGGCAAGGTCGATCCTCATCCGGTCTTCCCGAACGATCAGGTCAGGCGAAGCAAAATATCCAAACCCCTGAACGACGCTGCTTTGGCTGGCCCAATGCGGGTCAACGCGAATGCTCGTCTGCGCTCCCAGATTTGCCTTCAGAAACCGCAGGAACCCGGCAAACGCCTTGCGATGTGCGATCCGGTCGTAATCGGGGCCGGGATCGCCGTCAGGCAGGGGAACGGAAAAGACCTGCCGCAGGGACTTGCGGATCTCGGGGTAAGTGCCCGGTCCGGTCGGCAGGATCAGGTCACAGAACGCCGCGTGGGCGCGGGCCAAGGGGTGCCGGACGACGGTAAAGCTTCGATGGCCCCGGTTCTGCCGTTTCCACTGGCGCAACGATTTCTGCGTGAAGCCACGGACCAGTTGATCCTCGTCCTGATCGTCCAGCCGGGACAGCCAGTTCGTGACCGCCGCCTCGGGCCCGGATCGGACCGGCAAATACAATAGGGGCGTCTTCGGTGCCGCGACATAACTTGGAACCACCGGCGCGCGGCGCGGTTCGAAATTCGGGGTGCGCGACAGATCAAACCGATCCATCTTCGCAAGCGCCGATTCCAACTCGTCGAAATTCTTGACCTTGTCGGAATGGGGCGCCGGGTTCTGTTTCTTGAGCTTCTTGTCCAGCGCGTCGATCCGGTTCGGGCAGCCAAGGAACGCGGCAAGCCCGTTCATGACCTCGACATCCTGAAGGTCTTCGTAGGACACATAGAACGCCGTCTGCCCGGTCGTCTGGAGGGCGTTCAACAAGAGAACCTGAAAATCCTGAAGCGCCTGCAAATGGATCTCGAACTCTGCCGGATCGAACCGGACCTTTTCGGTCCGTGCATTCTTGACGTTGGTCAGCTTCCACTGGTCCGTCGCCTGTGCGATCTTCCAGCTGACGTAGCTGTCGACCGGGTTGCGGGTCAGGATAATCTTGGCGCAGCGCGGGTCCGGCAGCGCGGATTCAAGCACCCTTGGGTCGTGGTCGTTGAAGAACCGAAACCCACCCAACCCCTTGCTTTGTGTCTTTACCGCTTCGATCAGGCGCTGGGGGTCGGCCTCTCGCATGGCCTGGGTGACGCCCAGAATCTCGGATCTGTTCGGGTAGCCGATGAAATGCGGGTTGAACGCCTCTCCGTGGCATTCCAGCCCGTCAAAGGCGTTGATGTTCGCCTCAAGGAAATTCGACCCCGTGCGCATCTCCGCGAAGACAATGAAATAATCGAACCGGGACATCTGCCTTATCGCACCAGATAGGGTTTGCCCGGCTTGGCGGACTTGTTGGTTGGTACGGGATCGACAGGGAAATCGCCCATCAGGTAGGGGTGCATCCCTTGGTTCTTGAGGTTCTGAAGGAACTGGCCAAAGCCCTTCAGGTCAACCATGCGGGGGGCCTCTGCCAGCCTGCGGACGTTCTTGTCGGCGATTTCATCCACCACGCTTTGCAGCGCCTCCATCGGGGTCTCGACGAACTCCGCCAGCGTCCAGATCCGGATGCGCGCCTTGGCATAGATCGACCGAAGCGCGCCCAGATGCTCGTCCTCGATCCGCTGCAATTCGGCCGCTTCGGTCCGGAGGTCGGCAAAGTTGCGGTTGGACTGAAACAGCGGGATCGCCCAGGCCCCCGAAATCACCGAGATTTGCGCGTTGGGATCCTTCGCGATGTCCCAGCTGATGTCCTGCTCATCGCCCGGCCCGAACTGGAAACACTGGCGTTCTCCGCGGGTGTTCCAGACAAGGTTGCGCAGGAACATCTGCGGATTGTAGTCCCGCAATTTCGCGCTATCCGACAGGGCGCCCGAGAAGGTCTTTTGCCGGCCGTCGAACTCGACCCGGCTGGTCGCATAAAGATGCCCGTGCACGCGGGCACCTGTCGCCTTTGCCAGCCAAGGTTCGAAATCCTCGAACAGTTCGGTGAAGCCTTCGAAAACCGAATAGGGGGCAGAGGTGAACCGGCTGTCGAAATATTCGGTCGGGAAGCGGCTTTGCATATACAGGCCCTGCCGGCCATGCAGACGCCGTTCCACGGCACGGGCAAAAATGCGGTCAATCTTTCCGGGGTTCGGTTCCGCCCCCTTCATGGCCGTTTCGGACTGGCCCAGGAACGTCTTGTAAAGCAGGTCGGCGCGCGGCCAGATCTTGCGGGCCACAAAGCAATCCGACCGCCGCAGAAGTTGCAGGTGATCGTCATAGAAGATGTGCGGTTTGCCCTGAAAATCGAATTTCGACAGCGTCAGCGACCGGCTTTCGATACTTGGCGAATAAAGCCGCGCGAGCGTCTGGAAATAGCTTTCGTCGGGGATCCAGACCTTCTGGAAATACCTGTCGTAGGTTTCCCGCTCGGGGTCCTGAAGGATGGCCGAAAGGGTCTGACGCGTCAGGCACCACCATTGCGACCCCATATGCGGCACGATCCCCGAGGGAATCCGCCGCTTGAACCGGATGCGCCGCTGGAAGGCGACGTAGCGGTCGAATAGATAACGATGCTTCCGCCATGAGAACGGGAAGCGCAAGGTAAACCGCTCGTGATCCAGACCACCGACCGTCCAGGGCACGTCCGCGGTCGTCGCGCTTTCGATAAAGTCGGTTCGGGGTCGCGCCGCCAGATAGCTGCGCAATTCGTGGATCGGGCGCAGCGGCAGGCAGGACCCAGAGGTCAGATAGACATGCTCGACATCCGGAAACTGCTCCAGCAACAGCTCTGACGCGGATTGCGTGGCCGCGACCAGCCCCCAGGTTCCCCATTCGCATCGATGCCGCTGTGAAAACCGGACATTTTCGAGGTCGGACAGGTTGGACACAAAGGCGTCATACCGTTTCCGGTCGACGTTCTTGTCGACATGGACGACCACGGGGCAGCCGCCCGCCACCCAATGGCGCAACACCTCTTCAGCCCGGTCAAAGGCCGTGTGAACCAGCATGACGATCCCGATTGTCATGCCCAGTTTCCTTTCGACATGAGGCCCAGAATTTCCAGCTGCCGCCAGTTGATGTATTTTTCGGACCACTTGCACCACAAGTCGGGATCGCGGGTCACCCCGTCGGCATAGGCCTTGTATTCCAGACTGTTGGCATAGTGCTGCCGCCGGTTCAGCTCTTCCTCGGCCTTGGCACTGAAGGTGTCGAGAAATTTTGTATGAAGCAGGATGCCCGAGGCTTTTTCCCCGCCCCATTCATCATAGGTCAGGTTCAGCCCACGCGGCAGCAGCATATGGGTTGAACTCACGTAGGCGAACCGCCGGTCCCATTTGACCAGCGGGATTTTGTTCAGCGCGGGCGCGGCGGCAGGTGTCTCGGAAAAGAACGCGCGGGCGCGCGGGCCACCCTGAATCCAAAGGTTCCGATACTCCGGATTGCGGGAAATCGAATAGTTTCCGCTATCGAACCAATTGGCGATTTCCAATGGATTCTGGCCCTTGCCGTAGGGCTGCGCCTCCAACCCGCCTTTGGGATACATATCCAGTAGCATCGCCCCGAACGACCGCAGCGCCGAGGCATCAAGCCAGTCCGTCAGGGCCTGGATCGGGCGGGTATCGCAGAACGGATAGACAAGGAATTCATCCGGATCGACCACAAGACACCAATGGTTGTGGCCATATTTCATTTGCAGCCAGTTCAGCCAATCGACCCCGAACCGCGATTTCTTGTAGCTGGCATCGGTGGTCCAAAGGGACACGTCGGGCTGTTCGGCAAGATACTCCCGCCCGCCATCACTGCTGCCGTTGTCGACCATGAGAAAATGGGAAATTCCCATGTTTCTATAGTATTGCAGAAAGAATGGCAGGCGCACGTCCTCGTTCCGGAAGGTCGAGAAGACAAGGACATCCTCGGGGCGGATCTTTTCCGTCCGGTCGGCCACAACCGACAGTTCCCTGCGCTTGCGCACGGCCCGGACAAGCCACCGCCGCCGTCGAAGGCGCAGACGGTATGATTGCCAAAGACCCACGTTATCCCCTTCCTGCCCGGTTCAATACTGGCATGGCCAGTCCTACACCGTCACCCTTAACATGTTGCTCACAAACCTCCGGGCACTGTCCCGACCCGAAACTCTTATCCTTTGCGCACCCGGTCACGCCTTGTTTCGTTTCGGGAAACAATATGCAAGCGCTCCGGTTCCGTAAACTCCTGTAGTTCAAGGCAGAAGTCATATCCACGCCCCCCGCGACATCAGCCCAAGCGCCTCGCAATGGCGCCATCCGCGAAATCGAGTCGAATGGGGGCACCACAGGTCCGGCTGCGCGACCAGCCCGTCATAGTAATCGTCATACAGGGCGCTGTTGTTGAAATGCTCTTGCCGCTGTTTTTCCTCGGCCGATTTGGCCACGACTTCGGGCAGGAATTTCGTGTGCAAGAGCAGGCCCGAAATACCCTCGCCCCCGGTCTCTGCGTAGGTCCGGTTTAACCGGCGGGGCAGCGCCGCGTGGGTCGAATTCACATAGACATACCGGCGGCTCCATTTGATCAGCGGCACCTTGTTCAAGGTCGGCGACCGCCGCGGATCATCGTCGAAGAACATCCGCGCCCGTGGCCCACCCTGAATCCATAGGTTTTGCAACGGCTCTTGCCGCTGGATCATGTAGTTTCCGGCGTCGAACCATCCCAGCACTTCGGTCGGGTTCTGGCCGGCGGCATAGGCCTGACCGCCCAGTGGCCCGCGCGGATACATGTCCAGCATCATGGCCGGCATCGCCTCGGCCCCTTGGCGGTCAAGCCATTCCGTCAGCGCCGAAAGTGGCCGCGTGTCGTGATGCGGATAGATCAACAGTTCATCCGCATCGAGGGTCAGGCACCAATGACCATGGGCATGGCGGGCCTTCAGCCACGTCAGCCAGTCCAGACCAAACCGCGACAGCCGGTAACTATGGCCCGTCTCCCAAAGCGAGACATCCGGCTGATCGGCCAGCAAAGCGCGGGTTCCGTCGTCGCTGCCGTTATCGACGAACAAGAAATGGGCGACGCCCAACCGCCTGTAGTGCTCAAGGAAATAGGGAAGCCGCGCCACCTCGTTCCGAACCGTCACCGCGGCGAGGATGTCCCCGGGCGCGATCTGGTCGGTCCTGTTCGCAACCACCGACAACTGGCCCCGTTTGCGCAGCGCCCGAAACAACAGACGGCGGCGCTTTATGCGCAGCTTGTAGGCCGTCCAAAGTTCCGTGCGCGTCTCCATCGGGCGATCCGTCCCTCTTTCAGGTGTCAGACTAACCCAGGGCGGTTACTTGTCATAATGCCCGTTCTGATGCCATCGCCAGGCATCGGCGATCATATGCGGCAGCGTCGACCGGTCCGGTGTCCAACCGAGTTCCTCGGTCGCGCGGCGGCTACCCGAGACAAGCCGGGTCGCGTCGCCCGGACGGCGGTTGCCTTCGATGACTGGAACATCGGCATTCGTGACCGCCGAGGACTGTGCAACGACCTCGCGCACCGAAAACCCGGTGCCTGTGCCAAGGTTGAACACCCGGCTTTCCTTGCCGGACTCCAACCATTTCAGGCCCTGAACATGGGCTTCGACCAGATCCATCACGTGAACATAATCGCGAATGCAGGTGCCATCGGGGGTGTCATAGTCCGATCCATAGATCGTCAGCGCATCCCGTTTTCCCGTGATCGCATCCAACATCAGCGGAATAAGATGTGTTTCCGGCTGGTGGAATTCCCCGATCTCGGCTTCGGGGTCGGCCCCGGCCACGTTGAAATAGCGGAAGATGACCGACCGCAACCCGTGGCTGGCGCCAAAGTTTTCCAGCATATCTTCGATCGCGCGCTTGGACGCCCCATAGGCGTTGATTGGCATCTGGACACTGTCTTCGTCCAGCACCACCCCGTCCTGATCGCCATAGGTCGCGCAGGTCGATGAAAAGACGAAGTTCTGGCAACCCGCCGCAGCCGCCGCCTCGATCAGGGTCAGGCTGCCGACCACGTTGTTGCGCCAATAGGCGCCGGGATTGACCATGCTTTCGCCGACCTGGCTGAGCGCGGCAAAATGCATGACAGCCGCGGGGCTATAGGCGGCAAAGACCTCGTCCAGACGGGCGCGGTCCAGCAGGTCGCCTTCTTCGAAGGGACCGAATTTCACGGCGTCGCGCCAGCCGGTAACAAGATTGTCGTAGGTCACAGGCACATAGCCCGCGGCCTTCAGCACCTTGCAGGTATGAGAGCCGATATAGCCCGCACCCCCGGTGACCAGAACTGTCGTCACGGAACTTCCTCCTGCCGGACTGGGGGCTATTGCGCCGCCTGCCGCATGGCAATCAGCTCATGCAGGTATGTTTCGAAATCGGCGCGCAGGTCGTCCCGGGCAAGGCCAAAGGCGACAGTCGCCTGAAGGAAACCGCTTTTCGATCCGCAATCGAACCGCTGACCATCAAACCGATAGCCAAACACGCCGCGACCCTGATCAATTTCAGCGGCAATCGCGTCGGTCAGTTGCAGTTCACCACCCGCGCCCTTGTCGATGCTGCCAAGGTTGCGCAGGACATTCGGGGAAAGAATATAGCGCCCGATGACCGCAAGGTTCGACGGCGCCTCATTCGGAGCGGGTTTTTCGACCATCGCGCCAACAGTTGCGACCGGTCCCTTTTCCGACGTCACATCGAGAATCCCGTAGGACGAACTTTGGGATGGCGGAACTTCCATGGCGGCAACCATGGACCCACCGGTTTCCGCGTAGGCTTCGACCATCTGCTGAAGGCACGGTTTGTCAGCGGCGATCACATCGTCTGGCAGGATCACGGCGAAGGGTTCGTTCCCAATCAGCTTGCGGGCGCACCAAACGGCATGACCCAGGCCAAGCGGCTTGTGCTGACGGATATAGGCAATCGCCCCACTATCCATATACGTCGATCTCAGAGTTTGCAGCAGCTCGGCCTTGCCGGACTTGCGCAGGGTCGATTCAAGCTCGGGCGAGGTATCGAAATAATCCTCCAGCGCCGACTTGCCCCGCGATGTGACGAAAATGAAGTCTTTGATCCCTGCGGCGCGCGCCTCGTCGATCGCGTATTGGATCAACGGGCGATCGACCAGCGTCATGATCTCTTTTGGCACCGACTTTGTTGCCGGAAGAAACCGGGTCCCCAATCCCGCAACCGGAAAAACCGCCTTGGTAACTTTCTTCTTCATTTTCCCCTCATTCCGCACAGGTGCGGTCCACTCGTACGGCCCATTCTATCACTCATGAAGGTGGCCACAAAATGGCAACAATGAATGAAATGTCAGGGGAAACATCCGGCCTGCGCGTCAAACTTCAATAGAACGCGAGTTTTTCAGGTTTCCTGCCTCTAAGTTCAGGAAATCGAATTATTTCAAAAGTGGCATATAGGACTCAGTCCACCCCCATCTCAGCGAGCATTCCTTCGATCCGTGGCACGTCTTCCGGGTTGTTGAGCTCCCAGAATTTCCGCCCCTTGCCGTCCACCTCGACACAAAGGACCTGTCTACCTCTCTCAAGGAACCTGAGCTGCTCCAGACCCTCAAGCGTCTCAAGCGGCCCCATGTCCCAGTTGGGATAGGCGGCAAGCGGCTCGGGGCGATAGGCATAGACCCCGACATGATGGAAAACAGGCGTCTCGGCATCATCCGCATAGGTCTGGCCGGTGTAGGGGATGACCTCTTTCGAGAAGTAGAGGGCATTCATATCCACACCAAAAACCGCCGTGGTGCCACCGACGCGGCCCGCGCGACGGTCGGACAGAAAGCCATTAAGGGCGGCACCATCGGTCTTGAGGACGGGTGTCGCCACCTCGGCGGTCGGGTTGTCCTGAAGACCCCGAACCAGATCCTCCACAAACCAGTGCGGTGTCAGCGGCGCGTCGCCCTGAAGGTTGACGATGATGTCATATCCACCGCCCAACGCGTCGTGGGCTTCGGCACATCGCTCTGTCCCGTTGCGACAGGCGGTTGATGTCATGACGACTTCGGCCCCGAATGCCTCTGACGCGGACCGGATGCGGTCATCATCGGTAGCGACAACGACACGATCCACCCCGTCGACCGCCATTGCCGCCTCCCAGCTGCGCTGGATCAGGCTTCTTGCCTCTCCGTTGGCACCGCGTAGTTCAACCAGGGGCTTTCCCGGATACCGGGTCGAGGCAAAGCGGGCGGGAATAACGATCAACGTAGACATCAGGCTTCCTTCAGATCGACGCCGGGCGCATAGGCAATGAAGAACGGGTTGGCGAACCCGTCCTTGCCATAGCGCAGGGGCTGATGGTTGTCGAAACGGACGACATCCCCGCCCGCCCCGCACAGAACGGCGTGGCCCGCGGCGGTATCCCATTCCATCGTCCGCCCGACGCGCGGGTAAAGATCGGCCTCGCCCGTTGCGACCAGACAGAATTTCAGCGACGACCCCGCGCTGCGGCTGTCCTTGACCTTGTATTTCGCGATGTAATCCTCGGTCGCCTGATCGCGGTGGGATTTGGACGCGACGATCAGCAGGGCATCATTGTCCGGCTTCGACACGCGGATCGGGGACAGTTGGCCCGCGATTTCCTTGTCGAACGGCCCCTGTTCTTCAACCGCGTTCCCACCCGCATCGGTATAGAACAGCCGACCCTTTGCCGGGGCATAGACAACGCCACGCACAGGGGACCCGTCAACGACATAAGCGATATTTACGGTGAAATCACCGCGCCGGTTGATGAACTCCTTCGTGCCGTCCAGCGGATCGACAATCAGAAAAGTGGACACCGACTGACCATGCGATGCCGCCTGCTCTTCGGTCACAAGGGGGACATCGGGAAAGGCCGCCCGTAGCCCGGCAGAGATCAGCGCATCCGCGGCCTCATCGGCAATCGTCACGGGGCTTTCGTCGGATTTGCTTTTCACTTCGAAATCGTCGGACTCGTAGATCTCCATGATCTTGTCACCGGCCTCCAGCGCAAGCCTGCGCATCACCTCTGTCAGTTTGTGAAGATCCATCTCGCCTGCTCCTTGCGCGTCAATGTCAGGATTGTTGTATTGCCGGGGCGCGCCCCTTATGCTGCTGCGGTAAGCGAACGGCAAGAAATTCGTGGGTATGAGGGCAATAAGGCGCCCGTGGCAGGACCGGATCATGTTTGAACGCAACACCCAGAATTCTGCGATTGTTACCGCCTTCAACATGGCAGAGCTGATCTTTCACAGCACGGTTCGCAACGTCCGCAAGACCCATCGCAATGCCATCGTCGGGCTGCTGCTGAATATTCTTCAGACCATCGTTTTCGTCGCGGCCTTCTATTTCATGTTTTCGCTTTTCGGCATGCGGTCTTCGCCGATCCCCGGCGATTACATGATCTACATCATGTCCGGCATCTTCCTGTTCCTGACCCACACCAAGGCAATCGGCGCGGTCTACGGCGCAGAGGGCGCGACCAATTCCATCATGAAGCACGCGCCGCTCAATACCATCATCACGATTTCGGCCGGGGCGCTCAGTTCGCTTTACCTGCAGATATTGTCGCTGATCACGGTGCTGTTCGGCTACCATGTGATCGTGCGCCCGGTCGAAATTGACGATCCTGTTGGCGCAATGGGGATGCTTATCCTGTCGTGGCTGTCCGGGGTCGCGATTGGGCTGATCTTTCTTGCGATTAAACCCTGGATGCCGAATTTCACGAAAGTCGCACAGTCCGTCTATTCGCGGGCCAACATGGTCGCATCGGGCAAGATGTTCGTCGCCAACCTCATGCCCGCGGGCCTGCTGCCCTTCTTCTGGTGGAACCCGCTGTTTCACACGATCGATCAGGCGCGCGGGTTCATCTTTCTGAACTACACGCCGCACGTAACCTCGATCAGCTATCCGATTTACCTGACCCTCGGGATCTTCATGGTCGGCATGATGGCCGAATTCGTCACCCGGAAGACCGCCTCTCTCAGCTGGGACGCCTCTCGCTAAGGGCCGCGCGGGCCGGGGATCGGCGTGGCGGACAGCCAAGTTGTATTTTTGTGACAGTTTGGGCCTTCGACCCCGTTGCAGGGGCCTTGGCCTCTCCCTATATACCGCTTGATCCGCTCACAGGGCTCTGCCCGGTGGGCGCAAACCAGAAAGGCGCGGATGCCTGAGCCGGGTTCGTGCCGCTCAAACCGCTTGTAGAAGGGATTTGAACAATGGGAAAAGTCATCGGGATTGACCTCGGGACCACCAACTCCTGCGTCGCCATCATGGATGGTTCGAAGCCGCGGGTGATCGAAAACTCCGAAGGGGCGCGGACCACGCCCTCTATCGTCGCATTCACCGAACAAGAGCGTCTTGTCGGTCAGCCTGCAAAACGTCAGGCCGTCACCAACCCGGATAACACGATCTTTGGCGTCAAGCGCCTGATCGGCCGCCGGTACGATGACGAACATCTGGCCAAGGACAAGAAGAACCTGCCGTTCGCGCTGATCAACGGCGGCAACGGCGACGCCTGGGTCGAAGCCCGCGGCGAAAAATACAGCCCCTCGCAAATTTCCGCCTTCATTCTGCAAAAGATGAAGGAAACCGCCGAAAGCTACCTTGGCGAAGAAGTGACGCAGGCCGTCATCACCGTTCCCGCCTACTTCAACGACGCCCAGCGTCAGGCAACCAAGGACGCGGGTAAGATCGCCGGGCTTGAAGTTCTGCGGATCATCAACGAACCGACCGCCGCCGCGCTGGCCTATGGCCTCGACAAGGACGAAACCAAAACCATCGCCGTCTATGACCTTGGCGGCGGCACCTTCGACGTGACCATCCTTGAAATCGACGATGGCCTGTTCGAAGTGAAATCCACCAACGGGGATACTTTCCTGGGCGGTGAAGATTTCGACATGCGGATCGTCAACTACCTTGCGGACGAGTTCAAGAAAGAGCACGGCGTCGACCTGACCAGCGACAAGATGGCCCTCCAGCGTCTCAAGGAAGCCGCTGAAAAGGCCAAGATCGAACTGTCGTCTTCCAGCCAGACCGAGATCAACCAGCCGTTCATCTCGATGGGGTCGAACGGTCAGCCGCTGCACATGGTGATGAAGCTGACCCGCGCCAAGCTGGAAAGCCTTGTCAACGACCTGATCAAGGCCTCGATCAAGCCGTGCCAGGCCGCGCTGAAAGACGCGGGCCTGTCCACCAGCGACATCGACGAGGTCGTGCTGGTCGGCGGTATGACCCGGATGCCGAAAGTCATCGAAGAGGTGACCAAGTTCTTCGGCAAGGAACCCCACAAGGGGGTGAACCCGGACGAAGTGGTCGCCATGGGTGCCGCCATTCAGGCCGGTGTGCTTCAGGGTGACGTGAAGGACGTTGTCCTTCTCGACGTGACCCCGCTGTCGCTGGGCATCGAAACGCTGGGTGGCGTGTTCACCCGCCTGATCGACCGCAACACCACCATCCCGACCAAGAAGTCTCAGGTCTTCTCGACCGCCGAGGACAACCAGAACGCCGTGACCATCCGCGTGTTCCAGGGCGAACGGGAAATGGCGGCCGACAACAAGATGCTTGGCCAGTTCAACCTTGAAGACATCCCGCCGGCGCCGCGCGGCATGCCGCAGATCGAAGTGACCTTCGACATCGACGCCAACGGGATCGTGTCCGTCTCTGCCAAGGACAAGGGCACCGGCAAGGAACAGAAGATCACCATCCAGGCCTCGGGCGGTCTGTCCGACGAGGACATCGAAAAGATGGTCAAGGACGCCGAAGCCAACGCCGAATCCGACAAGAAGCGGCGTGAACTGGTCGAGGCCCGCAACCAGGCCGAAAGCCTGATCCATTCGACCGAAAAGTCGATCGAGGATCACGGCGATAAGGTCGACCCCTCGACCGTCGAGGTGATCGAACTGGCCATTGCCGCGCTGAAGGACGAACTGGAAAATGACAACCCGGACAAGATCAAGGCCGGTATCCAGAACGTGACCGAAGCCGCGATGAAGCTGGGCGAGGCGATCTACAAGGCCAGCCAGGACGAGGCCGAGGGCGACGAAGGCCCCAAGGCCGCGGATGCCGGTGACCAAGACGATATCCTCGACGCAGACTTCGAGGATCTTGACGACAGCAAGCGCGGGTAATCCCAGCGCATGTGGTGAAACGGGAAAGACCGGCCTGATCTGACCGGGCCGGTCTTTTCATTCCCGAAGGAACACCTCTCTCATGGCGAAACGCGATTACTACGAAACGCTCGGGGTCTCGAAGGGCGCCACGGCCGAAGAGATCAAGAAGGCCTATCGCACGAAGGCCAAGGAACTGCATCCCGACCGGAACGCAGACAACCCCGATGCAGAGGCCCAGTTCAAGGAAGCGAACGAAGCCTACGAAGTGCTGAAGGACGCGGACAAGAAGGCCGCCTACGACCGCTTTGGCCACGCCGCGTTTGAAAACGGCATGGGCGGCGGCGGCCATCCCGGTGGAGGGTTCCGGGGGCAGGGCGATTTCGCCTCGGCCTTCTCGGATGTGTTCGACGATCTGTTCGGCGACTTCATGGGCGGACGCGGCGCTGGCGGCGCGCGCAGCCGGGCCACGCGTGGCAATGACCTGCGCTATAACCTGCGGATCTCGCTCGAAGATGCCTACAAGGGCATGCAGAAAACCATCAACGTCCCGACCTCGGTCGCCTGCGGGTCGTGTGACGGCACCGGTGCCGAGGGCGGCAGCGAGCCTGTCACCTGTCCCACCTGTTCGGGCATGGGCAAAGTCCGTGCGCAGCAGGGTTTCTTCACCGTCGAACGCACCTGCCCGACCTGTCAGGGCATGGGCCAGACCATCAAGAACCCCTGCAAGACGTGCCACGGCCATGGCCGCGTCGAAAAGGAACGGTCGTTGTCGGTCAACATCCCCGCCGGCGTCGAAACCGGCACCCGCATCCGGCTTGCCGGAGAGGGCGAGGCCGGCCTGCGTGGCGGCCCGTCGGGCGACCTTTATATCTTTATCGAGGTCAGCGCCCACAAGCTGTTCGAACGCGACGGCATGAACCTTTATTGTCAGGTGCCCGTGTCGATGGTCACGGCGGCGCTGGGCGGCGACATCGAAGTCCCGTCGATCGACGGTGGCCGCAGCCGGGTCAAGGTTCCCGAAGGCAGCCAATCCGGCCGTCAAATGCGCCTGCGCGGCAAGGGGATGCCCGCCCTGCGTGGGGCAGGCCAGGGCGACATGTTCATCGAGCTGGTCGTTGAAACCCCGGTCAAACTGACCGCGAAGCAGAAGGAACTTCTGCGGGAATTCGACGACCTGAGCGCAGAAAACAACCCGCAAAGCTCCAGCTTCTTTTCCTCGGTAAAAAGCTTCTGGGATTCGATGAAGGGCTGATGGTCGGCAGGGGGCCGTTAACCCCCTGCTAACCGATTCCGCGGCAGTCTGCGGCCATGAGCCAGACGCGCCGCGATTTTGCCGAAGCACAGCTTCCGTTTTTCGACCCCGACCCCCTGGACCGGGACGAGGTGCAGATCGTGCCTGCGGCGACGGCGGGCGCGCGATTGCCGTCCTATATCAAGGATCACCGCAAGCGGCTTCGCGACCGGTTCATGACCGGCGGGGCGGCGGCGCTGCCGGACTACGAAATGCTGGAACTGGTGCTGTTCCGGGCAATTCCCCGTCAGGACGTGAAACCACTGGCCCGGCGGCTGATGGACCGGTTTGGCGATTTCAATCGTGTCGTCACCGCCGCGCCGGGTCAGTTGGCGCGGGTGGAAGGGGTGGGCGACGCCGTGATCTGCGAACTGAAGATCGTAGAGGCCGCGGCGCAACGCCTTGCCCGGGCCCGGGTCATGCAACGGCACGTGATTTCCAGCTGGGATGCGGTTCTGGATTACTGCCACACGGTCATGGCGCACCGGGACACCGAACAATTCCGCATCCTGTTTCTTGACCGGAAAAACACCCTGATCGCGGACGAGGAACAGGCGCGCGGCACGGTCGACCATGTGCCGGTCTACCCGCGCGAGGTGGTCAAGCGGGCGCTTGAACTGAACGCCAGCGCCCTGATCCTTGTGCACAACCACCCGTCAGGCGACCCGACCCCGTCCGACAGCGATATCCAGATCACCGGTCAGATTGAAATGGCCGCGCAGGCGCTTGGAATAACGCTGCACGACCATCTGATTATCGGCAAATCCCGCGAGTTGAGCTTTCGGGCAGAGGGGCTGATCTAGCGAGAGGCGATTGTCAGGTCGTTCAGCATCGTGCTGAGGACCAGGAAATCCCCGACAGTATCGCAAGGCGGCATCGTCAGGCTCAGATCCAGCGCATTGGTTTCCATGTCCGGCGCGATCTGGATGCTTTGCGCGGCGACATCGCGGGCGCAGTTTCCGGCCGTGATCTCTGCTTCGACAGACAGGATCACCTGCCCGCTTTGCGGCGCGGCCCCTGTCGGGAAGGTATAAATCTCGGCCATCATCGGGTTTTCCAGCGTGTCCTTGCCAAGCCGGACAAGGAACCCGCCACCCATTTCCGCCGCCTCGGGCGACCGGGGGGCACCGTTCCAGACATGGCCCTTGGACCCGTATTCAGCGCCGAATTCCCGCGCATGGATTTGCAGACCACTGTCACCCTGCCACAGCAGGACGGCACGGTCGTATTCGGACACATCCGGGACGGTGACGGTGGCAACGGCCCCATCCCCGCCGGGGAAGGCGGCGATGAACACCGACATTTCGGCCAATGCGGGCACGTCGACATGGGCGAGCCCCTCGCCGTCGGTCACATCGGTAAACATCATCCCCTGATGGTGCACGGTGAACCGGGCGCTGGGATGGCAGGGGGCGTCGATGTCGATGGACACCATCGCCGACGCGCCGGACTGCGCAAACATCGACGGGGTGCAGTCAACTTCAGCCTGTTGTTCGACCGGCGCAACCAGCGGGGCCTGAACATCGGGCGCAATGGCCGGTGCGTCCATCTCCACGGCGGCCAGTTGCAAAGGGGCCTCGACGGTTTCCGGCGCGGACAATTCCGGCTCGGGCATCGCCATGGCAGAGCCCAGAACCGGCTCGATCATGGCCTCGGAGGGCGCAGGTTCCTCGATCGCGGGCTCAACAACTGCGACGGTCTCGACTTGCGGCGCTTCGACCGGGATGGGCGGAGGAAGGTCCGACGCCGACCCGAACCGCGACGCCAGCGCATCGCCGTTCTGCATTACGAAACCGATGCCAAGCGCGACGGCAAACGTGCCGCCCGCCATAGCAATCTTTCGGGCCTGGGACATGACTGTCTCCCTCTCCACCATAGGTTTGAGAAGGAGACTGCCGTTTCAAAGTGTCGCCCGAAGGACGACCACAGGGAAAGATTCCGACCGAATTGCGGCGGCGATCAGGCGAGACGGCCGTGGCAGTGCTTGAATTTATCGCCCGATCCACAGGGGCAGGGGTCGTTTCGGCCGGGGTTTCCCCAAGTTGCCGGGTTGGTTTCGTCGAACCCTGCAAGCGCCGTGCCAGCAGCCGCAGCACCTGCCGCAGGTCCGGCCGCGGCGGCCTTTGCCTGCGCCTGAAGCCGGGCCTGCTGTTCGCGCAGCTGGTCCATCATCGCGCGCTGTTCTTCCTCGGTCATCGGGCGCACCTGCGCAAGCTTCTGGGTCACCTCGGTCCGCAGACCGTCCAGAAGGGATTCGAACAGCTGGAAGCTTTCGGTCTTGTATTCGTTCAGCGGGTCGCGCTGGGCATAGCCCCGGAACCCGACGACCGACCGCAGATGTTCAAGCGTCAGAAGGTGTTCGCGCCATTTCGCGTCGATGGTTTGCAGAAGGATCTGCTTTTCGATGGACCGCATCGTCTCGGCACCGAACACCGCTGCCTTCTCGGCCATGGACTTGTCGACAGCTTCGATCAGACGTTCGCTCAGATCGGACTGGTCCACGCCTTCCTCGGCCGCCCATTCGGCAACCGGCGCATCCACGCCCAGAAACGCCTTGGAATCGTTGGCCAGACCTTCCACATCCCACTGATCCGCGTAGGACCGGGGCGGCATGTGCTGATCGACAAGATCATCGACAACCTGATGGCGCATGTCGGCGACGATCTCTTCCAGATCCTGCGCCTCCATGATTTCGCGGCGCTGCGAGAAAATGACCTTCCGCTGGTCGTTCATCACGTCGTCAAACTTCAGAAGCTGCTTGCGGATGTCAAAGTTGCGGCCTTCGACCTTGGCCTGGGCCCGTTCAAGCGACTTGTTGACCCAAGGGTGAACAATTGCTTCGCCTTCCTTCATCCCAAGCGACGACAGCACCTTGTCGAGCCGCTCGGACCCGAAGATGCGCATCAGATCATCTTCAAGCGACAGGAAGAAGGAGGACCGCCCCGGGTCACCCTGACGACCGGACCGGCCGCGCAGCTGGTTGTCGATCCGGCGGCTTTCGTGGCGTTCAGTGGCGAGAACGAACAGACCGCCAGCGGCTTTCACCGCGTCTTCGTCCGCCTTGTGATCAGCCTCGATCTGGGCGCGGATCGCCGCGTGGTCGCCATCGGGGTTGGCGGCAATGGCTTCCATCACCTTGAATTCGACGTTGCCGCCCAATTTGATGTCGGTCCCACGACCAGCCATGTTTGTGGCGATGGTCACCGCGCCAAGCTTGCCGGCGTCGGCAACGATCTGCGCTTCCTGTTCGTGCTGACGGGCGTTCAGAACGTTATGCTTGATGCCCGCGTTGGTCAGAAGGTTCGACAGAAGTTCGGACTTCTCGATCGAAGTGGTGCCGACAAGGATCGGCTGACCCTTTGCGTGGGCTTCCTGGATCGCCTTGACGATGCCGTCGTATTTTTCCTTGGCCGTGCGATACACCTGATCGTGTTCGTCAATCCGGGCAACGGGGCGGTTCGTCGGAACCTCGACCACGCCCAGTTTGTAGATTTCCATGAATTCCTCGGCCTCGGTCAGCGCCGTGCCGGTCATGCCCGCAAGCTTGGAATAAAGACGGAAGTAGTTTTGGTAGGTAACACTGGCCAACGTCACGTTCTCGGGCTGGATCTGGCAGCCTTCTTTCGCTTCGATCGCCTGATGCAGACCATCGGACAGGCGGCGGCCAACCATCATCCGGCCAGTGAATTCGTCAACCAGCATGACCTGACCGTCTCGCACCATATAGTCCTTGTCGCGCTGGAACAGCTTGTGGGCGCGCAGCGCCTGGTTCACGTGGTGAACAAGCGAGGTGCTTTCAGGGTCGTAAAGGCTCTGCTCTTTCGGCAGCAGACCTTCGAACCGCAGTTTCCGTTCCAAATACTCGTTGCCATCATCGGTGAAGGTGGCCGAGCGCGCCTTTTCATCCAGCGTGAAATGCTCGTCCTTCAGGTCCGGGATCATCTTGTCGATGGTGACGTAAAGATCCGACCGGTCCTGCGACGGGCCGGAAATGATCAGCGGTGTCCGGGCCTCGTCCACAAGGATCGAGTCGACTTCGTCAACGATGGCAAAGTTATGCCCGCGCTGCATCATCTGGCCCAGTTCGGACTTCATGTTGTCGCGCAGATAGTCGAACCCAAGTTCGTTGTTGGTGGCGTAGGTGATGTCGCAGTTATAGGCGGCCTTCTTCTCGACCTCGGGCTGCTGCGAATAGATCACGCCGGTGGTCAGGCCAAGCGCACCGTAGACCTTGCTCATCCATTCCGCGTCACGACGGGCAAGGTAATCGTTCACAGTAACGACATGCACACCCTTGCCGTTCAGCGCATTCAGGTAGGCCGGGAAGGTCGCGACAAGGGTCTTGCCTTCGCCGGTCTTCATTTCGGCGATGTTGCCCTGATGCAGGAAGATGCCGCCCATCAACTGAACGTCAAAGGCCCGCAGGCCAAGCGCACGACGCGCGGCCTCTCGGCAGTTGGCGAAGGCTTCGGGCAGAAGCGCATCAAGGCTTTCGCCGCCCATCGCCCGCTTTGCCAGTTCCTCGGTCTTTGCTTTCAGCCCCTCGTCGGACAGTTTTTCAAAGTCCGGCTCCAGCGCGTTGATCTTGTCTATGATCGGACGGGTTGCCTTGACCTTGCGATCGTTCGGGGTGCCAAAAACCTTCCTGGCAAGCGTTCCGATACCCAGCATGTTCTCTCCATGCCCCGGAGACCGGAGCCTAACTGACGTCTATATGATGAGGAGGTTGCTTGTAGGCCCCGGGACAGCAGCCTAAACAGGGTCCAAGACGGCCCCCTCGGAGCCTGCAAAGGATGTAAGGGCCGGGTTATGGAGTGTCAACGCCGCGCGACCCCGTGAGGCCAAGCAAGGGATCAACAAATGCTGAAATCTGCCACCATTCTTGCCGCCGGACTGTTTGCGGTCACATCGACCGCCGTTTTGGCCGAAGACCCGACCGCGCAGACGGTCGTTGCGACGGTGAACGGAACGGATATCACGCTTGGTGAACTGATCGTTGCCCGCACCCAATTGCCCGCCCAGTATCAACAGCTGCCGGCCGACGTGCTGTGGGAGGGCCTGATCGACCAGATGGTCCAGCAACAGCTTCTGGCGGACCAGATGCAGGAAACTCCGGCGCGGGTTCAGATCGCGATTGATGTCCAGCTTCGGTCGATGCTTGCCGGCGAGATTATCAGCGACATCACCGATTCCGCCGTCACCGAAGAGGCGCTTCAGGCCGCCTACGAGGCACGCTTTGCCAATGCCGAACCGGAATACGAGTTCAACGCCTCGCATATCCTTGTTGAGACCGAGGAAGAGGCCGCCGCCGTCATCGTCCGGCTGAACGAAGGCGCCGATTTTGCAGAGACGGCGCGCGAGATTTCGACCGGCCCGTCTGGTCCGAACGGAGGAGAGCTCGGTTGGTTTGGTCCGGGCATGATGGTGCCGGAATTCGAAGCCGCCGTTGTCGGGCTCGAGGTCGGCGCCATTTCCGAACCGGTCCAGACCCAGTTTGGCTGGCATGTCGTGAAACTGAACGACAGCCGGATCAAGGAAGCCCCCGGCCTGGATCAGGTTCGCGACGAACTCGTCGCCCAGATTCAGCAAGAGGCGATCGATTCCGCCCTTGCCGACTTGCAGGAAAGCGCGGAAATCTCGCTGCCAGAGGAAGGGGCGTTCGACCCCGCGATTCTCGGCAACCTTGATCTTCTGGACGAATAATCACCCATGGCCATCTCTCCGCTTGCCCCCGCCGCCTTTCCGTCGCTGCCCGTCATTGACGGAGTTCGATTTGCCACCGTGGCCGCCGGGGTGCGCTACAAGGGGCGCACGGATGTGATGCTTGCCGAATTGGCTGAAGGGTCCGTTGTGGCGGGCACCTTCACCCGGTCCGCCACGCGATCCGCCCCGGTTCGGGATTGCGAGGCAAAGATCGGGCAGGACGGCACCGGACCGGCCGCGATCCTCGTGAACTCTGGCAATTCCAACGCCTTCACCGGGGGGGCCGGGGAACGGTCAGTGGCCGAAATCACCGCGGCAGTTGCCTCGGTCACCGGCACGGATGCGGGGCGGGTCTTCACCTCTTCCACCGGGGTGATCGGCGAACCCCTGCCGCACGATCGGATCATCGCCAAACTGGAACACCTCAACAGCACGCTGGATGCCGGCGGGATCGAGGCGGCGGCACGGGCGATCATGACCACCGACACCTTTCCCAAGGGTGCCAGTGCCGAGATCACCGTGGACGGCAAGCCGGTGAGAATCGCAGGCATCGCCAAGGGCTCGGGCATGATCGCGCCCGATATGGCGACGATGCTGGTTTATATCTTCACCGACGCCAAGATCAGCCGCGCCGCGCTTCAGGATGTGGTCAGCCGCCTGACCGACGTAACCTTCAACTGCATCACGGTCGACAGCGACACATCGACCTCGGACACGCTTCTGGTCGGTGCGACCGGAGCATCGGGGGCCAATTGCGACGGCAACGCCGATTTCGAAGCGGCGATGAAATCCGTGATGATGGACCTTGCCCATCAGGTCGTCCGCGACGGCGAAGGCGCAACGAAATTCGTCGAGGTCGCCGTGACCGGCGCGCGCAACAACGCCGATGCCCACCGGGTCGCGCTGGCCATCGCCAATTCACCACTGGTCAAAACGGCCATCGCCGGGGAAGACGCGAATTGGGGCCGGGTCGTCATGGCTGTCGGAAAATCCGGAGCAGAGGCCGACCGCGACCGCCTGTCGATCCGCTTTGGCGATATTACCGTCGCCGAAAACGGCTGGGTCTCGCCCTCCTACAGCGAAGAGGCGGCCTCGGCCTATATGAAGGGGCAGGAACTGGTCATCGGCGTGGACCTCGGGCTTGCCGATGGCGCCTCGACCGTCTGGACCTGCGACCTGACCCACGGCTACATCGACATCAACGCGGACTACCGGTCGTGACGAAAAAGGTCGTCCTTGTCTCTGCCGTGGCGCTGATCGACGCCGACGGGCGGATCCTTCTGGCCCAGCGGCCAGAAGGGAAATCCATGGCGGGGCTGTGGGAGTTTCCGGGCGGCAAGGTGGAAGCGGGCGAGACGCCCGAGGCCGCGCTGATCCGGGAATTGCACGAGGAACTGGGGATCGACACATGGTCCTCCTGCCTCGCGCCGCTGACCTTCGCCAGCCACAGCTATGACGATTTCCACCTGCTGATGCCGCTGTTTGCCTGCCGCAGATGGGAAGGAACGCCCGTCGCGCAAGAGGGGCAAACGCTCAAATGGGTGCGGGCCAAAGACCTGCGGGACTACCCCATGCCCCCCGCCGACATCCCCCTGATCCCGATCTTGAGGGATTGGCTTTAGCTAGAGCCAGGTAACCGCTGTGGGCCTCTACTTGCTCGACATGGCTGCGTGATGAGCTTCATACACAGCGTGCATCAGGTCGTCTGTTGTTCTTGCATCGCGCAAATACGTGTAAGCTGATGCTAATCGAGCCGCTGAGAAAGCGAGCCTCGACTCCGCTTCCTCGCCGGCATCCTCCAACTCGAAGTATAGTCGATCAAGGTGATCCACGGTATCTTCAGAAACCTTGGAAGGTTCAGCACCATGGGAGCTAGTTAATAGAGCCAGAACCTTTGCTGGAAGTGAGCAACCAACCTCGGCGATGAAGTTCTTGGCCTCCGCCTCTGCTTTGTCGAAGGGGAGCCTCGAAATTTGCCTCAGACGAGGGTCTTCGAGCAGTTGGTTCCAGCGGGTCATGTCAAAATAGCTACCGGATCATTAACCTGACTAACAGGCTGTTCTGTCCGTCATAGAGACCATTTCGCAAACAAAAAGGGCGGCTCGATTGAGCCGCCCTTTTGCGATTGGTTCGACTGATCAAAGCGACCGTTCGATTTCTTCCCGCTCGAAGATTTCGATTACATCGCCCGGGCGGATGTCGTCGTAGTTTTCGAACGCCATCCCGCATTCCTGGCCCGAGATGACTTCCTTCACCTCGTCCTTGAAGCGCTTCAGCGTCTTCAGCGTGCCTTCGTGGATCACCACGTCGTCGCGCAGCAGGCGGACACCGGCGGACCGGCGGGCGACCCCTTCGGTGACCAGACAGCCCGCAACCTTGCCGACGCCGGACACCTTGAAGACCTCTTTGATCGACGCATAGCCGATGAAGTTTTCGCGGATTTCGGCGGACAGCAGGCCGGACGCGGCCGCTTTCACATCGTCCACAAGGTCATAGATGACCGAGTAGTAGCGGATCTCGACGCCCTTTTGGTTGGCGGCGTTCCGCGCAGGCGCGTTGGCCCGGACGTTAAAGCCGATGACCGGCGCACCCGATGCTTCGGCAAGGCCGATATCGGTTTCGGTGATCGCACCCACACCATAGTGCAGCACGCGCACGCGCACCTCGTCGTTGCCGATCTTTTCCATCGCCTGAACGATCGCCTCGGCCGAACCCTGCACGTCGGCCTTGACCACGATGGGCAGTTCCGAAACGCTCTTGTCGTCCTTGGCCTTCTGCATCAGCTGTTCAAGGGTCGTCGCGGCACCGGCGGCGGCGCGTTTGTCCTTGGCGGCCTGTTTGCGGTAGTCGGCGATCTCGCGGGCCTGCGCCTCGGTATCGACGACGTTCAGAACGTCGCCGGCCTCGGGCGTGCCATTCAGACCCAACACCTCGACCGGAACCGACGGACCGGCCTCCGGCACGCGGTCGCCACGGTCGTTGATCAGCGCGCGGACCTTGCCCCACTGTTCGCCCACGACAAAGATGTCGCCCTGACGCAGCGTGCCGTTCTCGACCAGAACGGTCGCGACCGGGCCACGGCCCACGTCAAGCTGGGCTTCGATCACCGCGCCCTTGGCGGACCGTTCGGGGTTGGCCTTCAGTTCAAGGATCTCCGCCTGAAGCGCGATGGCTTCCAGCAGTTCGTCCAGACCCTTGCCAGTCACGGCCGACACCTCGACGTCCTGCACATCGCCGGACATCTTTTCGACCACGACTTCGTGCATCAGAAGGTCGGTACGGACCTTATCGGGGTTCGCGCTTTCCTTGTCGCACTTGTTGATCGCGATGATCATCGGAACCTTGGCGGCCTTGGCGTGGTTGATCGCCTCGATCGTCTGCGGCATCACCGCATCGTCGGCGGCGACCACAAGGATGACGATATCCGTCACCTGCGCACCCCGTGCCCGCATCGACGTGAACGCCGCGTGGCCGGGGGTATCAAGGAAGGTCAGAACCGCCCCGCCTTCGGTTGTCACCTGATAGGCGCCGATGTGCTGGGTAATCCCGCCCGCTTCGCCAGCGGTGACATTCGCGTTCCGGATCGCATCCAGAAGCGAGGTCTTGCCGTGGTCGACGTGGCCCATGATGGTGATGACCGGCGGCCGGGACTGCAGGTCTTCGGGCTTGTCCTCGACGCTGTCGATCACGTCCTCGACATCGGCGTCGGACACGCGAACCACGCGGTGGCCGAATTCCTCGACAATCAGTTCCGCGGTATCAGCGTCGATGGTCTGGTTCTGGGTGGCCATGATGCCGTTCTGCATCAGCGCCTTGACCACGTCCGCAACCCGTTCCGCCATCCGGTTGGCCAGTTCGCCAACCACGATCGCCTCGGGCACCTGAACGTCGCGCACGACCTTTTCGCGTTCCACCTGCTGGCCCATCGCCTTTTGACGGGCGCGCTCCTGCTTGCGCTTCATCGACGCAAGCGACCGCTGGCGGCCGCCTTCACCAGACAGCGCCTGGTTCAGGGTCAGCTTGCCAGACCGGCGGCCTTCATCTTCACGGCCGGGCTTGACCCGGGCGGTTTTGCCCGCATCGCCGCGATCCCGTTCACGGTCGGGCTTTCGGGCACCGGCCGGCGCACGCGGTCCACCTGCGGCGGCAGCATCCCCAGCGGCAGGAACTTCCTGCGCGGCAGCAGCAGCCTTGCGGGCGGTTTCCTCGGCCTTGAGCTTCTTGCGCTCTTCTTCCTCGGCCTTCTGCCGGGCGCGCTCTTCACGCTCGCGGTCCTCGCGCTCCTTGGCCTCGACCTCGGCGCGGCGGCGCTCGCGTTCTTCCGCGCGGGCCTTTTCCTCGGCTTCGCGCTTGGCGGATTCCTCGGCCTCGCGGGCCTTGGCCATGGCCAGCGCCTTCATCCGGCGTTCAAGTTCCGCGTCCGAAATCCCGGCGGGACGTTTGGACGGGTCGCTTTTCACTGGCGAGGCGGACGCACCGGCAGCCCCGGCGGCACCCGGCTTGGGCACCACCACGCGCTTGCGCTTGGTTTCCACCACGACGTTCTTGGTCCGGCCATGGCTGAAGCTCTGCTTCACGTTGGAAGGCCGCGAGCCACCGAGACCCAGAGTCTTTTTGCCGTCGTTATCGCTCATTTAGCTACTTTTTCCTTTCCGGCAGCCGCTTTGCCGCCGTCTTCTTCGCGCATGCCCTTAAGCTTCAGGGCTTCCTCTACAACACGGTTGCTGAGTCCGCCAGTCGCGAGCGCGCCATGTATCACACTTTGGCGCCCAAATGCCAAACCCAATTCCTCGGCCGTCAAACAGCCGAAATAGCGGGCGCCTTCGGGGGTCCAGAGCTTGGCCTTGCCGCGCTCGGACCCGTTGGAGGCCTGCATGAGAACACGCACCTGCGCGCCGCCTGCCAGCCACCCTTTTACCTTTTCGAAACCGCAGACCGCGAGCCCGGCCTTGCGGGCCATCGCCACCAGATCCACCACCCGTCGTGCAAGCTGCCGCTCGACCTCATCGACCAGCCCGTCGGGCACGGTCACGGGCTGTTTCGCCGACCGGGAAAACTGGCCTTTGCCCGCCTTCCCGATGGTTTCGCGACTTGCCGTGACCCACATGCCCCGACCCGGAAGCTTTTCCAGGATATCGGGCACGACCTGCCCATCGGGGCCGATCACGAAACGGATCAACCCCGTCTTGGGCTGGACCTCACCGGTGACGATACACCGGCGTTCGGTCTCTTCGGACCGGTCCTTGTTGTGGCCACCACGCGCCATTGCGGTTAATACCAATGCCTGAAATCAGGCCTCGGCCCCTTCTTCGGTTTCGCCGTCTTCGGCATCTTCATCCGCCGCGAGATCGGCCGGATCGACCCAGCCCAGCATCACGCGGGCGGTCATGATCAGGTCCTGCGCCTCTTCAAGGCTCAGGTCGAACTTCTCGAGCAGGCCATCGTCCTTGACCCGTTCGCCGTCGATCGTGGTCCAGCCACCGGCCAGTTCCCAGTCGGCGCAGGTTGCGAAATCTTCCAGCGTCTTCACGCCGTCCTCGGCCAGCGCCTCGACCATCTGCGGGGTCAGGCCCTCGAAGTTCACAAGGCTGTCTTCCACGCCCAGTTCGCGGGCATGTTCCAGCGCCTTGCGGTTCTGGGCATCAAGATAATCGCGGGCGCGGGCCTGCAATTCTCCTGCGGTGCCTTCGTCCACGCCATCAATGACCAGAAGCTCGTCCACTTCGACATAGGCCACTTCTTCAAGCGAAGTGAAGCCTTCGGCCACCAGAAGCTGGGCAAAAAATTCGTCCAGATCGAGGGTTTCCATGAACAGCTTGGTGCGTTCCTCGAATTCCTTCTGACGGCGGGCGGATTCCTCCTCCTCGGTCATGATGTCGATGTCGAGGTTGGTCAACTGCGAGGCAAGGCGCACGTTCTGACCGCGCCGGCCAATGGCCAGCGACAGCTGCTCTTCGGGAACGACGACCTCGATCTTGCCGGCCTCTTCATCCAGAACGACCTTCGACACCTCGGCGGGCTGAAGCGCGTTCACCAGGAAGGTCGGCATGTCTTCATTCCACGGAATGATGTCGATCTTTTCGCCCTGAAGCTCGTTCACGACGGCCTGAACGCGGCTGCCGCGCATACCGACGCAGGCGCCGACCGGGTCGATGGAGTTGTCATAGGACACAACGGCAATCTTGGCACGGCTGCCCGGATCGCGGGCCACGGCCTTGATCTCGATGATGCCTTCGTAGATTTCCGGCACTTCCATCTTGAACAGCTCGGCCATGAATTCCGGCGCGGTCCGCGACAGGAACACCTGCGGGCCACGCGGTTCGCGGCGCACGTCCTTGATGTAGCAGCGGATGCGGTCGTTCGGGCGATAGCTTTCGCGGCCGATCTTCTCGTTCCGGCGCAGAACGCCTTCGCCCGGGTTCAGGTCAACGATGACGTTGCCGTATTCCTCGCGCTTGACCAGCGCGTTGATGATGGTTCCGGCGCGATCCTTGAACTCTTCGTACTGCTTGTCACGCTCGGCTTCGCGGACCTTCTGAAGGATCACCTGCTTGGCCGATTGGGCCGCGATCCGGCCCAGTTCGACCGGCGGCACTTCTTCGGTGTAGGTATCGCCGATCTGCGGATCGTCCATGTACTGCTTGGCCTGATCCACGGTGAATTCGGCCTGGTAGTTTTCCAGATCCTCATCGGCAACCACGGTGCGGACACGGGTAAAGGTCGCCTTACCGGTCTTGCGGTCGATGGCCACGCGAATGTCCATCTCGCTGCCGTAGCGGGACTTTGCCGCGCGGGCGAGGGACTCTTCCATCGCCTCGACCACCAGGTTGGGGTCGATCATCTTTTCGCGGGCCACGGCCTCTGCGGTTTGCAGCAGTTCAAGCTGGTTGGCGGATGTGATTGCCATGGGTCTTACTCCTCGTCCCCATCAATGATGGTCTCAACTTCGTCAAACTGGGCCTCGTCGATCTGGCCCGCATCCTTGCGCCCGCGCAGAACGTCGCGGATCAATTCGTCGGTCAGCACAAGCTTGGCATCGGACAGCCAGTCGAATTTCAGCCCGATGGTCAGCTCCTCGCCGCCTTCTTCGATGGTGATCAGAACCTCGTCCTCTTCGGTCCCGGCAAGGATGCCTTTGAAGCGGCGGCGGCCGTCGATCATCTCGGTCGTTTCGATCTTGGCGACATAGCCGTCCCACAGGCCGAAATCCTTCAGCCGGGTCAGGGGCCGGTCGATGCCGGGGCTGGACACTTCCAGCGTATAGGCATCGACGATCGGATCTTCGACATCCAGAACGGCGGAAATCGCCGTTGAAATCTGGGCACAGTCATCCACTTCGATGGTGCCGTCGGGGCGCTGCGCCATCACTTGCAAGGTGGCGCTTTTGCCGGTCATCAGGCGCACGCGCACAAGTTCATACCCCATGTCTTCGATCACGGGGGCGATGATTTCGGCGATGCGTCGGTCAATGGCCGCGCGGGCGATCAGGTCGTTCATGTCATCCAGACGTCTGTTGCAGGCACTGGCCACAAAAAAACGGGCCAGCGGCCCGTCGATGTTTCCCGGTGGAGCCTTGGGTTTGGACGCCAAAGCACCGCTGTTGCAAGCCATATAGACCCGGTCCCCCGAGTCTGCAAGTGGCAATCGCCAGAGGTCAGAGACCCAGCATCTGGTGAAGTTCGGCCAGTGCCGCCGGGGACAGGTCGCGCCCGTCGGTCAGGGCGGCAAGGCTTTGCTGCATGACACCCTGAGCACCCTGCGCATCAGACAGTGCGCCGTTGTAGGCAACCGCCGCCGCCGACACCGCCGCCTCGTAGCCGCCACTGGGGAAGGCCGCCGCAATCTGGGCATCGGTCATCGTGGCCAATTGCTGGTACTGGTTATAGAGCGCCTGTGCATTGTCGAGCGTCGCAGCCGCCTGCAGATAGGACTGCCGATAGACCGCCAGCTTCGCCGGCATCGAGTTCCCTGCCGGGTTGGATGCATTGTTGCGGGCGGCGTTGGCGCCGCGCAGCTCGCGTGCGGTCTGGCCGCGGCCGTTGTTGCTATTGGCGTTTCCGTTGCCGTTTCCGTTGCCGTTCCCATTGCCGTTTCCGGCCTCGGCAATGGACGGCACGGTCAGGTTCGCGGCAACGCCCAAAACGACGCACAGCGTCGCGGCGAGAAGCGGCTTAATCATGGAAGGCACAGACATGGCAGTCTCTGGTCCTGAAAGGGATTTCATCGAATCGTGGTTTCAGGATGGGCGATGAAGATGGTTCAAAGACAGCGTGAATGGGGCGTTACTTGGGCGGTTTGGATCGCAATCTGAATCAATGCCGCGCCAGCTGCTGCATTGTCCGCACAAGCTGATCACTGATGCCCGGTTCCGACAGGGCGTGACCCGCGCGGCCAATCATGTGAAGGCGCGCGTTCGGCCAGCGACGGGCCAGTTCATGGGCCGAAACGGGGGGGCAAATCATGTCATATCGGCCCTGCACGATGACGCCCGGAATATGGCTGATCCGGTCCATGTTCGACAGGATCTGCTGATCGGGCGACAGGAACCCGTCGTTATGGAAATAGTGACATTCCAGACGGGCAAAGGCGCGGGCGTAATCGGCGGGGGTTTCGCCGCCCACCCCGTCGCTCGCGATCGAGGCAAGGGCATTTTCCCATTGGACCCAGGCCCGCGCATAGCGGACCTCCGTCATCCGGTCCTTCCCGAACAGGCGGCGATGATAGGCGGCAATCATGTCGCCGCGCTCCTCTTCCGGGATCATGGTTTCGAACCTGCCCCAAAGATCCGGCCAGAAACGGCCAGCCCCGCCGCCATAGAACCAGTCCAGCTCGGGACGGGTCATCAGGAACACGCCCCGCAGAACCAGCGCCGCGACCCTGTCGGGATGGGCCTGCGCATAGACCAACGCCAGCGTCGCCCCCCAACTGCCGCCAAAGGCAATCCATCGGTCGATCCCCAATGCCTCGCGGATCCGTTCGATATCGGCGACAAGATGCCAGGTGGTGTTTGCCTCGACGACCGCATGCGGCCGCGACCGGCCGCATCCCCGCTGATCGAACAGGATGACGCGATAGACCTCGGGGTCGAAATAGCGGCGCATGGCCGGGCTGCAGCCGCCACCCGGTCCGCCATGCAGCACCACAACGGGGCGCCCCGCCGGATTGCCGCATTGTTCGACATAGACGGTATGACCGTCGCCGACATCCAGCATTCGCTGGTCGAACGGTTCGATATGGGGATAAAGATGCGTCACCCTGCGGCTTTGACCACTGATCCTGTCCATGATTGACCTATATAGCCGTTGAACCCGACACGCCATCACCCGGACCAGAAAATGACCGATACAGCCCAGACCAACACGGTAGACCCCGCCGAGATTTCAAAATTCGAGGCGATGGCCGCCGAATGGTGGGATCTGAACGGAAAATTCAAACCGCTGCACATGATGAATCCGGTCCGGCTCGATTACATCACCCGACAGATCGCGGCAGAGTTCGGGCGCGACCTGTCTGCAACCCGCCCGTTCGAGGGCATTCGCCTTCTGGACATTGGCTGTGGCGGCGGGCTCTTGTGCGAACCGATGGCCCGTCTGGGCGCAACCGTCGTCGGCGCGGACGCGGCGGAACGCAATATCCCGGTGGCCCGCATTCACGCCGAACAGTCGGGACTGGACATCGACTACCGCCATACCACGGCAGAGGCGATGGCCGAGGCGGGCGAGCAGTTCGATGTGGTGTTGAACATGGAAGTGGTCGAACATGTTGCCGACCCGTTGGCGTATTTGACCGCCTGCCGGATGTTGCTGAAGCCCGGCGGCCTGCACCTGTGTTCCACGATCAACCGCAACCCGAAAAGCTATGCCATGGCGATTGTGGGTGCCGAATACGTCATGCGCTGGCTGCCAAAGGGCACACATGACTGGGCCAAGTTCATCACCCCGGACGAATTGTTCGACCTTCTGACGCGGGCCGGCATGACCCCGGTGGACCGCAAGGGTTATGTCTTCAACCCGATCCTGTGGAGCTGGAGCATCTCGGAAAAAGACCTGTCGGTGAACTATGTCACCGCCAGCGTGAAACCCTAGTCTTCCGCCGACAGCTTCAGACGCAATTCGCGCAGGACCGGCAGGGCCGAGCGGACTTTTTCTGCCCCGATCTTGTCCACAACCTCGGCAATGACCGGGGTGATCGCCGCAAGCGCCGCATCCCGGGCCGCCAACCCGGTGGGGCTGATCGACACCAGCTTGCGCCGGGCGTCCTCCCAATCGGGGCGCACATGCACCCAGCCTGCCCATTCCAGCTTGGTCAGCGTATTGGTCATCGCGCCGCGGGTCAGGTGGAAATTCCGGGCCAGCTGTGCGGGGGTCTTCTCTCCGCCCGCATGGGCCAACTGGTTCAGCACCGAGAAATGCGACAGCTCCATCCCCTTGGGAAGAACCTTGGCCACGGCCATCCGGGCAAGCTGATCCACCGTCAGAATTTCACTGAACAGGGATACGGCAAGGTTTTCGTTCTGGGCATTCATTGGCGATCAGGGGCCTTCAAATGGGCGGTCGTTGAACAGCGAGGGAACCCGCCCCCGTGCTTTTGCCACCTCTTCAAGGTCAATATCAACCGTGACGACCCCCGGCTCTGTCCCGCCGTCGGCCAGAACCTCGCCCCAAGGGGCAACGGCAAGGCTATGGCCATGGGTCCGCCGGGTGGGCCCAACTGTCTTTGGATGGGTGCCGGTTTGCGCCGCCGCCAACACGAAACAGCCGGTTTCAATCGCACGTGCCCGCAAAAGCGGCTCCCAATGCGCCGCGCCGGTGACGGGTGAGAATGCGGCCGGTGCGGTCAGGATCGTCGCCCCCGCCTTGGCCAGTGCCCGGTGCAGATGCGGAAACCGCAGGTCATAGCAGACGGTCAGTCCGACCTTGCCAAAATCTGTCTCGGCCACCACGGCCCGATCCCCCGGCCGATATCCGGCGGATTCACGGAACGTTTCTTCCGGCGTCACATCCACGTCGAACATATGGATCTTGTCATAGCGGGCGCGGACGGACCCATCGGGGGCAATCAGGAAGGATCGGTTTCCAAAGCGCCCATCGGCGTCCCCGGTCTTCAACCCGAGCGATCCAATGGACAGCCAGACGCCCAGCGCCGCCGCCTCGGCCCGCAGACCGGCAAGGGTGATATCCGCCTCTTCCGTCTGCAAGACCCCCGCCTGCCAGTCCCGGTCAAGTGACACGCAATTGGTCACTTCCGGCGTCAGGATAAAGGTCGCGCCCTGCGCCGCTGCCTCCCGAACCAGACCGATGGTCCGGGGCAGGTTCGCGGCGGGATCATCCCCCGAACACAGCTGAAGAAGCGCGGCCCTCACGCGGCCAGCAGCGGATCAAGCTTGCCCATCTGGTCAAGCGCATAAAGGTCGTCGCAGCCACCGACATGCTGATCGCCGATAAAGATCTGCGGCACTGTCCGCCCACCATTCGACCGCTGAATCATCGCCGCGCGCAGGTCCATGTCACCCGCGACATTGATCTCTTTGAACTGCACGCCCTTGGACGCCAGCAGCCGCTTGGCCGCATGGCAAAAGCCGCAGGTCGGGGTGGTGTAGATTTCGACAGGTTTCATCGGAGCCTCGCAGAAAGGGTTTCCGACTATCTAGGTATCTTTCACCACGCGCGCTAGCACCAAGACACAAACCTGTGTTGCGCCCGCGGCATGTGCCGCCTCGGTCGCGGCGGCAAGGGTCGCGCCGGATGTCATCACGTCATCGACGATCAGGACGGATCGCCCGGCCAGAACACCCCCCTGTCGCGGGTGGGGACGGATTGCCTCCTGCAAGGTTGCAAACCGTTCATCCCGGCCCTGACCTTCAAGCGAGGCCGTCCGACGCACCCTGACCAATGCATCGGGTGCATAAGCGGCCCCCGGCAGCCGCCCTGCCATTGCCTGTGCCAAGAGGGCGGATTGATTGAACCGGCGTTTGAGCATCCGGGTCCAATGCAGCGGCACGGGAACAATCGCCGGCGCATCGCCAATGGGAAGCGCCGCCGCGACCCGCGCGAGCATCGGCCCCGCCGCACGGGCCATTTCCGCCCGGTCGCCGTGCTTGAGGGACAGGATCATCTTGCGCACCGACCCGGAATAGCGCGCAACCGCCCGGCCCCTGTGCCAGGGTCGGGCAATCCGGTGGCAGTCTTCGCAGACAAGATCCACAGCATCAGAGGGTCCAGGCACCGGCGCCCCGCAACCCATGCAGACCGCCCCATCAAGGAAATCCGCATCAGACCAGCAAGTCCCACACAGGCCGAAATCTGCCTCGGTCGGATGCCCACACAGGACACAGCCGGGCGGATAGATCGTGCGAACCACGCTTTCCAACAGCATGGAATACCCCTAAGTCATGGGGCCATGACGACCCCGCCCCTGTTGACCGACCGCACCGCCCTGTCCCGCAACCGCACCCGCTCGGGCCGCGATCCGGTGACGTTCCTGCACGACGCCCTCATTGATGAGGTCAAGGAAAGGCTGGAACTGGTTAACAAGTCGTTTACCAAGGTGGCGATCGTCACCGGGATGCCCGGCCCCTGGCAGGCCGCGTTCCCGGATGCGCGGATTATTGCGGATGACGACATTCTGGCGCTTGACCCCGGAACGCATGATCTGGTGATCCACGCGCTGGCCCTTCACTGGGCCAATGACCCGGTCGGCCAATTGGTGCAATGCCGCCACGCGCTGGAGCCCGACGGGCTGATGATCGCCGCGCTCTTCGGTGGGCAGACCCTGCATGAATTGCGGGCCGCCTTGGCCGAAGCGGAATCGCGGGCCACGGGTGGGCTGTCGCCGCGGATCGCCCCGATGGGGGAAATCCGCGATCTCGGCGGGTTGCTGCAGCGGGCGGGCTTTGCGCTGCCGGTCGCGGACGCCCTGCCATATGATGTGACCTATGCCTCGGCGCTTCACCTCATGCGGGACCTGCGCGGCATGGGGGAAACCAATGCCTTGGCCGGGCGGCTCCGGTCACCGACACGGCGCGCGGTCATGTTCGGCGCAGTCGAAACCTATGCCCGGCACTTCGGAACCGACGACGGGCGCGTTCCGGCAACCTTCGAAGTGGTCGTGCTGACCGGCTGGGCACCGGACCCGAGCCAGCAAAAACCGTTGCGCCCCGGATCGGCGGCACAGCGGCTTGCCGATGCCTTGGGCGCGACCGAAACACCGCTTTCCGACAGCAAAGATTGACCCATCCATATATCCGGCTATGTCAGGCCGGACCAAGGACAGACGGACGGACCCGATGAAGGACATGGATACACCCAAGATCACCGGCGGCACGGCGGTTTGCCCTGCCCACGCCCCGGCGGACCACCCCAAGGTGAAACCCGCGAAGATCGGGGTACTGATCGCCAACCTTGGAACCCCCGACGCGACCGACTACTGGTCCATGCGCCGCTACCTGAGCGAGTTCCTCTCCGACAAGCGCGTCGTCGACTACTCCGCCTGGCTTTGGCAGCCGCTGCTGCAATTGATCATCCTGTCGCGCCGTCCCTTCAAATCGGGCGAGGCCTATGCCTCGATCTGGAACAAGGAAGCGGACGAAAGCCCGCTCTTGACCATCACAAAGGCCCAGACAGTGGCCCTGCGCGACCGGATGGAGGCGGCCTATGGCGGTGATGTCCTCGTCGATTTCTGTATGCGCTACGGCAATCCGTCGACCGAAAGCAAACTGCGGGAAATGGTCGATGCAGGCTGTGATCGGATCGTGTTCATGCCGCTTTACCCGCATTACGCAGGGGCCACTTGGGCCACCGCGAACGACCAGTTCTTCCGCGCGCTGATGAAAGAGAAATGGCAGCCCTCGGTCCGGGTGGTGCCGCCCTATTTCGAAGATCCGGCCTATATCGACGCGCTCGCCGCCTCGGTGGAAAAGGCCTACGCCGATCTGGATCAGCGGCCCGATCGTCTGGTGGTGTCCTACCACGGGATGCCGCACCGCTACCTGACCAGCGGCGATCCCTATCACTGTCAGTGCCAAAAGACGACGCGGCTTCTGCGCGGACGGCTGGGCTGGGACAAGGACCACTTCGTCACGACCTTCCAGTCGGTCTTTGGCCCGGAAGAATGGCTGAAACCCTACACGGTGGAGGAGGTCGCCCGGCTGGCCAAGGACGACGGCCACAAGCGAATCGCGGTCATCGCGCCCGCCTTTTCCTCCGATTGCGTCGAAACGCTTGAAGAGATTCAGGAAGAGATCAAGGAAAGCTTCGAAGAGGCCGGCGGCCAGACCTTTACCTACATCCCCTGCCTGAACGACGATCAGGCCCACATGGATGCGCTGGCCGAAATCCTGAAACGGAATCTTGCTGGCTGGATCTGATCCACCAAAGCAAAAGGGCAGAGGAAAACCTCTGCCCTTCCAAACTCAAACCGAAGTTTGAATTATTCGGCGGTCGACGACGACGACATAGCGGCGGCGATCAGCGCGATCAGGATCAGCGGAATGATCAGGCCGGCCGAGGAAGAGGAGCCAGCGGCTTCTTCAACGATGACCGGTTCCATTTCCATGACGGGAGCAGCCATGCCACCAGCAAGGGCAGCGGAAGCCGAACCGACAAAGCCAGCAATGGCGAGAGCGATTTTCTTCATGTGTTTTCTCCAGTTTTTGCCCGCCGCCATATGTTGAGGGCGACGGCAGGCACCCAAGACTTACCTCGTATCGTCGGATTAATCAGGAAAATCGGTTGATGCAAAGGGTTATCGGGTGTTTTCCGCCTTGGTTCAGGCAAATGTCGTCAAATTAGCAACACTTGTGTTCCAACCTTGGTCAGGCTGAACAATTCGGCGATATGCTCGTTGTAAAGGCCGATGCAGCCGTTGGATGATCTCCGGCCGATCTTGCGGGTGTCGTGGGTACCGTGGATACGGTAATACTGCCACGACAGGTAGAGCGCATGGGTGCCCAGCGGGTTTTCCGGACCCGGCCCGATGTAGGACGGCCATTCCGGATTGCGTTCCAGCATCGACGGGGTCGGACGCCATTCCGGGCCGACAACCTTGCGGATTACCTCGGTCCGGCCACGCCGTGTCAGATCCTCGGTCAGCGGCACGCTGGTCGGATACAGCTTGTAGATGCTCTGGTCCTCGGACCAGTAATGCAGGGCGCGGGACTGCGTATCCACAAGGCAAGCGCCGTTCCGCAGGTCCGAGAAATAGGGTTGCCAGTCAAGCGACCGGAAGCTCGAGATATTCCGGCGGATCGTCTGCGAAACCTCAGATTCAATCTCGGTCGAGTTCTCGGTCTGGGCAACGGCGCGCGCGCCGACCGTGGCTGCCGCTGCGGCGACAAAGGCCCGGCGGCTCAGCTTGGAAACAGTGTTGTCGGTCATCTTGATCTCTCCGATCACGGGGCGGTCTTGTTTGACTGTTGCATATGGGGTTGGGCGGGGCATCGCAATTCAAACATGTGTCATATCGGCAAAGGCTGGCCGATGCGGGTTTGAAGTGCAACGCGGGTCCGGATATGAGGAATCGACAAGTTCAGGGGTATTCTAGATGAATCGTCGTTTTCTTCTTGCGGGCCTTTCGCTGGCGGCTGTTGCGGCCTGCACCACCAATTCCGCGCGGATCGGGCCCGACGGCCTGCCCTTGCCGCAGATCTACCGGATTTCCGATGGTGATGCCGATGGCGTCATGTTCCGCATGCTGGATGGGGTGAATTCTCTGCGGGCCGCAGCCGGGATTGCGCCCTTGCAGTTCAACGACCGTCTGAACGCTGCCGCGGCGACCCATTCCCGCGATATGGCAATTCAGAACCGGCCCTGGCACTTCGGGTCGGATGGGTCTTCACCGCTCGAACGGGCGCGCCGGGTCGGATACACCGGCCAGATTCTGGGTGAAAACATCTCTGAAACCTACGAGACAGAGCTGGAAACCCTTGCCGCCTGGATGGGTCAGCCCGACACCCGCGCCGTGATCCTTGACCGGAACGCCACGTTGTTGGGGTTCGCCTGGCATCAGGAACCGGGCGGCAAGCTGTGGTGGACGCTGGTGACCGGCCGGATCTAGGCCGATCTACGGAAAGATGTGAATCGGCGTCCCGTCCCGAACCATCGCATAGATGTCTTCCATCTCGCGATTGGTGACGGCGATGCATCCGGCGGTCCAGTCATCACGCCCGGCGATGATCTTCGGCGTTCCGTGGATAAAGATGTCGCCACCCGGTGAAACGCCCATTTCCTGCGCCCGGGCCCGGTCCTGCGCATTCGGATAGGAAATCCCGATCGACAGGTGATAGGCGCTGTTGGGATTGCGCCGGTCGATCCAATAGGCGCCTTCCGGCGTCCGCCCGTCACCTTCCCGCGCCTTGTGGCCCTCGGGGGCGAAACCCATTTCGATCTCGAAGGCGCGCAGGACCTGATCGTGATGCATCAGATACAGCCGCCTGTCCCCTTTCATCACCACAACGCGGGTCACTTCCGGGCCGTCATAGGTCCGGAACTTGGTGGCGCAGCCGGACAGGCCCACCACCACCACAAGGGAAAGGAGTATCGAAAGAAACCGCATTGCCTGCCTATCCCGGGTTTTCCCGGTCATGTTGATTGCCTGGCTTTTACCTGAAATCCGCTGATTGCGATAGCGGGGAAATCATGATCCGCCGCTCACAGGCGCGTGAACGCAGCGACCACCTCGACATGGGAAGACCAGCGGAACTGATCCACCACCCGCACCCAATTCAACCCGTATCCCCCCGACACAAGGGTCTGCGCATCCCGCGCGAAGGTGACCGGGTTGCAGGACACCATTGCGACAACCGGAACGCCCGATCCAATGATTTCGGCCACCTGAGCCTCGGCCCCGGCGCGTGGCGGGTCGATCACCACCGCGTCGAATTTCGCCAGCTCGTCCGACAAGAGCGGGCGGCGAAACAGATCGCGGGTTTCGGTCGTCACCTGCTTCAAACCACTTGATGCCCGCCATCCGGCATCAAGCGCCCGCATCATCGCCGCTTCGCCTTCGACGGCGTGCACCTGCGCACCTTCCGCCAAGGGCAGCGAAAAGGTCCCGCACCCGGCAAAGAGATCCGCAACCTTGCCTGCTTTGCCGACGATTCTGCGCACCGCCGACACCAGCGCCGCCTCGCCCGCGCGGGTTGCCTGAAGGAAGGAACCCGGCGGCGGAACCACCCGCGCCTTGCCGAACTGCTGTTGCGGCGGGGTCATGGTGACGATGGGTTCGTCGCACCAGACAAGTCGCGCAAACCCGACCTCGCGCGCGAAATCCGCAAGGGAAATCCGCAGTTCCGGCGTCAGGTCTTTTGTTGAAAAATCAAGATGCACATCCAATCCGCCAAGGCTTTCGGTGACGGTCAGGGCAACCTCGCCCTTGCGCGATCCAACCAGCGCGGTCAGCCGTTCCAACGCCGGGATGGCCCCCATCAGCGCAGGCGTCAAAAGTTGGCAATCCGGCACCTCGATCAAAAGGTCAGAGGCGCGGGCGTGGAACCCGACCATGGCGCCCTTCTTGGTCCGGCGGCCGGACAGCTTGGCCCGCCTGCGCGACCGGGGCGGCGATGTATCGACGCCTTCAATCTGCGCCTCGATCCCCTGCGCGGACAGCGCCCGGGCGACAATGCCAGCCTTCCAGCCTTCGACGAATTTGTCCGACGCGTGTTGCATGGCGCAACCGCCACAGGCCTTGTAGTGCCGACAGGGGGGCGACACCCGATCCGCCGAGGGGGACAGGATGCGCGGCACACCGTCGGCGCCGACATCGACCGTTTCCCCCGGCAGGACACGCGGCAGGAACTGCCCGTCGTCTGTCCGTCCCAGCCCCGTGTGGGTCAGCCCGATTACCTGTGTCATGCGTCGCTGTCCGTTCCGATAAACCCGCCCGACTGCCGGTTCCAATAGCGGGCATATGTTCTGCCCAGCGCCAGCAAGTCGTCATGGCTTCCTTGTTCGACGATCCGCCCGTTTTCAAGGACGATAATCCGGTCCATGTCGGAAATCGTGGACAGGCGGTGCGCGATGGCCAGCACGGTCTTTCCCTCCATCGCGCGCTGAAGCGCCGATTGGATCGCTGCCTCGACCTCGGAATCCAGCGCCGATGTCGCCTCGTCCAGAACAAGGATCGGCGCGTCTTTCAGCATGGCGCGGGCTAACGCGATGCGCTGCCGTTGACCACCGGACAGCTTCACCCCCCGCTCGCCAACAAAGGCGTCGTAGCCGGTTTGCCCCTTGTTGTCGCGCAGGCCGGTGATGAACTCATGCGCCTCGGCCTTGCGGGCGGCGGCGATCATCTCCTCCTCGGACGCGTCGGGACGACCGTAGAGAATATTCTCGCGGGCGGTCCGGTTGAACATCGCGGTTTCCTGCGTGACCATTCCGATGGCGGCGCGCAGGCTGGATTGGGTCACACCGCGAAGGTCCTGCCCATCGATTAGAACCTGCCCTTCTTCCGCATCGTAGAGACGCAAAAGCAGCGAAACCAGGGTTGATTTCCCTGCGCCAGAAGCGCCAACGATCCCCAGTTTCTCGCCCGGCGCGATCCGAAGGGAAATGTCGCTGATCCCCCCGGTGTCGCGCCCATAGCCAAAGCTGACATTGTCGAAAGTGATCTCTCCCCGCGTCACCGCCAGCGGCGCGGCATTGGGCGCATCGGTCAACGCATAGGGCGGGGTCAGGGTGCGCATCCCGTCCTCGGCCTCGCCCAGATGGCTGTAGATCCCCATCAACGTGAAGCTGACCCAGCCGGTCATCTGGCTCAGCCGGATGGACACCGCGCCGATAGCGGCGATATCGCCCGGCGTGACACTACCCGACAGGCTCCAGACAAGGCCGAAACCGACCATCGTCACCGGCAGGATGCCCGCAAGCGTGATCAGGCCGAACCGGAACAGGGTCGAAACCTCACCGAAATCCAGCGCCCGTTCCCACAGCGCCTCCATCGCGGTATGGGCCGCGTCCTCTTCGTGCCGGTCCCCGGCGAACAGTTTCACCGTCTTGATATTGGTGATCGTGTCCACGACCTGCCCGGTGACCTGTGCCCGCGCCCCGGCCCGCGCCTTGGACCGCAGCCGGATCCGCGGCAGGAAAAGCCGCAGGAACCCCAGATAGACCGCGAACCACAGGCCAAGAACGACAAGCAACCGGGCATCAACAAAGGCCACAAGAACCGCCGCCCCGATCACCGAGGCCAGCGCGAAGAGAATGGCGTTGACTGTCTCGATCACTACCTCGGTCAGGGAGGTGGCGGTCTGCATCTGCTTTTGCGCAAGCCGCCCGGCGAAATCATTGTCGAAGAAGGTGACGGATTGACCAAGCGTCCAGGAATGCAGGCGCGACAGGACCAGCCGAAAGATATTCGGGCCAAGCACGACGGATTGGAACGTCGCCGACAGTCCAAAAACAATGGGCCGAACCAACACCAGCAGAATAAGCGCCGAGATCAGAAGCGACCCATAACCGCCAAGCCCGTCCCCGGCAGAGGCGATATCGACCACCTTCCCAAGAAAGAACATGGCCAGCACTTCGGTCGCCCCGGCGACGCCAGACACCAGCGCGGCAATCAGGATAACCCGCCAGCTGCCCCGAAGACACCAGTTGATAAAGGCGCGCAGGGTGCGGGGCGGCGCACCGATGGCCGGCTGGGGCGAGGGGATCAGCCCCCCGGCCCAGCGCAACCACGTCTTATAGGCCTCACGCATTATTCCGCGGCCTCCGCCTCGTCGCCCAGGAACCCGCCCGACTGGCGCTGCCACAGACCGGCGTAGATTCCGCCGTGATCCAGAAGCGCATCATGGCTGCCCTGTTCGACGATCCGGCCACGATCCATGACAACGATCCGGTCCATCTGGGCGATGGTGGACAGGCGGTGCGCAATCGCGATCACCGTCTTGCCCTGCATCATGCCGTATAGGGTCGATTGAATGGCCGCCTCCACTTCCGAATCCAGGGCCGATGTCGCCTCGTCCAGCACAAGGATCGGCGCGTTCTTCAGCATCACTCGGGCAATCGCGATCCGCTGCCGTTGTCCGCCGGACAGCTTCACGCCCCTTTCGCCAACATAGGCTGAATAGCCGGACCGGCCACCGGGATCTTCCAGCGACAGGATAAAGTCATGCGCCTCGGCCTTGCGGGCGGCCGCGAACATCTCTTCGTCGCTGGCAAGGGGGTTGCCGTAAAGGATGTTGTCCCGGATCGACCGATGGAGAAGCGAGCTGTCCTGCGTCACCACGCCGATCGCCTTGCGCAGGCTGTCCTGCGTGACCTGGGAAATATCCTGCCCGTCAATGCGGATCACCCCGCCTTCAGGGTCGCGGAACCGCAACAAAAGGTTAACCAGCGACGATTTCCCGGCCCCCGACCGGCCAACCAGACCGACCTTTTCGCCCGGCGCGATGTCCAGCGTGATCCCGTCGATCCCGCCAACACCCTTGCCATAGTGGTGCACAAGATTGTCAAAGCGGATCGCGCCATCCGTGACCGTCAGACGCGTGTCGGACTTATCCGTCACCGCATGGTCAACGGACACGGATTGCAGCGCCTCGCGCACCGTGCCTGCGTGTTCGAACAGGCGCACGGTGACCCACAGAATCCAGCCCGACATACCGTTCAGCCGCACGGCCAGCGCGGTCACCGCCGCGACCTCGCCCACGGTGCTTTGCCCATTGGTCCAAAGCCAGACAGCGGCGCCGATCACGCCTACGAACAGGATCGCGTTGATCACGTTCAGGGCGAAGGACAGTTCTGTCATCAGCCGCAGGAACCGGTGAAACCGCAGGCGCAGCCGCTTGAGCGCGTTGAGGACAAAGGCCTCTTCCTGTTCGCCATTGCTGAACAGCTTGACCGTTTCGATATTGGTATAGGCGTCCACGATGCGACCATTGGCCAGCGACCGCGCATCGGACCATTTTTCCGATGCCTTCGACACGCGAACGGCGGTCCAATAGGTATAGCTGGCATAGGCCGTCAGCCAGATCACCAAGGGAACAGCGACACGCCAGTCGATCCCCGACACAAGGATCACGGCGGTGACGGCGTAGGACAGGGCATACCAGACCCCTTCGAACATCATATACATGCTGTCTTCGGTGGATTCCGACAGTTTCATCACCCGGTTCGACAGGCGTCCGGCAAAGTCGTTCTGGAAGAACCCGATCGACTGACCCAGCATGTGTTTATGCGCTCGCCAACGGACCCGCTCCTGCATGTTTCCGGCAAGGGTCAGTTCAAGAAACGCGTGCTGGGCAAGGATCGCAGCGGGCCGCAGGAAGGTCAGCGCGAAAGCGACGATCAGGATTTCCACCCTGTGGGTCGCCCAGAAATCGGCGGCGCCGGTCGCGTTCATCACGTCCACCAGCCGCCCGGCGTACCAGATCATCGCCGCCTCAAACAGCGCGACAATCAGGCCCGTCAGCAACAGCCAAGGGACGATGCGCCGGAACGGGCGCATGGCTTCGCGATAGAAGGCCCACAGCGTTGCGGGCGGTGTGCCGGAATCACGGGCGGCAAAGGGATCGATAAGATTTTCAAAGAAGCGGAACATCGGAGGGGCCTTTCAAGCCACTGGAAATCACTATGGGTGAGGCGGTGTGTCTGCTGACCAGACCGCCCAAACGGGACCAGACTGATCAAATCAGACGTGGATCAATCCCGTTTCGCATAGTGCAATCCTCCGTTGTGCAGTTCGTAGATACCCCGGCAAAAACCGTCTGTCATCCGTTTTTATCGGAAGGTCAGCAATTCGTCCCGCGACAGCGTGAAACCCGACGCGATCCACCGGTCCTCAAGCGCCCGCAGCGCCGCGCCCAGCGCGGGGCCGGTGGTGTCGGGCATCAGGTCCTTGGCGGCAATGGGGAATTCGGCGGCGGCACCGGCCTTTGCCTGTGCCAGTTCGTCCTGCGTCAGGGTCCGGTTTTCCACGACCGCCCGCAGAAGAAGGGCGTCCGTCGCCGTGTCCAGCCCGTGCCGATAGCCCAGTTCTGCGGGTTTTGCGCCGCTCTCCAGTGCGGCGCGCACCCGATCGACCTCGCGAACTTCAGCCTTGGACAGCCGCAGCCGGTCATCCGCATCTTCGCCGCCCAGCGCAACAAGGCGACGGATCAGGCCGGGGCCAAACCCGGCCTCCTCTTCCACATGGACCAGCACCGGCACCTGCGCGGCAGAGGCCCCGGGCAATATCCGCATCAACACCCCGCATCGGGCTATGGAGGCAAGGGCCGGGCCGGGATCGGGCGCCTGAAGCAGCTTGCGAACCTCATGCCCGATCCGTTCGCGTGACAGGGTCTCGACACCTTCGGCCAGTTCGGCACAGGCCGCCAGACCGTCAGGGTCCAACCCCTCGGCCGGATCGCCATACCAGGCGTAGAACCGGAAGAACCGCAGGATGCGCAGATAATCCTCGCGGATGCGGTCGAACGGATCGCCGATGAACCGGATGCGGCGGGCCAGAAGGTCAGGCAACCCACCAAGCGGATCTACCATCCGGCCATCCGGTCCGGCATAAAGCGCGTTGATCGTCAGGTCACGCCGTGCGGCATCTTCTTCGATAGTGTCGGCAAAGGCGACAACGGCCCGCCGCCCGTCGGTCGCCACGTCCCGCCGATAGGTGGTGATTTCATAGGGAAGGTGATCGACCACGACCGTCACGGTTCCGTGGTCAATGCCTGTGGGAACGGCGGTCAGCCCCTTGTCCTGCGCCAGCGCAAGCACCTGTTCCGGCCGCGCGTTGGTAGAAATATCCAGATCGGCCACGGGTTCGTTCAAAATCGCGTTGCGGACGCAGCCGCCGACGAACCACGCGTCATATCCCGCGTCGGTCAGCACCGCACACACCCGGCGCGCGCCGTCCGACCTTAGCCAATCCGCTTCGATCCGGAGGGCCTCGGTCATCGGGCCAACCTGTCCGCCAGACCCCGCAGGATGCGCGCGGTCGCGCCCCAGATATAATAGGGGCCATAGGGCGCGGTGAAGTAATACCGCTTTCGACCCTGCCAACGCCGGCCTTCGACCCGAAAGTTCACCGGGTCAGCCAGATGGGCGAAGGGGACCCGAAAGACCTCTTCGACCTCGCCCGCCTCGGGCCGGAAAGATGGGGCGCCATGGATCAATCCGACAATTGGCGTGACGGTAAAACCGGTCACCGTCTCATGGGTCGGCAGCGCCCCCAGAACTTCGACCATGTCTCGCGACAGGCCAATCTCCTCTTCCGCCTCGCGCAGGGCCGTATCCGCAAGGGTGGCATCGGTCGGGTCCTGCTTTCCGCCGGGAAAGGCAATCTGCCCGGGATGGTGTTTCAACCGGGCAGAGCGCTTGGTCAGAACGATGTCGTTCCTTTCGGCCATCACGGGGACAAGAACCGCCGCGGGGCGCAGCACCCGATTGGGCGGAAGGGCGACGTCGGGATTCAGATCGAAATCCGACGATGCGCCGCCATTCCGGTTCAATGCGGCCAGAAGCCTGTCCCTGATCTCAGTTTCCGTCATCGGGGCCTTTCGTCGCCTCGAACCCAAGGGTCGCCGGGTCGAATTCGTAATGCGCCCCGCAAAACTGGCAATCAGCGGTCACGATCCCATCGTCGGTCGTCATATGGCCGATGTCCTTGGCCGAATAGATCGACAGGCTTTCCCGCACGCGGTCCGACGAACAGGAACAGCCGAACTTGACCGGCTGGGCATCAAAGACCCGCGGCGCCTCTTCATGAAACAGCCGCACAAGCAGATCCGTCGGCTGCACCGAAGGGCCGATCAGCTCTAGGTCGTCGACCGTATCCAAAAGCACGTTGGCGCGGACCCAGTTCTCGGATTCATCGTCGTTCAGCATATCCTCGGCCTGCAACAGCCCGTCTTCGCCACTGCCCCCTTCAGAGGAAACGAAGGGCGAGGCCTTGGGCATATGCTGCAGCATCACGCCGCCCGCGCGCCAATGTTCCGCCTCACCCGGCATCTGCGACCGGCCATAGGACAAGGAAAACCGGGTCGGCAGCTGTTCAGACTGCGCGAAATAGGTTTCCGCGCAGGCAAGGAGCGACCCGCCTGAAATCGGCGTAATCCCCTGATAGGGGGTCATGCCCTTGCCCTGGTCGATCAGGATCGCGAAATAACCCTTGCCGATCTGCGCGAACGGGTCCGCCCCGTGTTCCAGCCGGGTCTTGTCATAGCTGGCATAGGCACGGACACGCGCCGGGGCGCCATTCTCGGTCGGACCATAATAGTCCGTCGCGATCAGCCGGATCGGCCCGTCGCCACGCACCTGCAACGACAGTTTCCACCGAAGCTTGACCGTCTGGCCGATCATCGCGGTCAGCAGGGCCATCTCGGCCACAAGCGCCTCTACCTCGGGCGGATAGTCGTGCTGGGCAAGGATCTGGTCCAATACTCCGTCAAGCCGGGCCACCCGGCCACGGATATCGGACCGGTCCAATTGAAACGGCAGGACGGTATCGTCCCAGGCGATCTGGCTGCCAAGGGTCATCTGGTCTTCCTTGTGGCGCGGTGGTGGATTGTCGCGCCGATATAGGTCCGACAAGTCGCCGGTCCAAGGTCCAATTTCGCAAGAATGTGGCAGATCCTCGCCATGGACAGGTGATAAAAGGCGAAATCCCGCGAATTGCGGCGGTTCCCAAGCATAAACCTAGATTCGCCGCAATTTTTCCTTTTTCTGATGCCAAAGGCTAGAGCAGCCACCTGCCAAATCAATATTGAGGACGCCATGATCACTCGCAAAATGCTTTCCGCCACTCTATGCGCTGCCCTGTCGCTGACCGCGGTCAGCACAGTCACCTTCATCGCCTCTGCCGACACAGCCTTTGCTGCCGGCCGGGGGAACGGAAACGGGAACGGAAACTCCAACCGTGGACGTGACCGGGACCGCACCAACCGCGGCTCTGAACAGCGCGGCAACAGCCAGAACACCGGCCGCCCCGAGAACCCCGGCGCAAATGGTAACGGCGCGATTGCCCGCGAACTGCGCAATCTCAACGCCATGTGCGCCAATGAAAACGCAATGGCCAACGCCAGTGCGAACAGCAACGTTGGCCGTATCAGCACCTTCTATGTCGCCAAAGCCGAAGCAGACACCGCCCGCGACGCCCTGTCGCCGGAACTGTCGGCGCTGAGCGATGAAGAGCTTGCCGGTCAGGTCGCCGTGATCGACGCCACGATCACGCAGAACACTGGCGCGATCACCGATCTACAGGGCCAGCTGGCCGGGCTTGACCCGACCACCCAGCAGTCCGAGATCGACGCGATCAACGGTCAGATCTCGACCCTGCAACAGGCCAACCTGTCGCTTGAAGCCGACAAGACCACGATCGACCAGTATCTGGTTCTTGCGGATGCGAAGAACGTTGCGCTGAACGACGCCACCGGCGGCCGGGAACTTTCGCCCGAGGCGCTCGCCGTGTTCGAGGCTGGCTGCCAGAAGTAAGCCCTACGGCCATACGTTTCCAAAGGGCAGGCGCGGACACCGCGCCTGCCCTTTCCTTTTCAGCCCCGCTTGCCAACATTCTGGCCGGATGTCATGCCAACAACACGACACATCCGACGGAGCCGACCCATGATCCGCAGATACGGTGAACCCGCCATCGCCGGGCAGAAATACCAGATCAGACCCGGCGCCTATGTGATGCTGCCGCGCGGGGGGGACATTCTGTGCACCTTTCAGGCGGGACAGTTCAACGAATTCCAGCTTCCCGGTGGAGGCATCGACCCAGGCGAACACCCAATCCCGGCACTCCACCGCGAAGTGCAGGAAGAAACCGGCTGGCGGATCGCCGAACCGGTGCGCGTCGGCGCCTATCGCCGGTTCTGCTACATGCCGGAATACGACAAATGGGCCGAGAAGCTGTGCCATATCTACATCGCCCGGCCGGTCCTGCGGCTTGGTGATCCGGTTGAACCGGATCACAGCGCCGTTTGGCTTCCCATCGCCGAGGCGGCACAGCTGATCGCCAGTCCCGGCGACCGCGCCTTTGTAGAGACCCTGATCTGAAACGACAGATGCGCGCCCTTTCGGACGCGCACCCTGTCAAATCAAGACGTGGATCAGTCGATCAGCGGGCGGCCTTCGACGATATGACCATAAAGCGTGGTCAGCAGGCTGGCCCCGACCATCAGCGTGACCCAGGTCACCCCAAGGTTCAGGATTGCACCCAATATCGGAACACCGGCCGACACCACCCCAACCACGAGGGAGGCGACAATGTTGATCCCGACAATGATCAGGGACGCCTGAAAGATCGTCCCGGACAAGGCCTTGGTCGCGTTCCAGCCTTCGCCAGCCTTCATCGGCTTGCCGATCGCCGTGCCCGGCAGGACGATGGCAAAGCGGAACCATAGCCACGTCAGAACCGCCCCAATTCCCAGCCCGATAATCGTTCCGACGACCATGGCGCCACCCATTCCGCCGCCACCCATCATGACACCCGCACCAAGAAGCCCGACAATGAAGAAGAGCGGAATCGCAATCACGACGACGATCAGACCAATCAGAATCGACTTGCCGATATAGGGCCAGATCGGGCGACCTCCGATCGCGGGGACAGACGCCGGGTATTCCTCAAGAAGCACGTAGCGGTGCCAGGTGACCGCGATCCAGCCAAAAACGAAGAGGTAAACCACCAGAAGCAGCAAGAGCCCAAGGTAGGCGCTTGCCGGCGGCTCCATCATCATTTGGCCCGGCCCGCCCGCGCCCGACATCATCGACAACGGCATGTCAAACACCAGAACCGCAATCAGTACCGCGGCCACCGCCACGAGGATCGGCACCAGAGATGCCTTGATCGCATCGGACAGGTTCCCGAAAACCATTGAAAATGCATGTTTTACAATTTGCCAACTCATGGCGAAAATCCTCACTATCCCAAATTTTTGCGGATGGTCGCACCGGCCCGCGAACAGGTCAATCCGCTTTGCTTGCAGGCAATCCAAAAAACCCGTATTTCGCCCCGGACTCTGAGACGAAGGAACGCGGAAATGTCTGCCCCCAAGAAAGTCGTGCTTGCCTACTCCGGCGGCCTCGATACCTCGATCATCCTCAAGTGGCTGCAAACGGAATATGGCTGCGAGGTTGTCACCTTTACCGCCGACCTTGGTCAGGGCGAAGAACTGGACCCGGCCCGCAAGAAGGCCGAGCTTCTGGGGATCAAGCCCGAGAACATCTACATCGAAGATGTGCGCGAGGAATTCGTGCGCGACTTCGTCTTCCCGATGTTCCGCGCCAACGCGGTCTATGAGGGGCTCTATCTGCTGGGCACCTCTATCGCCCGCCCGCTGATCTCCAAGCGTCTGGTCGAAATCGCCCATGAAACCGGGGCCGATGCCGTTGCGCACGGGGCCACCGGCAAGGGCAACGATCAGGTTCGGTTTGAACTCTCCGCCTATGCGCTCGACCCGAATATCAAAGTGATCGCTCCCTGGCGCGAATGGGATCTGTCCTCGCGCACGAAACTTCTGGCCTTTGCCGAAGAAAACCAGATTCCGATTGCCAAGGATAAACGGGGCGAGGCCCCGTTCAGCGTGGACGCTAACCTGCTGCATACCTCCTCGGAAGGGAAGGTTCTGGAAGACCCGGCCGACATGGCCCCCGACTATGTTTACCAGCGCACGGTCAGCCCCGAAGAGGCGCCCGACACGCCGGAATTCATCGAAGTGACCTTCGAAAGGGGTGACGCGGTCGCGATCAACGGCGAGGCGATGAGCCCCGCCACGATCCTGACCCAACTGAACGACTATGGCCGCAAACATGGCGTCGGGCGGCTCGACTTCGTCGAGAACCGCTTTGTCGGGATGAAATCGCGCGGGATCTATGAAACGCCCGGCGGCACGATCCTTCTGGAGGCCCACCGCGGCATCGAACAGATCACGCTGGACAGCGGCGCAGGCCACCTCAAGGACAGCCTGATGCCCCGCTATGCCGAGCTGATCTACAACGGTTTCTGGTTCTCTCCGGAACGGGAAATGCTGCAGGCCGCCATCGACAAGAGCCAGGAACACGTGACCGGCACGGTCCGCCTGAAGCTCTACAAAGGGTCGGTGAACTGCGTCGGCCGCTGGTCCGACCACTCGCTCTACTCCGAGGCGCATGTGACCTTCGAAGACGACGCCGGTGCCTACGACCAGAAAGACGCCGCTGGCTTCATCCAGCTGAACGCGCTGCGCCTGAAACTGCTTGCGGCCCGCAACAACCGGCTGAAGTGATGGCATTGGAACGGCGCCCGGTCGATCGAAATTCGCTCCGGGCGCTGTTCCGCCTCAAGGTTCTGGAAAACCAGCAACCCCTTGTTGCGCCAAATGAAATCACCATCGCGCAGCAAGCCTAGGAACCGGCCTCTGCCGTTTGGGGGCTTTGGGATGGGGATACGGCTGTCGGGTTGCTCGCGATGATCGACATGTCCAGATACCCCGAGCCGGAAGAGGCCGACGACCGCGAATCCGCCTATATCTGGCGGCTTTTGATCGGGGCAGACTATCAGGGCAAAGGCTATGGACGCGCGGCGATTGCCGAGGCCGAGGCGGTTGCGCGTGAATGGCGCCTGCCCCGCGTCAGCCTGTCCTTCGTGGATCAGCCGGACGGGCCAGAAGGGTTCTACCAGAAATCCGGGTTTGTCCGCACGGGCAAGCTCATCGACGGTGAGGTTCAGATGCTGAAGATCCTCATGGATGACTAACCCCTTGTTTGACAGGCAGAAAACATGACCATCGACGATATTTTCGCGCTGATGCAGGCCGGTGCGTCGAAGGTCGCCTTCGAGGATCGGCTCAAGTTCGATTGTGGGTCGGACGGGGTCATCCTGCTGTCGCCCGATGGGGTCAGCCGGGACGACGCGGACGCGGATTGCACCATCCGAATGAGCACCGAAAATCTGGGTAAGCTATTGACCGGAAAGCTGAATCCGATGACCGGGCTGGCCCTCGGCAAACTCAAGATCAGCGGCAACCCCGCTGTTGCGATGAAGCTGGCGAGCCTGCTTAAAGGGTGATCTTTTCCACCGCGAGCGTTTCGTAGAACGGCAGGGCCTCTGCGGCGAGGTGCGCGGCCTCTCCGGCCAGGGTGGGCAGCGGGCCTTCTGCCCCTGCGAAACCCGTGGATTTGTGGATCGCGCCATACCAATGGCTGGCCCATATCCCGTCTTCGGCGCGGCCACCGGCGGGCCAGTGAAGCGCGGCGGGGTTCCAATCCAAGCCTATGGTTTCACACAGTTTATTCAGCATTTCTTCGGGGTTTTCGCGGATATCAGAGCTGTCGATCACCGGGCCGGGAAACCGTCGGAACAGTTCCAGGTGCTGACGATAACCGATGTCGTCCAGCGTCGGGTTTTCCCGCTTGGCCGCATAGGACGCGACCACGCGGGCGGGGTGCCGGATCAGGTGCACATTCACGCAATCCGCGGCCCAATCGAGCGGGAATCCGTCGATCATGTGAAGCGGCATGTGCTTCATATACCAGTGTTTTTTTCCATCCGGCACCGGCCCGGCACAGCGGGCAGCGACCTTTGCCGGATCGACCTCGTGCGCGGCGACGATCTGGTCCCGCATGGGATGATCAAGACCCGTCGCCGCCAGATAGGGCGCATAGAATGGTTCGTCCCAGATGGCGAAATCATTGCGCGCGCCGAAGGAATACATCATCGCGGTCGACAGGTTTCGCGGCCCGCTCCACATCGCGATTTTCATGCTCTGCCTCCGAATTTGTCCCGGTTTGTACAATTTCGACAGGTGATCATGCCCGGTTTGTACATCGCCTAGCGTCCCACATCTGCCGCGACGAGCGCCTTGTAGAGGTCGCGGATGCGGCGTGTCATCGGCCCCATTTCGCCCGTGCCGATCTGGCGGCCGTCGATTTCGCCAACCGGTGTTTGCGCCCCGAACGTGCCGGTCAAGAATGCCTCGTCCGCGCCATAGGTATCGACAAGGCTGTAGTTGCGTTCGAACACCGGGATGCCTTCGGCCCGGCACACGTCGATCACCTTTTGGCGGGTAATCCCGTTCATGCAGTAGTCGCCCGTGCTGGTCCAAACCGCGCCCTTGCGCACGATGAAGAAGTTGCAGGCGTTGGTCGTGTTCACGAAGCCATGCACATCCAGCATCAGCGCCTCGTCCGCGCCCGCCTTTTCGGCAGCGATACAGGCAAGGATGCAATTCAGTTTCGAGTGGCTGTTCAACTTGGGGTCCTGCGTCATCGGCAAGCCCCGAATATGCGGCACCGTGGCAAGCCGGATCGGTCGCGGGATCGACGGTTTGGAATGTTCCATGATGATGGTCACGGTCGGGCCCTGACGCGACAGCGAGGGATGCTGGAACGGGCGCGTCTTGACCCCCCGCGTCACCATCAGCCGCGCATGGGCATCGGTGGTCATCTCATTGGCCTTTTGTGTCTCTAACAAGGCGGAAATGACCTGTTCCCGGGTCATCCCGATATCAAGATCAATGGCCTTAGCCGCCTCGAACAACCGGTCCATATGTTCGCCAAGAAAGGCCCAGTGCCCATCATAAAGGCGCAGCCCCTCCCAGACCCCGTCGCCCAGCATGAACCCGCTGTCATAAACGCTGACCATGGCCTGCGCCTTTGGCACGATCCTGCCATTGAGATAGATCAGGATGCTGTCATTGCGGGCGTCTTCGGCCGCCTGGTGCGTGGTTACATGATCGGTCATCGGGCCCTCCGTTTCGGCGCAGGCTAGGGCGGCGCCGGAAATGTTCCAAGGGGTAAAGAGCGCGTGAACTCACGCGGGGGTGAATGGACAGTGTGGGCCGCCTTCGCCAGCGTGGCCGCAAAGGAGAGCCCCATGTTTATCAAGTTTGAAACGTTCAAAATGGCCGCGCTGGCGGTTGCGATCTTTGTCGGCACAACGTTGGTGTCCCAGCCCGCGCAGGCCCGCGATATCCAGCGCATGGTCGTGGCGGGTGGCTGTTTCTGGTGTGTCGAGTCCGATTTCGAATCTGTGCGCGGGGTGCGCGAGGTGGTGTCGGGCTATACCGGCGGAACCCTGGCCAACCCGACCTATGACGATGTGAAGACCCAGCGCACCGGCCATTACGAGGCAGTCGAGATCACCTATGACGCAGATCAGATCAGCTATCGCCAATTGCTGGACCTGTTCCTGCGGTCTGTTGATCCGACCGATGCGGGCGGTCAGTTCTGTGACCGGGGTAGTAGCTATCGCACGGCGATTTTCGTCTCTACACAGGCGCAAGAGGCCGCTGCCCGGGCCGCGATTGCCGATGCACAATCGGCCCTTGGCCAGCGGATCGTGACCCCGATCCTTGCCGCCGCGCCCTTTTACGAGGCGGAAGCCTATCACCAGAACTATTACCGTGGAACATCCGTGGTTCTGACCCGGCGCGGGCCGAAGACGCAAGCGAATGCCTATGCGTTTTATCGCGAGGCCTGCGGCCGGGATCAGCGGGTTCGCCAGCTTTGGGGGAACGCCGCGCCCTTTGCGAGCCACTAAGGCCGGAAGGCGCGGACCTCTTCCAGGGTCGGGATCACGTCAGATGTGCCGTGCCGGGTGACCATCAGCGCCCCGGCACGCGCGGCCAGTGACAGCGCATCGGCCATGTCCTGCCCCAGATCGAGCCCGGCGAGGACGTAGCCGGTAAAGGTGTCCCCCGCCCCCGTGGTATCGACGGGCGTGACCAGAACGGGCGGGATATCGACCGCACCCTGGGCGCCGAACCATGTTGCCCCATCGCCGCCGCGCGTGACGATCACATCCGCAACCGGCAGGTCCGCCGGGGCCAAGCCGGTTGCCGCCTGAAGTTGTCGCGCCTCGACATCGTTGAGGATCAGGAAATCCAAGAGCGGCAGCACATCCTGAACGGCCCTGGCCGAAAACGGGGCGGCGGCATAGGCGATCCGAAGGCCGCGCTCCTTGCCCAGCGCGAGGGTTTCGGCCTGAAGCGTGGTTTCATTCTGGGCGACAAGCCAGTCACCCGGGCGCGCATGGGCAAGCGCGGCCTGCACTCGGTCGAAAGGAACTGCGAAATTGGCGCCGTGGTGCAGCAGGATTGAATTTTCACCCTGCGGATCGACCATGATGATCGCCTGCGCGGTCTCTACCTCGATCACGGCGATATCGTCGGTCCCGACGCCATATCCCTTAAGCCGGTCAATCGCCCAGCGCCCATCTTCCCCAACCGCGCCGATGTGCCGGACCGTGGCCCCGGCCCGCGCGGCGGCGACAGACATATTCGCGCCCTTGCCGCCCAGAAAGAGCCTGCGCCCGGTTGACCCCAGCGTTTCGCCCGGTTCGGGAATATGCGGCACGGAATAGACAAAATCCGCGTTGATAGAGCCGAGATTCCAGACCGTCATCAGCCCACCTTGGACGCGGCGAGCGCGGCCATATTGACGATGTCGTTGACGGTGGAGACGGTCGAACAGATCTGGATCGGTTTTTCCACACCGGCAAGGATCGGGCCGATGACGGTGGCCCCGGCCATTTCCTGCATCAGCTTGACCGAGATCGAGGCGGAGTGCCGCGCGGGCACGACCAGCACGTTCGCCGGACCGGTCAGGCGCGAGAACGGATAATATTCCTGCGCCTTCGGGTTCAGCGCCACGTCGACGGTCATTTCGCCTTCGTATTCGAAATCCACATTGCGGCTGTCCAGAACCTTGGGCGCGCGGTGCATCTTTTCCGCCCGTTCCGACACCGGGTAACCGAAGGTCGAGAAGGACAGGAAGGCGACGCGCGGTTCAAGACCGAAGTCGCGGGCGACAGAGGCGGAGCGGACCGCGATATCGGCCAGATCGTTTTCGTCCGGCCATTCGTGCACAAGCGTGTCCGAGATCAACACGATCCGCCCGTTGTGCAGCACGGCGGACACGCCGACCGCGCCCGATGTGATGTCGGCGTCGAAGACGTGGTTGATCAGTTCCAGAACATGGGCGGATTTCCGGGTTGCCCCAGTCACCATGCCGTCGCCATGCCCGTGCGCCAGCATCAGGGCCGAGAATACGTGCCGGTCGCGTGCGGCAAGCCGGTGAATATCGGTCCGGTCAAAGCCTTTGCGCTGCAGCCGGTCATAAAGGAAGCTTTTGTAGCTATCGAGGTGGGTGGTGTTGGCGGCGTTGACCACTTCGACCTCGGCCACAGCATCGGCGAGACCTTCGGCGGTCAGCTTTTCACGGACGTCGCTGTCACGCCCCACGACCAGCGCCTTGCCCAGTCCGGACCGCTGATATTGCACGGCGGCACGCAAAACGCGGGGATCGTCGCCTTCGGCAAAGATCATCGTGGCCTGCGCGGCGCGGGCGCGGGCATGGATGCCGCGCAGGATATGCGCGGTCGGGTCCATGCGGGATTTCAGCGAAAGCGTATAGCCTTCCATGTCGATGATCGGGCGGCGGGCCACGCCGGTTTCCATCCCCGCCTTTGCCACGGCGGGCGGGATCACATGGATCAGACGCGGATCGAAGGGGGTCGGGATGATGTAATCGCGGCCAAAGGTCAGTTTGCGCCCATAGGCCATGGCGACCTCGTCCGGCACATCCTGCCGGGCCAGTTCGGCAAGCGCCTCTGCACAGGCGATCTTCATCTCGTCATTGATTGCACGGGCGTGGATATCGAGCGCGCCACGGAACAGGTAGGGAAAGCCAAGCACGTTGTTGACCTGGTTCGGATAGTCGGACCGGCCGGTCGCGACGATGGCATCCTCGCGCACCTCATGCGCCTCTTCCGGGGTGATCTCGGGGTCGGGGTTGGCCATGGCGAAAATGACCGGGTTCGGCGCCATCGAGGCGACCATTTCCGGCGTGACCGCCCCCTTTGCCGACACGCCAAGGAAGACATCGGCATCTTTCATCGCCTCTTCCAGGGTGCGGGCGTCGGTCACGGCGGCATGGGCGGATTTCCACTGGTTCATGCCCTCGGTCCGGCCCTGATAGATCACGCCCTTGGTGTCGCACATGATGCAATTGTCGTGGCGCGCGCCCATCGCCTTGACCAGTTCCAGACAGGCGATCCCGGCGGCCCCGGCCCCGTTCAGCACGATCTTGCAGTCTTCGATCTTCTTGCCGGACAGGTGCAGCGCGTTGATAAGCCCCGCCGCGCAGATCACCGCCGTGCCGTGCTGGTCATCGTGAAAGACGGGAATGTCCATCATCTCTTTCAGGCGGCTTTCGATGATAAAACATTCCGGCGCCTTGATGTCTTCGAGGTTGATGCCGCCAAAGGTCGGTCCCATCAGCTTGATCGCGTTGATGATCTCTTCGGGGTCTTCGGTGTCCAGTTCGATGTCGATCGAGTTGACGTCGGCGAAGCGTTTGAACAGGACCGACTTGCCCTCCATCACCGGCTTGGAGCCGAGCGCGCCAAGGTTGCCAAGGCCCAGAACGGCGGTCCCGTTCGAGATGACCGCAACAAGGTTGCCCTTGTTGGTGTAGTCATAGGCGAGTTCCGGGTTTGCCGCGATATCCTCGCAAGGCACGGCGACGCCGGGGGAATAGGCCAGCGACAGGTCGCGCTGGGTGGTCATCGGCACGGTCGCCTTCACCTCCCATTTGCCGGGGGTGGGTTCCATGTGGAACCGAAGCGCCTCTTCGCGCGTGTGCTTTACCTTGGCCATGCCTGTCTTTCCTCCGAAACCGTCCTTTCGGCATAACTGCACGACATTCAGCCCGCAATGGTCAGCTTTTCGGCTTTCGTCGCTAACATCGGCTGGTTAGGTTCTGCCGAAACACGTCCACGGGGGATATCATGGCAGCTGCCGGCGTTACGCCGATGATGGCGCAATATCTGGAGATCAAGGAGAACCATCCCGGGTCGCTCCTGTTCTATCGGATGGGCGACTTCTACGAGATGTTCTTTGACGATGCCGTGGCGGCGGCCGAGGCGCTGGATATCGCGCTGACCAAGCGCGGCCAACATCTGGGCGAGGATATCCCGATGTGCGGCGTGCCGGTCCATGCCGCCGAAAACTACTTGCTGACCCTGATCCGCAAGGGGTTCCGCGTAGCTGTCTGCGAACAGATGGAAGACCCGGCAGAGGCGAAAAAGCGCGGGTCGAAATCGGTGGTGCGGCGCGACGTTGTGCGGCTGGTCACCCCCGGCACGTTGACCGAGGATTCCCTGCTGGACGCGCGGCGCCACAACTTCCTTGCGGCCTTTGCCAAGGTCCGCGATGCGGCGGCGCTGGCCTGGGTGGATATTTCCACGGGCGCGTTTTCGGTCATGGCTTGCACGGAAACCCGGCTGGGTCCGGAACTGGCCCGCCTTTCCCCGAAAGAGGTGGTGCTGCCTGAAGGGTCAGACCCGGTTTTGGCAGGAATAGTGTCTGATTCCGGGGCGTCGCTGACGGAACTTGGCCGCGCGGCATTTGATAGCACGAATGGCGAGGCGCGGTTGTGCGATCTCTACCGCGTCGCCTCGCTGGACGCCTTTGGCAGCTTTGGCCGGGCCGAGGTCGCGGCCATGTCGGCGGTCGTGAACTATCTGGAGATCACCCAGAAAGGGAACCTGCCCCTGCTGCGCCCCCCGGTTCTGGAGGGGCAGCGCGCGGCGATGCAGATCGACGCGGCCACCCGCAAATCGCTGGAACTGACTCACGCGCTGGGGGGCGGCCGGGCCGGGTCGCTTTTGTCCGTGGTGGACCGGACGGTCTCGGCCGCTGGTGCGCGGCTGTTGGAGCGGCGGCTGTCCAGCCCCGCCTGCGATCTTGCCACCATTCAGGCCCGGCAGGACGCCGTCGCGGTGTTTCACGACGCCCCGCGTCTGACCGAAGATCTGCGCGGCCATCTGCGCGGGGTGCATGATGTGGACCGCGCCCTGTCGCGCTTGTCGCTGGACCGGGCGGGGCCGCGCGACATGACCGCGATCCGCAATTCGCTGGAACAGGCAGAGCGGATTGCCGGCGTGCTGGAGGGCGTCGACCTGCCCGCGCTTCTATCCACGGCCCGCAGCGACCTGACCGGCCATGACGAACTGTTGGACTTGCTGGATCAGGCGCTGGTGGCGGAGCCGCCGCTTTTGGTGCGGGATGGCGGGTTCATCGCGCCGGGATACGACGCCGATCTGGACGAGGCGCGGACCCTGCGGGACGAGGGGCGCAGCGTGATCGCGCGGATGCAGGCTGAATATGCGGAGCTGTCCGGGGTCGGGTCGCTGAAGATCAAGCACAACAACGTGCTGGGCTATTTCATCGAAACCACCGCGACCCACGCGGACAAGATGATGAAGCCGCCCCTGTCCGAGACCTTCATTCACCGGCAGACCACAGCCAATCAGGTCCGGTTCACCACTGTCGAGCTGAGCGAGATCGAAACCAAGATCCTGAACGCGGGCGCGCGGGCGCTGGAGATTGAAAAGCGGCTCTATTCAAGCCTGAGAGGCGCGATTTTGGATAGCGCGCCACAGGTTGGCGCCCTGGCTCGCGCCCTTGCGGAGTTCGACCTTGCGACCGCGCTTGCCACCCTTGCCCGAAGCGAGGACTGGACCCGCCCCCGGATCGACGACAGCCGCGCCTTTGAAATTTCGGGCGGGCGGCATCCGGTTGTAGAACAGGCGTTGCGCCGGTCCGGAGAAAGTTTCGTTGCCAATGACTGTGACCTGAGCGGGCCGTCGATCTGGCTGCTGACCGGCCCGAACATGGCAGGGAAATCGACCTTCCTTCGGCAGAACGCCCTGATTGCCATTCTTGCGCAAATGGGAAGCTATGTTCCCGCCAAAGACGCCCATATCGGAATTGTCAGTCAGATTTTCAGCCGGGTCGGCGCGTCCGACGATCTTGCCAGCGGGCGGTCAACCTTCATGGTCGAGATGGTGGAAACCGCCGCGATCCTGAATCAGGCGGATGACCGGGCACTGGTGATCTTGGATGAAATCGGGCGCGGCACGGCAACCTATGACGGGCTGTCGATCGCCTGGGCTACGCTGGAACACCTGCACGACGTGAACCGCTGCCGGGCGCTGTTCGCAACCCATTACCACGAGATGGCCGGGCTGGCCGACAGGCTGGACGGGGCGGCAAACGCCACGGTCACGGTCAAGGAGTGGGAGGGCGAGGTCGTCTTTCTTCACGAGGTGAAGAAGGGAACCGCCGACCGGTCCTATGGGGTGCAGGTTGCGCGACTGGCCGGATTGCCGCCGATGGTGGTGGAACGGGCGCGTGTCGTGTTGGAGGCCCTGGAGAAAGGGGAGCGCGAGGGCGGACAGGCGCGGGAATCGCTTATCGACGATTTGCCGCTGTTTTCGGCCACCCCCGCCCCGAAACCGGCGGCCCCTGCCAAGGAAAGCGTGGTTGAGGAGCGGTTGAAAGAGGTGCTTCCCGATGCGCTGACGCCACGGGAAGCCCTGAACCTGATCTACGAGCTAAAAAGTCTGATCTAGCTTGCCGGCATCGACGACACGCCAACCTGAGCCGGGCGCAGCAGGCGGTCGTGCAGCAGGAAGCCGGTGGTCGAAACGTCGATAATCTCGCCCGCCCGGGTGCCGGGAACCGGCGCTTCGAACATGGCCTGATGCATCTGCGGATCAAACTTGTCGCCCGGCTCAGGGCGGATCGGCTCGATCCCGTGCTTTTTGAAGACGTTGACCAACTCTCGCATGGTCAGTTCGACGCCTTCCAGCAGGGCCTTGTCGCCCTCTTTGCCGTCTTCAGTCGCCATGCGAAGGGCGCGTTCAAGGTTGTCGTAGACCGGCAGCAGATCGCGGGCGAGCTTGGACCCACCATAGTTCTCGGCCTCGCGCCGGTCCCGCTCGGCCCGCTTGCGGGTGTTTTCCGCATCGGCCAGCGCCCGCATGAAACGATCCTTGAAATCGTCCCGTTCGGCGCGCAGCGTTTCCAGCTCTGCGTTTTGCTCTACCTCTGCCGCGTCCATCTCGTCGCCTTCGGCGGCCAGTTCTTCAAGCGTTTTCGGTTCGGCGTTCTGCTCTGCCATCTTGTCTTCCCTTCACGACCGGTCGGAGAGCATCCGCCCGATCAACTGTGCTGTGTAATCCACGATCGGAACGACCCGCCCATAATTGAGTCGCGTCGGACCGATGACGCCAACGGCGCCAATAATCTTTCGGTCGGCGTTCATATAAGGAGAAACGACCAGAGAGGAACCCGAAAGTGAAAAAAGCTTGTTCTCGGAGCCGATAAAAATGCGCACACCTTCGCCGCCCTCGGTCAGTTCGAGGAATTCGGCGATGTCCCGCTTGCGCTCCAGATCGTCAAACAGCGCGCGGATGCGTTCAAGGTCCTCTCCGGATTCGTCGGACGACAGGAGGTTGCCGCGGCCCCGGACAATCAGGCGTTCGGTCGGTTCGCCCTCGTTGGTCCAGACCGCCGCGCCGCTTTCGACAAGATCGCGGGCAAGCGTGTCGATCTCTTGCCGGCGGTTCGCGATTTCGCGCTGAATGACCCGGCCAAGTTCGGACAGCGTGTGCCCCTCGACGATGGAATTCAGGAAATTCGCCGCCTCGCGCATGGAGGACGGGGTTTGCCCCGGCGGAGGGGTGAATATGCGGTTTTCCACATGCCCATCGCCAAAGACCAGAACCACAAGCGCCCGGTCCGGCCCCAGCGACACGAATTCGACGTGGCGGATTGGCGCCTCGTGCTTGGGCGTCAGGACAAGGCTGGCGCCATGGGTCACGCCGGACAGGGCCGATCCGACCCGGTCCAGAAGTGTGCCGACATCGGATTCATTCGTGCCAAGGGTCTCTTCGATCTTGCTGCGGTCGTCGCTGTTGGGCGAGGACACCTCGAGCAGCCCGTCAACGAAAAGCCGCAGCCCGGTTTGGGTGGGCACCCGCCCGGCGGAGATATGCGGGCTGCCCAGTAGGCCAAGGAATTCCAGATCCTGCATGACGTTGCGGATCGTCGCGGCGCTGACCTTTTCCGACATGCTGCGCGTCAGCGTGCGCGACCCGACCGGGGCCCCGGTTTCAAGATATCCTTCGACCACCCGGCGAAACACCTCGAGCGAGCGTTCGTTCATCTCGTCAAACAGCGGGTTCTTCGACATCGTATCAATGTCCCTGACTAAGGCGCGCCAATTAAAACCGTGGGTCCCGGAACGTCAATCGGGGTTGGATTTCGGGTCCGCGCGGCGTATCCCCCCGAATATAGGAACAGGAGACCGAATATGCGCCCGTCTGGCCGGAAAATTGATGAAATGCGCCCCGTGTCGATCGAAATCGACGTGACAAAGCACGCTGAGGGGTCTTGCCTGATCCGTATGGGCGATACCCATGTGCTGTGCACGGCCAGCGTGGATGAAAAAGTACCGCCGTTCATGCGCAATTCGGGCCTTGGCTGGGTCACGGCGGAATACGGGATGCTGCCCCGCGCCACCACCACCCGCAACCGGCGCGAGGCCGCGGCTGGCAAGCAATCCGGCCGGACCCAAGAAATTCAGCGGCTGATCGGCCGGTCGCTACGGGCCGGGGTGGACCGCGTTGCCCTGGGCGAGCGCCAGATTGTTGTCGATTGCGATGTGATCCAGGCCGATGGCGGCACCCGCTGCGCCTCGATCACCGGCGGTTGGGTCGCGCTGCGCCTTGCAGTGAATAAGCTGATGAAGGCGGGTGCGATCACCACCGACCCGCTGGGCGATCCGGTCTCGGCCATTTCCTGCGGTATCTATGCGGGACAGGCGGTGATGGATCTGGACTATCCCGAGGACAGTGAAGCCGGGGTCGACGGCAATTTTGTCATGACCGGTGGCAAGCTGATCGAGGTGCAGATGTCCGCAGAAGGCGCGACCTTCAGCCGCGAGCAGATGGACGCGCTGATGGATCTTGCGATCTCCGGCGGCGAACAATTGGCGGCGGCCCAGCTGGCGGCGGCGAAATGACCCGCCGGTTCGACGCGCCCGAACTGCTGATCGCGACGCATAATCGCGGCAAGCTGGAGGAGATCGCCGATCTTCTTGCGCCCTATGGCGTCAAGGTCTCGTCGAACGCCGATCACGGGCTGCCCGAACCGGAAGAAACCGAAACCACTTTTGTCGGAAATGCCCGGATCAAGGCCCGCGCGGCGATGAAGGCCACCGGCCTGCCCGCGCTGGCCGATGATTCCGGGATCGAAGTAGAGGCGCTGGGCAATGCGCCCGGTGTCTATACCGCCGATTGGGCGGAAACGCCGAACGGCCGTGATTTCACCATGGCGATGACCCGCACCTGGACCGAGCTGGAGGCGGTGAACGCCCCCGAACCCCGCCGCGCCCGGTTCTGTTGCACGCTTGTGCTGGTCTGGCCGGACGGACATGAAGAGGTGTTCGAAGGCGCGATGCCGGGCCGGATCGTCTGGCCGATGCGGGGCGATCAGGGGCACGGCTATGACCCGATCTTTCAACCCGACGGCTATGACCAGACCTTTGGCGAAATGGACCGCTGGGAAAAGAACCGGATCAGTCACCGGGCCGACGCCTTTTCCAAGCTGGTAAAGGGCTGTTTTGCCTGAGGATTGGGAAAACGGGGGCTTTGGCCTCTATATCCACTGGCCGTTTTGCCAGTCGAAATGCCCTTACTGCGACTTCAACAGTCATGTCGCGGCCAGCATCGACCAGAAACGCTGGGCCGCGGCCTATCTGACCGAGATTGACAGGGTCGGCGCGCTGACCCCGGGCCGCGTTCTGCGATCGGTCTTCTTTGGCGGCGGCACGCCCAGTTTGATGGAACCCGAGATCGTCGGCGCGATCCTGGATCGGGTCCGCGCGACATGGCCGACGACCAACAGTATCGAGATCACGCTGGAGGCGAACCCGACCTCGGTCGAGGCGGGGCGCTTTACCGGATATCGCGACGCGGGGGTCAACCGGGTGTCGATGGGCATTCAGGCGTTGAATGATCCGGATCTGCGCGCCCTTGGCCGTCTTCATACGGTCAAAGAGGCCTATCGGGCCTTCGACATCGCCAGAGGTGCCTTTGACCGGGTGAGTTTCGACCTGATCTATGCCCGTCAGGGGCAAACGCTGGACGCGTGGCAGGCGGAGCTGCGCGAGGCGTTGTCAAAAGCCGTCGATCACCTGTCGCTGTATCAACTGACCATCGAGGAAGGCACAGCCTTTGGCGACAGATATGCCGCCGGAAAGCTGCGGAACCTGCCCGATGACGATCTTGCCGCCGATATGTACGAGGCGACGCAGGACATCTGTGGCGAGATGGGATTCCCGGCCTACGAAGTCTCTAATCACGCCAAACCCGGGTCTGAATCGATCCATAACCTGATCTATTGGCGCTATGGGGATTACGCCGGAATTGGCCCCGGGGCGCACGGGCGGCTGACATTCGGCGGGCGGCGCTTTGCCACGACAACCCCGCTTGCCCCCGGCGCCTGGCTGGACCGCGTTGAAAAGACCGGAACCGGCGCCCTGCCCGACGAAGGGCTGGACCGCCCGGATGAAGCGACCGAGTTCCTGCTGATGGGGCTGCGCCTGACCGATGGGGTGTCGCTGGACCGGCTTTCCGCCCTTTCGGGCGATCGGTTTGCGCCGCGCATTGCCGCCCTCACCGACATGGGATTGCTCGAACAACGCCACGGACACCTTCAGACCACCGATGCGGGGCGGCCCGTGCTGAATGCGGTCCTGCGAGAGTTGTTGTCGGACTAGCCCCCGGACAAAAGCCGAAGCAGATCGTCCAATTGTTCCAATGACTTATATCGTAGCGTCAGCTTGCCGCTTTCCTGCCCTTCGGCGTGGTCGATGCTGACATCCATCTTCAGCGTCGCGCCAAGCTCCTTTTCGATCTGGATCGTATCGGGATCTTTGCGGGCTGGTCCGCTGGACCGGTTTTGCGCGGGGCGCTTCGGTGTTGGCGCCTTGACCAACTTTTCGACCTCGCGCACCGACAGGCCTTCGGCGATCACCTTCCGCGCCAGCGCCTCTGCATCGTCCCGCCCGATCAGCGCTCGGGCGTGGCCGGCGCTCATCCGGCCTTCGACGACATGGGTCTGAACGGCCTGCGGCAGCGTCAGAAGGCGCATCAGATTGGTGATATGGCTGCGGCTTTTGCCAAGGGCCGAGGCAAGTTGTTCCTGCGTGTGGCCAAACCGGTCAATCAACTGGCGATAGCCCGCGGCCTCGTCAATCGGGTTCAGGTCGGCGCGCTGGATGTTTTCGACAATGGCGACTTCCAGAACCTCAGAGTCGGTGAATTCCCGAACGATTACAGGGACTTCATGCCGTTTGGCGATCTGTGACGCGCGCCAACGGCGCTCGCCCGCGACGATTTCGAACAGGGCGGGATCTTTCGGGTCCGTCCGCACGATCAACGGCTGGATCACGCCCTTTTCGCGGATCGACGCGGCCAATTCTTCCAGCGCGTCCTGATTGAAGCTGCGTCGGGGCTGGTCCGGGTTTGGCCGGATCCGGTCGACCGGCACCATCTGGTCGGGCTTCGCGGGGGCGGCCGGGTTGGCATCGTTGGTGGCGGTCACATCGGACATCAGCGCGGACAGACCGCGCCCAAGGCCGCGATTCCGGTTCGTTTTCTCGGCCATCGGATGTCCTTTCCTAAGCGGTTTCTCTTTGAATCAACTCGGCCGCAAGGGCGCGATAGGCTTCGCTTCCCTTCGAGGCCGGATCGTATTGCAGGATCGGCATGGCGAAAGACGGCGCCTCGCTCAGCCGGACGTTCCGGGGGATCATGGTTTCGAAAACCAGCCCTTCCAGGTTGTCGCGTGCATCCGCCTCGACCTGCTGGGACAGGTTATTGCGCTTGTCATACATGGTCAGGACGATGCCTTCGATCCGAAGGTTCGGGTTCGCGGTCTGGCGGACCTCGCGCAGGGTCAGCATCAGCTGCGACAGACCTTCCAGCGCGTAGAATTCACTTTGCAGCGGCACCAGTACGGAATGGGCAGCGACCATGGCATTGACTGTCAATATGTTGAGGCTGGGCGGACAGTCTATCAATATGTAGTCAAGCGCGAAGGCGTCCATCGCGGATTGGCGCAACGCGTCATGTAGCAGGAAGCTGCGTTTTTCGTTCGAAATCAGCTCGATATCGGCGGAGCTGAGGTCGGTATTCGCCGGAACGATCAGCAGGTTTTCGAAGCCGGTCTCCTTGACCACGTCAAAAACCGGCGCGTCTCCGGCCATCAGGTCATAGGTGGTGTAATCGCGCTGGTCGCGTTCGATGCCAAGCCCGGTCGATGCGTTCCCCTGCGGATCAAGGTCGATCAACAGGACGCGCTGCCCCGATTCCGCAAGCGCCGCAGCCAGATTCACCGCCGTTGTCGTCTTGCCCACGCCACCTTTTTGATTGGCGATGGCAATGATTTTCGGAGCGCTGACGCGGCTAAGGTCTGGCACGTTTGATATTCCTGACGGTTAGGATTCTTGCCTCGGGGTCGGTGATACTTTGCGTTTCCTGAAGATCAAAGGTCCAATTTTCCCGGGCCTGCGCGATTTCCTCGTCAGCGCGGCGCCCTTTTGGAAAGATTGCAACGCCATCGGGGGCAAGGTGTTGTTCTGCATAGGCAAAAAGACCGTCGAGCGCGGCAAGTGCACGCGCGGTCAGCACATCCGCGGCCTGCGGTGGCGCCTCTTCAATCCGTTCGGTCCGGACAGTGGCCGCAAGATCCAGCTCGCGGATCGCCGTGCGCAGGAAGGTCGCCTTGCGCTGGTCGCTTTCGATTAGGGTCGTGGTCAAATCCGGCCAATGGTCTCGCGCCACGATGGCAATGACGATACCCGGAAACCCGCCACCGGACCCAAGATCCACCCAACTTTGGGGCGCTCCTGGCACAAGCGGAACGAGCTGGAGCGAATCGAGGATATGCCGCCCCCAGATATCCGAAAGATCGGATTTCGAGACCAGATTGATCCGGGGCGACCACTTTGCCACCAACCCCTCAAAGGCCTTGAGCCGGTCATATGTTTCACGTGAAACATCCCCTGCCCCGGTTGCGACCGAGGTCATGCCGAACGTGCCTTTTCGGTCTGCCGAATCTTCGAAAGAACCAGCATCAGGGCCGCGGGCGTCATCCCGTCGATCCGCGCCGCCTGCGCCATATTGGACGGCCGCACCTTGGACAGCTTGGTTGCCAACTCTGTCGAAAGTCCCGAGATGTCTTTGAAATCAAGGGTTTCCGGGATAAGCACGGCCTCGTCCTTGCGCAGCACTTCGATATCGCGGTTCTGCCGGGCGATGTAATGCGCGTAAAGCGCGTCGCGCTTTACCTGTTCCGCAATCTCCGCCGGAATATCAGCCGCTTCGGGCGCGAGGGACGTCAGATGCGCGAACTCGAAATCGTTCAGGGACAGGGCGTCGAGCGCGGAGCGGCTTGGGCCGTCGGGGTTCAGGTTCGCCCCAGCCCCGGCAATCTGCCGGGCCGAAAGGGTGATATCGGAAAGTTGCGCCCTGGCCTGCTTGAGTTGATCGAGCTTGGCCGAGAATGCCTCCCACCGGGGAGTGCCGACGAGACCGGCCTCGCGTCCCTTTTCGGTGAGTCGCTGGTCCGCATTGTCCGCGCGCAGGGACAGGCGGAATTCGGCGCGCGAGGTGAACATGCGGTAGGGTTCCGAGACCCCGCGCGTGACCAGATCATCCACCATGACGCCAATATAGCTGTCGATTCGGCTGAATTCGATCGGATCAAGCGACGTGGCCAGCCGCGCGGCGTTCAGCCCGGCAACAAGGCCCTGCGCCGCGGCCTCTTCGTATCCCGTGGTTCCGTTGATCTGCCCGGCGAGAAACAGGCCCGGCACGTCGCGCAACGACAGGGTGTGGGTCAGCGCGCGCGGATCGACATAATCGTATTCGATGGCATAGCCCGGCTGGGTAATCGCCACCTGTTCCAACCCCTTGATCGAGCGGACATAGGCCTCTTGCACATCGACGGGCAGCGAGGTTGAAATGCCGTTTGGATAGATCGTCGGATCATCAACCCCTTCAGGTTCAAGGAAAATCTGGTGCGATGTCTTGTCGGCAAAGCGCACGATCTTGTCCTCGATCGACGGGCAATAGCGCGGACCGACCCCCTCGATATGGCCACCATACATCGCCGAGCGGGACAGGTTTTCCCGGATGATGTCATGGGTCGTGCCGTTGGTGTGGGTGATGCCGCAGGAAATCTGGCGCGCGGACACCCCCTTGGACAGGAAGGAAAACAGCGCCGGATCGTCGTCACCGGGCTGCATTTCAAGCCCGTCCCAATTGATGGTTCTGCCGTCAAGACGCGGCGGCGTTCCGGTTTTCAGCCGCCCGATTGGCAGGCCGAACCCATAGAGCCGGTCCGCCATGGCGACGGAGGGTTGTTCGCCCATGCGCCCGCCCGGCCTGGAGACGTCACCGATGTGGATGACCCCGCGCAAAAATGTTCCGGTGGTCAGAACGACGGCCCCCGCCGATATGCCCGATCCGTCCGCCAGTTGAATGCCTGCGACACGGTCGCCATCCATTATGAAGTCAGTTGCCTCGCCCTCGACGATCGAGAGGTTGTCTTGCGTCTCGGTCAGACGCAGCATTTCCCGGCGGTAGATCGCCCGGTCGGCCTGAGCGCGCGGGCCTTGGACGGCTGGCCCTTTCTTGCGGTTCAAAAGCCTGAATTGAATCCCGGCAAGGTCGGCGACCAAACCCATCACGCCGTCAAGCGCGTCGATCTCGCGGACGAGGTGACCCTTGCCCAACCCGCCGATGGCGGGGTTGCAGGACATGACCCCGATCCCGTCACGGCGCAGGGTGACAACGGCTGTGCGCGCGCCGGTGCGGGCGGCGGCATGAGCGGCCTCGGTTCCGGCATGTCCGCCGCCAACCACGATTACGTCGAAGTCGCGATGTTTCACGTGAAACACTCCTTACTTCCCGATGCAAAAGCTCGAAAAGATTTCGTCCAAGAGATCTTCTACATCAACCCTGCCGACCAGAGATTCAACCGCCCGGACGGCGCTGCGCAGATCTTCGGCAACCAGATCGGCCATTTCTGACCCGGATCTGATCTGGTTTTCAGCGGACTCGAGGTGCTCTGCGGCGCGGTTCATTGCCATACGATGCCGTTCGCGCATGGCGATTCCGATATTGGCGACCCGCCCCGAGAGGGTTTCCGTGACCTGATCGATCAGGCGTTCGACCCCCTGCCCGGTCTTGGCGGATAGCCCGTCCGCCAGATTCCGTTCGTCGGCCCGGGCCTGAATGGCAATGTCGCCATCGACCAGATCAAGTAGTGGTTGGTCACCGTCCACCAACATATAGATGCGGAGGTCGGCCAGCCGCGCCCGTTCCAGCCCGCGGTCGATGCCGATCTTTTCAACCACGTCGTCCGACGCCCGCAAGCCCGCGGTATCAAGGAACGTCACAGGAAGCCCACGCAGGTCCATCTTGACCTCGATCACATCACGCGTGGTTCCGGCGATTTCAGAGGTGATCGCGGCTTCGCGCCCCGCCAGCCGATTCAGGAGGGTGGATTTGCCGACATTGGGCGCGCCGACAATCGCCACTTCGAAACCGGCGCGAACCCGCTCTGCCGCTGCGACCCCGGCGGACTCGGCCCGCATCTCGGCCTGAACGGCGCCAATCAGGTCCAGCACTTCGGGCGAGACATCGACGGGAACCTCCTCGTCAGCGAAGTCAATGGTCGCTTCGATCAGGGCGGCGGCGCGGATAAGCCGTGTTCGCCAACTTTCGGCCTTGTCACCCAAGGCACCAGAGAGAACGCGCATCGCCTGCCGCCGCTGCGCCTCTGTCTCGGCCTCGATCAGATCGGCGAGCCCTTCAACCTGGGCAAGGTCTAGTCGCCCATTTTCAAGGGCGCGGCGGGTGAACTCCCCCGCCTCGGCCTGACGTAACCCAGGAAGGTCCGACAGAAGGTGCAAGACGCGGCCGGTGATCGCCGGGCTGCCGTGCAAATGCAGCTCGACCACCTCTTCGCCCGTAAAGCTGTGGCCCTTTGGGAAGGTGAGGACCAGCGCCTGATCAACCGGTTCGTCGTCGAAATCCCGAACGGTCCGAAGCCCCCGTTCCGGCAAATCCCGCACCAGACGCCCGACCCCGGACACCGCATCCGGCCCGGACACGCGCAGAACCGCAACGCCTGCTTTCCCCGGCGCAGAGGCCAGGGCAAAGATGGTATCCATGTCCAACCCCCTTTGGCCCGCGGGTCAGGTGTTCATTGAATCGAAGAAGTCCGAGTTGGTCTTGGTCTGTTTCAGCTTGGAAATCAGGAATTCGATCGCATCGGTGGTGCCCATCGGGTTCAGAATGCGGCGCAGGACATAGGTTTTCTGCAGGTCGATCTTGTCGACAAGCAGGTCTTCCTTCCGGGTCCCGGACTTGAGGATGTCCATCGCCGGGAAGACGCGCTTGTCCGCGACCTTGCGGTCCAGAACGATTTCAGAGTTACCGGTGCCCTTGAATTCTTCGAAGATCACCTCGTCCATGCGGCTGCCGGTGTCGATCAGCGCGGTCGCGATGATGGTCAGCGATCCGCCCTCTTCGATGTTCCGGGCGGCACCAAAGAACCGCTTGGGCCGCTGCAGGGCGTTGGCGTCCACACCACCGGTCAAAACCTTACCCGAGGACGGGACGGTGGTGTTGAAGGCCCGGCCAAGGCGCGTGATGGAGTCGAGCAGGATTACCACGTCGCGCTTGTGTTCGACCAGCCGCTTGGCCTTTTCGATGACCATTTCGGACACAGCCACATGGCGCGATGCGGGCTCATCGAAGGTCGAGGAGACGACCTCGCCCCGGACAGACCGCTGCATGTCGGTCACTTCTTCCGGGCGTTCGTCGATCAGCAGCACGATCAGATAGCATTCCGGATGGTTCCGGGCGATCGAATGGGCGATGTTCTGCAACAGAACGGTCTTACCGGTACGCGGCGGCGCCACGATCAGCGATCGCTGGCCTTTGCCGATCGGCGCGACAAGGTCGATAATCCGGGCCGAGCGGTCCTTGATGGTCGGATCGTCTTCGATCTCCATCTTCAGGCGCTCATCGGGATAAAGCGGGGTCAGGTTGTCAAAGGCGACCTTGTGCCGGGCTTTTTCCGGGTCTTCGAAGTTGATCGATTCAACTGTGACCAGCGCGAAATAACGCTCGCTGTCGTTGGGTTCCTTGATCACGCCTTCGACCGTGTCGCCGGTACGCAGGCTGTATTGCTTGATCATCTCGGGGCTGACGTAGATGTCATCCGGGCCCGGAAGATAGTTGGCTTCCGGCGAGCGGAGGAACCCGAACCCGTCCTGAAGCACCTCGAGCACCCCATCGCCGCCGATGATCCAATCCTCGTCCGCGCGTTCCCGCAAGATCGAGAACATCATGTCGCCCTTGCGCATGGTCGAGGCGTTCTCGATCTCCAACTCTTCGGCGAGCGACAAAAGATCCTTGGGGCTTTGGGCCTTCAGATCGGCGAGGTTCAGACGGTGCTGGGACATGGAATACGGCCTTTGACAGCCTCGGGGGCTGATCATGCTGGAAATGGGTATGGAATCCTCCCCACCGGACGGCAGGGCACGTCCCACATAGGCAGGCGCGCAAGCCCTGTCAATCTTGGGTCAGTATTTCACCACGACGGAGAAGACGATCAGGAACATCATCAGTGTCGGCACTTCGTTGATCAGGCGGTAGGTCCGGCCGGTCCGGGTGTTGGTGCCAGCGGCAAATTCCTTGCGCCGCAGGGCCAGCCAGTGATGCGCCCAGGTCATCACGATCACGGCGAAGGCCTTGACCCAGGGCCAAGGCTGAGACCAGTCCACGATCCCCGGTGTGAACACAAGGCAAAGACCAAAGATCCATGTCGCGATCATCGCCGGGTTCATGATCACCCGCAGCAATTTCTGTTCCATGATCTGGAAGGTCTGGTCCAGTTCTGACCCAACCGTCGCCCGTTCGGCGTGATAGACGAACAGACGCGGCAGGTAGAACATTCCCGCCATCCATGAAATGACAGAGATGATGTGCAGGGATTTGATCCAGGGATAACCGGCGATCAGCAGATCAATGATCCAGTCTTTCAATGCGATCATGAGGTCCCCCTGTCTGCCCTTCTTAAAATATAAAAGATAAAGAAAAGAAAGATGATGTTGTTTGGGGTGGGGATAAGCCGTGTTTCCCAAGTTTTCCCCTGAGTTGTCCCACGTTTGTTAACCGTGGTGGAGGGTATTGGGTTTTCCGGGGGATCAGTTTTACTAATATTTTCATAGGTTTAATCACCTATGGAAAACGCAAAGACAAAAGAAGCTATCTTGACTCGCCTCGGACACCGGATTCGTCCACATCCCCCGACTTGTCCTTTCCCACCGTGGAAAACCCATTGGTGACTCTGCCGTTTGAACAGCGAAATTGCACTTGGACCCATGCGGCCCTAGAAGTCACAGAACCATCCCGATGATTGCCCAAAGGCTTACCCGCAGGATTATCCACATGACTGACCGTATCATCCTGGCATCTGGTTCTGAAATCCGGGCCACGCTGCTGCGGAACGCCGGCGTGAACTTCGAGGTGATCCCCGGGCGCGTGGATGAAGAGGCGATCAAGTCCGCGCTTCTGGCGGAAGGAGCCAAGCCGCGCGATATCGCGGATGCGCTGGCCGAGATGAAGGCCCGGAAGATCGCCGGCAAACATCCCGAGGCGCTGGTCATCGGTTGCGATCAGGTGCTGGCCTTCGACGGGACGATCCTGTCAAAGCCGCGGACGCCCGAGGAGGCCCTTTCGCAACTGCAGGCGATGCGCGGCAAGACCCACGAGCTGCTGTCCGCCGCGGTGATCTATGTAGAGGCAGAGCCGCAGTGGCGGTTTGTCGGGAAGGTGCGTCTGACGATGCGGAGCCTGTCCGACGCCTATCTGGCCGATTATGTGGATCGGAACTGGGACAGCATTCGCCACAGTGTCGGCGGATATAAGCTCGAGGAGGAAGGCGCCCGGCTGTTCGCCCGCGTGGACGGGGATTATTTCACCGTTCTGGGTCTGCCGCTCTTGGAACTCTTGTCTTACCTCTCGCTTCGCGGAACATTGCCGTCATGAGTGACCATAAGATCCCCCTTGCCGGTGTTATCGGCGCGCCCATCGCCCATTCGAAATCCCCGCGTCTGCACGGCCATTGGCTGCGGACCTACGGGATCGCGGGGCATTATGTCCCGCTGCACGTGGAACCGGATGACCTTGAGACCGTGCTGCGAACCCTGCCGAAGATGGGGTTTCGGGGGGTGAACATCACCATCCCGCATAAGGTGGCCGCGCTGGAGATCGCCGATCAGATCACCGACCGGGCCACATTGATCGGGGCGGCGAATACGCTGACGTTCCGGGCGGATGGCAAGATTCATGCCGATAATACAGACGGTTACGGATTTCTGGAAAACCTGAAGCAAGGCGCGCCGGGGTGGAAACCCAATGCCGGTCCGGCGCTGGTTCTTGGCGCGGGCGGTGCCGCGCGGGCTGTTATCGTCGCCCTGATGGAAGCGGGCGCGATGGACATCATCCTGACCAACCGCACCCGCCCCAAGGCGGACGAATTGCGCGCGGCCTTTGGAAAGAAGGTGCGCGTCGTCGACTGGGTCAAGGCCGGAAACGCGATGGAACAGGCCGCGACGGTCGTCAATACGACATCCCTTGGCATGGTCGGCGCGCCGGAATTCCGGGTGCCGCTGGACGGGCTGCGCCCCGGAACAGTCGTCACGGATATCGTTTATGCCCCACTGCGGACCAAGCTGTTGGAGGCCGCCGATGCGGCGGGCTGCATCACCGTCGACGGGCTGGGCATGCTGTTGCATCAGGGCGTGCCGGGGTTTGAACGCTGGTTCGGTGTCCGGCCCGAGGTGGATGTGAACACCCGCGCCGCGGTGCTGGGATGAGCTGGCTTCTTGGGCTGACCGGGTCCATTGGCATGGGCAAGTCGACGACGGCCCAGATGTTCCGCGACGAGGGGTTCCCTGTTTGGGACGCCGACGCGGCGGTGCACAGGATCTATGCCAAGGGCGGCGCGGCTGTCGCGCCGGTGGCGGTCGCGCTGCCGGATGCGGTGGTGGATGGCGCGGTGTCCCGCGATGCGCTGAAGGCGATGATCGCGCGGGACGCGGGCATTCTGAAGTTGTTGGAGCAGATCGTGCACCCGCTGGTCGCGGCGGACAGGGCACGATTTCGCGAGACCGAAACGGCGGACATCCTTGTCTTTGACATTCCCCTTCTGTTCGAAACCGGCGCGGACAGCTGGCTGGACAGCGTTCTGGTGGTCACCGCCCCGGCAGAGGTGCAGCGCGCCCGCGTGCTGGACCGTCCCGGGATGACCGAGGCGCAGCTGGAAACCATTCTTGCCCGGCAAATGCCGGATGCGGAAAAACGCGCCCGCGCCGATCATCTGATCGAGACCCTGACCCTCGACAGCACCCGCGCTGCCGTGCGAGACCTGATTGCCGAGATCAGGGGGAAGAGGCCCAGCCATGCGTGAGATCGTTCTGGATACCGAAACCACGGGGTTTGACCCGGAATCCGGTGACCGGATCGTCGAGATCGGGGCGATCGAGCTGGTGGGGCATATGCCCACGGGCCGAACCTATCACCAATACATCAACCCGGAACGGTCCATGCCCCGTGAGGCGTTTGAGGTGCATGGGATTGGCCCCGACCTGCTGGAACCGCCGGAAGAGCCAAAGCCCGGCGCGGTCATCCTGCGCGACAAGCCGGTGTTCAAGGCGGTCGGACAGGCGTTTTTGGACTTCATTGGCGATGCAAAGCTGGTGATCCACAACGCGGCCTTCGACATGAAGTTCCTGAATGCCGAGCTGAAGTGGATCGGCCTGCCCGAGATTGCCTGGGAACGGGCGGTGGATACGCTGGCCATTGCGCGGCGCCGGTTTCCGGGGTCTCCGGCGTCCCTTGATGCGCTCTGCCGCCGGTTCGGCATCGACAATTCATCGCGGACCCTGCACGGCGCGCTTCTGGACAGTGAGATCCTTGCCGATGTCTATCTGGAGCTGATTGGCGGACGGCAGCCGGATTTCGCGCTTCAGGCGACACCACAGCAAGGCGGCCGGTCGGATGCGTCGGCTGGCGGCGGGGCCTGGCGGGCCTACAAGCGCCCCAATCCCCTGCCTTCGCGGATCACGGAAAAAGAAGCCGCCGCCCATGCCGCGTTTGTCGAGGCATTGGGCGACGGCGCACTGTGGAAAAAGGGCGGCTGACGCCGCCCCAAAGTCGATCAGTTGGCCTTGGCCTTCTGTTCTTCGACCCGACGGGCAAGTTCCTGACGATACAGCGCCAGAAAATCGATGGTGTCGAGGTTGACCGGCGGGAAGCCCCCGTCGCGGGTCACGTCGCTGACCACGCGGCGCAGGAAGGGGAAGGTCATGCGCGGGCATTCGATCAGCAGATAGGGGTGAAGCTGTTCTTCCGGCAGGCCGTCGATGTGGAACAGACCGGCATATTCCATCTCGAGCAGGAACAGCGGGCTTTGGTCGGATTTGTTGTTCGAGGTCACGGTCAGCTTGGTGATCACCTCGTATTGGTTTTCACCGCGCTTGCGGGCATCAAGGTTCACCTTCACCGCAAGCTGCGGCTGAACCTCACCCTGCGCGCCCTTCTGGGCGAGGATGTTTTCGAACGACATGTCGCGCACGTACTGCGCGAGGATCTTCGAGGTCACTTTCGGCTGCTCGGCGGTCGGGGCGGCGCCGGCGGTTTCGTTTTCGGCCATGGGTTCCATGCTCCTGCAAAAAATTTCCAGCCGTTCCTATCAGCCAGCGGCAGAAGGCTCAATGCCCGTGCGGCCCGTCATCCGGCCGGGTCCAGCCAGAGGGTTTCCGGGGGCCATCGTCGACCACTTCGAAATCCCCGTCGATGACATCGGCGCGCTGCGGGTGCTGCGGCCGGGGCGTGCCGAATTCGACGACATTCACACGTTGGCGGACCCAGCGAAAGGCGGCGGCCCGAACGGGGGGCACCAGAAGGGCAAAGCCGACCGCATCAGTGAAGAACCCCGGGGTCAGCAGAAGCGCCCCGGCAAACAGGATCATCGCCCCATTGGCCAACGGTTCGGTCGGATCGTTCAGGTCGTTGAAGGATTGTTTCAGTCGCGACATCTCGCGCGCGCCCTGACTGCGCACAAGATTTGACCCGATCACCGCCGTGATCACCACAATCGCCAATGTCGGCCACAGCCCGATTGCCCCACCGACGTTGATGAACAGCGCGATCTCGATCAGCGGGACGAGGATGAAGACAACAAGGAGCCACATGGGATGATTTCCTTTCCAGCCCGTGTGTGGACTTGATTGGGGGGCTGACATACATAAGTCCAATCGCAGATGTAAACGAAGCCCTTCCTGTTCAAGAGGTCCAAATGAACGCACCTATCATACAGCTTTTGGTTCTGGCCGGTATCGCCGTGTTCCTGATCCTGAAGCTGCGGAGCGTCCTTGGGACGCGCGAAGGGTTTGAAAAACCGCCCGTCACCATTGAACGCCGCCGCAATCCGGGGTTCGAGGTGATCGAGGGCGGCCCGGACCGCGATATCGTGGACAATGTCCCAGAAGGCAGCGATGCCGCAAAGGCGCTGGCGGCGATGAAACGGGTCGATGGCGACTTTGTCGTCGGCGATTTCGTGCAGGGCGCGCGCGGTGCCTATGAAATGATCCTGATGGCGTTTGAACATGGCGATCTGGCCAGCGTGCAGCCTTTCATCTCGGCCGAGATCTACGAAGCCTTTGCGGATGTGGTCGAAGACCGGGCCCAGCGCGGCCTGACCATCGAATCCGAATTCATCGGCGTGTCGGACATTGCCATCACCGAGGTGGAGTTTGACGAGGCCAGCCGCGAAGCCGATGTGACTGTCCGTTTCATGGGCGAACTGACCTATCAGGTGCGCGATGCGGCGGGCGATGTGATCGAGGGCAACGCGACCACGCCCAAGCGGCAGAAGGACGTCTGGACCTTCTCGCGCGTGATGGGGTCCGACGATCCGAACTGGATCCTTGTCGCCACCGGGGATTGATCCGGGCGCGGGGGCGGTCGGGCGCAGCGCAAGAGGGCTGGCATGGCCGCTGTCCGCTATCACGTTCTGAAGTTTTCGGACCTGACCGGCTGGGCAGAGGATGATCACGCCGCCGCGCTGGCGGCGTTTGGCCGAACGTCCGATGCCCTGACGGGGCCGGACTGGGCAGAGGCCACGCGGGGAATGCGCTCCGGCGGGACCGCCCGCGCCCATCTTGAAAACGCGCTGTGTCCGGTCCTGATCGACGATGGCAACCCTGCCCATTTCACCGGATATTATGAGCCTGAACTGTTGGGCAGCCCGGTTCGCAGCACGGATTTTCCGCACCCGATTCATGTGCTTCCCAACGATCTGCCCGATGGCCCCTGGCTGACCCGGCAGGAGATCGAAGAGGGCGATGCGCTGGCCGGGCAGGAGTTGCTGTGGCTGGCCGACCCTGTTGACCGGTTCTTTCTTCAGGTACAGGGGTCGGGGCGGATCAGGTTCCCGGATGGGGCGGTTGTCCGGGTCGGATATGCGGGGCGTAATGGCCATCCCTACGCCTCGGTCGGGCAAGAGCTTGTCCGGCGGGGTGTTTTCACCGCGGATCAGGTCTCTGCCCAGGCGATCAAGGACTGGGTCCGGGCAAGGCCGGACGAGGGCCAGGGCCTGCTTTGGCACAATCCATCCTATGTCTTCTTTCGGCTTCTGGAGGGGATCGACCCGGACGATGGCCCCATCGGCGCGCTGGGCAAGCCGGTTACGGGGGGCCGGACGGTTGCCGTGGACCCGGACTATGTGCCATTGGGGGCGCCGGTCTGGATCGAAACACAAGGCAAGGACGCCATGAACCGTCTGATGGTTGCACAGGATGTCGGATCGGCGATCAAGGGCGCGCAGCGGGCCGATATCTTTTTCGGCACCGGGGATGCCGCCGGACAGGCCGCGGGCCGGACCAATGCGGGCGGGCGGATGGTTGTCCTTTTGCCCCGGGCCATGGCCGCCCGGATCGCCGAAGGGCTGGACTGATGCGCAGGCCCCGGCACCTGTCACCCGAGGAGCGTGCGTTGTGGGACATGGTCGCCCGCCGCGCCAAACCGATGCACGACGGGACGCGCGACAGGCCGGAGCCGCTGGAAGGTCTGTCGAAGAAGCCGAAAAAAGCGCCGGCACCAAAGGACTTTCCGGATATCGAGCCTTTCCAGCTTGGCCAGAAGGCAGGCCAAACGTCCCCGGGTCACGATCTTCAGCCCGGAATTGCCCAGCATCTGGCCCGCGCACCCGTTCAGATGGACGCGAAGCAGCATGTCCGGATGAAGCGGGGCAAGCTGTCGCCCGAGGCGCGGATCGACCTGCACGGGATGACCGTGGCCGAGGCGCATCCGGCGCTGGTGTCGTTCATCCTTGGCGCCCATGCCGACGGGTGTCGCCTGGTTCTGGTGATCACCGGAAAAGGCAAGGACCGCGACGACGGCGGGCCGATCCCGACCCGGTTCGGGGTTCTACGTCATCAGGTGCCGCAATGGCTGCACCTGCCACCCCTGCGCAACGCGGTGCTTCAGATTACCCCGGCCCATATCCGGCATGGCGGCAACGGGGCCTATTACGTGTATCTACGTCGCGGGCGATAGCCGCCGCCGCGCGCTGCGCACCGGATGCACCATCGCAATTCCGGCAAGGGCGAAGCAGGCGGCATAGCCCAGAAGCTGCCGCTCGAACCCGATCCCAAGGTCGATCATCCACCCGGACAGCCCCGGCCCGATGGCGGACCCAAAGACCATGACAGCCGCGATTCCCGCCTTGATTGAACCGAGATTTCGGGTTCCGAACAGCTCTGCCCAGCAGGCCGAAAGCAGGGTCGCCTGCCCGCCACCGGCAAGCCCCATCAGGATCACCCCGACCGCCGTCCAGAAGACAGTGGTCGTCAGGGCGTGAAGGGTGAAGGCGGCGATCAGTGGCAAGAGGTAGATCGGCAGAAGCCGCACCGCGCCGAACCTGTCGATCCCGAACCCGTAAAGGACCGTGGAAAAGGTCAGCGTCAGCGTCCCCAGCGGAAAGACCGCGACAAGCGACAGGTGTTCCCAGCCCTTGATCTCGGCAAAATGGACCTGCTGGAACCAGAAGGCCGTGCCGAAGGCGGGAAAGAAGATCAGCGCTGGGACAAGGGCGAAAAACAGCGGCGAGGTCAGCGCCTCTTTCCGGGTCCAGTGCCGGTTGTCCATGCCGGGGGCGCTGTTGGCCTCGATATCGGCGGCGGGGGTGCGTTCGGTCCGCAGGAGGAGAAGCAGGACCGGAATGACGACGACAAGGAAGATCGCGGCGCCGGTCCAGATCAGCCGCCAGTCGAAATAACCCTTCAGCCAGACGATCGTGACCGGCAGTGTCGCCTCGCCCAGCGCGAACCCCATCGAGGCGATGGCCAGCGCCCGGCCCCGGGTCGCGACGAACCAGCGCGCCATGGCAACCATCGACAGATGCGTCGACATCCCCTGCCCGCCGAACCGCAGGGCAAAGATCACCACCGGCAAGAGAAGCGCCGACCAGTTGAGCGCCATGGCGAGGCAGGCCAAGGCGAAGAACAGAAGGACGAAGACGCCCACGACCCGGACCCGGAACCTGTCGGCCAGCCCGCCCGCGAAGACCATCGCGATCGCCGAGGCGGTGGTGCCCAGCGTGTAGATGCCGCCCCACTGGCCGTGGCTGAGGCCGAAAGTATCGCGAATTTCGCCCGCGAAGATCGAGATGAAGAAGGTCTGCCCGAAGGACGACAGGAACGACAAAAGCGCCCCGGCGGCAAGCCAGGGCGCGTTTTCGCGGATGAAGCGGAGTGTATCCATGGCCCTGCCTTTCGGCGCCACATTGCGCCGAAAGCGGAGCCTTGAAAAGGGTCAGAGGACGTAGCGGCTTACATCCGTTGACCGGCTGAGTTCGCCAAGGTGTTCTTCGACGAAATCGGCATCGACCTTGATGGTTTCCCCACCCCGGTCGGGCGCGGTGAAGGACAGATCCTCGAACACCCGCTCCATGACAGTGTAAAGCCGCCGCGCGCCGATGTTTTCAACGCTCTCGTTGACCTCGGCCGCGATATGGGCCAGCGCCTTGATCCCATCCTCGGTGAAGGCGACCAGCACGTCTTCAGTGCCCATGAGCGCGGTGTATTGCCGGGTCAGGGCGTTGTCGGTTTCGGTCAGGATGCGGACGAAATCATCCTCGGTCAGGGCCCGCAGTTCGACCCGGATCGGCAGGCGGCCCTGAAGTTCCGGCAACAGGTCTGACGGCTTGGCGACATGGAAGGCGCCCGACGCGATGAACAGGACATGGTCGGTCTTGACCGGCCCGTATTTGGTGCTGACGGTGGTGCCTTCGACCAGCGGCAACAGATCGCGCTGCACCCCTTCGCGGCTGACATCGGCACCGCGCGCCTCGGCCCGGGCGCAAACCTTGTCGATCTCGTCCAGGAACACGATTCCGTTCTGTTCGACGGCTTCCAGCGCGGCCTTCTTCACCGCATCGTCGTCCAGAAGCTTGTCGGCCTCTTCGCTGATCAGCACGTCATAGCTTTCGGCGACGGTCAGTTTCTTGCGCACGGTCCGCTGGAAAGCTTTGCCGAAAAGCTCGCCCAGATTCATCATGCCCGGCATCCCTGCCCCCGGCTGGCCCGGAATCTCGAAGCCGCCAGACGGGCCGGACTGATCCTGCACCTCAAGCTCGATGATGGTGTTGTCCAGCTCGCCCGACCGAAGTTTCTTGCGAAATGCCTCGCGTGTGCTTTCGCGGGCGGCGTCGCCTGCGATCGCGTCGATGACCCGCTCTTCGGCGGCCTGCTGGGCGTTGGCCTTCACCTCGTCGCGCATGTGTTCGCGGGTATCAAGGATCGCCACATCGACCAGATCGCGGATGATCTGTTCCACGTCGCGGCCGACATAGCCCACTTCGGTGAATTTCGTCGCTTCGACCTTGATGAAGGGGGCGCGGGCGAGTTTCGCCAGACGGCGGCTGATCTCGGTCTTGCCGACACCGGTCGGCCCGATCATCAGGATGTTCTTGGGATAGACCTCGTCGCGCAGGTCGTCGCCCAACTGCTTGCGCCGCCAACGGTTGCGCAGCGCCACGGCCACGGCCCGTTTCGCATCCTTCTGGCCGATAATGAAACGGTCGAGTTCCGAGACGATTTCGCGGGGGGTCAGGTCGGTCATTTCGAAAGGCTTTCCACGGTCAGGTTGCCGTTAGTGTAGACACAAATGTCGGCGGCGATGGCCATGGCCTTGCGCGCGATGGTTTCGGCGTCGTGGTCGCTGTCCATCAGGGCGCGCCCGGCGGCGAGCGCGTAGTTGCCGCCCGATCCGATTGCCGCGATGTCATGTTCCGGTTCCAGAACATCGCCCGCGCCGGTAATCACCAAAAGCTCGGACCCGTCGGTGACGATCAGCATCGCCTCGAGCTTTTGCAGGTATTTGTCGGTGCGCCAGTCCTTGGCCAGTTCAACGCTGGCGCGGGCAAGCTGGCCCGGCGTCGATTCAAGCTTCTTTTCCAGCCGTTCAAGAAGGGTAAAGGCATCGGCAGTGGACCCGGCAAACCCGGCAACCACATCATGCCCACCGGGCGACAAGCGGCGGACCTTGCGGGCGGTTCCCTTGATCACGGTCTGGCCAAGGCTGACCTGCCCGTCACCGGCGATGACCACCTTGCCGCCCTTGCGCACCCCGATGATCGTGGTGCCGTGCCAACCGGGAAACTCTTCTTTCGACATCGCTTTGGCCCTTCGTTTGTTCCCGCCCTATATGGCGGCGGTCGGACAATCCCGCAACCGGCGCAACGAAAAAGGGCGCCACAGGGGCGCCCTTTCGCAAGTGATCTGGCCGCGATCAGATGGAGGAGCTGATCCAGTCGGACAGGGCGGCCTTGGGGGCAGCGCCGGCCTTGTTGGCGACAACCTCGCCATCCTTGAAGACGAAGAGCGCTGGAATGCCGCGCACGCCAAGCTGCGACGGGGACATCGGGTTTTCGTCGACGTTGACCTTCACCACCTTGATCTTGCCGGCCATCTCTTCCGAGATTTCTTCCAGGGCGGGGCCGATCATCCGGCAGGGGCCGCACCATTCGGCCCAGAAATCGACAACCACGGGGATGTCGGACTGACGCACTTCGGCGTCAAAGGTATCGTCGGTGACTGCTACGGTTGCCATCGGGCTTCTCCAGTTGCGTACTTGGGTCGGGGGCGGAAGGTAGGCAGGCGCCGGGACAGGGTCAAGGTGCATCAGCGCGCAGAAGGGCCGCCGTAACGGCACTTTCCTCCAAAGGCATCAATTTTTGTGCAGAAACCCAAAGTATTGCGGGGTCGATCACCTTATCGGGATAAATCTGGTGGAGCGCGGCGACATAAGCCCCCATTTGCCGCATGAGGCCTTCGGGCACCTCTGCGGAGCTGTTCGGAACCACCCTGTTGGATTTGAAGTCGATCACCCGCACCCGGTCCGGCCCGACGATCAGCAGGTCGATCGCCCCCCGGATCTGCCGACCGCCCAGTTCGGGAAGGGTTGCCACCACCTCGACCTCGGACAGGGCATCAGCGCCGAAAAGCGCGGACAGGTCCGGATCTTCCAGAAGGCGGATCACCATACCGATCAGGTCGGCGGCGTCGGGCACCAGCACCGCATCGGGCTCTGCGTCGATGATCGCCTGCCCGACAGCGCCCCGCCGGTCGGGGGCGAGCGCGGGAAGATGTTCCAGAAGCCGGTGGATCAGGGTGCCCCGCAGCTTGGCCGTGTCCTCGTCCAGCCCCTCGGTTTCGGCGGCAAGCACCTTGGCACCCCCCAGATCAGAGGGCGACAGGGGTTTTGCAGGGATCGGGGTGTCGTCCAGCGGGGGGAAGGCTGCATGGGCAATGTCTTGGCCGCCCGACGGTTCGCGGGGCTCGGCCCGGGGCAACCCGTCCCAATCGCCGGTCTGATGCCGCCTGCCCGGGCCTGCCGGGGTGTCGATGTCGATGGTGGCGATCCCGTCGCGTCCGAAAGCCGCGGAGACCATATCGTGCCAGCCGCCGCTGCCTTGCACGGATTTGCCCGCCGCCGCGACGATCAGCCATTTCTCGGCCCGGGTCATGGCAACATAGAGAAGGCGGCGGCGTTCCCGCTCCTCGGCGGCGCGGGTCGCCTCTTTCAGCGGGTCAAGCACAGCGGGGAAGGCATCGGTCTTGGGCCGCCAGACAATACCGCCGGTGCCGGTTGGCAAAAGCTGGCCGCGATCGCGAATCTCGCGGTCGGCGGTGTCGGGCAAGATCACGATGGGAGCCTCCAGCCCCTTGGACCCATGCACGGTCATCACTCGCAGCCGGTCCCCGGCGCTGTCCATCTGCCGTTTGATGTCTTCCTCGTCCCCGTCGATCCAGGCAAGAAAGCCGGTCAGGCTGGGCGTGTTGCCCCGTTCATAGGCCAACGCCTTGGACAAGAGCGCGTCGATCCCGTCCTCGGCCTCATCCCCCAGACGGGCGATCAGGCTCTGCCGCCCCCGGTGTCGGGTCAGCGCCCGGGCGATCAGGTCGTAGGGCCGCAGGAAGTCGGCCTGTCTGCGCAGGTCGGTCAGGATGGCAAAGGTCTGGGCGTGATCCGCGGACCGTTCGCGCAGAACCTGCCACAGGTGCCGCCCCTTTGGCCGCCCCTTGGCCAGCGTGAAAAGCTGTTGTTCGGTCCAGCCAAACAGCGGCGATTTCAACGCGGCGGCCAGCGACAGGCTGTCCTCGGGCAGGGCCAGAAACCGCAGGAGGGCAAGGATATCCTTGACAGCCAGTTCCGCGTTCAGTTTCAGCCGGTCCGCCCCGGCAACCCGCAGCCCCAGCGATTTGCATTCCTTGATGATGTTGGAAAACAGGGCGCTGCGCCGTTGCACCAGAACCATGATGTCGCCTTCGGTGATCGGGCGCAGTTCAAAGGTTCCGGTGTTGCCTATTTCCGAGGGGATCGGCTGTCCGATCATCGACTTGATGGTGCTGGCGACATTTCGGGCCAACACCACGTCGGCGGCGTCGGGCGACTGGCGGTCGACCGGGTCGGTCCATTTCCCCTGTTCCGGCTTTTCCGGTGGGTCGACGATCGGCCAAAGATCGACGCGCCCGGGCATGTCATCCTTGAAGGCGCGGTGAAAGATGTCGCGGTCGACCCCTTCGGCCCAATCCCCTTTGAAGGTCTGGTCCACAAGGCCAAGGATCGCGACGGCCGAGCGGAAGGAGAATTGCAGGGTCTCGGGGCGGAGCTGCTTTCCGGCCCGGTCCAGCTCTTCCTCGAAATGGGCCTGCATCCGGTCCAGCTCGTCCGGGTCCGCGCCCTGGAAGGAATAGATGGATTGCTTCTTGTCGCCGACGACAAAGATGGTCCGGTCGCGCCCGTCGCTGCCGCTGCCGAATTCATCGGCCAGCGCGCGGATGACATCCCATTGCACGGGGCTGGTGTCCTGCGCCTCGTCGACAAGGATATGGTCAATCCCGCCGTCCAGTTTGAACAGAACCCATTGGGCCACGGCCCGTTCGGTCAGCAGCGCGCGGGTCTTGCGGATCAGATCGTCAAAATCGAGCACCCCGCGTGCCAGTTTCCGTGCCTCGTAGGCGGGGATGAAAGCGCGCGCAAAGTCGTAGAGGGCGCGGGTTTGGGTGTAGGCGTTCACAGCGCGGAGGTGCTGCAAGGCCGCTTCAGTCCGGTCCATCCATGCGTGAAGGTCATCGATGACCGGCTCAAACGCTGCAACGGCCTTCGTGTGCTTTGACTGGGGGAAGTTCCGCGACTTGGAAGTCTTGTCGGTGGCGTAGAGGAGCAAGCCGAAAAGCGCGTTGAGCGCAGCCAGATCCAGCGGGCCGGATACGGCATCAAGCAAGGAGGCGGCGAAGTCCTTGTAGGTTTTTGTTGTGCCTGCGGCGATCTCGGCGATCTCCTCGGCAAGCGCCTTTTCACCACCGATGAAGGCGATATTCAGGGCCTCTTCGGATGTTGCGCTTGGGGTCAGGCCGAACCAGCCCGCAATCAACTCATCTGTCACATCCGCGCTGAACGCATCCTGCCAGCGCATGATTTCGGCCAGTAGTTTCGGCAGGGTCTGATCGGTCAGCGCGCCAAGAACGGACAGCAGGACCGGCGCTTCCGACCCCTCGGCCATCTGATCGAGCACCTCCATCCGCAACCGCTCCGCGTCGCGGTCTTCCATCTCGGCAAAGGCGGGGCTGACCCCGGCCTCGAGCGGGAAGCGCCGCAGGATGGACGAACAGAAGGAGTGGATCGTCTGGATCTTCAGCCCGCCCGGCGTTTCGATGGCCTTGGCAAACAGGGTGCGGGCGTGGGCCAGATCTTCGGGGGACATCACGCGGCCGACACCAAGATCCCTCAGGTCTGCGTTCAGCGCGCCATCGTCCTTCATCGCCCATTTGCCGAGGCTTTCGAACAGGCGGTTCTGCATCTCGCTTGCCGCGGCCTTGGTATAGGTCAGGCACAGGATGTTTTGCGGCGACACCCCGTTCAGCAGCAACCGCGCCACACGGTTGGTCAGAACGCGGGTCTTGCCCGATCCGGCATTGGCGGTCAGCCAAGTGGAACGTTCGGGGTCTGCTGCCTCGATCTGGCGGATCGTTGCCTCGTTCCAGCCGGTCATGTCAGATCCTCCGGCGTTACGTCGTCGGCATCGGACCATTCGCCGTAACGGGACAGGTGGTCATAGTCGCTTTTGTCGTCCGATTTCTCCATCGCCATGCGGGCGCTGTATCCCCGGCCTTGTCGCTGCCATTTGGACAGAAGGTCAACCAGCCCGTCCCAGGTGTCATCGGGGGATTCATCGTCAAGCGGCGCCGGGACGACCTTTGGATCGGACCCGAGGCCGATGAAAGCGGCCCCTTTCGTCGGCGCGGCGCCAACCTGCGCAAAGGCCCCGCGCGCGGCCATGGCGGCCTGAAGCAAAAGCTGTTTGTCGAACGTCAGCTGTTGGCTTTTGCTGGGGGGGTTGCCTGTCTTGTAGTCGTAGATGAACAGCCCGCCGTCCGGCGTCCGGTCGATCCGGTCCGCCCGCGCCTTGAGCCGGACATTGACGCCGGGAACGTCGATCTGACCCGTCGCTTCGCGCTGGGCGGGGGTGGCAAGGGCGCGGCGCTGCACCTCGTCCTCCAGGAAACTGTCGACCACATTGTCGAACCGCGCGATCCAAAGCTGGCGGATCGTCGGCCAGGGGCACCCTTCGGCAAAGACGGCGCGGGCGATCTGCATCAGCGCATCACGCGCGCCGAGGTCGGCTGGGTCGGGTCCGTCGAAGATGAACCGTTCCATGACCTCGTGGATCAGGATGCCGCGCAGGGGGGCGTCGGGTTCGGGCACCAGCGGATCGACCGGTTTCAGCCCAAGGATGTCCCGCGCGTAGATCGCATAGGGGTCGCGCACCAGCGTCTTCACCTGCGTGACGGAAATCTCGCGCGGGCGGTCCGCGACAGGCGGGCGTGGGGATGGCCGGTGCGCGGGGTCGGTGCGGGCCTCGGGCTCTTGCAGTTTCGCAGCTTGGGCCAGCCAGATGTCACCGCGGGCCTGCATGGCCTTGAATGCGTCAGGGCCGCCCGTTTCGGTCAGGCCGTTCAGCAGGTTGGTCAGACGGTTGAGCCAGCGGGAGGGGATGGTTTCGGCCTCGTCCGACCGGACCGACCTGCTCAGCCAGACCTCTGGTCCGGCCGCGGCCTGTTGGAAATCATGCGCCGAAAGGCCGATCCGCCGTTCGGGCAGCAACAGCCCGGCGTCGGCTCGCATCCGGCGGTTCAGCCAGGGGTCGGGGCCGGGCGCGGCGGGCCATGTCCCATCGTTCAACCCGGCGAGAATGACGAGGTCCGCGCTTTGCACCCGCGCCTCGAGCGTGCCCCAGAACAGGACCTGCGGATGGCCGGTATCGGGGTTGCGCACCTCTCCTTTGGACAGGATCGCGTTGAACAAGGATTGATAGTCGCGCAGGCTGACCGGCCCGGAGGCATCGGCCACTTCCGCAAGGTTAGAGACGCATTTCAGCGCCTCGCGGCCAGCCGCCTCGGCCCAGAGCGCGCCTGATCCCCCTGCCCCCGGCCCGGCGGCGAACCGTTCGGCGGTGGCGCGGTGCAGCGCCAGTAGTTCGGGCAAGGAAGACGGCAGATCGACCTGTTGGATCCCGTCCAGACACCCGGCCAGCCATGTGGCCCAGCCGGTCTGTTCCCCGCCCTCCGGGTCGGTCTTTTGCGCCCAGCGCCGCAGGGTATCGCCCGTCGGGAAGGGTGGACCGTGACGGCGCAGGTGCAGCTCCAGTTCTCGGGCAAGCCGAAGGTGCGGCCCCCTGTCGGAACTGCCTGTGGCGGCCAGCGGATGTTTCAACAGCACCAGCAGGGTTTCAGCGGTCACCGGCCCGACCAGAAGATCGGCCACATGCCGCAGAAACCGCCCCGGCGGCGACAGGTGCAGCGGCTGGCCCGCGCTGTCGTCGGGGGTGATGTTCCAGCGGTCCAGCGCCGCGGCCACCTGCCGGGTCAGGGTCCGGTCGGGGGTAATCAGGGCCGCGGTCTTGCCGTCCTCAACGGCTGCACGCAGACGCAGGGCGATGGTTTCGGCCTCCATCCGGGGCGACGGGGCCTGAAGCAGGCTAAGCGCCCGGGTTGCCGACCCCATGTCGCCCAGACCCGGGCCATCCTGCCGCCACCCATCGGTGACCGGCGCAGGCCGCAGCGCGAGGGACAAGAGCCTGTTGCGGGCGGGATCGGGCGCGGTGGCATCGGACCACGGCGTGACGTCCTGCGGACGCAGGTCCAGCCCGTCCATCAACCGCTTGAACCGGTATTGCGGGTGATCCTCGAATCCATCCGGTTGTGCCATCCGGTCCCAGATCTGCGCAGGCATGTCGAAATCGAAGCCGGGAAGAATCACGGCGCCCTGTGGCAACCGCGCGACCGCCTCCATCAGCAAGGCGGTTGCGCCACGCGACCCGGTCGAGCCCGCGATGACAACGGGATGGTCTGGTGGGGATTGCGCCCAATCGGCGACCAGCCGTTCCACCACCAGCCGCTGACGCGCCTCTTGATCGGGTGCGGTCGCCTGAGACCCGAAAAACTGCCGGGCGATGCGCAGGAACTTCAGCGACCTGTCCCAATGTTCCGACAGGTCCGAGACATCAAGCGCCTCGAGCGCTTCGGGCGAAACGCACTCGCCATGCATTTCATCAAGCAATCCCGCAAGGCTGTCGGATAGGTCGAACAGCGCAGCCCGGGGCGCGATGTCGGGATCCTGCTCAAGAAGCTTGGCCACAAGCTGGGTCAGTTCCAGACGTCGTCGCAGCGGCGCGACCGCCGGGGGGATGTCCGCCGCGACGGGGCTTTGGGACAGATCGGTGACCAGTCGGATTCGGGGCAAAAGCCGCGCGCGCTCTGGTCCGAAGACCGCTTGCATGCGCCGCGCCATTCGGCGGGTGTTCACGAAAACCTCGACCCGGGCCAGCGCCTCGGGTGGCTGGGTGCGTGTGCGGTCCAGAAGCCCATCAACCACGGCCTTGCCAAAGTCGACGCCGGGGGCCAGCCCAAACACCCTTGGTCTGTCTGTCGGTTCAAACATTCCTCGGGCCCTTCAAGATCTTCTCGGCCAGCGGCAGGCCTTCGGGCCGCCCGACATCGCACCATGTTCCGTCGTGGACGATCCCGAACAGACGCCCACGGGCGATCATCCTGTCCCAAAGCAGGTTGAGGGAAAAGGCCTCCTCGGCGATATCGTGCAGTCCGGCGGGGTCGATGATCTGCGCGCCCGAATAGATGTGGCCCGGTCCGCGCGTCAGCCGCCCGTCATCGGACAGGAAATCGCCGCCTGCGACATGGCCAATCGCGTTTTCGGGCGGCACCAGCAGCAACAGCGCGTCCATCCTTGCGGGGTCCCAATGGTCACGCAGTTGCGCAAAGGGGTTGGCGCCGGTCCAGACAGCATCGGTGTTCATCGTGAAGATCGGGCCGGGTGGCAGCAGCGGAAGCGCGTGCCGCAGCCCGCCGCCGGTTTCCAAAAGCCGCGCCCGTTCATCCGATATGGTGATGTCGCGCCGGGCAAGGTGCTGCTCCAGCTGATCGGCAAGGTAGTGGACATTGGTGACCTTGGTCCGGACGCCGGCCTGATCGGCAAGGTCGATTGCGTGGTCGATCAGCGTGGTATCGCCGACCGGGATCAGCGGCTTGGGGCGGGTGTCGGTCAATGGCCGCATCCGGGTGCCCAGCCCGGCCGCGAAGAACAGGACGGCGTCCGGGGTCATGTCATCTGTCCTTCGAGGTCTAGGTGATCCTGAACCAGATGGCATAGCCGGTCGAGCGACGGGTGGGTCAGATCGCGCCGGACATGGGCAAGAACGCGCGGGACAAAGGCGCGGTAGCGGGGCTTGCCATCCACGTGGATCAGTCGCGCGAAGATGCCGAGTACCCGTAGATTCCGCTGAACCGAAAGAAGCGCGACGTCGCGGGCAAGGGGTTCTTGGTCCCTCCCCGTTCCGACAGCGAACCGGTCCATCACGGCCCGTTCGGCATCCACCCCGACATCGCGCCGCGCGTCCCGCAGCAGCGACACGAGATCGTAAGCCGCGGGCGCGACAAAGGCGTCCTGAAAATCAAGAAGCCCGATCCGGTCCAGCCCCGAACGATCCGGTCGCCAGATCAGGTTTTCAGCGTGGAAATCCCGAAGCGAGAGGGTCTGCGCGGGTCCGGCAAGCGCGGTGAACAGGTGCTGAACCTCGGCCCGGATTTTTGCCCTTGGGGCATTCGGCGCCGCGTGGTCAAAGAACGGATCGAGCATATCCGCCGCCGTTTCCGGGGTCATGCGCGGCAGACCGGATGGGAGGGCGCATCCGTGCAGCCGGACAAGAACATCGGCAATGGCGGTGTAGATCCCGACCTCGTCCTGCGGGTGACGGGACAGATGGTCGGCCACCTGTTCGGGCCCCAGATCTTCGAGAAGCAGGAACCCGGCGTCGTGATCCGCCGCCATGATGCGCGGCGCGGACAGCCCGTGGCCCCGCAGATGATCGGCAATCCGGTGGAAAGCACGGGTGTCTTCGCCGGTGTCTGGCGGGGCATCCATCAGGATCGCGGTTTCTTCGGCATGCCGCAGCCGAAGGTAGCTTCGGCGCGAGGCGTCGCCGGGGATCGGCGCAGCCCCGTCAAGTGTCCAGCCCGCAATCCGGAGGAAGGCCTCGCGGGCCGCGTCACGCCCGGACAAGGATCTTGTCCAGTCGGCCGGCCCAGTCCTGCGGACCGCGAAACGTGACCCGGTGGCCGTTGTCCAGCGCCTCGAACCGCAGGGTCAGCGCGGTTTCAGGCGCGAGGTCGTCCAGGCGATCGGGCCATTCGATCAGGCAGATGGCAGAGGTGAAGGCCTCGTCCAGCCCCAGCTCCAGCGCCTCTTCAGGCGAGGACAGCCGGTACAAATCGCAATGCCAGATGTCGACGTCACCGGCATCATAGGTCTGGACCAGCGTGAAGGTGGGGGAGGGAACATCCTCGTCCCGCCCAAGCCGGGCCCGGATCAGCGCGCGGGAAAAGGCGGATTTTCCGGCCCCGATCTCGCCTTCCAGAAGCAGGGTATCGCCCGCGTGCAGGATGTCCGCGAAACCCCGCGCAAGGGCTTCGGTCTCAGCTTCGGTCGCAAGGGGATAGGGGCCTGTCTGGAACTGCATTGCCCCAGACTACGCCCTCGCCCCGGACCTTCAAGCCCTGTCAGACGCTCTGCTGCAAGAGGGCGTCGGAACCCTGCGCATGATGGATGGTCGGGGCCATGTCGCGGACCCGGCGGAAAGACGCCAGCGTGGCCCCGCCTGGCAAGGGAGAGACCTTGCAGGCATAGTGGCGGCCGTCGTTCATGACCACCAGTTCCTCCCAGCCGCTGCGTTCCCCGATCCGCCCGACAAAGTTGCAGACCTCGCTCCAGACAGGTGTCGGGGCGCAGGATTGTTGCCACTGGCGGGCTTCGTCCAGAATGCCGCTTTCCGTCAGCCCCTCGGTCGGACGGTGCCACAGACGGGCATAGGCACCGTTGGACATGGTCAGCGTCCCCGAGGTGTTGAAGACCGCGACCGCTTCGTCCAGAGAATCCAACACCGCATGGCTAAGTTCGATCTCGGACCGGAAACGGCGGGTCAGGGACACTTCGGCGCTGATGTCTTCGAACAGAAAGGCAATGGCACCATCCGGATGCGGCCGTCCGGTGACCCGGTAGGACCGGCCGTTGGGAAGTTCCCATGTCTCGAAATAGCTGCCGTCCTTGGCGGCGGATTCCAGCGCCGCGATCTCTTCGCGCCAAGTCTTGTAGTTCTTGGGTTCTGGCAGCATCTGCGCCTCGCGCAGCCGGTCCAGAACCGTATTGACCGTGGGCCGCGCGCTAAGGAATTCGACGGAAAGATTGGTCAGGTCGATCAGCGCGGGGTTGAAGGTCATCAGCTTGCGATGCCGGTCGAAGATCGCCAGCCCGATGGACAGGTCGGCAAAGGTCTTGCCAAGAGTCGCGACAAAGCTGCGCTGGGTCGCTTCGGCCCGGACGATGGCAGAGGCGTCGACGGCGAAATGCAGGATCTCTGTCTCGCGCCGGATGCTTGTAACCTCGAACCAGGTCGGATCGGTCTGGTCGGGTCCGTGAACCGGTGTCCGCCGGGTCAGGGGGGCGCCCTCACTCTCCGGCGCCTCAAGATCGTCGAAGATGCGGAGCGGCGGCCAGGCGGCTATCCCGCCGGTTCCAGCCCCGCGCAGGTCATCGGCCATGGACAGATAGGCGCGGTTCGCCCAGACGATGGACCCGTCTTCATGTTCTTTCCAGATGAGCATCGGCGAATCCTCGGCGATGGCCTGAAAGGATTCGATCTGGGCCTCGATGGCCTTGATGGTCACCTGATTGGCCAACCCGCGCCCGCTTGCGGTTCTAGTGTCTTCGTAGACAAGGCGGGCCATTCCGTCCCAGTAGTCCGCGATGATCCTTACATCGGGGCTGTCCGGAGAGATGATGATCTTGTGACCCTCCTTGGCCAGTGTCGACAGGTGCCGCCTGAGGTGCGGAAACTGGGGGCCGAAGGTGGTGATGAACGCCTCCCAATCGGTGCGGGTGTCGGCAGGGCGCCGCAGCAGGGTCTGTGCGGCGGGCGTGGCATCCACAAGGTCCACATCGTCGAACAGGAAAGCGATGTTCGATTCGGCCTGCGTCAGGAATTCCCGCGCGACTGCCCGATCCGAGGTGGAGGGCCGCGAGAAGAACGCCAGAAGCGCGCCGCCCGCGAGAAGCGAAACGACGGCGACAAAGATCAGTTGCATATTTTCGGAAAGAACCATGATCGGGCTCCAATATGAACAATTGGAACCAGAAGGTGCGTTACTTTGGTTAACGGGGGGTTAAGCGGCGGAACAGCCGTCAGATTTCGATCTGCCTGTTGTCACCAAGGGGGCCGTGCCCGTCATCCCTGCCCGGATCGACGCTGTCCCGCGGCCATCTGACGGCAACGATCGCTCCGCCGCCGGCCCGGCCCAGCGCCCGCGCCCCGCCGTTGGAAAACGACAGCTCTGCACCGGAACGTTCAAGCAGGGTCTTGGCGATGAACAGACCCAGTCCCATGCCCTCGTATCCGGGCCGCCGTTCCGCGTCTTCGCCGCTGCGCCGCCGCCGGACGAAAGGATCGCCGATACGTCCGATGACCGAGGTCGGAAAGCCGGGGCCATCATCGCTGATCCGGATGGAAACGGTATCGGCGTCCCAGCTTGTTTCGACCTCGACCGCACTTTCCGCGAAATCGACAGCATTCTGCACAAGGTTCCGAAGCCCGTGGATGATTTCCGGCCGCCGCCAGATGACGGGCTGGCGTTGCGGATGATCGGTTTCGTCGGATACCCGCACGATGATGTCCTTGCCCCGGTTCAAATGCGGTTCTGCCGCCTCGTTGATGACGCCCTCAAGCGGGACGCGCCGCATATGCAGATCGTCCTTGCCGGCCCGCCCCATGGATCGCAGGATATCGCGGCAGCGGTCGGCCTGACTGCGGATCAGGGCCAGATCTTCGGCAAGTTCCGGATTGTCCTGCACCTCGTCCAGAAGCTCAGAGCTGACCAGTTTGATCGTCGCCAGCGGTGTGCCCAGTTCATGTGCGGCGGCCGCCACGACGCCGCCGAGGTCGGTCAGTTTCTGCTCGCGGGCAAGGGCCATTTGCGTGGCCAGCAGGGCATCGCCCATGGAATGCATCTCGCTTGTGACCTGCCGGGCATAGACCCCAAGAAACAGAACCCCGATCAGAAGCGACACCCAGAAGCCGAACAAGAACAGGCCGGGCAGCCGCAGTTCTGTGCCCGCTGTGGTCAGAACCGGATAGTGAAACTGGCTGAGCAGGGAGAGCATCAGGATCGCAACCGAAGCGATCAGGACCATGTAGCGCAAGGGCAGGAAGGTGGCGGCAATCGTCACCGGGACCAGCGCCAGCAGGGCAAAGGGATTGTTCAGCCCGCCCGTCAGCAGCAGGAGCATTCCCAGTTGCAAGAGATCGAACAGAAGCATGAGCGTCGCATCGCGGTCCGACAGCTTCTGGTTTCCGGGGGCAAGGAAGGTTGAAAACAGGTTGGCGAGGATCGAGGCGCCGATGACGATCGAGATGAACCCCACCTCGATCACCAGATCGAAGAAGTGAACCGCGACGACCAGCGCCGCAATCTGCCCAAGAATCGCGATCCAGCGCAGGATCACCAAGGTTCTGAGCCGCACCCAGTTGCTGCGGGTCCGGTCCTGTAGGAATGCCGGGTCGGACATGGCCATGGGCGGGCTTTCGGTCTGCGTCAAGCTGATGCATTGTTATGCGCAGGGCGGGGCGCGATCAATGCGGCGCAAGTTTGAGGAGCAGACAATGGACCGGAAACTCATCGCTATTGGGGGGGCGCTGTCCCTTGCCGTGCTGATCGCGGGGACGGGGATTGCGATCATGGCCGGTCGTCAGGGCGACCAATTCGCGGAGTGCGGCGGCGGTGCGGTCGCGGGCAGCGCGATTGGCGGGCCGTTCGAACTTGTGAACGCAGCGGGGCAGACCGTGACGGATGCCGACATCATCACCGGCCCGACGATCCTGTATTTCGGCTATACCTTCTGCCCGGATGTTTGCCCGCTGGACAACGCGCGCAATGCCCTTGCCGTCGATATTCTGGAAGAGAACGGGATCGACGTGACCCCGGTCTTTATCTCGATCGACCCGGACCGGGACACGCCCGAGGTGGTTGGCGACTATGCCTACAACTTCCATGACCGGATGATTGGTCTGACCGGATCGCCCGAACAGGTTGCCGCCGCATCCCGCGCCTATAAGACCTACTACCAGAAAGAGGCGGACGGTGATCCGGAATACTATCTGGTCAGTCATTCGACCTTTTCCTACTTGGCCCTGCCCGGATATGGGGTCGTCGATTTCTTCAAACGTGAGGACAGCGCCGAGGCCGTCGCCGAGCGGACCGCCTGCTTTGCCGCGGCTGCCGGGGCGAGCTGAATTGACCTCGACCCGACCGGGCGCTACCTGTGGTGGGCGCGAAGACTGAAGGGCCTTGAAATGGACACGGACCAACTGGATCTGGGCGAAGACACGTCTCTTCTGCTTGTGGATGACGACGAGGCGTTTCTGAAGCGTCTTGCGCGGGCCATGGAAAAGCGGGGGTTCAGCGTGGAAACGGCCGGATCTGTTGCGGCAGGCAAGGCAATTTCAACCGCCCGCCCGCCCGCCTATGCGGTCGTCGATCTGCGGCTTGAGGACGGCAACGGGCTCGATGTCGTGGAAACCCTGCGTGAAAAGCGGCCTGATGCCCGGATCGTGGTGCTGACCGGATATGGCGCGATTGCCACCGCTGTTGCCGCGGTAAAGATCGGCGCGACCGATTACCTGTCCAAACCCGCCGACGCGAATGATGTGATTCATGCCTTGCTGGCCAACGGCGATGAGTTGCCGCCGCCGCCGGAAAACCCGATGAGCGCGGACCGCGTGCGGTGGGAACATATCCAGCGGGTCTATGAATTATGCGACCGCAACGTCAGCGAGACTGCCCGGCGGCTGAATATGCACCGCCGGACCTTGCAGCGCATTCTGGCCAAGCGCAGCCCGCGCTAGGGCCGATAGGCCTTGGATATGGTTTCCGTTCCTTCGGCGTGGTCGATAAATCCCATCCTTGAATAATAGGTCAGCCCGGCCCGGTTGTAGCGCCGGATGGTTGCGTCGATAGCGGCGACTCCGACCTGCCTAGCCATTCGGCGGGTTTCGTCGAAAAGTGCCGCGCCGATGCCCTGCCCCTGCGCGTCCTTGCTGACGAAGCTGGCAATCACGGCCCAGTCATCGGGCAACTTGCCCTCGCCCGTCCAATCCGGGTCAGCCCATTCAAGCGCCTGAAACCCAAGCGGCACGCCGTCCGACAGGGCAACGGCGCAGGAAATGGACCTTGGTGGCGCGATGTAGTGGCGGATCATCCGGTCGGGCGTGAAGGGCGTCTTGTGGGCGGTGGTGCCCCCGGCGGCAATCAGCGGGTTGATGATGTCGCACAGCGCCGGGGCGTCATCGGCGACCGCTTGTCGGATCAGGATCGTCATCAAAGCTGCCGCAAGAGCGCGTTGTGCCGCGCGGTGTAATCGGCGCGGACCTCGACCGGGGGGCGCAGGCGAATTTGCAGGGATTGGGCCATATCAGGGTCTATTTTTCCAAAGAACCTGTTCGATTCTTCGACCGAAAACCCGGCAATCTGGGTCGCCTCCAGCCAGGCGCTGATCTTGTCTGCCCGTTTGATCTGTTTCTTGACCTGAACCGGGATCTGGGCGGGCAGGCCGAACCGGATGTGGATTGCGGCGGTCAGGCGAAGGTCCAGCTCTCCATAGCCCGGACCAACGGCAGCCTTCACCGGGCTGATCATGTCGCCGATCACATATTCGGGCGCATCGTGCAGCAGGGCGGCCAGACGCCATTTTGCGGGGGCGGCGGGGTAAAGGCGGGCATAGATCTCTTCGACCAGAAGGGAATGCTCGGCCACCGAATAGGCGTAGTCGCCCTTCGTCTGGCCATTCCAGCGCGCGACGAAGGCCAGCCCATGGGCGATATCCTCGATCTCGATATCCATCGGGGTCGGGTCCAGCAGGTCCAGCCTGCGACCCGACAGCATCCTTTGCCACGCGCGCGGTTGTTTCATTTTTGCCCCCATTCTTCGGGCCGCCAACCTACGCTCCGGGCGCGGACGTTGTCGAGACGGGATGCCAGTGCTATCTGACCCTCCAAACCGAAGTGAAGGAGTTTGGCCAATGGCCGAGGATTACGTCGTCAAGGATATCTCGCTGGCCGAGTTTGGCCGCAAGGAACTGAACATCGCCGAAACGGAAATGCCGGGCCTGATGGCCTGCCGCGAAGAGTTTGGCGACAGCAAGCCGCTGAAAGGCGCGCGCATCGTCGGGTCGTTGCACATGACCATCCAGACGGCGGTTCTGATCGAGACGCTGGTCGCGCTGGGCGCCGATGTGCGCTGGGCGTCCTGCAACATCTTCTCGACGCAGGATCACGCGGCGGCGGCAATCGCCAAGGCGGGCATCCCGGTGTTTGCGGTGAAGGGCCAGACGCTGGAAGAGCATTGGGACTATCTGGACAAGTCGTTCATGTTCCCCGAGGGCGCGAACATGATCCTGGATGATGGGGGCGATGCGACGCTCTACGTTCTTCTGGGCGCACGTATGGAAGCGGGCGAAGACGTGCTTGCCGTGCCGGCATCGGAAGAAGAGGCCGTGATCAAGGCCCAGATCCAGAAGCGGATGAAGGAAAGCCCCGGCTGGTTCGCCAAGACCAAGGCGGCGATCAAGGGCGTGTCCGAGGAAACCACCACCGGCGTTCACCGCCTGTATGACCTGCACAAGAAGGGCCAGCTTCCCTTCCCGGCGATCAACGTGAACGACAGTGTGACCAAGTCGAAGTTCGACAACAAATATGGCTGCAAGGAAAGCCTTGTCGACGGTATCCGCCGCGCCACGGACACGATGATGGCCGGCAAGGTCGCGGTGGTTTGTGGCTATGGCGATGTGGGCAAGGGATCGGCCGCCAGCCTGCGCGGCGCGGGGGCCCGCGTGAAGGTGACCGAGGTGGACCCGATCTGTGCGCTTCAGGCCGCGATGGACGGGTTCGAGGTTGTCCTGCTGGAAGATGTGGTCGACAGCGCCGATATCTTCATCACCACCACGGGCAACAAGGACGTGATCCGGATCGAGCATATGCGCGAGATGAAGGACATGGCCATCGTCGGCAACATCGGTCACTTCGACAACGAAATTCAGGTGGCCAGCCTGCGGAACCACAAATGGACCAACATCAAGGATCAGGTGGATATGATCGAGATGCCCTCGGGCAACCGCATCATCCTTTTGTCCGAAGGTCGCCTGCTAAACCTTGGCAACGCTACGGGCCATCCGTCCTTCGTGATGTCGGCCTCGTTCACCAACCAAGTCTTGGCGCAGATCGAGCTGTGGACCAAGGGCGAGGATTATGCCCCCGGCGTCTACATCCTGCCCAAGCATCTGGATGAAAAGGTGGCCCGCCTTCACCTTGCCCGGATCGGTGTGAAACTGACCGAGCTGCGGAAGGAACAGGCCGATTATATCGGCGTGACCGTCGAGGGGCCGTTCAAGCCCGAGCATTACCGCTACTGATGGGTCAGTCGGACCAGGGAAAACTACGCCGCCCGGCATTGCGCTGGGCGGCGTTTTTGCTTTGCCTGATCGCGTTTGGTCTTGGTGTCCATCAATTGCTGTATCACCCCAGATCGCCCCTGCCGCCGGAATGGAATCCCACTGTACCGCTGCGCGTCGCGCACCCGATCGGGCCGACAACGGAATGGAAGCTGTCGCGAACTGCAGCGGATCGGGAGCAGTGCCTGGCTGCCCTGTCCGAGGCGGCGGAGGTCACGCCGATGCCGGCCCTTGTGGTTTCGGACGATTGTGGAATTGAAAACCGGGTCTTGGTTTCGAGGCTGGGCAATGCCCGGATTGACCCAATCGAAACCACCTGCGCGGTCGCCCTGCGAATGGCGATGTGGGAACGCCACAGCCTGCGGCCCGCGGCCCAACAGGTTTTCGGACAGGACATCGCAGTGATCCGCCAGATTGGCAGCTACAATTGCAGGCGGATGCGGACCAGCGCGGGTGTCGGGCGCCAGATGAGCACGCATTCTAGGGCAGAGGCGATCGACATCACGGGCTTTGATCTTCCTGACGGGCGACGCATCCGGCTGCTGGAGCACTGGAACGGCCAAGCTGATGAGGCCGCGTTTCTGCGTGCGGCCCGCGATGGCGCTTGCGACGTCTTTCGAACAACGCTGTCGCCCGACTTCAACGCCCTTCATGCGGACCACTTTCACCTGCAATCCCGTGGGTGGGGAACCTGCCGCTAGAACGGAAAGCGGGGCGAACGGGCCGAAAATTCCCCCCGGATTGTTCTTTACCGCCGGATGTTTCGCGTCCTAGGGTCAGGCCAGCCGGTCAACCCGGTATTGGTGAACGGGCCTTTGGCCCATGCAAAGAGTGGGGATTGCTTATGGGCAAGAGAGACGACCTGATCGCGAAATACGCGGACGACCTGAAGAACAAATGCGGCATGGCGCCGGACATGGACCTGCTGACCAAGGTGACCATCGGCTGTGGCCCTTCGATCTATGACGCGGACGCCTCGACCGTCGCCGCCTCGCAGCCGAGCGAGCTGGAAACCGTCAAGAAGAATTTCCTGATGAAGAAACTGGGCCTGTCCGACAGCCCGGACCTTATGGCGGCGATCAAATCGGTGCTGGAAACCTACGGCATGTCCGAACGGAACAAGTATCGCGCCGTGGTCTACTACATGCTGGTGAAGCATTTCGGCAAAGAAGCCCTGTATCGCTGAGCTTGCCGTAGATCTGGACCTGCGCCCGTCGGTTCCCGGCGGGCGTTTGCATGTCGAGTTGACTAAAATCCTTCCGGCAATTCATTTGCGGAATCGTTCGGCTCTGGGTTAGCACTGAACCACGGCCAGGATGGCCCGGACCTAGATATTCAGAACGCGTGTGGTGCGTAGGGAGCACGCGGGGTGAGAAGGGGTCCGGTTGTGGTGGTCGGACCCCTTTTTTATTTTTACAGACAATCTGCTTGGGCGAGGAATTCGTTGCCCAAACCACGAACCCCCTGTGCCTGCAGGTCGGCAACGACCGTTGCCGGATCGACGTTCTGGATGGAGGTGCCCGCAGCCATCGCGATGGCGGCCGCAGTTCCGGCAGCCTGTCCCATGCCCATGCATTGGGGCATCCCCCGAACCGACGCGAAGGCGGTTGCATCGGCGGAAATGATCCGACCGGCAAACATCAGGTTCTGGATGTCCCGGGGGACTAGCGACCGGAGCGGAATCCGGTAGTAGGCCCCCTGTTCGACGATGGCATCATGGGTCATCGCGTTCGAGCTGCGCATCACATCGTCAATCGGGTTGTCACAGCAAACGATCCCGTCGTCGAATTTGGTCGAAGCGGCAAGGTCCGCCCCGGTCACCCGGTACATCCCTTCAAGTTTGCGGGTTTCGCGCACGCCGACCGTGGGCCCGAGGTTTGTCAGATAGGCATCTTCAAACCCCGGCACGTCACTGCGCAGGAAGGTCGCCAATTGATGCGCCCGCCGCCGTCCTTCCTGGGTTGCCCGGCTGACCTCGGCGGGACTGGTGCCATCCACGTTGCGGATCACGACTGAGTTGCAGAAGACGGTATCGCGGTGAAATCCCCGCATGAGATAGAGCTGCGCTAGGTCCGGGTGCAGCCGCCCTTCGGCAATCCCCTTGGCGGCATAGCGCCTGAAATAAGGGTCGGGATCTGCAAAGACCCTGTCCCAATCCGCATTCGCCATGAAAAACGACAGGGTCACACCCATCATCGCCCCGGTTTCATCCCCGAGCGAATAGGGCACGCCAGCCTTTGCCGAAATATCGGCGTCGCCCGAGCAGTCGATCACGAAGCGGCAGTCGATTTCCATAGGTCCGTTGCGATCACAGGCTTCGATCCCGGCGATCCGCTTGTCGTCCATGATCGGGGACAGGGCGAAGGTGTTCAGGTGGACCGCAACCCCGGCCTCCTCGAGCATCTCGAACATCGTCAGGGTGGCGATGTCATGGTCGTACTGGATTTCCGGACCAAAGTTTTCGAGTGCGCAAGGCCTCATCTCAGCGGCGGGTGGGGTCATGGCGAACAGCCGCTCGGCCAATTCCTCCATGATGCCCCCGATGATGACCCCGCTCGGATATGCCGCGCCCCAAGGCATACCGGGGCAAAAGGCCATGACGCCGCCGATCTTGCTGGTGCCTTCCAGAAGATGGACGCTCAGGCCTTTGCGGGCGGCAGACAGCGCCGCGCCAAACCCCGCCGTGCCGCCGCCAATGACGACGACATCGGTTTTCAGCTGCCTCATGTGTCGTCCGTTAGAACAGTGTCAGGACAGCGCCGATGATCGCGCAGCCAAAGGTGGAATAGCCGCCGTCGATCAGGGTCAGTTTGAAGGGCCGCATCCCGTAGGCATTGTTGATCATGGTCCAGGGGGCAATGAAGAACAGCCCGATCCCGAGACCCGAGATCAACCCTTTGCCCACCGTCTCGATCCCTGCCATGCCGAAGATGTGGCGCATCATGCCGGCCACGACGATCATGCAAATTGCCGAGAGGATGAAGGGCGTCGGGCTGCCGCCTTTGGGGCGGCCGTTTTCATCGTATTCGATGCCGGCCGCTTCCACCCACGGCTTTGCCAGCGCCATGTACCAGATTGCCCCGAAGACCCAAGATGCCGCCGCGGCGACCAACACATTCACCAGTTCCATTTGTCCCTCCAAATTCCTGTTTTCGGAAGTCTAGGACATGGATCAGGCCGCTGTCTCGCCCATTTCACAGATCATCCGCCATTCTTCATCCGTGACCGGCTGAACCGACAGGCGGGAGTTCTTGACAAGAACCATCTCGGACAGCCGGGGATCAGACTTGATTGCCTGCATCGTCACCGGCTTGGCGAAGGGGCGAAGGGCGCGCACATCGACGCATTCCCAGCGCGGGTCGTCGGTTGTGCTGTCGGGATGGGCCGGGGCAATCACCTCGACAACGCCGACGATCTCCAGCCCGGTCCGGGAGTGATAGAAGAACCCAAGGTCGCCGACGGTCATCGCCCGCATATTGTTGCGGGCCTGATAATTGCGGACACCGTCCCACTGCTCGCCCTTGTCGCCCCGGGCGACAAGGTCAGACCAGCCGAAGACATCTGGTTCGGACTTGAACAGCCACTTGGCCATCAGCCGATCACCTTCTTCCATTCCTGAATCCGGACGTCAGAAAACAGCCCGGCCTTGGCATAGGGATCATTGGCGGCCCAGTCGTGGGCGGCTGCAAGGTCGGCGACCTCCAGCACGATCAGGGACCCGCACATGGTGCCCGCGTCGTTCAGGAACGGCCCCGCCATTTCGACAACGCGGGTCTCTTCGATATAGGCAAGGTGGGCTGCCCGGTTGTCGAGACGGGTCTGAAGCGCCCCGTCCTTATCCGTCGTCATGATTGCAACACGCATTTCTATTCCTCCTTCAATGGCCGGGACAGAAGCCGCCGCAGCGCCTCTTCCACGGTGATGTTTCGTGCCACAAGATCGGCCACGACAAAGCTGATGGGCAATTCCAGACCATCGCGTTTGGCCAATTTAGTGACTGCTATTGCGGTTTTTGCCCCTTCGACGGTCACGGCGGGGTCAAACTCTTCGCCGCGCCCGATCGACAGGCCGAACTGGTAATTGCGCGACAGGTCAGACGTGCAGGTCAGCGCCAGATCGCCAAGCCCAGACAGACCCATCAACGTTTCCGGCCGCGCCCCGTTCGACAGGGCCAGCCGCTGCATTTCGGCAAAGCCGCGGGTCAAAAGCGCGGCGCGGGCGCTTTCCCCAAGCCCCGCGCCGATGCAGGCGCCGCAGGCAATGGCCATCACGTTCTTGAGTGCCCCGCCAAGTTCAGAGCCGGTCACGTCGGTCGTCCGGTAAAGCCGCAGCGTCGCGGTCGAAAGGGCAGACTGGAGGTAGGCGCCTTCGGTTTCGTCCTTGCAGGCCAGCGTCAGCGCCGTGGGCAGGCCGCGCGCGATATCGGCGGCAAAGCTGGGCCCCGTCAGGGTGGCGACGATAGCGTCGGGAACAAGGTCTTCGATGCTCTGGCTTGGTCCGCGCATCGTTTCGATGTCGATCCCCTTGCAGCAGGCGACCAGCCGCTTACCCGCAAACCCTGTTGCGTGATCGGCAAGAAACCCCCGGATCGCCTGCGCCGGCATGGCAAGCAGGATCACGTCGCATTCTGCAAGCTGGTCGAGGCTGTCGGTGGGCCGCACGTCGTCGGGAAGCGGCACGTCGGGCAGGCGCGGGCTTTGCCGTGTGTCGCGCATGGATTGAACGGCCTTCGGATCGCGCGCCCAAAGCATGACCTGCCGCCCGTCCAGCCCGATTGTGATGGCCAGCGCCGTACCAAAGGCCCCCGCGCCCGCGATGCCGATTTTCATGCCTTGGCCCCCTTTTTGCCTGACCCAAGAAGCGCCGGGGCGGATTGGTCCAACGGCCAGCGGGGACGGGCGGATAGTGTCAGATCGTCCACCTGGCCCATGCCATGCAACGCGCCGCCCGCATAGGCGATCATCGCCGCGTTATCGGTGCAAAGGGATAGGGGTGGCGCGGCAAAAATAGTGTCTGTATTGGCGCAAAGCTGCTGTAGTTGCGCCCGGATTGCCCCGTTCGCGGCAACCCCGCCCGCCACCGCAAAGCCCCGGTTGGCGGGCCCGTCCTCCAGATAAAGCGCCAGCGCGCGGCGGGTCTTTTCCGTCAGGATGTCAACAACGGCCTGTTGAAACCCTGCGGCAAGGTCTGCCTGATCCTGTGCGGTGATCCCGCCCTTTTCCGCGACGATTGAATCCCGCGCCCGCAGCATCGCGGTCTTCAGCCCGGAAAAAGACATGTCGCAGCCGGGACGGTCCAGCAGGGGACGGGGCAGAGTGAACCGCCCGGCATCGCCAGACTGCGCGGCCCGCTCCACATTCGGCCCACCGGGTTGCGGCAGGCCGATCAGTCGGGCGGTCTTGTCAAACGCCTCTCCGGGGGCGTCGTCGATGGTGCCGCCGATCCGGCGGAAGCTGTCCGGCCCCTCCACGATCAGGAACTGGCAGTGACCCCCCGACACCAGCAGCATCAGATAGGGAAACGGCAGGTCGTCCGTCAGTCGCGGCGTCAGCGCATGCCCGGCAAGGTGGTTGACCCCGATCAGCGGTTTGTCAGTGGCCGCGGCAAGCCCCTTTGCGCACATCACGCCGGACAGCACCCCGCCGATCAGCCCCGGACCGGCGGTCACGGCGATGGCGTCCACCTCGGCCAGGGTCAGATCGGCCCCGGCAAGCGCCTGTTCGACAGCCAGGTCGATCTTTTCGGCATGGGCGCGCGCCGCGATTTCGGGCACGACCCCGCCAAAGTCGGCGTGCAGATCCGTTTGGCCAAACACCACCGAAGACAGCACCGTCCGACCGCGCACCACAGCGGCGGCGGTGTCGTCGCAGCTTGATTCGATGCCAAGAATGGTCAGCGGGTCGGTCATCGGGGTTCCGGTTGCGTCTGTCGCCTTCGCAGGTAACACTCGGGCGTTGCGCAAACAATGGTTGCGAGGGGCGATGGCGACACTTCTGATCACGCGGCCAGAGGCGGCGGCCCGAAGGTTCCTGTCGGCCGTCGAGGCCGAGATGGGGCCGGGCGTTCGGGCGGTCCTTTCGCCCGTGATGCGGATCGTCCCGGTCCCCGGCCTGTCTGTGCCCGCCTGCGATGCGCTGGTTGTGACCTCGGAACATGGGGTGAGTGCGGCGATGGCCCTTGGGGTCCCCGCCGGAACCCGGTGCTATTGCGTCGGCGACCAAACAGCCCAGACCGCCCGCGCCGCGGGATATGACGCCATTTCGGCAGGCGGTGACGCCGAGACGCTGCTTGCGCTGTTGGCGAAGGAACGGCCCGGGGGCCGCCTGCTGCACCTTAGGGGCGAACACGCGCGGGGGGCCGTCGTTTCACGGCTTCGGTCGATGGGCCTTGAGGCGCAGGAGGTGATCGCCTACCGGCAAGAGCCGTTGCCGTTGACCGGTGCGGCCCAAAAACTGCTTGCGGGGAATGATCCTGTCGTCCTTCCCCTGTTTTCTCCGCGCTCTGCCTCCATATTCGTTGAAGCCGTCGATATTCGTGCACCGCTGCACATCGTGGCGATGAGCCGCGCGGTCGCGGCAGAGGTGGCGGATCTTGGCGCGGATACGGTTATGGTTGCCGACCGGCCGGACGGACCCGCGATGATTGCGGCGACGTGTCGCCGGTTGGACGCGGTGAATTGACTGTGGGTGCCGCTTGAGGCTGCCACGGGGGCGGTCTAGGCTGACGGAGCATCAGGAAAGGGGTTGCAGGTGGCGAAGCGAGGAACAAAGGGGCAGGACGCAGCGCAACCGAAGGGCTCGGACGAGGGTGTGACCATCGAGGCTGAAGCAGCGGAAAGTGCGGTGCCAGAGCCAGAGATCCTGCCGGAACCTGAAGACGAGGTGGCGCAGCACGACGAACCGCAACCTGAAGCGGACGCCGAACCGTCGATCGAAGACACGACACCGGTTGACCCAGAGCCGACAGCAGAGCGGCAAGACGCCCGTCCATCCCTTGTCCTGCCGATGGCGATATCGATTCTTGTCGGCGCCGGGCTTGGCTACGGGCTCGCCTATTTCCAGTTCGGGCCAGTGGAACAGCGGCTAGAGGCGACGATCGCCCAGCAGGCCGCCCGCATCGACAGCCTTGACGCGGGCCTTGCCGCGCTGGCGGAAGCGCAGGCAAACCTTGATATCGACGGGGCGTTGGCGGGTGTCGAAGCGGGTGCGGCGGCGCGGGTGGCCGAGGTCCGGTCAGAGCTGGATGCCCTGCGTGCGCAGGTGACGGAACTGGAACGGCAGCCCAATGCCGATGGCACCCTGTCGCCCACGGCGCTGGCCGCCTACGAGGCTGATATCGCCGCCCTGCGGGACGAGATCGCGGCGCAGGAGCAGCGGATGCAGGCGCTTGTCGCCGATGCAGCGGCCCAGCTGGAAGAAACCCGCGAACAGGCCGAACAGATTGAACAGACCGCCGCAGGCGCTGCCAATGCCGCTGCGGCCCGCGCCGCGTTGGCCCAGATTCGCGCGGCGGTGGAAAGTGGTGCACCCTTCGACAGCGCCCTGCCTGACCTGCGTGCGGCAATAGGCGACATCCCGCCTGCCCTGACGCGCGCTGCCCCCGACGGGGTGCCAACGCTGGACGATCTTCAGGCGGCATTCCCGGACGCGGCGCGTCAGGCACTGTCGGTTGCGCGGGCCGAAGGCGTTGCGGGTGAGGACGAAGGCGGGATTGGATCGTTCCTGCGGGAACAGTTCAACGTCCGCTCTGTCGAACCCCGTGACGGTGAAAGCGCCGATGCGATCCTGTCCCGGGCAGAGGCCGCCTTGCGCGGTGGCCGCCTGACCGATGCCTTGGCCGAGGTGGCCGCGCTGCCCGAGGTTGCCCGTGCGGAGCTTTCGGAATGGACGGGCATGGCGACCGCCCGCGCAGATGTCGTTTCGGCCCTCGAAGCCCTGACCCTTAGCCAGGATTGATGAATTCATGTTGTGGTCCCTGATAAAGATTCTCGCCTTCGTCGTGCTGGTCACGGCCCTGACCTACGGGGCTGTCCAGCTTCTGGAGGCCTCCGGTCAGGCAAAGATTACTGTGGCCGGATACGAGATCACGCTGAACGCGCTCGAGATGGCGACGGCGGGTCTTGGCCTGATCATCCTCGTTTGGGCCGGGCTGAAAGTCCTTGGGATTATGGGGGCCGTGTTCCGGTTCCTGAACGGGGATGAAACCGCCCTATCCCGCTATTTCAGCCGCAACCGGGAACGAAAGGGATTCGAGGCACTGTCCGAAGGGATGATGGCGCTGGCGTCCGGCGAGGGGCACCTTGCGCTGGCCAAGGCGACGAAGGCGGAACGCTATCTTGAGCGGCCGGAGTTGACCAACCTGCTGACGGCGCAGGCCGCTGAACTGGCCGGGGACCGGAAAAAGGCGGAAGAGACCTATAAGAAGCTGCTGCAGGACGACAAGACCCGCTTTGTCGGGGTGCGCGGCATCATGAAACAGAAGCTCGCGGACGGAGATACCGATACCGCGATGAAGCTGGCGCAAAAGGCTTTTGCCCTCAAGCCCAAGCATGAGGAGACACAAGACATCCTGTTGCGGCTTCAGGCGGACAAGGGGGATTGGTCCGGGGCCCGCACGACCCTTGGGGCCAAGCTGCGCCATGGATCGCTGCCCCGGGACGTTCACAAGCGGCGCGATGCGGTCCTTGCCCTGTCCGAGGCAAAGGCGATTCTGGAAGAAGGCGCAACGGTCGAGGCGCAGGAGGCCGCGATTGCCGCCAACCGGCAATCCCCCGATCTGGTCCCGGCGGCAGCGATGGCTGCCCGTGCCCATCTGGAGAAAGGGGACAAGCGCAGTGCCGCGAAAATCCTGACCAAGGCGTGGAAGGCGCAGCCCCACCCCGACCTTGCCGCCGCCTTTGCCGAGGTTGAACCGGACGAGGATATCGCGGCAAGAATCAAGCGGTTCCGCGCCCTGACCAAGCTGCATCCCGAGCATTCGGAAACCCGGATGTTGCTGGCTGAACTGCATATCGCGGCCGAGGATTTCCCCGAGGCACGCCGGGCGCTGGGCGATCTTGTTGAAACAGACCCGAACGCCCGGGTTCTGGCCCTGATGGCGGCCATCGAAAAGGGCAGCGGCGCGTCCGAGGCGGCGGTTCGCGGCTGGCTGACCCGGGCCCTGTCTGCCCCGCGCGGCCCGCAGTGGGTGTGCGACAAATGCCACAGCATCCACGCTGCCTGGACCCCGGTCTGCGGAAACTGCCAGGCCTTCGACACGTTGTCGTGGAAACGGCCACCCGAAGACGCGGCGCCCGTCGCCAGCGCTGCCGAACGCCTGCCGCTTCTGGTCGAACCGGCCGGGCAAACGGCGGAGGACCCGGTCGATACACCCGAGATCGAAGTCATCGACCCGGAACCGGAAGCGGAAAAATAGGCCTTTTCCACTCCCCACAGGGGTGCTAAGAGCCGCGCGTTGGATGTTCCTGACGTCCAGTAAAAGAGGAATGCCGCTGTAGCTCAGCTGGTAGAGCACGTCATTCGTAATGATGGGGTCGGGGGTTCGAGTCCCTTCAGCGGCACCATTCCTCGCCAAATCCCATCAGCATTCAACGCTGCCCGAAGGCAGAAAAGAAAAAAGCGCCTTGCGGCGCCTGTTTTCCGTGTCTGTCGAGGTAGTGGTGAGCCGTGCAGGATTCGAACCTGCGACCCACTGATTAAAAGTCAGTTGCTCTACCAACTGAGCTAACGGCCCACTGGCGCGCTACTTAGAAAGCCCTACCCCTGCGGTCAACCCCGGAAATGCACCAATCTCTGGAAATCTTTCCGGGGCTCCGCTATACGCCCGCCTATGGTGACGGAACAGAAATTCCGCCTTCCCTTCATGAAGATGCATGGGCTTGGCAACGACTTTGTGGTCGTGGACGAACGGGGGCAGCCCCCGCGCGTGACGCCGGCACTTGTCGCGGCCATCGCAGACCGGCATCGGGGGGTGGGCTTTGACCAGTTCGTCGTTATGACCGAGGCGGATACGGCCGATGTTCACCTGACTTTCTACAATTCCGACGGGTCCACTTCGGCGGCGTGCGGCAACGCAACCCGCTGCATCGCGCGCCACCTTTTTGACGAAACCGGCAAGGCGGAGGCGGTCATCCGCACCGCACATGGTCTGTTGCCGGCGCGCGACGTGGGTGACGGCCTGACGTCGGTGAACATGGGCCACGCCCGGACCCGTTGGGACCTGATCCCGCTGGCCGAAGCGATGGACACGCTGGAGCTGCCGATCGAGGGCGGACCCACCGCCACGTCGATGGGCAACCCGCATTGCACCTTTTTCGTCGAGGATGCCGAGGCGGTGGACCTTGCCACCGTTGGCCCGACAATCGAACATCATTCGCTGTTTCCCGAACGGACCAATGTGCAATTCGCCACGCTGACCGGGCCTAATGAACTGCGGATGCGGGTCTGGGAACGGGGGGCCGGGATCACGCTGGCCTCCGGCTCGTCGTCCTGCGCGACAGCGGTTGCTGCGCACCGCCGCGGGCTGGTGGGCGGTGATGTGACGATCCGGCTGGATGGCGGTGATATCCGGATCCGGATTGCGCCGGATGGGGTCTGGATGACCGGCCCGACCGCGCATGTCTTCGACGGGGAATGGATCCTCTAGATGCCCGCGCCAAAGTTCACGACCCTTGGCTGCCGTCTGAACGCCTATGAGACGGAGGCGATGAAGGACCTTGCCGCGCGCGCGGGCCTGTCTGACGCCGTCGTGGTCAACACCTGTGCCGTGACCGCCGAAGCGGTCCGCAAGGCGAAGCAGGAAATCCGCAAGCTGCGCCGTGAGAACCCGGATGCGCCCCTGATCGTTACGGGCTGCGCCGCGCAGGTAGAGCCGGAGACCTTTGCCGCCATGCCCGAGGTGACCCGTGTCATCGGCAATACCGAGAAGATGCAGCCGGAAACATGGGCCGGGATGGTTCCGAACCTGATCGGGGACACGGAAAAGGTCGCGGTGGATGACATCATGTCGGTCACCGAAACCGCCGGCCATCTGATCGACGGATTTGGCACCCGCAGCCGCGCCTATGTGCAGGTCCAGAATGGCTGTGACCATCGCTGCACCTTTTGCATCATCCCCTATGGCCGGGGTAATTCCCGGTCGGTCCCGGCGGGCGTTGTGGTGGACCAGATCAAGCGGCTGGTGGACCGTGGTTACAACGAGGTCGTTCTGACCGGCGTGGACCTGACCAGTTGGGGCGCGGATCTTCCCGCGCAGCCAAAGCTGGGCGATCTGGTCATGCGCATCCTGAAGCTGGTGCCGGACCTTCCGCGTCTTCGGATCAGTTCCATCGATTCGATCGAGGTGGATGAAAACCTGATGCAGGCCATCGCGACCGAGCCGCGCCTGATGCCGCATCTGCACCTGTCGCTTCAGGCGGGTGACGACATGATCCTCAAGCGGATGAAGCGGCGTCACCTGCGCGACGATGCCATCCGGTTCTGCGCAGAGGCAAAGGTGCTGCGCCCGGACATGACCTTTGGCGCCGATATCATCGCGGGTTTCCCGACCGAGACAGAGGCGATGTTCGAAAACTCGCTGCGGCTGGTCGAGGAGTGCGACCTGACCTGGCTGCATGTCTTCCCCTATTCCGCCCGGCCGGGAACGCCAGCGGCGCGGATGCCGCAGGTCAATGGGCGCGCGATCAAGGACCGCGCGGCGCGGTTGCGTGCGGCGGGCGAGACGCGCGTGGCGGCGCATCTGGCGGCGCAGGTCGGCAAGACCCATCACATCCTGATGGAAAACCCCCGTATGGGGCGGACAGAGCAGTTCACCGAAGTGACCTTTGCCAGCGATCAGCCGGAAAGCCAGATTGTCACGGCCCGGATCACGGGCGTGGCGGACCAGCAGCTGGTCGCATGACCACCCCGATCCTTTGGTCGTTTCGCCGGTGCCCCTATGCCATGCGGGCCCGTCTGGCGATTGCCAGCGCGGGCGTCTCCGTGGACCTGCGCGAGATTGTTTTACGCGACAAACCGGTGGCGTTTCTGGCCACCTCGCCCAGCGGGACGGTGCCCTGTCTGGACAGGGGCCAAGAGGTGATCGACGAGAGCCTGGACATCATGCTGTGGGCGCTGCGCTATTCGGACCCGGAGGGGCTGTTGACCATGCCCGAGGCCGGTTTCGACCTGATTGCCGAGGCTGACGGGCCGTTCAAGACGGCGCTTGACCGTTACAAATAAGCCGTGCGGTTCGAGGATGTGGATATTGGCGCCGAGCAGGAAAAAGCGGCTCTGTTCCTGCGCAATCTGGAGGACAGGCTGGTTGGGCAAAGCTGGCTGTTCGGGGCGCGCCCCAGCCTTGCCGACCTCGCTATTCTTCCCTTCGTGCGCCAGTTTGCCCATGTCGACCTGCCGTGGTTCGAGGCACAGGGCTGGACCGCTGTTGCCGGATGGCTGGACCGGTTCAAAACCTCCGAGAGGTTCGCTGCGATCATGCGGAAATACCCGGCATGGAAACCGGGTGACAAACCGGTGGCGTTTCCCGAAGTCTAGGCGATAAGGTTCGGCAACCGCCCAGGAATCCGCGATGCACCCGAACCCGATTTACCACACGAAGACCGAAGTTCAGAACCTTGCCTTTGCGGCCGAGCGGGCCTTCGGTGTGCTGGCCGTCAACGGACCCGATGGACCGCTCGCGGCCCATGTCCCCTTCACCCTCGCCCCCGATGGCAAAAGTCTGACCTTGCATCTGGTCCGGTCCAACCCGATTGCCCGCGGACTGGCCGACCCGCGCGCAGCGGTCATCGCGGTCAGCGGGCCGGATTCCTATGTCTCGCCCGACTGGTACGGTTTGGACGATCAGGTGCCCACATGGAACTATACGGCGGTTCATCTGCGGGGGCGGTTGATCGGGCTGCCGCAGGATGACCTTGGCACCGTCCTCGCAGAGCTTTCCGCCCAGTTCGAGGCGCGGCTTTTGCCAAAGACGCCCTGGACCATGGACAAGATGACGCCCGATGTTCTGTCGCGGATGATGCGGATGATCGTGCCCGCGCGGATGGAGATCGACACCGTCGATGGCACGTGGAAGCTGAACCAGAACAAGTCCGACGCGGCCCGGGTCGGGGCCGCCGCGGGCATCAGGGCGGCGCGGCTTGGGCAGGAAACCGACGCGCTGGCAGATCTGATGATGGCCGCGCTTGATGATGATAGAACCAAAGGATCAGACCAATGAAACTTGTCGTTTCTTCCACCTCTCCTTTCGTGCGCAAGGTGCGCGTCCTATTGCGGGAACTGGGGCAGGATGCAACGGTCGAGGAGGTTGGGGTGAAGACCAGCCCGCTGGCGCAGGCGGATGCGGCGGTTTCGGCCAACCCGATCGGCAAGATCCCGGCGCTTCTTCTCGATGATGGGTCGGCGCTGCATGACAGCCGCGTCATCACCCGGTTCTTCGACGATCATTTCGCGGGGGGCTTCTACCCGGCGGACCGGCTGTGGCAGGTTCTGACGCTGGAATCGATGGCCGATGCGATGATCGAAGCGGCGGTTCTGATGACCTATGAGGTCAAGCTGCGCCCCGAGGCTGCCCGGTTCCCCCCTTGGGTCGAGGCGCAATGGGCGCGGATCGACCGTACCCTCGATCATCTGGAGGCCGAGGCAGGGCAGCTGGACGCGTCTTTGGACATGGGACAGGTCGCGCTGGCCTGCGCGCTGGAATACCTCGATTTCCGGCATGATGCGCGGAACTGGCGCAATGGTCGGCCAAGGCTGGCGGCATGGCTGGTGAAACTGTCGGCGCGCCCATCCATGACGGCGACGGTTCCGGTGGAATAGCGGGCTATTCCGGGATTTCGCAGCGGTCATAGCGGAAGGCATAGCCGTTCCAGACCATGATGATTCCTTGGCGGTCGGCGCTGTGCATCACCATGGCCCGTTCGGTCCATTGGGCGCCTTCGCCCGCGCATTCCATGTCATAAAGCGTGGCATCCATATCGACGACGTTCACGGGATTGGCCATCCGGCACTGGGTTTCGACCCCGTGAAACAACCCGTCGCGAATCTCGATCGACCCGCCGTCGACCCCGATCAGGGCGCAATCCGCATTGGCCACCTGCCGATAGACGCCATCGTAAGGCGTGGCATGGGCAAGGCCCGGGACGAGGGCCGAGACCAGAAGACAGGTGAACTGGCGTCGTATCCGCATTCAGATACGTTGCAGGTCCGCAATCAAGGCGTCAAGGTTTCCGCGCCGCTGGTCCAGCATCGCGCCAATCTCGGACCGTTCCTGGTTGAGCATGTTGACCCCCTCAATGATGATATTGAAGAACGCCGGCCGCCCAAGCCTGTCGGAGACCCAGAAATCGACGCGGAACGGGGCCTGCCCGCGCAGGTTGGCGACGGTTTCAACCTCGATGAAGTTGTTGACCTGCCGGGCCTGAACCACGGTGATCTCGCCCCCGATAAATTCGCGGAACCGCTTGCCGTAGCGGTTCGAGATGTATTTCTGGAAGGCGGCAACAAAAGCCGAGCGCTGCGCCGGGGTCGCCGTGCGGGCATCGCGGCCGAGCGCGGTTCCGGCGATGTATTCCACGTCCGAATAACGGGCGAAAATACCTTCGAAATCCTGGATCATCGCCGCTTCAGACCGCCCAGAGGCGATCACGGCGTTGATATCGGCGACCAGCCTGTCGACCAGCCGCTCTGCCTCGGTCAGGCCCACGGCAAAGACGGGGGCGGGAAGGACCGCGGCCGCAGCTGCGGCGATCATCATGTTACGGCGATTGAGAAGGGTCATTGGGCCATCTCCATGGTGTCGGATGCGGGACAATCGGCAGGGGCTGCCACGAAAGGATCGGCGAAGGGGTCGATCATCGGGTCCAGATCGCCACAATCGTCCTCTGCGTTTGGATCGACGGGCGGTTCCATCCCCAGTTCGTAGCGACGGTTTTCAAGATACAAGAGCCGCGCCTGCGCATAGCTGTCGGCGCTGTCGTAAAGAATGGAATCGACAGTGTCCGAGAACCGGCCCCGGTCGATCACCTGTTCGACGACCTTTGCGCCAAGCGAGTAATCCGCCACCGCCGCGATATCCGGTTGGTCGATCCAGCCAAGGGGATCCAGAAGGACATCCACGACCAGCCCGGCGGTATCTCGTTCGGTCGAGGGGCCAAAGAACGGAAGTTCCTGATAGGCGCCTTCCGGAACGCCCCAGACATGCAAGGTTTCCCCGAAATCGGTGCTTTCCTCGTGTAGGCCGATTCCGCCCGCCGGGTCGAACAGCCCGCCGACCCCGACGGTGGAATTGATCAGGAACCGCATCGTGTTGGTCGCCGCCCCGCCAATATCGCCCTGAAGCAGCCCGTTCACCACCATCCCCGGCAGCGACAGGTTGTCCGAAAAGGACACGACCCTGTCGGTCAGTTCCGGGGGAAGCGCGGCGGTCACGCCGGACACCGGCCGCAGCAGGTTCTGGTCAAGCGACCGGTTGAAATCATGGGTCCCGCGGTTGGCCGTTTCATAGGGGTCATGAATGCTGCGCGCGTCGGGTCCGACGGAACAGGCCGAAACAGCCCCCATGAACATGAAGGCAACGGCAAATCGGAAAATCGGTTTCGCTGTTACGGGCAATGGAATTCTCTCGGACCTGACCTTAGACTGTTTCACATAATCGGTTTCGACGGGATGAACAGGGCAGCGTGACAGCAATCCCTGAACGTGGCCGAATGGAAACAATTTATTGAGACCGGCGTGGCAGGACTAGTCCGACCGGTGGCAGGGGCAGGCGGAAAGACGCGCATGGCGGACAAAGCGAAGACAGCGGGGCTGACCGAATTGCGCCGGGTTCGGGCGCGGTCCCGGCTGTTGTATTGGTCGGTGGCCACGTTCAGCCTTGTGGTGAACGCCCTGATGCTGACCGGCCCGCTGTATATGCTGAACGTCTATGACCGGGTGCTGGGGTCGCGGTCTGTCGAAACCCTGATCGCGCTGACGGTTCTTGTGGTCTTCCTTTACGGGTCGATGGCGATTCTGGACCTTGTCCGGGGGCGGATCATGTCGCGCGTCGGTGCGCGGTTTCAGGCCACAATGGACGAACGGGTGTTCCGGGCGGTGATGCGGGCGGGCAGCCTTGGTCGCGCAAGGGCCGAGGCCGTCACCGGGTTGCGCGACCTTGAATCGGTCCAACGGTTGATGACCTCGCCCGTCCTGATGGCCGTTTTCGATCTTCCCTGGACGCCGCTGTTCTTCTTCGGGATCTTCCTGTTTCACCCCTGGCTTGGAATTCTGGCCCTGTCCGGTGGGGCGGTTCTGATCCTGATCGCGCTGGCCAACCAGCTGGGCAGTCGCGGGCCCCTGTCCAGCGCCAATGCCCGCATCCAGCAGGCAGAGCTGATGGGCCAGCAGATCCGGGCCGAGGGCGAAATGGTGCAGGCGCTGGGGATGCGGGGCGCCAGTTTCGGGCGCTGGGCCGCGGCCCGGTCCGAAGCGCTGGAAAGCACGATCCGCGCGGCGGACACCACGGGGGGCTTTACCTCGATCACCCGCGCGCTGCGCCTGCTTTTGCAGTCGGCCATGTTGGGGCTCGGGGCGCTTTTGGTCCTGCGCAATGAAATGACGCCGGGCGCGATGATCGCGGGGTCGATCCTTCTGGGCCGGGCGCTGGCGCCGATCGAACTGCTGATCGGGCAATGGGCCGTAGTGCAGCGCGGGCGCGAAGGATGGTCCAACCTTGCCCGCCTGCTGGGCGAAATTGGCCCGGAAGAGGTGCGCACCGCGCTGCCCCGGCCGAAGGCGGCCCTGTCGGCCGGGGCCCTGTCCATCGTTCCGCCGGGAGAGCAGCAACCGGTTCTTCGCAACCTGACCTTCCGCATTCAACCGGGGCAGGCGGTTGGCGTGATCGGCACCTCGGGCGCCGGGAAATCCACCCTTGCCCGCGCCCTGACTGGGGTCTGGCCCGCAACCATGGGCAAGATCCGGCTGGATGGCGCGGCGCTGGATCAATACGACCCGGACGTTCTTGGGGCGCTGGTCGGCTATCTTCCGCAGCGGGTGCAGCTGTTTGATGGCACGATCCGCGACAATATCGCCCGCATGTCCCTGACCCCCGATGACGCCGAGGTCGTGCGCGCGGCAAAGAAGGCCGCGGCGCATGACATGATCCTGCGGTTGCCCGATGGCTACGATACCCGCGTTACCGCGACGGGCGGAAGGCTGTCCGGTGGGCAGGTGCAGCGGATCGGTCTGGCCCGGGCAATGTATGGCGACCCGGTCGTTCTGGTCCTTGATGAACCCAATTCCAATCTCGACAACGAAGGATCGACGGCGCTGAACGCGGCGATCCGCGCGGCCAAGGACGAAGGCAAATCCGTGCTGATCATGGCCCACCGGCCTGCCGCGATTCAGGAATGCGACATGCTGCTGGTTCTTGAAAACGGATCGAAACGGGCCTTCGGCCCGAAGGACGAGGTGCTGCGCGATCTGGTCAAGAACGCGGCTGAAATTCAGAAGGCCCGGCAACCCGGAGGTGTGTCATGACCCCGAACCGTTGGTCCGCCAAAGGGCCGGTCTGGGCCGGCCTCCTGATGCTGGTCGTTCTTCTGGGCGGCTTCGGCACTTGGGCGGTCATGGCCCAGATCACAGGCGCAGTCATCGCGTCAGGCCGGATCGAGGTGGACCGCAACCGGCAGGTGGTGCAGCACCCGGATGGCGGTGTTGTGGCGGCGCTATTGGTCGAGGAAGGGTCGAGCGTCGACGCGGGCGATCTTCTGGTGCAACTCGATTCCGAATCGCTCTTGTCCGAAATATCGGTGATCGAGGGGCAGCTGTTCGAGGTTCTTGCCCGGCGCGCCCGCTACGAGGCAGAACGGGACGGGGCAGAGACCCTGACCTTCGACCCGCTTTTGACGGACAGCACATCCGCCATCGCGCAGGAACTGATGGACGGACAGCGCAGGCTGTATGACGCCCGCAGAGAGACCGAGGCGAATGCCATCGAACAACTGACCCGCAGGCGCAACCAGATCGTGGACCAGATCGAGGGTATTCACGCGCAGGAAACCGCCATTGGCACGCAACTGGAGCTGGTCCGGCAAGAGCTTGCAGATCAGCAAAGCCTGCTGGAACGGGGGTTGGCGCAGGCGACCCGCGTGCTGGCGCTTCAGCGCGAAGAGGCGTCCCTGTCCGGCCGCGCGGGCGAATTGGCGGCGACGGCGGCACAGGCGGAGGGGCGGATCACCGAACTGGAGCTTGAGGTTCTCAACATCGGCAGCGACCGGCGCGAGCAGGCCATCTCGAACCTGCGCGACCTGCAATACAACGAATTGGAACTGCGGGAACGGCGTCGGGCGCTTCTGTCCCAGCTTGATCGTCTGGATATCCGGGCGCCCGTTGCGGGCATCGTCTATGACTTGCAGATTTTCGGGGAACAGTCGGTCGTGACCCCGGCGGAACCGGTGCTTTACCTCGTGCCGCAGGATCGCCCGCTTGTCATTGCCGTCCAGATCGAACCGCGCGACATCGACCTTCTGTTCGTTGGGCAGGATGTGGTGCTGCGGTTTTCCGCCTTCGATCAGCGGCAAACGCCGGAACTGACCGGCAAGGTTGTCACGATTTCCGCAGACGCCTTCGAGGATCAGGCGACCCGGCTGTCCTTCTACCGGGCCCAGATCGAGCTGTCGGAGGGCGAACAGGACCGCCTGCCGGAGGGCGCGACCCTGATCCCCGGGATGCCGGTCGAGGCTTTCATCCGAACCGAGGACCGCAGCCCGATCGAATACCTTCTCAAGCCGCTGTCGGACTACTTCGCCAAGGCGTTCCGCGAAAGCTGATCAATTGGTCGCTTGGCGGATTGCGAACTGGATTACAGCCGGATAGCGTTCGCGAAATTACCGAGGCACGGAAAGGACGCGCGGATGTCGGGAACCTATGAAACACAGCTGGCCGAACTTGGGGTGATCCTTCCCGATGCATCCACCCCGGCGGCGAATTACGTGCCCTTCGTTCAGGTCGGAAACATGGTCCACGTCTCGGGCCAGCTTCCGGCGGTCGAGGGCGGGTTCATCACCGGCAAACTGGGCGCGGACCTGTCGACCGAAGAAGGGGCGAACGCCGCACGCGCCTGCGCGATCAGCCTTCTGGCCCAGGTCAAGAAGGCCTGCGGGGGCGATCTGGACCGACTCAAGCGGGTCGTGAAACTGGTGGGTTTCGTGAATTCGACCGCCGATTTCACAGAGCAGCCCAAGGTGATCAACGGCGCCTCGGATTTCATGGTTCAGGCCTTAGGCGACGCGGGCCGTCATGCCCGCTCTGCCGTGTCGGCCGCCGCGCTTCCGTTTGGCGTCGCGGTCGAGATCGAAGGTATTTTCGAGATCGAATAGCCCATGTCCCTGCACCCCTCGTTCCTGACCCGCCCGCTGACCCATCGCGCCTTGCATGATGTCACCGATGGACGGCCGGAAAACAGCCGCGCCGCCATCCGCGCGGCGATGGATGCGGGGTATGGAATCGAGATCGACGTGCAGCTGTCCAGCGACGGGCAGGCGATGGTGTTTCACGACTACAGCCTTGGCCGCCTGACCGGGGAAAGCGGCGCGGTTGCACTGCGCACGGCGGAGGACCTTGGGACGATCCCGTTGAAGGGCGGCGATGGCGAGGGCATTCCAACCCTGCCGGAAATTCTGGCGCTGGTTGCGGGCAAGGTGCCCCTGCTGATCGAAATCAAGGATCAGGACGGGGCGATGGGCCCAGATGTCGGCCCGTTGGAGCGGGCGGTGGCTGATGCGCTGGTCGGGTATGACGGTCCGGTTGCGGTCATGTCCTTCAACCCGCATTCCGTGGCAGACATGGCGCTTCATGCGCCGTCGGTGGCGCGGGGACTGACGACATCGTCCTGGCTGGCAGAGGATTGGCCGACGATCCCCGCCGACCGCCGTGCCGAACTGGCTCCGATCCCCGACTATGACAGGGTCGGGGCCTGCTTTATCAGCCATGAATCGACCGATCTTGAACGGGACCGGGTGGCAGAACTGAAAGCGGCCGGGGCGGTGATCCTGTGCTGGACGATCAAGTCGGCAGAGGAGGAGCGGGCCGCGCGCTGGATCGTCGACAACGTGACCTTCGAACAATACCTTGCCTGATCCTTGGGCCGGGGTTGACCTGACGGGCGATGCCGCCACCTTAGCAGCATGACCGCGACCCTGACCGTTTCCATGCACCCAACCCTGTCCGAAATCGCGGAACGCGACTGGACCGCCTGTGCCAGCCCGGAAGAGGCCGACGGGTCGCGCCCCGTGGACCCGTTCACCACCTACCGGTTCCTGAAGGCGCTGGAAGACAGCGGGTCGGTCGGTCCCGGCACCGGATGGCAGCCCAGCTATCTGACCGTGCACGATGGCGACACCCTGATCGCCGCGGCGCCACTTTATGCCAAGGGCCACAGCCAGGGCGAATATGTGTTCGATCACAGCTGGGCCCATGCCTTTGAACGGGCCGGCGGGCGGTATTACCCGAAACTGCAAATGGCGGTGCCCTTTACCCCGGCTACGGGCCGCCGGTTCCTGACCCGGCCCGGATATGAACAGGCCGGTATGGCGGCGATCCTTGAAGGGGCGGTGAAGATCGGGGCGGACAACGGGCTGTCATCGCTGCATGTCACCTTCTGCACCGAGGCAGAGGCGCTGGCGGGCCGGGAAATGGGCCTTCTGCACCGGACCGGGCAGCAATTTCATTTCGAAAACCCCGGCTATGGCAGTTTCGACGATTTCCTTGCGCAACTGTCCAGCCGCAAGCGCAAGGCGATCCGCAAGGAACGCCGCGAGGCACAGGCGTTCGGTGGGGACATCGTGCAACTGACAGGAGCCGATATCCGGCCTGAACATTGGGACGCCTTCTGGCGGTTCTATCAGGACACCGGCGCGCGCAAATGGGGCAGCCCCTACCTGACCCGATCGTTCTTCGATCTGATCGGCGAGACGATGGCGACTGACATCCTGCTGGTGCTCGCCCTTCGGGAGGGGGACCCTATCGCGGGGGCGCTGAACTTCATCGGGGCGGACACGCTGTTCGGGCGCTATTGGGGCTGTACGGAACATCACCCCTACCTGCATTTCGAACTTTGCTACTATCAGGCCATTGATTTCGCCATCGCCCATGGGCTGCGGGTCGAGGCTGGGGCGCAGGGCGAACACAAACTTGCGCGGGGGTACCTGCCGGTCGCGACCCATTCCCTGCATTGGATCGCCGATCCGGGTTTCCGTCGCGCGGTTGAAACCTATCTGGAAGAAGAGCGCCGGGCGGTCGATCAGGATATCGAGATCCTGACCAGCTATGGCCCGTTCCGGCGCGTAGATGTGGAGGAACAGGAATGACGGAGCTGTTGAAAAGCCCGGATCGGGACCCCGCCCTTGCGGAGCTCGCGGCGGCAGGCTGGACGCATGTCACGGACCGCGACGCAATTTCGAAGACCTATCGGTTCAAGAATTTCGTCGAGGCATTTGGGTTCATGACCCGGGCGGCATTCTGGGCCGAGAAACTGAACCACCATCCGGAATGGAGCAATGTTTACAATCGGGTCTCGGTGGTGTTGACCACCCACGACGTAAATGGGCTGACCGAGCTGGATCTCCGGCTGGCGCGGAAAATGGACGACCTCGCGGGGGTATGATGGACAAGGTACTGAGTTTCGAGATTTACAACGGCAACACCATCGGTGACCTGCTGACCTTCGATGTGATGATGGGCGTGCTGGGCAGCGTGGCCGGGGCGATTGCCATTCTTGTCGCCGGGTTCATCGTGGCTGGGTGGCTGCGCCGCCGGATCGTGGCACTTGGTCAGAGGCACAAGGAACTTGATGCCACGCTGTTCAATTTCCTTGGAAACATATCCCGCTATGCCGTCCTGATCTTTGCCGGGCTGTTTGTCCTGAATACCTTTGGCATCCAGACCACGTCTATCGTGGCCGTGATCGGTGCCGCCGGTCTTGCCATTGGTCTGGCGTTGCAGGGGACGTTGTCCAACGTTGCCGCCGGGGTGATGATCATCCTATTCCGGCCAATCAAGCTGGGCGATTTCGTCGAGGTGAACGGGCAGATGGGCACGGTCAAGGATATCTCGCTCAACTACACCGAACTGGCGACGGCGGCGAATGTGCAGGTGATCGTGCCCAACGCACAGGTCTGGGGAAACACCATCATCAACTATTCGGTCTACGACACACGGCGCGCGGAATGGGTGTTTGGCGTGTCCTACGGTGCGAACCTGAAAACGGCCGAGGATGTGATCCGCGACACCATCATGGCCGACCCCCGGTCCCTGTCCGACCCCGCGCCCTTCATTCAGGTCAACGCTCTGGGTGACTTCTCGGTCGATTTCCTTGTCCGGGTCTGGTGCAAAAGTGGTGACTACTTCGCCTATCAGGCCGACATGAAACGGGCTGTAAAGGAGGCGCTGGACAAGGCCGGGGTCGATATTCCGTTCCCGACCCAGACCCTGATCCAGCAATCCTGATCCGCGTCAGATCGCGTCGAGGAAGGATTCCCCGGTCGAGATGTTGCATTCGCCGGGCGCGTCCTGCTGAAGGTGGGTCACCACCCCGTCCTCGACCAGCATCGCATAGCGCTGCGACCGGTCGAAAAAGCCAATGGCGGGGGCGCTGAATTCCATGCCGATGGCCTTGGTAAAGCTGGAATCGGGATCGCCCAGAAGTGTGACGCCGGCAGCGCCCGCCCCGGTCTGATCCGACCACGCCTTCATCACGAAGGCATCGTTGACCGCGACGCAGATGATTTCATCGACGCCTTTCTTGTCGAACTCTGGCTTGGTGCGCATGAAGCTGGGAAGATGCGCGGCCGAACAGGTCCGGGTGAAGGCGCCCGGCAAGCCAAAAATAATAACCTTGCGGCCCTCAAGCTTCGCGCTCAGGTCCACCGGTTCTGGTCCGTTGTCACCCATAAATGCCAGCGTGGCATCGGGCAGTTTCTGACCGGTCGTAATCGTCATGTTTTTCGTCCCTCCAAGGAATTGCGTGCAACACGGACATGGATATAGGGTCCGGCGGGATACTGACCATTGGGAAAGGAACGGGTATGGCACATTTTGTCGTCGTCGGAGGCGGGCAAGCCGGAGCGACCCTTGTCGCCAAGCTGCGGTCCGAGGGGTTTGATGGGGACATCACCCTGATCGGTGCCGAACCCGTTCCCCCCTATCAGCGCCCGCCCCTGTCCAAGGCCTATCTTCTGGGAGAGATGGAGCTGGAGCGGCTCTACCTGCGTCCGCTGGACTGGTATCTGGACAACAACATCACCCTGCGGCTGAACACCCGTGTGGTCGATATCGACGCTGCGGCGCGCAAACTGACCCTCTCGGACGGGTCCGAGATGAGCTATGACGAACTGGCGCTGACCACCGGGTCGCATCCGCGCACCCTGCCCGCCGCCATCGGCGGCACACTGGACGGCGTCTATACCGTGCGCGATTTGCAGGATGTGGACGCGATGGAGCCTGAATTTGCCGAAGGCCGCCGCGTGTTGATCATCGGTGGCGGCTATATCGGGCTGGAAGCGGCAGCGGTCGCGTCCAAAAAGGGCCTGAAGGTGACGCTGGTGGAAATGGCAGACCGGATTCTGCAACGGGTCGCGGCCAAGGAAACCTCGGACTACGTGCGTGAAATGCACCGCGCCCATGGGGTCGACATCCGCGAAGGTGTGGGGCTTGAGCGGCTGAACGGCGATACGCGCGTCACCTCGGCCGGCCTGACTGACGGCAGCACGCTGGATGTGGATTTCGTGATCGTCGGCGTGGGCATCATGCCCGCCACCGCCCTTGCCGAAGCGGCTGGCGTCAAGGTGGAAAACGGCATCGTCACCGACGAACAGGGTCGCACCACCGATCCGCATATCTGGGCCGCGGGCGACTGCGCGACGCTGACCTTCAAGGGTCAGGTGATCCGGCTGGAAAGTGTCGGCAACGCCATCGACCAGGCCGATATCGTCGCCCAGAACATGCTCGGCAAGGGTGTCGCCTATGTTCCGAAGCCGTGGTTCTGGTCGGATCAATACGACTGCAAACTGCAGATCGCCGGTTTGAACATCGGCTATGACGCGGTCCATGTGAAGGCGGGCGCAGATGGGGCCCAGTCCCATTGGTACTATGCGGGTGATCAACTGATCGCGGTGGACGCGATGAACGATCCCCGCAACTACATGGTCGGCAAACGCCTGATCGAAATGGGCAAAAGCCCGGCGCCCGAGGTCATCTGCGACCCCGACACCGATATGAAGGCCCTGCTGAAAGGGTGAGGATCATCGGCGGAGAGCACCGGGGCATCGCCCTGACCCCGGTTGGCAAGGGGGACGCGGGCGCGCATCTGCGTCCCACGACCGACCGGACCCGCGAAAGCCTGTTCAACGTGCTCTTGGGGGGTCGCTTTGGCGACCCGATCGACGGTGTCCGCGTGCTGGATCTGTTCGCTGGAACCGGCGCGCTGGGGCTTGAGGCGCTGTCGCGCGGGGCCGCCCATGTGACCTTTGTCGACAATGGGCGGGTGTCGCAGCGCCTGATCCGTGACAACATCGCCAAGCTGCGCAGGCAGGCCGATTGCACCCTACTGGCCACCGCCGCCGACAGGCTGCCGCAAGCGCCCGCGCCATGCGGGTTGGTGTTTCTTGACCCGCCCTATGGCAAGGGGATGGGGGAAAAGGCGCTGAACGCGGCGGTCCAGGCAGACTGGATTTCCGGGGACGCGCTGATCGTCTGGGAAGAAAGCAGCCCGCAGCATGCCCCCGACGGGTTCGACCTGATCGAAACCCGCCGCTACGGCGATACCTGGATCACCTTTCTGGCAGTCGTCTAGCGATAGGCAAAGCTGCTTAGGGCCTGACCTGTCAGGCTTTCGGCAAAGGCTTCGGGCCCTGCCAAGGGCACAAGCGTCAGGTTCACGTTGATCACGACGAAATAGCTTTCGGCCTGGTTCGGATGGGGCAACCCGACGATGCGCAGGCCCATCAAGCCGATCGACGGGTCCACATAGGTTCCGACCAGTTCGACCGCATCAATCCCGTTGATCCCGGTTACCCGCGACCCGATAATCTGGGCATCAGTAAAGCCCTGAACCGCAGCGGGGAATGCATGGTTGCGCAGGGCTGCATCCATCGATTGTAGCCGGGCCATTTCGGGATTTTCGGCGTTTGGATCGACCGGGAAACTGCCGCGCACGATCTGCATGTTTTCGACAAACTGGCGCGGCTCTGAAGCGGTGGCATAGGTGAATTTCACAAAGGCCCCACCGCCGGGCTGGCCATCGGCAATCAGGTCAACGTCGTCGCGCTGGGGAAGGTCGATCTCGAAATCGGCGGGCACGGCAATACCGAACCGCTCGGTATAGTCGGCATCGAATGTGAAGTGCTTGGAGACGACCAAGCCTTCGTAGCTGAACAAATTGAACTCGACCGTGGCGTCCTGTGCGGTCGACCCAACAGGGATCATCAGGAACGCGGCGACACACAGGGTTCCGAGCATACGCATGGCGGATCCTTTCAGGTCTGGTACGTCAACCCTAGGGACGAAACCCCTGTCGGGTCAATGTGTGCCGGACCGTCCGGGCCGTCTCATCCGTAGGTCGGGTGAAACTTGCCGCCGGGCGAGAGGGTGAAGATCTCGGCCCCGTTTGCGGTAATTCCGATGGAATGTTCGAACTGCGCCGACAGGGATTTGTCGCGCGTTACGGCGGTCCAGTCGTCGGCCAGAACCTTGGTTTCCGGGCGGCCAAGGTTCACCATGGGTTCGATGGTAAAGAACATGCCTTCTTCCAGAACCGGGCCGGTGCCGGGGCGGCCATAGTGCAGCACGTTCGGGGGCGCGTGGAACACCCGGCCCAGCCCATGCCCGCAGAAGTCGCGGACGACGGACATCCGGTGCCCTTCCACATAGCTTTGGATCGCGTGACCAATGTCGCCAAAGGTATTGCCTGGCTTGGCGGCCTCGATCCCTTTCATCAGGGAATCATGGGTTACCTGGATCAGCCGTTCGGATTTCCGCGACAGCTTGCCCGCCACATACATCCGGCTTGTGTCGCCGAACCAGCCGTCAAGGATGACCGTCACGTCGATGTTGAGGATATCGCCGTCCTTGAGAAGCTTGTCGCCCGGAATCCCGTGGCAGACCACGTGATTGACGGAAATGCAGGACGCGTGCTGATAGCCCTTGTAGCCGATCGTAGCCGAGGTGGTGCCGTGCGCGGTGACCATGTCAGTGATGATCCGGTCGATCTCTGCCGTGCTCTGACCCGGAAAGACATGCTCCGCGATGTCGTCGAGGATTTGCGCCGCAACGCGGCCGGCGGCATGCATCCCGGCAAAGTCGGATGCGTCGTGAATGCGAATGCCTTCCTTGGTCAGTCGGCCATTGTGCTTGGTCAAACCCTTGGTCCTTCTGGTCGTGATCGAGGCCCACATAAGCGATGCGGCCGAGATGATCTAGAGCACGAAGGGCAAGGCGGCATCAAGCCACACGCCATCCGGGGTGATCCGGGTGCCGCAGGCCAGCACCTCGACCCCCGCCGCGCGGGCGGCGTCAAAGGCTGCGCGATAGGCCGGGTCGATATCGCTGGCGAGCGTCACGCGCTGGGCGTCGGTCCGCTGCACAAGGTAGAGCATGACCGCGCGGTGCCCCTGCCCGACCATATCCGCCAATTCGGCCAGATGCTTTGCCCCCCGTTTCGTCACGCTGTCGGGAAACTCGGCCAGGCCGGGCGTTCGCGACAGGGTGACGCTTTTCACCTCGACATAAGTATCGGCACCGTTGGCGGTCAGGAGAAAGTCGATACGGCTGTTCTGGCCATATTTGACCTCGGCCCGGACGGCCTCATAGCCGGTCAGGCCGGGTACACCCCGCGCCTCGAACGCGGCCTTCAGCGCCCGGTTCGGGACAGAGGTGTCGACCCCGGTGAAATGCCCATTGCCATGATCCACCAGCCGCCAGCCGAATTTCAGCTTCTTCTTCGGGTCGTCATTCGGCTCCAGCCAGATCCGCATCCCCGGATCGGCCAGCCCCATCATGCTGCCGGGATTGGCGCAATGGGCGGTCACTTCGGTGCCGTCCTCCAAGGTACAATCCGCCAGAAACCGTTTGTATCGGCAGACCAGTGTCGCGGGCACAAGGGGTGTGGAAAAGCGCATGGGCGCACCCTATACCGATCCCAAGATCAAGGAGAAGCCAGATGACCAACCCAACCGCCGCGATGCTGGTGATCGGTGACGAAATCCTGTCGGGCCGCACCCGCGACGCCAATATGCACCACCTTGCCCAGGAACTTTCCAAGGTCGGGATCGACCTGAAGGAGGTGCGGGTCGTCAGTGACGATGCGGGCGCGATTGTCGCTGCCGTGAACAGCCTGAGGGCCAAGTTTGACCACCTGTTCACCTCGGGTGGGATCGGTCCGACCCATGATGACATCACCGCCGATTGCATCGCCGCGGCCTTTGGGGCGCATATCGGGGTTCGGGATGACGCCCGCGCCCTGTTGCAGGCGCATTATGACCGGTCGGGGCAGGAGCTGAACGAGGCGCGTCTGCGCATGGCCCGGATCCCCGACGGCGCATCGCTGATCGACAATCCGGTCAGCACCGCGCCGGGGTTCACCCTTGGCAATGTCCACGTCATGGCCGGGGTGCCCAGCGTGTTTCAGGCAATGGTGGCGAGCGTCCTGCCCACGCTGACCGGCGGCGCGCCGCTGTTGTCCCAGACCCTGCGGGTGATGCGCGGCGAGGGCGATATCGCGATCCCGCTGCGCGATCTGGCCGATGAATTCGCCGATCTGTCCTTCGGGTCCTACCCATTCCAGAAGGATGGCGTTTACGGGTCCAACATCGTCGTGCGGGGCCATGATGCCGGTCGGGTCGATGCGGCCATGGTGCGGCTTTCGGCCCTGTTCCCCGCATGACGGAACCCGACGTTCAGACGCTTTATGCTGTCACCGAAGCAACCTGGCCGGCGGCGGCCAGGGTTCGTCTGGGTCCCTGGACCATTCGCACCGGCCTTGGTGGCGGCCAACGCGTCAGCGCGACAACCGCCGATGGCGACTGGACCGACGACGACCTGCCCCAGGCCGAAGCGGCGATGCGGCGGCTGGGCCAGCCTTGCCTGTTCATGGTGCGGGCCGGGGAAACCATGCTGGACAAGGTGCTGGAGGACCGCGGCTACCGGATCAAGGATCCGGTTAACCTGATGGTCGCCCCAAGCACAAAGATTGCCGAGCCGCCGCCGCCCCGCGTCACCGCCATCGAAGGCTGGCCGTGGCTGGCCGCGCAGGCCGAGGTCTGGGCCGAAGGCGGGATCGGGCCGGGGCGACTGGCGGTGATGGACCGCGCGCCCTTTCCCAAGACGACGATCCTTGGACGGGTCGACAACAGCCCGGCTGGCGCGGCCTATGCGGGCATCCACGACGGCGTTGCCATGTTTCATGCGGTCGAGGTGTCAAACGCCTATCGGCGGCGCGGATTGGGCGCCAACATGATCCGGGCCATCGCACGTTGGGCGTTGACCGAAGGTGCCGACTGGACCGCGCTGGTGGTGACGCAGGCGAATTCCGGCGCAAACGCGCTCTATGCTTCCATGGGCTTCCGGCTTGTGGGACAGTATCACTACCGCATCCTGCCAGAGTAAGACCATGACCCAGCCAGACGCCCCCACCGCCCTGAACCTGCCGATGGTGGACCCGCTTCCCGAGGCGACGCAGAAATATTTCGACGTTTGTCAGGACAAGCTGGGGATGGTGCCGAATGTGCTGCGGGCCTACGCCTTCGACATCGACAAGCTGAACGCCTTCACGGCGATGTACAACGACCTGATGCTGGGTGCCTCGGGCCTGACCAAGCTGGAGCGCGAGATGATCGCGGTCTGCGTCTCGTCGATCAACAAATGCTACTACTGCCTGACGGCGCATGGCGCAGCCGTGCGGCAGCTGTCGGGCGACCCGAAGCTGGGCGAGATGCTGGTGATGAACTGGCGGGTGGCGGATCTGGACGCGCGGCAAACGGCGATGCTGGAGTTTTCCGAAAAGATCACCACCGCAAGCGCAAAGATCACCGAGACCGACAGGAATGCCCTGCGGGCAGTCGGGTTCAGCGACCGGGACATCTGGGACATCGCCTCGGTTGCGGCCTTCTACAACATGACCAACCGGATCGCGTCGGCCACCGACATGCGCCCGAACGATGGCTACCACGCGCAGGCACGATGATCCGCCTGTGCCTTCTTCTGCTGGCCGCGATCTGGCCCGGGCTGTGTCGGGCGATCACGCTTGACCTGCCCGCGAACGCGATCCTGCAACTGGAAGAGGGACCTGCCAGTACGAGCCTTGATCTGCCGATCGGATCCTGGGTGGAGGGGTATATCCCCACCCGTCGGGCCGAGGGACAGGTTGTCAGGCAGGTCTGGCGGATCGACGGGTCCGGGCTGACGACGCTTCAGATACTCGCCCCATTGCGCGACCAGATCGCCGAGGCGGGTTATGACCTGCTGTACAATTGCCAGACGGAACAATGCGGCGGGTTCGATTTCCGATTCGGGGTCGATATCGCACCCTCCCCTGCGATGCAGGTCGACCTGTCCGATTTCCGCTATCTGGCGGCGCAGCGCACCGGCGCGACTGATCCGGAATTCGTGATGATCGTTGTCAGCCGGACAGCGCGGGCGGGGTTTGTCCAGATCACGCAGGTCTCCTCGGCGCCCGATGTTGCGGTGCGGGTCGAGACCGCACTGACCCGGCCCCCCCCTCTGGCTGCTGCCCAGTTGGGCGATATCGGTCTTCAACTTGAACAGGCCGGGCGTGTGGTCCTGTCAGACCTGAGTTTTGAAACCGGATCGTCGACCCTTGGCCCCGGCCCGTTCGACACGCTGGACGGGCTTGCGACCTATTTGCGCGATCATCCCGACCGGAAGATTGCCCTTGTCGGGCATACAGATGCCTCGGGGTCGCTGGAAACAAACGTGGCCCTGTCCCGCCGCAGGGCGGCATCGGTGCTGGAACGGCTGGTGTCCGACTATGGGGTTGACCGCGCCCAGACAGAGGCAGAAGGAATGGGATATCTTGCGCCGATTGCCAGCAACCTGACCGAGGAAGGCCGCGAAGCAAATCGCCGCGTCGAAGCCATCCTTACATCTACGGATTAGAACATGGACTACAGCAAATCCGGGGCGCCCAAGGGCCCCAAGAACAAGCCACGCCACAAGGAACACAACCAGAAGGGATCGAACAAGAATCCCTTTGGGGGAAAGTCTGACAAATCCGCCCTGCTGGACCGGATGAAGGCCGCCGCGCAGGCGAAAGACGACAAGTCGACCTGACCGAAACGCCGGGCCGGATCACCCGCCCGGCGTCCCACTTTGCCGATCAGAATTTGTAGGCGACGCCGATGTTCAGGGCGTTCGTCGGGATATTGGTCTCGAACGTGCCGCCGGTGTCCAGCTTGGCCGTGTTCATCGAGAAGGTGAATTTGTATTCCGCGAAGACCGACCAGGTGTCGTTGATATCATAGCTGGTCCCGGCCATCAGCGCGATTGCGGGTCCGGTGTACTGATAGCCCCAGGTCTTGGTGCCTTCGTCGATCAGTTCGAAATGCGGCACGGCAATGCCAAGGCCAGCCCCGACGTAGGGGGTGAAATCGTCCCAGCGACCCGGCCAGCGGCGGTAGGCGTTCACCGTCAGGATGTTCAGACCATCGCTGAACTCGAGGTGGTCATAGCCGGTTTCCGCCAGCGTTTCGTCATCGGCATAGACTTTGGCGTGGTTGATGTCGAAACCCCAGCCCCAGGTATCCGTCCGCCACCAGGTGGCACGGACGCCATAGTAGGGTGGCATCGCCAGAGACCGGCCGTCCCAGCCAGCGGTGAATTCCAGATCCGGAAGGACGCTATCGCCCGAGACCGTCACGTTGGTATGCGGCGCACTTTGAGCACCACCGTAGAAGCTCAGTTCCATTTCGGCCGATGCGGCGGCCGGAAGGGTGGCAATTGCGATCGCGGAAAGAAGACGGGACAGGGACATCTGGGTTACCATTCGGTTTGGGTTTTCGCCTCTATACGCCCGCCAAGGCAGGCAAACAAGCGAGGCAGGATGACGCGACCTTTTGGGACCAAAGGGCAATTTGTTCGGCATCAAGGCCCCCTGCGCCCGATTGTCCGCTGGACGTAGGGGATTTTGATAGCTAAACAGCGCCCGAACGGACGGCGGGAAACCGCCGTCTGTCCCTGTTCGCATGGGCCATCTGGCCCGGAAAATTCGGAGATGCACCCCGTGTCACAAGCAGAAGAACACCAGGGCACCCGCCGCGACTTCATCTACTACGCCACCGCTGGGGCCGGCGCAGTGGTGACCGGCGCCGCTGTCTGGCCGCTCGTCAACCAGATGAACCCCTCCGCCGACGTGCAGGCGCTTGCCTCGATCCGCGTCGACGTCAGCGGGGTCACCCCCGGATCGCAGCTGACTGTGCTGTGGCAGGGCAAACCGGTTTTCATCCGGGCCCGCACGCAAGATGAAATCGACGCCGCCCGCGCTGTGGACGTTGCCGACCTGCCCGATCAGGCTGCGGAGAACCGCAACCTCACCGGCGAGGCCGATGCGTCCGATGAAAACCGCGCGTTGTCCGAAGACGGTGTCTGGCTGGTCCAGATGGGCGTCTGCACCCACCTCGGCTGTGTGCCGCTGGGGGAACAGGGCGATTTCGGCGGCTGGTACTGCCCGTGCCACGGGTCGCACTACGACACCGCAGGCCGGATCCGCAAAGGGCCCGCGCCGCGTAACCTCGAAGTCCCCGTCGCCGCCTTCGTCGACGAAACGACGATCAAGCTCGGTTAAGGAGAACGCCTGATGTCCGGTATTCCGCACGATCATTACGAGCCCAAAGGCGCGTTTACAAAGGGTCTGGAACGGCGCCTCCCGGTGCTTGGCCTTCTCTACGACACCCTGATGATCCCCACCCCGAAGAACCTCAACTGGATGTGGATCTGGGGGATCGTTCTGGTTTTCGCGCTGGTGCTGCAAATCGCAACCGGCGTTGTGCTGGTGATGCACTACACCCCGCATGTCGATCTGGCCTTTGCCAGCGTTGAACACATCATGCGCGACGTGAATGGCGGTCATATGATTCGCTATTTCCACATGAACGGCGCCTCGCTGTTCTTCATCGCCGTCTATGCCCATATTTTCCGGGGTCTCTACTACGGGTCGTACAAGGCCCCGCGCGAAGTGACCTGGATTATCGGTATGCTGATCTACCTGCTGATGATGGCGACCGGCTTCCTTGGCTACGTTCTGCCCTGGGGTCAGATGTCGTTCCACGGCACTGCGGTGATCACCGGCCTGTTCGGCGCCATCCCCTTTGTTGGTGACGAAATCCAGGTCTGGCTGCTTGGCACGCCCAACGGCTCTGTTGGCCAGCCGGCTCTGAACCGCTTCTTCTCGCTGCACTACCTGCTGCCCTTTGTGATTGCGGGTCTTGTGATCGTCCACGTCTGGGCCTTCCACACCACCGGCAACAACAACCCGACCGGCGTCGACGTGCGCCGCGGGTCGAAGGAAGAAGCTCAGAAAGACACCCTGCCCTTCTGGCCCTATTTCGTGATCAAGGATCTGTTCGCACTTGCGGTTATCCTCGTGGTCTTCATGGCGATTGTCGGCTTCATGCCGAACTACCTTGGCCACCCGGACAACTACATCCCGGCCAACCCGCTGGCGACGCCGAACCACATCGTCCCCGAATGGTACTTCCTGCCGTTCTACGCGATCCTGCGGTCCTTCACCGCGGACGTCTGGGCGGTTCAGTTCGCTAACTGGATTTCCTTCGGTATCATCGACGCGAAGTTCTTCGGCGTGCTGGCCATGTTCGGCGCAATCATCGTGATCGCGCTGGCACCCTGGCTGGATACCTCCTCGGTGCGCTCGGGCCGCTATCGCCCGATGTTCAAGTGGTGGTTCGCCCTGCTCGTGGTCGACTTTTTCGTCCTGATGTGGGTCGGGGCCATGCCGGCAGAAGGGATCTACCCGATCATCGCTCTGATCGGCGCGACCTACTGGTTCGCCTACTTCCTCCTCATCCTGCCGCTGCTGGGCATTATCGAAAAGCCCCTGCCGCAGCCCGCGACGATCGAGGATGACTTCAACGCCCATTACGGCAAATCGTCCGGCACCCCGGCCGAGTGAGAAAGGAACGAAGAAAGATGCTCCGTAAACTCACCATTTCCGCCGCGGTCGCCCTTGGCCTGAGCGCCACGGGTGCCCTTGCCGCCGGTGAAGCCCATGTCGAAGACTTCGACTTCTCCTTCGAAGGTCCCTTCGGCGCCTATGACCAGATGCAGCTGCAGCGCGGTCTTCAGATCTATACCGAGGTCTGCTCTGCCTGCCACGGCATGGAACGCGTCCGCATCGGCACCCTGCATGACGAAGGCGGCCCGGCGCTTCCGGAAGATCAGGTTCGCGCCTATGCCGAAATGATCGAGGTCTACGATCCCGCGCTCGAGGACTATCGCGCTGCGACCCCGGCGGACAAGTTCCCGCCGTCGTCCCTGCCCGAAGCCCCCGACCTATCGCTGATGGCCAAGGCCCGCGCCGGGTTCCACGGCCCCTATGGCACCGGTCTGAACCAGCTGTTCCGCGGCATGGGTGGCGCCGAATACATCGCGTCGATCTTGACCGGCTATGAAGAAGCGCCCGAATGTGCGCCCGAGGATTTCCCGGGCAGCTACAACGTTGCCTTCGCCAATGGGGGCTATCCTGACAGCTGTAAGGACGAACATGGCCACCACACCGTGCCCGGTTCGTGGATCGCCATGGGTCAGCCGCTTTGGGGTGACGACGTCGAATTCGCCGATGGCCATTCGACCGAGCTGCACCACGAAGCCGAAGACGTCGCCGCCTTCCTGATGTGGGCCGCCGAGCCCAAGATGATGGCCCGCAAGCAGGCCGGTCTGACCGGTGTGATCTTCCTGACCATTCTTGCCGCGCTGCTTTACGCCACGAACAAGCGTCTGTGGGCGCCGCACAAGGCCGCCGCCAAGCGCAAGGAAGACTAGGCCACTGGCCCCGTCCTGAAATTCGAAAGGCCCGCCAGTTTGGCGGGCCTTTTCCGTTACTGCCCCAGATAGGCGCGCAGGCTGTCCGGCGGGTTTTGCAGAATGCCCTGAGTGGGTTCCGGGCTGGTCGCCTCGCCATCCGCGACAACCGACACCCGGTCGGCGATACGGGCCGCGTCCTGCGGATCATGCGTGATCATCAGGACAAGCCGGTCCGACAATACCCGCTTCACGAGATCCAGCATTTCAGCCTTCAGGGCCGGTCCTAGGGCGGCAAAGGGTTCATCTAGCAGAACAACGGGCCGGTCCTGCAACAGCACGCGGGCGAGGGCCGCGCGGCTTTGCTGGCCGCCTGACAATTGCGCAGGCTTCCGGTCGCCAAGCCCAGCCAGATCGACCTGGGCAAGACCCTCCGCTATCCGCGCTTTCTGGTCGGCAGTGGACATGCCGCGCCTCCGCAGGGCAAGCGCGATGTTCTGCGCAATGGTCAGGTGGGGAAACAGGTTGTTGTCCTGGAACAGGGTCGCCGTTGGCCGCTGCCCCGGGGCAAGCCCGGTGATGTCCTGCCCGTTCCAAAGAATTCGGCCCGCCGTAGCGGGCAGGAACCCCCCGATGGCCGATATCAGTGTCGATTTTCCGGCGCCAGACGGCCCGATCAGCGCGATGATACCCGGGGCCTGTTCAGGCCAGTGCGCCCCGATGGCAAAGCTTCCCTGCTCTACTCTCAGCCCCTCAAGCCTCAGCATTGATCCGCCCTCCCTTGTCGAAAAGCCAGAACAGGCCAAGGCTTAGCCCCAGAAGCAGGAAAGCGACACCGGCCGCCTCCTCCATCCGGTAGGCGCCCATCAGGCGGTACATCATCAGCGGCAGCGTTTGACCGGCCTCCGTTGCGAACAGGGTAATCACCCCAAGGTCGCCAATGGAAAACGCCGCGGCAAGACCTGCGGAAAACCCCAACGCCGGGCGAATCCGCGGCAGGATCAGCCACCGCATACGGGCAAAGCCGGTCAGCCCCAGTTCATCGGCCAGCCGGCCGTGGGCGGCCTCTGCCGTCGCGATTGCAGGCCCCAGCGCCCGCAGGGCAAAGGGCAGGCCCACCAGCGCGTTCAGCAGGGCGGTGACGGGCAGGGCGGCGGTGGCCGGGCTGACTACCGGAAACAGAAGCAGAAACAGCCCGGTCCCCAGAACCATGCCCGAAACCGCAAGCGGCGCGGCCCCGGCAAAGGTGGCGGGCCAACCGCCCCGCAGGGCGATGAACAGGCCCAACCCGACCGAAATCGCCGCCGCGCAAAACGCCACCAGCACCGACCGGCCCATCGCTGGCCAGACGGCAGCCGGCAGATCGCCAAGGGCCGGAAGACCCCGCAGCACCACCATTGCAAGCGGCAGTACCAACAGCAGCCCGACAAGGCATAACCAGAAACCATCGGCCACCCGCGTCCGCAGCTGCGCGGTGTCCCACCGGGCCACCACCCTGTCCAGGCCGCCCCCCAGTGCCCCGTTGATCGCAAAGCGCCACGCCGCCAGCGCAGCGGTCAATCCAACCAATAGCTGAACGATGGCAAGAACTGCGGCGCGCCCAAGATCGAAATCGAACCGAACCGCCTGATAAATCGCAACCTCGAGGGTTGTTGCGCCGGGCCCGCCGCCAAGGGTCAATGCGACCGCAAAACTGGTCAGGCAAATCAGGAAGACAACCGCGCCCGCGCCCGGCACGGCCGCCCGAAGCATCGGCCATTCCAAAAGGTGCCAGACAGGCAGGTTCATGGAAGCGGCAAGGCGAAACCGCTCTGCCGGGATCAGCGCCCAGCCTTGCAGCAACAGCCGCACTGCCAGCGGGAGGTTGAAGAACACATGGGCCAGCACCACGCCCCACAGGCCATAGATGGACACGATCGGCAGGCCGAACCAATCCAGCATTGAGTTGACCAGCCCGTTGCGCCCGAAGACGGCCAGCAACCCCGTCACCGCCACGACGACGGGAAGGATGAATGGCGCTCCAAGAAGCGTGATCAGGGCACCGCGACCGACAAACCGCCGCCGCGCCAAGGCCCGTGCCACCGGGATCGCAAGAACGACGCTGAACATGGTCGACAGGGCGGCTTGCAGAATGGTGAACCGCAAGGCTGCCCAATCCGCCGCCCCGAATGTCAGGTTGACGGACCCCGCCCGAAGCACGGCGAGGACCGGTAACAGGACGATAGCAAGGACGAGCACCGCATAGAGGGTGCCCGTCCGCCGCATCGTGATTATTGAGACAGCGCCGCGCGCCATTCTTCTATCGCTTCGGCGCGGAGGGCCTCTGCCTCAGTCGCCTCGAAAAGCAGGCTCTGTTCAGGCTGAATCAGGGTCTCGAACCCTTGGGGAAGCCCTTCGGCGGGGACCTTGGCTGGATACATCCAGTTCGTTGTGGGGATCACCGACTGGAACCCGTCGGACACGATGAACGCGAGGAATTGGTCCGCGAGTTCCGGCTGATCAGTGCCGGCAAGCTTGGCGGCCACTTCGATCTGCATGTAATGGCCCTCGGCAAACGGCCAGGCGACTTTGGAGCCGTCCTCTTCGGCGATCAGGTGGTAAGCGGGCGAGGTCGTGTAGGACAGAACCGCATCCGCCTCGCCCTCAAGGAACATGCCATAGGCTTCGGACCAGCCGGGGGTGACCGTGACGATATTGTCCGCCAGATCAGACCAAAGCGTCGCGGCTTCCTCGCCATAGGCGGCCTTCACCCACATCAAAAGGCCAAGGCCCGGCGTGGATGACCGGGGATCCTGAATCACGATCTTGAGGTCACTATCGGCAAGCGCGCGCAGGGAGGTCGGGGCCTCTGCACCCGCGTTCCCGACAAAGGCAAACCAGCCCCAATCGAAGGGAACGAAGGTTTCGTCGGTCCAGTCGATCGGCAGGTCATAATCCGCCTCGACCGAATGCGGCGCGAAAAGGCCCGAGTCGGTGGCGGCGGCCAGCAGGCTGGTATCCAGGCCGAGAACGATGTCGGCCTCGGTCCGGGTGCCTTCCAACCGCAGACGCGACAGAAGGGCGGCCCCATCGCCGGTCCCGACGAATTGCAGGTCGCAGCCGCAGGTCTCCTCAAAGGCCGCCTCGACCGCGGGGCCGGGGCCCCATTCGCTGCTAAAACTGTCGTAGGTATAGACCGTCAACACGGGGGTATCCGCCATGGCCGCAGAGGCCAAAAGGGACAGTCCCGCGCTTTGGATCAGATGTCTGGTTTTCATCGTGTCATCCTTTCATGCGCCGGACGGATGGGGGCATTGAGGATGATCTCACTACCTTCCCTCCGCCGGTTCTAACCGGTTCAGGTTCAACGGGTCCGCATTCGCGTCTCAGCCATCTGGCACCCCGAGGTAGGGCGGAACCTAGGGCGATGTCGTGGAAATGGCAAGGGAAAGCACTTGAGCCATCCGCGACCCGCCGCTAGACGGATCAGGCAAAGGAGCCCGCCATGAGCCTGAACACCTTCGGACATCTGTTTCGCGTGACAACCTGGGGCGAAAGCCACGGTCCTGCCCTTGGCGCGACCGTCGACGGCTGCCCGCCGGGCGTGCCGCTGACCGAGGCGGATATTCAGCCGTGGTTGGACAAACGCCGACCGGGCCAGAACAAGAACACCACCCAGCGGCAGGAACCGGACCAGGTGGAAATCCTGTCGGGTGTTTTCGAAGGGCAGACCACCGGGACGCCGATCCAGCTGATGATCCGCAACACCGACCAGCGGTCGAAGGATTATGGCGATATCGCCGCGACCTTCCGCCCCGGACATGCCGACATCACCTATCACCAGAAATACGGGCTGCGCGATTATCGCGGTGGCGGGCGGTCTTCGGCCCGGGAAACGGCGGCGCGGGTCGCCGCCGCAGGCGTGGCGCGGCAGGCGCTGTCAAAGCTGGCCCCGCAGGTCGAGATCAAGGGTTACATGGTGCAGATGGGGGAAAAGACCATCGACCGGAACCGGTTCGACTGGAACGCCATCGACCAGAACGATTTCTGGTGCCCTGACGCGGGCGCGGTGCAGGAGTGGGAAGACTACCTGCAATGGCTGCGCAAGGACGATCACAACTCTGTCGGGGCGATGATAGAGGTGGTTGCCCGTGGCGTGCCCGCCGGGCTGGGCGCCCCGATTTATGCCAAGTTAGACACTGATATTGCCGCCGCGATGATGTCGATCAACGCCGTCAAGGGCGTCGAAATTGGTGAAGGTATGGCCGCGGCCCGGCTGACAGGACGCGAGAACGCCGACGAGATCTACATGGGCAACGATGGGCAGCCGGTCTATTCCTCCAACCATGCGGGCGGCATCCTTGGCGGGATCAGCAGCGGGCAAGACATTGTCTGCCGCTTCGCGGTCAAGCCGACGTCCTCCATCCTCTCGCCGCGCAAATCAATCCGTATCGACGGCAGCCCGACCGAGGTGATCACCAAGGGGCGGCACGATCCCTGCGTCGGCATCCGTGCCGTCCCGGTGGGTGAGGCGATGATGGCCTGTGTAATCCTTGACCACCTGCTGCTGGATCGCGGTCAGACCGGCGGCATTCGCGGTCAGATCGGCTAGGCCCCGCTTGCGGCGGCAAGGGCCGCGTCCAACAGCGCCTTGATGTCCGCCTCGGCGGTTCCGGCGACAATCCGGCCCAGCTGCATGTTCCCTTGCAGCACGACAAGCGTGGACCGGCGCGGAATTTCCAGCCGCCGCGACAGTTCCTCGTCCTTGTAGGTATCCCAATCGACCTGAACGAAGGTGATGTTCTCCTCGTAGGCCGGGTTTTCCGATTTCAGACGGTCGATGACCCGGCTTTGCGCCCGGCAGGTGGAACACCACGGCGCATAGAAATCCACGAAGACGGTTTCGCCCGCAGCCAGCCGGTCATCCACGAGGCCCGGCGTGTAAGGAATGGACTCTGCCTTGAGCGAAAGAGGAAGGATTGCAGCGGCGGCGGCGGCAATCATCAGGGTTCTGCGATTCATGGAATGTCTCCTGTTCAGAAGCGGACCGACAGGTCCTGTAGCCAATAGGGTAGGGTATCAAGAAGCCAGATTTCGGCCATGCGGAACCACCCGAGAAGGATGGCAAGGCCGGTGAGGATGAAGACAGCGCCCATCAGCGGGCGGGCAGAGGTGGCGAAAGACCGAAGCCTGTCGCGGCGGGCAAGGATTGCCTTTTGCGCACCATAGCCGAGCAGCACGATGACCGTGGAAATGCCAAGGGCAAAGCTGGCCATGGTCGCGGCGGCCCAGCCAAGGTTCTGCCCGGCGGAGGCAAGGGCAATCGCGCCCCCAAGCGTCGGACCCACACAGGGCACCCAGACCGCGCCCAGCAGGGCGCCCCCCAGGAATTGACCTTTCACCGATCCACGGTCGATCCGGTCAAAACCAGTGTCTGCATTGGCGGAAAGGCCCGAGGTTGCCAGCGCAAATCGGGTCGAAAACCGGGGAACAAGAAGGACAATGCCAAACAGGATCATGGCGACAGCCCCAGCCGCCGCAATCGTCTCTTCATCAATGCCCAGTGCCCGGCCGAAGACGGCGACCATCATGCCGACCACAACGAAAGACGCTGACATACCGGCAGCTAGGGCAAGCGGCCCCCAGCGGCTCGCCTGCAATGCCGTTCCCAGAACAATCGGCAATACCGGCAGAACGCAGGGGTTGATCAGGGTCAGAAGCCCCGCAAGATATCCAAGGATCAGGTCCATGCTGCATCATTGCCGCAGAACCGGCCCGTGTCAGCGTGCAAAGCCCTGACGCGGGATCAAGCTTTCGTGGGATTCGTTGCAGCGGCGCGGGACTGCACCCGTGACAATTGGACCGCCAGAATGCCCGCCGCGATGATCGCAACGCCGATCACATCGATCAGGCCAAGGCTTTCCCCCAGAAGCGCCGCCGCGATGGCGACCCCAAAAAACGGGTTGAGGAAGTGAAAGGTTGCCGCCCGGACCGCGCCGATCCGCCCGACCAGAACGAACCAGACCCATGTCGCCAAAAGGCCCGGAACCAGCGTCGTATAGGCAAAGGCGACGATAAGCTGCCAATTCCATGTGATATCAAAGCTTTCCAGCGTCAGCGCGGGTAGCCAGAGGATCGCGCTGCCGATCAGCATCTGAAGCCCGACAATCATCAGGACGTTGCCGCCCGATGACGCGCCGCGCACGGCCAGCGTCGCGATGGCAAGCGACAGCACGCCAATTCCGCAGAGGGCGACCCCCAAGAGGTCGACCCCGCCCGAGAACCTTGCCCCCATGATAAGTGTCACCCCGACGACCCCGGCCAACAGGCCCGCCATGGCCAGCGGGGCCAGCTTTTCGCGGAACACCAGCCAACCGGCCAGGGCCACAACCAGCGGCATGGTCGAGGCGATGATCGCGGCAAGCGACGCCTCGATCCACTGCATGGCGACGAAATTCAGGCCAAGGTACAGCGCGTTCTGGCACAGCCCGAATAGGAACGTCGCCTTCCACTGCGCCCGGCTGAGACGCGCCGACTGACCCAGCGCATAGGCGAGCGCGACGCCGATCACCCCGGAAATCAGGAAGCGAAGGGCGAGGGCCGTCATCGGCGGGGCGAATTCGACGATGACCCGTGCCGAGGTGAAGGCCGAAGACCACATCAGGGCAAAGGCAAGCCCCATCCCGATTGCGCGCAGGTCCATTGGTGTCTCCGTAAAATCAGAAAGGGCCGCCAGTGAGGCGACCCTTTCGAAAAACCCATCGGGTGTAAACCCGAAAGCCTTAGCCGTTCACGCTGTCCTTCAGCGCCTTGGCGATGGTCATCTTCACGACCTTGTCGGCTTCTTTCTTGATCTGCTCGCCGGTGGCGGGGTTGCGGACCATGCGCTCGGGGCGCTCGCGGCAATAGATCTTGCCGACGCCGGGCAGGGTCACGGCACCACCGCCGGTCACTTCGCGGGAAATGATCGCGGTCAGCGCGTCCAGGGCAGCCCCGGCGGATTTCTTGTCGGTGCCGGTTTCATCGGCGAGAGCGGCAACGAGTTGCGCTTTGGTCATCGGTTTTGCCATCTTCGTGGTCTCCCTTTATCTGCCCGAGTTCTGGGCCTCATGTGGCGTTATTTAACGGTATGTTGTGCATCACCACAACGAATTGTGTGCATTTGCAAGAAGAAATCGCCCATTTTGGTCGATTTCCTACCGTCACAAGAAGGCGGTCTCTTCAAAGCTACGCAATTTCCGGCTGTGGATTCGTTCCAGCGGCATCTCGCGCAGCGTCTCCATTGCATGGATGCCAATCATCAGGTGCCGGGCGACCTGCGTCTTGTAAAAGTCCGAGGCCATGCCGGGCAGTTTCAATTCGCCATGAAGCGGTTTGTCCGAGACACAGAGAAGCGTCCCATAGGGAACCCGGAACCGGAACCCGTTTGCCGCGATCGTGGCGCTTTCCATATCCAGCGCAATGGCCCGCGATTGGGACAGGCGCTGAACCGGGCCGGACTGGTCGCGCAGTTCCCAGTTGCGGTTGTCGATGGTGGCCACCGTCCCCGTCCGCATGATCCGCTTGAGCTCGTATCCCTCCAGCTCGGTCACCTTGGCCACGGCGGTTTCAAGGGCGATCTGGATTTCCGCCAGTGCCGGGATCGGCACCCAAACGGGAAGATCGTCATCCAAAACGTGGTCTTCCCGCAGATAGCCGTGGGCCAGCACGAAATCGCCCAGCCGCTGCGAATTCCGCAGGCCCGCACAGTGCCCGACCATCAGCCAGGCATGGGGCCGCAGCACGGCAATATGGTCGGTCGCGGTTTTTGCGTTGGATGGCCCGACCCCGATATTGACCAAAGTGATCCCGCCGCCGCCTTTCCGTTTCAGGTGATAGGTGGGCATCTGCGGCAGTTTTTCCGGCACCGGCATCGGCGTGTCCGCATCGGTGATCTCGATATTGCCGGGGCCGACAAAGGCGGTATAGCCGCTGCCTTCACTGGCCAGCATATGCCGGGCATAGCTTTCGAATTCCTCGACATAGAACTGGTAGTTGGTGAACAGCACGTGGTTCTGGAAATGCTCGGCCCGCGTCGCGGTATAGTGGGACAGCCGCGCAAGCGAATAGTCGACCCGCTGCGCCGTGAAGGGCGCAAGTGGCCGCGCCCCATCGGCATAGGTGAACCCATAGCCGTTGACGATGTCATCATGGGTCGTGGACAGGTCCGGCACGTCAAAGACATCGCGCAGGGTAAAGTCCGTTGCGCCCTCCTGCGGGACGGTGATGGTTGAATCCCCCGACATCGCGAAATGAACGGGCATGGGTGTTGCCGACGGACCGACCCAGACGGAAACGCCGTGGTTCTTGATCAGAAGGCCGATCTGCTGTTCGAGGTATTGGGCAAACAGATCGGGCCGGGTGATGGTTGCCGCATAGGTTCCCGGCTCGGCCACGTGGCCGAACGACAGGCGGCTGTCGATCGTTGCAAAGCTTGAGGTGGCGATCCGGACCTCAGGATAGACCGCGCGGTAGCGGGCCGCCGGTGCGCCTTCCGCCAGAATGCGCGAAAAGTTCTCCCGCAGAAAGCTGGTTGAAAGATCGTACAGTTCGTGCAGCCGGGCGACGGCGGCAGCCGGATCTGAAAATGCCTCGGACGCAGGATAATCCGGCGAAAGAACCGTGACCGGGTTTTGATCGTTCATCTGTGCACCTCGTCGCGCCTGCAATTGCCCAAAATCATGGCCCAACATACTGCGGGCTGCTTCGGATCATTATCATTCGTTTGTGGGGCCGAGTGTGACACTGAAACCAATCCGGTCGCAAGCGGGATCGCCAAGTGTGAAACATAGGCGATTAGGCCTGAATAGACACTACATTGCTGCATCTTTGCCCGAGCGCAGCTGGCGCGGTGTGACGCCGAACTCTTGTCGAAAGGCCCGGGTCAGCGCGCTGGGGTCTTCATATCCTGTGCGCAGGGCGACCTCTGATATGGCCAGTTCGGTTTCAAGGATGATCTTGCGGGCTTCGATCAGGCGCAGCCGACGATAGACGGTTTGCGGTGGCGCGCCGACCGCTGCCTGCATCCGTTTTTCAAGATCGCGCAGCGGCCGCCCGATCCGGCGCGCCAGATCCGGCAACCGAAGCGGCGCTTCAAGGTTTTCCTGCATCAGGGCAATCGCGCGCGCGACGCTGCGCGATCGGGCTGTCGGCGTGGCCTGCGGCCCGGTCGCCTGTGGTGACATGAACAGCGTCGCCACCTCGAGCCGTAGCGCTGCACCGTGCCGGTCTTCGATCAGTTCGAGGACAAGATCGAAGGCGGCCAACGCACCGCCGCATGTGATCCTGTCTTTGTCGATGACATGACGCGCACGGGTTGCCTCAACCTCTGGGAAGGTCTCGGAGAATGCGCCCAACTCCTCCCAATGGATCGTTGCGCGATAGCCGTCCAGCAACCCCGCCGCCGCCATCAGCCAGCTTCCCGTATCCAGACCCGCGAGGGTCGGAAACCGCCGTGTTGCACTGCGCAGGGCCCGTGCGGTGTGATTGTTCGCGTGATCGCGAAACCGATAGCTGGGCAAAATGAACAGCACATCGCCACCAGCATCCGTCAGGGCGCCATGGACCCTGACCTCCAACCCGCTTGACGACGTCACCGATTGCCCATCCAGCGACAGGAACGACCAAACGTAAAGCTCGCGACCGGACAGGGTATTGGCAGCCCGAAAGGGCTCTACCGTGTTGGCGAGGCAATGCATCGAGAAATCGTCAAAGAGCAGAAGCCCTATGCGCTGCGGCGCGGCGTTTGTATTCATCCAACTTCGCATGAAAAACACTAATCTTGCACGAATACCCGGATCAACCCCCCTAAAGTTCCGGCCAATCAGACAGGGGACCGCCATGCAATATGGGCTGAACGAAGAACAGGAAATGATCGCGGCGACCGTCCGCAGTTTCGTTGAAAAGGAAATCTATCCACACGAAGATCTTGTGGAACGAACCGGCGAAGTCCCCGAGGAGATCGCGCAAGAGATCAAGCGCAAGACAATCGAACTTGGGTTCTATGCCTGCAATTTCCCTGAATCCGTCGGCTGTGCGGGCCTCAATCATCTTGAATTCGCACTGGTTGAACGCGAGCTTGGCCGGGGGTCGATGGCGCTCAACCATTTCTTTGGGCGGCCGCAGAATATCCTGATGGCGTGCGAGGGCGAACAGGTCGAACGCTACCTGATGCCAGCGGTCCGCGGCGAGCGGATGGACGCGCTGGCCATGACGGAACCCGGTGCGGGGTCAGACGTGCGCGGCATGAAATGTGCCGCCCGCCGTGACGGCGGCGATTGGGTCGTGAACGGGACCAAGCATTTCATCTCGGGCGCCGATCATGCCGATTTCATCATCGTCTTCATCGCCACCGGCGAAGACCAGACCCCGAAAGGTCCGAAGAAACGGATCACCGCCTTCCTCGTGGATCGCGGGACGCCCGGGTTCACCATCCGCGACGGGTATAAATCGGTCAGCCATCGCGGCTACAAGAACATGATCCTTGAATTCGACGATTGCCGCCTGCCCGACGCGCAGGTTCTGGGCGAGGTCGATGGCGGGTTCGAGGTGATGAACACCTGGCTTTATGCAACCCGGATCACCGTCGCCACGATGAGCGTTGGCCGCGCCCGCCGCGTCTTCGATTATGCGCTGGATTACGCCGCGACCCGCGAACAGTTCGGCCAGAAGATCGGCAAATTCCAGGGCGTCAGCTTTCAGCTTGCCGATATGATCACCGAGATCGACGCGGCCGATCTGCTGACCCTCGCCGCCGCCGACCGGCTCGACAAAGGGCTGCCCGCGAACCGCGAGATTGCATCGGCCAAGCTTTACGCCTCTGAAATGCTGGGCCGGGTCACGGACGCCGCGATTCAGGTTCATGGCGGCATGGGCCTGATGGATGATTACCCGCTGGAAAGGTTCTGGCGCGATGCGCGTGTCGAACGGATCTGGGATGGAACGTCCGAGATTCAGCGCCACATCATCAGCCGCGAAATGCTGCGTGCGCTGGGGGCATGATGCGGGATCTGTCGCGGCTGCTGCGGCCGGCATCGGTCGCCGTGATCGGGGGCGGTGCTTGGTGCCGCTCCGTTCTCGAACAACTCGACAAGGCGGGCTATGACGGGCTGGTCTGGCCGGTTCATCCCAAGGGTGGTGAAATTGGCAAAAACAGGGTCTATACAAGCCTGAATGACCTTCAGCAGGCCCCCGACGCCGCCTTTGTCGGGATCAACCGGGACGCCACGATCGACGCGGTCGGACAGCTTTCCGCGATGGGGGCAGGGGGCGCTGTCTGCTTTGCCAGCGGCTTTGCCGAGGTCGGGGATGGGTCAGAGCGGAACGCGGCGCTGCTTGCCGCGGCGGGGGACATGCCGATCCTTGGACCGAATTGCTACGGGATGATCAACGCGGTGGACGGTGCGCTCCTCTGGCCGGACCAGCATGGTTGCACCCGCGTCGAAAGCGGTGTCGCCATCCTGACCCAGTCATCGAACATCGCCATCAACCTGACCATGCAGAACCGGGGGTTGCCCATCGCCTATGTGGTGACCTGCGGCAATCAGGCCCAGACGACACAGGCAGAAATCGCCGCCGGGCTTCTGGACGATCCGCGCGTGACAGCAATTGGGCTGCATATCGAAGGGTTCGGCGATCTTCCCGCGTGGCAGGCCCTGGCGCAGAAGGCGCAGGCGCGGAACGTCCCGATTGTCGTGCTCAAGGTCGGCAGATCGGCCGAGGCGCAGGCGGCGACCGTCTCGCATACCGCGTCGCTGGCCGGCGAGGATGCCGGTGCGCAGGCGCTTCTGGATCGGCTTGGCTTTGCGCGGGTCGATGAATTGCCTGTCCTGCTGGAAACGCTGAAGCTGCTGCATGTCGGGGGACCGCTGACGGGGAACCGCATCGCGACGATCAGCTGTTCGGGGGGCGAGGCAAGCCTTGCCGCCGATATGGCCTTGTCCACGTCCTTGGTCTTTCCACCCCTGAACCCGCGGCAAACCTCGGACCTTTTCGATGCGTTGGGGCCCCGAGTCGCCCTTGCCAACCCTCTGGATTATCACACTTATATCTGGCGTGATGTCGAAGCGATGACCCGGGCCTTTTCGGCCATGGTCGATCCGAACCTTGATCTGACCCTTCTGATCGTGGACTTCCCGCGCTCCGACCGATGCGACCCGTCTGACTGGGACCACGTGGTCGAGGCCGCGATCCGGACACGCGCGTCGACCGGCGGACGGGTCGGCATGGTCGCCACCTTGCCGGAACTGATGCCCGAAGACGTGGCGCAAACGCTGATCGCCGGCGGGGTCATCCCCTTCAGCGGGCTGAGAGAGGCGCTTGCCGCTGCGGACGCCGCCCAAGCGCAGATGCCGGACGCCGCGGAACTTCTCTTGCCCGGGGCGGAGCGGCAGGCGCAGACGGTGACCGAGGCGCAGGCAAAAGCCGAGTTGGCCGCGTTTGGTCTGCCCTGCCCAAAGGCCATCCCGACGACACGCGGGGGTATCGCGGATGTTGCCGGGGGACTGTCCTATCCCGTCGTCCTCAAGGCCGTTGGCCTCGCCCACAAATCCGACGCGGGCGGGGTCGTCCTTGGCCTGACCAGCCCCGACGACCTGATCGAGGCGGCGGGCCGAATGCCAACCGAAGATCTGCTGATCGAAGAAATGATCACCGGAACGGTTGCCGAACTTTTGGTGGGCGTCGTTCGCGATCCCGCCCATGGTTTCGTCCTGACGTTGGGGGCTGGTGGTGTCCTGACGGAACTTCTTGAAGACAGCGCGTCGGTGCTCATCCCGGCCAGTCGTGATGCAATTGAACAGACACTATCAAAGCTCAAATACCGCAAGATCCTCGGGGGATACCGGGGCGCTGCCGCCGCCGATGTGCTCAAGATCATCGACGCTGTCATGGCGGTTCAGGCCTATGTCCTTGCCAATGCCGACCGGGTCGAAGAGGTTGAGGTGAACCCGCTCATTTGCACGCAGACCGCGGCGATTGCCGCCGACGCACTTATCCGGAGGGCCTGAATGATACAGCCGATCAAGACGCGCCGGGACGGCGCAATCCTCGAGGTGACGCTGGACCGCCCCAAGGCAAATGCCATCGACCTCAAGACCAGCCGGATCATGGGCGAGGTGTTCCGCGATTTCCGCGATGACCCGGACCTGCGGGTCGCGATCCTGACCGGTGGGGGCGAGAAGTTCTTTTGCCCCGGCTGGGATCTGAAGGCCGCCGCTGATGGCGATGCGGTCGACGGCGACTATGGCGTTGGCGGCTTTGGTGGGTTGCAGGAACTGCGGGACATGAACAAGCCCGTGATCGCCGCCGTCAACGGCATTTGCTGCGGCGGTGGTCTGGAACTGGCGCTCTCTGCCGACATCATCCTTGCCGCCGATCATGCGAGCTTTGCCTTGCCAGAGATCCGGTCCGGCACGGTCGCAGACGCGGCCAGCGTGAAGCTGCCCAAGCGGATACCCTACCACATCGCGATGGAGCTTTTGCTGACCGGGCGCTGGTTCGATGCGGAAGAGGCGCATCGCCGGGGCATCGTGAACCGGATCGTTCCCGCCGCCGATCTGATGGAACAGGCCTGGGACATGGCACGCCTGCTCGCCTCTGGTCCGCCACTGGTTTACGCGGCGATCAAGGAAATCGTGCGCGACGCGGAAGATTCCAAGTTTCAGGACGCAATGAACCGGATCACCAAACGGCAGCTTCGGTCTGTCGACGTGCTCTATTCCTCGGACGATCAGCTTGAGGGGGCAAAGGCCTTTGCTGAAAAGCGGGATCCGGTCTGGAAGGGGCGCTAGCGCTTTCGAAAGGTGACGATCAGGGCCAGGTCCGTGGCGTGTTCCCCGGTCGCGCCTGGCCCGTAGATCGCGACCTCTGGCATGGCCAAATCGTCGATCTTGGCCTTGATAGACTCTAGTTTCGCTGCAAAGCTGCTGCTGTCCCAATGGCGCGCGTTGACTGAAATCACCATGACCCCGCCCGGCGCAAGCACGCGCAGCAATTCGTCAATCGCTTCGGGGCCGACATGGCCAAGGGTAAAGGTGCCCGCGCTGAGCACGCCGCGATAGGCCGCGTCGGCAACGTCCAGCCGGTCCGTCACGTCGCCGGTGAACAGCCGGGAATAGAGCCCTTTTCCGCGCGCGATCTCCAGCATCTCGGCGGAAATATCGGTGCCATCAACCGGCCCGACGCCCAGCTTGGACAGATGCAGGGCCACCGCCCCCGTGCCCGCGCCGATATCCAGAACCGGCCCCTCGCCCCCGACTGCGGCAAACTGCCGGGCCACCTCGAACGGCAGCCGATAGTCCATCGCGTCGACGAAATCGCTGTCGTAGGTCTCTGCCCAATCAGCGTAGAGCCTGCGATTGTCGTCCTTCGATTGCAGCGCATAGGCGCCGTCGAGTCCGGGTTTCTGGGTCATGGAACAATGCTGGCCGATCCAACGCATTCTTGCAACTTCCGATCAGCCGGGCCATGTCAGGCGTATGATTGGAACGCTTCTTTCCTTCGGCCACGGCTACGCCGCCTCGGCGCTTGCCAACCTTCTGGGTCCAGAGGGCTGGCGGGTCATTGGCACGACCAGATCGGACGACAGAATCGGGACCCTGTTGGCGCAGGGGGTGGAGCCGCGCCTTTGGCCGGGCGCAAACATGGATCCGGCGCTGGATGCCGCGACCCATATCCTGATCTCGGCCGCCCCCGGTCCCGAGGGCGACCCGGTTCTGGCAGAACTGCGGGACGAGATTGCGGCCCGCGCCGACAGGTTGCGCTGGGTTGGCTACCTGTCCACCACCGGCGTCTATGGTGACCATCAGGGCGGCTGGGTCGATGAGACCACGCCCTTGTCCCCGACAACGGAACGTGGACGGGCGCGGATGGAGGCGGAAGCCGCCTGGGCCGCCATTCCCGACCTGCCCCTGCACATCTTCCGGCTGGCGGGCATCTATGGTCCGGGCCGCGGACCCTTTGCCAAGGTCCGGCAGGGGACGGCGCGCAGGATCATCAAGCCGGGGCAGGTGTTCAGCCGGACCCATGTGGACGATATCGCGCAGGTTCTGCACGCCTCGATGCAGCGGCCGAACCCCGGCGCGATCTACAACGTCTGCGACGACGATCCCGCCCCGCCGGAAGAGGTGATCGGCTACGCGGCCGAATTGCTGGGTCTGCCGCTGCCACCGGCAGAGGATTTCGACATGGTCGAAATGTCGCCCATGGCCCGCAGCTTCTACGCCGAATCGAAACGGGTCAGGAACGACCGGATCAAGGACGAGCTGGGCGTCACCCTGCGCTACCCGGATTACCGTGCGGGCCTCAGGGCCTTGCTTGCGGAAGAGACCGGCGAATAAGGGCGGCGATCAGGGCGAACCCGGCAACGAAGACCAGCGCCACCACGAAGTTCATCCCGTAGAAACTCGCCCGGCCGGCAAACTCAAGATTGTTCAGGAAGGGGTAGGGCAGGCCGTTCGTCACGGTGCCCGACGGCTCTGTCGCGAAGCGTTGGACCAGAAGTTCCGCCCAGGCGATATAGGCCGTCACGATACCGACCATCCACCCGATACTGCGCAGGGGCCGCCGGAACCCGCGATAGACGAACAGGGCGTTGATCCACAGGAAATGCGGCCCGACTGCGTGCAGGTAAAACTCCAGCCACCAAACACCGAGTTGGCCATTGGCGGTGACAGAGGCCGGGTCCGCGAAGTACAGCCGCCAATAGAGCAGAACAACCATCGCGTTCTGAACCGATGCCGCGCCGATGAACCCGTCCCAACGGGCCGGATCACGGGAAAAGACGGTCAGGCCATGGGCAATCGTCGCAAGGAACAACCCCCAGACCGTAAAGAACCGGAATGGGCCGGCGAACTGGGTATATTCGCTGAAAAACACCATCCGCAGGCAATACCCGACCGCGATGACGAAAGCGGCGATCTGGAAGGCCCGGCCCAACGTCATGCGCGTTTGGTCGAGATGCTGGAGATGCCAAGCACATCCAGAACCCGCTTTTCGATGGACTCCGCGTCCAGCGCGGCAACCTCGTACATTTGCGCCGGGCTGGCCTGATCGATGAAGATATCGGGCAGGACCATGCTGCGGAACTTCAGCCCGTGGTCGAACCGGCCTTCATCCGACAAAAGCTGGGCCACATGGCTGCCAAAGCCGCCAACCGCGCCCTCTTCAATCGTGATCAGCGCCTCGTGCCGGTCGGCAAGATCAAGGATCAGGTCCCGGTCAAGCGGTTTGGCAAAGCGGGCATCGGCGACGGTGGGGGTGATACCGCGCGCAGAGAGGGCCTCGGCGGCCTTCATGGTTTCCTGAAGCCGGGTGCCAAAGGACAAAAGCGCGACGCCCTTGCCCTCCTGAATGATCCGGCCTTTGCCGATCTCCAACGGTTGGGCATCGGTCGGGATCTCCACCCCGACCCCCTCGCCACGCGGGAACCGGAAGGCGATCGGACCGTCATCGTGGCGGGCGGCGGTGACAACCATGCGCACAAGTTCCGCCTCATCCGCGGCCGCCATCACGACAAAGCCTGGCAGGTTGGCAAGGAAGGCAATGTCGAAACTGCCCGCGTGGGTCGCGCCATCGGCCCCGACCAGACCCGCGCGGTCGATCGGAAAGCGGACCGGCAGACGCTGGATCGCCACGTCGTGCACGACCTGATCGTAGCCACGCTGAAGAAAGGTCGAATACAGCGCGCAGAAGGGGCGCAGCCCCCCGGCGGCAAGGCCCGCGCTGAACGTGACGGCGTGCTGTTCGGCAATGCCCACGTCAAAACAGCGGCTGGCATAGCGTTCCATGAATCGGTCAAGGCCGGTGCCATCGGGCATGGCGGCGGTCACGGCGCAAATCTTCGGGTCTTTTGCCGCCTCGGCCACCAGGGTTTCCGCAAAGACGCTGGTATAGCTGGGGGCGTTCGATTTCGCCTTGGCCTGCTTGCCGGTCATGACGTCGAACTTGGCCGTGGCATGGCCCTTGTCGCGGGCAGTCTCTGCCGGGGCATAGCCTTTGCCCTTTTTCGTGACCGCATGGATCAGGACCGGGCCGGTCGCGCGGGCCTTGACCGTGCGCAGGACCGACAAAAGCTGTTCCATATCGTGCCCATCAATTGGGCCGACGTAGGAAAACCCTAATTCTTCAAACAGGGTGCCACCCACGGTCATGTGTTTCAGCATGTCCTTGGCCCGTTTGGCCCCTTCGCGGAACGGTTCCGGAAGCAGGCTGACCGCGCCTTTGGCGGCGGCCTTCAATTCCTGAAACGGTTCGCCCGCATAAAGCCGCGAGAGGTACGACGACAGCGCGCCGACAGGCTCGGCAATCGACATCTCGTTGTCGTTCAGGATGACAAACAGGCGCTTTTTCAGGTGGCCCGCGTTGTTCATCGCCTCGAATGCCATGCCCGCGCTCATCGCGCCGTCACCGATCACCGCAATCGCGTCACCCAGCCCTTCGTCGGTCGTGCCGCCCAGATCACGGGCCACGGCAAACCCAAGCGCCGCGCTGATCGAGGTAGAGCTATGCGCCGCGCCGAAAGGGTCATAGGGGGATTCAGACCGCTTCGTGAACCCCGACAGCCCGTCCTTCTGGCGCAGGGTGCGGATACGGTCGCGCCGCCCGGTCAGGATCTTGTGCGGATAGCATTGGTGGGACACGTCCCAGATGATCTTGTCCTTCGGGGCATCGAACACCGCATGAAGCGCAACGGTCAGTTCCACAACACCCAGACCCGCGCCAAGGTGCCCGCCGGTTTCCGACACGGCACTGATGGTCTCGGCCCGCAATTCGCCTGCCAATTGGGTCAGCTGCCCGTCCGACAGGCCCTTCATGTCGGCGGGCGTCCGGACCGTGTCCAGCAGGGGGGTATGCGGTGTCTGGCTCATCACTTGTCCCGGGCGATCACGAAGCGGGCAAGGTCCCGCAGCAGTCGCGCGTCTTCACCATAGATAGATAGGGCATCGCAAGCCTCTGTCACCAGATTGGCGGCGCGGCGCTTGGCCTCATCCAGACCCAGAAGCGAAACGAAGGTCGCCTTTCCAGCCTCGGCATCCTTGCCGACGGCCTTGCCCACAGTGCCCGCGTCCCCTTCCACATCCAGCACATCGTCCCAGATCTGAAACGCCAGACCAATGGCCTTTCCATAGCGGCCCATCGGGGCAGGGTCGGCCTCTGCCATCCAGGGGCCTGCCATCGCCGCCCATTCGATCAGGGCGCCGGTCTTTTCGGCCTGAAGTGTCTCTATCTCTGCCAAACTCAGCGGTTTTTCCGCCGTTTCCGCCGCAATATCGAGCGCCTGCCCCCCCACCATGCCCCGCACCCCGGCAGCGCGGGCAAGGGTCCGGGCAAGGGTGACTTTGGCGGTTGCGGTGTTCCCGGATTGCAGGACCAGTTCAAAGGCAAGCGATTGCAGGGCATCGCCCGCCAGAACGGCCGTCGCCTCGTCCCACTTGCGATGCACGGTCGGCTGCCCCCGGCGAAGGTCATCGTCATCCATGCAGGGCAGGTCGTCGTGGATCAGGCTATAAGCGTGGATCGCCTCGATCGCGGCGGCGGCCGGCGCGGCCTGTGATTCCCCTTGCCCGTGGATCCGCGCGCCTTCCAGCACCAGAAACCCGCGCAACCCCTTACCCCCTTGAGCCCCATAGCGCATCGCCTCTGCCACCGGCAGGTCGACCCCGGTCAGGGCCTCGGTGATCCGGGCCTCGACAATGCTGCGGGCCGTGGCAAGGGCGTCGTTCAGGGGCATGGGTCAGCCCGCGTCCAGCGGTGTCGTGCCCGTCGGTGCGCCGGTTTCGTCAAAGGTGATCTTGGCGACCTTTTCCTCGGCCTCTTTCAGCTTAGCGTCGCAGCGGGCTTTCAGCTTTGCGCCCCGTTCATACAGCGCGATGGAATCCTCCAGCGCCACATCGCCCCGTTCAAGCTGGCCCACAACTGTTTCAAGCTCGCGGATCGCCTCTTCAAAGCTCATCTCTTCCACGGGTTTCCCGGTCATCGGCCTCTTTCCTTTAGAACATTCACATGGGCGAAGGCGGATGCCCCCAGTGCCTCTAGATCATAGCCGCCTTCCTGTGCAGATACCACGCGGCCGGCGCAGAGTTTTTCGGCAAGATCGCAGATGCGTCCGGTGACCCAGGCAAAGTCCTCGGTTTCCAGATTGATCCCTGCCAGCGGATCGGCCCGATGCGCGTCAAACCCGGCAGACACAAGGATCAGGTCGGGCGCAAAGGCCTCGATCCTCGGGAAGACCAGCGTTTCGTAGATCTGGCGAAACTCCGGCCCCTCGGTTCCTTCACGCAGCGCGATATTCAGCACCGTGTCATGGTCGCCCGTATCGGACGGATCGCCCGTGCCGGGATAAAGCGGCATCTGGTGGGACGAGACGAACAGGATGCGCGGGTCTTCCTGCACAAGGTCTTGGGTGCCGTTGCCGTGGTGCACGTCGAAATCGACGATGGCGACGCGGGACAGCCCGTGATGGTCCAGAGCGTACTTCGCGGCAATGGCGACATTACCAAACAGGCAGAACCCCATCGGGGTTTCCTTTTCCGCGTGATGGCCCGGCGGACGAATGGCGCAATAGGCGTTGGTTACCTCGCCGCCCAGAACCATGTCGACCGCGCGGGTAACAGCGCCCACGCCCCGCCACGCTGCGGCAAGCGATCCGGGGCTCATCCATGTGTCGGGATCAAGCTGGACGATCCCCTGATCGGGGTCGGCGGCGCGCAGGGCGTCGATATGGGCCTTCGGATGGGCGCGCAGCACGTCCGCCTCTGCCCCCATCGGGGCCGAAGCCCGCAACAGGTCCAGCGATTCAAGGGCAGTCAGGATCGCGTCCAGCCGCGCCACCTGTTCCGGGTGGCCGGGCGGCGTAATATGGCTTGCGCAGTCGGGGTGGGTGATCAAAGCGGTTGTCATATCGCCAAGGAACAGAAATCCTGACCAAAGAACAAGAGAGGGAATTGATGCGCATCATCCTGTCGATCCTGGCCGCCCTGCTGACCGGCGCTGCTGTCGCCCAAGAGGCGGCGGAAGACCCGCCGCTTCGCGAACTGTCGCATGACCTGAATGGTGACGGGCGGGCCGAGGTGTTCACCCTGATCGAGCAGGACGCCGGGCCGACCGATCTGCGGGTTTCGGGGACGGGGGGGCTGGATGTGACCGGCCCGGCGCTGGGCACATCGGGCGAGGGCGCGCAGGCACCGATCCTAGCGCTGGATGGGCAGGGGCGGGTTCAGGTCACCTCTTTCCACGATGTCGAGGGTCAGACACGCTGGACCGTCACGCTGACCATCGATTTCCCCGACGGCAGCTACCGGGTGGCGGGTTACCGTTTCGTCTGGTGGGATCAATATGATCCAACGATCTTCGGGTTTTGCGACCTTGACCTGCGAGCCGGGACGGGAACGATCCAGCAGGGGGCAGAGCGGACCCATCGGATCGACACGGAAATCCCGACCCTGCCGATCACCCTCTGGGCAGAGACCGACAAGGTCTTTCCTGTCGACTGTTCTTAAAAACAGGCTCTAATCAGGCGCAAGCATGTATCCCGCGCCCCGCACGGTTTGCAGGTATCGCGGCTGTTTCGGGTCCTGTTCCAGCTTGCGGCGCAGTCGGGTGATCTGAACGTCGACCGCCCGTTCCTGTGTCTGCCCGCCGGACCGGTTCAGCTCTTCCACTAGCTTGGCGCGCGAAATCGGTTCGCCGGGACGGGCCGAGAAAATGCGCATCAACTGGGCCTCGGTCGCGGTCAGGCGCACCAGATCCTCGCCCTGCCACATCTCTCCACGTTCGATGTCATAGCGGATCGGGCCAAGGGTCAGGGCCTTGGGGCGCACGATCGTCGGCTCGGACGCCGGAACCCGCCGCAGGATCGCGTTGATCCGCAGCAGCAACTCTTTCGGTTCAAACGGCTTGGCAAGGTAGTCGTCCGCGCCCGCCTCCAGCCCGGCAATTCGGTCGGCGGTTTCCCCTTTTGCCGTCAAGAGCATGATCGGGGTGCCGATCTGCTGTCGCAGGTCACGGCACAGGCTGATCCCATCCTCACCCGGCATCATCACGTCCAGCACGATCAGGTCAAATTCCAGCCCCGACAGGATGCGGCGGGCATGGGCGGCATCCCGCGCGGCACTGACCAGAAACCCGTTTCGGACAAGGAACTTCTGCAACAACCCGCGGATACGTTCATCGTCATCGACGATCAACAGATGGGCATCATCATTACTCATACTTGCCTGTCCTTCAGCGTCGCGTAGTGGCGCCGCATGTCTTCGTCCATCATCGCCTCAAGCACTTGCCGGAAACCGGCAACCGCGTCTGGCCCTGCCGCCCGATAGGCGGCCCGCATCCGCTCGCGCTGGGCGTCGGACAATTCGCGCTCCAGCAGAGCGCCCTTTTCCGTCAGAAAAAGATGGCGTTCGCGCTTGTCCTTCTTGCCAACCCGGGATTCCACCAGACCGTCCTCGATCAGGCTGCGCAACACACGATTAAGCGACTGTTTTGTAACACCAAGGATCGACAACAGGTTATTGACCGTGGTCCCCGGACTGCGGTTGATGAAATGGATGGCCCGGTGATGGGCCCGGCCATAGGCCATGCCCTCAAGGATCCTGTCAGGATCGGCGGTAAAGCCGCGATAGGCAAAAAACATCGCTTCGATGCCTTTGCGCAGCTGGTCGTCGGTGAGGAAGAGAAGCGCCTGCCCCCCCTGTCCACCCTGGCTGTCCACCATCCCGGTCTCCCTTGTTTTATTGGCTCAGGATAAGTCAGCCTTGTTGACATTCCAAGGCTTGACTGCTAGCCGATTCCGGAAATTTCGCAAGAATATGTCCGAACCGGACCTTCTTGGGCAACAAATGAAATCTTTCGGGAAAGGTCTTCACCATGGCTGGGTCATACGACGATCGGGACGGGAAAATCTGGCTGGACGGCAAACTGGTCGAATGGCGGGATGCCAAAGTGCATATCCTGACCCATGCGCTTCATTATGCGTCCAGCGTTTTCGAAGGTGAACGGGCCTATGGCGGCAAGATTTTCAAGTCGGTCGAACACTCGCAGCGCCTGCTGAAGTCCGGCGAACTGCTGGACATGCCGATCCCCTATACCGTCGAGCAGATTGAAGAGGCGAAATACGCCGCCCTCAAGGCCAACAACCTGTCGGATGCCTATGTCCGGGCGGTCGCGTGGCGCGGCGCGGGCGAAGACATGGGTGTGGCCTCGGCCCGGAACCCGGTGCGGATGGCTGTCGCTGTCTGGGAATGGGGCGCCTACTACGGCGACGCCAAGATGAAGGGCGCAAAGCTCGATATCGCGAAATGGAAGCGGCCAAGCCCGGAAACCATCCCGACCGCGGCCAAGGCGGCAGGTCTTTACATGATCTGCACCATGTCCAAGCACGCGGCCGAGGCGAAAGGCTGTTCCGATGCGATGTTCATGGACTACCGCGGCTATGTGGCCGAGGCGACCGGCGCCAACGTCTTCTTCGTCAAGGATGGCGAAGTGCACACCCCGCTAGCCGATGCTTTCCTGAACGGGATCACCCGGCAAACCATCATCGCGATGCTGCGGGACAAGGGCATCACCGTGCACGAACGCCATATCATGCCGGAAGAGATGGAAGGCTTCGAACAGTGCTGGCTGACTGGCACCGCCGCCGAAGTTACCCCGGTCGGCCAGATCGGCAACTACACCTTTGAAGTCGGCGCGCTGACCCGCGATGTGGCGGAAAGCTACGAAAAGCTGGTGCGCGCCTGACAGTCATCTTTGGGTTGATCACGCCTCAACCCGTCCCGCCCCAGATCCTTGCCGGCAACTGCGCCGGCAAGAGTCCCCCTTGAAGGTGGACAAGGGCGGTTTCCGAATAGCCCGAGAACGGAATCGTCAGCCCATCTTCGAAGATGATTGCGGTTGTCGGCACATAAACTGTCGCCTCTGCCCCGTTGACAGATCCTTCGACCGAGATCGTGCCGTTTAGGGTCAGAGCGGCGACCTCTGCCCTGCGGACAGCATTCAGAACGGGGATCTGCTTGTCCGGTCCCGGGCTGGCGTGAAAGTCGACATTCTCGCCGGTCGGGGCCTTGCCCCCGAAAAAGACCTCGCCGAACAGAACGCTGGCATAGGCGGCCATCTTGCTGTCCGGCGGTGGCGGTGGCGCAGGGCCGATCCCGGCCCCGGCGGCAATCCCGTCTTCGGGAATGTCGGATGGCAGCAGCACGGAAAGGGACTGCCGCAAGGCCGCGAAGGCAGATGAGGCCACGCTTGGCACCGACAGGTCGAATGTCAGGTCGATCTTGCCCGGCGCGCCGGGTGCGATGGTCGCGGTGACGCTTGTGTGGCCGTTGTGAACCACGCCGTTGAACCGCGTCGCCGGGCTGCGGGTCTCGGCACCGGACGCCGATCTGAGGATTTCCAGATTCCTGGAAATCAGACCGGGCGGTAGGATGATTGGGTTCAGTTCAGCCATATTAGACGCTGATATCTGCTGGCGGGGACAGACGCCCCCGCCAGCAAAGCCGGCTTACAGCGTGATCGTGCTGTTGTTGTCCTGCGTGGGCAGGGCGGTTCCGCTGCCGTCCTGCGCACCGGTGTCCGCGGCCGGGTCACCGTTCGATGCGATGTTGAACGTGTTGCCCTGGTCGTCTTCGACCTGCAGGACAAGAACATAGGCCGAGGCGTCCACCTGAACGTTCGGATAGATGCCGCTGACCATCATGTCGACGGCGACGGTCCCTTCGACCTTTTGGGTCTGGGTCACTTCCTTGAACACCTGCTGCAACTGTTCCTTGTGGGTTGACGCATGGGCGCCAAGCCCAAGCCAACCCCAGAAACCGCTGACGCCGCCGCCGATGTCATAGGACGACTTCATCTCGTTGTAGGTCTTCGAGGAGTTGAGCGAGTAGATCTGGAAGGACATGCTTCCGTTCAGTTTCACCCAGGCCCCGGCACCCGAAACACTGGCACCAACGCCGGTGATGGTTCCGCGCTTCTGGGTGACCTTATAGGTCGAAGCGTTGGAACTGGACCCGGCGACAGCGATCTGGGCGTGCGGGGTGATTGCGGTCAATGCATTCATCTTCGTTCTCCTTGTCAAAATCTGTTCTGAACCCGGCGTGGTCGCCGAATGCCCAAAGACTAGCGGCCGTGGCCAAGAAGATTCTGTGCGGATTCACACGCAATCACAGGTTGTTTCTTAACCCGTTGAATTCGGCAGAGACTTTCCTTCCTTCCCCCCCTCCGATTGACCAGAAGAAGGTGCCGACTCAGGTCCCGACGTTGCCCGTCGCCTTGCGTTGCCGCGACCGTTCCAGCCCAAGTTGCCGCTCGCGCCAGATGATCAGAACCCCCGCCGCGATGATCAGAAGCGCCCCAAGAAGCATCACGCTGGTCGGCACCTCGTCAAAGATGAAGTAGCCGACGCCAAGCGCCAGCAGCATCGAGGTGTATTCGAATGGCGCGATCAGAGAGGCGTCCGCATAGCGATAGCTTGAGGTCAACAGGATCTGGCCAAAGCCACCCAGGATCCCCGCAACGATCAGAAGCCCGGCATCCAGCGCTGATGGCACAACCCATCCCCAGGGCAGGGTGATCAGCGACAGGGTCGCTGCGGTGACGGAAAACCAGAACACGATGGTCGCCGTACGTTCGGTCTGGACCAGCTTGCGCACAAAGACCTGCGCAAGGGCGGCAAAGACCGCGCCCCCAAGGACGACGACCGCGCCCAGCGTTTCCGACACGTCGATGGCGGACGTTTTCACCGACAATCGCGGGGACAGGACGATCAAGACGCCGACCAACCCGATGGCCACCGCCGTCAGACGGAACGCCCGGACGTTCTCGCCCAGAAACATCGCGGCGAAGATGACCACCAGCAGGGGCGCGGCATAGCCAATCGCCGTAACCTCTGGCAGGGGCAGCAGCCCAAGCCCCGCAAATCCCAACCCCATGGCCGAGGTGCCGACGATTCCGCGCCAGACATGGCCCATCGGATTGGCCGTGCGCAGGCCGGTGGACAGCTCGTGCCGCCAGATCAGCCAGACAACGATGACGGGGATCGCAAAGAAGGACCGGAAAAAGACCGCCTCGCCCGGCGGGATCCGCGGCGCGGTCGTTTTGATCAGCGACGCCATGCCCACGAAAACGCAGACAGACAGGATTTTCAAAAGGATGCCGCGCAAGGGGTGCATGGGGCCCTCGGGTCAGGAATACCCCATCGCTATACCGGTCCGGCGCTGACGGAAAGAGGGAAGCTCTGCCCTAGGCCGTCTGTCCACGCTCGATCCGAAGGAATTCCTTCACCTGACGCGCGGAGCGTTCGGCCCTTGGCTTCTGCTGAAGTGTGCGGCTCGCCGCGCTTGGGGCGGATTCCCGTTCCATCCGGACATATTCCCGCAGGCGCGGGCCGTCCTGAAGGTCGCGATGCTTGTCGATGATATGGCGTTCCATGGTCCATCCTCCTCCGACTGGACCTGTATCCTAGCACGGCCTCGCGCGATTTTCCTAATCCTGAAGGTCGGACAGGCGGGCAAGCGCCCATTCGGCGGCGTCAACCACTGTCGCATCCGGGTCTGACAGAAGCGGGAAAACAGTCTCTGACAAGGCCGGATCGCCGGAATTGCCAATCGCGTAAAGGACGTTCCGGACAAAGCGGTTGCGCCCGATCCGTTTGATTGGACTGCCCGAGAATTTCTCCCGAAACCCAGCGTCATCCAGTGCGGCAAGCTCCGCCAGCTTGGGTTCCAACAGGTCCTCGCGCCCGGCATAGCGCATCTCACTCGCCGCCGCCGCGAACTTGTTCCACGGACAAACCGCAAGGCAATCATCGCAGCCGTAGATGCGGTTGCCCATCAGGGGCCGCAACTCCTCTGCAACCGGGCCGTGATGTTCAATGGTCAGGTAGGAAATACAGCGCCGCGCGTCGATCTGCCGGGGGGCGGGAAAGGCGCGGGTCGGGCAGATATCCAGACAGGCGGTGCAACTGCCGCAGTGATCCCTTTCAGGGGCGTCCGGCTCGATCTCCAGCGTGGTGAAGATCGCGCCCAGAAAGAACCAACTGCCCAACTCGCGCGACACAAGGTTCGTATGCTTGCCCTGCCAGCCAAGCCCCGCCGCCTCGGCCAATGGTTTTTCCATCACCGGGGCGGTGTCGACGAACACCTTGATCTCATGCCCCGGTGCCTGCTCCAGCAGCCAGCGACCGACCTGTTTCAGCCGTTTCTTGACGATGTCATGGTAATCCCGGTTCTGGGCATAAACGGAAATCGCCGCCCGGTTGGGCCGATCAAGAATCGCCAGCGGGTCATGGTCGGGCGTGTAGGGTTCGGCCAGCATAATCACCGACCGTGCCTCTGGCCACAGCGCCGCGGGATTGCCGCGCCAATGCATCCGCTCGGCCATCCAGCCCATCTGCCCATGCCGGCCCTTGTCGACAAAGTCCTGCAAGCGCCCGGCGATCTGCGGAACGGCATCGGGCCGGCAAACCCCCATGGCGGCAAACCCGGTCTCTCGGGCGTAGTCCTGAAGACGTGCTTTCATGGCGCCAGAAGACAGCAGACCGGCATCCTGTTGCAAGGTACGACCCGGACGAGCCTAGAAATCAAGGTCGGCGTAATGCGCGGGCTGGGGAAAGCCGGGGATCTGATCGGCCAGAATTCCGCGAAACGCGGGGCGCGATTTGATCTTGGCATACCAGTCCTTCACCACCTCGGACCGGTTCCAGTCCACGTCCGAGATATAATCGAGGCAACTCAGATGCGCGGCGGCCGCGAAATCCGCCAGCGTCATGCTGTCCCCTGCCAGCCAGCGGCGCTTTTCCAGCAGCCAATGCATGTAGTCGAGGTGAAACTTGATGGCCTTGGCCCCGGATTTGACATTGGCACTGTCGGGATAGCCGGTGCCCATCACCTTGCGGAACACCCGTTCACCGACTAGCTTGGACGTGACCTCGGCATTGAACTTGTCATCGAACCAGGCGCACAACCGGCGCACCTCATAGCGGCCTTCGGCATCGCGGGGCATCAGCGGCGGGGTTGGGACGGTCTCTTCGAAGAATTCGCAGATCGCCTGGCTTTCCGACATGGTCTGGTTGCCGTGGCGCAGGACCGGCACCTTGCCCGCCGGGTTGCGGCGCATGAATTCCGGCGACTGGTCCCAATACCGCTCTTCGACCAGCTCGACCTCGACCTTCTTCTCGGCAAGGGTCAGGCGCACTTTGCGGGAAAAGGGTGAAAGCGGATAATGGTAAAGGCGGTTCATAAGGGTCAGGTCCAATGCGCGGCTGTGCGACACTGAATGCCGCAAGGGGGTCGGGGGATCAATCCCCGCTCTGCCGGTCAAAGCAATCTGCGCGGCCATCCACTCGTATCGTTTCCGCGCCATCCATGATCGCGGCCGCGCGGCTGCGGACGAAACTGCTCGGGTTCGAGGCGGACCGGCCTTTGGGATCGGGAAGGATCGCCGCAAGACGCGCCGCCTGCGTCGGTGACAGCGCGTCGGCATCGACGCCGAAGTAGTGCCGGGCCGCCGCCTGCACCCCAAAAACGCCCTCGTCGAACTCTGCGACGTTTAGATAGACCTCGATGATCCGCTCCTTGCTCCAGACGGCCTCGACAACTGGCGTCAGCATCGCCTCGAGCGTTTTTCGAAACCAGCTGCGGCCATGCCAAAGATAGACGTTCTTGACCACCTGCTGCGAAATGGTCGACGCGCCGCGGCTTCCGCCGCTTTCCATCGCGGCCCGGATCGCGGCAAGGTCCAGCCCCCAATGCAGGCAGAAATTCGCATCCTCCGCCGCGACGACGGATCGGGCCATGACCGGGGCGATCTCCTCCATGTCGCGCCAATCCCGCTCGACCCCGCCCAGCCGTCTGGATTCGGCGAAAATATAGGGGGTTGTCGGCGGGTTCACGAGGGCGAAGACAACAACGATCAGCGCGACGAATGCGACGCCCAGAAGAACCGACCGCACCGCCCAACGGCGCAGGCGTTGCGGCAGGCTCCGGGCGGGCGGTGTCTCTGTCTTGCGGGGCCGCGATTTCCTGCGGCCGGGTTGCTTGCTGCTCTGTCTTGCCATGGCCCAGCTATAAAGGGACCGCCGGGCCCTGAAAAGCGGCTCTAGGCGACAAGCGCCAGGGCCTCATATCCTTGGATCACCGGCCGCGCGGTTTGCCCCTTGCGACCCCTGTCCTGAATCAGGCCGGGATAGCGGGCCTCGACCTCGGACTGAACGGTCGGATCATACAGGGCAAAGTCCCCGCCTGGATCAAAGCTTTCGGTCAGCGCGCCCTCGGACCAGATCAGGTGGTGGCCGTCCAGAAGCAGGTGGATGTATTCCACCTCGCGCCGACGGTCGACATGGACCTGATCATGAACCCCGACAAGATGCTTGGCGGCGACCAGAACCTCGTCCTGCCCATAGAGAAGCTCGGCCCGCCACCCGTCGATCATCACCCGATGCTGCGGGCTGACCAGCAGATCGCGGTCATTGCCAATGACGCCCTTGCCGATCCGGATCGGCGCGTGGTCGCCCGAACCGTCTGCGCGGCGTCGGCTGATCCACAGGATCGGCTGCGGGCCGTTGTCACGGGTCAGGACAAGATCGCCCTCCTGCAGGGTTTCAATGGGCCGTGGCCCCTGTGGCGTGTCGATCAGCGTGCCGGGGGTGAAACAGGCGGGACCAAGGTCGCCCACATCCAGCTGCGTGCTCGTATTGACCCAGCTCGAACTCAGGAAGATCGCGCCATTCTGAAGGATCGTTCCATCGGTCGGGGTAAAGACCTGAATACCGCCCTGAAGATAGAAGGTGACACCGGTGATGGTCTGGATTGTTCCGTCAGGATTTTCGACGGTGATGGTGTCGCCATTATAAACAGCGCGCACATCGCGCCCGTCGATCGAATCGCGCCCGTCAGACCCGATATCCAGATCGTCGTCCCGATCGACAAGATCATAGGTCGTGAAATTCAGCACGGTTCCGGCCGGCGGCGGGTTGCCCGGATCTATGATGTAGAATTGGTCTGTATAGGTCGTCGGCATCTTCGTCGTCCTGAACTGGTCACTTGGAAACAGTTCGGAAGATGCGGGGTGATTTCGGTTAAATTTTGAAACAAACCCCGGGAACCGTGTCGGCCCCGGGGTCTTTTTGTGGCGGATCTGTCAACAATACGGCGCAGGCGCTGCGGATTGGAAACAGTTACTCCGCTGGGATCGCCGCATCCTCGATCGACAGCGGCTGCGGCAGGTGGACCAGCATTTCCTTCGGGCAAACCTGAAGGAAATTGCCTTTCTCCATGTCCCAATGCTGCAGGATATCCGCGGCCTTGCGGCTTCCGGTCTCGGCAAGGTGCCGCTCGATCAGCCCTTTCAGCTCGGCTTCCCAATGGGCGACCGTGACGGGGCAGGTGACAAGGCTTTCCATGTTGATCAGCGGCGCAGAGGTGCCGTTCGGATCATAGAGGTAGGCCATGCCGCCGGTCATCCCGGCGCCAAAGTTGGCACCGATGGACCCAAGGATCACCGCGACGCCGCCGGTCATATACTCGCAACCGTTCGATCCGCAGCCCTCGACCACGACCTTCGCGCCAGAGTTCCGCACGGCAAACCGTTCCCCCGCGCGCCCGGCGGCGAAGAGATACCCGTCGGTGGCCCCATACAGAACCGTGTTGCCGATGATCGTGTTCTCGGCGGCAACCAGCGGGCTGGCCATCGGCGGCCGCACCACGATGGTCGCGCCCGACAGGCCCTTGCCGACATAGTCGTTGGCGTCGCCCGACACTTCGATCTTCAGACCCGGCGCACCAAAGGCGCCTAGCGACTGGCCGGCAGAACCCTTGAGCTTGACCGTCAGGTGATCGGGCTGCAGCGCGTTGCGCATCCCGAAGTTCTTGACGATATGGCTCGACGTGCGGGTGCCGATGGTCCGCAGCGTGTTCTGCACCGCGTATTCCAGCTGCATCTTTTCACCCTCTTCAAGGAAGCGGGCGGCGTCCTGCACGATCTGCGCATCCAGCGTATCGGGCACAACATTGCGCGGCTTGGACCGGTCATAGACGATGTCGCGGGCGCCATCGACGGTGATCAGAAGCGGGTTCAGGTCCAGATCGTCCAGATGGTCCGACCCACGGCTGACCTGGGTCAGAAGGTCGGCCCGGCCGATCACGTCATCCAGCGACCGCGCGCCGATTTCCGCAAGAATCTCGCGCACCTCGGTGGCGTAGAAGGTGATCAGGTTTACGACCTTGTCCGCGTTCCCGGTGAACTTGGCCCGCAGGCGTTCGTCCTGCGTGCAGACGCCGACGGGGCAGGTGTTCGACTGGCACTGACGCACCATGATGCAGCCCATTGCGATCAGGGCGGCGGTGCCGATCCCGTATTCCTCGGCCCCCATCATCGCGGCCATGACAATGTCGCGCCCGGTCCGCAGGCCGCCATCGGTCCGCAGGGTGATCCGGTCGCGCAGGTTGTTCATCGCCAGAACCTGATGCGCTTCGGTCAGGCCCATTTCCCACGGCAGACCCGCGTATTTGATCGAGGTCGCGGGCGAGGCCCCGGTGCCACCGTTGTGGCCCGAGATCAGGATGATGTCGGCCTTGGCCTTGGCCACACCGGCGGCAATGGTGCCGACCCCGGACGAGGCCACCAGTTTCACCGTCACCTTGCAGCGTGGGTTGATCTGCTTGAGGTCGTAGATCAGCTGCGCAAGGTCTTCGATCGAATAGATGTCGTGGTGCGGCGGCGGCGAGATCAGCGTCACGCCGGGCGTCGAATGCCGCAGCCGGGCAATCAGCTTGGTCACCTTCATGCCGGGCAACTGGCCGCCTTCGCCGGGCTTGGCACCCTGGGCCACCTTGATCTCCAGTTCTTCGCACTGGTTCAGGTATTCGGCGGTCACCCCGAAGCGGCCCGAGGCCACCTGCTTGATCTTGGCCGACGGGTTGTCGCCGTTCGGTTCCGGCACGAAATGCGCCGGGTCTTCGCCACCTTCACCACTGTCGGATTTCGCCCCGATCCGGTTCATCGCAACGTTCAGGGTCTTATGCGCCTCGGGCGACAGGGCGCCCAGCGACATGCCCGGCGTCACGAACCGCTTGCGGATCGAGGTGATGCTTTCCACCTCTTCGATTGGAACCGGCTTGCCCAGCGGCTTGATCGCCAGAAGGTCGCGCAGGTGGATCGGCGGGTTCGCCTGCATCGCGCCCGAATACTGCTTCCACAGCTCGTAAGAGGCGCGGTCGCAGGCCGACTGCAACAGGTGCATGGTCTGCGCTTCCCAAGCGTGCTTTTCGCCGGACCGGCGGGCCTTGTAGAAGCCGCCGATGGGCAGGACGGTGCCGCCCTGCGACCAGCCACGGGCGTGCACCTCTTCCAGCTTGCGCTGGATGCCGTGCAGGCCGATGCCGGAAATCCGGCTGTGCATGCCGGGGAAATATTCGGCACACAGCGCGCGGGACAGGCCCACCGCTTCAAAGTTCAGACCACCGCGATAGGACGATAGGACCGAGATGCCCATCTTCGACATGATCTTCAGAAGGCCCGCGTCGATCGCATCGCGGTAGCGGCGAATCGCGTCGGTCAGGTTACCTTCGATCAGCCCGCGTTCTATCCGGTCCGCAACCGAATCCTGCGCCAGATAGGCGTTCACCGTGGTCGCGCCACAGCCGATCAGAACCGCAAAGTAATGCGGGTCGATGCATTCGGCCGACCGCACGTTGACCGAACAGAAGGTCCGAAGGCCCTTCTTGGTCAGCCCGCTGTGAACGGCACTGGTGGCAAGGATCATCGGCATCGCGATCTTGTCGGCCGACTGATGTTCATCGGTCAGAACAAGGTGCCCAGCGCCCGACCGCACGGCATCTTCCGCCTCGGACCGGACCCGTTCCAGACCGCGCTGCAGCGCGTCCTGATCCTCGCCCGCCGGGAAGGTACAGTCGATGAAGACCACGCTTTCGCCAAACTGCTTCACCATCTGGGTGAACTCGGCATTGGCGATGAACGGGCTTTCCAGAACAAGGATCTCGGTCTGGGAACTGTCTTCGTCCAGCACGTTCTTCAGGTTGCCGAACCGGGTCTTGAGGCTCATCACCCGGCTTTCACGAAGCGAGTCGATGGGCGGGTTGGTCACCTGGCTGAAGTTCTGGCGGAAGAAATGCGACAGCGGGCGGTATTGCTTGGACAGGACCGCGCTGGGCGTGTCGTCGCCCATCGAGGCGAGCGTTTCCTTCCCGTCCTCCGCCATCGGCGACAGGATATGTTCCAGTTCTTCGATGCTGTATCCGGCAGCGGCCTGCCGACGACGCAGGTCATCGCCCGCGAACAGGGCGGTTTCCGGCACGTCGCGCATGACCTCGTTCAGGTCGACGACCTTTTCGATCCAGTCGCCGAAGGGCTGGCTGGCGGCCAGCTTGTCCTTCATTTCGGTGTCGTGGAACAGGCGGCCTTCGGCCATGTCGACGGCGATCATCTGGCCCGGGCCAAGCGCGCCCTTTTCGACAACGGTCTTTTCGTCGACAGCGACCATGCCCGCCTCGGACCCGGCGATCAGCAGGTTGTCCCCGGTCACGACATAGCGCAGCGGACGCAGCCCGTTACGGTCCAGCCCGCCACAGACCCAGCGGCCGTCGGTCATTGCCAGCGCGGCCGGGCCGTCCCACGGCTCCATGACCGAGTTACAGTAGGCGTACATATCGCTCCAGGCCTTGGGCATTTCCACCGCCTGCTTGGACCAGCTTTCGGGCACTAGCATGGTCTTTGCCATCGGCGCGTTGCGCCCGGCACGAACCAGCACCTCGAACACCGAATCCAGCGCGGCAGAGTCGGACACGCCCGCCGGGACAATCGGCTTGATATCTTCGGCCATGTCACCGAACGCGCCCGAGGCCATCCGGATCTCGTGGCTCTTCATCCAGTTCACGTTGCCCTTGAGCGTGTTGATCTCGCCGTTGTGGGCCAGCATGCGGAACGGCTGGGCCAGCGACCACTGCGGGAAGGTGTTGGTGGAATAGCGCTGGTGATAGATGGCAAAAGCACTTTCAAACCGCTCGTCCATCAGGTCGGGATAGAAATCCGCGACCTGCTCGGCCAGCATCATGCCCTTGTAGATGATCGACCGGCAGGAAAGGGACGCGAAATACAGGCTGCCGACCTGCGCGGCGATAGCGGCCTTCTCGATCCGGCGACGGATGATGTACAGCTCGCGCTCGAACTCTTCCTCGCTGATCCCCTTGTCGTTGCGGATCAGGATCTGTTCGATCTCGGGGCGGGTCGCGTTGGCCTTTTCGCCCAGCACCTCGGTGTTCACCGGAACATGGCGCCAGCCATAGATATAGTGGCCCATGCGCAGAACTTCGGTTTCCACGATTGTGCGGCAGCGTTCCTGCGCCCCGAAATCGGTGCGCGGCAGGAACACCTGACCCACTGCGATCAGCTTGGTCGGGTCGGGCTCGTGGCCGGTGCGACGGACCTGATCATAGAAGAAGCGAACCGGGATCTGCACATGGATGCCCGCGCCATCGCCGGTCTTGCCATCGGCATCGACAGCGCCCCGGTGCCAGACCGCCTTAAGCGCGTCGATCCCGTTTTCCACCACCTTGCGCGACGGGGTCCCGTCAATCGACACGACAAGGCCAACCCCGCAAGAGGCGTGCTCGTCATCCTCGCGGAACAGGCTGTTCTCGGCCATCCACTTGCGCTTGGCTTCCTCGGCGGCGGCCCATGCGGCGTCATAGGTGGTCATTGGCGGTCTCCTTCATGAAAGAGCGGGGCAGGCTGGACAACATCGCGCCGCAGCCGTGCTTGGGATTGATCGACATAAAGCCGGGCTCGCCCGGAAAGATAAACTCGACGGGGGTATCGTCCGTGTCGAACGCCCCCTCCGAGGTAACAAGCGTGCTGGTGCCCGACAGGAACATCCGCCAGTCGCGGTGGATGAATTCGTTCCCGGCGCTGCGCCACAGCTCGACGCCTTCGGCACTGAATGCGGCGATCTGGTATTCGGTTTCGTCCAGGGTGACGCCGTCGATGGTCACCTGACGACCGGTCAGCCGGTCCTGTCCGACGAAATGATAGATGCCCGACCGCTCGGTCTCGGTGCGGAAATCATAGGTATCGACACCATCGGCCAGCAGGGCAGAGAAAGAGGCGGGATCGACCTCGCCCTGCAGCAGGCGCTCGCCCTCTCCGGCAAGAACGTGAAAGCTCTCGATCCAACGAGTCTCTTCGTCTATCCGTCCGACATAGGTCATGCCGCGTTCGTCGAAATCGGCGCGGCGCTGGTGGCCCTGCGGGTCGAAGTCACAGATGAAATGGTTGCTGACGCTGCAATCGCGCTTCTGCACCGTCACGAAGCCCTCGCAGCCCTCGGGCAGCTGAAAGGCCTGCGGCCCCGGCTCCTGCGCGGCCACGGGCAGGCCGCTGGTCAGGACCAGCAGCGCGGCTATGGCGGAAATCGCGGGGCGGAGGGGCATCTGAAACTCCTGGCGGCGGCCTATTCGGCGGCGACGGTTGCGGATTGGCCAAGATAGTCGAGCATCGCAGCAGCACAGTCGCGGCCATCGCGGATCGCCCAGACGACAAGGCTGGCGCCGCGCACGATGTCGCCCACCGCAAACACACCCTCAAGGCTGGTCTGACCGGTGCCAAAGGCCGCCTTGACCGTGCCCCAACGGGTGACTTCCAGCCCGTCGGTGTTCCACAGCTTGGGCAGGTCTTCGGGCTCGAAGCCAAGCGCCTTGATGACAAGGTCGGCCTCTTCCACGTAGTCCGCGCCCTCGATCAGCTCGGGCATCTGGCGACCCGTGGCATCCGGCGCGCCAAGGCGCATCTTCTGCACCTGAACGCCGGTGACGGCATCGCCCTCGAAACCCTTCGGGGCCGAAAGCCAGACAAATTCAACGCCCTCCTCCTCGGCGTTCTGCACTTCGCGCTGGGACCCTGGCATGTTGGCCCGGTCCCGGCGGTACAGACATTTGACGCTTTCAGCCCCTTGGCGGATGGCTGTGCGCACACAGTCCATCGCAGTATCCCCGCCGCCGATCACGACGACCTTCTTGCCAGCGGCGTTCAACTCGCCGCTGTCGTATTCCGGCACATCGTCGCCAAAGCTTTTGCGGTTCGATGCGGTCAGATAGTCGATGGCCCGGACGATGCCATCGGCATCGCCACCCGGCGCGGCCAGATCGCGGGTCTTGTAGACCCCGGTGGCGATCAACACGGCATCATGCTTGCCCCGGATCGCGTCGAACGACAGGTCTTCGCCGACGTTGCAGTTCAGGACAAACGCGACCCCGCCCTTGGCCAGCTGGTCGATGCGGTTCATCACCACGTCCTTTTCCAGCTTGAAGCCCGGAATGCCGTAGGTCAGCAGGCCACCGGCGCGGTCATAGCGGTCATAAACAGTGACCTGAACACCGGCGCGGCGCAGCACGTCGGCGGCGGCAAGCCCGCCGGGCCCGGCACCGATGATGCCCACGCTTTCGCTCCGCTCGACCGCGGGGCGGATCGGCTGGACCCAGCCTTCTTCCCAGGCAGTGTCGGTGATGTATTTCTCGACAGAGCCGATGGTCACGGTGCCGTGGCCCGATTGTTCAATCACGCAGTTGCCTTCGCACAGGCGGTCCTGCGGGCAAATGCGGCCACAGATTTCGGGGAAGGTGTTGGTGGCTTGGCTGATCTCATAGGCTTCCTTCAGGCGGCCTTCGGCGGTCAGGCGCAGCCAATCCGGGATGTTGTTGTGCAGCGGGCAATGGGACTGGCAATAAGGCACGCCACACTGGCTGCACCGGCTGGCCTGCTCGGCTGCCTTTTCGGCCGCGAATTCCGCGTAGATCTCGTTAAAGTCGGTGCGGCGCACATCGGCTGACCGCTTGCGCGGCATCTCCCGCGAGACATCGACGAATTTGAGCATCTTCTGAACAGCCATGGGTCCCTCCGCAGACTTTCGGAGCCCCCAATTACGCCGGGTCAGAAAAAATGAAAAGTCAGTTTTGCTGACCTAAATAGGGGAAAACGCAGAAAACCTTTAGCAGGAAGTGAAAAATCACACCAAAAAAGGTCAGCGTAGTTTCCCTATCGGGTCAAAACCCCAATGAAAGCGCGGCCAACGCGGCGCAGCCAACAATGATTCGCCACCACCCAAACAGGGCGTAGCCATGCCGAGACACGTAGCCAAGCAGCCACCGCACCACCAGAACGGCGGTGATGAAGGCGATAACAAAGCCAACCGCGATCTCGCCAAGGGCGCTGGTGTCCAGAACATCCCGGTTCTTCCAAAGGTCATAGGCAAAGGCCCCGGCCATCGTCGGCATCGACAGGAAGAACGAAAATTCCGCCGCCGCCCGCTTGGACGCGCCTAGCGCCAGCGCCCCCACGATGGTCGCGCCGGACCGGCTGACACCGGGGATCATGGCAAGGCATTGAATGACCCCGATCTTGAACGACATGCCAAGGGGCAGGCGCATCGCGTCCTCGTGGCGCGGGTCCGGCGCAAGCCTGTCGATGAAAAGCAGGACAAACCCGCCAAGGATCAGCATGATCGCAATCAGGACCGGCGTTTCGAACAAAACGGTTTTGATGAAATCATGCGCCAGAACACCCACCACAACGGCGGGGGCAAAAGCAATTAGGATGGACAGGATGAACCGGCGCGCCTCCGGGTCAGAGGGGGCGGCCCGCAGCACCCCGATCAGCTTTGCGGCATAGACCGACAGAATCGCAAGAACCGCGCCAAGCTGGATTACCACTTCGAAGGTCTTGCCCGCACTTTCGAAGCCAAGGAAATGCCCAGCCAGCAGGATATGCCCCGTGGACGAGACCGGAATGAACTCGGTCAGCCCCTCAAGCAGTCCAAGAAAGGCGGCAACAAGGGTCGTATCGGACATCTGCCGCCCTCCGCTGGGTCAGGATCAGGCCTTGCGCAGGTTCTTTGCGGATTCCTTGATCGCGTCATACTGGCCCGACGGGCGGAAGCGCCACAGGTAATCCGGCAGGATCGCTTCCATCGCGACAGGCTCGATGCCAAGGTCGGCAAAACCCCGCGCGCCCTCGGACACGACGTTCGGAACCTTCAGTGCTTCGATCTGGTCGGCGCTGATCGGCTGTTTAACGATCCCAAGCGACAGGAACTCTGCCCAGCCGCCCAGCGTCGCGACGACGCGTGCGATCGGGTTCGGAAGATTGACGATCAGGCGGCGGCGACGGATCACCACAAGCATCTGCTCCATCAACTCGCGGAAGCTGTGCACGTCCGGCCCGCCCAATTCATAGATACCCGGTGCGGCGGTGCCCAGCACCCCGGCGACGGCGGCCTGGGCCACGTCGTCCACATGCACAGGCTGGAACATCGTCTCGGCCCCAACGACCGGCAGCACCGGGCTGAACCGGGTCATTCCGGCGAAGCGATTGAAGAAACCGTCTTCGGACCCGAAAATCACCGACGGACGCAGGATGACCGCAGCGGGGAAATGGGCCACGATCCCGGCCTCGCCTTCCGCCTTGGTGCGCAGGTAATCGCTGGTCGATTCTGCATCGGCACCAATGGCCGAGATATGCACCAGCCCGCCAACGCCCGCATCCGCGGCCAGCCGCGCGATCCGGGTCGCCCCTTCGGCCTGCACGGCGTCAAAGTTGTTCTTGCCCGATTTGTCGAAGGTGCCGACGCAGTTCACCACCGCATCCGCGCCGCGCAGGGCGTTCGCCACGCTGGCGTCATCGCGGATGTTGCAGAAGATCGGCTCGACCTGACCAACAACGCCATAGGGCTTCACGTGCAGTGCAAGGTTCGGATCACGAACGGCCACGCGAACCCGCCAACCTTCCTTGGCCATGCGGCGGGCGATGTAGCGGCCGACGAATCCGGATCCGCCGAAAATGGTCACGAGTTTCGACATGAGGCGCCTCTGACTTCCTGAAAACTTGCCCCGGTTTACCCCCCGGTCCCCTGCCAGACAAGGCGAATTGCAGGAGAATGCAAATCGCCGCAGGAATCGCGTTGACACTGTCGCGCGGCGGCCTTAAACGCCCCGTCACGACACCTGCCCAGGTGGCGGAATTGGTAGACGCGCTGGTTTCAGGTACCAGTGACCTAACGGTCGTGGAGGTTCGAGTCCTCTCCTGGGCACCAAAATCTTCGGTCCGAGATCGAAGGGTTTGGTCGGCACATCATCCAGACATGATTGCGGAAACGACGGGACCGATCGGCAAGATCGGCGCTCGCCTTTTTGTCGGCTGTCTTGGGTCGGCCCCGGTCAACGGGGCGGGCCGGGGCAGGAGAATGCGATTCGGCGCCCGTCAAAATGACTTTTGCAACCTCCGGAAGATCGCGCTCCCGGGGCCGTGTCCGAAGCGCACCGGATAAACCGAAGGCATAATTGCCCCGAACCGGCCATGATTGTGTCGGATTTTCATGAAATAGGCGATCCCGCAGAATTGTCCGAAACCGCTGTAAATCAACGGGATTCATCCATATGCCTGAGGTTTATGCGCCAGAAAATGCGATGCTAGACCCCGGGTTTATTTTCCGCAGGCAAATCCTGGTCAATCCTGCAGCCAGTCAACCGGGCCATGTGGCCGGCAAGAGACTGTCACAACTCGAAAGGAAGAAACCATGAGCAACACTGAAGACAAGCGTCTGTCCCGCCGCGCCGCCCTTGCCCGCATCGGCACCATCGCCGCGGCCGCCTATACCATCCCGGCCTTCACCACGATGTCGATGGCCCATGCCTCCAGCGGTGCCAGCGCACCGAGCGCCCCGAGCGAACCGAGTGCCCCCAGCGAGCCGAGCGCACCGAGCGAGCCCAGCGCAGCCAGCACCCCGAGCGCGGCCAGCGGCCCGAGCGGCACTGGCTCCAGCTCCGACATCCTGACCGAAACCGGTTGCTCGGCCGCCGGCGGCACCTGGGATCCGGTCAACAACGTTTGCGTTCTGCCGTAATCGGGCACAACACACTTCGGGGCGGCGGAACATCCGCCGTCCCGTCATTCGCTAAGTAGATGGGGGCAAGGATGGCGCTGCGCGACCGTTCTTTCGTATTCGACGGCCTTGAGTCGCCCCTTCAGCTGAACGATCCTGCGATCGTGGATCTTGCCACCCGCATCCTGCATGGCTGGCCGGTTCAGGATTGCCCCACAGACAACCATCGTGACCCCTTTGCCGAAGTCTCGATCCTCGGCAGTGACAAGTGGCGCGTGCGTGCCCCGCAGGGTGCCACACCCGAACAGGTGCATGATCCAGTCAATGCGATCTGCGACCTGATCGTCGAAATTTCCTGGGAACAACTGCGGTCCCGATCCGATCTATTGTGCCTCCATGCTGCGGCTGTCGAATTCGACGGTCGGCTTGTGCTGATGCCCAACGCCCGCCGGGCGGGCAAGTCCACACTTGCGGTCGCGTTGGCGCAGTTGGGGCATCGGGTCTTTACCGATGATTTCCTCCCGATCCAGCGGGACCCCTCCACCGGCGCGCTCAGCGGTCTGGCGAACGGGATCGCCCCGCGGTTGCGCATCCCCGTTCCGCAGGGCGTTTCGGACAGGTTTCGCGCCTTTGTCGACGGCGACGGCGGACCGCAGAACCGGCAATACAAATACCTGACGGATTGTCCGGTCCCGCCGCATGGAACCACGGCGCCGATTGGCGCAATTGTTCTGCTTGACCGGCAGGACACGCCGCAGGTGTCCCGGCTGGAGTCGCTGTCCGACGCGGATGCGATTTCCTCGCTGATCCTGCAAAACTTTGCCCGACATCTGAACGGCGGGGCCATCCTCAAGGCGCTTGCCGCCTTGGCTGAACAGCTGCCCTGCTATCGGCTTGTCTATTCCGATGTCGAAAGCGCCGCCGCTCTTCTGTCAACCTGCCCGGAACTGGCCGCCTTGCCCGCCGCCCATGTCGATGAACCGCTGGATGGTCGGCCTTCGCCCCTTAAGACATATCAAGGGTCCCCACATGGGCTGCAACATGGCGCGCCCGCCCTGCGCCTTGACGGATGTGAAGAGGTGGTCTGCGGGTCGGAAACATTCGTTGCCACACCAGACGGGCGGGCGATCCACAGGCTCAATCCCGGTCTTGGCCTCTACTGGCGTCTTCTGGCCGAGCCGACGACGGTTACAGAGACGACAGAAATCCTTGCCGAGATCTACCCCGAAGTCGAGATCGCGCAACTGCGCGTCGATGCCGGGGCGGCCTTTGACCAGCTTCACCATCTGGGCCTGATCAGGTCCGTTCCCCCGTCCCACTGAACACCGGAGTTTTCGATGACCAAGGCCAATGTTCTCAAGTATCTGCGCACGATCCATGGCTGGCTTGGCGTGATCATCGTGCCATGGATCATCATCATCGGGGCGACCGGGTTCTACCTGAACCATTCCCGAATGGTCCTTGGCTGGTTTCAGGGGCCAGACTACAGCGAAGAACAACTGCTGACGTGGGAGGGCGCGCATCAGGTCGATAGCGTGGCGGCAGCTGCGATCGCTGCGCAATACTGGCCGGACGAACCGCTTCCCGCGCCCGAGGCCGTCACCTACCACGATTTCGTGGCCTATCAGTTCGATCGGCCCTCGGGGCTGGTGATCGTCGCGCGCGAAAGCGGGCACTACTACGTCAAGACCGACTACTCCCGCCGGACCTATGCGCCGGACGGAACCCTTGTCGACAAAGAGCGGTATTGGTCGCGGATCTTCAAGGAGCTGCACACGCGCGGCTGGCTTGGCGGCACGCTTGGCCGCTGGCTGGCCGACATCACCGCCCTGTCGATGGTGCTGTTCGGGATGACGGGGATCGTGCTTTGGTGGTTGCCGCGCGCCCGAAAATTCAGGCGCGCGCTGGGCTTGGGGAATTAGGTGCGGGGAATCCAGGCGCCGTCCTTGGCCGAAGATTCCTGACAGGCGCGAATGAACCACATCCCGTCCAGACCTTCGCCGATGCCGGGCAGCAGCGCCCCGTCGGCCTTGCCCTCGATCAGGTCCGCCGCGTCGTTGTAGATCGTGGCAAACCCTTCAAGATAGCCTTCCGGGTGGCCCGGCGGGATACGGGTCCAATCGGCCCCGGTTCCGGCGCCGCCCCGGGTCAGAAGCTGCTTGGGCTCGCCAAAGCGGGCAAAGGTCATCACGTTGGGGTTTTCCTGCCCCCATTCGATCCCGCCCTTGTCGCCATAGACCCGCAGGCGCAAACCGTTTTCGTGACCCACGGCAACCTGGCTGGCCCAGACCATGGCCCGGGCGCCCTGTTCCATCCGCAGCAGGATATGGGCGTTGTCATCAACCAGTCGGCCGTCGACCATGCTGTGCAGATCGGCCGACAGTGCCTCGGTCTTCAATCCGGTGACGAAGGACAGAAGGTTAAAGGCATGGGTGCCGATATCACCAATCGCGCCCGCGCCCGATTGCTTGGGGTCGGTCCGCCAATCGGCCTGTTTGTTGTGGGTGTCTTCGGCCAGCCAATCCTGCGCGTATTCCGCCTGAACGATACGGATCTTGCCCAGATCACCCCGGGCAATCATCGCGCGGGCCTGCCGCATCAACGGATAGCCGGTGTAGTTATGGGTCAGGATGAACCGGGCGTCGGCCGCCGCCACGGCGGCCTCGATCTCGGCGGCCTGCTCCTGCGTCGCGGCCAGCGGCTTGTCGCAGATCACATGGATACCGGCCTTCAGAAAGGCAATCGCGGGCCCCGCGTGCATGTGGTTCGGGGTGACGATGGCCACCGCCTGAATGCCGTCCTCGCGGGCCGCCTCGGTGACCGCCATATCCTCGTACGAGGCATAGGACCGGTCCGCCGCGATCCCAAGGTCCGCCGCGCTGGCCGCTGCCCGTTCCGGGTTGGACGACAATGCGCCTGCAACCAGATCGAACCTGCCGTCGATCCGCGCGGCGATACGATGCACGCCGCCAATGAACCCGCCCTGGCCGCCGCCGACCATCCCCAGCCTGATCCGTGTCATAGTCCCAACATCTCCTTGATGGCTTTGTCGTCGCGTTCCGCCCCGGCGAAATCGTCGAACGCTTTTTCTGTTACCTCGATAAGGTGGCTTTCAATGAAGGGGGCGCCTTCCGCCGCGCCCTGTTCCGGCGACTTGATGCAGCATTCCCATTCCAGAACCGCCCAGCTGTCGTACCCATACTGGGTCAGCTTGGAAAAGATGCCCGAGAAATCGACCTGTCCGTCGCCAAGGCTGCGGAACCGACCGGCCCGGTTGGTCCAGCCCTGATAGCCGGAATAGACACCCTGCCGCCCGTCCGGGTTGAATTCGGCGTCCTTCACGTGGAAGGCGTTGATCCGGTCGTGGTACAGATCGATGAAGGCCAGATAATCAAGCTGCTGAAGCAGGAAGTGCGAGGGGTCGTAGTTGATCCGCGCCGCCTCGTGTTCCTTGACCCGGCCAAGGAACATCTCCCAGGTTGCGCCGTCGAACAGGTCTTCGCCGGGGTGCAGTTCAAACCCGATATCAACCCCGTGATCCGTGTAATAGTCGAAGATCGGCAGCCAGCGGCGGGCCAGTTCGTCGAACGCCTCGTCGATCAGACCAGTCGGGCGCTGCGGCCAGGGGTAAAGGAACGGAAAGGCAAGCGAGCCCGAAAAGCTGACGGTATGGTCAAGGCCCAGCTTGCGGCTCGCAACCGCGGCCTTCTTCATCTGCTCCGTGGCCCACTCCTGCCGGGCCTTCGGGTTGCCATGCACCGCCGCCGGGGCAAAGGCATCAAAGGCGCGGTCATAGGCCGGGTTCACCGCCACCAGCTGGCCCTGCAGATGGGTGGACAGCTCGGTAATCGCTACGCCTGCGTCGGCACAGATACCCTTCACCTCGTCGCAATAGGCGTCGCTTTCGGCGGCCTTTTCCAGATCGAACAGGCGGCCATCGAACGTCGGGATCTGGACGCCCTTATAGCCAAGGCCAGCGGCCCATTTGGTGATGTTCTCAAGACTGTCGAACGGGGCCGCATCCCCGGCGAATTGGGCAAGAAACAGCGCGGGGCCTTTGATCTGCGTGGGCATGGTCGGGTCTCCAATTATCTGGCAAAGAACACAACTCCGCTGACGATGGAACCCCGTCAAACGGTGTTTTCACCTTCCTAAATCGTTATAGTTAGCGCTACAATGGCAAAAATTCGCCGCAGCTGCGAAATGGGTCGCCTTTGAGAATTAGGATTTCGCGGTGTTGAAAACGCGGGCGGGATGCAGTTCGCCCGCCTTGAAGACACCGACCGCGACCGCCTGACCATCATGACTGGCCCAGCATTCCTCGCCATAGTCGACGTCCTGGGCGATCACCATCGCCGGGTTGCCGTTCAGCAGTCGGCCAAGGCTCTCGGGCGGGCAGTGGACCTCGGGCAGATCGGCAAGCCCCTCTTCCAGCGGACGCAGGTAGGCGTCCAGCGCCGGGTCTTTCGCCAGCTTTTCGACCGTCTCAAGGTCGATCCCGTCCTTCGCCTCGAACGGGCCGGACCAGATCCGGCGCAGCTTCAGGACATGGCCGTAGCAGCCCAGCCCCGCACCCAGATCGCGGGCGATGGACCGGACATAGCCACCCTTGCCACAGGTCATTTCCAGAACGACATGATCCGCGTCCGGTCGGTCGACCAACAGCAGTTCCTCGACCCAAAGGGGCCGGGCGGCGATTTCAAAGTCCTCGTCGTCGCGGGCCCGCTTATAGGCGCGTTCCCCGTCGATCTTCACCGCTGAAAACTTCGGCGGAACCTGCATGATGTCGCCAATGAACCCCGAAAGCGCGGCCTTGATCTCGTCATCCGTGGGGCGGGCGTCCGAGGTGGCGATCACTTCGCCCTCGGCGTCGTCGGTATTGGTGGCCGCGCCAAGGCGGACCGTGAATTCATAGGCTTTCAGGCTGTCGGTGATATAGGGCACGGTCTTTGTCGCCTCGCCCAGCGCCACGGCAAGAACCCCGGTCGCCTCCGGGTCCAGCGTCCCGGCATGCCCGGCTTTCTGGGCGCCAAAGGCCCAGCGGACCTTGTTCACAACGGCGGTCGAAGTGATCCCCGCCGGCTTGTCCACGACCAGCCAGCCGGAAATGTCACGTCCCTTGCGCTTGCCCATCTGTGCCTCGCATCAATTCTGGAAGGGGCCTGCTAAAGGGCGCAGGCGGGGCGGTCAACCGGACCTAGTCCTCAAGATCCTTGCGCACCCGGTCCTCGGACAGCAGGCGGCGGGTCTCGTCCATCTGGTCAAAGGTTTCATCCGGGAAGAACGCGAGGTCCGGCGAATGCTTCATCTTGATCTCGCGGGTGACAAGACGGCGGATCTCGCCCTTGTTGCGGTTCAGGGCCTCCATCGCCTCGTCCTTGCCCTTGCCGCCCAGCGGCAGGACGAAGACACGGGCCTGGCGCAAGTCGGGGGTGACCCGGACCTCGCCCACGGTGATGGACATGCGTTGCAGGTCGGGGTCATGGACCTCGCCCCGCATCAACAGGTCGGACAGCGCCCGGCGGATCAATTCGCCCACGCGAAGTTGCCGGTTCGACGGGCCGGCGCCCTGAAAGGAACGGTTCTTTGCCATGGGCCTGCACATAAGGGGCATCCGCCCCCTTGCCAAGCGGCGCTTTGATGTGCAGGCAAGAACCAACGCAGTCGCAAGGCCAAGGGGCAACGCATGACCGACATACCCGGAATCGTGATCACCGGCGGATCTGGCCGGATGGGGCAGATGCTCATCCAGACCGTTCTGGCATCGGACGCCTGCAAACTGGTCGGCGTGCTCGAACGCGAAGGCCACGCCTGGATCGGCCGCGACGTGGGCGAGGCGATGGGCGGACAGCCCGTCGGCGTGACCGTCTCTGACGACCCGCTGGACGCCTTTGCCAGCGCGCAGGCGATCATTGATTTCACCGCCCCCGCCGCAACCGTCGAATTCGCCGGTCTGGCCGCGCAGGCCCGCGCCGTGCACGTGATCGGCACTACCGGCCTGTCCAATGCCGACCTTGCCGCGATTTCCGCCGCCGCCCGCCACGCGACGATCGTCCGTGCCGGAAACATGTCGCTGGGCGTGAACCTTCTGGTGCAACTGACGAAAAAGGTCGCCGCCGCGCTGGACGAGGATTTCGACATCGAAGTGATCGAGGCGCACCACAACAAGAAGGTCGATGCCCCCTCGGGCACCGCGCTGATGCTGGGCGAGGCCGCCGCCGAAGGGCGCGGCGTGTCGCTTGACGATGTGAAGGATAGCGGCCGTGACGGGATCACGGGCGCGCGCAAGCGGGGCGACATCGGGTTTACCGCCATCCGGGGCGGCGACATCGTGGGCGAACATGACGTCCTCTTCGCCGCGCCGGGCGAACGGATCGTGCTGCGGCACGTGGCCACCGACCGGGCGATTTTCGCGCGCGGCGCGCTCAAGGCCGCGCTGTGGGGGCAGGGGAAGAAGCCGGGCGAATACGACATGATGGACGTGCTTGGCCTGTCCTGAGTGATCCGGCCGGGCCATTTGTCCGTAACAGGCAAGATTTCCGAAACAACGGAACCTTGTCATGCGTACGCTTCTCTTTGCCCTCCTTCTTCCGACAACGTCTCTGGCCGATGGATTCGTCCCGATCACGGACCGCGAAACCTTTCTGTCCTATGTGCAGGATCGTGACCTTCGCCTTGGCGTCCTTGGCATTACCCTGAATGTCGAACCGGACGGGACGATCGAAGGCACCGCCGTGCGTTGGGAAGTGACCGGAACATGGGACTGGAAAGACGGCTTCTTCTGCCGCGAGATGGACTGGTCCGGGATGCCCATCGACTATAACTGCCAATTGGTCGAGGTGCGCGACGGGTCCGAGATGCGCTTTACCGTCGATCAGGGGGCAGGGGACAGCGCGACCTTCCGTCTGCGCTAGAAATCGACCGCGATCCCCTTCTTCTCCCAATCGCCGAACCGCACCGGTTCCGGCCCGTCGCGGCCACCCAATTCCGTCGGCAGTTCCTCCGCCTTGGCAGCCTTGCGGCGCTCTTCGGCCTCTTGCAGGGCACGAACGGCGGCGGCGGGCAGGTCTTTCTTCGGCTCGGACATGGCGCGTTTCCTTGTGGGATTGCCTTTGGTGATATACGGGCCTTGGGCAATATCTCAAGAGGACCCCGATGACCAAGCCCGACAAATCCGGCCTTGCGCCGCGCTATGCGGCCTATCAACTGATCGACGCAGTAACCGGCGAGGGCCGCCTTTTGCCGGAATTGATCGGGGCCGGAGCGCTGGCGCGGCTGGACCCGCAGGACCGCGCCCGTGCCCAGCGGATCGCGATGGAAACGCTGCGGGCGCTGGACCGGGCCGACCGGATGCTGAAACCCTTCATGGCCAAACGCCCGCCGCTGCCGGTGCGCAACGCGCTGCGTATGGGGACCGTGGAAATCTGGGCCTTTGGCGAGGCACCGCATGGGGTCGTCAATGCCTGCGTCGAAATCATCGGCCGCGACCCGAAACACCGGGGCATGAAGGGGCTGGTCAACGCGGTCCTGCGCAAGGTGGCCGAGGAACGGCCCGGCGCATGGGACAGGCTGCCCACCCCGCGCCTGCCCGATTGGCTGCGCGATCCGATGATTGCCGCATGGGGCAAGCCGACCGTCGCCGCGATGGAAGAGGCGCATTACAAAGGGGCAGCCCTGGACCTGACCGCCAAGGGCGACGCGGAACCCCTTGCCGCGCAACTGGGCGGAACCGTCCTGCCAACTGGCTCTGTCCGGTTGTCCGACGCCGGGCAGGTCTCGCAGCTTCCCGGCTATGACGCCGGCGACTGGTGGGTGCAGGACGCTGCCGCCGCGCTTCCGGCCCGTATTCTGAAGGTAACACCGGGTGAAAAGGTGCTCGACCTTTGCGCCGCGCCGGGCGGCAAGACCATGCAATTGGCCGCAGCAGGCGCGGATGTGACCGCTGTCGATGTGTCGGACGGCCGGATGGCGCGGGTCGGGCAGAACCTTGCCCGCACCGGCCTTGGTGCCCGCACAGTCGTGGCCGACGCCTTTGACTTTGACGAAGAGGGCTGGGACGCGATCCTCTTGGACGCGCCCTGTTCCGCCACTGGCACCATCCGCCGCCATCCTGACCTGCCCCGGGCCAAGGACGGGTCCGAATTCGGCGCCCTGATCGACCAGCAAGAGGCGCTGATCGACCACGCGCTGAACCTGTTGAAACCGGGCGGGCGGCTGATGTTCTGCACCTGCTCGCTTCTGCCCGACGAAGGCGAGGTGCAGGTGGAAGAGGCCCTGTCGCGGCATCCGGGCCTGACGGTCGAGGCCATCGACACCGGCGCGCTTGGGGTCGATCCGGCATGGATCACCGAAGAAGGCGGGCTGCGCCTGCGCCCCGACTACTGGCCCGAACTGGGTGGCATGGACGGGTTCTATATGGCGCTCTTGCGAAAGCCCGCGTGACTTGGCCCAAGATTGGCCCTATGCTGCCGCACGAAAACAAGACGCGACCTTCACGCGCAACACAGGCAGGGCACCCCAGTGGCCAAGGATCAGACATGGGCTTTCCGCCGAAAGCGTTTCATGCATCGTCTGCATGCACGTCTTGCCGCGCGCGCCCGTGTTCCCACCGGATTCGTTTCCCAGCCTGAGCCACGATCCATCGGGCGCTATGCCCGTGGGCGACAGCTGACTGCCGGGAATTTCCTGTTCTCCGGCCATCTGTTCGAAGCGCCCGACAGCTCCATCTGGGACATCGGGCAGGACGAACCCCATATCGTCGAAGAACTTCAGGGCTGCACCTGGCTGGATGATCTTGCCGCCGTCGGAGATGCCAAGGCACGGGGCAAGGCGCAGGCCTGGGTCTATGACTGGATAAACCGCTTCGGCAACGGCAGCGGCCCCGGCTGGACCCCGGAACTGACCGGGCGGCGTCTGATCCGCTGGATCAACCACGGCTTCTTTCTTCTGCGCGGCCGGGACAAGGCCGCGTCGGACATCTACTACCGGTCGCTTGCGCGGCAGGCGTTGTTTCTGTCCCGGCGTTGGACCGCCGCCCGGCCCGGACTGCCCCGGGTCGAGGCGCTGACCGGCATGATCTATGCAGGGCTGTCGCTGGAAGGGATGGGCGACCATGTCGCCCCGGCGGTGCGGGCGCTGGCCCGCGATTGCAAGGCGCAGGTGGATGCCGAAGGCGGCATTCCCACCCGCAACCCGGAAGAGCTGCTGGAGGTCTTTACCCTGTTCACATGGGCGCGGCAGGCATTGGACGAATCCGAACACGCCGTCCCCGAGGAACTGGAGGCCGCCTTGGCCCGGATCGCGCCGACACTGCGGTTCCTGCGCCATTCCGATGGCGGGCTTGCTCGGTTCCACGGCGGCGGGCGCGGGATCGAAGGGCGGCTGGATCAGGCCCTGTCCGAATCCGGGATAAGCGACACCGCCGGACCCGGCCGGCGCATGGGGTTCGCCCGGATGCAGGCGGGTCGGACCAGCGTCATCGTGGACGCCGCGCCGCCACCGTCGGGCGAGGCCTCCTATGACGCCCACGCCTCGACGCTGGCCTTTGAACTGACTTCGGGGCGCCGGTCGGTCATCGTCAACTGCGGTTCGGGCCGCGCCTTTGGGCCGGAATGGCGCCGGGCCGGGCGGGCCACGGCCAGCCATTCGACATTGGCGCTGGATGGCTACTCCTCCTCCCGACTCGGGGTGCCCAGCCGGTTGAACGGGTTGCGGCAGGAACTTCTTGTCGACCAGCCGCAAGAGGTGCAGTTCGAACCCTCCGATCTTGATGACGGGATGCGGCTGGAACTGGGCCACGACGGCTATCGCAAGACCCATGGGCTGACCCATGCCCGCACGCTGGACCTGACATGGGATGGGCGCGGGCTGGTCGGCGAGGATCTGATCACCACGCTCAGCGATGGGGACAAGGCCCGGTTCGACCGCGCGATGGACCGCGAGGGGCTGGATGGCATCCCCTATTCCGTCCGGTTTCACCTCCACCCCGAGGTCGACGCGAACGTGGATCTGGGCGGGGCAGCAATCAGCCTGACCCTCAAAAGCGGCGAGATCTGGGTCTTCCGGCATGACGGAGTTTCCGAAATGCGCCTTGAACCGTCAGTTTACCTTGAAAACGGGCGATTGAAGCCGCGTGCGACACAACAAGTGGTTTTAACCGGGCGCGCAATGTCCTATGCGACGCGCGTCCGCTGGTCGCTGGCCAAGGCGCAGGAAACGCCGACCGCACTACGCGACTTTGTCGAGGATGGCATCGCGGACAAGGATCAAGACTGATTTCCGGGGGACCCGATGACCGACCTGCAGCCCATCCGCCGCGCACTGCTTTCCGTTTCTGACAAGACCGGGCTGATCGACCTGGCCCGGGCGCTTGCCGACCGCGGTGTCGAACTTCTGTCCACCGGCGGCTCTGCCAAGGCGCTGCGCGACGCAGGGCTTGCCGTGCGGGACGTGGCCGATGTGACGGGCTTTCCGGAAATGATGGACGGGCGGGTCAAGACGCTGCACCCCAAGGTGCATGGCGGCCTTCTGGCGCTGCGTGACAATGCCGACCACCGCGCCGCGATGGAAACCCATGACATCGGCGGCATCGACCTGCTGGTGGTGAACCTCTACCCGTTCGAAGCGACCGTCGCCAAGGGCGCGGCCTATGACGACTGCATCGAAAACATCGACATCGGCGGCCCCGCGATGATCCGCGCCGCGGCCAAGAACCACGCCTTCGTGAACGTGGTCGTGGATGTCGAGGAATACAGCGCGCTGCTGGCCGAACTGGCCGCGAACGACGGGCAGACGACCTATGCCTTCCGTCAGACCCTCGCGCAAACCGCCTATGCCCGCACCGCCGCCTATGACGCGGCCGTCTCCAGCTGGATGGCGGGCGCGATTGGCCAATCCACGCCGCGCCGCCGCGCCTTTGCCGGGACACTGGCGCAGGGGCTGCGCTATGGCGAAAACCCGCACCAGTCGGCGGCCTTCTACACCGATGGCAGCGGGCGGCAGGGCGTGGCCACCGCGACCCAGCATCAGGGCAAGGAACTGTCCTACAACAACATCAACGACACCGACGCCGCCTTTGAACTGGTCGCCGAATTCGACCCCGCCGATGGGGCCGCCTGCGCGATCATCAAGCACGCCAACCCCTGCGGTGTCGCCACCGGCGCGACCCTTCTGGAGGCCTACAAGGCGGCCTTCGACTGTGACCGGACCAGCGCGTTCGGCGGCATCGTCGCCCTGAACCAGCCGCTGGATGCCGACACCGCGCGCGAAATCACCGGCATCTTTACCGAGGTCGTGATCGCCCCCGGCGCCTCGGACGAGGCCCGCGAAATTTTCGCCGCGAAAAAGAATCTGCGCCTTCTGACCACCGATGGCCTGCCCGATCCCAAATCCGGCGGGCTGACCTATCGTCAGGTCGCGGGCGGTCTGCTGGTGCAGGACAAGGACAATGGCCATATCGCGCTGGACGATCTGAAGGTGGTCACGAAAAAGGCTCCGACGCCCGAGCAGATGGCCGACCTTCTTTTCGCCTGGAAAGTCGCCAAACACGTTAAATCCAACGCCATCGTCTATGTGAAGGACGGGGCCACCGTCGGCGTCGGCGCGGGCCAGATGAGCCGGGTCGACAGCGCCCTGATCGCCGCGAAAAAGGCGGAACGCATGGCCGAGGCGCTGGGCCTCCCGCAACCGTTGACCATCGGCTCCGCCGTGGCGTCCGACGCGTTCTTTCCCTTCCCTGACGGGCTGATGGAAGCGGCCGCTGCCGGGGCAACCTGCGTGATCCAGCCGGGCGGGTCGATGCGCGACGACGAGGTGATCGCCGCCGCCGACGAAGCCGGTCTTGCCATGGTCTTTACCGGCATGCGCCACTTCCGGCACTGACCTGACGAAAGGACCGCCCATGCGCCTGACACTCTGGACCAGCTTCTGGGTCTTCCTCGCGGACCAGCTGTCCAAATACGTCGTGGTGCATGGGATGGACCTGTTCACCCTGCAACGGATTGTGGTCTGGCCCGGCTATCTGGAATTTCGCATGGCGTGGAACCGGGGGGTCAACTTTGGCCTGTTTTCCGGGCTCGACATGCGCTGGATTCTGATCGCCATCGCAATCGTGGTCAGCCTGTTCGTCCTTTGGTGGGTCCGCAAGGAAGGCGGCAGCCGGTGGATGGATCTGTCGGCGGGCCTGCTGGTTGGCGGGGCGCTGGGCAATGTGATCGACAGGGTGCTTTACGGCGCGGTGGCCGATTTCCTGAACATGTCCTGCTGCGGCATCGAAAACCCCTATGCCTTCAACATCGCAGATATCGCGATCTTCGTCGGGGCGCTCGGCCTTGTCGTCTTCGGTGGCGGGTCGGACAAGGCAAAGCCCGCCAAAGGGTAACAACCCGCGTGACGACCGGCAAAACAGCGGTTAAAGATTGGCGGAACGACCGGAAGGGGAACCGATGCGCGGGACAATACTGGCAGTTCTGGCACTTTTGACGCTCGCCGCCTGTGGCGGCGGCGACAGGGGCTTGCGGCAGTTGGACAACCCCGGCGGTGGTCCTGACGAATTTTCGATTCTGCCTGCGCGTCCGCTGGAAATGCCTGAAACGGTCAGCACGCTGCCGCAGCCAACGCCGGGCGGCACCAACCGGACCGACCCGAACCCGTTGGGCGACGGGATTGCTGCCTTGGGCGGCAATCAGGCTGCCGGTCGGGCCGGTGGCATTCCCGCCGCCGATGCCGGGCTGATCGGCGCGGTCAATCGTTACGGCACCGATCCCGCGATCCGCGAAACCCTTGCCGCCGAGGATGAAGCGTTCCGCCGTCGCCGGGGCCGCCTGTCGGCCTTCGGGATGGGCCGGGTGGACCGCTATTTCGCCGCCTATGCCGGAATGGCGCTGGACGCCTACGCCGAATTCATCCGCTTCCGGAACCTTGGCGTGCAGGTGCCATCGGCCCCACCGGCCAACTGATCCGCTCACAACACCGGGATCGGGGCTTGATACCCCGGAAACGCGCCGTAGGTTGATCCGGACGGAATAACCGCTTTGGGAGGATCGCCAATGCGCCGACTGATCGCCGCGCTTTGCCTGGCTGCCGCGCCACTTGCCGCCACTGGCGAAGAGGTCACAACCTTCACCCTCGACAATGGGATGGATGTGGTCGTGATCGAAGACCACCGCGCCCCGGTCGTGGTGCACATGGTCTGGTATCGCAGCGGATCGGCCGATGAACCGCCGGGGTCGTCGGGGGTTGCGCATTTCCTTGAACACCTCCTGTTCAAGGCGACCGATACGATGGAATCCGGCGAGCTTTCCGAGGTCGTGGCCGCCAATGGGGGCAGCGACAACGCCTTCACCAGCTATGACTACACCGCCTATTTCCAGCGGGTCGCCGCCGACCGTCTGGAACTGATGATGCGGATGGAAGCGGACCGGATGAACAATCTGCGTCTGACCGAAGAGGACATCGTCACCGAACGCAACGTGATCCTTGAGGAACGCAACCAGCGCACGGAAAACAACGCCGGTGCGCTGGCCCGCGAGCAACTCCGCGCGGCGCAATATCTGAACCATCGCTATGGCCTTCCCATCATCGGCTGGAAGCACGAGATGGAAAGCCTTGATATGCAAGACGCGCTGTCCTTCTACGATCTCTATTATTCGCCCAACAACGCGATCCTCGTGGTCGCCGGCGACGTGGAACCGCAGGAGGTTCTGACCCTTGCCGAAACCTACTATGGCGTCATCCCGCCCGAAGAACACCTGCCTGAGAGGTTCCGGCCAGAGGAGCCGCCGCAGACCGCCGAAAGGCGGCTGACCTATGTCGATCCGCGCGTGTCCCAGCCCTATCTGACCCGCAGCTACCTTGCCCCGGAACGGGACGCCGGTGCGCAAGAGGACGCCGCCGCGCTGGTCTACCTGTCCGAACTTCTGGGCGGCTCGCCCTTCACCTCTGCCCTTGGGGTCGCGCTGCAATTCGACAGCCAGACGGCGGTCTATTCTGGCGCGGGCTACGACGCGATGAGCCTTGACGACACGACCTTCAACGTCACCGTCGTCCCCGCCGAAGGTGTCACCCTGTCCGAGGCCGAGGCCGCGATGGATCAGGTGATCGCCGATTTCCTCGCAAATCCTATCGACCTTGACCAGATGGAGCGGATCAGGACCCAGCTTCGCGCCTCCGAGATTTACGCGCTGGATGATGTCGAAGGGATCGCTCGGCGCTACGGCGCGGCGCTCACTCAGGGGCTGACCATCGAAGACGTTCAGGCCTGGCCCGGCATCCTGCAAGCGGTCAGCGCCGAAGACGTGAAGGCGGTCGCCGAAAAGGTCTTGCAGCGGCGGCAATCCGTTACCGGCTGGATCGTCCCCAGCGAAGAGGAGGCCCTGTGATGTTCCGTTTCGCATTTGCCCTGTTTCTTGCCCTCGCCTCAACCGCCCGGGCCGAAGTGGAAATCCAGGAAATCACCTCTCCCGGCGGCATCGACGCCTGGCTGGTCGAGGAACATTCCATCCCCTTCGTCGCCATCGAGATTCATTTCGACGGCGGCAGCGCGCTGGACCTGCCCGGCAAGCGCGGGGCCACCAACCTGATGACCGGCCTGATCGAGGAAGGGTCGGGCGACATGGATGCCCGCGCCTTCCAATCCGCGCGCGAGGCGCTCGCCGCCAGCTACGAATTCGATGTCTACGATGACGGGCTGACCGTGTCGGCTCGATTCCTGACGGAAAACCGGGATCAGGCAGTAGACCTTCTGCGGCAGGCGCTGGTCGATCCGCGCTTCGATCAGGACGCGCTGGACCGGGTCCGGGCGCAGGTTCTATCCGGCATCGCGTCGGACGAAAAGAACCCCAACCGGATTGCCGGGCGGGCCTTCTACAGCGCAGCTTTTGGCGATCACCCCTATGGCACAGCCGACAGCGGCACGGTCGAAACGGTCACCGGCCTGACCCGCGACGACATGTTCGATGCGCACCGCAATGTGCTCGTCCGCGACCGGGCGATGGTCTCCGCGGTGGGCGATATCACCGCCGAAGATCTGGGCGCGCTGATCGACACGCTGCTGGGCGACCTGCCCGAAGGTGGCGCACCGCTGCCCGACCGGGTCGATTTTGGCCTGACCGGCGGGATCACCGTTGTCCCCTACGACACGCCGCAATCCGTCGCCCTGTTCGGCCATTCCGGGATGGAACGCGACGACGAAGATTTCTTCGCCGCCTATATTCTGAACACCATTCTTGGCGGCAATGGTCCCCAGTCGATCCTGATGGAGGAGGTCCGCGAGAAACGCGGCCTGACCTATGGGATCTACACCTATCTCGTGCCCAAGGATCACACCGAAATGTGGCTTGGCTCTGTCGCCTCGGCCAACGACCGGATGGCCGACACCGTCGTGCTGGTGCAGGCCGAATGGCAGCGGATCGCCGAGGAGGGGATCACGCAGGACCAGCTGGATGCCGCCAAGACCTATCTGACCGGGGCCTACCCGCTGCGGTTCGATGGGAACGGGCCGATTGCCTCGATCATGGTGGGGATGCAGGTGCAGGGGTTGCCGACCGACTACGTCATCCACCGCAACGACTACATCAACGCGGTGACGCTTGAGGACGTGAACCGCGTTGCCGCCGAATACCTGCGGCCCGAGGCGCTGCATTTCACCATCGTGGGACAGCCTGTGGGCCTTGAAAGCACGCAATAGCCCCTCGCAGAATCGGACATGGCCGTGCTATCCCTTGTGGAATGGCCATTCCTGACCCCAAGATAAGCGCAAATCGCCCCGTCATTCGCCAGTTGGACGAGGCCGCGATCAACCGGATCGCGGCGGGCGAGGTCGTGGAACGTCCGGCCAGCGCGGTCAAGGAACTGGTGGAAAACGCCATCGACGCCGGGGCAACCCGGATCGAGGTGACCATCGCCGACGGCGGAAAGACCCTGATCCGGGTTACCGACAATGGCTGTGGCATCGCCGCCGAGGACCTTCCGCTGGCCCTGTCCCGCCACGCCACCTCCAAGATCGACGGGTCGGACCTTCTGAACATCCATTCCTTCGGTTTCCGGGGCGAGGCTTTGCCCTCGCTCGGCGCCGTCGGCCGCCTTTCCATCACCAGCCGCATCCCCGGCGAAGACGCGGCCATGATCGCCGTCGCGGGCGGACGGACGGACCCGGTCCGCCCCGCTGCCCTGTCGGCCGGCACCGTGGTCGAACTGAAGGACCTGTTTTATGCCACCCCCGCGCGGCTGAAGTTCCTGCGCACCGACCGCGCCGAAACCCAGGCCGTCACCGATGTGGTCAAGCGGCTGGCAATGGCCGAACCCTTCATTACCTTCACCCTGCGCGACGCCTCCGGCGGGGATAGCCGCACCCTGTTCCGGGCCGATGCCGAAACCGGCGATATGTTCGACGCGCTGCATGGTCGGCTTGGGCAGGTTCTGGGCCGCGACTTTGCCGAAAACGCGGTTCCTATCGACGCGGAACGGGAGGGGTTCCGCCTGACCGGCTATGCCGCATTGCCGACCTATTCGCGCGGATCGGCTGTCGCGCAGTTCCTGTTCGTGAACGGCCGGCCGGTCAAGGACAAGCTTCTGCTGGGCGCCCTGCGCGGCGCCTATATGGATTTCCTCAGCCGCGACAGGCACCCGGCGGCGGCGCTGTTCGTCGATTGCGACCCGCAACTGGTCGATGTGAACGTCCACCCCGCAAAGTCCGAGGTCCGGTTCCGCGAACCCGGCGTGGTGCGCGGGCTGCTGGTCTCGGGTGTCCGGCACGCGCTGGCCAATGCGGGGCACCGGGCCTCGTCCACCGTGGCCTCGGCCACGCTCGGGGCGATGCGCCCGGAACCGTCAGGCCCCGCGCGCATCTACCAGATGGACCGTCCCTCGCAAAACGCGCGTAGCCTGTCCTACCAGATGCAGACCCCGGCCCCGATGGGCCCCGGCTTTGCCGAAATGTCCATGCCTTCGGCCCGCGTGGAACCAGAGATCGACCCGGTCGAAACCCCGGCAGAGGCGCTGCCGCTTGGCGCGGCCCGCGCGCAGGTCCACGAAAACTACATCATCGCCCAGACCGAAACCGGCATGGTCATCGTCGACCAGCACGCCGCCCACGAACGTCTGGTCTATGAGAAACTGAAACGGCAGATGGCCGAGAACGGGGTCGCAGCACAGGCGCTTCTGATCCCCGAAATCGTGGAACTGGCATCGGGCGATGCCGCGCGGCTGCTGGAGGTGGCGGATGACCTGTCCCGCCTTGGCCTGACCATCGAACCCTTTGGCGGCGGGGCCGTCGCCGTGCGCGAAACCCCCGCGATCCTGGGAGAGGTGAACGCCGGCGCGATGATCCGCGACATCCTTGACGAACTAGCGGACCTTGGTGACAGCAGCACCCTTCAGGCCCGGATCGAGGCGATCCTGTCCCGCGTTGCCTGCCACGGGTCGATCCGGTCGGGCCGGCGGATGCGCGGCGAAGAGATGAACGCCCTTCTGCGCGAGATGGAGGCCACGCCCCACTCCGGCCAGTGCAACCACGGGCGACCAACCTATGTCGAATTGAAACTGTCGGATATCGAAAGACTGTTCGGGCGCACATGATCCAGATTGGCGAAACCAGCTATTCCTTGTCCGACCCGGCGGTTCTGTTGACCCTTGGTGCAGGCGCCCTTGCGCTGTTCGCCATGATCCTTCTGATTGTGTCGGTCCGGCGGGCGGGGCAATCGGCGATGATGGCACAGATGCTCGCCAGCCAGATGGGTGGGGTGACGCAGCGGGTGCAGATGCTGTCGGACGGGCAGCAGCAATTGTTCGGCGGCCTGAATTCCGTGACCGAGGCGCAGGCCCAGCAGCAGGCCAAGACCTTGCAACTCATGGAGCAGCGGCTGTCGGCGGTGTCGGAAGCGATGAACCTGAACCTGTCGTCCTCCGCCCGCAACACTGCCCAAAGCCTTGGGGAATTGCAGCAGCGGCTCAAGACCATCGACAAGGCGCAGGAAAACATCACCAAGCTGTCCGGCGATGTGCTGTCGCTTCAGGACATTCTGTCTAACAAGCAGACGCGCGGCGCGTTCGGTGAAATCCAGCTGAACGATATCGTGTCCAAGGCCCTGCCGTCGGACAGCTATTCGCTGCAACACACCCTCTCCAATGGCAAACGGGCCGACTGCCTGATCCACCTGCCCAACCCGCCGGGTCCCATCGTGATCGACAGCAAATTCCCGCTGGAACCCTATGAACGGCTACGCAAAGCCAAGACCGATTGGGAGCTGAACGAGGCCGCGCGGCAATTGCGGACAGCGGTCAAGACCCACATCAAGGCCATATCCGACCGCTACATCATCGAAGGCGAGACCGCCGACGGCGCGCTGATGTTCCTCCCGTCCGAGGCGGTCTATGCCGAACTGCACGCCAACTTCCCTGAGCTGGTGCGCGAAGGCTTTGCCGCGCGGGTCTGGATCGTGTCGCCGACAACCTGCATGGCCACGCTGAACACCATGCGGGCAATCCTGAAAGACGCGCGGATGCGCGAACAGGCCGGCGCGATCCGCAAGGAACTGGCGCTGTTGTATTCGGATGTGGACCGGTTGGGCACCCGGGTCGAAAACCTTGACCGGCATTTCGGGCAGGCGGCCAAGGATATCGCCGATATCAAGATCAGCGCCGACAAGGCCGGGCGGCGGGCCAAGCGGCTCGACAATTTCGATTTCGAAGAACTGGCCCCGGATGACGACACCGCGCGGGTCGTGCCGTTGGCCCGCAGCGACACCTAGGGCGCTTACGGCTTGCGATGAATCTGTTTTCGCGGCCCCTCGCCTCCGGCTCGAACGCAGAAAACCGATCCTAAATTCTGGTCAGAAACCGAAAGCGCCTTAGATCCCGACGAACCGCTGCGCGATGCGGGGCAACAGGCCATTGAACCGCAAGGGCGCGTCCGTCGCAGCAAGGCAGATGCAATCCTCACCTGGCTCCGCAACGGGTGTATGTTCCAGATCATCGTTCGCAACTTCGATGTCCCCCACGCCGAAGCGCGCGGTTTCATCGCGGAACGCGCCTTGCAGCACAAGCGTCAGTTCGGTGCCGCTGTGGCCGTGGTCGGGCACCGCAACACCCGCCGGGATATGCAACAGGCGAACGGTGGATGCGCCATCGGTCTTCAGGACCATCTGCCTAACGCCACCGCCCACCCGGCGCCAGCGCACAGCATCCTTGTCGCCACCGACATAGTCGCGCAGCGGGGCAGGGAAAATGCCAGCCGTCCGGGCAGCCTTGCGCACCGGGGCGGCGGCGGGCATTCCCGCGATCAGGGCCAGCGTCGCCTCAAGGCTGCCGTCGGTCAATTCGGCCTCGCCCGCGTCCATCATCACCTCGCCGCCCAGCGCCTCGTATTCCGCCAGACGCGCCCGGCAGTCGTCGCACAGCGACACATGGGTGGCCACGACCAGCGAAAAGCCCTCGGGCAATGTGCCCGCGGCATAGCCCATCAAGAGGGCATCGGTCAGATGATGTTTGATCTGTGTCGTCATTGTCTCGTTCACCGCATCTGATGGCGCAACCGTTCAAGCGCCAATCTAATCCTCGATTTGATCGTGCCCAGTGGCAGGCCGGTTTCTTCTGCAATCTCGCTGTGGCTCAGATCACCGAAATAGGCGCGTTCGATCAGTATTCTCTGTTTTTCGGGCAGGGCCTGAAGGGCCGCGCCCAGTTGTTCCGTTTCCTGTTGCAGGGCGATGGCGTCGTCCTGATCCGGTTCCGGTTCCGGCCCCCAGTCAAGCTCTTCCGGCTCTGGCCGGCGCTGCTTGCGGATCATGTCGATCTGGCGGTTCCGGGCGATCGTGAAGATCCATGTCGATACGCTCGCTTTCGCCGGATCGAACAGGCCCGCCTTGCGCCACAGGGTCGCCATCACATCCTGCGTACATTCCTCTGCCATGTCGGGGCTGGCCCCGGACTTCATCAAGAATGCCTTCACGCGCGGGGCGAAATGCCGGAACACCGCGGCAAAGGCCGCCTGATCCGCATGGTCCCGGATGGCCGCAATTTCCGCCACCCATTCCGCACGTTTAGACACTGCTTCTTCGTTCATTCCTGCCCCGATCCGGGTCCCGTTCAATACCAGCCCCGCCCCAGCATACGCAGGTGCCGTGGGGGCTGCATCATCTTTTGGATCCGCCAAGGTTTCGATGAACATAAACCTATTACGTCCGGTGGATGAAACTGGATCAGCGAAAAACTTTCCATCCGGTCGGCGCTGTCCCGCGTATCCCTTCCAGCAACAACGAACACGGCGGAGACGGACAGACAATGCCATTTGAAGCAAGCCGGGGACTGCCCCGAAAGATCGCGGTAATCGGCGGGGGAATCTCGGGGATGGGCGCGGCCCATCTTCTGGCACAGGACCATCGGGTGGTGCTGTTTGAATCCGAACATCGGCTGGGCGGGCATGCCCGGACCCGGATGGCCGGGCCCTATGGCACCGATCCGGTTGATACCGGGTTCATCGTCTTCAACTATGCCAACTATCCGCACCTGACTAAGCTGTTCGAAGATCTGGATGTGCCGGTCGTGGAATCCGACATGTCTTTCGGTGCCTCGATCGACGGCGGGCGGGTCGAATACGGGCTGGCCAGCCTTGGCGCACTTTTCGCGCAGCGGCGCAATCTGGCCCGACCGCAGTTCCTGCGTATGGTCCGCGACCTGTTCCACTTCAACGCCAACGCGCTTGACGCCTCCCGTGATCCGTCGCTGACCATCGGGCAACTGATGGACAAGCTGGGCATGGGGGACTGGTTCCGCAATTACTACCTTTTGCCGATCTCGGGCGCGATCTGGTCCACTCCGGTCGAGAAGATCATGGAATTCCCGGCCCATGCCATGATGACCTTCTTCGAAAATCACGCGCTTCTGCACCACACCGGGCAGCACCAGTGGTTCACGGTCGAGGGCGGCTCGGTGGCCTATGTCTCGCGGCTCGCCAACGCCATGGAAAAACAGGGGGTCGATATCCGCCTGTCCGCGCCGGTCGCAGGCGTCCGGCGCGGCCCGCAGGGGGTCGAGGCCCGTGCACAGGGCGGCGAGTGGGAGCTGTTCGACGAGGTCGTTATGGCGACCCATTCCGACGATACGCTGTCGATGCTGTCGGACGCCACGCCGCAGGAACGCGACGTGCTGTCCAACATCCGCTACCAACCCAACACCGCGATCCTGCATTCCGACATTTCGGTCATGCCGAAACGGCGTCAGGTCTGGTCGTCCTGGGTCTATACCGAGACACAGGGCCAGCAGAAGGACCGGATCGACCTGACCTACTGGATGAATTCGCTTCAGCCGTGGCTAAGGGGCGGCACCGATTATTTCGTGACGCTGAACACGACTCACCCGATCCGCGAAGACCTGATCTGGGATCAGGCGACCTTCCGGCATCCCGTCTATGACCATGCCGCGCTTGAGGCGCAGCGCAAGGCCGTGGCGATGAACGGGTCGAACCGGACGTGGTTCTGCGGGGCCTGGATGAAGAACGGCTTCCACGAGGACGGCCTGTCCAGCGCGGTCGATGTGGTCACCGCCCTGAACGCGGTCGAAGGGATGAAGCTGGCAGCGGAATGATGGCAACGGTCGATCATATCGCGGCCCAGACCTATCACGGGCGACGCGGCGGAACGAAGAACGCGTTCCGCTACTCGCTCGACTATGTCCTGCTGGATGCAGAGGCGGCGTTGAGAACGCCGCTTCTGTTCTCGCGGAACGGGCGCAACCTGATGTCGCTGTGGGACTTGGACCATGGTGGTGCGCCGGGGCAGGGCACGGGTCCCGCCTGGGTGCGGCAGGTCCTGTCGGACCGGGGGCTGGACCTTCCCGGCCCGCTCCTCCTCCTCGCGCAGCCGCGCATCCTCGGGCATGTGTTCAACCCGGTCAGTTTCTGGCTCTGCCATGATGCGGGCGGCACCCTGCGCGCGGTGATCGCCGAAGTGACGAACACCTTTGGCGACCGGCATTCCTACCTGTGTCACCACGACGATCTGCGCCCGCTGGACTGGGACGAAACCGTCAGCGCCCGCAAGATCTTTCACGTCTCGCCATTTCAGGACGTGACCGGCGACTATGCCTTCCGGTTCCGGATCGACGACGACCGGATCGACATCCGCATTGACTATCTTGCCGGGAACGGCGGGCTGGTCGCCACGCTGACCGGTCAGCGGGTGCCTGTCTCGACCCTGTCGATCCTGCGCAGCCTGTTGCGGCGGCCCTTCGGGTCGCGGCGGGTTCTGGCGCTGATCCATTGGCAGGCCCTGAAACTCTGGTGGAAAGGGGCGGTCTACCGGACCCGGCCTGAACCCCCGAAACAGGACGTCAGCCAGTGACTGTTCAGGCCGCATATGGGCAGCCCGGCCGGCTGCCGGCCTATGCGCTTTTCGGCGCGGTCCTGTCGGGGGCCGGGCTGCCCATCTACATCTACGCGCCGAAATTCTTTGCCGAAACCCACGGGGTTAGCCTTGTTGCGCTTGGCGCGGTGCTGTTCGGACTGCGGTTGTTCGACGTTGTGCAGGACCCGGTCCTTGGCTGGATCAGCGAACGGTTGCGCGGCGCGCGGGGGCTGGTCATGGCGTTTGCCGCCGGGGTCCTCGCCCTGTCGATGCTGGGGCTGTTTGCGGACAGCCCGCCGCTTGGCCCGCTTTTGTGGTTCGGCCTGACGATCACCGGGCTGTTCACTGCCTTCAGCTTTCTGTCGATCAATTTCTATGCCCGTGGCGTGACCAAGGCCGCCCACCTGCCCGGCGGCCATGTGCAACTCGCGGCTTGGCGGGAAAGCGGCGCGCTTCTGGGCATCTGCCTTGCTGCCATTGCACCGACGCTTCTGATCGGCCTGACCGACAACCCCTTCGGCGCCTTTGCGCTTGGCTTTGCCGCCGTAACCGCGGTTGCCGCAATCCTGATGGCGCCGGAATGGGCCGACGATCTGCACCACGACCCGACCCCGATTGGCACGATCCTGTCCGACCCGCTGGCCCGGCGGCTTCTGCTTCTGGCGTTGATCAACGCCACCCCGGTGGCCGTCTCTTCGACCCTGTTCCTGTTCTTCGTCGAAAGCAGGCTAGACGCGCCCGGCTGGGAAGGCCCTCTTCTGGTGCTGTTCTTCCTCTCGGCGGCCCTGTCCGCCCCCCTGTGGTCGCGGCTGGCCCAGACCTTCGGCACGCGCCCCGTGCTTCTCTCGGCCATGGGGTTAGCGATTGCCAGTTTCGGGGGCACGCTGCTTCTTGGGCCGGGTGATGCGCCCGTCTTTGCCCTGATCTGTGTCCTGTCGGGGGCGACCATCGGGGCCGACCTGACCCTGCTTCCCGCCGCCTTCGCCCGTCGGATGGCCGCGATCTCTCCTCAAGGGGGGCAGGGGTTCGGGCTTTGGTCTCTGGTCAACAAGTTCACGCTCGCTTTTGCGGCGGTGGCCTTGCTGCCGCTTCTCGAATGGTCCGGGTTTCAGGCGGGGGCACCGGCTCAGCCTGACGCGGCCCTTACCCTTCTGACGGTGCTCTACGCCCTTGTGCCGTCCTTGCTCAAACTCCTGGCCATCGGACTTCTCCTGGCCACCAGACTGGAGGATACTCCATGACGCCGACACTCGGTTTCATCTTCGGCGCGGGCCTCGTTCTTGCCCTCGTCCTTCTTGCGCAACGCAGCCTTTCCTTCGTGGCGCAAAAGCCCAGCGATTACGCGGGCAGCGAACCGGCCTTCGACATCCGGCAGGTCCTGAACGGCCCGATGGACTGCGAAGGCGTGATCTACGGACCGACCGGTCGGGTCACCTCGCGATTTGTCGCTGAAATGGATGCCACATGGACAGGCAACACCGGCCGCATGACTGAGGCCTTCCGCTATGCAACCGGCATGACGCAGGACAGGGAATGGACCCTGACCCTTGGCAATGACGGGTCGATCCGGGCCGAGGCGCCGGACCTTGTCGGCACCGGCCACGGCCAGCAGGAAGGCGCATCGGTCCTGCTGCGCTATCGCATCCGCCTGCCGGAAGAGGCCGGGGGCCATGTCCTGAACGTCACCGACTGGCTCTATCTTGCGCCGAACGGGCACATCATCAACCGCAGCCAGTTCCGAAAATTCGGGATCAAGGTGGCGGAACTGGTCGCCACCATGCGGCCAAGGGCGGTCGCCTGATGGAGTGGCAGGGGAAACGCTATTGGCTGATCGGGGCGAGCGAGGGGCTGGGCCGCGCGCTTGCCATGACGCTCAGCCGGGCAGGGGCCGAGGTGATCGTCTCGGCCCGGTCACAGGAACGGCTTGATGCGCTGGTGGCCGAACTGCCGGGCAAGGCGCGGGCCGTGGCCGTGGACGTCACCGACCGTCAGGCGGTCGAACAGGTCGCGCAGGACATCGGACCGATCGACGGCATGATCTACCTTGCCGGGGTCTATTGGCCCATGGCCGCGCAGGACTGGAACCCCGAACAGGCCGAGGCGATGGCCGAGATCAACTTTCTGGGCGGCATCCGCGCGGTGGGCGCGGTCCTGCCCGGGATGATCGACCGGGGGCAGGGGCATATCGTGCTGACCGGGTCGCTGTCGGGCTTTCGCGGGCTGCCGGGGGCCATCGGCTATTCCGCGTCCAAGGCGGGGCTGATGGCGCTGGGCGAATCCATGCAGGCGGACCTGCGCAAGACGTCGATCCGCGTGCAGCTGGCTAACCCCGGCTTCATCAAGACCCGGCTGACCGACAAGAACGAATTCCGGATGCCCTTCATCATGACCCCGGAAGAAGCGGCACAGGAAATGTTCGAGCTGATGAATTCGGACGCCTTCAAACGGTCTTTCCCAATGCTGTTTTCATGGGTCTTCCGCCTGTCGCAGTTCCTGCCCGACTGGGCCTACTACCGGCTGTTCGGCGCGCGCTGACGCGAAAATGACTTTGCGCAGGATCAAGGCGGGCGCATGATACCCCTGTCAGTCTGCCCTCAACCACAGACAGATCCGGAGCAAGAGCGATGATCCATATTTCCGCAGACAAGGTGGCCGAGGTCATCATCATGGCCCGCGAGTTGGGCCGCGCCGAGGCCGAGATGGACGCCTTCATCGACCGGCTGAACGAGGAAGAGCAGGCGGCGCTGGTTGCGGTGTTCTGGATCGGACGCGGCAGTTTCGAACCCGAGGAATACGCCGACGCCTATCGGACCGCTCAGGCCGAGGCGACGACGCCGACCGCCGAATACCTCAAAGGGTCGCCGCATCTGGCCGACCACCTCGAAAGCGGGCTTGATGCGCTGGGCATCTCTGCCTCGGACGAGGAAGACGAGCTGTATCGCGGCGGCTAGAGCGCCAGGCGAATTGCCTGAAGCATGACGCTCTAGCCCGGAAGGTGCGCCGCGAATTCCGCCCTTGCCCGCGCCCAAACCCCATCCGGGTCGGTTCCAAGTGCCAGAAGATGCGGCAAAAGCTGCCCCGCGAAATCCTCTGAACTTTCGCGCGGCAGAAGCGACGGCAGGTTGTCGATCGCCATGACGTCCAGCACCGGATTATCCTGCACCCGCAACACCGGAGCCTGCCAGTCGGTCGCCCGGTCATAGACCTTGATCGGGGAAAATTCGCTGTCCGGGTCACAGGCAATATCCCCGATCACGCGCAGGGCGCGGGCCGAGGTTTTTGCATCGGCGGGGACAAACACCGGGGTTCCGGGCCGGGCAAGGATGCAGTTCAGGAAGATCCCATGCTCCAGCACCTCGGGGAAGGGGCCGCCATGGGCGGTTTCAGCCATATCCCATTTCGTCACGTCGATCCCGACGGCACTGCACAGGTCCGACGCCCCGGCGCCGACGCGCCCCAGCGCCCCGATCACCAATGCGGCGGGCCTGTCGCCGCCCGCATCCAGCGCCCGGCGCACGTCGTCGGTCAGGGCCTCTGCGCTGGCATAGGTCGACACCGGGCCAAGCTGCCCGCCCCCGGCCTGTGCCGCCCAGTCCAGCGCCGAAAGCGCGGCCCCCGCGAACCCGGCCCAATAGCCGAATGCCGCCACCCGCCGCCCATCCGCATGGGTCAGGTATTCAAGGTCCAGAAGCGTCCCGCCCCCAGCCTTGAACCGGGCCAGCAAGCGCTGCCCTGCGGGCTGGCCCTTGTAGGCGTGGCCAAACATGATGTGGGTGTGGCGTAGGGGCGTGCCATCTTCGGGCAGTTCCTTCAGGCCGAAAATCACGGCATCCGCCGGGGCTTCGGTCCACCCACCTTCCGGCGCGATCTCGCAACCTGCCGCCGTGTAGCCGTCCAATTCGATCATCCGCTGGCGGCTGTTCTCGACCGTCACGCGAAACCCGGCGGCAATCAGGGTGCCCGCGCCCTCTGGGGTCAGCCCGACCCGTTCCTCGTTTGGCCGCTGTTCGGCGCGAACCCAAAGATGCAGCATTGTATCGGTCCTTCAGAAATGGGTGCGGGCGTGGATGCGGTCCGCCGGATCAAGATGCGGGGTGGCGTTGAACCCGGCAAGGATCGGCCCGACCGGGGTCACATGTACCCGGTGCAGCGAGGTATTATGGATCGGCAAAAGGACATGGGCCATCCGGCGCGGATCAAGGTCCAGAAGGTGGCGCAGGATCATCCCGATCACCCCGCCCGAGGTCACGCAAAGAACATGGCGGCCCGGCTGCGCGGCCTCTTGCAACACGGCAGCAACGCGGGTCTCAAAGGCGTCAAAGCTTTCGTTTCCCATGATCTCGGCGCGGTGCCAGGCCTCCATCAGAACCGGGATATGTTCGGCGAACCCTTCGCCATCGGGGCGCGGGATGCCATGCACCTGTTCCAGCGCGTCGGACAGATTGAAATAATCCAGCTCGTTCAGGCGCGGGTCCGTTACCGGATCAGGAAACCCCATCGCAGCCGCGGTCTGTTCATGGCGGGTCAGCGTGCCGCACAGGACGCTGTCGAACTGTTCGCCCTGATCGCGTAGCCAATCGCCCAGCCATTCCGCCTGCTGGAACCCAAGCGGCGACAACCGGTCATAGGAATGTTCGTCCGTCGCCGTGGAGTTTGCCTGCCCGTGCCGGACCAATGTGACCGTGCCCATATCGCCCCCTTTGTCTGTCCCCAAGGCCTAGGGGAGGCGGAGCGGAAAGACAACCGGCTGTGGTAAGCCCCCCGGAGACTGATCCCCGGGGGGGGGAAACAGCCGGCCGGATGGGGGCCGGAAATCGCAATCACACCGGCTGACAATCCACGATCTTCCTGAATCTTTCGTGAATCCGGAATGGGCGCTAATACGCCGGTTCGCGGGTCCGATCGGCGCTGCTATTGTATAACTGCCCGTGGGCAGGCGTCATGAACCAGACACCGTAGTCAGGAAAGGCCCCGTCATGCGTCATGCTTTGTGTTCCGCCTCGCTATTCGCCCTTCTCGCCTCGCCCGCGCTGGCAGAGGACGCCGCGCTGATCCTCGGGTCTGAACGATACGAACGGCTGGACCGCGTTTCGCGCGCCGACGATCTGCTTCAGGCCCGCGCCGGGCTGGAGGATCTTGGGTTTGCGGTTTCGGCCCTGCGCAACGGCCGGTCCGGCCCCACGGCCGAGGCGGTGGCAGAGTTCGTCGATACCAGCGCCGAAGCGGATCGGATCGTCGTGCTTCTGTCCGGTCACTTCGCGACCGACGGGGCGCGGACGTGGTTCCTGACCGCAGATGCCGACGCCCCCGGCCTGATGAATGTTGACGCGGCCGGGGTATCGGTCGACAGCCTGCTTCAGGTTCTGGCCCAGACCCCCGGTCAGGCCATTCTGGTCCTTGGGCCAAGCAGCCTGTCCGGCCCGGACCTTGACCCATGGCTTCGGATTGGGATCGGCGATCTGGACATCCCCCAAGGGGTGACCGTGCTGCGCGGGCTGCCACGCGACGTGGCCGACTTCGCAGAAGACGCGCTTGTCTCGCCGGGCCTCGACCTGGCCGAGGAGTTGCAGGATTGGACGGCGATCCGCGCCTCGGGCTACCTGCCCGCCACATGGACACCGATGCCCGCCGCCGAGGTCGAGGCACAGCCAGAGCCGACGCCAGAGCCGGAACCCACCACGGACCCATCCCGCGAAGACAGCGCATGGCGCGCGGCGGCAGAGGCGGACACCCTGAACGCCTACCGCGCCTATCTCGCCGCCTATCCCGACGGGCGCTACACCGCCGAGGCCGAGGCGATGATCGAAGAGATCCTCACTGAACCGAACCGCGATGCCCGCAAATCGGAAGAGGCCCTGTCCCTGACCCGCGACGAACGGCGCGAGATTCAGAGGGATCTGACCATCCTCGACTATGACACGCGCGGCATCGACGGGATATTCGGGCCGGGCACCCGCCGGGCGATCACCAACTGGCAACAGCAGACCGGCTATTCCCAGACCTCCTACATGACCCGTGAGCAGATCAACCGGCTGGACGCGCAGGCCGCCCGTCGCGCCGCCGAACTGGAAGCCGAGGCCGAGCGCCAGCGGGAAGAAGAACTGCGGCTCGACCGGGCCTATTGGGAAGAAACCGGCGCCAAGGGGGACGAGGCCGGATACCGCGCCTATCTTGGCCGCTACCCGGATGGGGTCTATTCCGAAGTCGCCTCCAGCCGCCTTGCCCAGATCGAAGAGGAAAACCGCGCCGCGGCAGAGGCCGACGACCGACAGGCATGGGACCGGGCCGTTGCCGCCAACACGGTCGCCTCTTACCGCGACTACCTTGAAATCTGGCCCAACGGCGTCTTCCGGGACGAGGCGCAGGCCCGGATCGACGCGATGATCTCGCAACAGAACAGCGCCGCCGACATGGAAGCCGCCGAAGCCGCCGAACGCCGCCTTGGTCTTAACCCGATCACCGCGCGTCTGGTCGAGGCGCGTCTGGCCCAGCTTGGCCTGAACCCCGGCGTTGTGGATGGCCGCTTTGACGATGACACCCGCAGGGCCTTGCGCCGCTACCAGCGCGCGCGCAATCTGACCGTGACGGGCTACCTGAACGAGGCAACGGTGGTCCGGCTTCTGGCAGACAACGTACGAGTCGACAGCAGATGAGTCACTACTACCGCCTGATGCGGCTTGCGGAACGGCCCGATGCCATTGGTCCCCTGTCTGACCTGATGGAACAGATTTGGCCCGACCACTATGGCGCCTCGGGCGGCAGTGATGCGCGGGCCGATCTGGAACGGCGCAAAGGTCAGGGGCAGGTGCCGTTCGGCATCGTGGTCCTTGACGACCGGGATCAGCCGGTCGGGGGCGGCGCGGTCGAACCCACCTCTTTCGGGGCGCTGGATGACGAAGGGCCTTGGGTGGTCGGGCTCTGTGTCGACGGGCGGCACCGGGGCATCGGCCTTGCCAGCCAGATCGTCGCCATGCTCGAGGCCGAGGCCGCGCGCCTTGGCCTGACCCGGCTGCACACGACGGTCGCCGAGGCGCAGGGGCTGATGGCCCGGCGCGGCTGGTGCGGGCTGCGCGATGTCGCGGACCAAACCAAAACCTGGAAGATCATGGTCAAGGACCTGGGCTAGGTTTCGGCTTGCACCCGCCGGGCCGGTTTCGCAGGATCGCGCCGACCGTTACAGCCAGAAGGCGCCCAGCGTGCAAGACACCATGACATCGGCGGTGACCATCGAAAGATGCAGCCCCCGCGACCCCGAAGCCACCGCCCTGATTACCGCAAGCCACGCCTTTCTTCTGTCGAAATACCCGCCAGAGTTTTCCTTTGCCCTGTCCATCGACGACCTTTGCGTGCCGTCGATCCGGTTCTGGACCGCGCGGATTGGCGGCGCTGCACGGGGCTGCGTGGCCCTTGCCGACAAGGGCGACTATGGCGAGTTGAAGTCGATGTATGTGGACCCCGCCGCGCGCGGGGCCGGGATCGGTGCGCTGCTGGTGTCCACGGTGATCGGGGCCGCGCGGGACGCGGGCCTGCCGATGCTGCGGCTGGAAACCGGCGATGACCTTTATGATGCGCACCGGCTGTATCGGCGATCCGGCTTTGTCGATTGCGGGCCGTTCGGCGATTACGTCGAAGGCCCGCATTCAGTGTTCATGGAGCGCCCGGTCTAGTTTCCACCGCCCAGAATCGCATTCAAAAGGTCGACGATCGGGTCGCGTCCCTGTTGGCCGCCACCGTTGACCGGGGCGGCTCGCACAGGCTCAGGCGGGGCCTGCATCGGCAGCGGCACGGGCTGCATCCCGGTCAGAACGCGGGTCATGGTTTCATGCCAGATCTCGGCCGGAAGACCGGACCCGGTCACCCCCGTCAGCGGCGTGTTGTTGTCATAGCCCATCCAGACCCCGGCCACGTAATCGCCGGTAAAGCCGATGAACCATGCGTCGCGGGCGGCCTGCGTGGTGCCGGTCTTGCCTGCGATCTGCCAGCCGTCGACGCGGGCGCGCTGCCCGGTGCCGTTCTGCACGACGTTGTGCATCATCCACGTCAGCTGTCGGGCGGCATCTTCGCGGATCACCCGTTCGCCGATCCCGCCGCCCGTGCCCATCAGGGGCACGTCATCGCCCTGAAGGCGCAGTTCGACCAGACCATATGGGGTCACCGACGACCCGCCGTTCAGGATGCCGGCATAAGCGCCTGTCATCTCGATCAGGGTCGATTCCGACACCCCCAGCGCCAGAGACGGGCCAGCGGCTAGGTCGCTTTGCACCCCGAACCCCTCGGCGATGGTGCGGACGTTGTCGCGCCCGACCTGCTCGGACACTTTTACTGCCGGGATGTTCAGTGACCGGGTCAGCGCCTCGGTCAGGGTCACGGCCCCGGAAAAGTCGCGGCTGTAGTTCGACGGACACCATTCGCCCGATCCGGGAACGGTCATGCAGAATGGTTCATCCACGACGATGTCATTCGGGCTCATCCCCAGTTCCAGCGCGGTGGCATAGACGAAGGGTTTGAACAGAGACCCGGTCTGGCGCAGGGCCTGCGTTGCCCGGTTGAACGCGCCCGAGGCCTGCGTATTGCGCCCGCCAACCATGGCCCGCACAGCGCCATCGGCGGACATGACCACGATAGCGGCCTGCGCCTCTGACCCCTCGCGCACCTTGTTCTCGAACACCCATATCAGGGCCTCTTCGGCGGCGGACTGGATGCGCGGGTCCAGCGTGGTGCGGATGATCACGTCTTCGGTGGTGTTGCGGGTAAAGAACTCCGGCCCCGAATCCATGACCCAATCGGCGAAATACCCACCCGCGCGGGCGGCGGCAGCAGCGCTAAGTCCGGCCGGGTTGTCGCGCGCATCACGGGCCTGCGCGGCGGTCAGGTATCCCTGATCTTCCATCAACCCGATGACGACATTGGCCCGGTCCCAGCTGCGTTGCAGATTGTTGGTCGGGGCATAGGTCGTGGGCGCCTTCAGCAGCCCTGCCAGAATCGCGGCCTGGCTGGGGTTCACCTCATTGGCCGAAATCCCGAAATAGCGCTGCGCGGCCGCCTCGAACCCGCGGGTGCCCGCGCCCAGATAGGCCCGGTTGAGGTAGATCGTCAGGATGTCTTCCTTGGAATAGCTGACCTCCATCGCCATCGCGTAGATCGCTTCACGGACCTTGCGGGCAAGGGTCGTGCGGCGGCAGTCGGCTTCGTACTCCGCTTCACTTTCCCATGTCTCGGGGTCGTAGGGCGTGCCAAGGCACAACAGTTTGGCGGTCTGTTGGGTGATCGTCGACCCGCCGTTGCCCTCCAGCGGGCCACGGCCTTCGCGCATGTTGATCCGGATCGCACTGGCCACGCCGCGTGGCGAGATGCCGAAATGGCGATAGAACCGCTTGTCCTCTGTCGCGACCACGGCGTTGTGTAGATGCGGTGAAACGGTCTGGGCGTCGATCATCCCGCCGAACTGGTCGCCCCGCCATGCGAAGACCTGCCCTGACCTGTCCAGCAAAGTCACCGACCCGCGTGCGCGCCCATCGACCAGCTCTGACACCGGCGGCAGGGTCGTCGCGGTATAGATCACCGCGCCGGCAATGATGATGCCGACGACAAGCCCGATCCGCCAGCTGACACCCCAGATCACCCGGAAGATCCAGGCCACCATTGCCCAGATCCATCCCAGCGGCCCGCGCGGTGCGCGGCGCTTGGCCGGGGGCCTGCGCTTGCCACCACCGCCACCCGATGGCTTGCGCCGGGGTTTCGACGCGGCGGCCTTCGGTTGGCCGGAATAGCGTTTCTCGGCCACCAGCGTGGGTCTGGATCGGTTCGGTCCGGTCATCTGCTCTGCTCGTTCAGCGTGGGTCTTTTGGCCGACAATACCCCCAATGTTTTCGGATGTAGAGCGGATTGAGTCGCCTTTGGCCGGGGCTTTTCGCTTAGCGTTCTGCACAAAAAATAACCAAAAGGAACTTTTTGTGCAAAAATTGTGCACCTTCGACGTGACAACCCATTTTGCAGGTGCAGCATTTCTTGTCTCCGGCGGGCTGTCGCGCACCCTTTGCCCTGTCAGGCGTCACCTGCCGTGGCGTCCGCAGCATCGAAATCTGCAAGGGGAAGACCGTGAAACTCATCATTGCGACAATCAAACCGTTCAAGCTCGAGGAGGTCCGCGAGGCGGTCACCGCCACGGGCGTGCGCGGCATGATGGTGTCCGAGATCAAGGGGTTCGGATCGCAGTCCGGCCACACCGAGATCTACCGCGGCGCCGAATACGCCGTGAACTTCGTGCCGAAGGTGCGGCTCGACATCGTCGTGCCGGATGCCATGGCCGACGAGGTCGTGGCGACCATCGCCAAAACCGCCCGCACCGAAAAGATCGGTGACGGCAAGATTTTCGTTCTCGACGTCGAAAGCGCCATGCGCGTTCGGACCGGTGAGACCGGCGACGACGCGCTCTAGGCAACCTCACAAGGGACAAGGACACATGAAACTGAACCGTATTCTCCCCCTCGCCGCCGCGCTTGCCGCGATCCCGGCGCTGGGCTTCGCGCAAGAAGCCGAAGTGGCCGCTGCGCCCGACATCAACCCCTATATCTTCACAACGCTTCTGTTCCTGATCGGCGGGTTCCTCGTCTTCTGGATGGCAGCCGGCTTTGCCATGCTCGAGGCCGGTCTGGTGCGGTCCAAGAACGTGACCATGCAGCTGACCAAGAACATCGCGCTCTTCTCCATCGCCGCGATCATGTATTGGCTGGTGGGCTTCAACCTGATGTATCCGGGCGACGCCTGGTCCATTGCTGGATGGCTTGGCGGCTTCAGCCCGACCTCGCTTGAACCGGTCGGCCTTGCTGCCGAAGATGCGGCGCTCGACTATGCCTCTGTCGGCTCCGACTTCTTCTTCCAGCTGATGTTCTGTGCCACCACCGCCTCCATCGTGTCCGGCACGCTGGCCGAACGGATCAAGCTGTGGCCCTTCCTGATCTTCACCGTCGTTCTGACCGGTATCTTCTACCCGATCGAAGCCTCCTGGCAGTGGGGTGGCGGCTGGCTGTCCGAAGCCGGGTTCTCCGACTTCGCCGGCTCGACCCTCGTGCACGCTGCCGGTGGTTTCGCCGCGCTGGCCGGTGCCCTGATCCTTGGGCCGCGGATTGGCAAGTACAAGGACGGGCGCACCATCCCGATGCCGGGCTCGAACCTTGCCCTCGCGACGCTTGGGACGTTCATCCTGTGGCTTGGCTGGTTCGGGTTCAACGGCGGCTCGCAGCTTGCCATGGGCACCGTGGGTGACGTGACCGACGTGTCCCGCATCTTCGCCAACACCAACATGGCCGCGGCGGCCGGGGCCGTTGCCGCCCTGATCCTGACCCAGATCATGTACAAGAAGCCGGACCTTACCATGGTGCTGAACGGCGCTCTGGCTGGCCTCGTGTCGATCACCGCCGAACCGCTCGCGCCGTCGCTCTTTGGTGCGCTGCTGACCGGTGCCGTGGGTGGGATCATCGTGGTCTTCGCCGTGCCGATGCTGGACAAGCTGAAGATCGACGACGTGGTCGGTGCCATCCCGGTTCACCTGATCGCAGGGGTCTGGGGTACGCTGGCGGTTGCCTTCTACACCGGCAACTGGGGTGCGCAGATCCTCGGGATCGTCGCGATCGGGGCCTTCACCTTCGTCGCCTCGGCGGTCCTGTGGTACATCCTCAAGGTCACCATGGGCATCCGGGTTTCGGAAGAAGACGAAATCAACGGGCTCGACATGGCCGAGCTGGGGATGGAAGCCTACCCCGAATTCTCGAAAGGCTGATAAACCTTCCAGTCAGCTGATTAGGCAAACTGCCCGGGCGGGACACCGCCCGGGTTTTTTGGTGTCCGGGCTTAGTCGACCCGCTTCGGGGCGCCGGTCGCCATATCCGTCCCGATATAGGGCAACTTCGCGGCCTTCCATGCGCCGAACCCGCCGCCCATATGGGCCACGGTCTCCTGCCCGGCGGCCAGCGCTGCCCGCGCCACCCGCTCGGACCGCATCCCCGATCCGCAATGGAACACGATCTTCTTCGGGCCGCCAAAGGGAACCGTCTCGGGCCGGAAGAACGGCATCGGCATCAACATCGCGCCGTGGATGTGTTCGAACATGAACTCCTGCGTCGTGCGCACGTCGATCAGGGATATCTCCCCGGCCTCCAGCGCGGCGGAAACCTCCTCCGGGGTCCAGGTCTCAAGGGTTCCGTTGTCGGTCTGTTCGGTCTGCATGATGTTCTCCCATCTGTGTCTACCAAGGATGTGGCCGCTTGCGGCGTGAATGCAAGGCCCGCTACAGCGCCTTGGTCAGAGAAACCCGCTTGGTCAGTTCGGCGGCGCTTTCCTTGCGTTCGGAATAGCGATCGACCAAGTGCTCGCGAATGTCGCGGGTCAGCAGGGTAAAGCGGACCAGCTCCTCCATCACGTCGACGATCCGGTCATACAGCGCCGAGGGCTTCATCCGGTCGTCCGCGCCAAACTCCTGCCACGCTTTCGGCACCGACGACTGGTTCGGGATCGTCAAAAGCCGCATCCAGCGCCCAAGAATGCGCAACTGCCCCACGGTGTTGAAGCTTTGCGATCCACCTGACACCTGCATCACCGCCAGCGTCTTGCCCTGCGTCGGCCGAACCGAGCCGAGCGACAGCGGAATCCAGTCGATCTGCGCCTTCATGATCCCGGTCATTGCCCCGTGCCGCTCGGGCGAGGACCAGACCATCCCGTCGCACCAGTTCACCAGATCGCGCAGTTCCGCGACCTTGGGGTGATCCGTGCCCGCCGTATTGGCCGGATCATCCGGCAGCGGCAGGCCAGAGGGGTGAAAGAACCGCACCTCTGCCCCCAGCTTGGTCAGGATGCGCCCGGCTTCTTCCGCGGTTAGACGGCTGAACGACCGATCCCGCAGCGACCCATACAGCAACAGGATGCGCGGCGGATCGCTGCGCCGTTCACTGGGGAACAGGGCGCCGGGGTCGGGCAGGTGGAACAGATCATCGACAATATTCGGGGTATCGGACATGGGGCCGACCTTTCAGCAGCAGGTAACTTTGGAAATGACGGGATCGCACAGCGCCGGACTGGCGCCGCAGCAATCCTCCATCAGATAGGCCAGCAATGCGGCCATGCCGGACATATCCGCGCGATAGCGGATCGACCGGCCTTCGCGCGTGGCAGAGACAAGCCCCGCACGCGCAAGGATCGACAGATTGGTGGACAGGGTGCTGGGCGGCATCTCCAGCCGCTCGGCGATCTCACCCGCAGGCAGACCGTCCGGCGCGTGTTTGACCAGCAGACGAAAGGCGGCCAACCGCCCCTCCTGGGCCAGGGCGGCAAGCGCCTCTATTGCGTTCTTTGATTCCATATTTCGAGAAATATAGAAATAAAAGGCATAGTCAAGGCCCGCGCGATGGCGGGCCGAAACTTTGTCGGGTCAGACCCCGGCGTCGATGATCGCCCTGGCAAGGATCGGCACAGTTTCGCTGTTCAGACCGGCAATGTTCATCCGGCTGTCCGATACCATGTAGATCCCGCTGTCGGCGCGCATCTTTTCCACCTTCTCGGCGGTGGTGCCGATGCGGCTGAACATGCCCCGGTGATGGGCGATGAAATCGAACCGGTCGGAATTCGACAGGCGGCGCAGCTCATCGGCCAATTGGGTGCGCAGGCCCAGCATGGTGTTGCGCACCTCTTCCAGTTCCGCCTCCCAATCGGCGCGCAGCGCAGCGTCATTCAGGATGGTCGACACGATCCGCGCCCCATGGTCCGGCGGGAAGGAATAGTTCTGACGGTTCAGGAAATTCAGCGTGCCCTGCGTGGTCTTGCCCCGTGCGGCATCGCCAATCGCCATCAGGATACCGGTGCGTTCGCGGTAGATCCCGAAGTTCTTGGAGCAAGAGGCCGCGATCAGGCATTCATCGACCGCACCGGCCACGGCGCGGGTCGCGGCGGCATCGGCGGCAAGCCCGTCGCCAAAGCCCTGATAGGCGATGTCGATCAACGGCACCGCGCCCTTGGCCTTCAGGTGGGCGATGACCTCGTCCCACTGGTCACCGGTCAGGTTGGCCCCGGTCGGGTTGTGGCAGCAGCCATGCAGCAGGACCACGTCGCCGGATTTAAGCCCGGCCAGATCGGACATCATGCCGCCGAAATCGACACCGCGGGTTGCCTCGTCGAAATAGCGGTATTCGGCCATTTTCATGCCGAGGTATTTGATGATGGAAGGGTGGTTCGGCCAGGTCGGGGCCGACAACCAGACGGTCGCCTCGGGCGCGGCCATGCGGATCAGTTCCAGCGCCTGCCGGATCGCACCGGTGCCACCCGGGGTGGCCACGGCCGACACGCGGTCGCGAGCTACGGCATCGCCCAGAACCAGACCGACCATCGCATCGGCATAGGCCGGATCGCCGGCCAGCCCGGTATAGGCCTTGCTGTCCTGGCTTTCCCAGATCCGCTGCTCGGCGGCCTTGACCGCCCGCATCACCGGGGTCAGCCCGGTCGGATCCTTGTAGACCCCGACCCCAAGGTCGATCTTATCGGCCCGCGGGTCCTCGCGGTAGGCCTGCATCAGCATCAGGATCTTGTCAGCGGGTTGGTCTTTGAGATGCTCCAGCATCATGCGTCTCCGGTGGCTATGGGAAGATCGGGGTACATACCCCATTCGGACCACGACCCGTCATAGATCGCATGGTCCCGCTTGCCCTGACGCTCCAGGGCCAGCGCGAGGATCGCGGCGGTGACGCCGGACCCGCAAGAGGTGATCGCCGGTTTCGACAGGTCAACGCCCGCCGCCTCGAAAATGGCGCGGGTCTGGTCGGGCGATTTCATCGTGCCGTCCGCATTCAGCAATTCCTTGAAGAACACGTTGCGCGCGCCGGGAATATGGCCCGACCGCAGCCCCTCGCGCGGCTCGGCCACCTCGCCCCGGAACCGTTCGGGCGCGCGGGCGTCGATGATGGCATAGTCGCCCAGCTTCGCGGCGCGGGCGACTTGGGTCACGTCCTTCACCATCTGGTTCTGGCGCATCACGGTCATATGGCGGTCCCGGATATGGGGCGGTTCGTCGGTCAGGAGGCGGCCCTCGGCGCTCCACTTGGGCAGGCCGCCGTCGAGAACAGCGATGTCGGTCTTGCCCATCAGGCGGAACAGCCACCAGACGCGGGCCGCCGAAAACAGGCCGGACCCGTCATAGACAACCACCTGATGACCATCGCCGATGCCCATCGCCCGCATACGGGCCATGAATTTCTCGACCGGGGGAACCATATGCGGCAGGTCCGACCGCAGGTCGGCGATCTCGTCAATGTCAAAGAAACGGGCGCCGGGGATATGCGCGGCCTCGTATTCGGCCTTCGGGTCGCGGTTGTCGGCAGGCATGTACCAGGACGCGTCCAGAATGCGCAGGTCCGGGTCTTTCAGGTGCGCCGCCAGCCATTCGGTGGACACCAGCGTTTTCGGGTCGCTTTCCAACTGCGCGGACATGGGTCGCCTCTCCCTGTTCTGTCGCGTGAAGGTCAGGGGGTCACTAGCGCGGGGAACCCTGCCGCGCAAGGGCGTTGGCGCAAACGAAAGGGGCGCCCGAAGGCGCCCCGCTACTCGTAACCTCAACGCGTCACTTACCCAACGCACTCTTTACTGCACCGACAACCGCCAGCAGCACACCGCCGCCAACGCCACCTCCGGCCACCTGGGTCAGGATGCCGCCGATGCCGCTCGCGGCCTCGCCGTCAATCGCGCCGCCGGTCAGCATTCCCAGAATCTGGCCACCTATGCCGCCGCCCAGAATACCGACAAGCGAGTTTCCAAGCGTGCCCAGCGACAGGTTCTTCAGCACGCCGCCAGCCACGTTGCCGCCGATCGCACCCGACACCAGTTGAATAATCAGTTGTTCCATCGTCCCCATTCTCCCTATCTGCCCGACAGAACGTCAGACGTTGTCCAACACAAACCACGGCGGCGGGGCTGGAAACAGAGGGAGAAATCAGTGGTTTTTCCCCGAAACGGGGCGCGGGTCAGTTGTTCTGCCGCAGCAGACGCTGCTTCTGGCGGTCCCAATCGCGCTTGGCGTCGGTGGCCCGCTTGTCGTGCAGCTTCTTACCCTTGGCCACGCCGATCTTCAGTTTCACAAGACCCTTGTGATTGAAATACATGACCATCGGGACAAGGGTCATGCCCTGCCGCTGGGTTGCATTCCACAACCGCGACAGCTCTTTCCGGCTCACCAGCAGCTTGCGCTTGCGCCGCTCCTCATGACCCCAGGTCTTGGCCTGTTCATAGGGCGCGATATAGGCGTTGGTTAGCCACAACTCCCCATTGTCGACCGAGGCATAGCTTTCCGCGATATTCGACTGCCCGGACCGCAGCGATTTCACCTCGGACCCCGAAAGGATGATCCCCACCTCAAGATCCGACTCGATGGCATAGTCGTACCGGGCACGCCGGTTCTCGGCGATCACCTTGTAGTTCGGGTCTGTCTTCGGTTTCTTGGCCATGGTCCGCCCGAGATAGGGGATCGGCCCATGCCACACAAGGGCATCAATGGCTTATGGCTACAGGCTCGCCTCGCCGCAATACAGCCGCGTCAACTCGGCCCGGGACTGTTCCGGGGTCAATCCACGCGACAGGACATGGGCCAGTTTCACATAGGCCGCCTCGACCGTGATATCGGCGCCATCGACCACGCCCGCATCGACAAGAACCGCCCCGGCGGCATAGGTGCCAAGGGCAATCCGGCCCTCCGGGCATTGACTGACCGCGATGACCAGCGTGCCCTTGTCGCGCGCCGCCGTCAGCGCATCGCGCAACGCCGGGCTGTCCGGCACCGTCCCCGACCCATAGCAGCGCAGCACAACGCCATCGCATTCGGTCAGGGCCGCGCGGATCACATGGGCCGACACCCCCGGCGCGATCGACAGGATCGCGATGTCGTGGGTGCCGAAATCATGTACCCGGCGCTGGGTGGACGACACGCGCGGCGGGGTCGATTCCGCTGCAGCCTCGAAGGCATCAGGGGCCGAGGAATGGGACTTGCGCACCCGCGCCCCATGCAGCCGGTTTCCCGCGAATTTCACCCAGACCCCGGCCGGGGCCATCGTCGCCGCGTCCAGCGCGTTCGACAGGTTGGCCCAGCCATCGCTGCCCGGCTGGGTCAGCGGAAGCATCGACCCGGTCAGGATCACCGGGCGGTTCAACCCTTCAAGGGCAAAACACAGCGCCGCGGCGGTATAGGCTAGCGTGTCGGTCCCATGGGTCACAACAAACCCGTCATAGGCATCAAGATTGTCAAAGATCGCCCGCGCCACGCGGGTCCAGTCGGCAGGCGTGGCATTGGCGCTGTCGATCAGCGGATCGAGGCGCAGGATATCCACCACCTCTCGCAGCTCGCCCTGCGCCCGCAACTCCGCAATAGCGTCCTCCACCACACCGGCGCGGGGGGCATAGCCCCTCTCGGTCCGGTCCATGCCAATCGTTCCACCGGTGTGAATCAGAAGTATGGACATTTGACGCCACCTGTTCCGTTTGACCCTACCTGACCCATGGGCAAGGCAACCGCAAGGGGACTTGATCGGGCTGGCGCCCCTCCGCGCACCTGCTAATGTGCCCGCATGACCGCCCGTCCGATCCTGTCCAATGACACCGCGCGCCGCCTGTTTCTGGACCGGCACGGGCTCTTGTCGACCACCGGCGGGCCCGGACGCGGCACCGATCTGGCCAATGTGATCACCGATCTTGGCTTCGTTCAGGTGGACAGCGTCAACACGCTGGCCCGCGCACATGACCTGATCCTCTGGTCGCGGCGCGGGCAATATCGGCCCCCCGCCCTGCAATCGCTGTTGCACCGGGACCGGGTGGTCTTCGAACACTGGACCCACGATGCCTCCGTCATCCCGGTCGCCTTCTTCCATCACTGGCGGCACCGGTTCGAAACCGACCGGCAACACCTTCACCGCCGTTGGCAGGAATGGCGGCGCGACGGGTTTCTGGACAAGATCGAAGAGGTCCGCCGCCAGATTGAAACGCAGGGCGAATGCACCTCGGGATCTGTCGGCGAAGGCGAAGAACGCAAATCTGGCGGCTGGTGGGATTGGCACCCGTCGAAAACCGCGCTCGAATACCTTTGGCGCACGGGCGAGGTGTCGGTGGTGCGCCGCGACGGGTTCCAGAAGGTCTATGACCTGACCGAACGGGTGATCCCCCCGGCGCATCTGTCCGCCCGGACCGACCGCGACGAAAGCGTGGATTGGGCGATGCGGGCCGCGCTGGACCGGCTGGGATTCGCCACCAGCACCGAGCTTTCCGCCTTTTGGGAACTCGCCACCAAGGACGAGGCCCGCGCATGGTGCCAATCCGTCCAGTCACGGGGCGAGATTATCGAGGTCGAAGTGGAAGGCGCGACCGGCGAGCGGCGCCGCGTCTTCGCCCGCCCCGGCGCATGGGAATCCCCGCTGCCCGATCCATCGGCCCGCGTGCGCATCCTGTCCCCTTTCGACCCGGCTTTGCGCGACAGGGCGCGGGCCGAGCGGCTGTTCGGTTTCCACTACCGGATTGAAATCTTCGTCCCCGCGCCGAAACGGACCTATGGCTACTACGTCTTCCCGGTGATGGAAGGCACCCGCCTGATCGGCCGGATCGACATGAAGGCGGACCGGACCGCCGGGGCCGTCGAAATCACCGCCTTCTGGCCCGAAGCCGGGGTGCGGATGGGCCGGGGGCGGCTGTCCCGGCTGGAGGCCGAGATCGAACGGATCGCCCGGTTTGCGGGCTGTCCGAACCTCCGCTTCGCCCCCGACTGGCTGCGCGATCCCATGACGCGATAGCGCAGGTTCCGGGTCGTCTGCCGTCCACAGGGGCGCGATAGTGCCCGCATGACCCAGACCCTGCTTCCCTTGCTCGTCTTCCTCTTCCCGCTGGCCTATAGCCCCGGACCGGGAAACCTGTTCTTTGCGGCCAATGGCGCGCGCTTTGGCCTGCGGGCAACCTTGCCTGCCAATGCCGGATATCACGTTGCGACCTGGGTGGTGACGGTGGGGATCGGGCTGGGCTTTTCAGCCTTGTTAGACACTGTTCCGGCCTTGTTTCGCTGGATCGGGATCGCCGGGGCGCTTTATGTTCTGTGGCTGGCGCTGGGCATCCTGCGGGCCGGTCTGACCCCGGATCGGGTCACGGCGCGGGTCGCGGGCTGGTGGGACGGCGCGGTGCTTTTGCTGCTTAACCCCAAGGCCTATGTGATCATCGGATTGATGTTCAGCCAGTTCCTCGCGCCGACGAAGGACCATCGGGCCGGGCTAGTCCTGTTTATCGCAACGGTCTTCACCCTCAACAACTTGCTGGCCTTCCTGCTGTGGACCATCGCGGGGGACAGCCTGGCCCGCAGCTTCCGCAATCCGGCGCAGGCGCGGTGGCTGACGTTGGCCATGGGCGGAGCGCTGCTGCTGGTCGGGCTCTGGATGTTGCGGAACGGGGTGGTGGGGTGAATCTCACCCCACCTTCCTTGTCCGGACCAGCGCAAAGACCCCGCTGCCCACTACCAGAACAGACCCGGCGATCATCAGCGTATCGGGCCGTTCCCCGAACACCGTCGCGCCCAGCACAATACCAAAGACCAGCCTTGTATAGCGCCACGGGGTGACCGCCCCCACCTCGCCCGTCCGCATGGCAATGGTCAGGCTGTTATAGGCGAAGACGCCGAAAACCGTGGCCGCTGCGATCAGCCCGGCGGTGGGCAGGTCCGGCAGGTGCAGCCCGCCTTCAACCGTGGCAAGGATCGCCCCGGCCAGCGTCAGCATCGAAAATCCGCAGATGCCCAGTTGCGCATTCGACAGAACCGGCGGCGCGGCGCGCGTGGCCAGATCGCGGCCCGCGAACCCCAGCATCCCCAAAAGCGCCAGAACGGACAGCGGCTCGAACCCCGCCAGCCCCGGCCGCAGGATCAGCAGCACCCCGGCAAGGCCGACCCCGATCGCCGTCCAGCGCCGCCAGCCGACCCGTTCGCCCAGAAACAGCGCCGCCCCCGCGACCACGACCAGCGGCGTTGCCTGAAGGATCGCCGTGGCAAAGGTCAGCGGCGTCAGGACAAAGGCCAGCGTGTAGAACAGCCGCCCCGTCACCTCGAACCCCGACCGAACAAGGATCGGACGCGACAGATAGGCCGAAGACCAGATGTCCTGCCCGTTCCGCCTTGTCAGACCCACAAACGCCAGCAAGCCACCCAAGCCAAACAACATCAGAACCTCGCCCGTGGGCAGGCTTCGGGCGGCGGCCTTGAGGAACATATCCTCAACCGCAAATCCCGCCATCGCGGCGATCATGAAAAGGCTGCCGCGCAGGTTATCCCCCATGGGTCACCCGCCCGCCCGCGATGGTCGCCCGAATACCAAGGGTGTCGATCTCTGCCTCCGGCACCGCCTCGATATCGCCGGTCAGGATCACCAGATCCCCGGCAAGGCCCGGACGGATCGTGCCGGTCAGCCGCTCCATATGCGCGGCCCATGCCCCGCGCGCGGTATAGGCGGCCAGCGTGTCGGCCAGCGGCAGCCGCTGGTCGCTGGCACCGGGATAGGGGCGGCGGGTCAATTGCGCCTGGATCCCGCGCAGAACGGAAATATCCGTCACCGGCCAGTCGGAGGAAAAGCAAACCACGGCGCCCGCCGCCTGCAAATCGCGGCACAGGAACGCATCGCTCAGGCGGTCCGCCCCGAACGGCTCCGTCCCGTCCAGACCAAAGTCCAGAACCCCCGGCCCATGCACCGGCTGGATCGAACAGGCGACACCCAGCGCGGCAAAGCGGGGCAGGTCGGCCCGGTCCAGCATCTCGATATGTTCGATCCGGTGGCGGCTGTCGCGGGGGCCGTTGGCCGCGCGGGCGGCGGCGTATCCGTCCAGCGTCCGGCGCACGGCGGCATCGCCGATGGCATGAACCGCAATCTGCAACTCGCGCCGGTCGGCCTCTTTCGCGATACGGGCAAAATCGTCCTGCCCGAACAGGCCCGCGCCCCGGTGGCCCGGCTGGCCGGGATAGTCGCCCAGCCGAAAGGCCGTGCGGCTGTCCATCACCCCATCCATGAACAGCTTGACCATGCCCGACGACAGCCAGTCATCGGCATAATCGGCGGTCAGGGCGCTGGCCTCCTCCATCTGGTCCAGCCCCATGTCCGGCTTGAAATGGAACGGCACCTTGACCCGCGCGGTCAGCCGCCCCTCGGCCCGCAACCCGTCCAGCAGGGCAAGGGTATAGCGGTTCCCGTCCATGTTGATGACGCTGGTAATCCCGTGGGCCGCGCAATGGGCCAGCCCCCGCGCGGCCTTTTCCCGGTCTACCGCCAGCGCGGCGGCATCGGGCCACGGCGACGGATCGCGGCCCGTGGCAATGCCAAGGTTCACCCGCTCGTCGCCGCCAAGGGCGATGACCTTCGCAAAGGCCTCGAATTCGCGCAATTCACCGGTGGCAGTGCCATCTTCGGCCATGACCACGTCGTGCCCCGGCGGTGTATCGGCCCCGTGCAGCAGCCTGGCGGCGCGCAGGGCGGCGGTATTGGCCCAGACGGTGTGATGATCCGGCGCGGTGATGGCGATGGGGCGGTCCGCGATCACCCGGTCAAGGTCATGGCGGGTCATCGGGCGCCCGATCAGCCCATAGTCGCCACCCTGTCCCATCAACAGCGGGGCGTCCGGGTTATCGTTGGCAAAGGCGCGGAACGCTCCGGTCAGCGCCGCTTCGCCCTCGATCCCGACAAGGGACAGGTGGGTCAACTCCGACCCGCCCAACACAAGGTGCAGGTGGCTTTCGACAAAGCCCGGCAGAACGGTCGCGCCGCCTGCGTCGATCACGCGGGTGTCCGGCCCGGCAAGCGGTTCGACCTCGGCCCGGTCGCCCACCGCGACGATCACCCCGTCGCAAATGGCCACAGCCCCGGCGCGGGGCCGGTCCGCCCACATGGTCAGCACGCGCGCCCCGGTGACGATCAGGTCAGGGGCGCGGGTCGCTGTCATCTCAGTTCAGAAGGCCCGCGTGAACCATGGCGCCGCGCACCCGGTCCTTGGTTCCGTCGGTCAGGTCAACCAGCGGCGACCGGACCTCGTCGGAACACAGGCCCAGCAGGGACATGGCGTATTTCGCGCCCGCAACACCCGGCTCGACAAAGATCGCCTGATGCAGCGGCATCAGCCGGTCGGCAAGGGTCAGTGCGGTGGCGTAGTCGCCCGCAAGCGTGGCTTCCTGCATCTCGGAACACAGTTTCGGCGCGACGTTGGCGGTGACGGAAATGCAGCCGATGCCGCCCATGGCGTTGAACCCATGCGCGGTGGCGTCCTCTCCAGACAGCTGGATGAAATCCGCGCCGCAGGTGATCCGCTGGGCCGCGACACGGGCCAGATCGCCGGTCGCATCCTTGACGCCGACGATCATCGGGTGCTTGGCCAGTTCGCCCATGGTCGCGGGCGACATGTCCACGACCGACCGGCCGGGGATGTTGTAGATCACGATCGGCAGGCCCACTTCGGCAGTGGCCATGAAATGCGCGAACAGCCCGGCTTGGGTCGGCTTGTTGTAATAGGGGGTGACAACCAGCGCCGCGTCGGCCCCGGCGGTCTTGGCGGCTTCGACCAGACGGACGGCTTCGATCGTGTTGTTCGACCCGGCCCCGGCAATGACAGGCACCCGGCCCGCCGCCTGCGCGACAACAGTTTCGACCACCAGATCATGCTCTTCATGGCTCAGCGTCGGGCTTTCGCCCGTGGTGCCGACCGGGACAATCCCGTGGCTGCCCTGATCGATGTGCCAGTCGACAAGTTTCTTGAGCGTCTCAAGATCGACTTGGCCGTTCGCGAACGGCGTGACGAGGGCAGGCATGGACCCCTTGATCATGATACGCTTCCTTCAGGTTGGACGGGGCGGTCCATCCGCCCCTTGAAATGCGCGCGGAACCTAGACGGGTTTCCGCCGATTGCCAAGTTTGTGAGTTGCGTGTGCAGGGGGGTGGGTTACGATTTCTGACAAAACGAGCAGAAAGACACACATGCGTTTCCTTGGTTTCCTCCTCCGCTCGGTTCCGGGCGCCGTTCTGGCCTTGTTTATGGGCCTCTCGGCCCTTGCCCAGCAATCCGCGAATCCCTCGGTCGCGGCGGCGTTTCAGGCGGGGCGGGACGACAATTGGGACCTTGCCTTCGCGCTCTTGCCGCCCGGCGACGATCTTGCGCGCGACCTGCTGATCTGGACCCGGCTGCGGCAGGAAGACAATGGCGCGCGTTTTGACGACTATCTTGATTTCCTGCCGCGCCGCCGGGATTGGCCGGGGATGGACCGGCTTCGCGCGCGGGGCGAAGAGATCATCCCGCCCGACCTGAACCCCGACCGGGTGATCGCCTGGTTCGACGGGGACCTGCCCGAAACCGGGATCGGGGCCGTGCGTCTGGCCGCCGCGATGATCGCCCGCGGCAACGCCGCCGGGGCCGAGGCGATGCTGCGCGAGGTCTGGCTGACCGAAAGCCTCTCGGACGAGGGGCACGAGGCCCTGATCGCCGCCCATGCCGATACCCTGCGCCCGCTGCACGGACAGCGCGCCGATGCGATGCTCTGGCGCTGGCGCAAGGAAGATGCGGCGCGGACGATCGAGCTGCTGACTGGCGACGAACAGGCGCTCTATGCCGCGCGGCTGGCCTTTCTGACCAAGGCGCCCGACGCCACCCAGACCTTCAACGCCCTGCCAACCCGTCTGCGGGCTGATGTCGGGCTGGCCTATGACCGGTTCAACTGGCTGGCCGACCGGGGCGACTGGACCGAGGCGGTCGCAGTGCTGAAATCCCATTCCACCCGGGCCGAGGATTTGGGCCAGCCGTTCCGCTGGTCCGGTTGGCGGCGGACGCTGGCCCGTTGGGAAATGCGCGAAGGCCGCTACCAATCCGCCTATGACCTTGCCAGCCAGCATTTCCTGACCGCCGACGATGGCGAAAGCTATGCCGATCTGGAATGGCTGTCGGGCTACCTTGCGCTGCGCTGGCTTGACCGGCCCGGCGTCGCCCTGCGCCATTTCGAACGGATGGCCGCCGCCGTGGACGGGCCGATTTCCGAGGGCCGCGCCGGATACTGGATCGGCCGCACCCACGAGGCGCTGGGGAACGAGGCCGCCGCCGTCGCCGCCTATACCCACGGGGCCCAGCACCAAACAAGCTTCTACGGCCTTCTCGCCGCCGAAAAGCTGGGCCAGTCGCTCGACCCCGCCCTGACCGGGTCCGAGGTCTTTCCCGACTGGCAGTCCGCCCCATTTCTGGGCGAGGAAAAGACCCGCGCCGCTCTGACCCTTCTGTCCGCCGGCGAACGTGTCGGCGCGGTCCTGTTCTTTGCCGAACTGGGGCGCGAGTTGGACCGGACCGAACTGGCGCAACTGGGGGAAATCCTCGTCGCGCTGGACGAAAGTTTCTATGCCGTGCTGCTGGGCAAGGCTGGCGTGGCGCGCGGGTTGATGGTCCCTGCGATCTATTATCCCGACCACCCCCTGTCCCGCAAAGACATCCCCGTCAGCGCGGAACTGGCGATGTCCATCGCCCGCCGCGAAAGCGAATTTCGCACCGATGCGGGCAGCGCCGTAGGCGCGCTTGGGCTGATGCAGGTCATGCCGGGCACCGCAGAGGACATGGCCGACGATCTGGGTCTCGCCTACAGCCGGGGGCGGCTGACTTCGGACTGGGACTACAACGCGTCTCTCGGTGCCCGCTATCTTGAACTTCTTGAACAGGAATTCGGCCCCTCGCCGGTGTTCATCGCGGCGGGCTATAACGCCGGGCCGCGCCGGCCCCGCGACTGGATCGCCGAACGGGGCGACCCCCGCACCGGGGAAATCGATGTGATCGACTGGATCGAGATGATCCCCTTCCGCGAAACCCGGAATTATGTGCAGCGGGTCGCGGAATCGATCCCCGTCTACCGGGCCCGGCTGACCGGCCAGACCGGGCAGATCAGGTTCACCGCCATGCTGGTGGGGGAAAAGCCGGTGATCCGGCCCGTTGCGCGACCCGCCGAGCGGCCCGTTACCGGGGACCCCGCCGAAACGCCGGTCCCCGCCGTAACAGCAGCCCCGGCTACCAACCTTGCCCCGGTGGTCAGCCTGCGGCCCGTCGCCCGGCCCTAGCCCTTCACCCGCGCCCGCCACAGGGTGAACAGACCCGCCGCCACCACGATGGCGGTTCCGACCGCCACGTTGGAGCGCAGGGTTTCCCCGAACACCACGATCCCAAGGGCCGAGGCGAAGACCAGTTGCAGATAGGCAAAGGGCTGCACGGCGCTGGCCTCCGCCACCTCGTAGGTTCTGATCAGCAGGTAATGCCCGACCGCCCCGGTCACGCACAACAAGCCCATCCAGGCCCAATCCGGCGCGGTCATCGGCTCCCAGAAAAAGACGCCGACCACCGTCACCGCCGCCGCCCCCGTGACCCCGGTCCAGAAGAACGATGTCGCCGCGCTGTCCTTGCGGGCGGCATAGCGGGTCAAAAGCGCATAGAGCGCGAACATCAGGGCAGAGGCGACGGGGAACAGGGCGGCAGGGGAAAACACCGTGAACCCCGGTTGCAGGATGATCAGGACCCCGACGAACCCAACCCCGATCGCCGCCCAGCGACGCCAACCAACGGCTTCTCCCAGAATCGGGCCGGACAGGGCGGCGACCAGCAGCGGGTAGGCCGCAAAGATCGCATGGCTTTCCACCAGTCCCAGATAGGTGAACCCCGCGACCATCACGCAGATTTCCGCCACCAGCAGAACGCCGCGAAAGGTCTGCAACAGCGGTTGGCTGGTGGCCGCCGCGGCGCGGATCGACCCTTCCTTGCGGCTGGCGATCGCGATCACGAAGGCGGCAAAGAACCAGTACCGGATCATCACCACCATCATCACGTTGTATTCCGACGCAAGGTGTCGGCTGATCCCGTCCTGCATCGCAAAGACAAAGGTCGTCGCGGTCATCAGCAGGATGCCAAGGCGGGTGTTGGTCTGCATCAGGAAGGCATCCTTGCGCGGGTCATATGACGTTTGCGGCCATAGCCGGGGGTGCGGGTCACGTCGAACCCCGCCGCCTCAAGCGACCGGCGCACATGGCCCGCCGCGGTATAGGTGGCGGCGGTGCCGCCCGGGGCCGTGTGACGGGCAACTTCTGCCATAAGCTCGGGGCCCCAAAGCTCGGGGTTCTTGGCCGGGGAAAACCCGTCCAGAAACCATGCATCTGCCACTCCCCCCCAATTGGGCAGGGTCACGCGGGCATCGCCGCGCCGGATGTCCAGCCGCACCGCGCCAAAGTCATAGGGGCCATCGCCCGCCCGGATCGCCGCCACAAGTGCCCCCGCCCGGTCCGCCAGGACCGGAAAGGCCGCCAGCGCGGTCGCCATGTCGGCGGGCGTCATCGGAAAGGCCTCAAACGTGGTGAATGTCAGGCTGCCGGGCTGCCCCGCGGCGTCAAAGGCCCGCCAGGCCATCAGAAAGTTCAGCCCCGTGCCGAACCCCAGTTCCGCGATCCGGAAATCGCCGCCAAAGCGGGCGGGCAGGTCATTGCCGTCAAGGAACACATGGGCGGTTTCGGCCAGCCCGTCGTCAAGGCTGAAATAGGGGTCATCGAACCGGCGCGAGATCGGGATGCGCCCGTCGCGCCAGTCTAGATCTGCCGTCTGGTCTGCCATGTCGCCATGCCTTATGGATCGGCGCGACATTGGGCGAGGGAACGGCGAATGGCAACGGTCGACGTGACGATCTTGGGGGCGGGGGCGTTCGGCCTGTCGGTGGCCTGCGCCTGCGCCCTGCACGGCGCGCGGGTCCGCGTGATCGACCCGCATGGGGTTGCCGCCGGATCGTCGGGCGGGCTGGTCGGGGCGCTGGCCCCGCATGTGCCGGACCAGTGGAACGCCAAGAAACAATTCCAGTTCGACAGCCTGATCGGCGCCGGGGCCTTCTGGGCCCAAATCGGCGACCTTGCGGGCGAAGACCCGGGCTATCTCCGGTCCGGCCGGCTGCAACCCCTTGCCGACGATGTCGCCATCGCCCTTGCCCAGAACCGGGCGCGGTCCGCCGCCGACCTGTGGCAGGGGCAGGCCATCTGGCATGTGGTCGATGCCACGGATCACGGCGCCTGGGCGCCCCTCAGCCCCTCGGGCAAGCTGGTATTCGACACGCTGACCGCGCGCATCCACCCCCGCCGCGCGACCCGCGCCCTTGCCCGCGCCCTTGTGGCGCTGGGCGGAGAGGTCACCGAAAACGGCAAGCCCGAGGGCAAGATCGTGCACGCCACCGGCTGGCAGGGGTTGCTGGATTTGTCCGCCGAAATCGGCGCCCCCGTGGGCAACGGGGTTAAGGGGCAGGCGGCGCTTCTGCACTTCGACGCCGCCGACCGGCCCCAGCTTTACGCCGACAGCCTGCACATCGTGCCGCACGGCGACGGAACGGTTGCCATCGGCTCCACCTCGGAACGGGACTTCTCCGACCCCACCGGCACCGACAGCCAGCTGGACGACATCATCGCCCGCGCCCGCGCCGCCTTTCCGGTCCTGCGCGATGCCCCGGTGATCGAACGCTGGGCCGGGGTGCGGCCCCGCGCCCGCAGCCGGGCGCCGATGTTGGGCGACCACCCGACCCGGCCCGGCGAGTTCATCGCCAACGGCGGGTTCAAGATCGGCTTTGGCATGGCGCCCGAGGTCGGCGCGGTTATGGCGGAGCTGATCCTTGACGGGCAGGACAGCATCCCCGAGGATTTCAAACCCGCCGCCAGCCTGCCCAAGGGATAGCCTTTTGTTGATGCATCAACTTTCCGCGCAAATTGAAGACAATTTGCTTGGGTCGATGCACTAGCGCGCGGCGGCCTCCATGCATTGCCGCCCATCCGCGCCGCGCACCCACAACGCCCCATCGGCCCAGCAGAACGCCGCCACTTCGCCCGCGATCAGCGGCGAGGTGGCGCGATAGGTGAACTCGGTCAGGCCACCCAACTGCGCCTCGGCCAAATGCATCAGCATCTGCGCCAAGAGCGGCCCATGCACCACCAACCCGGTATAGCCCTCGACCGCGCGGGCATAATCCACGTCGTAGTGAATGCGGTGCCCGTTAAAGGTCAGCGCCGAATAACGAAACAGCGCGGTTTCATCGAACGACCGGACCTGCGCGGTGGTTTCATCCGTCCGGGCCTGTGGCGGCACGGGTGGCGCGGCGTCCGGTCCGGGGTCTTCGCGATAGACCAGATCCTGCCATTCGGTCAGGCAGATCGACCCACGCTGCCAATAATCATGGCGCAGCCGGACAAAGGCCAACGGGCCAGAGCGACCATCTTTGCGGGTGCTGGACTCAATGCTGGACCGTTTCTCGGCGCGGATGCCCGCCAGAAGTGGGCTGTGAAACCGCAGCGACCCGCCCGCCCACATCCGGCGCGGCAGACCCATATCGGGGATCAACCCGATGCCGGTGGCCGGATGGCCATCCCGGCCCAGCCGGGCCGGGGGCTGCGGGTCCCAGAAATACAGCTGGTGATAAAACGGCGGCAGCGCATCGCCCTGCTCGAACGCGCGCGGATCGCCCAGCATCGCTTGCATGGCCGTGGCGCGGGCGGGATCAAGACTATCGGGGCAGGTCTGGGTCATGCGCCAAACCTGCCCCGCATTCTACGCGCCTGCAAGATCGCGCAGCGCCTGCATCTGGGTGTCCACGGCGGCGCGATACCGGTCCGAGGTCAGACGCCCCTCCGCATCGAACTGGTCTTTCGCCTGCCCGACCAGCACCTCGCGCCCGGCCAGCAGGCGCGGGGCAAAGGGGGACAGGGCAAGGCGCAGGGAATTTTGTGCACGTTCGCCGCCGGACCGGCCCGCCGTCGCCGACAGGATCGCCACCGGCTTGTCCTTCCACGGGCTGCCATCCGTGCGGCTGACCCAATCCAGCGCGTTCTTCAACACACCCGACAGGGACTTGTTGTATTCCGGGGTCACGACGATCACCGCCTCGGCCCCGGCGATCTGGTCGGCCAGACGCTGCACCTCGGTCGGGATGCCGTCACTGTCCTGCAAATCCCCGTCATAAAGCGGAAACCGGATGTCACCGGCGATGAACTCCTCCGCGCCATAGGCACGCGCGGCCTCCAGCATCAGTTTCCGGTTCAGCGACCCCGCCCGCAGCGATCCGCAAATGCCCAGCAAATACCCCATATTGACCCTCTCAAAACACTTATCTTTGTCATGCCAACTACCTATCGGTGAAATCGCTGGCGGCAACCCCACCCCCTTGCACAGCCGCTGTGCACGGACCAATCTGCCGGGCAGAGGAACAGGGGGCGCGACATGCGGCACGGCGGACAGATCCTTGCGGACCAGTTGAAAATTCACGGCGCGCGGCGCGTCTTTTCCGTGCCGGGGGAAAGCTTCCTTGCGGCCCTCGACGGGCTGTATGAAAGCGGGATCGACAACGTGGTCTGCCGCCAGGAAGGCGGCGCTGCCATGATGGCCGAAGCCTATGGCAAGCTGACCGGCCAGCCGGGCATCTGCTTTGTCACCCGTGGGCCGGGGGCGACCAATGCCAGCGCGGGCGTGCATATCGCGATGCAGGACAGCACCCCGATGATCCTGTTCATTGGCCAGATCGACAGGGGCCACCGCGACCGCGAGGTGTTTCAGGAAGTCGATTATCGGGCCATGTTCGGACCGTTGGCAAAATGGGTCGCCGAAATCGACAGCACCGACCGTATCCCCGAATACATCCGCCGCGCCTTTGCCGTGGCCACCGCCGGGCGGCCCGGCCCCGTGGTCCTCGCGCTGCCCGAAGACATGCTGTCCGACAGCGCCGATGTCCCTGACAGCCCCGGCCCGCTGGTCGAACTGACGCCGACCTACAGCACCATTGCCGAAGACGCGCTGGACTGGCTGGCGCAGGCGGAAAAACCGCTTGTGGTCGTGGGTGGCCCGCATTGGTCACCACAGGCGGCGGCGGATCTTGCACAATTCGCCAGCACCCAGAACGTGCCCGTCGCGCTGGGCTTCCGGCGGCAGGACTATCTGGACAACCGGCACCCCTGTTATGCGGGCGACCTGAACGTCGGACCGAACCCCCGGCTTGCCGCGCGGCTGCGCGACGCGGACCGGCTGCTGGTCATCGGGTCGCGGCTGGGCGACATCGAAACCCAGGGCTTCACCAATGTCGACCCGATCCGGCAAAAGCCGCGGATCTGCCACATCCACGCCGACCCGAACGAACTGGGCCGGGTCTGGGCGCCCGACCTCTGCGCCGTCGCCGATGCGGTCAATTTCACCCGCGCCCTGTCGCGGCTGCCCGCCTGCCGGACCGACTGGGCCGATTGGACCAGATCCGCGCGGGCCGATTACGACGCATGGCTGACGCCAAAGGAAAGCCCTGGCGCGGTCAAGCAGGAAGAGGTCATCCGCCACCTGTCCCTAACCCTGCCCGAAGATGCGATCCTGACCAACGGGGCCGGGAACTACGCCGCCTGGCTGCACCGCTATTTCGTCTACAAGGGCTTCAGAACCCAGCTTGCCCCCACCTCCGGGTCGATGGGTTATGGCTTCCCCGCGGCGGTCTCGGCCAGCCTTGAACACCCCGACCGGGTAGTGGTCTGCCTTGCCGGGGACGGCTGCCTGCAGATGACCCTGAACGAGATGTCCACGGCCATTCAATACGGCGCCAAGCCGATCGTCATCGTCATGAACAACGGCCGCTACGGCACCATCCGGATGCATCAGGAAAAACACTATCCCGGCCGGGTCTCGGGCACGATGCTGGCCAATCCCGACTTTGCCGAATTGGTCCGCGCCTACGGCGGGCACGGTGAAACGGTCGAGGTGCAGGACCAATTCGCCGCCGCCTTCGACCGGGCGCAGGCCGCCGGCACGCTTGCCGTCATCGAGGTCAAGATCGACCCCGAGGCGCTGTCGACCGGCATGACCCTGTCCGAGGCCCGCGCCGCCGGCGAGGCGGCGAAGGGGTAGGGAACTCCACACTTCGTGATTGCGGACCGGCAATGCTAGGCTCTCCATTAGGGAGAGCCACCATGCCCAATTACCACGACCTGCGCACCGCCGCCGACTACGCCGAACGGGACTACGCCCGCGTCTTCCCGCTGATGACCGATGCGGAACGGGTCCGATGCATCACCGGGCTGATGCGGCTGAAGATCGGGTTGGCCTCGCAGATCCCGGCGCGGCGGACCGAAACCAACCTTCTGGTCGCCAGTTGGAACATCAAGGAATTCGGCCATACCACCCAACGCCTGCCCGAGGCTTATTTCTACATCGCCGAAATCCTTGCGGCCTTCGACCTGATCGCCGTGCAAGAGGTGAAATCGACGCTCAAGGACCTTGAGATCGTCATGCGGCTGCTGGGCGAAGACTGGAAATACATCGTCAACGACATCACCGACGGGACGGACGGAAACGCCGAACGGTCGGCCTATATCTACAACACGCGGCGGGTGCGGCTTTCGGGGCTGGCCGGGGAAATCGCGCTCTGGGACGCGATCACCCACGACAGCCCGCTGGGTCTCAAGCAACTCAAGCGCTCGCCCTACATGACCGGCTTCATCGCGGGCTGGAAGAGATTCGCCATGGTCAGCCTGCATTTGCACCCCGGCGACGACGACGAAGACGTTCTGCTGCGTGGGGAAGAGGTGCGACTTCTGCTCAAGGCGCTCAAGGCCAAGCGCAAGGGGCTGTGGTCCGACAACCTGATCCTCTGCGGCGACATGAACCTCTATGACAGCAAGGATCAGGGGGTCATGGCGGCAATGGCGCAGGCGGGTTATCGCGAATGCGAAGGGCTGATGGGCAAGGACACAAACGCCACCCTGACCGAAGCCTACGACCGGATGTTCTTTACCCAGAACGATTACTTCCACATCGAAGAGGACGAAACCGGGACAGAACAGGGCGGGGTCTTCAACCCCTTCGGCTTTGTCTATCGCGATGCGGACGCGGCGGAGTATCTTGCCGAAATGATCGCGGTCTATGGCGGCGACAAGGATCTGGCAGGAAGCGGGGCAGACCGGCAGGCCTATTACGTGAACTATTGGCGCAAGAACCAGATTTCCGATCATTTCCCGATCTGGGCTGAACTGGTCACTGACGACAGCGGCGCGTTTCTGGCGGAAAAGCTGGTCGAACATCAGGGCTGAACGGGCATTCGGCCGTCACAGATAGGGTCAGGAAAACCGGAATTACCGGCGCTGACGCCATTGGTTAACCTCAGGGAAGCCATGTAATTTCCCCGTAACGGCCATCTTGGGGCCGGTCCGGCGGACTAGCGTGACCGCGCGGCGGCAGTCAGATCGCCGGTCAAAGTTTTGAGGCGCAGGAAAGGTATCCCGATGTCCACGGCCAGTATCAGTGCGAACAAACCCCTCTATCTTGCCGCTTTGGCGGGCCTGCCCCTGATCGGGATCACCCTCTACCTCTGGGGGCAACCGCCGATCTGCACCTGTGGCGAGGTCAAATTGTGGATCGGGTCGATCTTCGACAGCGGCAATTCCCAGCACATCGCCGATTGGTACACGCTGTCCCACATCCTGCACGGGGTGCTGATCGCGCTGGTCGGGCGGCTGGTGTTTCCCCGGCTCGGGTTCGGCTGGCTGTTCGGCGCGGCCATTGTCACCGGGGTTGGCTGGGAACTGATCGAACACACCGACTGGGTGCTGGGCAAATTTCGGGCCACAACCATCAATCAGGGCTACTTCGGCGACAGCGTGCTCAACGCCGTGTCCGACTATATCTGGATGATGGGCGGCTTTTTTGCGGCCTACAGCCTGCGGACGTGGATCGTCCTGTCGATGGTCGCGGCCCTTGAACTCAGCGCCGCCTTCATCGCTCGCGACAGCCTTGCGCTGTCCACGCTGTCGCTCGTCTACCCGATCCAATCCATCGAAGACTGGCAGCAGGAACTGAACCCCAACCGCGAAACCGCCGCCGTTCAATAGGGATTGACCCTTGTGCACCCCGGTCCGGCTTTGGTCTAACGGGATCACCTGAACCCGAGGACCGAACATGGTGGATATCGCGACCCGCGTCTGGAACCACAAGTGGAAGATCGACCCGATTGTCCGGTCCCTGATCGACACGGATTTCTACAAGCTGTTGATGTGCCAGTCGGTGTTTCGCAACAAACCCGACACGCAGGTGACCTTCAGCCTGATCAACCGGGCCAAGCACATCCGGCTGGCCGATATGGTCGACGAAGGCGAGCTGCGCGAACAGCTTGACCACATCCGGTCCCTGTCACTCTCCCGCGGCGAAAGCACCTGGCTGCGCGGCAACACCTTCTATGGCAAGCGGCAGATGTTCACCCCCGCCTTCATGGAATGGTTCGAAAACCTGCGGCTGCCGCCCTACCACCTCGAAAAGCGGGACGGGCAGTATGAACTCACCTTCGAAGGGGCCTGGCCCGAGGTGATGATGTGGGAAATCCCGGCGCTTGCGGTGCTGATGGAACTGCGGGCGCGGGCCGTGTTGAACGACATGGGGCGGTTCGAACTTCAGGTGCTCTATGCCCGCGCCATGACCAAGCTTTGGGAAAAGGTCGAAACGCTGCGCTCCATCCCCGACCTGCGGCTCGCCGATTTCGGCACCCGGCGGCGGCACGGCTACCTCTGGCAGGATTGGTGCGTGCAGGCGATGATGGAGGGGCTTGGCGACAAATTCGTCGGCACCTCCAACTGCCTCATCGCCATGAAGCGCGATATCGAGGCGATCGGCACCAACGCCCACGAACTGCCCATGGTCTACGCCGCGCTGGCCGAGGATGACGCCGCCCTCGCCCGCGCCCCCTATGACGTGCTCGCCGACTGGCACGAGGAGCACGACGGCAACCTGCGGATCATCCTGCCCGACACCTACGGCACCCCCGGCTTCCTGAAAAACGCGCCCGACTGGCTGGCCGGCTGGACCGGGATCCGGATCGACAGCGGCGACCCGGCCGAGGGGGCCGAAACCGCGATCCGCTGGTGGCAGGCGCGCGGCGAGGACCCGCGCCAGAAACTGGTTATCTTCTCGGACGGGCTGGACGTGGACAAGATCGCCGCGCTGTCGGCGCAGTTCCGGGGGCGGGTGCGGGTGTCCTTCGGCTGGGGGACGATGCTGACCAACGATTTCATCGGGCTGACGCCAGACGACAGCCTCGCCCCGTTCAGCCTTGTGTGCAAAGCCGTCTCGGCCAACGGAAAACCCACCGTGAAACTGTCCGACAACCCCAACAAGGCGATGGGACCCACCGAGGAAATCGCCCGCTACAAACGGGTCTTCGGGGTAGGGGAACAGGACCGGGTGGAAGTTGTGGTATAGTGAAGCGAATTGTGAGACACAGGTTTGCTTCTACTTGAATAGATCGTTCACGGTCCAGATCGGTAGGATCATTAGCGGGTGGACATCTTCGTCCGGAGCTTTGCCAAATCCATACTTTTCATAAAGTTGCGTCGTGCGATCATTAAGTGATCTCAGAGCGACTCCATAGAATGCGACGTGTTGCCAAACTATATGAGCACGCTTGAGTGCATCCATCATTAGAAGCGTGCCGAGTTTCTTACCTTGATAGGGACGTTGAACAGCAAGGTAGTCGATATAAATGAGGGGCGCGCCGTTCTTCCATGCATCCCGATCCTCTGATTTAGCGAGCTTCGAGTTATTTTCCGTTGAAAATGAAAGCGAGTAGAAACCTGCGCTGCTTGAAGACCCACTAAGCTTTGCAGTAAATACGCGCGCTCTACCACGCTCTTGGAACTTCCAAGCCTTTTCTTGTGCCCAACGGTCGATTTCACGTTCGCCGCACGCGAAGCGGGCCACACAACTCTTAGATTGTATTGGCTCTATCTTCGTCGAAGTTAAATCCAGCATTCGGCCTGCAATCGTCTTCTATGCTCTTTTGATAAAACTCAAAAGCTCTTTGAAGTTCAGGCGTAACACCACCATTTTTTTTGTAAAGACCACGGCAGAAATCGTAGGCTTCTTTCTCCGACTGAAAAGCCGATTTCTTCTTCTCTGGTCCCGACAAGACGCGCAATAAGTCGGTTAGTCTGAAAGCCATGGTTCACCTCAATGCGGGCGTAGGTCATCAACTTGCGGCCCTGTCAAGTGATTCTTTAATAACATATAGGGGTAAACGAGTGGAAAAAAAGTGCTTGGCTAAGCAAACAATCGCGCTCCACCCGATCAAGGAAGGGGCCCAGAGCAAGCGAACAGGTTAGTCGCTACCGGCCTCAAAAGGCGGTAGACGTTCCTCCCTCACACCCTAATCACATAATCCTTCACCGTCGTCTCAACCACTTCCCAGACCCCTTTGAACCCCGGTCGGATGACAAAGCTGTCCCCGGCTTCCAGACGGCGGCTGTCTCCGCCCTCTTCGTGCAGCACCGACACACCCTCAAGGATGCGGCAGTATTCCCATTCGTCATAGCTCACCCGCCACGCCCCCGGCGTCGATTGCCAGATCCCGGCGTATAGCCCGTCGCGCTCTTCGATATCCCAGGTGGTGAACACCGGGTCGCCCGAGACCAGCTTTTCCGGCGCGGGCCGGTCGGTGGTGGGCGTGACCGCCGCACGGTCGATGGGTTGGAAATGGGTCATGCTTTCTCCTCAGCCGGTCTCGTCCGGGCGGGCGGTGCCGCGCAGGGCCTTCACCTCGCCCCGCTTCTTCTTGGCGTCCAGCCGCCGCCGCACGCTCCCCTTCGTGGGTTTCGTGGCGATCCGCCGTTTCGGGGTCTGCGTGGCCTTCAGCACCAGTTCCGCCAGCCGTTCCCGCGCGATCTCGCGGTTCCGTGCCTGGCTGCGGGTGTCCTGCACGAAGATCACCACCGTGCCGCTTTCGGTCCAGCGTTGCCCCGCCAGCCGCCGCAGCCGCGTCTTGACCGGCCCCGGCAGGTTGGGTGACCGCGCCGCCTCGAACCGCAGTTCGACCGCCGTGCTGACCTTGTTCACATTCTGCCCGCCCGGCCCTGAGGCGCGCACGAATTGCTCGGTCAGTTCCCAATCCGCGATCTCGATCTGATCGGTGATCCGAAGGCCCATGTCCTGCCCTGAAAAATCTGTACAAACCGGGCCACAGCCTGCCCCGAAATTGTACAAACCGCTACAATTTCCATTCAAAAGGGCCGCTCCGGCGACCAGAGCGACCCTTCGAAAGTTCCGGAGGTGGTTCGGTTAGGGTGAACCCACCTTGGTGGTCTCGTCAGCCAAGGGCTGCCCTAGCTGCGACTCCCCCAAAATGTCCCGACACCTTTCTCCAATCTCTTTCTTGACACTGGATCACCTCCTTTCGATGGGTTTCGCCTGTACTCAGGTTTGCACAGATATTGTGTATGTCAAATGAAAATACACAAATTTAGGTAACTTAACCGAGACGCTGCAGCATCCGCCCAACGATGATGCGGAACGGGATCAGCGCGATCAGGGCGATGCCCAGCTTGACGCTCCAGTCCACGACGGCGGTGCCGACCCAGCGGGTGGCGTCAAAGCCGAAGGGCGTCGCGACGACCTCGTTGAAGAAGTCGGTGTTGTGGTCCGCGCCCAGAATTCCGACGAAACCCGCCGAAAAAGCCAGCGAAAAGAACAGGATAGTGTCAAGGGTGGACCCGATCAGGGTCGACGCCAGCGGCGCGCGCCACCACGCCCCGGACCGAAGCCGGTCAAACACGAAGACATCCACCAGCTGCGCCACAAGGAACGCCGTGCCCGAACCGATCGCGATCCGCGTGGTCACTGCGGGGGCCGAGAAGTCGGGCGCGAGGTCGATCATCACGAAGGTGCCGATATAGGAACAGATCAGCCCCACGATGAAGCCCGCGAAGACGACCTTGCGGGCGCTCGCCGCGCCGTAGACCCGGTTCATCACGTCGGTCACAAGGAAGGCGAAGGGATAAGTAAATGCCCCCCAGGTCAGCCAGTCGCCGACGAAGAATTGGACAAGGATGTTCGAGGCCACAACAATGGCGGCCATGGCAAGGATGCCGGGAAGAATGCGGGTCATTTCGGGTGCTCCGTTTTTTACAAGGGTGCGGCGACTTGGCCCCCACCATGGGGACGCGCCCCTCTACGCCCCTTGGTTCAAACGGTCAATACGGTAGGGCCAGCTCGACAATCAGCGTGCGCTGGATTGGAAGGAAGTTGTCGTCCGAGATCATCGAGGCGACAAGCCGCCCCCGGGCATCCCGCCAGACCGCGACCCCTTCAAGGTTGTCGTGGCTACCGGACCAGAGTTCCACCCCGTCGGACCCGTCGAGATTGAACCGGCGCAGACGCGTTTGAAAGCCCAGTAGCCCGACCTTTCGTTCGAGAACATAGAGCCGCCCGTCGGGGCCGATGTCGGCACCGGAAACAAGATATTCGTCGGACCGGGGCAAGGAGAACGGGATGGACCAGTCTCCATCCGAATAGCGGTAAACGGGGAAGGGCCGGTCAAAATCCCCGGATCGTTCCGGGATGGCAAAAAGCGCCCCGTCCGGGCCGATTGCCAAGGCTTCGAGGCTGGAGTTCACCTGCATGTTCCGGAAGTCCGGGTGCCGGGGCAGCCATGCGGCCTCGCCCATCAGGGTCGCATAGGTCCAGACCCGCGCCTCGCCCTCAAAGCTGACATAGATGCGCCCGTCATCGCGTATCGCCAGACCCTCTGAATCGGCCCGGAAGCCGCTGGCGGGGGTGCCGTCGGTGTCATTCAGCGGACCCTGCGCGGTCAGGTCTATCCGGTCAATGGTGCCTGCCTCGGTCCGGGTAAATGTTCCACGCACCCAAGTCCCGCTGTCAGAGATCGCGGTGAAACGCGCCCCGTCGTCGCTGACCTCGATCCCCGAAAACCCGCCCATACCGCGGCCTTGGTGGGTCCAGTGGAAAACCGAAGGTTGGGGTTCATCGGCTGCCCATGCCACTTGGGCAAGCCAGAAAAGGCCAGCAAACAAGGCAAAGGCTTTGCGCATTCAGTTGGCGGCCACCGCGGCGCATTGCCCGGGAAGCTGGGCCATGGTCAGCGGCCCGCGCGGCGGGGCGGGGTTCGGGTCGGGCGGCGGCGGGTTGAGGATATTATCCACCCAGACCTGCGCATCGGCACAGCCGTCACCGGCGGGCGGTGGGGCCTGATCTTCGCAGCCCGGCGCACCGGCGGGACAGTTCAGCCGGACGTGGAAATGGTAGTGATGCCCATGCCACGGCCGGACCTTGCGCAGCCAGTCGCGGTTGCCGGTTTCCCAGTTGCACATATCGATCTTGGCGCCGGGAAATACGAAAATGCGGGCGACGCGGGGGTCGCGGGCGGCCTCGCGCAGAAGCCGCATATGTTCTTCGGTCCAATCGCTGTTGGTATAGGCCCCGCCCGCGCGCCGCATCGAGATGGACGACAGGCTTTCGCGTTCGTCCCGGCTCAGGTTCAGGCGCTGCGGCGGAAGCATCCAGATATCCGCGTCAAGACCGGTCTGGTGGCTGGCGTGCCCGGTCAGCATCGGGCCGCCGCGCGGTTGCGACATGTCCCCGACATAAAGCCCCTCCCACCCCGGCAGGGTGGCGGCAAAGCGCGACAGGTCCTGAACGAAATCGACGGTCTGCGGCTGCGCCCAGTTGCGGTTACGGGACAGGCGCATGGCCTGCCACGTCGGGCCGGTTTCCGGCAGCTGGACAGCGCCCGCCTGACAGCCCCGCGCATAGCCGCCAAAGCTTTGCGACGGTTGGGACGACGCGGTAGGGATGTAGCCGAACACCTCTTTCGCGACGCGGGCGTCATTGGCGTTCTGGCTGGACACCCGGGTTTCGACCGGACCGTCGTAATCATCCCCGCCCTTGCAGGCGGCAAGCCCCAGTAGGGCACAAAAACCTAGGACTGCGACCCGGACCATTCTGCGCGATCTCCCTCTTTGTTGACCCAGCGTAGCAGGATCAATCCAAAGATGAAAAGCAGGATCAGCGGCGAGACCCCAAGACGAGCGGAGTTCAGCGAAGCGGTGAATATCCCGATCAGGCCGGGCGCAAGGAAGGCGGTGGCCTTGCCCGAGAGGGCGAAGAGGCCAAAGGCTTCGTTCGGTTTGTCGGGATTGGTGTGCCGGACCATCATCGACCGGCTGGCGGCATACAGCGCGCCGCCGGTTCCGCCGATCGCCGCACCAAGGATATAGAAGATAATGTCCGCAGTCCCCAGCGTAGCCCCGATCATCGGCGCAAGCGCGGCGGGGGTGGGGATGTCGTTGCGCAGGGCAATCCCGAACAGTTCTTCCCGGGTCATCGACACGATCACCGTACAGACGACGATCAGCAGCCAGACACAGACCCGGATCACCGGTTTCGGGCCGAACCGGCTGTCGCACAAGCCGCCGACCCATGTGGCGACGGCGGCCGTGATGGCCCCGACGATCCCGAACAGGCCCACCATGGTGATCGACCAGTTCAGAACCAGCGTCGCATAGACGCCGCCAAACCCGTAAAGCGCGTTCAACGCATCGCGGTAGAACATCGACGCGCCAAGGAAGGCGAAAAGGCTTTTGCGTTCGGGAAGGGACAACACGGTGCTGACCACGTCATCAAAGGCCTTCATGATCGAAGCCTTGGGCGCGTTTGCATCCGGTTTGTCTTCGCGCACCCACGCGAAGAAGGGCACCATGAAGACAACGAACCAAAGCGCGATGAACGGCCCGACGGACCGAGTGCCTTCGCGCGCTTCGGCGTCAAGCCCAAAGGCCGGGTCCATCCCGACAAGGGTCTTTCCCGTTTCGCTTTCGGCCAAGAAGATCAGCATGATGAACAGGGACAGAACGCCGCCCCAATACCCCAGCGCCGCGCCAGAGCCAGAGATCCGCCCGACCTCCTTGTCATTGCCCAGCGACGGCAGCATCGCGTTGACGAAAATCAGCAGATATTCGGCCGCGACAAAGCCAACCGAGAAGACCAGAAGCATCGTCCACATGGTCGATCCGTCGGGCATGGTCTGCCACAGCAGGGCTGCCATCACGACATAGATCGCGGAGAACACCCAGATCCACGGCATCCGCCTGCCGGTCTGGTCGGCATAGGCCCCAACGAAGGGCGCGGTAAAGGCGATCAGCAATCCGGCAAGCGTTTGCCCCAGCGACCAGAGCGATTGCGCCTGTGCGTCCGCTGTCGCCTCGTCCAGCCCCGTTCCGGCGAAATAGCCGGTGGCGACGGCGGCGAAATAGGGCCCAAAGATGAACGTCAGTCCAAGCGTGTAGAAGGGCTGAGTCGCCCAATCAAAGAACATCCATCCCCAGATGCGTTTCCTGTTCGCGCTTGCCATGCCTGTCCCCTGTTCCCTTTTGCAGGGATAAGACCCCGGCGCGCGGGTTCTGGCAAGCGCGGCGTTGGGGGTGCCGCTGCGTCAGGGGCTGCCGCGTCAGTCCTGCATCGGCGGCCAGGGGCGCTGGGCGTCTGCCGCGACCCAAGCCGTGACCCAATCGGGCAGGGGCGGCGAGATCGGGTCCAGCCCCATCTCGGCGGCGACCTCGGCGGGGGGCACGATCCCCTTTGGCCCGGTGGCGGCCGACCGGATCAGGACGTGACCGGCGCAGTCCCCACTGGTCTTCCACATCGACTGTTCGACGTAAAAGAACCTGTCGTCCCAACCGATCCCGCGCGATTTCATGGTTACCTTTTCGAAGGCCCGGATGCGGCGGCGGTAGCGCGGCGACGATCCGGCCACGGTCAGCCCCCAGCCCCGGCGGCGCAGCGCGTCGATCAACCCGGTCCGGTGACCCAGAGGGATGCGCCCAAGGTCATAAAGCGTGAGCGTACGTCCGTTGTTTAACTCCCAGAAGATATCCAGATCCCAGGGCAGGCAGTAATGGGTGCTGACGTGAGTGCCATCAAAGGGCAGTTTCGGGCTCTTGCGGGTTTTCCACATCTGCCAGGTCATGCGGATGACAGGATACATCGGGGCCTCCGTTCGTTGGGGCAGGCTTGGGGCGGGGTGACCTGCACGTCAACCGTGACGTGAGGGCAGGGGCTTGCGCGGCGGGCGGCCACGACTTACCTGTCGGGGAACCCAAGAGAAAGAGACCGGAACGATGGTTGAACTTTATCGGCTGCTCGCCCTGCTTCTGGACGTCGCCTTCTGGATCATGCTGGTTTTCGTGATCATGAGCTGGCTGATCAATTTTCAGGTGTTGAACACCCGCCAGCCGATGGTCCAGCAGGTCTGGGTCGGGCTGAACCGTCTGTTGCAGCCGATCTTTGACCCGATCCGCCGCATTCTGCCGGATACGCGGCCCTTGGACCTGTCGCCACTGGTCGTCTTCGTGGGTATCATCGCCCTGCGCGACATCATCCTGCCCGCGATCCTGCTTTAGCCTGATCGTCAGGGGGCCTTGCCCCTGATTCCCGCCTGTGGGATTGTGTTGCCAATCGAGCAATAAACCCCAACAGGCACCCCCGCATGAGCGCTGCCACGCTTCTGAGGTCGGTCTTCGGATTCGACGCGTTCCGCCCCGGCCAGCAGGAGATCGTGGAAGCCGTGGTCGAGGGCCGCAATACGCTGGCCATCATGCCCACGGGGGGCGGGAAATCCCTGTGTTTCCAGCTTCCGGCCCTTGTTCGCGACGGGGTCACGGTCGTCATTTCGCCGCTGATTGCCCTGATGCGCGATCAGGTGCGCGGGCTGCGTGAGGCCGGGGTAGAGGCGCATGCGCTGACCTCGGGCAATACAGACGCCGAAACCGATGCGGCGTTCCGGGCGCTGAGCGCGGGCACATGCAAGTTGCTTTACATGGCGCCGGAACGGCTTGCCTCGGGTGGGGCGCAGCGGATGCTGCGGCAGGCGGGCGTGTCCCTGATTGCCGTGGACGAGGCCCATTGCGTCAGCCAGTGGGGCCATGATTTCCGCCCAGACTATCTCCGGATCGGAGAACTGCGTCGGGCGCTGAACGTGCCGCTGGCCGCCTTCACCGCCACGGCGGATGCCGAAACCCGCGCCGAGATTGTTGAAAAGCTGTTCGATGGGCAGGCACCGTCGACCTTTCTGCGCGGCTTTGACCGGCCCAACATCCACCTTGCCTTTGCGGTCAAGGACAGCCCCCGGCAGCAGATCCTGTCCTTTGCCGCCGCCCGCAAGGGTCAGTCCGGCATTGTCTATTGCGGCACCCGCGCCAAGACCGAAACCCTGTCCCGTGCGCTGGCAGAGGCCGGGCATGACACCTGTCACTATCACGGCGGGATGGAGGCCGAGGACCGCCGCGTCGTCGAGGCGCGGTTTCAGCAGGACGACGGGTTGATCGTCTGCGCCACGGTGGCCTTTGGTATGGGGATCGACAAACCTGATATCCGCTGGGTCGCCCATGCGGACCTGCCCAAAAGCATCGAGGCCTATTACCAGGAAATCGGCCGTGCCGGGCGTGATGGTGCACCCGCCGAAACCCTGACCCTGTTCGGGCCGGACGACATCCGGTTCCGCCGCCAGCAGATCGACGAAGGGCTGGCCCCGCCGGAACGCCGCGCCGCCGATCATGGCCGGCTAAATGCCCTGTTGGGGTTGGCAGAGGCGCTGAGCTGCCGTCGTCAGACCCTTCTGGGCTATTTCGGAGAGGAGGCCGCGCCCTGCGGCAATTGCGACCTGTGCGATCAGCCGCCCGAGGTATTCGACGGCACCACACCTGTCCGCATGGCCCTGTCCGCCGCGCTGCGCACCGGGGAAAGCTTCGGGGCCGGGCATCTGATCGAGATTCTGCTGGGGTCAGACACCGACAAGATCCGCCAGCGGGGTCATGACAGCCTGCCGACCTATGGCGTGGGCAAAGAGTATGACCGGCGCCAATGGCAGGCGATCTTCCGGCAGATGATGGGCCATGACCTTCTGCGCCCCGATCCGGAACGTCATGGCGGATTGCGGATGACGGACCGCGCCCGCCCGATCCTGCGCGGCGAGGAAAGCATCGACTTGCGCCGCGACACGATCCGCGCCGCCAAGGGCAAGGGCCTGCGCGTCAAGATGTTGGTGAGCGAGGAGGACGCGCCGCTTCTGTCCGCGCTCAAGGCCAAGCGACGGGCGCTGGCCGAGGCCGCAGGCGTTCCCGCCTATATCATCTTTAACGACCGCACCCTGATCGAGATGGCGGAAAAGCGCCCCGTGACGCTGGACGCCATGGCGCAGGTTGGCGGCGTGGGGGCGAAAAAGCTGGAAAGTTATGGTGACGCCTTCCTGTCGGTGATCGCGGGCGCGGTCGAAGAGGTGCACCCGGCCCGCCGCAAACTGGCCGGTCGGGCAGAGGGCACCGTCTATGACCGGCTGCTGGCCGTTCAGGCCGATCTGGCGCGGGGAGAGACGGGATTGGACAAGCCCATGTCCTGCACCGCCGCGCAGCTGGCAAAGGTCGCCAAGACCCGGCCGTCCGACCTCGGCGCGCTGGCCCGCTTGATCGGGGACAGGCATTCCGAACGGTTCGGCCCGGCCTTCCTGTCGGTCCTGCAGGACGACGGCTAGGGTGCCAGAAGCTCGATCTCGGTCCGGGCCGACCGCCCTTCGGCGTCGATCACGGTCAGGGCCGAGAACCCGCGCCCAAGGGCGTCAATCTGAATCTCGCGCCGGTAGGTGGTGCCGACGGGAACACCGTTGGCCAGCCATGTGAAGGGGCCGGCCCCATCGCTGACCCGCGCCACCAGACCACCGCCGGCGAGCCTTGCACCATCGGGGGGGAAGGCGATGCGCGGTGCGCCCTCGTCCAGCTGTCCGCCCCTTGGCCGGAACCGTTGCAGGGGCAGCGGCAGTTGCGCCGTCGGCAGAAGCAACGTGGCGGGGGGCGGTGGCGGGATCGGGTCGATCCGCGGTTTCAGCCGTTCAAAGGCTTCGAACATGATCGGTGCGGCAAGGTCTGCGCCAAAGGCCCCCGGCACTGGTGTTCCATCGGCCCGCCCCATCCAGACCGCCACCACGTGCCGCCCGTCAAACCCCACCGCCAGCGCATCCCGATGCCCATACGAGGTGCCGGTCTTGAAGGCGATCCCGGTGCCCTGCACCCCGGCCGGGCGCGGGGCCTGAAGCAGGATATCGGCAACCTGCCAGGCAGCGACCTCTCCGACGATCCGCTGCGGCGCGAAACCGTCCGACGGGGTAGGCAGGGCGCGCAGATCGACGGCGACGCCGCCTTGCGCAAGGCCCGCGTAAAGCCGGGTCAGGTCTTCCAGCGTCATGCCGACGCCGCCAAGGGCCACCGCCAGACCGGGCCGCCCGCCGGGCAAGGCGGGATCGGCCCCCGCCCGTCGCAGCCCGGCAAGGATGTGGTCCGGCCCCAGCGCTTCGGTCAGGCTGACGACGGGGATGTTCAGCGACCATTGCAGCGCATCCCGCACCCGGATGTCGCCGCGATAGGCCCCGTCGAAGTTCTGTGGCCGGTAGCCGTTGAAATCCATCGGCCGGTCCGCGATCAGCGTTTCGGGATGGGCCAGCCCATTGTCGAAAGACAGGGCGTAGACCAGCGGCTTGAGCGTCGATCCGGGCGACCGAACCGCCTGTGTCAGGTCCAGAAACCCGCCCCGCCGATCCGCCGAATGGGCGCTCGACCCGACAGTGGCGAGGAGTTCGCCGGTCTGGTGATCCGCGATCATCACAGCCACCTGCACCCGGTCCGTCCGCTGCGCGACAGCGGCCTGTGCAAGGTCTTCAATCCGGGTCTGAAGCCCGGCGTCCAGCGTGGTGCGGACAACGCGCGGCCCGCCCGCAGCGACCAGCCGGTCGGACAAATGTGGCGCCAGCGCCGGGAAGGGACGGCGGTGCGTGGGGACCGGTTCGGACAGGGCGGCGCGGGCTGTTTCGGCATCCAGCACCCCGTCCGAAACCATCCGGTTCAACACCCGGTTACGGGCGGCGAGTGCGGCCGCCAGGTGCCGGTCGGGGCGTCGCGCCTCGGGCGATTGCGGCAGGGCGACCAGAAGTGCGGCCTCTGCCGGGGTCAGCCGCTCGGGCGGTTTGCCGAACCAGGTGAAACTCGCGGCGCGCACCCCTTCGACATTGCCGCCAAATGGGGCGAGGTTTAGGTAAAGCGTCAGGATATCGTCCTTGGACAGTTGACGTTCCAGCGCCAGCGCGACCCGGACCTGCCGCAGTTTTCCGGACCAGCGCCCGGTGCCGCTGTCCTCGAGCAACCGGGCCACCTGCATGGTTAGGGTGGACCCGCCCGAGATCACCTCTTGCCGCCAAAGCGCCTGCGCCGCCGCCCGCGCCATCGCCACCGGATCGACGCCTGCGTGGTCACGGAACCGCTTGTCCTCGTAGCGGATCAACATGGCAAGGTAGATGGGATCGACGGACGCGGGATCGGTGCCCATCCGCCAGCGCCCGTCGGCGACCGTATAGGCGCGCAACAGGGTGCCGGCCCGGTCCAGAACCTCGACCGATTGGTCGATCTCAAGCGCGGGCAGATCGGTTGCGTCGATCCAGATATCAACCCTGTCCCGGCCCAAAGCCGCCGCCCAAAGGACGACGGCAAGGGTCAGGCAAAGATGCTCCGCGCGGATCATTGCAGGATCGTCACCTCGCCTGCGTTGGTCCATGCGCGCCGGTCGGGCCGATACATGTCTTCAACACTGGCGGCGGGGTGGTGGAAGGTGCCCGGCGAAACCGCCCGCGCGATATAGGCCAGTCTGAACGGCTGATCCGATCGCCAGTCGACCGCCGCAAGGAACCTGTCGGACCGGAATTCGGCCGACTGGGTCGCGACAGGGTCCAGCCAGTCCAGCGCCCGGATATCCCCGGCATTCAGCAGGTTCGGGTTGTCGATCTCGTAGCCAGCCGCCAGCGGATCGGACACCATCAGCCGCCCTTCCTGCCGACCGAACGGTGTGACCGTCAGGACGGTGACAAGGCGGGTGCCGACAGACACATCCGATGGGGCGACCGGGTCACCGTCCATCGTGTAGTAGCTGCGTTCGATCGCATATCCGTTGCCACCGGCGGGTTCGGGCGTTGCTGGAACGCCAAAGGTGGTCACGGTCAATTCGGCCGCGCGGTCACCGGTGTTCGACACCCGGATCGGGGCCGCATCGGTTTGCCCTTCAAGCACCCGGACCAGCGGGCCGGTGACCGGTTCGCCGTCAAACTTGATCCCGGCGGTCGACAGGTCCGCGATCAGCGCGTTGGCGGCCATCAGGGTCCAAGCAGCCTCTTGCGTGGACAGGTGGCGGCCAGAATTGGCAACCTGCCGCGCGATCATGTCCCGGTCCACTGCTGTGCTGCCCGCCTCGACCGCGAGTGCCAGAACGGCGGCGGCATCGCGATGTGTGGTGCCGAAATCGGCCCGCCAGATCGGGGCCTCGGACCCGTCGACAAACCGCGCGGCCAAAAGCACCCCGGCCCGGCGGAACAGGGCATCGGCGCGGGTCTGGTCGCCATACATCGCAAGCGCCGTGCCCAGCTGCGCCAGCGCGAGCGGGGTCGAGAACGCCTCGGCCCGTTGATCCGCGTAGTAGCGCAGATCGCCGACCGCTGCCGCCCCTTCGCGGGCCAGAACCATCAGCGCGTAGGCCAGATCGGTGCCGCCGCTGTCGAAATCGGGGTAGTAGTTGACCCGGTTGCGCAGGTTGTCGATGGCATTGCGGAAGGCGATATCGGGGACATCGCGCCCCTGCGCCCGCGCCCTGCTCAGGAAGTCCGAGACATAGGCATCAAGCCAGAGATCGCCCGAGTAAGGCCCCCACAGCCCGAAGGCCCCGTTGGCCGATTGGTTGGCCAGAACCTCGGCCACCGCCTGATCAATCCGGTCAGATACGCGGTCCCGACCGGCAAGGCCCATCGCCGTGGCAACCTCGTCGAAATACAACAGCGGCATTGCCTGCGAGGTGACCTGTTCAGTGCAGCCATAGGGGTAGCGGTCCAGCGCGTTCAGAAGACCCGGCGCATCGAACCGCGCGAGGGGGCCGACTGACAACGTTGCGCTGCCGGTGCCATCGGCCAGACCGGCAAAGACGTTTCCGTCGAAGGTGAACACCTCGCCGGGTGCGAGGCTGAACCGGGACTGACGAGTCATCTGCGGGTCATTGCGAACCACGGGGATTGTCAGGCTCCGTTCAAGGGTGGTGCCGTCCGGCGAGGTCAGGACCAGGGTGACCTCGTGAATGCCGGGATCGACCGCTGCGATCGGCAGGCCAAAGCTGACTTTTTCACCTTCCGCAAGAGTGAACCGCGCGGGCACCTCCTGCGCGGCAAGCGCCACGCCATCGCCCTGCACCCGCAGCGCCATTTCACCGGCAGGTCCGTCCGCGTGGACAATCTCTAACAGGATGCGGCTTTGGTCACCGGGGGCAAAGAACCGCGGGGCAGAGGCCGTCAGGACCACGGGATCGCGCACCAGGACATCCGCCTCGGCCTGACCGACCCCGGTCTCGGACCATGCGATTGCCATGAGCCGAACGGTGCCATTGAACGCGGGCAGGTCAAAACTGACCTCGGCCCGCCCATCCGGGCCAATGGTGACGGGGCCTTCGAAGAAGGTGACCAGTTCCTCGGTCGGGGGTGGCGACTGCATCCCCATTTGGGCCATGGCATCGCCGCCCGACCGGACCGCGCCCATGGACCCGTTCAGCCCGTCGATCAGCCGCCCGTAAAGATCGCGCAGTTCCACGCCAAGCCGCCGCTGGCCGAAATAATGGCCGGACGGATCGGGGCTGTCGAAGCCGGTGATGTTGAGAATTCCAAGATCCACGGCGGCAAGGGTCACATGGGCGGTATCGCCCTCTGACAGGCCCGCGACGTCGATCCCCACGGTCATCGGCTGCCGGGGGCGCATCACCTCTGGCGCGTCCAGCCGGACCGAAAGCTGTTTTGGCCCCGGATCAACCGACGCATAGCCCAGCCCAAGCGCGCGCGCCGGATTGTGCCCGGCCTGCACGTCCATGGGCCGGATGACGCTCGCCGTGACATAGGCTCCTGCGCCCCAGTCGTCGGTCACGGTCAACGGGATCAGGTTTTCGCCCTCGGTTACCGCGACCGCTTCCATGTGGATCACGCGGTTTGACATGACCGTCACCAGCGCGGTCCCGGCATAGCGCGGCACGATCCGGAAGGTGGCCGTATCGCCGATCTGGTAGCTTTCGGCGTCAAGCGAGGCCTCCAGCAGGTCGGGGGTATCGCCCGCGTCCGCCGGGGCATACCAGCCCGCGTAGAACCCGGTCGAGGACGCCACATAGCTGCCATCGGTGCGCTCCACGACAATCTCGTAGCGGCCCCAGTCCACGTCGGCGGACACCTCGACCGGGTCGCCGCCAAGGGCGACCGTGCCACTTGCAACTTCGGTCCGGGTGGTGACGGCGTCCCATTCCCAACTGCCATAGAGCGAATACCACTGATACCGCGTCCGGACCCGGTTGACGGTCCATTTCACCTGCATCTCTGCCGGGGACAGGTCCGGGCCAAGGCCGATCAGGGCGAACCGGGCGCGGCCGCCTTCGGGCACGACCCCATCGAACCGGGGGTTGATCCCGATCATCGGTCCATCGGGCAGCACCGGCGCGGTGATCTGCCGTTCCACCGGGCGGCCGGACCCTTCGGACACACGGGCCGTGACCCGCATTTCCAATGGCCGCCCCTCTGCCGAAACCTCGGGCAGGGGCACAGCAAGCCGCGCTTCCCCGTCGCTGTCGGTCCGGGTGCCGGGCAGAACGTCGCGCCGGGCGTCGAACCGTTCGTCGTGGCGGCCAAAGCGGTAGCCATCGAACCCTTCGACCGCGCTGGCGGCCTGAAGAAGCACATCGCCTTCCACCGCAAGATCGGCGGCGGGGGGGCCGAACAGATACCGCGCCGACAGGTCCAGCATCGGAACGTCACCCAACCGGATCGCCCCGTCGGGCAGGGTCAGGTCGAAATCAATTCGCTCGGGCAGGAAATCCTCGACCAGAACGGTTGTGCTGGCCAAAGCCGGGGCATCCACATCCGCATGAACCGAAATCCGCCATGGCCCGCGCGGGGCAGAGGCGGCCACGGGCAAGGCAAAGACATGGCCGCCCGCAATATCATCACCCGAGAAATGCCGTGAATATTCCACCCCGTCCGGGCGGCGCAGGATCGCGGTCAGCGGCAGGCCCGGCAGCGCGGCGGCAGAGGCATCCCGTGCCAGAGCGGTAAGGTGGATAACCTCGCCCGCGCGGTAGGCGCCCCTGTCGGTCGCGATGAAGGTGTCGATCGCGCCGGCCGGATCGCGCCCTTCGACGCCGCGGTCCGACAGGTCAAAGGCGGCAGCGGTCAGTGACAGGAAGGCAAGGTCGTCGCCCTTGCGGACCGTCACCATGGCCGGGGCGGCAGAGCCGGTGCCGCGCGTCAGACCGGGATCGAAACGGGCGACCCCTTCTGCGTCGGACAGGGCCGTGCCAAGGACAGCGTTGGCCTCGGACAAGAGCGTGACCTCTGCGCCGTCGGCGGCGGAGGCGTCGGCCAGTGACCGCACTGCGACCGTCAGGCCATCCGTGCCAAGGAAGGTTGCCACGCCAAGGTCCGACAGCACGAACCACTGGGTCGCGGGCGGGGTTTCATAGGGGTCGGCGCCGGGAACCCGTGCGACCAGTGCGAAAATGCCGGGCTCTTGTCCCTCCAGCGGCTCTGCCAAGGGGACGCGGGTCAGCATGTCGCGGTTCAACTCAACCTGAAGCTCTGCCGTGCCAGACCAGGTTTCCGTGGCCATCTGGGCCGACAGATACCCTTCGCTCCAGCCGTAAAGCGGACTGCCGAGAAGGTCCTCCTGCATGGCGCGGACAAGGTTCCGGTCGGTCATCCGGTAAAGCGTCAGCTCTGCCTCTGGCAGGTTCACGGACTGAAGCGGGATTGCCGCCTCGGACGTGCGGGGCAGGACGTAGCCATTGGTTACCACGCTGACCGACGGGGACCGATCCCGAACGTAAAGGGTCAGTTCCACTGGCCGAACAAGCGCTTCGCCACTCGCGGCGGGCAGGCCCTCGCGCAGGACGATGCGGGTGCGGCTGCCATGGTCCACCCCGGCGATGCACAACCGGTCGCCCGAGGTTTCGACGGTCAGTCGACTGTCGGGCAGTTGGACGAAGGGGGTATAGTCGACGCCCGCCCGGATCAGCGGTTCCGAGAAGATCGCGCAAATGCGGGGGCTGGCGATTTCGGCCTCGATCTGGGTGTCCGCGACGCGGAACCCGTATTTGGCGATGGCGTCGTCCAGTTGCGCCTCGATATCGCGGCGCGGCTGGATATCCAGCGCCAAACGAAGCGCCGGGATCATGTCGCGCCCGCGTCCGCCCGCTTCCAGGGCGATGGCCAGATCGCCAAGGGCGGTGGCGCGGGCACCATCGGTCGGCGCGCGCAGGTAGGCGGCGATGGTCGCCGGAATCGCGCGGCCGCGCATCCGGCTTTGTTCATTGCGGTCCGAGCTGTTGGCCAGCCGGGCCAGACGGGCGTAGTCGAGCCATGTTTCCGGCAGGTCCGAGACCGAGACCGAGGCGCCGGTCAGGCGGAAGGCGTTGAGAAGGTCGCCCGAGGCTTCGCGGGCCCGGGCGGCGGCCAAAAGATCCGCCGCGCTGCGTTCGTCCGAGGAATGCAGGCGCCCGATTTCCCGTGCGAGCGTATAGGCGGCCTCCAGGTCGGCATCGCGCAGGAAGGACAGATCGGTTGCCCGCGCCGTCGCAAACCCCAGAACCGCCGGGTCCGTGGGCAGGATGCGGCCCGAAATGGCCCCGTCATAGGGCGACAGCTCGGACACGCCGGCCTTTGGGAAACAGGCCCCGGACCGCTGATTGAAGGTAAACGCGCGGCATTGCGAATTGGTCAGACAGGCGGTTTGGCAGGCGTCCAGAGTCGTATCGAAGATATTGGCAAGGTCCGAACCGTAGAAATCGACATTGCGGGAAATCGCCACCCTGCTTTCCGGCACGTAATCCTCGGCCAGGGACACGGCGGGAAGGGCGAGGCTGCACAGAAAAAGGGCAAGGAAACGCATGGATCAACTCCTTTGGACGGTAATGCCCGAAGGGTCGCATCTGATCAGCGGTCTGGCAATGATTCCCCCCGGTCAGCCGCCGGGGGCATCCGGATAGGGCCGGACGAAAGCGAGGTTGTTGCCCTCGCTCAGCTCCGGATCAAAACGGTATCCGCCACTTTCAAAACCCTTGATCGCCTCGGCGTCCGTCAGCCGGTTTTCGACGATAAAGCGAGCCATGGCGCCCCGTGCCCGCTTGGCAAAGAAGGACACGATTCGGGGTTTGCCGTCCTTGTCTTCGTAGAATTGCGGGGTCACGACCCGGAGTTTCAGCGCCTTTGTGTCCGCGGCACCGAAATATTCCTGGCTGGCGCAGTTGATCAGCGTGTCGGTGCCCACGGCGTCGGCCTGCGCATTCAGCGCCTTGGCGATCGTATCGCCCCAATAGTCATAGAGAGATTTCCCCCGCCGCGTCTTCAACCGGCTCCCCATCTCCAGCCGGTAGGGCTGTATCCCGTCCAGCGGTCGCAGCAGGCCATAAAGGCCGGACAGGATGCGCAAATGGTCCTGGGCCCAGCGCAGATCATCCTTGGACAGGGTCTTGGCCTCGAGCCCCTGATAGGTGTCGCCGTTGAAGATGAACGCGGCCGGTTTCACCCGGTCCGGGGTCGGATCGGCCATGAAATCGCGGAACCGGTCCCGGTTCAGCCGGGCAAGGTCGTCCGAGATCGACATCAGCTTTTTCAGATCGCCCAGCGTCAGGTTGCGCGAGGTCTTGGCTAGCCGCAGCGCGTCTTCGGAAAATTCGGGCTGGGTCGGGTCGATCCCGACCGGATCAAGGTCAAGCGACTTCGCTGGGGAAATGACGGTCAGCATGGCGGGCTCCGCTACATTCGGTTTCGACGCCAGATAGGGCCGGTTTCACATTCGGCCAGACCATCCCGGTATGACGCCGGGATTGCAAGGGGGCCGCCTTAGACCCGTTCGATTGCCAGTGCGATTCCCTGTCCGCCCCCGATGCACATGGTGATCAGGGCACGGTGGCCGCCGGTTCGTTCCAGTGCATGTAGGGCCTTTACCGTCAGGATCGCGCCGGTTGCACCGACCGGATGGCCAAGGGCGATGGCGCCGCCGTCGGGGTTTACCTTGGCCGGATCAAGACCAAGCGCGTTGTTCACGGCGATGGCCTGTGCGGCAAAGGCCTCGTTCGATTCGATCCAGTCGAAATCGGTGGGGGACAGACCCGTCCGGTCGCACAGGCTGCGCACGGCGGGGATCGGGCCGATGCCCATCACCTCGGGCCGGACCCCGGCATGGGCATAACCGAGGATGCGGGCGCGGGGTTTCAGCCTTGCCTTTTCCGCCGCCTCGGCGCGGGCAAGGACAAGGGCCGCCGCGCCGTCATTGATCCCGCTGGCATTGCCCGCCGTCACGGTCCCGTCCTTTTCGAAGGCGGGGCGCAGGGCGGCAAGTCCTTCGGCGCTGGTGGCCTTGGGATGTTCGTCGGTGGCGAAATCGACCATCTCGCGTTTGACCCGCACCTGGACCGGCACGATTTCGGTGGCAAAGTGACCTGCAGCGATGGCGGCTGCGGCACGGGTCTGGCTTTGCAGGGCAAAGGCGTCCTGCGTGGCACGGTCGATCCCGTGTTCACGGGCAACGTTTTCCGCGGTGATCCCCATATGCCCGGTGCCGAAGGGGCAATTCAGCGCCCCCAGCATCATGTCGAGCGTCCGGACATCGCCCATCTTCGCGCCCCAGCGCTGATCCGGGATGATGAAGGGCGACCGGCTCATGCATTCGGCGCCACCGGCAAGGGCAAACTCGGCATCACCCAGCATCAGCGATTGGGCGGCCGAAATGATGGCCTGCACCCCGGACCCGCACAGCCGGTTGACGTTCATCGCGGGGGTGCTTTCCGGTGCGCCGGCATTCATCGCAGCGACCCGCGACAGATACATGTCTTTCGGTTCGGTATTGATGATGTGGCCAAAGACCGAATGGCCGATCTGCCCGCCCTCGACCCCGGCCCGGTCAAGCGCCGCCTTCGAAACGACTGTGGCCAGATCGATGGGCGAAGTGCCCGCAAGGCTGCCGCCGAAGGTTCCGATTGCGGTGCGCGCGCCGGACAGGATCACGATGTCGGTCATTGGGCTCTCCATCTAGTTCGGCGCTACCCTAGCCAAGTTCAGGGCCGGGAAAAGAAAGACGTTCCGTCACAGGCGGCGTTGACTTGTGCCCCCGCGCGGGCAATGTCGGGACATGTCCGAAGATCATGTCACCGATGTTCTGTCCCGCCTGCCGGGCCGCCTGAAGGAAGCCCGCCAGCGGCAGGGCCTGTCGCTGGATGCGGTGGCAAAACTGTCGGGTGTGAGCAAATCCATGGTCAGCCAGATTGAACGGGGGGAATCATCGCCCACCGTCGCGACGCTCTGGAACCTGACCCGCGCACTTCAGGTCGATTTCGCGGGCTTGCTGGACGATGGCGCGCCCCCGCCAGGGATCGAGGTGGTGACCGCCGCGCAGGCCCCGAAGATCGCGGGCCATGGCAAGGGGTGCCGCATCACTATCCTGTCGGCGCCGGAACAGGTGGGCGTGCACGAGGTGTATGACCTGCGCCTCGACGCGGGCGGCAACCTGCACAGCGACCCGCACGGAACCGGCGCCCGCGAACATCTGACGGTGCTGGAGGGGCGGGTGACGGTCCGGTCGGGCGACAACGTGCAAGACCTGAATTCCGGCGACACGGCCCGATATGCGGCGGACGTTCCCCATGCTATCATCGCGCTTGACGGCCCCGCGCGCGCCTTCCTGATCGTCGAGACGCCATAACGGATGAAATCCGTTATCTTGTATCTTTTATATTGACCGGCGATCCAAAATAACGGACAAGACCCGCGCAGCCACCAAAGGAAGCGCAGCGATGTCCGACTCTTTTCTTGCCCATATCCGCGAAACGCTGACCGCGATCGAGGCGGACGCTCTGATGAAGGTTGAACGCGAGATCACCTCGCCCCAGTCGACCCATATCACCGTCGCAGGTGGGGATCGGATCAACCTGTGCGCCAACAACTACCTTGGGCTGGCCAATCACCCTGCGCTGGTCGCAGCGGCAAAGGCAGCGATGGATGACCACGGTTATGGTATGGCCTCGGTCCGGTTCATCTGTGGCACGCAAGACCTGCATCGGCAACTGGAACATCGGCTGGCCCGGTTCCTGGGGGCGGAAGATTCGATTCTTTTCGCCGCCTGTTTCGACGCCAATGGCGCCTTGTTCGAGCCGCTTTTGGGGCCGGAAGACGCGGTGATTTCCGACGCGCTGAACCATGCCTCGATCATCGACGGTATCCGGCTGTGCAAGGCGAAACGCTATCGCTACGCCAACTCCGATATGGATGACCTGGAGGTGCAGTTGAAACAGGCCCGCGCCGATGGGGCGCGGCACGTGATGATCGCCACTGACGGGGTGTTCAGCATGGATGGCTACCTTGCCAAACTGCCGGAAATCCGGGCGCTGGCGGACCAATACGACGCGCTTCTGATGGTCGATGATTGCCACGCGACCGGGTTCATGGGGCCGAAAGGGGCGGGAACGCCCGCGCATTTCGGCGTCCGGGCCGACTTGTTGACGGGAACCCTTGGCAAGGCATTGGGCGGCGCGCTGGGCGGCTATATCGCCGGGCCGCAGCCGGTCATCGACTTGTTGCGGCAACGGGCCCGGCCCTACCTGTTTTCCAACGCCTTGCCGCCTTCGGTCGTCGCGGCCGGGTTGGCGGCCCTCGATCTTGTCGAACAGGGGGACGAGTTGCGCGCAAAGCTGTTCAACAACGCGGGCTATTGGCGCAAGGGGCTGGAACGCGCGGGGTTCGATCTGCTGCCCGGCGAGCACCCGATCATTCCGGTCATGCTGTATGACGCGCGCAAGGCGCAGGCGATGGCGGCGCGATTGTTCGACCTTGGGGTCTATGTGTCGGGGTTCTTCTTTCCCGTGGTGCCCAAAGGCAAGGCCCGCATCCGGACCCAGATGAACGCCGCGCTGACCCATGCCGACCTTGATACCGCCCTTGCCGCCTTTGAACAGGCGGGCCGCGAAACCGGAGTGCTGTCATGACCAACCAGATGAAGGCCCTTGAAAAGTCCAGGCCCGAACCGGGCCTGTGGATGGTCAATGCCCCGGTGCCGGAAATCGGGCCGGACGATGTGCTGATCAAGGTCAACAAGACCGGCATTTGCGGCACTGACATCCACATCTGGAATTGGGACGACTGGGCCGCACGCACCGTGCCTGTGCCGCTGATCACCGGCCATGAATTCGCGGGCGAGATCGTCGAGATCGGCCGCAATGTCGAAGGGCTGGAAATCGGCCAGCGCTGTTCTGGCGAGGGCCACCTGATCGGCAAGAAAAGCCGGCAGGCACGCGCGGGCAAGTTCCACCTTGATCCGGCGACGCGCGGGATTGGGGTGAATGAACAGGGGGCCTTTGCCCAATACCTGCGCCTGCCCGCCTTTAACGTGGTGCCCCTTCCGGACGCGATCGACGATGAAATCGGCGCGATCCTTGATCCGCTGGGCAACGCGGTCCACACGGCGCTGTCCTTTGATCTGGTGGGCGAGGATGTTCTGATCACCGGGGCCGGGCCCATCGGGATCATGGCCGCCGCCGTGGCCCGCCATGTCGGCGCGCGCCATGTGGTAATTACTGACGTTAATCAGGACCGGCTGGATCTTGCGGCGCGGGTCGCGGATGTGGTGCCGGTCAACGTGGCGAAACAGGATTTGCGCGATGTGGAAGGCGCGCTGCGGATGACCGAAGGCTTTGATGTCGGGCTGGAAATGTCGGGCAACCAGCAGGCGCTGGACCAGATGGTGGAAAACCTTGTCATGGGGGGACGGATCGCCCTTCTGGGCATTCCTCCGGGCAAGTCGCCGGTCGACTGGTCCCGCATCGTGTTCAAGGCGATCACGATCAAAGGCGTCTATGGCCGCGAGATCTTTGAAACTTGGTACAAGATGATCGCCATGCTGGAAAACGGGCTGAAGGTGCGGGACGTCATCACCCACCGGTTCAAGGCCGACGATTTCCGGACCGGGTTCGAGACGATGAAAGGTGGTGCCTCGGGCAAGGTGGTGCTGGACTGGACCTGACCGGTCAAAGCCCGGTTGCCCCGTCCCAGATCAGTTTGAGCGACAGGATCAGCAGCGCCCAGGTCACGATCTGGAAGAACAGCCGTTCGGGCAGGATGCGCACCAGCCAGACGCCGATCCAGACGGACGCCGCCGCCGGGGCCATCAGCAGGGCCGCGATCTTGAGGTTTTCTAGGTTCAGTTGTCCGAGGAAGTAATAGGGCACCAGTTTGATCGCGTTCACGTAAGAAAATGCGATGACCGAAGTGCCGACAAAAACCGCCTTGGACAGTTTCAGCGGCAGGACCCAGACCTGATAGGGCGGCCCGCCCGAGTGGCTGACGAAACTGGTGAACCCGGTGATGGTCCCCCAGAACAGGCCGCCGCCCCAGCGCGGCTTGCGGGCGGGGGTGTCGGGCTTGGTGCGCAGGATCAGGTTCAGGGCGAAGACCGCGCCGATCAGCCCGATCACCAGCGTCACCGCCGCTTCGGGAACCACATGAGCCAGTGCCCAGCCGATCCCGACGCCTACGGTCATGCCACAGATCATGATGGTCAGGACAGTTCGGTCGAAATCCCGCCGGTAGGCGATCAGCCCGAACATGTCCGACACCACGTAGACGGGCAACAACATGCCCGCCGCCGCGACGGGCGACATGACCAGCGCAAGTGCCGGAACGGCCAGCATGGCAATCACGGGCAATCCGCCCTTTCCCATCCCGACAAAGACCGAAGCCGCAATCGCGAGCGGCCAGAAATAGATGCTGTCCAAAGAAGGCTCTCCTGTTGGGCGTCGTTTAGCGCAAACAGAGGGCTGTGACAGCCCGGAATCCTATGCCGCAGCGCAGCGGGCTTGCGCGAGCGGTCGCAAACGACTACCAGAAAGCCGATTTCAACCCGATCCAAGGACGGAACTTTCCATGGCCAGACCCAAGATCGCGCTTATCGGCGCCGGACAGATCGGCGGCACGCTCGCCCACCTCGCCGCAATCAAGGAACTTGGCGACGTCGTTCTTTTCGACATCGCCGAAGGCATTCCCCAGGGCAAGGCGCTCGACCTCGCCGAATCCGGACCTGCGGAGGGCTTTGACGGCTCTTTCAAGGGCACCAACGATTATGCCGACATCGCGGGCGCCGATGTCTGCATCGTCACCGCCGGTGTTCCGCGCAAGCCGGGGATGAGCCGTGACGACCTTCTGGGCATCAACCTGAAGGTCATGAAGTCGGTCGGCGAAGGCATCAAGGCGCACGCCCCGAACGCATTCGTCATCTGCATCACCAACCCGCTGGACGCGATGGTCTGGGCGCTGCGCGAATTCTCGGGCCTGCCCCACAACAAGGTCGTCGGCATGGCCGGCGTTCTGGACAGCGCGCGCTTCCGCCACTTCCTGAGCCTTGAATTCGGTGTGTCCATGCGCGACGTCACCGCATTCGTGCTGGGCGGCCACGGCGATACGATGGTGCCGCTGGCCCGTTACTCGACCGTTGCCGGTATCCCGCTGCCCGACCTGGTGTCGATGGGCTGGACCACGCAGGACAAGCTGGACGCCATCGTGCAGCGGACCCGCGACGGCGGCGCCGAGATCGTTGGCCTTCTGAAGACCGGGTCGGCCTTCTATGCCCCCGCGACCAGCGCGATTGAAATGGCCGAAGCCTACCTTCGCGACCAAAAGCGCGTTCTGCCCTGTGCCGCCTATGTCGACGGTGCCTATGGGCTGAAGGGTCTTTACGTGGGCGTGCCGACCGTGATCGGTGCCAACGGGATCGAAAAGGTCATCGACATCAAGCTCGACAAGGACGAACAGGTGATGTTCGACAAGTCGGTCGATGCGGTCAAAGGGCTGGTCGCTGCCTGCAAAGGGATCGACAGCACCCTCGCCTGATTGCCTGACAATCAGAACTGAATAGGCCCCGCGTCCGGACAGACGCGGGGCCTTTTTCATTCAAAGCGACAGGATCTTGTCCGCAACAGCCAGTCCAAGCGTCCGATGGGCCGCGGCATCGAAGTGCACCCCATCTACCGGGCTGATTGCGATATGGTCGCCCGCATTCATGAACTCAGCCCCATAGTCGCGGGCAAGCCGGGCATAAAGGCCGGGCAGGGCCTGCGATTTCGCCGCGCCCATGTGGAACTCGCGGCCGAAGGTGCCAACCTCTTCGACCGGGGGCGGGGCAATGACCAGCACCCGGAACCCGCCGTGCCGGGCCTGAAGATCGGGCCGGTTCGCAATCACCAATAGCCGGGCGAGGCCCGCGGCGATTTGCTCGGCGGTCAGCCCATAGACGAACTGGCAGTCATTCGTGCCCAGCATGATGGTCAGCCAATCAATCGGCCCGTGGCTGCGCAGTGCCATCGGCAGGGCCAGACCGCCGTTCATCAGTGGCCCGGTTTCGGGGTCGTCGAACACCGTCGTTCGACCTCCCAACCCTTCCTCGACCAGATCCCAGCCAGCCCCCAGCGATTGCGCCATGACACGGGGCCAACGCTCTGTCGGGCCAAGCCGCAGGATGACGTCGGCCGAAGGCATCGGCGGCGTCCCGTGGGTGTTGCTGTCGCCAAAGGTCAGGATGGTGGGCATGGGGTCGCCTCTCGTAGGGTTTCCACGGACGCTACGCCGCAGTCCGGTGACCTGTAAACAGGGATTGCCCCCTTCAACTTCGGCTTGCGCGGACGCATATAGGGGGCAACACGCAATGAAGGAGCCACAGGATGCTCGAACTAAACGGCGCGGCCGGAAACGCCCCGGCCCAAGGCGATCTGATTATCGACGGGTCTGACCAGACCTTCATGCAGGACGTTGTCGAGGCGTCCCAACAGGTGCCGGTGATCGTAGACTTCTGGGCCACATGGTGCGGCCCGTGCAAGACGCTTGGCCCGGCGCTGGAAAGCGCGGTGACAAAGGCGGGCGGCAAGGTCCGGCTGGTGAAGATCGACGTAGACCGCAACCAGATGGTCGCGGGGCAGATGCGGGTGCAATCCATCCCGACCGTCTATGCCTTCTGGCAGGGCCAGCCGGTGGACGGGTTTCAAGGCACGTTGCCGCCCAGCGAGGTCGAGGCATTTGTGAAAAAGCTGGCCGATCTGGCCGGGGGCGAGGATGAAAGTCTGGCCGAGGCTGTCGCCGCCGCCGAAACCATGCTGGAGGAAGGCGACGCCGAAGGGGCCGCCGAAACCTTTGCCGCGATCCTGCAGGAAGAGCCGGAAAACGCCGCCGCTTATGGCGGGCTGGTGCGGGCGACGCTTGCCCTTGGTCAGGTGGACGAGGCCGAGGCAGTCCTGAACGGCGCCCCGGCCGAAATCGCCGACAAGCCCGAATTGGAGGCCGCGCGCGCCCAGATCACGCTGACCCGGCAGGCCGCGGATGCCGGCCCGGTTGCCGAACTGCAAGCGGCGGTCGATGCCGACCCGGACAACCTTCAGGCCCGGTTCGACCTGGCCACCGCCCTGCATGGGGCCGGTCAGACCGAACAGGCCGTGGCGGAACTTCTGGAACTGTTCCGGCGCGATCGGGAATGGAATGACGGGGCCGCAAAGGCGCAACTGTTCCAGATCTTCGACGCGCTGAAGCCGACGGACCCGATCGTTCTTAACGGGCGGCGCAAACTGTCGTCGATGATATTTGCCTGATGCCGTGCGCGTGCTAGGTCTGGACCATGATCCAGACCGCCGATCTGCCCGACATCATTCCGCTCTTCCCCTTGCCCGGTGCGCTGCTGTTGCCGCGCGCCCGGTTGCCCCTGCATATCTTCGAGCCGCGCTATCTGGCCATGCTGGATGACACGCTGAAGACCGCGCACCGGTTGATCGGGATGATCCAACCAATGGAAGGGCGGGCCGGACAGTTGCACAAGATCGGCTGCGCCGGGCGGCTGACCGCCTTTTCCGAAACCGAAGACGGCCGCTACATGATCACGCTGTCGGGCGTGTCGCGGTTCCGGGTGACGGAAGAGGTGGAGGGGTTCACCCCTTACCGCCGCGCCAAGGTCAGTTGGGACGGCTTCGATCGGGACCGTGGCCCGGTGGAAAAGGACAGCGGGTTTGACCGCGCCGGGTTCGTCCGCCTGCTGGGCCGCTATTTCGAGGAACAGGGCCTGTCGACGGACTGGGACGCCTTGCGCGAGGCGGAGGATGAACTCCTGATCAATTCCCTGTCCATGCTCTGCCCGTTCGAGGTTGAGGACAAACAGGCCCTTCTTGAAGCCCCCTCGCTGGTCACGCGCCGCGAAACCCTTGTGACATTGATTGAATTCGCCCTTGCGGGCGGTGGAGACGAGACCATCCAATGACCGACCATGCCCCGTTTGACCGCAAGATGCTCGAGGCGCTGATCTGCCCGCAGACCCAAGGCGGGCTGCGCTATGACGCCGAGGCGCAAGAGCTGATTTCCGACAAGGCGAAACTGGCCTATCCGATCCGCAACGGCATTCCGGTCATGCTGGTCGATGAGGCGCGGGTGATCGACTAGCAGCTGGGTAGGTGGGTCGAGACCAACCTTACGGCGTTGCCATAGGATGTAAGGTGGGTTTCAACCCACCCGCCCCAAAGCCAGCTAGCGCATCAGCCTCGGCAGATCGCCGGTCAGCCCCGCTGCCTCGCGGACAAAGCCACGCCGCAGGCCGGGCAGGGCGTTGACGATTCCCATCCCAATATCCCGAATCGCCCGAAGTGCCGGATTGTCATTCGAAAACAGCCGGTTGAAGGCATCTGTCGACAGGGCGAGCGTGGCGGTGTCGAACCGCCGCCATTGCTGGTAGCGGGCCAGCACGATGGGGCTTCCGATATCTTCGCCCCGGCTGCGGGCCTCTGACAGAACCTCGGCCAGCGCGCCAATGTCCCGCAGGCCTGCGTTCAACCCCTGCCCGGCAATCGGGTGCATCCCGTGGGCCGCGTCCCCGACAAGCGCCAGACGATCAGCAATAAAGCTGTTCGCGAGGGTCAGGTTCAGGGGGTAGATGAACCGCGCGCCTTCCAGCCGGATATCGCCAAGGAATGAGCCGAAAGCGGGTTTCAAGACCTCAAGGAACTCTGCATCGGACATAGCGGCGCATTGCGCGGCGCGCTCGTCGGTTTCGCTCCAGACGATGGAGGACCGGTTCCCGGTCAGCGGCAGGATCGCCAGCGGGCCATTGGGCATGAAAAACTGATGCGCGATCCCGCCGTGGGGTTTTTCATGGGCCACGGCGCAGACAATCGCTGTCTGCCCATAACTCCAACCGGTGCGGCGGATACCGGCCCGTTCAGCGGTGCCCGAGCGGCGGCCATCGCAGCCGATCAGAAGCGACGCACCCAGTGTCCGGCCCGAGGCAAGAGTGACCGTCACGCCAGTGGCATCCACAGTCTGCGCGGTTACGGTTTCCCCGGCATATTGTGTGATCCCGGGCGCGTCGGCCATGGCGTCAAGGAAGGCGCGGCGCAGGTGCCGGTCTTCGACCATGAAGCCCATAGGGCCCTCTTCGATCTCGGCATGGTCGAAATGCATCATCCATGGGCTGGGGCCTTCACCCGCGCGCCCGTCGGTGACCTTGATCTCCAGCATCGGTTGAGCATGGTCCGCGACCCGCGCCCAGACCCCGACCGCCGCCAAGAGCCGTTTGGAGGCCAGCGCCAGCGCATAGGCCCGCCCATCAAACCCCGGATCCTTGCGGGTGTCGATGGGCAGCGCGTCGATCACGCCGACCCGGAACCCGGATTGGGCCAGCGCAAGGGCAAGCGCCGGGCCGTTCAACCCGCCACCGACGATAAGGATGTCCTGATCCTGTGCCATGCCCTGACATATGCCGCGCCGCGCGGGATTGTCCATGTGTCCTGTCGCCGCTACCGTCTGACCGAACCGGGGAAAGGGGCGAACATGCGCGATTGGCTTTGGGCATCGGCGGCGGAACTTGGGCGCGGGATCGGCGCGGGGCAGATTGACCCGGTGGACCTCTGCGAAACCTACCTGTCCGCGATTGACGCCCACCCGTTGCGGGACCGGATTTATGCCCGCGTCACCCATGACCGCGCCCGGGCCGAAGCCAAGGCCGCGTCGAACCGCGCCAAGGCAGGGCACCGGTTGTCCCCGCTGGATGGGGTGCCGATCAGCTGGAAAGACCTGTTCGATAGCGCCGGCACCGCGACCGAGGCCGGGACCAGATTGATGGAAGGGCGCATCCCCGACCGGGATGCAGAGGTGCTGAGCAATGCGACTGCCGCCGGGCTGGTTTGTCTTGGCAAAACCCACCTGTCCGAGATTGCCTTTTCCGGCCTCGGCTATAACCCGATGACCGCGACCCCGCCCTGCGTCAACGACCCGGATGCGGTTCCCGGCGGGTCATCGTCCGGCGCGGCGGCCTCTGTCGCCTTTGGGCTGGCGGCGGCGGCGATCGGGTCCGACACAGGTGGGTCGGTCCGGGTGCCATCTGCGTGGAATGATCTGGTCGGGTTGAAAACGACCCATGGGCGGCTGTCGATTGAGGGCGTCGTGCCCCTGTGCGAAACCTTCGACACCGTGGGGCCCTTGTGCCGCACGGTCGAGGACGCGGGCCTTCTGCTGGCGGCGCTGGAAGGCGGGCGGGCTGCGGACCTGAAAGGCGCCTCGCTTGAAGGTGCCCGTCTGATGATCCTTGATACCGTGGCGATGGAGGGGCTGCGCGATGCCCCGCGCGCCGCGTTTCAAAGCGCCGTCGAACGTCTGCAAAACGCCGGGGCAGAGGTGGTTCATGGCACGGTGCCAGAGCTGCCCCGTGCCTATGAGCTTGCCGGGATGCTGTATACCGCCGACGCCTGGGCTGCGTGGCGCGACCTGATCGAGCCTGACCCGGACAAGATGTTTCGCCAGATCTATGACCGCATTCGCCCCGGTGGTGACTACACAGCGTCCGACTATATCGCTGGTTGGGGCGAATTGAACGCGATCCGGGCGGACTACCTTGCCGCCACGGCGGGATATGACGCGGTGATCATGCCGACAGTGCCCAGCCTTCCGCCCAACCTGGCCCGGCTGGAAACGGATGCGGACTACTATGTGACCGAGAACCTGTTGGCGCTGCGCAACACCCGAGTTGGCAACCTGATGGGCCTGTGCGGGTTGACGCTTCCGACCGGCGTGCCGTCCTGCGGCATCCTGTTCAACAGCGCGCCGGGGCAGGAGGAAGCGCTGCTGCGGCTGGGTATCGCGGCCGAGGCGGCCCTGTCCTAGCGCCGCCACCAGCACAAAAAAGCAACAATATACGGCCGCAACCCCCGTGATTCGTTCCGTTTTTCTGGACAGCGCCGCGCCGCGCGGGGTAAGGTCATGCCAAAGCAGGGCGACAATGATCCTGCAAACCTGAGGCAGTTATGGATTTTCCCGAGCGGTTTTCGAACCTTCCGGAATACGCGTTTCCGCGCCTGCGGACGCTTCTTGACCACCTTGAACCGGGTGGCGAACCGATTGTCATGACAATCGGGGAACCGCGGCATCCGATGCCGCCGTTCGTTGCCGATGTGCTTGCGGCCAATATCGACGGCTTTGCCAAATACCCGCCGAACGATGGCTCGCCCGAACTGCTGTCGGCCATCGCGGGGTGGATTTCGCTGCGCTATGGTGTGTCGGTGACGCCGGATCAGATCATGGCGCTGAACGGCACGCGCGAGGGGTTGATGAACGCGGCCATCGCCCTGTGCCCGGAACAGAAGAACGGCCAGCGGCCGGTGATCCTGACGCCGAACCCGTTCTATCAGGTCTATGCGGTTGCCGCCCTGACCTGTGGGGCAGAGCCCGTCTATGTCGCCGCCGATGACGCCAGCGGCCATTTGCCCGACTATACCGCCCTTCCCGAGGATGTTCTGGACGGGACGGCAATCGCCTATGTCTGTTCGCCCGCCAACCCGCAGGGCGCTGTGGCGACGGAAGACTACTGGCGCGACCTGATTGCCTTGGCGGAAAAGCACGATTTCCGTATCTTCGCCGATGAATGCTATTCCGAGATCTACCGCGATACGCCGCCGGTCGGCGCGCTTGAGGTTGCGGCCCGGATGGGTGCCGACCCGGAACGTGTGGTGATCTTTCATTCGCTGTCGAAGCGGTCGAATCTGCCGGGGCTGCGGTCCGGGTTCTGTGCGGGGGGCGTGCAATCTATCGCCCGTATCCGGCAATTGCGGGCCTATGCGGGTGCGCCGCTGCCGCTGCCCTTGCAGCGCGTAGCAGAAAAGGTCTGGGCGGACGAGGTCCATGTGATCGAGAACCGGACGCTCTATCAGCAGAAATACCGCATGGCCGACCGTATCTTTGGCAACGTGCCCGGATACATGCCGCCGCAGGCGGGGTTCTTCCTGTGGCTGCCCGTCGAGGACGGGGAAGCCGCGACGGTGAAACTTTGGACTGAAACCGGCGTGCGGGTCCTTCCCGGCGCCTACCTGAGCCGCGAGGTCGGGGGACATAACCCCGGCAAAGGGTTCATCCGGGTCGCGATGGTGGCCGGGCAAGAAGAAATGCAGCGCGGGCTGACGGCGATCCGCGACTGCCTCTACGGTGATTGAGGACGACAGGCATGGCATCTTACACGACGCGACAGCGCGATCCGCTCCTGGACAGCACCACGCAAGCGGCGCTTGAAAAGCGGGGCCGGGAACTGCTTGGGATCGGCCTGGTGGTCCTTGGCGTGATGGCCGGCATGATGATCGGAACCTATAGTCCGGAAGACCCGAACTGGATGTTGGCCACCGATGCGCCCGTCCAGAACTGGATGGGCCGGGCCGGGGCCTCTATCGCGGCGCCGCTGTTCATGATCGCGGGCTGGGCGACCTGGGGCATTGCCCTGTGTCTTGTCGCCTGGGGCGTGCGGATGGTGATGCACAACGGGCAGGAACGGGCCCTTGGCCGGATCATTTTCGCCCCCATCGCCATCGCCGTTGCCGCGGTCTATGCGTCCACGCTCGCACCGGGGCAAGGCTGGACCCACAGCTTTGGTCTGGGCGGGCTGTTCGGGGATACGGCCCTGTCGATTGGCCTGACGATCCTGCCGGTTCCGGCGTCGATCGGGGTCAAGCTGTTTTCGCTGATCTCGGGCGTTTTGACCCTTGTTCTTGCGGCTTTCGTGCTTGGGTTTACCCGGCCGGAACTGCGGCAGGTGGGCCGGTTCCTGCTGATCGGGCTGATCGTTCTCTATACGCTGGTCTTGCGGGCGCTTGGAAAAGGGGCCTCGGCCTCGATGAAGGCCGCGACCGGGCTGCATGAAACCGTTCAGACGCGCCGGGAACAGGCCCGGGCCGAACGTGCACTGATGACCGAGGAATATGCAGCCGAACAGCGTTTTCCCGCGCCGCCGACCGCAGAGGAACGCAGCCGCGTTGCGGCCGTGATCCGCGCCAACCCCGTCATGCCGACCCATCGGGCGGAACCGCAGATGCACCGCACGATGCCGCCCGTGCCGCAGGATGCGGGCTGGGTGGAAGAACCTCTCGTGGCGCCCGTCCGGTCGCAACCTGCGCCGACATCCGGTGGGCTACGCGGCCTGATGCCGTCGTTGCTGCGCCGCCAGCCGGACCCGATGCCCACGCCGGAACTTGTTGATCCGGGCCTTGCGCCGGACCCTTCGATGCCTGTCGATGGCGACCGCATTCGCAGCCGCATCACCGAGGCCATTCGCGCCCGCCAGACCGCGACGGTGCCGCAGCCGCCGGTCACCCGGACCGAGGCAGGTCTTCGGATCGAACCGTCGCTGACCGCTGGCAAGGGCCCGCGCCCGTTGGTGTTTGCCCCGACCGCGCCGACGCCGGTCGAGGCGGACTTCGCGCCGCAGACACCCGTGGTCAGCGAAGAGGACGATCTTCTGGTTCTGGAAGACGAATGGATGGACCTGACCGAACAGACGGACACGCGCGCGCCGCTGACGGCCGAGCCGCTGTTCGAGACGCAGGAAAATGCGCAATCGCGCGTGCAGGCCCCTGCGTCCGAGCCGCGCAAGGTTGTCCAGCATCAGCTGAACCGCAAGGTCATCCCGTCCAAGCAGGCCCGCGCCGAGGCCCAGCCGAAGCTGCAATTCGAAGAGCGCCACGCGGATTATGACCATCCGCCCCTGTCGCTTTTGATGAACCCGATTGAAATCCAGCGGCACCACCTGTCGGACGAGGCGTTGGAAGAAAACGCGCGGATGCTGGAAAGCGTTCTGGACGACTATGGCGTCAAGGGCGAGATCGTCAGTGTCCGCCCCGGCCCGGTCGTGACCATGTACGAACTGGAACCGGCGCCGGGTCTGAAGGCAAGCCGCGTGATCGGCCTTGCCGACGATATCGCCCGGTCGATGTCGGCCCTGTCGGCCCGTGTGTCCACCGTTCCGGGACGGTCGGTGATTGGGATCGAACTGCCCAACGCGGCCCGCGAAAAGGTGGTGCTGCGTGAAATTCTGGCCGCCCGCGATTTCGGCGATAGCAACATGAAGCTGCCGCTTGCGCTGGGCAAGGATATCGGCGGCGACCCGATTGTCGCCAACCTTGCCAAGATGCCCCACCTGCTGATCGCGGGGACCACGGGCTCGGGCAAGTCGGTTGCGATCAACACGATGATCCTGTCGCTTCTCTACAAGCTGACCCCGGACGAATGCCGGCTGATCATGATCGACCCGAAGATGCTGGAACTGTCGGTCTATGACGGCATTCCGCACCTTCTGTCGCCAGTGGTAACAGACCCGAAAAAGGCCGTCGTCGCCCTGAAATGGGTCGTGGGCGAGATGGAAGAACGGTATCGCAAAATGTCCAAGATGGGCGTGCGCAACATCGAAGGCTACAATGGCCGGGTTGCCGACGCTCTGGGCCGGAACGAGATGTTCAGCCGCACGGTCCAGACCGGGTTTGACGAGGAAACCGGCGATCCGATCTTCGAGACCGAGGAATTCGCGCCCGAGAAGATGCCCTATATCGTCGTTATCGTCGACGAGATGGCCGACCTGATGATGGTCGCGGGCAAAGAGATCGAGGCCTGCATCCAGCGGCTCGCACAGATGGCGCGGGCGTCCGGTATCCACCTGATCATGGCGACGCAGCGCCCATCGGTCGATGTGATCACAGGGACCATCAAGGCCAACTTCCCGACCCGGATTTCCTTCCAGGTGACGTCGAAGATCGACAGCCGCACGATCCTTGGCGAACAGGGGGCCGAACAGCTCTTGGGTATGGGCGATATGCTCTACATGGCCGGTGGCGGGCGGATCAGCCGCGTGCACGGCCCCTTTGTCAGCGATGAAGAGGTCGAAGAGATCGTCAACTACCTCAAGGGGTTTGGCCCGCCGGAATACATGTCCGGCGTGGTCGATGGCCCGGACGAAGGCAAAGAGGCCGATATCGACCTTGTGCTTGGTCTGGGCGGAAACACCGACAGCGAGGATGCGCTTTACGATCAGGCGGTGGCGATCGTCATCAAGGACCGCAAATGCTCGACCTCCTATATCCAGCGCAAACTGGCCATCGGCTACAACAAGGCCGCGCGGTTGGTTGAACAGATGGAAGATCAGGGCGTGGTCAGCGGTGCCAACCACGTTGGAAAACGCGAAGTTCTGGTGCCCGAGCAGGGCTGATGACATTGGCGCACGGCCACGCGGTCCGCAGGGGAAATGTGATCTACCTCGCCTGCGCGACCGCGTTCGTGGCGGTGATCTGGGTCACGTTCCGCGGGTCCTGGCCGCCGGACCTGAGCGCGGTCTATTTCGGCGCCCTGTCCTATGCCGAGGGCGACCATCACCTGATCTACCTGTCGCCCGAGATGTTTTTCGGTGGCTCGGCCTCTGACGCATGGTCCGCCCGCGCGGCGGCCCTTGGCCCCGAAGGCGCCCTGGCGTTGCCCTATGTTTATGCGCCGATCTGGGCGGCGGTTCTTGCCCCGGTCGCCGCCCATCTGGACCCGGTCCGGTTCTTCGATGTGGCGCTGCTGGTCCACGCGGTCCTTTGCGCCGCCGGGGTTGGTCTGGCCTATCGCATTGCAGGGCCAAGCATGTCGTTGACGCGCTGGTCACTCCTGTCGTTCGGCGTGCTGCTGGTCGCCAGCCCGGTGTTCATCTCTTTCTGGCTCAACCAGCCGCAGATCTTCGTGACCTTTCTAATCCTGCTGGCATTTGAACGCTACAAATCCGGCGCCCTGATCGCGGCGGGGATCATCCTTGGGTTCGCCGCTGCGTTGAAACTTGCCCCGGCGGCGCTGGCCCTGATCTTCGTGCTTGACCGGGCCTGGAAGCCGCTTTGTGTGTCGGTTGGCACCGGTCTGGCCCTTTTGGGGATCAGCCTGTTGGTCGCCGGGCCGGACCTTCATTATGCCTTCTTGCTGCAACTCCAGAAGGCAGGGAACTTCCTGATCGTCACGCCTTTGAACTACGGCGCCGAAGCCCTGTTCCCGGCGGTGGGTGGCATGTTTGACCAGCCGCCCCTGAGCCTGAGCGAGACGGCGGGATACGCGATCTATGCCTCGTCTGCCTGGGTCGGGGTGGCGGGACTGGTCTGCTACCTGATCGTGGCAGGGATGTTGTTTGTAGCCGGCGGTTCCCTTGTGGCCCGGCTGATGGCCCTTTGGGCCGCGCTGATCCTGTTCGGGCCGCTGGGGTGGAGCCATTACCTGATCGGGCCACTGCTGCTTTTGCCGGCATTCCTTACAGGGCGCACCGTGCTGCCCGCCTTGCTGGCGCTTGGGCTGGTTTCCAGTCCCCTGACCGCGCTGCATGCCACCACGGGTCTGCCGGTCGTCGTGCCCATCGCCTGTGGGGTCAGCGCAATCCTGCTCCTCATCGGTCTTGGTCTGCGGGGTGGGGGTGGCAGCCAAGGGGCATCCATCTATGCTGGGCAAAATTGAACGATTGAGACGGACTGCACATGGCTCTTCAAATCCGCCGACCGACCGCCGCTGATCGCGGGCGCTGGAACGAACTCTATTCCGGCTATGCAGATTTCTATCAGGTGGCCCAGACCCAAGAGATGCGGGACCGGCTCTGGTCATGGATCAACGATCCCGGACACGAAGTTGACGGTCTTCTGGCCGAGCAGGGCGGTGACGTGATCGGCCTTGCCCATTTCCGACCCTTTGCGCGGCCGCTTGCTGCCGCGACGGGTGGGTTTCTGGACGATCTGTTCGTCGATCCCGCGGCAAGGGGCAGCGGCGCGGCGCGCGCCCTGATCGAGGCGGTATCGGACGAAGGCAAGGCGCGCGGCTGGTCCGTGATCCGCTGGATCACCGCCGACAACAACTACCGGGCGCGCGGGCTTTATGATCAGCTTGCCGACCGGACCGGGTGGATCACCTATGACATCAAGGTTTGAGGTGCGGCTATTCGCTGACGACCGGGTTGTTATCGATTATCGCTTGGGTTCCTGATCTGAAGGACCCATCTGATAGGCAGGCAATGCCGCGTGTTTCCGGAAGGACCAGATATGAACAAGTTTCGCAGATTTCTTTTGACCGCGCCGATCGCGCTCGCCGCACTGGGGGGGCAGGCACTCGCCCAGTCGATCCCATTGTCGGAATTGTCGGCCTATCTGAATTCGCTTCAGACCGCAGAGGGGCAATTCACCCAGATCAACGCGGATGGCACGATTTCCACCGGCACGATCTATATCAAGCGGCCCGGACGCATCCGGTTTGAATACGATCCGCCCGAACGGGCGCTTGTCATCGCGGGCGGTGGATCGCTTGCCGTCTTTGATCCGCGGTCGAACACCGGGCCGGATCGCTATCCGCTGAGCGAAACGCCCCTGTCCATCATCCTCGCGCGTGAAGTCAATCTGGGCCGTGCCCGGATGGTCGTGGCGCATGGGGACGAAGGCAACGCGACCTATGTCGTGGCACAGGACCCGGACCACCCCGAGTACGGCAATATCAAACTGGTGTTCACTGGCTCGCCCGTCCAGTTGCGCCAATGGGTCATTACCGATGACGCCGGGGGGGAAACAACGGTGATCCTTGGCGACATGCAGGTTGGCGGGCGCATCCGTGACGCCCTGTTCAACATCATAGCCGAAGAACAACGGTGGTCATCCAACTGACCTGACCCCCGAAAAGAAAGGGCGCCGAGGGGCGCCCTTTTTTCATGTCAGATCCGGACACCCCGGCAACTGGCGATCTGCCGTTCATAGACGATGGCGCGCGCCGCAACCTCGTCCGCGATCCTGACAAGCCAGCTTTTCCCGCGATAGCTGCCGCGCAGGTATCCTGTCCGCCCTTCGTGATAAGCCAGATACTGGCCGCGGGTGTCATTCATGCCCAGACCCGTCTCCTCGACCGTCTGTTCCATGTACCAGCCCATAAAATCGGTCGCGTCGCCAAAGTCGTCCCGCCGCGCGCCCATGCCACCGTGCTTGCGCCGGTATTCATCCCACGTGCCGTCCAGTGCCTGAGCATAGCCAAAGGCCGAGGATTGACGACCGACCGGGATGACGCCAAGCGCGTATTGGTGCGGGGTTCGGTTGTTGGCGATGAATTTGCTTTCCTGATAGATCATCGCCATCAGGACATGGGGTTTGACGCCCCAGTTGCGTTCCGCCTGTCTGAGTTCGCGCACATATTCCGGCCGTTCGCGCAGGATCGCGCAGGCGTTGTCAAGATCCCGCGGGGCGGAGCCTTGCCGTTCGCCGCAGCTTCCAAGGGCTGCAACTACCATCAGTGCGAGGAAGAATCTACTCATCTGCCTCTCGCTTTCTTTGTTTTGTCCAATTCTAGCGGATCATAGGCAAACTGGAAACGGGGTTTTCAGAAGAACATGAGCGTTGATTTGCCGAAGGTCAGGGCCGGGGGCTGTGGACAGACTGTAGGCTTGTGTTCCACAGACTGTTTCCCGAGAATCGGGGCTGGGTTCGTGGACAAACCGGGTGCGGAACAGTTAGATTGGCTTTGGGGGCCATATTTTGATGCTGAAAACGCGCGCAAAATATCATCTTGGGCAGGTGGTTCGCCACCGAAAGCACCCGTTTCGGGGTGTCGTGTTCGATGTTGATGCGATCTTTTCCAACACGGATGAATGGTACGAGGCGATCCCCGAGGAAAGCCGCCCGGCCAAGGATCAGCCGTTCTATCACTTGCTGGCTGAGAACGAGCAGAGCTACTACGTCGCCTATGTGTCCGAGCAGAACCTGATCGCCGACTATTCGGGCGAACCGGTAAGCCATCCGGACCTTGACGATCTGTTTGGCCCGTTTGAAGACGGGCAATATCCGCTGCATTTCCAACTGAACTAGCCGCGTCAGGCGCGATCTGGCCCGACCGCCGGGAAGCGTTGTCCTGCGCGGCAAATTCATCGTCCCCATCGCCATACAAGCTGCTATTTCGCTGTGCCTTCTCGTGCGCCAAGGCATGATCATGGCCGTGGGGGAGGCACGTGCAGACCGCGCGCCGCGTTCCCTAGGAACGGGCAGCTGACCAACGGTTGTGAGCGCAAGCAAGGTACCTCGACGCCACGCAACTGGGTGGGGGCTTAGACTACGCGGCGCCGAGGGAAGCTTTTTGCAGCTACAGGCGGAAGATGGCCGGGATTCGGGGCGCACCCGTGGAGCAATCTGGGCGTTTTCGGGGCGATTGCACATTCCCGAAGAACGGGCCAATCTGCGCCCAAACGGAGGATCAACCATGCGACCAGTCTATATTTGCGGCAGTGCGCGTACCCCGATGGGTGGGCTTCAGGGGGAACTTGGGCCGGTGTCTGCGGCCGATCTGGGTGGAACAGCCATTCGCGCCGCCCTGACCCGCAGCGGCAACCCGCAGGTGGACGAGTTGATCATGGGCTGTGTGCTGCCCGCGGGGCAGGGGCAGGCGCCCGCCCGGCAGGCCGGGTTCAAGGCGGGGTTGGGCGAAAGCGTTCCGGCAACCACCCTGAACAAGATGTGCGGATCGGGGATGAAGGCCGTGATGATGGGCTGTGACCAGATCGCGCTGGGCGGGGCCGAAACCATCGTCGCAGGCGGCATGGAAAGCATGTCGAACGCGCCCTACCTGTTGCCCAAGATGCGCGGAGGGGCCCGTCTGGGCCACGGTCAGGTGATCGACCACATGTTCCTGGACGGGCTGGAAGATGCCTATGACAAGGGCCGGCTGATGGGCACATTCGCCGAGGATTGCGCCGAACATTTCCAGTTCACCCGCGAGGATCAGGACCAATATGCCATCGGGTCGCTGTCCAACGCGCTGGATGCTGAACGTACCGGCGCCTTCAAGGCCGAAATCGCCCCGGTCACTGTTCATTCCCGCACCGGCGAGCAGGTCATTTCGGTCGATGAACAGCCGGGCAAGGCGCGGCCGGAAAAGATCCCGACGCTGCGGCCGGCCTTTCGCGAAGGGGGGACCGTCACGGCCGCCAACTCCAGCTCTATTTCCGATGGGGCGGCGGCGTTGGTCCTGTCGTCCGATGCGGGCCATGCCCGCGCCCGTATTCTTGGTCACGCCAGCTATGCGCAGGCACCGGGCTGGTTCACCACGGCGCCGGTTCCAGCCGCACGAAAACTGCTGGACCGGATCGGCTGGTCCGTGTCCGACGTGGACCTGTGGGAAGTGAACGAGGCCTTCGCCGTCGTTCCCATGGCCTTCATGCGGGAAATGGGGTTGCCGCGCGACGTGGTGAACGTCAACGGCGGGGCCTGTGCGCTGGGCCACCCGATTGGCGCGTCGGGCGCCCGGATCATCGTTACCCTGCTTCACGCGCTCGAGGCGCGGGGGCTGAAGCGGGGCGTCGCCGCGATCTGTATCGGCGGTGGCGAAGGCACGGCCATCGCCATCGAACGGGTCTGACCCATGCGCATCGACTATGCGGAGATGTCCAAGGCGATTGCCGCGCTGGTGGAGGGCGAGACGGATGAGGTCGCGCTGATGGCGACATTGGCCTGCGAATTGCATCACGCCGACGACCGGTTCGACTGGACCGGGTTCTACCGCGTGGTCGGGCCCGAACTTCTGAAGATCGGGCCCTATCAAGGCGGGCACGGTTGCCTGACGATCCCGTTTTCGCGCGGGGTCTGTGGTGCCTGCGCCCGCACCGGAGAGGTGCAGCTGGTCCCGGATGTGGATGCCTTTCCCGGTCACATCGCCTGCGCGTCCTCGACCCGGTCCGAGATCGTCCTGCCGGTGCGGGACGGCAACGGGCGGCTTCTGGCGGTCCTTGATATCGACAGTGATCAGCCCGACGCTTTCGATGATGCGGACGTTGCCGGGCTGTCCGCCATCCTGACGATGGTCTTCGGCCGCTGATTCACCAGGTGCGTGAAATTTTGCTTTGATTTTTCACGCAACCGTGGCAGCGTGAAAAACGAAGCGAATTTTTCACGCGAGTCGCCCGTGCAACATCAGGTGCCACCCAACAGCCGAACGCTCGGGGCCGATATTCGTGCCCTGCGCAAGGCGCGTGGGATCACGTTGCAGGCGCTTGCCGATGCGCTGGGCCGCTCGGTCGGCTGGGTCAGCCAAGTCGAAAGGGATATGTCCCAACCCTCGGTCGATGATCTGCGGCGGATCGCGCGGGCCTTCGATGTGCCCATGTCGATCCTGTTCGGCCAGTCGAATGCCCCGGCAGCGGAGGCCGGGGTCATCGTGCGCAAGGGTGCGCGCCGTCCGATCGGGTCGGGCGAGGCCGGGTTGATCGAAGAACTTCTGTCACCGGACCTGACCGACGACTTCGAGATGGTCCATTCGACCTTTGCCGCCCATTCCAGCATTGGCGAGACCGTGACCCGCCCGACGCAAGAGGTGGCTTATGTCATCTCGGGCCGGCTTGACGTGGTGATTGATGGGCGCCGCTTTACCGTGGGTCCGGGCGACAGTTTCCGGATCCGGGGCGAACCGCATCGCTGGGAAAACCCCTATGACGAACCGGCTGTGGCGATCTGGGTGATCGCCCCGCCCGTTTATTGAAACCGGAGGTGTCATGAAGACCGGATCCTGCCTTTGCGGCTCTGTCGCGTTTTCCTTCCCCGATGGGCCGGAAAAGGTCACGGCCTGCCATTGTTCCCAATGCCGCAAGACCAGCGGCCATGTCTGGGCGGCATTTCATGTCCCGCTCGCCGACCTGACATTCAGCCGCGATGGCGGGCTGTCATGGTTCGAAAGCTCTGACTGGGCAAAGCGCGGGTTCTGCAACACCTGCGGGTCCAGCCTGTTCTACCAGATGAAGGGCGAGGCCACGATCAACATCGCGGCCGGGGCAGTCGATGAACCCACAGGGCTGACCCTGACCCGGCACATCTTTGTCGCAGACAAGGGCGACTACTATTCCATCGGCGCGGATGGCGCCGACCAGATCGAGAAATACTAGGGAGACAGAGATGTCAGATTTTCCGACAAAGGCGCGCGTTGTCATCATCGGGGGCGGGGTCGTGGGGACTTCGTCGCTGTATCACCTTGCCAAGGCGGGCTGGACCGACTGTGTCCTGCTGGAAAAGAACGAACTGACCGCCGGGTCGACCTGGCACGCGGCGGGCAACGTGCCGACCTTTTCAACCTCCTGGGCCGTGATGAACATGCAGCGCTACTCGACCGAGCTTTATGCGCGGCTGGGGGCCGAGGTTGATTACCCAATGAACTACCACCAGACCGGGTCGATCCGTCTGGCGCATTCAAAGGAACGGATGCAGGAATTCGAACGGGCCAAAGGCATGGGTCTGCAACAGGGCATGAACCTTGAGATCCTGACGCCGGACGAGGTCAAGGAACGGTATCCCTTCATCGAAACCCACGATCTGGTCGGCGCGCTGTATGACCCGAACGATGGGGATATCGACCCGGCGCAGCTGACGCAGGCGCTGGCCAAGGGCGCGCGGGACATGGGCGCGAAGATTCTGCGCTTCTGCCCCGCAACCGGCGTCACCCAAAAGGACGACGACAGCTGGATTGTCCATACGGACAAGGGCGACATCGAATGTGACTATGTGGTCAACGCCGCGGGCTACTACGCCCAGCGGGTTGGCGAGTGGTTCAAGCCCTATGGCGGGCGCACCGTGCCGATGATGGTGATGAGCCATCAGTATCTGCTGTCCGAGGAAATCCCTGAGATCGAGGCCCACACCAAGGCGACGGGCAAGAAGCTGCCGCTGCTGCGCGACGTGGACGTGTCCTATTACCTCCGGCAGGAAAAGCACGGGTTCAACCTTGGCCCCTATGAACCCAACTGCCGCGCCCATTGGATCGACGAATACGATCCGATGCCGGACGATTTTAGTTTCCAGCTTTGGAACGACGATCTGGACCGGATCGAGGATATCGTCACCGACGCGATGGAACGGGTTCCGACCTTGGGCACCGCCGGTGTATCGCGGGTCATCAACGGCCCGATCCCCTACGCCCCCGACGGGCTGCCCCTGATCGGGCCGATGCCCGGCGTCAAGAACGCGTTCGAGGCCTGCGTCTTCACGTTTGGCATCGCGCAGGGCGGCGGCGCGGGCAAGGTGTTGGCCGAATGGATCGTCGACGGTCACACCGAATGGGATATGTGGTCCTGCGATCCGCGCCGTTACACCGATTACACCGACCACGAATATTGCGTGGAAAAGGGGATGGAGGTCTATGGCAACGAATACGCCATGCATTTCCCGTGGCACCGCTGGCCCGCCGCGCCGGATCGCAAGCTGTCCCCGGTCCACGATAAGGTCAAGGCGCTGGGCGGCGTGATGGGCGCCTATAACGGGTGGGAACGGGCCAATTGGTTCGCCCAGCCCGGCGACGACACCAGCGAAGCGTCGACCCACACATGGGGTCGGTCTGGCCCGTGGGAACAGCGCATCAAGGAAGAATGCGAGGCGGTGCGCGACCACTGCGGCGTGTTGGACCTGCCCGGCTTTTCCCGGTTCTGGGTGCAGGGCGAGGGCGCGGATGAATGGCTGCGCGGTTTCGTGACCGGCGGCCTGCCCAAGGTCGGGCGGATGAACCTTGTCTATGTCGCGGATGTGCGCGGCCGGATACTGACCGAACTGTCCTGCATTCGGCTGGAAGAGAACAGCTTTGTCCTGATCACCGCCGCAACCGCCCAATGGCACGATGGCGAACTGATCCGTCGGTCGGTTCCGGCGGGCGTTACCGTGCGCGAAACCACGACCGAGCGGGATTGTCTAATCGTCGCTGGCCCGAAATCGCGCGAGATCCTGTCGGGGATCACAGACGCCGACCTGTCGATGGGCTGGCTGACGCATCAGCACGCCACCGTTGCGGGCAAAAAGGCCTTTCTGATCCGGGTGTCCTTCACCGGCGAACTGGGCTGGGAAATCCATGCCGAGAACGAAGACATGCCCGCGATCTACGACGCGGTTCTGGCGGGCGGCGCGAAACCCTTCGGCATGTGGGCGCTCAACAGCCTGCGTCTGGAAAAGGGCTATCGCGCGTGGAAGGGCGACCTGTCGACCGACTACACCCTGTTCGAAGGGGGGCTGGACCGCTTCGTGAAGCTGGACAAGCCACAGGACTTCCCGGGCAAGGCCGCCCTGATGAACGAGGCGCAGCAAGGATCGAAGAAACGGTTCGTGACCCTGATCGTCGATGCGGGTGATTGCGACGCGCCCTATATGTCCACGCTTTGGCATGATGGGAAGATCGTCGGCGAAACCACCTCTGGCGGCTGGGGCTACCGGATTGGCGCCTCGGTCGCGCTGGGGATGCTGCGCACCGACCTGGCGGTCCCTGGTACCGAGGTCGAGGTGGAAATCTACGGCGAACGCAGACGTGCCGTGGTGCAGCCCGACGCCCCCCTATGGGACCCTGAAAACGAAAGACTGCGGGCCTGACGGCCCCAGTCCTCCCTCAAACCTGATCAAGAACGGATAAAGTCAGATGGCTCTCCCCTCGAATGCGCGTGTTGTCATCATCGGCGGTGGCGTGGTTGGTTGCTCGGTGGCCTATCACCTCACCAAACTCGGTTGGACCGATGTGGTTCTGCTGGAACGCAAGCAACTGACCAGCGGCACCACATGGCACGCTGCGGGGCTGATCGGTCAGTTGCGGGCCTCGTCCAACATGACCAAGCTGGCCCGCTATTCCGCCGAACTTTACACCGGGCTTGAGGCCGAAACCGGCGTTGCCACCGGGTTCCGGCAGGTTGGGTCGGTGTCGGCGGCGCTGACGGGCGAGCGGCTGGAGGAACTTTACCGCAACGCCGCCATGGCCCGCGCCTTTGGCGTCCCGGTCGAAGAACTGTCCCCGGCCGAGGTCAAGGACCGCTATCCGCATTTGAACATTGACGGGGTGACAGGGGGCGTCTGGCTTCCGACCGACGGGCAGGCCGATCCGGCCAATATCGCGCTGGCGCTGGCCAAGGGCGCGCGGATGCGGGGCGCGGTGGTATCCGAACGGACCAAGGTGACCGGCATCCGCAAGGAAGGCCGCCGCGTGACCGGGGTGGACTGGGCATCGGACGATGGGTCGGATCAGGGCCATATCGCCTGCGATATGATCGTGAACTGTGCCGGCATGTGGGGGCACGAGGTGGGACGGATGGCCGGGATTAACGTGCCGCTGCACGCCTGCGAACATTTCTACATCGTGTCCGAACCCATCGAAGGGCTGACCCAGATGCCGGTGCTGCGTGTGCCGGATGAATGCGCCTATTACAAGGAAGACGCGGGCAAGATGATGCTGGGCGCGTTTGAACCCAATGCAAAGCCCTGGGGTATGGACGGCATCCCCGACAGCTTTGAATTCGACCAGCTGCCCGAAGATTTCGACCATTTCGAACCGATCCTCGAGGCGGCGGTCAACCGACTGCCGATGCTGGCGGAGGCGGGCATTCACACCTTCTTCAACGGCCCGGAAAGTTTCACGCCCGACGACGCCTATCACCTTGGCCTTGCGCCCGAGATGGACAACGTCTGGGTCGCGGCCGGGTTCAATTCCATCGGCATCCAGTCGGCGGGTGGGGCAGGGCATGCGCTGTCCCTCTGGATGGACAGTGGCGAAAAGCCCTTTGATCTGGGCGATGTGGACATCAGCCGGATGCAGCCGTTTCAGGGCAACAAACACTACCTGTTTGAACGGTCGAAGGAAACGCTGGGTCTGCTTTATGCCGATCACTTCCCCTATCGGCAGAAGGCCACCGCGCGCGGCGTCCGGCGGACCCCGTTTCACGCGCAACTGGCCGAGAAGGGCGCGGTCTTTGGTGAATTGTCGGGCTGGGAACGCGCAAACTGGTACGCCAATCCGGGGCAAGAGGCCGAGTATCGCTACAGCTGGCGGCGGCAGAACTTCTTTGACAACGTCGCCGCCGAACATGTGGCGATCCGCACCGGGGTGGGGATGTACGATATGTCGTCCTTCGGGAAGCTGCGGGTCGAAGGGCGCGATGCGGAACGGTTCCTGAACCGGATCTGCGGGGCGGATGTCGCCGTTCCGGTGGGCCGGATCGTTTATACCCAGTTCCTGAACTCCGCCGCCGGGATCGAGGCGGATGTCACTGTGACCCGCCTGTCCGAGACCGCCTATCTGGTCGTCACCCCTGCCGCGACCCGACAGGCCGATCAGGCCTGGGTGCAGCGGCACCTGCGGGACGAACATGTCGTCATTACCGATGTGACCGCGGGCGAAGGCGTATTGGCTGTCATGGGCCCGAACGCCCGTGCGGTTCTGCAGGCCGTATCGCCGAACGATTTCTCGAACGAAGCAAACCCGTTCGGCACCGCACAGGAGATCGAGTTGGGCATGGGCCTCGCCCGGGTGCACCGCGTGTCCTACGTCGGTGAACTTGGCTGGGAGATCTACGTCAGCGCCGACATGGCAGGCCACGCGTTCGAGACGCTCTGGCAAGCCGGGCAGGACCACGGGCTAAAGCTGTGCGGGATGCATGTGATGGATTGCTGCCGGATCGAAAAGGCGTTCCGCCATTTCGGCCACGACATCACCTGCGAAGATCACGTGCTTGAGGCCGGGCTGGGGTTCGCGGTGAAGACCGACAAACCCGACTTCATCGGCCGCGATGCGGTTCTGGCGAAAAAGGAAAAGGGGCTGGAAAAGCGCCTTGTCCAATTCCGCCTGACCGACCCTGAACCGCTGCTTTATCACAACGAACCGCTGATCCGGGATGGCGAGATCGTGGGCTATTTGTCGTCGGGGGCCTATGGTCATCATCTGGGCGGTGCAATCGGCATGGGCTATGTGCCCTGCGCCGGCGAAAGCGCGGCAGAGGTTCTGGCCTCAACCTACGAGATTGACGTGATGGGCACCCGTGTCCGGGCCGAGGCATCGCTGAAACCGATGTACGACCCGACCGGCGCCCGCACCAAGGCGTGACATGCCGGGTTGCGGCCCGGCCCGGGCTGTGGTGGTAAGGTGGGTCTTGACCCACCCCCACCGAGGCCCGGAATGAGCAGCGACTACAACCCGCCGACCGACCCGCTGGTCGTTCTGCATGACGACCACGAATTGTTGATCGTGGACAAGCCTGCGGGCCTCCTGTCGGTCCCCGGCAAGGGGGACCATCTGGCCGATTGCCTGCTGTCGCGGGTGCAGGGGGCCTTTCCTCAGGCGCTTCTGGTGCATCGGCTGGACCGGGACACCTCGGGCGTGATGGTCTTTGCCCTGACCCCCCACGCGCAGCGTCACCTTGGACTGCAATTTGAAAAGCGTCAGGCGAAAAAGACCTATGTCGCGCGGGTCTGGGGCGAGATGACGGAAAAGGAAGGCACGATTGACCTGCCCCTGATCGTCGACTGGCCGAACCGTCCGCTACAGCATGTCGACCACGAGAACGGCAAGCCCGCCCATACCGACTGGAAGCGGGTCAAGGTCGGCAATGGCGAAAGCCGGGTCCGGTTGTTTCCCAAGACCGGGCGATCACATCAGTTGCGGGTGCATATGAAGGAAATCGGCCATCCGATTCTTGGTGACCCGTTCTATGCCACCGGCCCCGCCCTGGATTTCCCCCGGATGATGCTGCATTCCGAAACGCTGCAACTTCGGCACCCGGACGGGGGACAAGGGGTGCGGTTCAAGGCCAAGGTGCCATTCTGAACGAAACCGGGGGCCCGAAGGCCCCCGTTTCTTTTCCGGTTATTCGGCAGAAGGGTCCCAGCCGGAAATCGCCTTGGCCTCCAGGAATTCCTCGATCCCCCAGACGCCGCCTTCGCGGGCGCGGCCGCTGGCCTTGACCCCGCCAAAGGGGGAGCCCGCGCCGCGGCTCTGGCCGTTCATCTCGACCATGCCGGACCGTAGCTGACGTGCCAGACGGTTGCGCCGCGCGCCGTCGCTGCTTTGGACATAGTTGGTCAGGCCGTAGATCGTGTCGTTGGCGATCTGCACGGCCTGTTCTTCGGTGTCGAAGGGGATGATCGACAGGACCGGGCCAAAGATTTCCTCTTTCTCGATGGTCATGCCGGGGGTCACATCGGCAAAGACCGTGGGCCGGACGTAGTAACCCTTGTTCATCCCTTCCGGCAGGCCCAAACCACCGGCGACAAGCCGCGCGCCTTCGTCGATGCCCTTCTGGATGTAGCCCTGGATCTGGTCCCATTGGCGCTTGTTCACGACCGGCCCGATGTGGCGACCGGATTCAGAGGCCGGGCCGACCTTGGTCGCCTCGGCAACCTCGCGGGCGATCTCGACCGCCTCGTCATAGTAGGAGCGTTCCACCAGCATCCGCGTCGGCGCGTTGCAGGACTGGCCCGAGTTGTTGAAGCAGTGCAGAGCGCCCCGCTTGACCGCCTTGGCATCGGCATCGGCAAAGACAAGGTTCGCGCCCTTGCCGCCCAGTTCCAGCGTCACACGTTTCATCGTTTCCGCCGCCGCCTTGGAAATGGCGCGGCCTGCGCGGGTCGATCCGGTGAACGAGATCATTTCGACATCCGGGTGCGACGACAGTTGCGACCCGACCCCGACCCCATCGCCATTTACAAGGTTGAAGACCCCGGCAGGCAGGCCTGCGTCATGGCAGAACTCGGCAAAGAGCAGCGACGACAACGGCGCTTCTTCCGACGGTTTCAGCACGCAGGGGCAGCCTGCCAGAAGTGCCGGAATGACCTTCAGTGTCACCTGGTTCATCGGCCAGTTCCACGGGGTGATCAGGCCGACAACGCCGATGGGCTCCATCGAAATCCGATCGTTCGGAGCGTGCGGACCCAGCGGGCGGATCCATTCGATCTGATCGAAGGCGGTCAGGAAGTTTTCAAGATGCCAGGGCAGGCAGGGCGCCTGACTGTCGCGGGACATGTCGATGGGCGCGCCCATCTCAAGGCTGATCGCCTGCGCCATCTCCTCTTTCCGGGCCTCGTATTGTTCGAGGATCTTTTCGACATAGGCCCGACGGGATGCCGGCGGCGTTGCGGCCCATGCCGGAAAGGCGGCCTTGGCGGCGGCAACGGCGGCGTCCGTATCGGCCTGATCCCCCAGCGAGATGATCGCGCAGACCTCTTCGGTGGAGGGGTCGATCACGTCGTGATCGCGGGGGGTGGCCGGGGCGACCCACTGGCCGTTGATATAGAATTCGCGCTTTTCGATCATGGTGCACCTGTCTGAATTTCGGGCCGAGACTGTCAGGGGTGCGACAGTTCCGCAAGGGGCCTAGCGACAGGGGAATGTCGCGAATATATCGGACCCAACGAAACAATCACGAAGGAGCGCCCCTATGGCCCTGCGCATCAACGATCCCGTCCCGAACCTGACTGTCGAAACCGATCAGGGCACCTTTGACCTGCACAACTGGATCGGGGACAGCTGGGCGATCCTGTTCAGCCACCCCAAGGATTTCACCCCGGTTTGCACCACCGAATTCGGGGCCGTTGCGCAACTGGCCGACGAATGGGCCAAGCGCGATACCAAGGTCATGGGCATTTCCGTCGACAGCGCGGAAGAGCACGTGAAGTGGAAGGCCGATATCGAAGGCTTCTCTGGCGCAAAAGCCGGGTTCCCGATCATCGCTGACACCGATCTTGCCGTGGCCAAGGCGTTCGACATGCTTCCGGCCGAGGCCTATCTGCCCGATGGCCGCACCCCGGCCCATACCGCGACTGTCCGGTCGGTCTTCATCATCTCGCCCGACAAGAAGCTGCAACTGACCATGACCTACCCGATGTCGGTTGGCCGCAACTTTGCCGAGGTGCTGCGCGCGCTGGACGGGTTGCAGCGGACCTGGGGCCAACCGCTGGCGACCCCCGCCAACTGGACCAGCGCCGATGATGTGATCGTGGCGCTGGTGCTGGATGACGCGGCGGCCGAGGCGAAGTATGGCGCGCTGGACAAGCGCCTGCCTTACCTGCGGTTCGCCAAGAACCCGGGCTAAGCGACCCGGGAAACGAAAAAGGGCCCCGAAACCGGGGCCCTTTCTATTTCCAGAGGAAGCTGCCGGATCACTCGGCTTCTTCTTCCTTCTTGATCTCTTCGCCGGTTTCCTGATCGACGATCTTCATCGACAGGCGGACCTTGCCGCGGTCGTCAAAGCCCAGAAGCTTGACCCAGACTTCCTGACCTTCCTTCAGAACATCCGACGGATGGTTCAGGCGGCGGTTTTCGATCTGGCTGACGTGCACAAGGCCGTCGCGCTTGCCGAAGAAGTTCACGAAGGCGCCGAAATCGACCAGCTTCACGACCTTGCCCTTGTAGATCCCGCCTTCTTCCGGCTCTGCAACGATCGCATAGATCATGTCATAGGCCTTCTGGATGGCTTCGCCGTTCGGGCTTGCGATCTTGATGATGCCGTCGTCGTTGATGTCGACCTTGGCACCGGAGACTTCCACGATTTCGCGGATGACCTTGCCGCCGGACCCGATCACTTCACGGATCTTGTCGGTCGGGATCTGCATCGTTTCAATGCGCGGGGCATGGACGCTGAATTCGCCAGCGCCGGACAGGGCCTTGTTCATCTCGCCAAGGATATGCATCCGGCCATCTTTCGCCTGAGCGAGGGCCTTCTTCATGATCTCGGGCGTGATGCCGGCGACCTTGATGTCCATCTGCAGCGAGGTGATCCCGTTTTCGGTACCGGCCACTTTGAAGTCCATGTCGCCAAGGTGGTCTTCGTCACCAAGGATATCGGTCAGAACGGCATAAGAGCCATCTTCTTCCAGCACGAGGCCCATGGCCACACCGGCAACCGCGGACTTGAGCGGAACGCCCGCATCCATCATCGACAGCGAGCCGCCACAGACGGACGCCATGGAGGACGACCCGTTCGATTCGGTGATCTCGGACACCAGACGGATGGTGTAGGGGAAGTCGGTCGCGGCGGGCAGAACGGCCTGAAGGGCGCGCCATGCCAGTTTGCCGTGGCCGATTTCACGACGACCGGGCGACCCAACGCGGCCAACTTCGCCAACCGAATACGGCGGGAAGTTGTAGTGCAGCAGGAAGTTGGACCGGAAGTTGCCATGCAGCGCGTCGATGATCTGTTCGTCGTCGCCGGTGCCAAGGGTGGTCACGACCAGACCCTGGGTTTCACCACGGGTGAACAGGGCCGACCCGTGGGTCCGGGGCAGAAGGCCGGTTTCGCAGACGATCGGGCGAACGGTGTCCAGCGCGCGGCCGTCAATACGGCGCCCGTGCTTGACGACATCGCCGCGCAGAACCTTCGATTCCAGCTTCTTGAGCGCGGTGCCAAGGTTGGCGTCGGCCAGCTGTTCTTCGGTCAGGGCGTCTTTGATTTCGGCCTTGGCGGCGGCAACGGCAGCAGTACGTTCCTGCTTGTCGGTGATCGCATAGGCGGCGCGCATCTTCTCTTCGCCAGCGGCGGTCACGGCGGCAAGGATGTCGCTGTAATCCGGCGGGGTGAAGTCGAAGGGCTCTTTCGCGGCGTCTTCGGCAAGGTCGATGATCAGGTCGATGACCGGCTGGATCTGTTCGTGCGCAAAGGTCACGGCGCCCAGCATTTCATCTTCCGTCAGCTCGTAAGCTTCGGATTCGACCATCATCACGGCGTCTTTGGTCCCGGCGACAACAAGGTCCAGACGCTGGTCGGGGTTGTTGCGCAGGCCCTGCATGTCATCGACAGTCGGGTTCAGGATGTAATCGCCATCCTCGTAGCCCACGCGGCAGCCGGCGATCGGGCCCATGAAGGGCGCGCCGGAAATCGTCAGCGCGGCCGAAGCGGCGATCATCGCGACGATATCGGGGTCGTTGACAAGGTCGTGGCTCAGCACGGTGCACATCACCAGAACTTCGTTCTTGAAGCCTTCGACGAACAGCGGGCGGATCGGGCGGTCGATCAGGCGGGCGGTCAGCGTTTCCTTTTCGGTCGGCCGCGCCTCGCGCTTGAAGAAGCCGCCCGGCACTTTACCGGCGGCGTAGTATTTTTCCTGGTAGTGGACAGTCAGCGGAAAGAAGTCCTGACCTTCCTTTTGGGTCTTGGCAAAGGTCACGTTGGCCATGACCGAGGTTTCGCCAAGCGTGGCAATGACCGACCCGTCAGCCTGACGGGCAACCTTGCCGGTTTCCAGCGTCAGGGTTTCTTCCCCCCACTGGATGGATTTTTTCACTTCGTTGAACATCTAGCGTATCCTGATTGGAGGCACTCCCGAGCCCTCTCGGGTCCTCCGTTTCAATGGCGGCCCCATTGCCGCCGACCCCTCTATCATCTCATGCGCCGGGGTCCCAAGCGTCACGTCTCAGATGGCGGGGCAATACAGGAAAACAAGGGCCTTGGAAAGAAGGGAGTTTTCGCCCTTCAGAGACCGCAATCCGGGGTCGTGTGGATCAGGGTCGGACCATCGGCAGAGAGTGCCTCGGCAACGGCTTTCTGGAACGCGGCCTTGCTGCGGGGCGCGGCGGAACGGGCGCCGTAGGCCTCGGCCAGTTTGCAGAAATCCGGGTTGCGCTGGATCACCGCGTTGGGCGCGATCTGGGCGGCAACCATGCTGGCCTCGATCTCTCCTAGCTTGCCGTTGTCCCACAGGATGATCGGCAGGGTCAGGCCCAGTTCCACCGCGACGCCCAGTTCTTGCAACGTATACTGGAACCCGTAGTCCCCAGCGATAGCGACCACGGGCCGGTCCCCGACCCCGATCTTGCCGCCGATGGCCGCAGGCAGGGCATAGCCCAGCGTGCCAAATCCGAAGGGGTGATGCCACAACCCCGGCGCGGGCATCGGCCAGACCTCTTTTGACGCGTAGGCGAATTGGGTCATGTCCGAAAAAATCATCGTATCGGCGGGCAGCGCCTCGCGCAGGGCGTCGGCCACGGGCAGGATGCCGGGGCGCTCGGCCTCGATCTCGGCCCGCCATTTGGCGCGGGTGGCGGCGACGTCAGCGGGGGACCATCCGGTCGCGGGCGAGGCGGGCTGATGCGCAAGCGCGCGGCAGAATTCCACCGCGCCACAACGCACGCGGGCGTCTTGCGGGCGGGCATTGGCCAGAACCTCGGCGTCAATATTCACGATCACCGCCTCGCAATCATGGCCCGGGGTGTCGCGCCAGATGTCCACCTCGGCCAGATCGGTACCGATGGCAATCAGCAGGTCCGCCTCGGCCAGAACCCTTGCGCTGTCGGGGCGGGCAAGGGAGGCGCCGAAATGCAGCGGATCATCGGCGTCAATGATCCCCCGTCCGGCATAGGTGGTGAAAGAGGCTGCGCCATACCGGCGGGTCAGCTCTCGCGCTGCGGGGGCCGCGTCACGGGCACCGCCGCCAAAGATGAACATGGGTTTTTTGGCCGACGCCAAAAGCTGTGCGACCATCGCCACATCCGCGGCGTGCGGTTCACGCAGATCAAAGGGCTGAGCGAAATGGCGGGCAAAGGTGGGGGCGTCCGCCTCGAGCAGCGGGATCGGCACCGACAGGTGTTTCGGCCGGGCGCGGTCTGTCCCGAACTCCGCCAAGGCCCGGTCGATCAGGGCATAGGCCGCCTCTGCCGTTCGCGCCGTTTCGGACCAGTCGCAGACCGTGCGCGCGGCCCCTTCCTGATCCTTCATCTGGTGCAACTGGCCGCGCCGGGCCGATGTTTCCGCAAGGCAGGACGAAAGGACAAGCATCGGAACGGAATCGGAATAGGCCTGCCCCATGGGCGTCATGATGTTGCACAGCCCGGGCCCGGTGATGACATAGCAAACGCCGGGCCGTCCGGTGGCACGGGCATAGCCATCGGCCATGAATCCGGCCCCCTGTTCGTGGCGAGCAAGGACATGGGTCAGCCCGGCCTCTTCGATGCCGCGATACATTTCCTGATTATGGACGCCGGGGATGCCAAAGATCACTTCGACCCCGCGGTCCTTCAGCATATGGGACAGTTGTGCGCCAAGCGGTCGTTGCATGGTTTAGGCCCTCCAGAACCGGGGTAGAAGCAGAACAAAGACGGACACGATTTCAAGCCGTCCCAGGATCATTCCGCCGATCATCAACCACTTGGCGGCATGGGGAAAGGTGTTGACAGCCCCGGACGGCCCGACCTCGGGTCCGAAGACCGGGCCGATGTTGAAGATGGATGTCCATGCCCCGGTAACGGCCCCGATGAACGACAGGCCGGTCATGCCCATCAACACGATCAGCACCCCGAAGCTGAGGATGAAGCAGGTGAACAGAAGCATGATGGAATCCAGCACTTCGGCATTCACGACCCTGCCTTCATATTTGACGGAAACCACCCGGCTGGGGCTATACATCCGCCGGACCTGCGCGGCGATGGCCCGCAGCATGATCTGGTAGCGGAACACCTTCACCGAACAGCCGGTGGAGCCCGAGCAAGCCCCGATGGCACCGACACAGAACAGGATCGCGAAGGGGAACGGGCCCCAGGCCATTACATCCCCGTCGCCAAAGCCCGTGCCGGAAAAGATCGAGACGACATTGAACAGGGTGCTTCGGAAGGTCTCTTCCGAGAACTCGCCATTGGCGGACAGGCGGTAGACCACGATGAGCGCCACCGCGTAGGCGGACCAAACAACGTAGGCCCGGACTTGCCCGTCCTGAAAGAGCGGCTTCGCCGTGCCATGGGTCAGTTGCAGCAGCCGGATGAAGGGGACACCCGCAAGGATCATGAAGACCACGGCCACATATTGCGGTGCCCCCGGGAAGGCCGCGAAGGAGGCGTCGGTCGTCGAAAACCCACCCGTTGCGATGGTGGTGAAGGAATGGACGATGGAATCCTGCGCGTTCATTCCCGATGCGAAATAGGCCAAGGCACAGATCAAAGTCAGCGCCACATAGACCCCAAGCAGCCCTTTGGCGATGTCGATCGCGCGGGGCAGCGATTTGCCGAAGGTGTCGAACCCCTCGGACTGAAAGAACTGCATCCCCCCAACCTTCATTTCCGGAAGGAAAATCAGGGCGACGATCACGATCCCGAGGCCGCCCAGCCATTGCAGGATCGCCCGCCACAGGTGGATGCCGTAGGAGTGTTCCTCCAGCCCGTGAATCGCGGTGGCGCCGGTGGTGGTCATGCCGGAAACCGCCTCAAACATCGCGTCGACAAGCGCGAGGTCGGTTTCCCCGAAAATAAAGGGCAGCGCGCCAAAGGCGGGCAGGGCAACCCAGGCGCCGGTCGTCAGGATGAAGGACAGCCGGACGTTAAAGCCCGATGCGGCCCCATTCGCACAGGACAGTGCCAGCGCGACACCCGCCATGAAGGTGATGACAGAGGTTTGCAGGAAGGTCTGCCATTCCGGATCGCCTTCGATCAGGTCGAAGGCCAGCGGTGCCAGCATGGCCACGCCCATCACGGCCACCAGAAGGCCAATCACATATCCGACAGGGCGAAGGTCCAGCATGGGCGAAGGCTTGGCCGGGGGCGGCGCGGGTGTCAAGCGCGATGGCGGTCCAGACGGTGGTGGAGAAGCGGGATACGCCGCCCGGCAACGGTTTCCGATGCCACGTCGCCAACCCGTTCGGCGCCCATTCTTTCATAAAACGGGGCGGCAAACGGATCGCTTTCGATCCGCAGAAAAGGGGCGCCGGCGGCCCGCGCGGCCTCAAGCGCATCATGGTAAAGCGCCGCGCCATGACCCTGCCCCAGCGCGTCGGGGTCCACGAACAGCCGCACCAGTTCGGCGATGCCGCTGCCGAAAGCCACCTGCGATACTGCGACCGGCACGCCATCCACCTCGGCCACCATCACGCGGCCGCCGTCGATGTCATCTTCGGTGACGATCAACTCGGGCAGACAGGCCGCCATAAAGGCCTGATCATAGCCCCAATGCGCCTTTGACCGGATGCACAGCGCCGACAGGTCGTCCAAATCGTCAACCGTGGCCGGCCGAAGAACCCGCGTCGGATCAGCCAACGTGGAACAGGGTGTTGAACAGCTTCGGGTCAAGGCTTTGCGAGGCAAAGGTCTCGCCTTCGGTCAGAACGCTGACGGCGTCGTGGCTGTGCAGGCTTTCCTGATGGCTTGCGATCACCCGGAAATCCCCGATGCGTGGGTCTTTCTGAAGCTGTTCAGCGAACAGCCGGGCGGCGTCCTCGACAAAGATCGGGTTCGCGGCATTCAACTCGGCAAAAGCCTGTTCGTCCTCGCGTTTGACCATAACCTGGGTCTCGGTCGGCACGGCGACGCGGGCCATGTCGATCAGGTCTTCGAACCAAAGGCACTTGCTGCCCGGTTCCAACGCGACAGAGACGCGCGCCACCGACCGTTGGGAATGGGGGGTGGCCAACTGGCCTCGGAACTGACGGGCATGTTCGGACAGCTCCAGCGAACAGGGGCAGGTCGACGAATAGACATAATCAAGATGCACGATTTCCTTGCGCACCCCGTTTTGTTCCACCAGCTCAAGCGCGATGTCGTAATACTGGAACCCTTCCAGCCCCGACCGCAGCGATTTCACCTTCATCGGAAAGGAGAACCGCATCTGGATGCGGGCGTCGAAACTGTCGAGATCAGCCTTGTAGGCATCCAGCGCCCGTTCCACGACGGCGAAGGAAAACGTTTCTTCGGCGTATTTGTAGAAGCTGCGCATGATCCGGGACATGTTGATGCCCTTCTTGCCCGCCTCAAGGCTGACGGTGCCGGTGACGCTGGTTTCCAGGGTCAGGTCGCCATTGTCGCGGGTGTGAAATCGGATCGGCAGGCGAAAGTTGGAAATGCCAACATGCTGGATCTGCCGCTTGGCGCCCTTGATCAGGCTTTCTGGCCCGTTCTGAAGGTCGGGCATCGACGCCTTGTAATCGTCGTCGACCACGAAATCCTCGGGGTAGGCGCGGGCAAGGGCCGGATAGTTCGACACTTCCTGTCCGGGGATCAGGCGGCTGACCAGCGGGTCCAGCGTTGCCACCTCTTCGGGGGTCACGCCCCCGGCCCAACGCCGAAGCAGCGCAAGCGCGGTTTCGGCTTCGTCCCGGGTGGGATCCCGGTCGAGGTCAACAGAATGGATGTTCATGGCAGCCCCCTTCGGCGGTGCGACAGATGCCACTATATGGCGAACCGACGACAGTTTTCCAACAAAAGCGGAATCTTTACGCCGGAAAGCGCCGTTCGGATCAGTTTGCGGCGTCCAATGCGCCCTTCAGATCGGCCAGCAGATCGTCCGCGTCCTCAAGGCCGACACTGAACCGGATCAGGCCCGGGGTGATCCCAAGCGTCACTTTCTGGTCGTCGGACAGGCGCTGGTGGGTGGTCGTTGCCGGATGAGTCGCAATGGATTTCGCATCACCAAGGTTGTTCGAGATCACGGCGATCTGAAGCGCGTTGAGGAATTTGAAAGCTGCGTCCTTGCTGCCCACGTCGAAGGACAAAACCGTGCCGCCTGCGCCCATCTGCGATTGGGTCAGCCCATGCTGCGGGTGCCCCGGCAGGCCGGGATAAAGGACCGAGGTCAGACGACCATCGGCGGCAAGCTCCTCGGCCAGTTTCTGCGCTGTTGCGGCCTGCGCCCGGACCCGCAGGTCCAGCGTCTCTAGCCCCTTCAGCATCAGCCAGGCCGAAAACGGCGACAGCGCCCCGCCGGTGTGTTTGAGGTAGGGTTCAACCGTCTTGCGGATGAAGTCCTTGGTGCCAAGGATCACACCACCCAAGGCACGCCCCTGCCCGTCGATATGCTTGGTCGCCGAATAGACGACCACATCTACGCCCAATTCGATCGCGCGGGAGAACACCGGGGTCGCAAAGACGTTATCGACGATCACCGTCGCCCCGACCGCGTGGGCAAGGTTCGCGACCGCGCGAATGTCGATCACCTCAAGCGTCGGGTTGGACACGCTTTCAAAGAAGACGGCCTTGGTGTCTGGGCGGATCGCGGCCTTCCACTGGTCAAGATCGGTTCCGTCGACAAAGGTCACCTCGACCCCGTAGCGGCCAAGGATTTCTTCGAGGATGTATAGGCACGAGCCGAACAGCGCCCGGGCCGACACGACATGGTCGCCTGCTTTCAGAAGGGACGTCAGTGCGCCATTGACGGCAGCCATGCCGCTGGCGGTGGCAAAGGCATCTTCGGCGCCTTCCAGTGCGGCAATGCGTTCTTCAAACATGCGCACGGTCGGGTTGCCATAGCGGGCATAGATGAATTCATCTGGCCCAGACTGCAGGAAACGGGCCTCGGCCTGTTCGGCGCTGTCGTAGACGAACCCCTGCGTCAGGAAGATCGCCTCGCTGACTTCGTTGTATTGGCTGCGGCGGGTGCCGCCGTGCACCGCCTTGGTGCGTTTGTTCCATTCTTCCATGTGCCCGGTTCCTTTCGGCCAACAAAAAACCCCGACACCGGCAAAGGTATCGGGGCGCGTGGCCCGTCTCCTCTTTAGCGGCATGTTTAACGTGGCCCGCAATCCGGTACAAATCGCCACATGGGCGAAATACGCCCGGCAGGGGGTTCTGGTCAAGCGTCTGCACGCCGAAGTCCCAAAAAGGAAACGCCCGCCGGGGTGCGGCGGGCGTTCCATCGGAAACCTTGTTTCCCTTAGCGGCGGATGCCGAGGCGCTGGATCAGCGACTGGTAGCGCGCTTCGTCCTTGGCCTTGGTGTAGTCCAGCAGCTTCCGGCGCTGGGCGACCATCATCAGAAGGCCACGGCGGCCGTGGTTGTCCTTCTTGTGGGTCTTGAAGTGTTCGGTCAGCGTGTTGATCCGCGAGGTGAGGATCGCAACCTGGACTTCCGGCGAACCGGTGTCGCCTTCCTTGGTGGCGAATTCCTTGATCAGGCGGGTCTTTTCTTCAGCCGTAATCGACATCGGGGTCTCCTTTCAGAAACAAAGGGTTATGGCGCAAGCCGGGATGTCGTCCAGCAGGGCCCATGGAGGTCACCCCCGCGACGGAATCGCGAAGATGGGTGCGGATAGTCGATATCCTCTGAAAAAGAAAGGGGTTTGTGGGCTTTGCCGGGCCGGTGTCAGGTCTGGATCAGGGTCACGTTGGCCGGATCGAAGGACTCGTTGCCGGACAACAGGGCTAGTTCCGCCCCATCCGCGTAAAGAACCAGCGCGCCCGGTTCTCCTCCGATTGTGATCACCGGTGCCGGGCCGTCGCCATCGTAGTAGATCTCGATCGAATCCTCGCCAATCGTGAAATCCGCGATGACAGCGGCGGCAGACGACCCGGCGGTGAGGGCGAATATGTCATTGCCACCGCCGCCATGCAGCTGGTCGAAGGCGCCGCCGATCAGCAGGTCATTGCCCAGACCGCCGTTGACGAAGTCCATTTCCTGAACGGTGGTGTCGCGCCCGTCGACAATGTCGTCGCCGCTGCCCCCGAACATCTGGTCGAACCCATCACCACCGATCAGCGTGTCGTTCCCGAGATTGCCCATCAGGTTGTCGTTCCCGGCGCCCCCATCAAGGTAGTCGGCCCCGTCGCCTGCTGTAATGTCGTCCGAACCGCCCTGACCATACATCAGGTCGTCGTCAACATGGCCGAACAGGTTGTCGTCGCCGTCCCCACCTGTGATCGTGTCACCTTCGCGGCCGCCGTGAAGATCGTCATTGCCCGCGCCGCCGTCGACCGTGTCCGACCCATCGGCCCCATCGACATAGTCGTCACCATCGCCGCCAAGCAGGCTGTCATCCCCATTGCCGCCGCTGATCGTGTCGTCGCCACCCGCGCCATCGACGAAATCGTTGCCATCGCGGGCGTCGATAATCTCGTCATCGTCGGTTCCGATCAGGTCGTCGTCGTCATCCGTCCCTTCGATCAGGGGCAGCATTGCCATCCCAACAAAAGCGACACCCAAAAACGCAAGCAATGCAATCATTTGACCAACTCACCCGATGCTGTGCGGCAGGGCGCACATCCACCAAAGATACCCCCACTCCACGCCTTCTACCCCAAAATTCATCCAAATGGGTTAACGGCGCCAAGTATCACGCGGGCCAGATATCCGGTTGTGTGTCGTATCCGATGTAAAGCGGGTGTTTCGGGTGTCCGGCCTTGGTCAGGCCAAGCGAAAACAGCGGCCGATTGGTGGCCCGAAGCAGGGCCTCTACCGCCGGTCCGCGATCAAGGTGGTCACCATGCGCCCCCCAGGCGCAGATGATCCGGTCATGGTCGTCTCGGATCCAGTCCAGCGCACTGTCTCGGATCGCGGCATCGTTTCCGGGGCCGATCGGATCGGCAGCGGCCCGCATCTTCTTGGGGTCGGTGTCGCGCCAGGCAAAGATATTGGTTACCCGGAACGACCCGAACCCAAGCGTTCGGGCCCGGCGTTCGCAGCGTTCCACCGTCGGGTCGTTCTGAACCTCGGTCGCGGTCGAGGGGTTCAACATCACGAACAGCGCCCGCGCGCCTGCTGCGTCCCACGTCCGGGTCAGGGTATAGCGGTAGCGTTCGCAGGGCGAATAGACGGCGATGGAATGGGCGTCGCCCTTTTGGTGGGTGCGGGTGATCATGGCGCGACACTATCGTCCCGCCGCCCCATCGCAAGTGCGGATCGGGCGGTTTCCACTTTCCTTGGTCGCGCCCGCCGCATAAATCGGGCGCGACCAAGGAGACCCGCAATGATCGACCTGATCATTTTTGACTGCGACGGCGTGCTGATCGACAGTGAAGTTCTGTCCGCCGACGCCATTATCGAAGAATTGGCGAAGGTCGGGATCGAGATCGACCGCGACTATGTTCGCGAAAACTTTCTTGGTCGCAGCTGGCCGACCGTCGCCGCGACGATCCGGCGCGAACATGCCGTGCCCCTGCCCGAAGACTTCGAGCAGCGCTATCGGAACATCCTGCTGGAGCGATTCACGACCGATCTTCGACCGACCGAGGGGGTGTCCGACATGCTGTCGTCGCTGGATATCCCCTTCTGCGTCGCCACATCGTCCAGTCCGACGCGTGTGCAGCGCTCGCTTACCATGACGGGGCTGTCCGGGTTCTTCGAAGGACGGGTATTCACCGCGTCCCAGGTTGAACGGGGCAAGCCGGCGCCAGATCTTTTTCTGTTGGCTGCCAAGACCTTGGGCGCCGATCCCGCCCGCACCCTGGTGATCGAAGACAGCCTGCCGGGGCTTCAGGCGGCGCAGGCTGCGGGGATGCGGATGCTGGCCTATTGCGGCGGCGCGCATATGGCGGGACGACCACCCGCGGCGGGCTTTGACCTGCGTGCCTTTGACAAATGGACCGATTTCCCGCACCTCATAACAGAGATCAAGGAAAGAGGTGAGGTCCAGTGAGCGTCGGACGCTTTACCCCCGAAACGACCCGTCTGGACGACGCCGCCCGCGCCGGGTGGCTGTACTATGTGGCCGGCAATACCCAGGACGAGATCGCCCGAAAGCTGGGGGTCAGCCGCCAGTCGGCCCAGCGTTTGGTGGCCGTTGCCGTTTCGGAACGGCTGGTCAAGGTGCGCATGGACCATCCCATCGCGCGCTGCATGGATCTGTCGGGGGCGTTGCGTGACCGGTTTGGGGTAGACTTCTGCGAGGTGGTGCCCTCTGACCCGGATGCGCCCGGCCTTCTGACCGGGGTCGCCATCGCGGCGGCGGTAGAAATCGAACGTGTTCTGAAACGGGACGAACCGCAGATCGTCGCGCTGGGCACCGGCCGGGCGCTGAAAGCGACCGTTGAACAGGTGGGTCGGATGATCTGCCCAAACCACAAGATCGTGTCGCGGCTGGGTAACGTCATGGAAGACGGCGCGGCCACCGCCTATAACGCGACGATCCGGCTGGCCGAACGGGTCGGCGCGCCGCATTATCCCTATGCGCTCCCGGTGCTTGCCGCCGATCCCGAGGAGCTGGCCCGCCAGCACGCGCAGGCGGCCGTTCGCAACACTGTCGCCCTTGCGCAGCGGGCGGACCTGACGCTGATCGGTATCGGCCAGATGGACGAAACCGCGCCGATGTTCGTCGATGGCTTTTTGACGCCAAAGCAACATGCGGAACTTCTGGCCGCGGGTGCCGTCGGCGAGATTACGTCCTGGGTCTATGACGCAGAGGGGCAGGTCATCGACCATGATGTGACGGCGCGGGTCACCTCGGTTCCGCTGCCCGTTGCGCCGGGCCACAGGGTGATCGGGGTCGCCGTCGGGCGGCCCAAAGTGCCCGCGATCATCGCCGCGCTACGGGGTGGCTTGATCAATGGTTTGATCACGAACGAAGCCACGGCCGAAGCGATCCTGGCCAAATCGGCCTGAACGAACTCCATAAATTTCAACGCTGTATCGGTCCTTTTCGCTTGTCGGAAAGGTCCCCCCTTGACACGACTCGGTCATTTAGTGAGTATTTGCTCACTGACTAAGCAAATGCCCAAGTCGGGCATATGGGAGGAAATATGACCAAGACATTCCGCGCCCTTCTGGGCGCCACCGCGCTGTGTTCTGCTGGTGCGATCGCCTCGGCCGAGACGATCACCATCGCAACCGTGAACAACGGCGACATGATCCGCATGCAGGGTTACACCGACCAGTTCACCGCCCAGACAGGCATCGAGGTCGAGTGGGTGACGCTGGAAGAAAACGTTCTGCGCCAGCGTGTGACCACGGACATCACCACCAAGGGTGGCCAGTTCGACATCATGACCATCGGCATGTACGAAACCCCGATCTGGGGCTCGAACGGCTGGCTCGTCCCGCTGAACGATCTGTCGGCTGAATACGACGTGGACGACATCCTGCCCGCGATGCGTGGCGGTCTGTCGCACGACGGCACGCTCTATGCCGCCCCGTTCTACGGCGAAAGCTCGATGGTCATGTATCGCACCGACCTGATGGAAGCCGCCGGTCTGGAAATGCCCACCGCCCCGACCTGGCAGTTCATCCGCGAAGCCGCGGCCGCCATGGACGATCCGGAAAACGACATCAACGGCATCTGCCTGCGCGGCAAAGCTGGCTGGGGTGAAGGCGGCGCCTTCATCACCGTGACCGGCAACTCCTTCGGCGCCCGTTGGTTCGATGAAGACTGGAACGCCCAGTTCGATCAGCCCGAGTGGGCCGACGCGCTGAACTTCTATGTCAGCCTGATGAACGACTACGGCCCGGATGGCTATGCCACCAACGGCTTCAACGAAAACCTCTCGCTGTTCCAGCAGGGCAAGTGCGGCATGTGGATCGACGCCACCGTTGCGGCATCCTTCGTGACCAACCCCAACGATTCGACCGTGGCCGACAGCGTGGGCTTCGCCCTCGCCCCGAACGCGGAAGGCGTTGAAAAGCGCGCCAACTGGCTCTGGGCGTGGGCCCTTGCCATCCCGGCCGGCACCCAGAAAGAAGCTGCCGCCAAGCAGTTCATCGAATGGGCAACCTCGAAGGAATACATCGAGCTGGTCGCGGCCAACGAAGGCTGGGCGAACGTCCCGCCGGGCGCGCGGACCTCGCTCTATGAAACTGCCGAATATCAGGCCGTTCCCTTCGCCCAGATGACCCTGGACTCGATCAACGCGGCTGACCCGACCGACCCGACCGTCGATCCGGTTCCCTACGTCGGCATCCAGTTCGTGGCCATTCCGGAATTCGCGGGCATCGCGACCGAAGTGAGCCAGGAATTCTCGGCGGCCTATGCTGGCCAGCAGTCGGTGGAAGAGGCCCTTGCCAAAGCGCAGGCCATCACCAACGAAGCAATGGAAGCAGCGGGCTACCGTTAAGCTTCTCCCAGTGCCGGGGGGCGGTTCGCGCCGCCCCCCGGGATTTCCCACCTTCGTGCTATCATCGTTGACAAGGTTTGGTTCGGGCCCCTTCGCCCGTCGATAGAGGAAGTGCGCCATGGCGACCCAACATTCACGCTCTGCAGCCCGCCTGATGATGGCCCCGGCCGTAATGCTCCTTCTCGGATGGATGCTCGTGCCGCTGATCATGACACTTTGGTTTTCGTTCCGGCAGTATCTGCCGTTGCGGGGCGGGGATCAGGGCTTTGTCTGGTTTGACAACTACGTTCGGTTCATCAGCTCCAGCGCGTTCTGGCCAGCCGTGCAGACAACGCTTGTCATTGTCCTTGGCGTTCTGCTGATCACCGTCATTCTTGGAATTCTTCTGGCGATCCTTCTGGATCAGCCGCTTTGGGGGCAGGGGGTCGTCCGGATCCTTGTCATCGCCCCGTTCTTCGTGATGCCGACCGTATCGGCACTGGTCTGGAAGAACATGTTCATGGACCCGGTCAACGGGCTGCTGGCGCACTTGTGGCGCGCCTTTGGCGCCGACCCGGTGGTCTGGCTCAGCGATGCGCCGATCCTGTCGATCGTGATGATCGTGTCCTGGCAGTGGCTGCCCTTTGCCACGCTCATCCTGCTGACCGCGATCCAGTCGCTGGACAGCGAACAGCTTGAAGCCGCCGAAATGGACGGTGCGCCGGTGCTGAAACGGTTCTGGTATATCGTCTTGCCACACCTGTCCCGCGCGATCACCATCGTGATCCTGATCCAGACGATCTTTCTTCTGTCGGTTTTCGCAGAAATCTTCGTGACCACCGGGGGCGCCTTCGGCACCCGGACCCTGACCTACCTGATCTTCCAGCGGGTGCTGGAAAGCCAGAACGTTGGCCTTGGGTCTGCTGGTGGGGTCTACGCAATCATCCTTGCCAACATCGTTGCCATCTTCCTGATGCGCATCGTCGGCAAGAACCTGGACGCTTGAGGAGTTAGACACATGGCACGTTCTGTTACCCCTCGGCGCAAGGCCCTCAACACCCTGATCGCATGGGCGGCTGGTCTGCTGATCTTCTTCCCGATCCTCTGGACGATCCTGACCAGCTTCAAGACCGAGGCGCAGGCCATCGCCGCACCGCCGATCTTCCTGAACTTCGACTGGACGCTGGAAAACTACGCCATCGTGCAGGAGCGGTCTGACTACATGCGGTTCCTCTGGAACTCGGTGATTATCGCGGGCGGCTCGACCATCCTTGGGATCATCGTCGCGGTTCCGGCCGCTTGGTCCATGGCCTTTGTGCCGTCCAAGCGGACCAAGGATATCCTGCTGTGGATGCTGTCGACCAAGATGCTTCCGGCGGTTGGTGTGCTCTACCCGATTTACCTGATGTTCATCCAACTGGGGCTGCTGGACAGCCGGATCGGGCTTGTCGTGGTGCTGATGCTGATCAACCTGCCGATCATCGTCTGGATGCTTTACACCTACTTCCGCGAAATCCCCGGCGAAATCCTTGAAGCGGCCCGGATGGACGGCGCCTCTCTCAAGGCCGAGATCCTCTATGTTCTCACGCCGATGGCGGTGCCGGGGATTGCCTCGACCATCCTTCTGAACTTCATCCTCGCCTGGAACGAAGCCTTCTGGACGCTGAACCTGACCGCCGTGAACGCGGCGCCGCTCACGGCCTTCATCGCCAGCTACTCCAGCCCCGAGGGCCTGTTCTTCGCGAAACTCAGCGCGGCCTCGACCATGGCTATCGCGCCGATCCTGATCCTTGGCTGGTTCAGCCAGAAACAACTTGTCCGCGGCCTGACCTTCGGCGCGGTGAAATAAGGGGACCTGACATGGGACGCATTACACTTGAAAAAGTGACCAAAAGCTTCGGCGATGTGCAGGTCATTCCGCCGCTGGACCTTGAAATCAATGACGGGGAGTTCGTGGTCTTCGTCGGGCCGTCGGGCTGCGGGAAATCGACCCTGCTGCGGCTGATCGCCGGGCTGGAAGATGTCACCTCGGGCACGATCAGCATTGACGGCAACGACGCGACTTCCGTTCCTCCTGCTAAGCGGGGGCTGGCAATGGTGTTCCAGTCCTACGCGCTGTACCCGCACATGTCGGTGCGCAAGAACATCGCCTTCCCGATGCGGATGGCGGGGCTGGATCAGGCGGAACAGAACCGGCGGATTGAAAGTGCAGCAAAGGCGCTGAACCTGACCGACTACCTTGATCGTCGGCCCGGCCAGTTGTCGGGCGGGCAGCGGCAGCGGGTCGCCATCGGCCGTGCCATCGTCCGGGAACCGGCCGCCTTCCTGTTCGACGAACCCCTGTCCAACCTCGACGCCGCCCTGCGGGTCGGAATGCGGCTGGAAATCTCGGAACTGCACAACCGCCTTGCGACCACCATGGTCTATGTGACCCACGACCAGGTGGAAGCGATGACCATGGCCGACAAGATCGTCGTGCTGCGGGCTGGCAATATCGAACAGGTCGGCAGCCCGCTGGAGCTGTATCGCGAACCGCGCAACACCTTTGTCGCCGGATTCATCGGCAGCCCGAAGATGAACCTGATCGAAGGGGCCGAAGCGGCAAAGCATGACGCGACCACAATCGGCGTGCGGCCTGAACATATCTCTGTCTCCGCGGCCGAAGGGCTGTGGGAAGGGACCGTCGGCGTGTCCGAACATCTTGGGTCCGATACCTTCTTCCATGTGCATGGCACCGGTCTTGCCGATGCGATCACGGTCCGCGCGGGCGGTGAAGTTCACATGCGTCACGGCGACAAGATCTTCCTGACCCCGGACCCGGAGAAGATCCATCGGTTCGACCAGAATGGATTGCGCATCGGATGAAACGGCTGGATGGAAAGACCGCGCTGATCACTGGCTCGGCGCGGGGGATCGGGCTTGAGTTTGCACGGGCCTATATCGCCGAGGGCGCGCGTGTCGCGATCTGCGACATCAACCTTGGCGCGGCACAAGCGGCCGCGACCGAGCTGGGTGATGCGGCCATGGCCGTCCATCTGGACGTCACCGATCAGGCATCCATCGACACCTGCGTCGCGGCCGTGGAAACTGCATTCGGCGGCATCGATATCCTGATCAACAATGCGGCGCTGTTCACCGCCGCTCCGATCGTCGAGATCAAGCGCGCCGATTATGACCGGGTGTTTTCGGTCAACGTGGCCGGAACGCTGTTCATGATGCAGGCAGTGGCAAAAGGCATGATCGCGCGCCAACGCGGCGGCAAGATCATCAACATGGCCAGTCAGGCCGGGCGGCGCGGCGAAAGCCTTGTCGCGGTCTATTGCGCCACCAAGGCTGCGGTGATCAGCCTGACCCAATCGGCAGGGCTGAACCTGATCGAACATGGCATCAACGTGAACGCAATCGCCCCCGGGGTGGTCGACGGCGACCATTGGGACGGTGTCGACGCGTTCTTTGCAAAATACGAAAACAAGGCGCCCGGACAGAAGAAAAAGGAAGTCGGCGAAGCCGTGCCATTCGGGCGGATGGGTCGCGCGGATGACCTGACCGGAATGGCCATCTTCCTTGCCTCGAAAGAGGCCGACTACATCGTCGCCCAGACCTACAACGTCGACGGCGGAAACTGGATGAGCTGATGAAAGACTACGGTGGAAGCGAGGCCCGCATGAAACTCTGCAACGCGACACTGGGCCAATTGCCCGACGGGATCGACCGGCCCCGCTATGATCGGTCCGCGCTGTCCGCCGGGATCGTTCATATCGGGCTTGGCAATTTCCACCGCGCCCATCAGTCGTGGTATCTGCACCGGCTGATGCAGCAAGGGGTGGCACTGGATTGGGCCATCGTCGGCGCGGGGGTCCGCCCCTATGACGAAGCGATGCGCCAACGGCTTGCCGCGCAGGACTACCTGACCACGCTGATCGAACTGGACCCGTCGGGGCAATCGGCCGAGGTGGTCGGTTCGATGATCGACTATGTCCCGATCGTCGAAGGGAACGGCCCGTTGATCGACCGGATGTCGCAGGCCGATATTCGCATCGTTGCTCTGACCGTGACCGAGGGCGGGTATTATATTGATCCCGTGACCAAAGGGTTCGACGCGGCGCATCCCGATATCGTGCATGACGCGGCCAATCCGGACAGCCCCCGCACCGCCTTTGGCGCCATGGTGGCCGCGCTGCGCCGCCGCCGCGACACGGGCATCGGTCCCTTCACCGGACAAAGCTGTGACAATCTTCAGGGCAACGGCGCGATTCTGCGGCAGACCGTCGTGTCGCTCGCCCGCCTAAGCGATCCGGCGCTTGCCGACTGGATCGACGCCGAATGCAGTTTCCCCAATTCCATGGTCGATTGCATCGTGCCCGCCACCGGTCCAAAGGAACTGGACCTCGTCCGGAGCCTCGGGATCGAGGATGACGCGCCCGTCACCCACGAGAATTTCCGCCAATGGGTGATCGAGGATGATTTCTGCGCGGGCCGCCCGGAGTGGGACAAGGCCGGGGCGACCTTCTCGGATCATGTGCACGACTATGAGACGATGAAGATCCGCATCCTGAACGCGGGCCATCAGGTGATCGCCAACCCGGGAGAGATTCTTTCGGTGGAAACCATCGCGGGCTGCATGGCGCATCCGCTGATCGGCGGGCTGTTCCGCAAGGTCGAGATGGAGTCGATCGTTCCCCATGTCCGGCCCGTGCCCGGCATGACGCCCGAAAGCTATGTCGATCTGATCGCGCGGCGGTTCTCCAACCCGTCCATCGTCGACACCACGCGCCGGGTCGCCTTCGACGGATCGTCGCGGCACACGGGGTTCCTGCTACCGCTGGTGCGCAGCGGCCTCGCGGCCGGTGTATCGGTCGACGGACTTGCGCTGGTCGAGGCCCTTTGGGCGCGGATGTGCGAAGGCACCCGCGAGGATGGCAGCGTGATCGAACCGAACGACCCCTTCTGGGACGCCCTGCAAGCCAAGGCGATCGCGGCAAAGTCCCGCCCCGCCGCATGGCTGGAACAGGCGACCATCTATGGCGACCTGGCTGAAAACGACGTCTTCGCATCGGCGTTTGCCCGTCACCTGTCGACGATCTGGGCAGAAGGGACCGAGGCGGCGATCCGCGCCTATCTGGGATAATCCGCGCCCGGCAGGCGCAGGGCCAGCCGATCCATCAGGCGGGGGTGCAACGCCCCGCCCGCGACAACCCCGTCGACCTTTGGCACGGGGTTGTTGAACCGCAAGGGATTGCCGGACCTGTCTGTGGCCCAGCCGCCCGCTTCTTCGATGATCAGGCTTCCTGCGGCGATGTCCCATTCCCAACTGGGGCGCAGCGTCAGCATCGCATCGAACCTGCCGTTGGCCACAAGACACAGGCGATAGGCCAATGAGGACCGGAAACTGCGTTTGAAGTCCGGCGGTGTGCCGTCCTTCCAATGTTCCGGCGCAAGGTTCGGCCGGGTGGCCAGAACGTCGGCCGACCTGATAGAGGTCTGCGTCGAAACCTTGATGCCCAACCCGTTCCGGGTGGCCCCGCCGCCCCGAGAGGCCGCGAACATTTCATCCCGAACCGGCATGTAGACTGCCGCCGCCGTGACCTGCCCATGCCGCACCACCGCCAGCGAATGACCCCAATCCTTGCTGCCCTCGATAAAGGCGCGGGTTCCGTCGATCGGGTCGACGATGAACAGCGTGTCGGAATAGAGCCGCGCGCCGTCGTCCTCGGTCTCTTCCGACAGCCAGCCATAGTCGGGGCGCGCCGCGCACAGGTGATCCCGCAACATGCGGTCAACGGCCAGATCGGCCTCTGTCACCGGACCGGCGTTGTCGTCCTTTTCCCAGATCTCCGGATCTGCCCGAAAGTGGCGCAGGGCAATGTCGCCCGCCGCGCGCGCCGCGCCGACCAGCAGATCAAGGTCACTCTCCGGCAAGCGTCATCCCTTCGACCAGAAGCGAGGGAACGACCCGGCTCAGGTGCGGGCGGGCGTCATTGGCGGGGATGATCCGCAGCAGCATGTCCCGCAGGTTGCCAGCGATGGTGCATTCATTGACCGGATAGGCGATCTGCCCGTTTTCCACCCAGAAGCCCGAGGCCCCGCGCGAATAGTCGCCGGTGTTGGGGTTGATCGTGGACCCGATCATCGAGGTGACCAAGAGCCCGGTTCCCATGTTTGACAGAAGCTCTGCGCGGGACTTGTCCCCTTGGGTCAAGGCCACGTTCGTAACGGTTGGGGACGGTGGGCTGGATGTGCCGCGCGCCGCATTCGCGGTGCTGTCCATCCCCAACTTGCGGGCCGTGGCAAGGTCCAGCGTCCACCCCGTCAGCACCCCGTCATCGACAATCGCCCGCCGGGTGGTGGGCAACCCTTCGGCATCGAACAGACGCGAGGCAGAGGCGCGGGGGCGGTGCGGGTCTTCCAGCAGCGACAGACCCTTGGGCAAGACCTGCTGCCCTAACCCGTCGCGCAGCCAGCTTGACCCCCGTGCAATCATCGTGCCGTTGATCGCCTGCAACAGGTGCCCGACCAACGAATTTGCGATCCGCTCATCAAACAGAACCGGATAGCTGCCGGTCTTGGGCCGTCGCGGGTTCATCCGCTCGACCGCCCTTTGCCCGGCGCTTTGGCCAATGTCTTCGGGGCTGCGCAGGTCAGCCTGAAAAATGCGACTGTCAAAATCGTAGTCGCGTTCCATTCCGGCGCCGCTGCCGCTGATCGCAACGCAAGACAAGCCCCGGTCGGACCGTTCATAGCCCGCCGAAAACCCGTTCGACGCGGACAGATGCACCCGGCGGCGGCCATATCCGGCAGACGCGGACTGGACTTGGCTGACGCCGTCGATAGCGCGAGCGGCGGCCTCCGCCCTCGCCGCGTCGTCCTGAAGCGTCGCAGGGTCCGGTTCGTCGGAGGGGTCAAACAGTTCAAGGCGCGCGGTGTCCAGATCGGTCGCCAATTGGTCCGGGTCCGCGAGGCCGGAGTGGATATCTTCGGGCGCTTCACGGGCCATGGTCACGGCACGTTCGGCCATCTGGGCGATGGTTTCGGGCCGCACGTCCGAGGCGGACACGACCGCCTGCCGTTTGCCCAGAAGGACGCGCAGGCCAAGTTCGATCCCTTCGGACCGCTCTGCCTGTTCCAAGACCCCGTTGCGGACGTCGATGTTGATCGAGGTTCCATCGACAGCAAGCGCATCGGCGCTGTCCGCCCCGGCCTTTCGGGCCGCTGTCAGAAGCTGGTCGGTCAGGTCGGCAAGCGAACGGGTCATCGGCAGGATCCTTTCATCGGCTCAGACCTAGTGCCTGCCCGCCGGACCTGCAAGGTTCAGCGCATCCTCTGACCATTCACGATCGCATGGCCCTGTTCGTTGATTTCGACCGCGCCGCGATACTGATCCTCGCCGACACTATCCGTGACCATGCCAAGACCCAGGCGGGCGCCAAGGGCGTCTTCCTGCGCGATCGCACCCATGGACAAGAGCGTGTCGATCAACCCTTCGACGCCGGAAATCTCATAAGTTGCGGCGCCTTCCGGGCGTGGAAGCCCGTCGAAGGTTTCGATGTCGGTGTTGTCGAAGGTAAACGCCCCTGTGGCCTCGGTCGCGGTTCCGGCACCGGTCATCGCGAACCGCGACAGGGCAAGCGAGATCAGTTCAGGTTCGGGCAAACCAGAGACATCCCCCACGAACTGACGGAAATTCAGAAGGTCGACCCGGTTCCGCACCATGCCGCTGAGGTCAAGGTCAATGCTTGCCGGATCGCGGGGGATCGCCTTGGCTGGATCGAATAGAGACCACAGTCCCGGCCCCATCCGCAACCCGTCGAAGCTAAAGCGCAGCGCGAACGGCTGCGGGTCATCCCGCCCGCTGACCGGGATGTCGAGAAGGGCGCTGGCCGCCGCAGCCTCGAACGCAATGTCGACCGGCGAGTCAAATTCGTTTTCACCCTTCATGACGATGCCAGCATCGACACCGCTTGCGTCATAAAACAGCCGGTTTTCATCCAAAGAAAAATGCGCGTGGTTCGCCCCGGACCAGCGCCGTTCTTCCGAGAAGGGCTGGCCATAGAAGTCTAGGTTGACCGTGTAATCGCTGCTTTCAAGCGCGCTTTTCAGATCGAGGGAGAGGCCTGCCCGAAGGGCAGCGGCGACGTTGAGGATGTCAAATCCGTCGGACGGCAAGTTCAGTTCGAAACTGCTCTCCGCCCCGCCCACGGTTCCAAAAACAGTGCCTGCGACCTCTGCCCCCATTTGCATTTCGGCGTCGAACCGACCGGGGAGGCTTGTGGCCTGTCCGGCGATCGCAAGTAGTGGGCCCTCGGTCACGCGATACTGAATCTCTGCTTCGCCGCCCTCGACAACAACGTCAATCGTGACCGGAGCTTCTCCCGGTGCGTGCGTGGAAACCGCCGCGGTCATTCCACCCGCCACGTGCACTGAATAGGTTATGTCGCCGGGATCGCCGCTTGCCGTCATGTGCGGCGTCGCGCCATCCATTCGAACGTCCAGCGTTGCCGTGTCACCTTCGATGACCAGATCCATGCGATAGGTCTGCGTCGCTTGATAGAGGATCTGCACCGTCCCATCGCCCTGTTCGACCATGGCGAATCCGGGGGCTGTCAGGGTCAGGGAACCGATGCCTTCGGGCAGGGTCCAGGCAATGGTCTGCGCCTCAACCGTCACCGTCTCGCCGGTTCTCGATTGTTTCGCCGTCAGGGTCGCGCCCATTGCGCGGGTCTGTGCCTGCATATTCGTCCAGACATCATCGGCTGTCACCTCTGCCAAGGCGGGCATGCCAAAGCTGAGAGCGGCGAAAAGGGAAATGGCACTCGGGAAACGCTGCATCGTCGAAAACCTGTCTGATCGGAAAAGAAACCCGCCCCGGTCAGACCGGGACGGGCAATTCTGCGAAACGGCGGCGTTACTGGATGCGCTGCCCATTCACGAGGACATGCGCCTCGGAGTTGACTTCGAGGGTCGAGGTCAGGTGGTCATCGCCCACGACGGTCGCGAACATCCCCATCATCATCCGGAAGCCCATCACCTGTTCTTCGGGCACGTAACCCATCGCGACGAGCGTATCCATCAGACCGTTCAGGCCCTTGCCTTCCAGCTCCAGCTTGCCTTCCGGGCGGGGCATGCCGCCAAAGGTCATCATGTCGGAGTTGTCAAACTCAAAGCTGCCCTGACCGCTGACCATCGCCCCGGCGATGGACAGGTTCAGATCGTTGAGTGTGAGGGAGTGCAGCTCGCCCGGCACCTCGGCGTTCTCCATCGCCATGGCCTGCTCCCGATCGAGGATATCGAAGAACAGCTTGGTCGTGCCGGTCAGGTCGATTTGCGCGGTTGCCGGGTCATGCGGCAACATGCTGCCCGGATCGAGCATCATCCAGATCATGTCGTTCACGGCAAGTTCGGTCAGGTTGATCGACATGCCGAAGGGCACGGGCTCTTCCGTCCGGGTCATCGGCATGTCGATGCTGGCCCCGTATTCCGCGAGCGAAAGATCCACCGGGAAAGGCACCTGGCCGCCCATGACGCTGATCGCGACATTCTCGGCACCGAAACCAAGGCCAAAATTCTCCTTGTCCATGGACAGTGCAAAGCTGCTGTCCGAGGACGCGGAGGTGATGTTCGTGGTGCCGGAATAATCGGTGACTGCCATGATGAAATTCGACGTCCCGGCGGTATAGTCGAGGTCGGTGGCAAACCCCATCATGAACATCTCTTCCGGACGTGCGGGATCATAGTCGAGCGGCATGGTTGAACCGCCGGACAGTGCCATGTTCGTCACCTGACCGGACATGTCGATCCCTTCGGATCCATCTTGCGCCGCGAGAAGGATATCGAAGGAGGCGGCGGTCATCTCGACATCGGTCGTGCGCATTCCGTCGGCCTCGGTCACCATCTGCCGCGACGAAACGTCGTTCATGTTGGCCTGAAGGGTCAGGGGCATCGGTTCGCCGTCTTCCAGCGCCTCGTCGATGGTGACGCTGTAGCGGTCGGCGCTGACGTCGTATTGCATCGCCTCGGGGGTTCCGGAAACGACCATCTCTGCCCCAACGGTCCGCACCGTCGCGACGATCCGGTCAGTCTCTGCCTCGCCGGTGGGGTTGATGGTGATCGGCGTCACCTCGGGCATGACGACGGTCACGGTGCCATCGCCGTTTTCGGTCAGGGTGATGTCATCGAAGCTGGCCGCGACGGTCATTTCCTCGTTCACCATGTTCATCGAGAGGCCGCTGATCGTCAGCACGCCGCCCGAATAGGTTTGCGACCCGACCGAAATACCGTCCTGACCGTAGACGTCCATCTGCGCCATCCAATTGGCCCAGACCTCCTCGGCGGTGACGTCGGCCATGACGGTGGTACCGGCCAGCAGGGCGGCGACACATGCGGAACTGCGGATGAAATGATTTGGTGACATGGGGAATTCCTTTCCAATCTCTGTTGGACAAAGGTTCCTCCGCCTTGCTCCCGGGGTCAAGGTGGGGAATTCTGGACCCCGGTCACCCGGTGCGACCTGAATCGGAAATCACGGAGAAGTTATCCATGTCCCTAGAGGGAAAGAGTGTCGCGATCACGGGCGCCAGCCGTGGTATCGGAGAGGCCGCTGCCCGCGCCTTTGCCGCCAGAGGCGCGAAGGTGGCACTTCTGGCACGTCGCGCCGATGAGATCGGAAAGATCGCGGCAGAGATCGGACCCGCGGCGCTGGCCATCCCCTGTGATGTCGCGGACCGCTTTGCCGTTGCCCGCGCAGTCGCCCAGACCGTCGAGCAGTTCGGTGGTCTGGACATCTTCATCGGCAACGCGGGGATGATCGACCCGATGGCCCCCATCGCCGACGCGGACCCTGACCAATGGTCCCGCACGATTGATGTGAACCTCAAGGGTGTCTTCTATGGAATGCAGGCGGCCTTGCCGGTGATGCTGAAGGCCGGGGGCGGAACGATCCTGACCGTGTCGTCGGGGGCCGCCCATAGCCCCGTCGACAACTGGTCGGCCTATTGCGCGTCAAAGGCCGGGGCCTACATGCTGACCCGATCCTTGCACAAGGAATACGGGGGGCAGGGCATTCGCGCATTGGGTCTGTCGCCGGGTACCGTCGCCACGCAAATGCAGCGCGAGATCAAGGAGTCTGGCCTTGGCCCTGTCGCAAAGTTGGATTGGTCCGAACATATCCCGCCCGAGTGGGCGGCCGAGGCGCTGGTCTGGATGTGTGGAGCCGAGGCCGATGGGTGGCTGGGCGATGACGTGTCCCTGCGTGACCCGGATATTCGCCGGAAGGTCGGTGTCGCATGATCCGGCTGGACAAAGACGGTGACCTTTGGGTCGTCACGATCGAACGGCCGGACAAGGCCAATTCGCTGACCCGCGCGATGCTGGGCGACCTTGCCGATATCGCGGAGGAGGCACAGGCGGCCAAGGTCCTGATTCTGACCGGCACGGGCAAGGTGTTCAGTGCCGGGGCCGATCTGGACGAGGCCCGCGCCGGGTTGGCGACCGATCCGGTCTGGGAACGGCTGTCGGGCGCCATCGCCGCCTTGCCGGGCCTCACCATCGCCGCGCTGAACGGCACCCTTGCGGGCGGGGCATTCGGCATGGCGCTGGCCTGCGATCTTCGGGTCGCGGCTGCCGGGGCAAAGTTCTTCTACCCGGTCATGAAGTTGGGCTTTCTGCCGCAACCGTCAGACCCAGCCCGAATGGCGGCGCTTGTCGGACCGGCGCGGGCCAAGCTTCTGTTGATGGGCGGGCAGAAGATTGATGCCGAAACAGCGCTGTCCTTCGGGTTGATCGACCGGATTTCCGACGACCCGCTGGCCGAGGCGCGGAGCATCGCAACCGACGCCCTTGCCGCCGATCCGGGCCATATCGCGGGGATCAAGGGGCTGATCGGGGACTAGCGCCGCCGACCCGGCGTGCGTGACAGAAACCCCGGCGGGCGCCTGCGGACCCATTCGATGAACTTTGCCAGCCGGGGATGCCCGCGCAAAGCCTCGACGGTGTGGAAAGCGCGGGCCAGTTCCGCCTCGGTCAGGGCCGCGTGGATTTCTTTGTGGCAGATGTGATGCAACATAACCGTCTCGCCCCCCTTGCCGCCTTTCAGCCGGGGCACGAGGTGATGGCGGGATTGGGCAACACCTTGGGGAATTGGGCGGCCGCAGAGGGCGCAAATCGGGTCTGGCGTGGTCACGGGCTTGTCCTGACATGCGGGAACAGGCATGGAGGATGGCACGGATAGCTTGGTTGGCAAGTGGTGGGTGACCGATGATCGAACAGCTTCAGCAATACGCAATGGACGGGTGGGACATCGCCAAGGCTTGGCTTCTGTCGCCCGCGGCCTGGTCGCAATTCGGGCTTCTGGTGGCGGCCTATGTGGCAGCGGTTCTGGTCAACAAACATGTCACGCCGCAGATCGAACGGCTGCTGACACCCAAGGACGATGACACTTCGATTATCGCCAAGGGGCGCCGTTTCGTCCTGATGTTCCTGCCCTTGGTGCTGCCGCTTGCGGCCTATGCGTTCACGGCCATCGGCGAAAGCGTCACCCGGTCCCTGTTCGGGTCCGGCGCGGTCATCGCCTTTGGCAAGCGGGTATTCCTGTTCCTTGCGATCCGGGCTTTCGCCCGCGACATGCTCTCCGATCCGTTCTTGCGGTTCCTTGGGCGCTACGTCCTGATCCCCGCCGGCGCGGCCTATGCGCTTGGGCTGTGGCCCTTCGTGACGGAAAAGCTGGAATCGACCGTGGTGCCCTTGGGCAACCTGTCGTTTGACCTGCTTTGGCTGTCAAAGTTCATCGTTGTCGGGGGCGTGATCTTCTGGTTCGGTCGCTGGTCGAACGAACAATCGACCCAGATCCTGAAGCAACAGGAAGACATGCGGCCCGCGACCCGGCAGCTGGCGATCAAGGCCGCCGAGATTGCCATTTTCGGCGCGGCCTTCCTTGTCCTGATGAATATCATGGGGGTCAGCCTGACCTCGCTTGCCGTTCTTGGGGGCGCAGTCGGTGTCGGGATCGGGTTTGGCCTGCAACAGATCGCGTCGAATTTCATTTCGGGCATCATCCTGCTTTTGGAAGGGCAGGCAACTGTCGGCGACTATGTCGAACTGGACGGAGGCGAGGCGGGGACCATCGTCAGGATGACCATGCGGGTCACCATCCTTGAAACCTTCGATGGCCGCTGGATCGTGGTTCCGAACGAACATTTCATCACCACGCGGGTCGTCAATTATTCCGATCAGGGGTCGGCCAACCGCTACGAGGTCGAATTCTCGGTCTCCTACGACACGGACATCAACAAGGTGCCCGACATCATCGAGGCGGCAGTGGCCAAGCACCCCGCCGTTCTGACGGAACCTGATGCGCCCGATTGCGAATTGCGCGGGTTTGGCGACAGCGGGGTCGATTTTGCAGTCGAATTCTGGGTCAACGGGATCGACGATGGCCGCAACAAATACACCAGCCAGATCCGGTTCATCGTCTGGAACGCGCTGAAGGACGCCGGGATCGAAATTCCCTATCCGCATCGTGTTGTCGAATTCCGGGGCGCTGTCCCGGACCTGCCGAAAACCTCGTGACACGGGGGGTGGTGATCGGCGCCGGCCCCGCCGGTCTGGCCGCGGCCGAAGCGATGGCCAAGGCAGGGATGCAGGTCACGCTGGCAGAGGCGATGCCCTCTGTCGCCCGGAAATTCCTGATGGCCGGGAAATCGGGGCTGAACCTGACCAAGTCCGAACCGGTGGATCAGTTCATTGCGGCCTACGGGGAGATTGATCCTGCAATGATCCCGATCCTGCGATCCTTCGGGCCTGAACAGGTGATCGAATTCGCCGAAGGTCTCGGGCAGGAGGTTTTTGTCGGTTCGACGGGTCGGGTTTTTCCTAAGGTCATGAAGGCGTCGCCGCTATTGCGGGCATGGCTACGGCGGCTGGCCGATCTTGGGGTGGACCTGCGGACCCGGTGGCGCTGGACCGGCTTTGACGGTGCGGCGTTGCAATTCGACACGCCCGAAGGTCCGGTGCATCTGACGCCCGACGCGGCGGTTCTGGCGCTGGGCGGCGCAAGCTGGGCGCGGCTGGGATCGCGCGGCGATTGGGTGGCGTATCTGCCAAAGGAGACCGTTGCGCCCTTTGCCCCGGCCAATATGGGGTTTCAGGTGAACTGGTCCGCCCATATGGAGCCGTTTTTCGGGGCGCCGGTGAAGGGCTGCGCTCTTGTCGCGGGCGACAGGATCGAACGGGGTGAGTTTGTCGTATCTGCGCAGGGGATCGAAGGTGGCGGGATCTATTCCGTGTCTCGTGCAATCCGCGAAGGGGCTGCCCTGCATCTCGACCTTTGTCCCGACCTGACCCTTGCCGATGTCCGAACCCGTCTGGCCCGTCCGCGCGGAAAGGCCAGCCAGTCGAACCACCTGCGCAAGGTGCTTGGGCTTCAGGGTGTGAAACTGGCCCTTCTCAATGAATTCGGGCGCCCGTTTGCCGATGACCTTGCCCCGGTTATCAAGGCACTGCCCCTACGCATTGACGGACCCCGCCCCATGGACGAGGCAATCTCGACCGCGGGCGGTGTCCGGTTTTCCGCCCTGACCGAAGGGTTGATGCTGAAGGACCGCCCCGGTGTGTTCTGCGCGGGTGAAATGCTCGACTGGGAGGCGCCGACCGGGGGCTATCTGATCACCGGCTGCCTTGCCACCGGGCGCTGGGCCGGGCGGGCTGCTGCGGCCCATGCAGGGGCCTCTCTTGCCGATGCATCGGGCGGCGCATAGGTTGGCGCCCATGCCCATCGGGAAGGAGCTGACCGTGACAGCAACAGCGCGTGCCGATCATCGACGCCGGATGCAAATCCTGGTCTGTCGCGGCTGACGTCATGGCACGGTCCCTGACACTTGCGGCCTTTCTGGCGCTGCGCGGGTCCGGCGAACGGACGGGCCGGGGCGGCGTCGATTGGCCCAACCGCCCGGCCGGACGTGTGATCTGGTTTCGCCTCCAGCGCGCGGATCGTATCCCCGCCGCCGTCGCCCTTGCCGAAGCGATCCGTGCGGACGGCGACCCTTTCGCCTTTGTCGCGACCCTTCCCAAGGGAGAGGTCATTCCGGACGACGGAAACCCATCCCACATCCTGTTCCTCGAGGAACCCGCCCCGACGCCGGCGGGGGTGGCACGGTTCATCGATCATTGGGCGCCCGATACGCTCGTGTGGGTCGGCGGGGCGCTTGAACCCGGTCTGATTGTCGAAACGGATGACCGGATTGCACGGCGCATTCTTCTGGATGCCCGCGATCAAAGCCTGGGCATGGGGATCGGGTCGTGGTGGTTTTCGCGGATCGCGGGGCCGGTTCTTGACCGGTTCGATCACATTCTTGCCGTCGATGCGGAAACCCGAAACCGGCTTGCCCGACTGACATCTGACAAGGGCGACCGGATCGAGGTGACAGGGCGGCTTGATGAAGGCGCGCCAATTCTCTCTTGCCGAGAGGATGACCGGACCGATCTTGCCGCGGCCCTTGGGACCCGGCCGGTCTGGGTCGCGGCGTCGGCGACGCTGGCGGAGGTCAACCAGATTGCCGCCGCGCATCGTCAGGCCGCCCGCCGGGCGCACCGGTTGATGCTGGTGTTCGATGCCCGCCACCCCGAAGAAGGGGCCGAGATTGCGGAACGCTTCGAAGCGATGAGGTTTCAGGTCGTCCGCCGAAGCACCGGTGCCGACCTGACAGAGGGCACCCAAATTCTGGTGGCTGACGATGGGCCCGAACTTGGTCTTTGGTATCGGCTGGCCCCCATTGCCTATATGGGCAATACGCTTGTCGGTGGTGGCAGCCCCGATCCGTTTGCGGCGGCGGCGCTTGGATCGGCAACGATCCACGGCCCCCTGACGACACCCCATCCCGGCCGCTTTGCACAGTTGGATGCCGTCGGCGCGACCCGGGCCATTCGAACTGCGGAAGAGCTGGGACAGGCGGTTGAAACGCTTCTTGCCCCGGACAAGGCCGCCCTTGTCGCCCATGCCGCATGGGAGGTGATTTCAAGCGGGGCTGGAGCCACGAACCGGGCCGCCCGGCTGATCGCCAGCGACTTGCCGGAGGAGGCCGCATGAAGACGCCGCTGTTCTGGTTCAGGCCACCGCACAGGCCCGGGCTTTGGCCTCGGGTGCTGGCGCCGCTTGGATGGCTTTATGGTTGGGCAACTGCACGGCGGTTGCGGCGCGGGCCGGGATATCGGGCCGGGGTTCCTGTCATCTGCATCGGAAACCTGAACGCGGGCGGCACGGGAAAGACGCCGACCACCATCGCCCTTGCGCAACGACTAACCGGCTGGGGGCTGGCCGTGCATGTTGTGTCGCGCGGGCATGGCGGCCGGTTGGAAGGGCCGGTTCGGGTCGACGAACGCGGGCACAAGGCCGCAGATGTGGGGGACGAACCCCTCCTCTTGGCGGCCTTCACGCCGACATGGATCGCGCGGGATCGCGCGGCGGGCATCCGGGCGGCCGAAGAGGCAGGCGCGAATGTGATCCTGATGGACGATGGGTTTCAGAACCCCGCGGTTCACAAGGATCTGTCCATCATCGTCGTCGATGCACGAAAAGGGTTTGGCAACGGTCGTTGCATTCCGGCGGGGCCACTGCGCGAACCGGTGGCCGTCGGGCTGTCCCGGGGGGATTTGCTTTTGACCATCGGCAACCCGTCAGATCAGGCCGGATTTCGCGACCGCTGGGGCAGCGCGGTTCCCGTGGCCATGTCGCATGCGACCGGCACGCTGCGCCCGCTGCAAACCGGGATGCATTGGCAGGGGATGCGCGTCCTCGCCTTTGCCGGGATCGGCCATCCCGAAAAATTCTTTGCCACCCTGCGCGACCTTGGGGCCGAGGTGATCCGGGCCGAGGCGCTGACGGATCACCAACCCCTGACCGAAGCGCTGATGACCCGGCTTGAGGTCGAGGGAAAAGCCCGCGTGGCCCAGCTTGTCACAACGGAAAAAGACGCGGTCCGTCTGCCCGACAGTTTTCGCCCCAAGGTGCTGAGCCTGCCGGTCCGGCTTGAACTGGACGATTGGTCGGCGCTTGACGCGGCGCTGGGCCAGATCGGGCTGGCCCCCAAGACCTAGTCGTCCAGAAGGGCCTGATGTTCCCCCAGCTTGGGCGAGGCGTCGGCCAGCGACAGCTGTGCCCCGGAAAAGGTGATCGGCGTCCGGACGCCGGGCACGCCATCGGGACGGATTTCCATCCCCCGGTGCACGATCTGCGGATCGGCAAAGACCTCTTCCATGTCGTTGATCGGCCCGGCGGGCACGCCCGCGCGCTCGCATCCGGCAAGAAGATCCGCCTTGGACCAGTTGCGCGTACGGGCCATCAGCTGGTCAACAAGGGCGGCACGATTTTCAAGGCGATCCGCGTTGGTGACATAGGCCGGGTCGGTGGCCAGCTCTGGACATCCCAACAGGGTGCAAAGCTTGGCAAACTGCCCATCGTTGCCAACCGCGATGATGATGAACCCGTCCAAGCAATCGAAGACCTGATAAGGCACGATGTTCGGGTGGGCGTTGCCCATGCGCATCGGCGGCGTGCCTATGGACAGGTAGTTCATCGCCTGGTTCGCGGTGATGGACGTGGCGACGTCGAACAGCGACATGTCGATGTGCTGCCCCTTGCCGGTCTGTCCACGCTGATGCAGCGCGGCAAGGATGGCCGTGGCAGCGTAGACCCCGGTAAAGATATCGGTGATCGCGACGCCGACCTTTTGCGGCTGGCCATCCGGTTCCCCGGTGATCGACATCAGGCCGGACATGCCTTGAATGATATAGTCGTATCCGGCCCGGTGGGCATAGGGTCCATCTTGACCGAACCCGGTGACAGAACAGTAGATCAGGCCGGGGTTGGCGGCGGACAGGCTGGCGAAGTCCAGACCATATTTGGACAACCCGCCGACCTTGAAATTTTCGATCACCACATCCGCGTCGGCAACCAGCCTGCGAACCTGTTCCTGCCCTTCAGGGGTGCGGAAATCGACGCAGACGGATTTCTTGCCACGATTGCAGCAGTGGAAATAAGCGGCAGATTTGTCGCCGTCCCGTTCGATGAACGGCGGGCCCCATGTGCGGGTGTCATCCCCAGCCGGGCTTTCGACCTTGATAACCTCGGCCCCCAGATCGGCAAGGGTTTGGCCAGCCCAGGGGCCGGCCAGAATCCGTGCCAGTTCGACGACCTTCAGGCCTGCAAGCGGGGTCATTCTGCGGGCAGGGCTGCGTCGATTGCGGCGGCGAAATCGGTATAGTTGGTCAGCCGCTGCCGTTCCCCGTTGATGAAGACCGTGGGCGTGCCGGTGATGTCGTCGGCCTCTGCATTCGCTTCACTGGTGGCAAGGATCTCTTGCGCCAGTTCGGCATCGGTGAAACAGGCATCTAGGTCGTCAGCGCTGTAGCCTGCGGCAAGACCAATTTTCTGCAACTCGTCCGCGATGGTCACGGGGTCGCCGGAGGACAGCCAGGTTTCCTGATTGTCGAACAGCAGGTCACTGACCCCGAAATAGCGCATCGGATCGCCGCAGCGGGCCAGCATCCCGGCCCAGATATCCACCCGGTTGCGCACCAGTTCCCGATAGATAAAGCGGACCTTCCCGGTTTGAATGTAGTCGGCATTCATCTGCTTGAAGAAATCCGAATGGAAGCTCGCGCAATGCGGGCAGGTGAACGACCCGTATTCCAGAACGGTCACCGGGGCGTCTTCGGCACCCATCGTCATTTCGACCACGCGCGATGCGGGCGCCTCGGCCTCTGCCGCCTCTTGGGCGAAAGTGCGGACGGTGCCCAAGGCAAACGCGGCAGCGGTACTGGCAAGAAGGGTGCGACGGTTCATGGATCGGCCTTATGTATTTTGATTGCGTTTCGATTTGGTCAGAACATTGGACGCCAGCCGTTCAAGTGCAAGTCGCAATTCCGTGCTGTCGATTCCAGTGGCGATTTCCGCCGCCCGCGCGGTTACCTCGGGGTCGGCTTCGGGCGGCGCGGCGCGTTTCGGGGCAGGCGTGAATTCGACGCGGCCCTCGGCAAAGCCGGTTGGCGCGGTCTGGGTCACACGAATCCGGGCGATGGCATTGTATCCGTAGCAGGCGTTGACCTTTTCCCGGATCGCGTCCTTCTGCATCTCAAGCATCGGGGCCTGCGCGCCGGTCGTAAGAAGCGTCAGCGTCGCGCCAAGACCGCCCCGGCCATAGGAAACCTCGACCGGGCGGGCAATGGCAGCGATCCCTTCGCCCACAACCTCGACCCAATGGGTCAACAGGCGGCTTTGCGCGAATCCACGGGTTTCCGACGCCTTGCGAATCCGCGATTGGGTCAGCGTTGCGACCCTCGAAAACCCGCGCGTGGTCCCTTTATGCCGTGGCGTTTTGTCCATCGCGCACTATTCTAGACCCCTTGGCGGAAGGTGCCAGCGAAACCATGCGGACAGGGGCATAAACATTGCGTGACGAGGTCAGGGCGCAAAGCGCCGATCTTCTGGAATGGTACGACAGACATGCCCGCGTGATGCCGTGGCGGATCGGTCCGGCGGACCGCAAGGCGGGCATCCGGCCCGATCCCTATCGCGTCTGGCTGTCCGAGGTGATGTTGCAGCAAACCACCGTGGCCGCGGTGCGCGATTATTTTCACCGGTTCACGGCACGTTGGCCCACGGTGGCCGATCTGGCCGCGGCGGCGGATGCCGATGTGATGGGCGAATGGGCGGGCCTTGGGTATTACGCCCGCGCCCGGAACCTTCTGAAATGTGCGCGGGCCGTTGTGGCCGATCATGGCGGCGTGTTTCCGGACACGCGCGCGGCGCTGCTCACGCTTCCCGGTATCGGCCCCTACACCGCCTCTGCCATCGCGGCGATTGCCTTTGACGAACCGGCGACAGTGGTGGATGGCAACGTTGAACGGGTGATGGCGCGGCTGCACGATGTGCACACTCCCTTGCCTGCGGCCAAAGCGGAATTGACAGACCTTGCCGCGATCCTGACCCCAACAGATCGGCCCGGCGACTATGCCCAGGCGGTCATGGACCTTGGCGCGACGATCTGCACCCCGAAGAACCCGGCCTGCGGCATCTGCCCGTGGCGTGTTCCCTGCAAGGCACGGGCCGAAGGCACCGCATCGACCCTGCCCCGCAAAGAACCGAAAAAGGCCAAGCCCGTCCGTCGCGGCATTGCCTATGTCGCGCGTCGCATCGACGGGGCCTATCTTCTGGAACGGCGGCCCGACAGTGGGCTGCTGGGCGGGATGCTCGGTTGGCCCGGCACCGACTGGGCCGAGGTCACACCAGACCCGGCCCCACCGATCCGCGGCGAATGGCGTGATATCGGGGCAGAGGTCCGGCACACATTCACCCATTTCCACCTGCGGCTGACGGTGATGAAGGCGACCGTTCCGCTGGATCGCACCCCGGCGCGCGGCGACTTCTTGGACCCGCCCGATTTTCGCCCCTCTGATCTGCCAACGGTGATGCGGAAGGTGTTTGACCTCGCGCAAAGCGGCAATTGACCGCTTGGGCAAGTCTGGCCTTTGACGCTAGGCTTTGCCCGTCGAAGGGTGTGGAGGTGTTCCGATGATCGTTCCCGCAGAGCAGATGTCCCGGTTGACGCGGGCCCTGCCGTTCTGGCTGTCGCTCGGGTTGATCCCGCTGGCATGGATCAGTGCGACGCAGGGCGGTTGGACCATCGCGCTCTTGCCGCTGGCGACTTGGTATCTGTTCTCCGGGCTGGATGCGATCCTTGGCCGTTACTCTGACAACGCGGATCTGGATACCCCGCCCGAGGGCCTGTTCTGGTATCAACTGGTCACGGTGGTCTGGGTGCCGCTGCAATTGCTGACCATCTTCGGGATCATGGCCTATGTGACCCGCTCCGACCATCTGAACGGCATCAGCGAATGGGCCTTGTTCGCGGTTCTGGGCGTGGTCTCGGGCACGATCGGGATCAACTACAGCCACGAATTGATGCACCAGAGAAACCGGTTCGAACGCTGGCTGGGGGATATCCTGCTGGGATCGGTTCTTTACGGCCATTTCCGGTCGGAACATCTGCTGGTGCATCACCGCTATGTCGGCACCCCCCGCGATCCGGTGACCGCCCGCTACAACGAAGGGTTCCACCGGTTTTTCCCAAGGGTGCTTCGCGAAAGCCTTGTGTCATCCTTCCGGGCTGAACAGGCGATGCTGGCCCGCAAGTCCCTGCCGTGGTGGCACCCGATCAATCCGTTCTGGCGCTATTGGGCGCTTGAGGTGGGTTTTGTCGTTCTGTCCTACCTGATCGGCAACTGGTGGGGCGTCTTCATGTTCGCGACACAGGCCTTCTGGGCCGTGTTCCAGCTGGAGCTGGTCAACTACGTGGAACACTACGGACTGACCCGGAAGCACCTGGGCGAAGGGAAATACGAACACGTTCTGCCGCGCCATTCGTGGAATGCGGATCACCGGGCGTCCAACTGGCTGCTGATCAACCTGCAACGCCATTCGGATCATCACTACAAACCCGACCGGCGGTTCCCGCTGCTGCAAACCTATGACGATGCCGATGCCCCGCAGCTGCCCTTTGGCTATCCGATCATGACGCTGGCCGCGCTTGTTCCGCCCTTGTGGCGGCGGGTGATGAACCCGCGGGTCCGCAGCTGGCGCGCGCGCTACTACCCCGAGATCACGGATTGGGAACCCTACAAGGCCGGCACCACCCCGATGCCGCGCTAGGGCACACGAAAAAACCCCGCCGTAGGACACGGCGGGGAAGTTCGTGCCGTGGTTCTATTGGCCACAGGCACCGGCGGTAGTTCGGTAAACTTCTAGATCAGTGTTCGCGCATCTCGGCGCGGACCTGCTGGCGCAAAAGGTCAATCGGCACCCTTTGCCCATCGCGCTTGAAGTGCCAGTAGGTCCAGCCATTGCAGCTGGGCGCGCCTTCGAGATGGGCGCCGACCTGATGGATCGACCCTTTGATATCGGACCCGATCAACGTTCCGTCGGCGCGCACCTTGGCCTTGTGACGGCCATTGATGCTCCACAGTTCTTCGCCCGGACGCAGCATCCCGCGTTCAACCAGCACACCAAAGGCAACGCGCGGTTCTGCCCGCTTGGAGGTCGAAACCTCCAGCGCTTCCTTGTCGAATTTACGGACGTTGGCGATACGCTTTTCCGCGACCTTGCGGTAGGCGGCCTCGCGTTCGATCCCGATGAATTCCCGGCCCAGCATCTTGGCGACTGCACCGGTGGTGCCGGTGCCAAAGAAGGGGTCCAGAACCACATCGCCGGGGTTCGTCGTGGCGACCATCACCCGGTGCAGCAGGGCCTCGGGCTTTTGTGTCGGGTGGGCCTTGTCCCCATTGTCGTCCTTCAGGCGTTCGTGACCGGTGCAGATCGGGATCACCCAATCGGACCGCATCTGCACGCCGTCGTTCATCGCCTTCAGGGCTTCATAGTTGAACGTGTATTTCGCGCCTTCGGCCTTGGATGCCCAGATCAGGGTTTCATGGGCGTTGGTCAGGCGCTTGCCCCGAAAATTCGGCATCGGGTTCGATTTGCGCCAGACCACGTCATTCAGGATCCAGAACCCCTGGTTCTGCAATTCGGCGCCCATGCGGAACACATTGTGATAGCTGCCGATCACCCAGATCGCGCCATTGGGTTTCAGGATACGGCGGGCTGCGGCCAGCCAGTCACGGGTGAAATTGTCATAGACCTTGAAGCTGGCGAACTGATCCCAATGATCGTCGACCGCGTCCACCTTGGAATTGTCCGGGCGGTGCAGATCGCCGCGCAGCTGCAGGTTATAGGGCGGGTCGGCGAAGATCAGGTCGACCGAACACTCGGGCAGACTGTTCATCACCTCGATGCAGTCCCCGGAAAGAATCGTGTTTAGCGGGAGCGCGGCGGCGCCCTTTTCCTTGGTTTTCGTCGTCATTTTCTGCCTCTGATCCCGGCGGTTTGTCCGCTCGTTGATTGAGGCCAAGAATGAGTCAGACCCGATTCGCTGTCAAAAGCTTTTTTGAATCAAGGGGTTACTGTTTTGCCTTGATACAAGATATTGTGCACCGGCTTGAACGACCGTCTATGGTGTGGGGTCACACCAAGATTTTGAAGGGCGGTTTTATGGGCCGGGCTGGGGTATCCGGCGTTCTTTTCCCACCCGTAGCCGGGGAACTGTTGCGCCAATCCCACCATGAGCCTGTCGCGGCACACTTTTGCCACAATTGAGGCCGCCGAAATCGACAGGGACCGGGCGTCGCCCTTCACGATCGCTTCGGCCGATTGGGTCAGGCCGCGCGGGATCATGTTGCCGTCGATCAACAGGTGATCGGGCCGCGTGGGCAGCCCGGCAACCGCGCGTTCCATGGCCAGATGCGAGGCCCGCAGGATGTTCAGGCTGTCGATCTCTTCAACGGTGGCATGGGCGATGGACACCTCGGCATCGCGCAGGATGATGTCATAAAGCGCCGCACGCCGTTTCTCGGTCAGGGCCTTGCTATCGTTTAGGCCCTCGGGAATCCGGTCGGGGTGCAGGATGACCGCCGCGGCAGTGACCGGCCCGGCCAGCGGACCGCGGCCAACCTCGTCCACACCGGCGACGCGGGCCAGCCCGCGGGCTTGCGCGGCGGTTTCGAAGGACAGGTCCGGGACAGGTTTCACCATATCTTTGACTGCCCTGATCCGGCCCCGCGCTGCAACCGGAAAAGTTGGGGCGGAAGGCCATGCCCGACCCTTCCGCCCCGGGGGTGTGACGCGACAGGATGGGGCGCCGCGTCACTGCTCGATAGGTGGTCAGTACTGGCGCACGCGGCGTTGCCCGATTTCATATCCGGCGCGGCGCAGGCAAGGAATGCTGTAACCGCTGCGATCATGCCGACGGGTTTCGACGGTCAGTTCGCATTGTTCCGGAAGGCGGTTCGCCCAACGATAATTCCGTTCCATGCAGCGGCGGCCCAGCATCGTGATGTCGCGGCCACGGCGGACATCCACCTCGACCACGCATTCGGCTGGCAGCACGCGCTGACGCGACGGGATGACGTGGTGGTTCCAGTTCTGTCCGTTGTTCGCCGGTTGCGACTGGTTGCGCCGGTCATTGACCGCATCGGCAATGATGGCGACCGTCGCGATCCCCAGCAGAATCCGCAGAAGGTCTTCGTCATCACCGGCCTGCACGGCGGTTGGCGCCGCGCCGGTCCACGCGATCGTCGCGGAAAGAAGAAGTGCGATCAGGGGCTTTTTCATGGGTCTTCCTTTCATCTGGTCAGACGACGGCAGAACCGCGCCAAGGGATGAGGGAAGGGTGGGGCGATCCGGACGGGACACACAATATCGACCGGCGGATAGGTGATAGCGGGGGGCGTCCCGGATCGGATATTGAATATCAACACGCCCCATGCACAGAGTAGCGCCATGAAAAACGCACTCGCCCTTACCCTGTTGCTTGGCGTCGCCGCGAATGGCGCCGCTGCCGCTTGCTATGCGGATTACAAGGCAAAGCAGGACAGCCCGCTTCGGCTCCACTATGGTGTGGCCGAGATCCGTGGGGATTGCTCCGTCGACAATGCCGAAGCCCAGTTGCAGGATCGGCTTGCCCAAGGCGGCTGGCAACTGTTGAATGTGCTCGACACCTTCGACGACAGCGGACTTGAGGAAAGGGAAGCGAGTGCAGGAGAATTCTACCTCCGCTATTGAGGCGCGCACGACCGGAAACAGGGTCGTCGTTGTTGGGATCGCGGCGATTGTCGGACTGCTGGCGCTGGCCGCCATTGTCCTGTTCAGCAACCTTCCCGACGCGAATGCATTCAACGAACGGGTCGAACGCCTGTTCGTGGAAAATGACGACCTGACGGCGCAGGCGGAAATCAAGCTCTTGGAAATCCTTGCGCAGTCCGGCACGGCGTTCTCGGAGACGCTGGACAGCTACCGGTTTGTGATCTTCGTGTTGCTGGTCTTCTCGACGGCCCTTCTGATCGCGGCGGTTGCCTTTCTTGTCATGCTGATCGTCCTGAATCGACGGATGGGCCAGATCGAACGCAAGGGGATCGAGGTGAATTCCCTGTTGATCAGCCGGGACCAGAATGTCGTGCTGTTGAATAACTTCGAATTCAAGCTGACGGACGCGGCCATCGAAACCCTGTCCGTGCTGGCCGAGGCGCGGATGGACGACGAGATCCTGACGGGGGCCCAGATCGAGGCGGTGATTTCCGGTCGGTCCGAGGTGGATTGCGAAGAAGCGGCCGGGGCGACGCGGATCAAGCGGCTGCGCGACAGTCTTGGCAACCAGATGATGTCGGAACTTCTGGTCAAGAACATCGCGCGCCGGGGCTATGTGCTCGCCATTGACAAGGATGTGATCCGGATGGTTTGAGCGCTACTTCCGTCCTTCGGGATGCAAAAAGTAAGGATCGACCCTTTTCCAGTAGATCAAGAGGTCCCGCGCGCGGGCCGGGGCCAACCCCATTGCCTCGATCGCAAGAACATCCGCCGCGACCAGGGCCGCCATCTTGTAGGCTTTCGCCGCGGCATCCTGCATCCGCCCCGTCGGGCGCATCAGGTCTTCGAAATGGGATGCGGCGGCGGTCAGGGCGAAACAAAGCGTCAGCGCCTTCTCTTCCGGCCAACCCTTGGCAAGTTTCTGCACGACCAGCCGGATCCTGTGCGGATCGCCCGTTGCGATCTCGGCGATCGCGACTTCCTGCATTTGGTCGATGGCGGGCTTTGTCATGGCACTCGGAACAGGTAACTTGGACAAGACTTTGCCCGGAAACCGGTCCGATGCAACCGGGCGGGCGAAACCTTTGAACGGGGGTAGCACATTGGCACGCGTATTCTGGAGTAGCCTTTTCGTCTGCCTGGGGCTCGTTTCTCCGCTGCGGGCAGAGGTTTTGTTGCCAACCGAACCGCGGGTCCGGGATGTGCCGCGCCAGAATTATCTGGGCGAGCGGGTCGGTGGGATCGCCCTTTTTGCCACCACGGTCTTCCGGATGGAGGATGGCGAGTTGATCGTTCTTTACGGCTTTATCGTCGGGCGTCCGAACGGGGATTCGAACTTCTTCTACTGGAACGACCGGCTGTCGATGGAATGCGAAGGCAAGACCGTCCGCAATGAAGATGGCTCGGGCGTCGGGCAATTTCTGTGTGACCGGGACGGCCGCCAGTTCCTGTCTGACAGCTTTGGCGTAGTCGCCGAGAAATACATGCGGTTCCGGGGCGACATCTCGGGCAACTTCACCGGGGTGAACGGCCAGCCAATCGAGGTGTTGATGCAATGGCAGGGGCGCGAACGCTTTCCCGACCCGGCCCCGATGATCGAGGCGCTGTCCAGATAGCGGCATGGTGACCCCGACAGGATTCGAACCTGTAACCTGCCCCTTAGGAGGGAACCGTTCATAGCGCTATTCCTTGTTTGATTTCTTGCTCTTGGGTGTTTGTACAGTGTCCGGCTGTACATGGTTTGTACGAAAACGGGCCCTGACGTCGGCCACATCCGTCTCCGCATGGGCATAGATGCGCATGGGCAAATTGGGGTCTGACCAGCGGCCCGCCTTGGCCGCTGTAACCGGATCGACGCCCTGACGGACGACAAGCTCCGTGAAGAAACCGTGCCGTCCTGCGGGGTGGGCAGAAAGGTACGGGATGCCCGCGCGCTTGCAGATCGTTTTCCAGCGGGTGTTGTAGCCTGTTGAGCTGCCATAGCCGAAGACCCGGGGCTTCATCAGCTTGCCGGTCTTGCGGTTCTTCGGCCGCTTCGGCGGCAACGCTAGGAGTTCGTCCATCATCTGAGTTGAGACAGTGATCCAGCATTCGGGGTGGCCTTTCTGTGCTTTCACCCTGACCTTGTCCTCTGAAGGCTGCAGATCGTCCGGCTCAATTGACACCGCCTGATCAATCCGCGCCGCCGTCTCGAACATGAACCGGACGAGGGCCGCATTGTATGGATCAGCGGCTCCGCAAAACGCCTCGATCCAAACCTTATCTGCTGGCTTGCGTTCGACCCGGCTCTGCTTACCGCGACGCTTGTCTTGGGCGATTCTCTCGAACTTATCGTAGGGCTTCACTCGAATAAGAGGCGTCCCCTCCAACTCGTGTGCGTTGTTGATCACAGCGCTGGCGGGCGTCACGATTTCACGCCACCAGGTATCGGTCGAAGCTTTGGGTTTCAGCTTCGGCCCAAGCCCCTTAAGAAGCGCGCCAGAAATCGCGCCCAAAGGCATTTCACCGATCACTTGCACAATAGGGATGAGCTGCTTCGCCGTCTTCGGGGACGCATTGTAGATCATGATCGCATCTGAGAACGTCTTGCTCGGCTCGTCGCCAACGATATGGCGACGTATCTGCATCTCGGTCTCACGGTTTATCCAGTCCCGTGCGCCCGCTTCTGTAGATGCCTTAGTGCTTCGCCGGTATGGGCCTGCGATTGGCCTGCCGTTGTATTCGACCCAGCCCTTGGCCCAGTAGACGCGGCCCCTCTTGTAGATTTGGAGCGGCATGAGGGGCCTCCTTCAAATATCTTGTCGATCTGGGCGGGGGTTATGAGCATTGTCCGCCCCAGTCGGTAGAACGCGCCGGTGTCATTCGCCCGCTCACGCAAGGTGCGCTCGGAGATGTCGATCCCCATGCCAGCCATGACCTCGACCCACTGTGCCGGTGTCTTTCCAAGCCCTAGGATTTGCGAGCTATCTGAGTTTTCAGTCTCTGCCATTTCAGTCACCCTCGTCCGCTAGAGTTGAATTCAGGGATGCGCATGGAATCGCTTGTTAAGCACCATCTGACGTGTTCAGATGCGTATATCTGCAATTGTTCGTCAATTTTTGCGATGTGAGCGGAGAATTACGAACAAGTCAATTGGAAACCAGGAATGGCGCGGAGAGACGCTGAACTTTTTGCATCGATGGGAGCGCGTCTCGCCATTGCGCGCAACGAAACTGGCCTGTCTCAGGCCGCGATGGCCAAAGCGCTTGGAGTTTCGCCGAGGGCCTATCACAGCTATGAAAAGGGCCAGCGCGGCATTCCTGTCGAAGCTCTGGTGGCGTTCGGCGAACAATTCGATGTTGATGTGCCTTGGCTACTGTTGGGTACTAGGGCAATTCGCGCAGGGCACGACTTCGACGCGCTGAAGCAGATCGAAACCTCTCTCGATCAGCACCTTAACTCAAAGAACATCAGAATTAAGAGCGAGAAACGTGGTGCTATCATCGCGCGTTGGTACAAGTCACATGTCGAAGGGAGGGAAATAACCAATGACGACGTTCACACTTGGATCGAACTTGTAATGGATTGATTTGGAAATGGAAAACACTCTTCACATCTGCCGTGCGTCTCAGAAATGGAGATCTCAGAAGTTAGCGGTTTTGGAGTCCTTGTCTGCATGGCTTCAAAGCCGGACAGAGTGGGCTGCGCGGTCCTACTTCGCTGGGTTTGGCTTCTTTCTTTCTTGGTGGTCGACGCAATTCCTGAGCGCTTCGAAGTTGATGTCCAATTTTCAAGCGATTGCAGTGATGTTCTCGGTCTTGTTGATGTTTTGCTCTGCCATAGTCCTTGCTTCGCTTTTGATCGTTCGAAAAGAAGTCGGCAGGCGAATTGAGATCTAAGAGTTCTGCGCCAGCAGCCTATCCTTGAGCCTTCGTCCTGTTTTCTGTTCCTTTCCGTTGGTCACAGGCATGGTTTTCGCCAAATGTTCTTGTCTTTAGGTAATCTTAACGCCAGAGTGTCAGAAAAATTCCCAGATAAAGCCAGAGCGGAACTGACCTGACATGACAGAATTTGAGATGCTGCTGACGCAGAGCGGCTGGTCCATGCCCGAAGCCGCTAGCGCTCTGGGATATTCCGAAGGCCACCTATACCGCTGGAAACGGGGTGAGGAAGTGCCCCGCGAAGCTGTAATGAAACTGCTTCGGATGGAAGTGCGCTCAAGGCAGCGCCATGACAGCAACGCATCGTTCTCCTTCATTGATCTCTTTGCGGGGATTGGCGGCCTGCGTAGAGCCATGGAAGGCGCTGGGGGTCGTTGTGTCTTCACTTCAGAATGGGATCGTTTCGCTCAACAGACCTATCATGCCAACTTCCCGGATAACCGCCCCATCGCAGGAGATATCCGCGAGGTAGACCCTCAGGATATCCCGGATCACGATGTTCTTGTGGCGGGGTTCCCGTGCCAACCGTTCTCGATCGCTGGCGTGTCCAAGAAAAACGCGCTCGGACGCGCGCATGGGTTCCTCGATGAAACCCAGGGTACGTTGTTTTTCGACGTGCTGCGCATCCTGATGCACCACCGCCCGGCAGCTTTCATGCTGGAGAACGTCAAGAACCTGAAGAGCCATGACAAGGGTCGGACGTTTGAGGTAATCCGGCGCGCTCTGACCGAGGAGCTGGGGTATACGCTGCATACCCAGATCATCGACGCAGCAAACTTTGTGCCGCAGCACCGGGAACGGATCGTTATGGTCGGCTTCCGGGAAGCTACGGACTTCAGCTTTGAAGAGCTGCATCTGCCTGGACGGCAGGGCAGGGGAATGCGGGACATCCTGCACCCTGAGAACGGGACTGAGGCCGCTGAAGGGCATTACACGGTTGGTCCGGATGCAAAGGTCAGCGACAAGTACACGCTCACAGACAAGCTCTGGACGTACCTGCAGGACTACGCTGCCAAGCACCGGGCCAAAGGTAACGGGTTCGGGTTTGGCCTCGTTGATGGCGACAGCATCGCAAGGACGCTGTCGGCGCGCTACTACAAGGATGGCTCAGAAATCCTGGTCAGTCGCGGTGAAGGCAGGAATCCACGTCGCCTTACACCGCGTGAGTGCGCGAGGCTGATGGGATTTGATGACAGCTTCCGGATTCCGGTTTCGGATACTCAGGCCTACAAGCAGTTTGGGAATTCTGTTGCCGTGCCGGTCTTTGCGGAAGTCGCCCGGCTGATGCAGCCGCACGTCCTGAAGCTGATGGATCAGCCCCGGCTGCAAAAGGTTGGCTGACGTTTATTCTGCCGACGCGCGCCGCCGCAACATGGCGGCGATCCGGGGGAAGGACACAAAGCCGGAGTTGATGATCCGGCGCGGGCTGCACGCCAAAGGGTTTCGCTACAGGTTGCAGGGCAGGGGCCTTCCTGGCAGACCTGACCTTGTTCTGCCAAAACATCACGCCGTGATCTTCGTGCATGGTTGTTTCTGGCACCAGCATAACTGCCCATTGTTCCGCTGGCCGCAAACCCGGCAGGAATTCTGGCGTGAAAAGATCAACGGCAATGCCCGGCGCGATACTGAAGCTCTTGGTCGTCTTCTCGATGCGGGCTGGAGAGTGGGCATCGTATGGGAATGCGCCCTCAAGGGGCGAAGCAAGTGGCCTTTGCCTGAAGTGATTGACTCCCTTTCCCTCTGGCTGTCCTCTGACACAAAGCAGTTTTGTGTTGAAGGCCAATGGATTGACTGACCCCCTTATTCGTATTCTCGATCAGATGGCAGCTCATGGAGCGACGCGTTTCTACGCTAAGCAGCTCGCTCCGAATGATAACTCCAAGAACCAGGTTTATCTCGGTGGCGGGTTTGGCGCGCTGAACATCATCCCGCATGGTGAGATCGAAGAGGACGGCAGTCAGATCGCAGGGTCTGTACGGGATCGTGCAAAAGCGCCGGTAGATTTCTGGTGGATGGACAAACAAGGCATAGCACCTGCGCCGGATGCTCAGTTGATCCTCTACCCCAGGTACCCTGAAGTGCGCATGTCCGGCTTTCTGCGTGGCGCTGCGCGCGCGCCAGCGCCGCTGATGCGGTCACGTGATGAAGGGCGGGTGCTGTTTTTCGGGGTTTGCCCGGACGGGCGGGTTATCGGCCATGTTGTCGGTAGAGAGACACCAGAAGCGGCGACTCTGGCTGATAAAGTGGACACGCTGGAAGCCTCAGGGGTCTTCCTCGATCTGCAATCGCTTAGGCAGAAAGGGACAAGCTCCCGACAGATGCTGCTCGATGCTCTGCGCCGCATCCATGCCGAAGGCTGGGTGCCGTCACAGAAGATGGGCAAGGACGGGGTGGCTACCCCCTACAACGCCCGAAATGGCGGTGGATACACCTTAGAGGCGGAACTTGGAATCTCACCCAACGGGTATGCAGAGCCGGACTATCTGGGCTGGGAGGTCAAACAGTACGGCGTGCGGGATTTCGTGAAGTACCTTGCGAAAAGCCCGGTCACATTGATGACACCGGAACCGACCGGCGGGGTGTATCGGGATGACGGTGTTGAGGCGTTTCTGCGCCGCTACGGCTATCCGGACAAGTCAGGCAAAGAAGGTCGGATAAACTTCGGCGGCGTCTATGCCAGTGGCCGGGATTTCCACACCGATACGGGTCTGAAACTGGTCCTGGAGGGGTTCGACCCCGCTAAGGGCAAGATCACGGATGTGGACGGGCAGATAGCGCTGATCGACAGGGGGGACGTGGTTGCTGCCTCGTGGGGCTTCAAAGGCGTAATCGGTCACTGGAACCGGAAACACGCAAAGGCTGTCTATGTGCCTTCTCTGATGCGCGGGCCACCGCCCGAATATTCATATGGGGCGCGGGTTGAGTTGTGCGAAGGCACCGATGTGCTGCTGCTGTTGCAGGCGCTGGCGTCAGGTGGGGTGTACTATGATCCTGGGATCAAGATGGAGCGCGCGGACACACCGTCTCCAGCGATCAAGCGCCGGAGCCAGTTCAGAGTGAAACACAGCGATCTTTACGGGCTTTATCAGATCAGCAATCAAGAGCGACTAGCCTGATCCGCTGACAGAGCATGATACCCATTTCACCGTTTCACCTGATAGCCAAGGGTCCTGTCACTTTTGGCGCTCGTTGAAGGTTTCAACGAGGAATGTAGCGATAGCTCCAGCAGTGTTGACGGCTAGGCTGGCGTGTCGAGGTGAGGGGCGAACTGGCAAACGACCGCCACGGCCATGCGAATCTGATAATCGATTTCTCAATGTACCGATGCCGTTCACGAGATTCATGGCACCACCCAGAATCGCTTTTATCGGTTCTTCTGTGTGTTGGTTTGGCGCAAGGTTGAGCGCCTTCGTGGCAGTGCTGTAGAGCTTCGGCAAATCGTCTTTGTCAGAATAGCTTTGGCCGCATTCATCGAGAATGCGCTTACTTACGGTTTCTAGCAGGGTCCGCGCGATGGTTATTGCACCTTCGGGGTCTGATGTTCGCCGCTCCATTGCCTTCGCCCAAACGGTGTGCACACCTTCGGCATCAAAGCTTTGAAGAATGTCAGATGACACGGCGTCCACGGGCGCGGTGTTTCGCCCTTCAAGATGATCAATTAGAGGCGTAAATGCACGACTGATGATCTCGCGCCGTTCAGCATACGACGGCGCTTCGTTCTTAATGAACGGCCAGAATGCGTCGAGGTTGCGATATGTGCGAACGAACTTTGGCAGCAAATCCCGCGTGTTTGGATCGGCCATAAAGTCACGTCGCAGCTGCACGTATATGCCGTTATCGCCAACACCTCCTGTTGCTCTGGACGTCAGAATTCCTTCCATCATTTCAGCGCGTTCGACGTTGTCGTCGGGGATTTCATCAAAGTAGCTCATGCCTTCAAGCAGCCCTGCGTCGTGCTGCTTTCCATGCTGCCTTGCGAGGCATCCATTCCGCGGGACCAAGGTTCCGGCTTATCCCGCTCTTGCGCCCATGTACCGGTCCAGTGTCTTGTGGGCGGATATTACAGAAGCGCGCAAAATGCGGCTCTGTACCTTTTGCAAGGTACTTCTTCAGCCCTTCGGCGTTGTCGATTTGTTGAATCATATCGGTATCGTCGGAAATGGGTTGGCCATCATTTATTTTGATCAGCCATTTCCTGAGCGAGCCAGAGAAATGCATCAACTGATCGTGCGCGATGTGAACCATCCAGTGGATGTGATGTAGCCCTTTGTCTGCCTCGATCACCCAAGCATATGTCGGCGGGCCATTGCGCGTTACCGCTGCCCCTACAGGCGCGTAGCTCGACCAGCGCTGAAATCTTTCGTTTCTCAGCTTGGCAAATACATCAAAGATGTCGGTTTCATCACATCCAAGCTGCCAAAAATTGATCGTGACGTGCGTGTTGAATGGCCGTCCCAGTGCTTTTGCTGTTCTCGGTGCGTGCAATAGGTTCGTGGCGGCTTTGCGCTTGATGTAATGCTGTAATGCCCGCAATGCGTGATTCCCTATTTTGTGGGTGGTAGGCGCACCTATACTAGATGGTGCGGGGGCAGTCGGCAATGTACTCTCTTTGTTCCAGTTAGGCGCGCCGGACAGTCCGTTCACTGACTTTGAACAGGCGAGCGATCTCCGGGATACCGCGGTGTTCCTCATCTCGCATACGGCGCACTTCGTCCTTTTGTGCAACCGACAGAGCAGGTGGCCTGCCGCCGATCCGGCCACGCCTACGAGCGGAAGCTAAACCCTCCTTGGTGCGTTCTGAAATCCTCTCGCGCTCGAACTGGGCGATGGATGCAAAGACATGGAACACAAGACGGCCAGCCGGCGTCGTGGTGTCGATGTCTTCAGCAAGGGACCGAAAACCGGCACCACGCCCTCGGATCGTCTCCACGATCTCCAGAAGGTCTTTGAGAGATCGTGCAAGGCGGTCGTATTTGGTGACAGCCACAATATCTCCGTCGCGAAGTTGCTCCAGCATCCTATCCAGCTCTGGTCGCGCGCGCTTTGATCCGCTGACCCTATCAGAAAAGACCTTTTCGGCACCAGCTTCCGAAAGGGCATCGGTTTGTGAATCGAGGCTTTGTTCGTCAGTGCTAACGCGGGCATATCCGATGATCATGACAGCACCGCTACACGTTCCTCGATGAATCCGGCCACGTCAGAGGGGCTGTGTTGTCGAGCGTCGACATAGCCGTCGTGTCCAAAGATGCCTTCGACTTCGCCGTCGTCCATTCGCACGAACATGATCCTATCGTGTTCACGTGCGTTGATGATCTCTCTCACAGCCCGAAACTCGATGCCGCACCAATCTTTGAGCTGATAATCACCGCCAGCAAAGACCACCACCATGCGTGATCTGTCCCGATAGATGGCCTGAAGAAACGTATCGAGTGATGGTCGTGCAAGTTGCCCGGTATAGTTCCTGTCATAGAAGTACCGATCTGGGCCGAGAAGCCGTTCCAGATTTTTTGCAACTTCCTCGACGTACGCTCTCGCCTCACCCGGGAAGGACAAGGCCACGTCGAACTGGTGATCCGCTAGGTTGATCCTTGGTCCTGCACGAGAAGCCCACCTTGGAAGAGTGATCCCTTTTCGACTCAGCTCCGCTGGAAGATCCACATCTTTCACGGCCCAATGGGTTCTGTTCATCTCCCACTTTCCGATATCAAGCTCGAAGGTCATCTCTTCGAGCTGAGAAGCTGTCAGAAAGTGACTGAGCGGATGCAGCTCGTAGTCGACCCGAACTTCACCGGGGCGGACGGTCAGATCGCGGATTAAGCCGAAGTGCGGGTCAATCTGGTTGAAGGACTCGTAAGCGAAGATACATGGCAACCGCCGTAAGTGGTCCACGGCTGCCGCATCAAGAGAACCGTAACGTTCATGTATTTCATCGCTGGTGTATTCGCGGACGCAACGGCTTCGCTCGATCTGCCACGGCTCTCCATTCCAAGCCTCGTCGTTTGCGGAAACAAATAGGTTATACAAGCCCGGTCCTCTCTTTACAGAACGCGCCATCCATAGGAGCTGCGCTAGGACAAAAACCTGCCAAAACCATAGAGGTTTTGCTGGGGGTTATTGTCCTGGCTAAGAGATTGATCCTGGGTAGGGCAGAGCACCTGGTCAAAAACGACCCTTTCTGTCCTTGCTCTGCTTGCTTTCCGAACAATGCCTACCTTGCACCCCCCCCGACACGCCGCAAGCGGCAAGAACCCATGTTACCTCGTATTGACCTCCTTTTTTACACCCCCATCACATCCCTATAGCACCTTGACGAGAGGCAAATAATGCCCTATATACATCGTACTTCCCTCTCGGAAGCACCGATCAGGAGACCGAAGAATGTTGATTAGTGCAAAAATTCCTGAGCCTTAGCGTAGGCCAGAACCCCAAATCAGAAACTTATTTAGGATTGTAGACATGCTTGACTTAAACGAAGTGCTCTTGCACGCCCCGCCCGACAAGGAGGGACCTCATGAGGCTCCAAAAAGAAAAATTCGAAGCCAAATCAGTTTCGGAACCAAAGCCACTACCCAGAACTATGACCAAGGCGCAGCCAATTGAGCTGCAACCAAAAGAATTTTTGCTGGATCCGACCCCGCGCTCTCCCTCAAAGGTCGAGGTGCGTGATGGCAGGAGTCCAGCCCCGCCGTAAGTTAGCAAGCTAGGAGACTAAAATGTCGAAAACTCGCCTCCAGTTCGACGTCAAAGACGATCGAATTCATGAGATCAAGGCGCTGATGAAAGACATTGGCGCAGACTCTAATAGAGAACTATTCAATAATGCTCTCACTCTTCTGGAGTGGGCTGTGTCTGAGGTTAAGAATGGAAATACCATCGCCTCGATAAATGAGGCCAACCAGGTTTATCGAGAACTTCAGATGCCAGCCCTGAATGCCGCTGCAACGAGAGCAAAGTTGCAGGCGCGTTCTGGCCAATCAAACTCGAGCGAGAAGAGCCGTAGCGAAAACTTGGCACATGGTTATGGTTGAAAAAGGTGTGCATTTGTGTACCTTTTTCTCCTTGTGAGAACACTTCGAGGAACGAGTTGTGGCAAGCCTCAAGGGGTTTCGAAAGGAAGCCCCACAGACATTAACGCCTAAGGACTTTTTGATTCTTGATATGAGAGACCGTCTTCAGCGCCTCATCTACGCAGTAATGTTCTGCGGCATCGTGATCGCAGGTATGGGAATCTACCTCGTCGCCTTGGCATCGGACGACGAAGCCGAAAGCACGATAAACCTACTAGGTATCATTGAAGTATCGACGGGTAGTGTCGGCATCGCTGGGATTGCGCTTGGCGTTGTCGTTATTCTCTACGGCATACGGACTTTCATGAGTAGATGGCAGTAGCGGTCTTGCTCCTAAACTACCTTCTAGTCGGCTAAGCTGCTTTTCCGAGGCGCTTTTTTGCTCCCGAGAGATTGATGCGCATCTGAATCACATCTCTCGTGATCCCCCATTCGTCCGAAAGACTGTAGAGGGTGTAAGCGCTCTCGCTAACTAGCTTGTAGGCACGAAGGGCAGCTGCGTCCGAGATCAATAGTGTTGGTCCAAGCCGCTCTGCTTCCATCTCATGCTCCGGAAGGAAATCCCGGATGCCGTCAGGCTGAAACGGGTTTGCTGGTGGATGTCCAAGAAGGATGTGCGCCAGTTCATGGGCTATATCTGAAACTTGTCGCTTTGGATCGTGGGCGTCATTGAGCAGGATGAACGCAGCTCTTCCCTCGAAGCAGGCTGCTGCTGAAAAATCGTAGCCCTGACGCTTCTCAAGAAGCGCCTGCTGCTCCTCACATTCTGGAAGCTTTGAAAGCGGATAGATGGGTACTTCAAGATGCCGTGCAAGCCGCTTTGGACACAGCGGGTCATGAGGGGCGAGGTCCAGCTCGCCCCTTAAATCATCGGCCCATCTATGTGCTTCAGCCACAAATCCACGGCGTAGTTTAGTCTTCGCCACCCACCTTCTCCTTACGGAACTGCTCGTAGGCGGCCCGGATCATTACTTCGATTGCCTGTGCTCCTTCGGGTTTCAGGTTTTTATCCGCTCGAAGGTGGCCAACAATCTCGGCCAAAGGCTCAGGTCGCGCCGCAACTTCATCATACGCAATAAAGTCGTCTGCACTCAAACCAGACCACTTACAAAGTGCGGCTAATGTATCGACGTCCGGGCGTTTGCCCTGGGCGATCCGTGTCAAAGTCGAAGCACTCACCTTGGCTTTTTCAGCAACCGCCTTCCACGTCAGTTTCTTCGCCTGACGGTGGGCATCCAGCGCGTTGTAGAAAGCCTCATTGAGGAACTGCTCTTTCATGTCGATTTCACTCTTGCAATCTCCCCTCTATGTCGCAATATATGACTCGGTTGCGATCTTGCAATCGTTACTCCAACTCGCAACCGAAAGGAAAGCGAAAATGTCAAGTGGCAAAAACCAATATGTCGTCCGCCACGGCGACAAGTGGGGCGTCCGGGGTGAAGGCAATCAACGCCTGACCCGGGAGTTCGACACGCAACGCGAGGCCATCGACTTCGGTCGGGGTATCGCACGTAACCAAGAGGCTGAGCTGAGGATTCAAGGCCGCGATGCGCGATTCCGTGAAGCTTACAGCTATGGCAATGACCCCTATCCTCCGAAAGGCTGATGCGATGATGAAGCTGAAATACAAAGGACGCACTTTTACGAATGGCCGTTCGCTTGCGAACGCCATGACCCGTGACTTCAACCAAGAGGTCGAGCGCAAGCTTCAGCAGGCCGCAAGTTCCTCGGGACTGCGGGTCCGCAAGACCCATAAAGGGCTCGAAGTTGAAGGGGATGCAGCAAACATGGACCGCTTCTACAAGCGGCTCGGGCGTTGAGGCCCCGGATAACCTCCTCCCATAACTTCTCAACTTAGGCGCGGTTCAGGTTTCTGATCGCGCCTTTTTTCTTTCGAAAAGCAAGAAAATATATGAGTTCTCTCAGCCTCATTGGAGTTGCACTAGCCATTACGTCGCCTGCGCCCCTTGGGGCGTCCGCGCGAAGCGCCGGGCCTGTCGGTGGGTGGCCTTCAGGTTGCCCGCCGACAGGTCACCCTGAAACCGCCCACCACCTGGATCACACCAGAACGCAAAAGGCCCCCGCCTGCTGACGGGGGCCTCGATCATTGCAGTGGTGCGGACTGTTACTTGGCGGCTATCCGGTCGGCCTGCGCGGTGCGCTCCATGATGTAGTCCACGGCCTTTTGCGCCTCGGACGCAGCGCGGAAGATCGCGCGGCTGTCTTCTTTCATCGCCTCAAGCCAGCCTTCAACATATGCGGCGCTCTGGTCGAATTCAGGCTCCACCCCGATCTGCGCGCAAAGCATGCAGTTGCCAATCTCCGCGACCAGTTCCTCGAAGGCGTATGCCTTGCGGTCATTGAACCTGCCCAAACGGTCCAGCCGCTTTGTCGCGCCAGTCCAGTGGATTGTCTCATGGGCCAAGGTGCCAAAATACCCAGCCGCCTGATAGAACGTGCCAATCGGCGGCATGTGGATGCGGTCAGTCTTGATGTTGTAGTAAGCGCGCGGCTCCTCGGTCACGTCGATCTGCGCGCCGGTTGCGGCAAAGAACGCCTCCAGTTCGGGGTCGGCTACGGTGCCAAGATCACGGGGCGGGTCAGGCAGGATATAGAACTCGGCGGGCAAGTCTTCGATCTGGTCGGCATTGAACACGCGGTAGGCCCGCGCAAAGGGGATTTGCCGCTCCTCGCCGTTCTCGTCCTCGCGCTCGACGGTGCCATTTTTCACCACGGTTGCGGATTTCTCGCCCTTGCGGACATGTCCACCAAGCTGTTTGGCCTGATTGAACGTCATCCAGCGGGCTGAGCTGTAATCCTTGGCCATCGCCGTGGCCCAGAGCACCAGAATGTTGATCCCCCGATAGGCTTCGCCGTTGAATCGTTCCGGCAGGCTGGCCGATGCCCCGCCGCCGGTCCACGGCTTGCGCCAGGGCGGCGTTCCCGCCTCGATCTGCGCGACGATCTGATTGGTGACATGGGAATAAACGTCAAACTTCTCTGCGGTCATTTATGACCCTCCTTCGAGCGACGCGGGCCGGGTCTCTTCCCCTTTCCGCCAATGGGCGGGCCTTCCTGGTCTGATCTTTGGAATGCCCATGCATTCCGAAGGGCAGAGCAGGTAAGGGCAAAGCCCGTCCTGCGGCCCGGCGGGGCCGTGACACCCGGGTGGAGGGCGTGAATTTGGGAGGGAACCGCGCGGCCCGTCCGCGTGGGAGGAACCGGAATTCTCGACCGGAACCGACGCCACCGGCGGCGCTTGCCGGTTTTCACGGGCCTGCCGGGATGGCAGGCGGATCAACAGGATTTGGAGAACGTTGGGGATGTTCTTTTATTGGTATTTGTCAGAGAAGTCCGGTGCCGCTACTAGCGGTGCCGAGGTTCGTGCCGACGGATTTTCCGAGAAATCTGGCCGTTGGGAGGTGCCGCAATTGGGAAGGTGTCGACCCAGCGGCCAAGCGCTATCCCCTTGTGGCGGCCAGATTTGCAAGTTCCACACCGAGCCTTGGCACCCGGCTTTCTATGTCGAAGAGACGAAGGTAGCTCGCCAGGGCGTTGTGCTCGACGACATATTCCACGAAGTGCCAGGATGCATCTGACATCCACTCCGCAATGGTTTGTTCCCATAGGGTCGAACTCGGTTGCCCATCGGCTGTTTCGGCCACTATCCGGGCTTCGCGGATCAGAGACCAAATATCATCGCCACCTTGCTCGGTCCGGACGATCAGCCCTTCCAAGTCCTCTTCATCGGCATTTCCTGTCGCGGTATCAAACGCGAAACCGAGTGCGTCGTTCAACAACCGGAGCCGGCTCTCCGGTTCCCAAAAGGGGTCGCCCAGTCGCCTGAAGCGATATGCTTCGATGTCTAGAAAAGAATGCCTTGCGTCGCCCGGCTGCCAATCCGGCGAACCAACTTCCCAGCGGAAGGCAACACGGTCCAACGCATCAATGACGTCTACCTGGTGGCTCGCGACGCGATACCGTGCCGCAAGCCTTGCGGCGGCATCGAGATCGTTGATGTAGACCTTGCTGGTGCTTCGCTTGTCCTTGTCACGAAAGACCAGAGACACATTCTTGTTGGTTATCCGCATTACCGCTCAATCCCTTTCTGAATCAGGCGCTCGAAATCGCGCTCTAGTTCGCGCGTCTGAGAGACCATCCTCATGCCTTGCTCAATCGTTTGGCCAGCTCGATCAGCTTCGATGTTGATACGTTCTGCCTGTTCAAGGCTTCGCTCACTTGCAGCAAATGCGTCTCGAGCCGGTCCTGACGGCTCAAAAGCGCCTTGGTCTCGACCGAGAAGCGCTCGGACATATGCACCTGCTGCTGCGCCAGCTTCGAGAATTCTGCCGCCAAATTCTCGAATTCGTTCAAAAGCGCCCGTTCGATCTGAGTTAGGTTCTCTGTCAATCAATCCTCCAATCTTACGCAAGGCTGTGTCCCACAGCGCCAGCCGGTTTCTGCTGTGTCGGGAAGGATCAGAAAACGACCGGTCTCGTTCACCTCGACCCTCACTTCCTCCAGACGAACTGCGATCCAAATCATCGGCGCGGCCCATATCAGCCCCGATACGGTTGCTGCGATCAGCGCGCTCATCAAGAACATCAACCGCGGCATCTCTCGGATCTTGTCCATTTCTGAAGCTATCATGCGCCTGCGTGTGGAGACCTCCGTTTCGATCCTGGTCAACCTCAGCTGGATATCGCGCTCGAACCCATCCAGCGCGGCGTTCGATGATCTCTTCAAGTCGCGCGCGAGACTGTGCAGCTCGCTGTTCATCAGGGTCGTCAGCTCGCTGCGTTGCTGAGCGGTCCGAAGCCGAAGTTGCTCGGTCAAGTTCAGAGTCTCTTGTCCAGTCCTGTTCAAAAATGCGCCCTTTCAGTCGCCAACGCTCCCCGGTGTGGGGATCAAGTGCCGTGAGGTAGCTCTTACCCTGCCGGGGAACCTCAAGCCCTGCGCCCTGCAAGGCCATGATCATGCTTGGACGGTCTGACACTTCTCCACTGAGGATTTTGGCCTCGAGAAAAGTCGTTATCGCCTCACGGGTTCTTGCGCGCTCAGGAGCCTCACCGAGGATGTGTTGTGTTCTTGAGCGGGCAGGGTCATCGGGTCTGGCCCAGCCAAACTCGAAGTTGTAGGCGTCTCGCAATGGAGCGTAGGCGCGTTCCCAACCGGGCGGTGCGATGTTGAAGGCCTTGCCGCTTGCGAGCTCCATCCGGGGGACCAGAAAATGAAGCTCCGTGCGACCGCCTTCCGTATGGCTATGCCGAACCCATGTGATGTCGTACTGATCGGCCCGCAGCCCCGCAAAAGCCAGACGCTCAAAGTCGTCCATGAGGGCAATTTGCTGCGCTTCGGTCGGCGCGTCCTCAATGGCAAAGCTCAGCACGCCGGTTGTGTAGGACCACTTGCGGTCGCTGCTGTCGATTAAAGCCACGGTCTGTTCGATATCACCCCGAACGATCTCCGGAGCCGACCCTTCCCGGCCCGGACGTGTCGGATCAACGAGATAGTTTGCGATGCCCCCGCCGCCGCCTCGTCCGCCGAAGAACTTAATCAGCATGGCTCATCTCATAGATCTCCCGAAGGCGGGCAAGTTCGCGTTCGATCCCGATCAGCTGTCCCATGATCTCAACGCGATCGGCATACCGCTGATCGCGATTGGCCCATCGCGCCAGTTGATTGAGGTTGTTTCCAAGCCGAGCCAACTGGCGCAGCAGGCGCGGGTCTATCGAACGAATTTGCTTCCGACGCCGTGTTCTGGTGCCATCAATGGCTGCGCGGGCGAAGTCCGAGAAGCTGAGCCCATGTGATCGCGCCTTTGCGTGCCAGGCGCTTCGTTGGTCGGGAGTCACGCGAATTTTTACCCACATAGACCGACCTCCCGGTTGCGCACTGGAGAGGCAAGACGAAGGCGTTTCGAGACACACCCATCTCTGGAAACGCTTTCGTCTTGATCGGCCCCAGGCCGATTGAGGGGATCGAAGGGGAGGCGCAGCCACCCCTCGCCAGCCTTTTGGGGCCCCACGCGCAGCGTGGCCACAAAAGTATGCTGGCTAATCGTACAACCGTTCGGAAAAATCCTGATCATTGGCGCAGACCAGCTGATCTGAGTTGTTCCCCGCTAACGCGACCTGCCGCAAGCAGCGCGTCGATTTGGTGTGGTGTAACATGCCGGGAAAGAGGGTGGTGATCTATGATCCAATTCGCCGCCATATCGAGCGCGCTGGCCTCTTTCTCCTTCCCCGCCATTCGCGATCTCGAAATTTGGTCGATCTGATTGCGCCACTTCTGTGACTTGAACCAGTTGTCAGAGAAACAGACCTTCGACCGGGTGAAGCCTGCGCTTTCGGTGGCGTAGGCCTTCACGGCCTGCAACAGTTCCTCAACCTCCGTCCCGGCATCCAGGGCCTCCCTGATCCGCCTGAGGCTCTCCGCCTTCCCCCGCACCCGGTCCGGTGGATAGGCCGCCAACACCTTCTCCGCTTCTTCATCCTCCGCCACCACGCGCTCGCGCGTAGGGGGTTTCTGGATGGTTTTAGGATGGTTTGGGGGCCGCTGTGGCCCCGGTACCCCGGTCACTGTGGCCCCGGTTCCGGGTCCAGTCTGGACGGGGTCCACTGTGGCCCCCGTCTCGATATCGGGTTCTGCGGTCAGTTCCAGTGCCTCGACCTTCGCCAGGTCGATCCGGTACACGACGGTGAATCCGTTCTTGCACCCGCGAGCACCGGTCTCGACCAGGATACCTTCCTTCAGGAACTCCCGGATCGTCCGCTTGACCGTGCTTTCCCCCAGCTCGGTATGCCGCTGGATTGTCCCCTTCGAACACCAGATGCCCGAACCATCGTCCGAGGCCTTGTCCGCCAGGAACATGATGATCTGCTTGCGTGCAGCGCTCCCGAACTTCCGCTCGGCGCACGCATTCGCCACCCGCCAGCTCATTGAATGGCACCAATGAGCGCACAGACGTGCGAATTTTGTACAGGTTTTGTACGAGATTTCACCCGTTTCAGGAGAATTCCACGCGATAACTCGCGGGCGTTTCCGCACGCCTCTGCAGAACCCTTTGCAAATAAGCCATATTTTTCAAACAGTTTTGGTGACCCCGACAGGATTCGAACCTGTAACCTGCCCCTTAGGAGGGGGCTGCTCTATCCAGTTGAGCCACGGGGCCACGGGCCCTTCATTGCCCGCCTTTTTTTCCAAGGTCAACGTTGGCGGTCGAAGGGCTTTTACAATGCCGTCAACAGGGGCTAACTAGGAACAGAGGGACAAGATACGGGAATTCCTGACGTGAAACCGCCAAGCAAGCGCCCGCTGACGCTCCGGGATGTGTCGGAAGCATCCGGTGTCAGTGAAATGACGGTGAGCCGCGTTCTGCGCAACAAAGGGGATGTCAGCGAGACGACCCGGACCAAGGTTCAGGAAGCGGCGAAACGGTTGGGCTATGTCCCCAACAAGATCGCCGGGGCGCTGGCCAGCCAGCGTGTGAACCTTGTGGCAGTGATCATTCCTAGCCTTGGCAACATGGTCTTTCCCGAGGTTCTCGCAGGCGTCTCGGAGGTGCTGGAGGGCACCCAATTGCAGCCCGTGGTTGGCGTGACCGACTATCTTCCCGAAAAGGAAGAAAAGGTTCTGTTCGAGATGCTGTCCTGGCGTCCGTCCGGGGTCATCATCGCGGGCCTTGAGCATTCCGAGGCATCGCGCGCGATGCTGGCGCAGGCTGGCTGCCCGGTGGTCGAGATCATGGATGTGGACGGCGAGCCGGTCGACAGTTGCGTCGGCATCTCTCATCGCCGCGCGGGCCGGAAAATGGCCGAGGCCATCATCGATGCAGGCTATCGCCGGATCGGGTTCATGGGCACCAAGATGCCGCTGGACCACCGCGCACGGAAACGGTTTGAAGGGTTCACCCGGACACTGGCCAAGGCGGGGATCGAAATTTCGGATCAGGAATTCTATTCCGGCGGGTCGGCTCTGGCCAAGGGCCGCGAAATGACCGAGGCGATGCTGTCGCGCACGCCGGACCTCGATTTTCTGTATTATTCCAATGATATGATTGGGGCCGGTGGGCTTCTCTATCTCTTGGAAAAAGGCATCGACGTGCCCGGTCAGATCGGGCTTGCCGGGTTCAACGGTGTCGAGCTTCTGGAAGGTCTGCCGCGGCACCTTGCCACGATGGACGCCTGCCGCCGCGAGATCGGTCAGGCCGCTGCCCGCATTATCGCGAACCGGCAGGACGCCAGCGGCGAGGTCGAAGGCGAGCGGATCGAGCTTTCGCCGACGCTGTCCTTTGGCGATACGCTGCGCCGGGGCTAGTAACCCGCCCCGCGGTCCACGACGAATAGAAACGGCTCCCCCGCCTCACCCCGCCGGATGTTTTCCGCAACCACCTGTGACGATGTATCGGGCCGGGTTTCCGAGGCGATATGCGGCGTGACCGTCACCTGTGGGTGCGCCCAATAGGGGTGTTCGGCGGGCAGCGGTTCGACCCGGAAGACATCGAGCGTTGCATGGCCTACCTGCCCAATGTCCAGGGCGGCCAGAAGGGCTGCGTCGTCGATCAGCGGGCCGCGCCCGGGGTTCAAAATGAAAGCCCCCGGTGCGAGGCAGGCAAGCGTCCGGTCATTCAGGATGTTCTCGGTCGCCGGGGTTGCGGGCAGCAAAAGCACTACGCCTTGCGCCCCGGTGAGCGCCTTGGTCAGCCCGTCCTCGCCGTGGAAGCAGTCGATCCCCGGGTGGGTCTTTTCCGACCGGCTCCATCCCCGAACCGGGAAATTGAGCGCGCGCAGGGCGTCGGCGCAGGCCAGCCCCAGTTCACCGATCCCCAGAATGGTGATCGGGCGATCCTTGGCCAGCGGCGGGGCCTCGGGCCGCCATTCACCATTCTGTCCAAGGATGTGACGATCCATTCCAAGGTGATGGCGCAGAACGTGGCCGGTGACCCATTCGACCATTCCCTGCTTCAGCCCGTCGTCGACCATCCGGCACAACGGCTGGGTCAGTGTCTGATTGCCGACGACAGTCTCTACACCCGCCCAAAGCGACAGGACCGCCTTGCAGCGGGTGTAGGGGGAGAAGTTCTTGACCGGGCCATTCGGCGCAAAAACGATGTAGTCCACATCCGCCGGGGGCAGGTCGCGCGACAGGGTCACGTTTTCGATCCCCGCCTCGGCGAGGGCCTCGGGCAGGGCTGTCTTGTAGACCTCCCACCGGTCATCGTGGGCAGAGAACAGGATATTGACCATCGTTCACCTCGGTCTGTGGACATGGGCGGACTGGACCAGCCCGAACCCCAATAGAAGTATAAGCATGGCTGATCCGCCATAGCTGACCAGCGGCAGCGGCACGCCCACAACCGGGGCAAGCCCCATCACCATGGCCATGTTGACCGCGAAGAACAGGAAGAATGTTACCGCGATTCCAAGGGTCAGAAGCGACGCAAACCGGTCCCTGTTCCGCAGGGCAGAGGCCACGCAAAACCCGATGATCAACGCATATAGGACCAAGAGCGCGAATGCCCCGACAAACCCGAATTCCTCTGCCAGGGTGGTGAAAATGAAGTCGGTGTGTTTCTCGGGCAGAAAGTTCAGCCGCGATTGAGTGCCTTGCATGAACCCGCGTCCGGTCCAACCGCCGGAGCCAAGCGCGATCTTGGCCTGCGTGATGTGATACCCCGCCCCAAGCGGGTCTGCGGCGGGGTCTAGAAAGGTGTCGATCCGGCGGAACTGGTAGTCCTTCAAAAGTTGCCAACTTGTGCCACGGCTTTGGAACACGGCCACGATCACGCCGACGCCCGCGCTGATGACCGTCAGGAAATAGGCCCAGTGGACCCCGGCCAGCCACATGATCGCCCCGCCCCCCATTAAAAGCAAAAGCGAGGTGCCCAGGTCCGGCTGTTTCAGGACCAGCGCGGTGGGGATCAGGATGATTGCCACCGGCAGCAACACCCAGATCGGGCGCGATACTTTGTTCATCGGCAGCCAGTCGTAATAGGCGGCCAGAATCATCACCAGCGCGATCTTCATCAATTCGGAGGGCTGCAATCGCAACGGGCCGATGTCGATCCATCGTTGGGCGCCCATGCCGACCTCGCCGAAGAATTCGACCATCACCAGAAGGACAAGCGCCACGACATAGCCAAGCGCGGCGACGTTTCGCCAGAACCAGATCGGGATCATCCCGACGATCACCATCGCGACCATACCGACGGCAAAGCGTTTCATCTGGGCGTCCATCCACGGTTCCGCAGACCCGCCCGCCACGGAATACAGCATCAGGAACCCTGCAGAGGCGACCGCCGTCAGCAGGATCACCAGCGCCCAGTTCAGGTAGAGGATCTTGCGCGGTCCTGTGGGGACGTATTTGGCGTTATATTCCAGATAACTCATCGCGCGTCCCCGTCAGGCCCGGTCGGCCGGGACTGCGCCCGGGGGCACGCGGCTTTCCAGTTGTTCCTGCTGCGCGCGGATTCGCCCCCGCACGTTCGAGGGATAGGCCGACAGCGGCGGCGGCCCGTCGTAGAGCGCCTGAAGCATGATGTCCCGGGCGATGGGCGCGGCGGCGGACGACCCACCCCCGCCATGTTCGACCACCACCGAAATCGCAAAGCGGGGGTTATCGGCGGGGGCAAACCCGACGAACAGCGCGTGATCCCGCCGTTCCCAAGGCAGGTCTTCGTTGCGGGTGACGCCGCGCGCCCGTTCTTCGGCCGTGATCCGGCGCACCTGGCTGGTGCCTGTCTTGCCCGCCATCCGCATCTCTGCTTCGACGATCCGGCTGCCATAGGCGGTGCCCCGGCTGTGATTGCCGACAGCATCCATCGCCTGCCGTATCCGTCGCAGATAGTTTTCATTGAGCCCAAGCGATTCCCCGGCCCCCGAAGGTTGTTCGATACCGTCGATCGCCAGAACCAACCGCGGGGAAATGGACCGCCCCGACGCGATCCGGGCTGTCATTACCGCCAATTGCAGCGGCGACGTCAGAACGTAACCCTGACCGATCGAGGCGTTCACCGTGTCGCCGATCCGCCAGTCTTCACCCCGAACCCGGGCCTTCCAGTCCTTGTCCGGAGCAAGGCCAGCCGAGACGGCGGACAGGGGCAGGTCATGTTCGATTCCAAGCCCCAGCCGCCGGGCCATTTCGGCGATCTTGTCGATCCCCACCCGCTGACAGATTTCGTAGTAATAACAGTCGCAGCTTTGCTTGAGGCTTTCGTGAAGGTTCACGTTGCCATGCCCGGCCCGTTTCCAGCAGTGGAACCGGGTGCCCGCGACCTCGGTATAGCCGCGACAGAAAACGGTTTCCTCGGGGTCAAGCAGCCCCTCTTCGATCGCGGCAAGCGCGGTGACCATCTTGAAGGTCGATCCGGGCGGATAGGTGCCCTGATAGGCCTTGGCGGCAAGCGGTCGGTAGATGTTTTCGTTCAGGGCGTTCCAGTCCCGAACGCTGATTCCCCGCACGAAAAGATTCGGGTCAAAGCCGGGGGCCGACCCAACGGCCCGCAGGTCGCCGTTCTCAAGGTCGATGACGACCGCACCGGCGCTTTCGCCTTCAAGTCGCCCTTCCACATAGGACTGAAGGCGTGCGTCGATGGTCAGCTGGATGTTCTTGCCGGGGATGCCTTCCTGCCGGTCCAGTTCGCGCATGACCCGGCCAAGCGCGTTGACCTCGATCCGGCGGGTGCCGGCGCTGCCACGCAGGGTGTGTTCCAGTTTGTTTTCGATCCCGGTCTTGCCGATCTGGAACCGGGGGATCTGCAAAAGAGGATCCTGATCGTCGATCCGGGACAGGTCATAGTCCGACACCGGGCCAACATAGCCCACCACATGCGAAAAATCGGCCCCAAGGGGATAGACGCGGCTCAGGCCCACCTCGGGGATGACGCCGGGCAGGGCCGGGGCGTTCACCGTGACGCGCGCGATATCTTCCCACGACAGCCGGTCGGCCACCGTCACCGGGACGAAGGGGGACCGGCGCATCATCTCTTCCTTGGCGCGTTCCATATCCTCGGGTGACAGGGGCACCAGCCTGCGCAGACGCGACAGGATATCGTCGATGTCGCCCGCATCCTCGCGCACCATGACGATGCGGTAATTCTGTTCATTGTCGGCCAACGGCACGCCAGTGCGGTCAAAGATCAGCCCGCGTGCGGGTGGCAGCAGGCGGATGTTGATCCGGTTTTCATCGGCCAAAAGGCGATATTGGTCGGCCTGTTCAATCTGCATCGACCGCATCCGCAGCCCAAGCGCGCCAACGACGCCAAGCTGAATCCCCCCAAGGACCAGCGTCCGCCGAGCGATCTTGCGGTTGCTTTCCGCCGTGTCCCGCGTCGGGCGTCTCATACCGGCCTCCCGAAGGCGTCCACCTCGCCCTGCGCGGGGCGGTGCACACCAAAGATAAGATAGGACAGCATCACAACAAGCGGGTAGGCGAGGATTGTCATCACCATCTGAATGACCGTCGGGGTCAGGGGTGCGCGGTCCGCCATGACAATCAAGAGGGCCGCGCGGTTCAGGAACACCAGCCCGACGATGGCGAAACTGACCGTCAGCCATTCAAGCGGAAAGGGCAGGGTCCGCATTGATGACGATCGCGCCCGCAGCCCCTCGGTCACCAGAAGAACCAGCGCGGTCATCAGGCCGGGCGGGCGCTGGAACAGCATGTCGGTCAGAAAGAAGACCACCGCCACCGATCCGACGGGGACAAGATCCGGGCGGCGCACGGTCCAGGCAAGGGTCAGGGCCAGAAGGAAATCCGGCGGGGCCCAGCGGGGCGGCATGGTCGATAGCGGCAGAAGGTGAAAGAACACCAGCGCAAAGCACAACAGCAGAAAGCTGCCACGACCGATCCAGCGTTGACGGGTCGGGGTATCAACCATCCGTCGCCTCCGCCTCAGTCGCTCCCTCGGCAAGGGGAAGGGGCGGCGGGGTCACCGGGGCCAGCAAGCCACCGGGGTCGGAAATGGATTCGCGCGGGTGATTGCGCAGCACGCGCAGGAACTCCAGCCGCTCGTAATCGGCCGACAGACGGACCCGCAACCGCCGGTCAGACCCAAGCGCGACCTGCCCGACAAGGATATCGGCGGGAAAGACACCGCCATCACCCGAAGAAACGACCCTGTCACCGGGTCGCACCTGATCGGGGTCTTCCAGGAATTCGATCGGCGGGGTGATGGTGTTGTCGCCCACCAGAACCGCCCGCTGACCGGAGGGCTGAATGATGACCGGGATCCGGCTTGACGTATCCGTCAGCAGGATTACCCGGCTTGTCGTATTGCCCACGCCCGAAATCCGCCCGACCAGCCCGATGCCGTCCATCGTGGCCCAACCATCGACGATCCCGTCGCGCGCGCCCACGTTCAGAAGGACGGACTGGCGGAACGGCGATCCGCTGTCGACAAGGACAACGCCGGTCACGGCGGTCAGTTGCGGGTCCAGCCGCACGTTGTTCAGGTCGCGCAGCTTGGCGTTTTCCTCTTCCAGCTGGATCGCCGCCTCGCGCCAGGCCTTCATATCCTGCAACTCGCGCCGCAGTTCCTGATTTTGTTCGGCAAGCCGCTGGTAGCTTTGGAAATCGGAAATCAGATGGGCAACGCCGTTCACCGGTGCCATGGCCCAGTCGAACGAGGGCACCACCCGGTCGATCACTGCCGCGCGGAAGCGTTCCACGCGCGGGCTGTCGATCCGCCAGATCAGGAAGACGGCAAGCATGAACAGCACAAGCACACCGACCAGCAAACGCCGGATCGGGCGGACATAAACCTCGTCGCTGTTGCGGTCGCGTGCCAAGGAGTGCGTCTTTCCCTGCCTGGGTTCTGGTCCCCGAACCGGCCGGGGATCAGCTGTCGTAGTCTATGACATGCCGAAGCTGTTTTTCATACTCCAGCGCCTTGCCGGTCCCTAGTGCCACACAGTTGAGCGATTCATCGGCGACCGAAATCGCAAGGCCGGTCTGTTCGCGCAGCGCCAGATCCAGCTCGCCCAGCAGGGCGCCGCCCCCGGTCAGCATGACGCCCCGGTCCACGATATCGGCGGCCAGATCCGGCGGGGTCGCTTCCAGCGCGGTCATCACCGCCTCGCAGATCTGCTGGACCGGTTCGGCCAGCGCTTCGGCAACCTGAGCCTGGCTGATCTCGGTTTCCTTGGGAACCCCATTCAACAGGTCACGGCCCCGGATCTGCATCGACGCGCCGCGCCCGTCGTCGGGCATCCGCGCGGTTCCGATGGATGTCTTGATCCGTTCGGCCGTTGATTCCCCGATCAGCAGGTTATGCTGACGGCGAAGATAGTTGATGATCGCCTCGTCCATGCGGTCCCCGCCAACCCGGACGGACCGGGCATAGACGATATCGCCCAGCGACAGGACGGCCACTTCGGTCGTGCCACCACCAATGTCGACGACCATGTTGCCGGTGGGGTCGGTGATGGGCATGCCTGCGCCGATGGCCGCGGCGATCGGTTCCGCGATAAGGCCAGCGCGGCGGGCCCCGGCGGACAGGACCGACTGACGGATGGCCCGCTTCTCGACCGGGGTCGCGCCATGCGGGACGCAAACGATGATTTTCGGTTTGGAGAAGGTCGTGCGTTTGTGAACCTTGCGAATGAAATGCTTGATCATCTCTTCGGCTACGTCGAAGTCCGCGATGACCCCGTCGCGCATCGGACGAATTGCTTCGATGCTGCCGGGCGTGCGGCCCAGCATCAGCTTGGCGTCTTCACCAACGGCCAGAACCTTCTTAACGCCATCCTTGACGTGATAGGCCACAACCGAGGGCTCGGACAGGATGATCCCCTTGCCCTTCACGTAGACGAGGGTGTTCGCCGTCCCCAGGTCAATCGCCATATCCGACGAAAACAAGCCTCCGAAACCAGCCATTGTGGGGTCTTCCTATTCTACCATGCCAAGACAGCCCCGCGACTCGGCACCGGCCCGGGACGGTGATCCTTATAGGTGGCCCCTCGCGCTGGCGAAAGGGCGGAAACGGGACTGACTCGGCGCCTATCCGCTGTTGCGACTCGGACAGATCGGCCCGGTCTGGCTGGCACCCGGGCGATGGCTGCCGAGAGGGGGTATATATATAATGTAGGGGTGGCCCGGCACGTCCGATGCGAAAAGACGCCCCGCACCCTTAAAAATAAGGGCCGACAAAAAAAGTGACAGAAAAACGAAAATTCTTGCTCGAATCCTCTTGCGGCCCCCGGCGGTAATCCGTAGATACCCCCTCACCGGCGGCGCTGAGGTGCCAACGGGACGCGGAACCGGACGCTAGACGGAAGGAACGCGGATCACACAGAGGTCAGATCGGGCGGTGCGCGCCAAGTAAGTAAGGCGCGGGTCGGTTGGTTTTTTCTGTGCGGTTGCTTTTTGACAATTTGTATTTTGAAGAGATACGTGGGCGGTTTGGTCTGTTTTTCGACGGATTGAATGTCTGTGTATCGTCTCCTTAGGGTCGTTTCGGCGGTTCGATGATAGGAGGTCAGCTTCAC